>JBFNER010000030.1:0-50727 GCA_040797665.1 Neobacillus sp. | reverse complement strand
CCAGCCCCCGGTCCAAATCCAGAGCCCGGTCCGAACCCAGCGCCTGGCCCGAACCCAGAGCCCGGTCCGAACCCAGCGCCTGGCCCGAACCCAGAGCCCGGTCCAAACCCAGCCCCCGGTCCAAATCCAGAGCCCGGTCCGAACCCAGCGCCTGGCCCGAACCCAGAGCCCGGTCCGAACCCAGCGCCTGGCCCGAATCCAAAGCCCGGCCCAAATCCAGCACCTGGCCCGTAGAAGCCGCCGCTGCTTCCTCCACCACTTAAGCTTGATCCTAAATAGCCTAACCCTGCACCGATTAGGCCTGCACCTAATGGTCCAATACGTTCAAATTCCTGATATCCTTCATAAGGTCCAAATTGAGTATTAACAGGCATGTTGATTGAATGATACATCAATTCATTTCACTCCTCTTTCTATCTTGATACATACCTATCCTATGTACCAACCTATATTCCTCTTGGGCTCGAGCCCAACAAAGCGAAAACGGTCGAAAAAGAAGAGGTGACAGGCACCATTCAAAAATCCGTCTTAAGTCTTAGATTGGTTTACGTTTGTGGTCTATGGATTGCAGGAGTTTCATGGTGTATTGTTGAAGTAATGAAAGACTAGTCAGAGGTTTTCATTTTTTTACAATTAAGTGAAACATTCTAATTCAATTATTCGTATAAAGAGTTAGGAATTTTTTAGTCAGGAGTCGATTAAAATGAACCGATTTATATCGTTTCTAGTGCAGACGTTTGTGACTGTTCCGTCCGTTGCCACAATTTGGTTAGTCAGCTATATTGGATTTGATCTTGCATTCTGGCTCACAACAGGCATTGCCATAGCTGGAGGTGCCGCAGTATCCATGATTACATCCGCTGTTATGACAAATCGCTTTCTCAGGAAACACCAACTAACAAGAAAAGAATACCGATATATTAAAAAGAATTTAGATGAAGCGAAGCAAAAAATAAACCGCCTAAACAAAGCGCTATTTTCCATTCGTGATATTCCGACCTTAAAGCAGAGGATCGATGTGCTTCGGATTACGCGTAAAATCCACAGCCTGACGAAAACAGAACCAAGACGATTTTATAAGGCTGAAAAATTCTATTTTTCTCACTTAGACTCTGTTGTCGAATTAACGGAGAAATATCGCTTTTTATCCGTACAGCCTAAGAAGAGTAACGAAATCAATCTTTCACTTTACGACACACGCCAAACCTTAACAGATCTAACGAAGGCGTTAGAGGAGGATTTATATTATATCGTTTCCGATGACCTAGAACATTTGAATTTTGAAATTGATGTAGCAAAGCATTCAATCAAGAAGCTTAATGATCCAAAATTAGAGGAAGAAAACAGGAGGACAAAATGAGCGAAAATAACCACACTCCGCAGTTAAAGAAATCTGGGAATTTACTAGATGATATTCTTGCCAATCCTTTTGGTGACAATGAACTTGCTCCACAGCCACAAGCATCACCACAGGTTCAAGAGGCTAGGCCTGTCAAACTAATTGATGTTATTCCCGAAGAAAACCGGGCGAAAGCTTATCAATTAGCGGAACAAATTGATCCAACTAACCACCAGGCTATGATTACTTATGGTACCCAGGCACAGGGAAAGCTACTGTCATTTTCTCATTCGATGCTTGAGCATGTCCAAAAGCAGGATATCGGTGAGGTGGGGGAAATCATTGCCGATTTAATGAAAAGACTAGATGAGGTTAATCCAGATGAGCTAAAGGATGGGAAGCCGTCCTTTTTGGCGCGTATGTTTGGAAAGATCTCGGGCTCTCTTCAGGAAGTACTGTCCAAATACCAAAAAACGGGGGCACAGATTGACCGGATTAGTGTAAAACTAGACCGAAGCAAGAATGTTCTATTATCTGATATCAAACTACTTGAGCAGCTCTACGAGACAAATAAAGAGTATTTCCATGCTCTGAATGTGTATATTGCAGCCGGTGAACTGAAACTCGAGGAGCTTCATCATAAAACAATCCCTTCAATGAAAAAAGCAGCGGAGGCAACGAATGATCAAATGAAGTTCCAAGAGGTCAATGATATGATTCAGTTTGCCGATCGGTTAGATAAGCGCTTGTACGACTTGAAATTAAGTCGGGAAATTACGATTCAAAGTGCACCGCAAATTCGTTTGATCCAAAATACGAACCAGGCGCTTGTTGAAAAAATTCAATCGTCTATTATGACAGCCATTCCCTTATGGAAGAATCAAGTGGCCATCGCACTGACGTTAATTCGTCAACGCCATGCGGTAGAAGCACAGAAGAAGGTTTCGCAAACAACCAATGATTTATTGCTAAAGAATGCTGAAATGTTGAAGACAAATACGATTGAAACGGCTAAGGAAAATGAGCGCGGTTTGGTGGATATTGAAACATTGAAGAAAACACAGGAAAACTTAATTACTACCCTCGAAGAAACAATGCGAATTCAAGAGGAAGGCCGTCAAAAACGCCGAATTGCCGAGCAGGAACTGGCAACGATGGAAAATGACTTAAGGCTTAAGTTACTAGAAATAAAAGGAAATTAGTTGGAGTCAAGCCAGCCTGACTTGGGTCTATAGACTCTTTATTAATATGACAAACTCACTTATATTTTTAATAAGCACATAAATCGTACGAAACGGCAAAACTATTGAAAAATGGTGACGCAAAACTATAGGGGCTAATGTTTTCAAACGATGCCAGCCAGTTACCGAACACGACAACTCCGCGATTTATGTAACCATATTAGAGGAGGGCTTCATGTGTTATTAAAAAGCATGCTTATTAAGGGTAAATATTTTTATCATGTATTTCAACAACGCCATAATGAGTTATTGCAGCAAGACTGTCTTTGCGAAGAACTAAAGACAGAGCTAAAAGTGAAAGCGCTGTACCACAATAGTAAAGCAATTGAATTAGGAACCATGATATAACAAAAAGCCGGGATTCCCGGCTTTTTCTTTTATACTTTTTCAAAATTGAATTTTTGAACAAAATTACAGTGTGAACAGGCTCTGCCGATCAATTCTTTCGATTCAACATCTTCATAATAGACTTCTTCATTCTCACAAACGGGGCATTCTACCACATGGAAAATTTGACGTTCTCCTAAAATAGCATCTAACAATACTTCAAAGTACATATCTTGCACCCCAATCTACTATTATTCATTTAAAAATATCAAACTAGACCGGAGAGATATGATGAATCTTGTCGGTCCTGAAACAAATGTTTTCGACATAACCTGCATTCCTATAGTTAATTAACTTAGGTAAACTTATTTTATCAAAAAACTATCTTCTAGATAAGTGGGGGTAAATGATGCTGATAGAATATATTGCTACGAGTGTAGAGGATGCAATCATCATAGAAAAGTCAGGAGCTGATCGGATCGAGCTTGTCTCATGTTTAGAGGAGGGAGGCTTGACCCCAAGCTACGTATTGATTAAGCAAGTGGCCGCAAGTGTGGATATCCCAGTTAATGTGATGGTGAGGCCTTACAGTCACTCCTTTATTTATACAACTAGTGCTCTTGAGTTAATGAAGCGAGATATTTATGCCATTGGCTCCATGGGTGTCAATGGTGTAGTGCTTGGGATGCTGGATAAAACAGGGGATATAGATTTTCGTCAGTTAGAAGAACTCCTACAAGAAACCGGTGATCTAAATGTTACCTTTCATCGAGCAATTGATTACTCTAGTGACCCGGTTCAATCAGCCAAAAAACTAGACACCTATAAGGAAATTAGCACGATTCTAACCTCTGGGGGACTAGGAGATTGGCCAAGCAGGCTCGAAACGCTGCTAAAGATGAAGCTGGTTTGTAAGGATACAGAACTACTGATTGGGAGCGGGCTTACAAAGGATAATATCCTTGAAATACATCGGCTTGTCGGTACTGGAAGCTATCATTTTGGAACGGCAGTCAGAATAAATTATAGTGCACTTCAAGGCGTATCATTAGAAAAGGCAACAGAGATTGTTGATTTGTTAAAAAAATAAGTGGGTATATTAATTGTAAGTCTAACAATCGGAGTGTGCTCATGAAAAAAGAAACTGATCAAACAAGTGAAGGCTTAAATCAATTATTCGAGATTATTAACGCCAAAGGAGACACAGGTGAGCTAGAGCAAATTGTTGAAAAGAATGAAGAAGTCAAAAAGCGGGATCAATCCTAATAGAAACAAGGTCTGGAACTTCGTCCAGACCTTATTTTTTGCAAGGTTTTTAAATCTATATCAGGACTTTACTACTATAGACGATAGGACAGCTTCCGTAATATGATAAAAAATGTAAGCGTTACCATTATTAAGCAAAATACATAACTAGACTCTTTAAGCAAACTAGTTAATAAAGGGGGAATAGAAAAATTCATTTCGTGGTTTATACAATGTAAATAAGTCAATACTTTAGAAGGGTTAAATGGATTTTCCTCATGAACGAATTACTGCAGCAGTTGAACCACTATCCGTACTAGGACCTCCAAGAACTATCACACTACAACACATCCACCAACAAAAAATAAGCGTCAACTAAATAGGGAGGCAAATTTATGCGCACTTTTTTTAGGAGTTTTTTGACTTCGATTTTGGTATTGGCATTAATTTTAACAGGAATGCCAGTTTCCAATTCTTTAGCCGCCGCCGCAGGTGTAACTGATTTAGTCATAGATTTAAACGTTCCTCAGGTCACGAGGGATGTAAGGGAAAATAAGCTTGATTTAAACCCCCTACATGTGTATGAGGACGGGCGCTTTATGATGGCCTCAGAAAATATAACGTGGCAATCTTCTAATAAAAATGTTGCTTCTGTTTCGGCAGACGGAGAAGTCACTTTGTCTGGCCACAATGGAAAAACGTTTATATCTGTCAGTGATGGCCGGTTTAGTGATCGGATCTCCATCCAATATAAAGGGAACCAAGGGGAAATACTCGTTGAAAAAGAAACTGGCTCTCGTTATGACCTAATCGGCCACACCATCAAGCATATGACAATGGAGGAAAAGGTCGGACAAATGCTGATGCCGGATTATCGAAAGTGGAATGGTGTAAACGTCACAGAAATGCTTCCGCAAATCGAACAACAGATAAAGGATTACCATCTTGGCGGGGTTATTTTATTCCTTGAAAATGTTGTCACTACTGAACAAACAACCAGGCTGGTAAATGCCTACCAAGAGGCAGCCGAAAAGTATAACATGCTAATTTCCATTGACCAAGAAGGTGGAATTGTAACACGTCTACAGTCTGGAACACATATGCCCGGGAACATGGCACTTGGAGCGACAAGATCTGAAGAAGTCGCGGAAAAGGTCGGCAGGGCAATTGGAGAAGAGCTTCACTCACTTGGAATCAATATGAATCTTGCTCCTGTGTTAGATGTGAACAATAACCCAGATAATCCGGTTATCGGTGTTCGTTCCTTCGGTGAAAATCCCCAAATGGTAGGCAAAATGGGCAATGCCTATATCAAAGGGCTCCAAGCCAGCGGAACTGCAGCAACGGCCAAGCATTTTCCAGGACACGGTGATACAGCGACAGATTCACATATAGCATTGCCGACGGTTCCACATGATATCGAACGCTTAAAAGCAGTGGAGTTATATCCGTTCCAGCAAGCAATGAATGCCGGGATTGATGCGGTAATGACGGCTCATGTGACTTTTCCAAAAATCGATGATACAACAGCCATCTCTAAAAAGACCGGCGCAGTCATCCCTGTCCCAGCAACCCTTTCACATAAAGTCCTAACGGGCCTTATGCGAGAAGAAATGGGCTACAACGGCCTGATCATTACAGATGCGATGAACATGCTCGCGATTGCAGACCATTTTGGTCAAGTCGATGCAGCAATTAGGACTGTAAAAGCAGGGTCTGATATTGTACTTATGCCCGTAGGACTTGATTTCGTGGCGAATGGCCTTTATGATGCAGTAAACAACGGTGAAATACCGATCGAAAGAATCGAACAGTCAGTAGAGCGTATTTTAACCCTAAAGTTAAATCGCGGCATTGTTAAAGCAGAGGTAGAGAAGAGTATTGATGAAAAAATCGCTAATGCACTCCAAATCGTAGGATCAGCTGAACATAAAGCTGTAGAAAAGGAAGCTGCAGAGAAATCAATCACACTTGTAAAAAATGAAGGGGTAATGCCGCTAAATGCTGCTGCAGGAGATAAAATTGTAGTAGTTGGTTCGAGTGCTGTTGCGATTGGTGCTGAGCTGCATAAGCATCAAGGAAACATAACCGTGATTAATACCACAGCACCGTTATCTGCAAGCAACCTGACAATAGCCAAACAAGCAAAATATATCATTGTGGGAACAAATACCTCTACCGCTGGGGCGAGGGCTCCAGGTACGAACATCATGAAACTCGCTAACCAGATGATAACCGAAACGGAGGCACAAGTAATCGGCATAGGAATCCGCAATCCATATGATATCATGGCCTATCCAAATATTGATGCCTATCTAGCCCAATACGGAACAAGACCGGCCAGCTTTGAAGCAGCCGTCAACACAATCTTTGGAAAAAACAACCCAACAGGTAAATTGCCTGTAACAATCTACAACCAAACGGGTGGAGTGTTATTTGGCTTCGACCATGGGTTAGGCTACTAAACTCGTTGCTAAACTCGGTGCCTGTCACCGCTCGTGGACAAATTAGCTGATTTGTCCGTCTCAGGTGGACAGTTGAGGTGGCAAGTGCATTTGTAACGATAGAAGAGCCCTTTCATGAATTCATGAAAGGGCTTTTTATCACTTTTAGCTGTTGACTGCTTCAAGAAGTTCTTCTAGTTCTCCTGTTTCGTCTTGTTGTTTGATCATGCTGATAAACGGTTCGACGAATTGGGGGTCAAACTGTTTACCGGCACACTCGCGAAGTTCGACGATAGCTTCTTTAAATGTCTTCGTCTTTTGATAAGGCCGCTCGGTGGTCATTGCATCGAATGAATCTATTAAACAAAGGATCCGGGCAAGTTTAGGAATGGACTTTCCTTTTAATCCGTAGGGATAGCCCCTGCCGTCATAGCGTTCATGATGCAGTTCGACTAAGGGGATTAGGTCTTCTAGTTTCTTATTCGTTGCAATAATTTCCTTTCCCCAAGTTACATGTTTTTTCATCGTTTCCCATTCATGAGACTCAAGTTTTCCTTTCTTGTTTAACAAGTCCCGCGGTATCTCAATTTTTCCGATATCATGTATAAGCGCGCCAAGGATCAATGTCTTTCGTTCATGATCACTTAAATTCAGCAGACGAGAAAAGTCAACTGCATATTGATATACGCGCTTACTATGCCGATACGTATAAACATCCTTTGAGAGAAAAATTTTTAACTGCTGTTCGGCTTCCTCTATGTCTTTTTCAAGTGATAGAGAGCGATGGACGGAATATTCAGAATGCTGATTATAGACTTGTACGAGGTTTTTCCCTTGATCCTTTGCTGCATACATCGCTTGGTCTGCTTTATTAAGAAGCTCGGAAACGCTGTAGGTTTCCTTTTCACTTTCTGCTATCCCTGCTGAGAAGGATAGACAGCCGTATGGAAGCCCCTCAACACCTTTATAGTAAGTGTCATTTGCTTTTTTTCGCAATTCATTCATGAACATATAAGCTTTTTGGCGATTTGTATTCGGCATTAAAATTGAAAACTCTTCACCGCCATAACGCGAAACAACATAATTTTGTAACTCAGCTTCTTTCTTTAAAAGAGAGCCAAATTCCTGAAGTAGATGGTCGCCTTGTATGTGGCCGTATAGGTCATTGTACTTTTTGAAATCATCGATATCCAGCAGAACGACACTTAAAGGCTGGTCAGATTCTTTCGCCGCTGCCACTTCCTCTTCCAAAAGTTCTTTAAAATAGCCATGGTTATTCAGACCAGTCAAGAAATCCATGTTGGCTTTATTGAGGGTCTCTTGATATAACTGAAAATGTTGATTAAAAGCTAAGGACAAGAGAATGGCAATGCAAACAAACAAAAAGAGACCGAAAATAGGATGTCCTTCAAGAATGATTCCAAGAACAATTGAAAGTAATAGTGTACTCAAATAGCTAACGATAAAGGTTTTATCTTTAATAATCCCACTCATTAACTTAATTGAGCTTTCAGTTTGCTGCAGGAAGAAGTATAAGCTAATCAAAACTGTATTTAAAATAAAATAAGCACTTAGCGATAGTATATAAGGCAATAAATTATTTGTATTCATTTCACCTACTATTCCACCTGTAAGGGTAAAAAGGTAGTTAGCAGCTACAATCATAATGCTATAGATGGAGAAATTAAATAAATGCTTCCACCAGGCAATTTTCCATTTATACATAAAATATATAAGTGAATTAATTAATAAAACTTCTAAAGTAAAACCCAAGCCAAATAAGAAAATACTGGCTAGGTAGATAGCTGAGTCCATTGATATAGAATTTCCCTCTGGAGGGATGGGGATTGTATAGTGATTTAGGAGTAATATTGCTGCAACCAATGCGAAAGCAACGTACATATCTGGTGTGTTTGTAAAATCAATGTGGACTCCGAACATAATGGTTCCAAGTATGGTAATCACAAATAAATAAAGGTTTTCAGGTCTTTTCATTCTCGCCATATTAATCACTCATATCTAAAAAATAGTAGAAGGGAGAAGTGCATTTAAACACTGCTTCTCCCTTTTTAATATTATATAAGTTTCATTCCAGATGTTAAAGCAATAATTACAGAACCAATAATAATTGCATTAAACAAAATTCCAGTTAATTTGATGCCTTCAGGTTTTTGTTGTTTCATCTCGTTTCACCTCCTTTCAAGGAAAGGATCCGCTTCTTCCCATTTGAGTGTTTAAGCATGAGGTGCTGAATAAAGATGAAAACACCAATATTCATGATAATATCACCAATACTAATAATTTGAGTTCTTGGGTATGGGTTGGTGATAGGAATGATATCCCCAAGAAACCCGAGTCTAGTAGCTTCCGTTAAAACGGCATGTTTAGCATATAGCTGTTCTTTAAGGACATCGAGATATCCAGGTTCTAATATTGAAGCGGCGTTCAAGGATACTGGCATCCTCCCGCCATTGGCAGCCATTACAATAAAATTCAGCAAAACACCAACGAAAATGATTGTAAATCCTGGGTTATCTCGGTTGAGAAAAAGGAACAGTAATCCAATTACATAGACTGCTATGAATATATAATTACTAGCTAGTGCAAGAAAATCATAGTCATTTTGATACGTGAAAACGACTAATTGAACTACTAATAAGATAGGGAAAACCCAGCCCCACTTTAACTTAAGCTGTGCAAAGCCTATTAAATTGCCCTTTCGAAAAAAACCCACGAGTAACGAGAAAATAATACCGTCAAATACCATTAAGGTTACCATCCTATGCTAGTTTTATTTGAGAAAAATTAAATTGAAAATTCCACCTAGGAAAAAAATTCCTACAATGAATATAATAGAGTTAATGAATTGTCGAAATCAAGAAATATTTGAAGGAATTTTATAATTAATGAAGTTTTATGACGAATTAATGGAAGTTTTGTGAAATTTTCTCAGTAATATAGTAAAAAAGCACCCAAACGGATGCTCTTAATAAAGCTTATTGTAGGATAAATTCCTCATTCACTATTAAATATTCCTCTGACAGCCCATTGTCAACCAATAATGTTAGCTTTTTCTCTTCCAGTCGCACTCCATATCTTCCTAGCTTTGCAAAAAGAGGTGTAAGTCGATTTTCACCATCGTTTGGGCTAGATTGATAGGAATAAATCCATACAAAGGTTTCTTTTATACTGTTTCTTGCTACGAAGATGATTTCCTGAGGCAGACTCCCATCAAAATCATGCTTCTTAATGTATAAAGAATAGTCGCTTAGTAACCCGCCACTTTCATTGAAAGGGTTTTCCTTTAGCGCCACAGATAGGTCAATCGTCTCTGTGTACTCACCCTCGGTTAAAGTAAGGTGTTTTCCGGGACGTTCGACATCGCTAAACCCAAAAGTAAGCTGCTGCTCATTTACCAATAATTCCAATGGTTCAGCACCAGTCCAGTAGATAAATGTGGCTAATGGATCTTCTTTTACAATCGTCTCTTCAAGTGCTGTTTTCGTAACGGCGGGAGTGCTAGGTTTTGATGCGGACACTTTAGCCTCTTTATTAAAGAAAGTTTCATTTATATAATAGCCACCGCTACCTAGTATAATAATCCCCAGCCCTAATGACAGATGAATGCCATACTTTTTTATGAATTTTACAAATCCGCTGGCTGTTTCTGTTTGGACATCCTTAAGAATTTTTTTAAGACTGTAGTTTGGAATGTTCAGTAGGTCTTTCCGGACGGCTTTATTTTTCCAAATAGAGTTAGTGTTATAGATAAGGTAATTCTTCAGTGAACGACGATAATCAAAATCTGCACTGCCATTCTTTAAGGTCCAGTTAATAAATGCCAGCATGGTGTGGTCATCTGCATGTTTACTTAAATAGTTAAAAAGCTGTGAGTAGTGTTTGCCGCCTTGGTTATCATCGAACGCGAACAGTATATGCTCAAAGTATGGTTTAGCTATATGCTTAGAAAGCACTTTTTTCATAACCGCTCTAAGCTGTTCACGGTTACTCTCAGATAATGACTTAAGATATAAGGCTGGCGAAAAGGTTTGGGTACTGAAAAGGTCATGTAACACCATCAGAATCAAGTGCTTATTAAGAGCCTCCTCGTTTTTCAATCCCTTAACATTGAGCTTGCCGGAGCTTATCCTGCCGAATGTACTGATATCTTGAAGGGAAATCGTTTCCAAGTCAATTCGGTCAAGCAATGCTTTCTCTGAGCAGACCATCATAAAATCTTTAAACTCAGTATGGTAATGGCTGACTTCCCAGTCTTTTATCAATTGGACAGGGATAACCGGATCAGGCGCATACTGAACCGCCCTGACTGACTTTTTGAGCATAAGCGTCTTGAAATGTTCATTTTTCACAAGACCTGGGAAGATCGTCATCAGCTTTTTTACCACATCAAGAAGGTCTTCCATTTGTGTAACTGGCTTAAACTTTTCATCCAGATGCCGCTCCAATAGACGCACTAGATCAAAACTGTTATTGAGAAATTGGAGGACGGAGGGATATGACACCTTGTCCGCTTCAATGACGCGCCAGAGTTGATGGAAAACAGGTTCATCCTCTGTTTGTGAGAGGATTTCATTTATAAAAATAAGTGTTTCTTCATTAGGCTCCAGCCGGTTGAACTCAAGAACCGTCTTTAGGTGTTCAACAATTGTCTCAGAATCTATATCGAATTTTCCTTTTTGTATAAGTTGGATAAACAGTGTAACTAAGTCTGTTTTCTGATCTTTATCTGCCTGCAAAAACTTCAGCAAACTGTTAAGAAAGCCCGGTTTGTTCTTTTTATAAAAGGATAGATCGCCCTTTACCAGCGTTTGATATAACGCGGTTAACTGATAGTAACTAGCTATTTCAAGCTGAGCAGCTTCCGGCAGGCCCGATAGAGTCCTTTCAGCAAAGGCAAAGAAATCATTCAGAGTCTCAGAAGCAGAAGCATGTTGCCATGCAAATTCCAAATACTCATGCTGAATCCCAAAAAGATCAACCCCTGTTATACTGCCCGTCGTGAAGTCAAAGATATACTGTTTTTCCATTGTACGGTCATTATAGTTAATCGTGCCGGGTTCAAAAAACATAATATGAATATATTTTTTACCTTCTGGTGCACTTGTAAAAGTCATAGCGCCGAGCTTATTACGGTAAGGGTAGGGGAGATAGGTAATAAGCAATACTAAAAGCTTTTTAGCCTGTTTCGAATAATCCTTTATTGGTGTTTTCAGGGCAATAAAGACCTTTTTCTTTCCAGAAATCGAGTTCATCACCGCAAATAGCAGCTGTTTAAAAATGGTTTCTGTAATGCCCAGCTCTATAAGGAGCTCGTCCATCCGCGGCTTGAACACCATACCATCCTGTTCAATCTCATCTAACTCAGGAAGAACGGGTCCTAATTGAATGTCGTAACCTGTTTTAAAACCACTTATTCCAAGTAACTTTGCAGGACATTTAATAAAGGATTCCTTACCAGACTTAGGAATGACATAGTTATGCATGAAAAAGGTGCTACGCTGACCGGTAAAATCAGCGGGAACAAATACGGCTTCACCGATTATTAACTCTCCTGTTTCAGGCTGGATAAACGTTAAGGCTTCGGGATATAGAGTACTGTCCTTTTCACCGCGCTCTATAAGTGTTTTAGGAGAATGATAGTTGCAGATAGGGTGCAAATATTTCTTCACAAAGGATGGGTCAAGACCTTCTGATATCGCAATCGTGTCATATCCGTCTGTCGCTTGGAAGATTCCCCCTCGTTCCCGAGTATAGATTTGCTGTTTGATTTTCACTGCCCATGTCTCCCTTCGATAAAGCCAAGCTTGTATAAGAGCCAGATGAATGGTTCATCAACACGAATGGGACTGATAATTCCATTAACCTGCTGGTTAACGGGATTACTTCCAAGCGCTGATATGGCAAAAAATGAGGTATCCTTAAAATAAACATCAAGTGCATTCACAAAGGGGAGGTCAACTTTTTCAAGGAAGCGCCGGATTTCACCGTTAATATTTTCGAATTCATCAAGATTTAGATAATCCTGGTGGCTGACATTGCGGAAAACATTGCTGTTTTGTCTAAAATATTCACCGTCTTCATCCTTAAGCGCATGTAACAGGTCGCTCTTTGTTAAGACAAAGGCAGTAGGAATGCTAGTTCTGCTATTTTCCTGGTGAACAATGAAGTCACCAAATAAAGAGATAATTACCTCGCGAGGCTCTTCTGCTTGACCAACAATTTCTCCAGGATTTTCACCCATTTGATATATGAGCTTTTCACGAATGGTGCGGATCTGCATGGGATCTACTAGGAATAATATCCCTGCTGAGTTTTTAATATGGGCAGCGTGAAGTTTAATATATTCCTTATCCGTCAAACCTTCACCAGCCACATCGAAGAATACTAGTGTCAACGGCGGAGTGTCTTCATCTTTAAAGACAAATTGAAAAATAAATGGCTCTTGCCTTCTAGTGGTCCGTGTCGACTCTAACAGACTGCCATTCTCAAACAATGGAATTTCATATTCTTGGCGAAACCTTCTGCTGATCGTATTATCGAGCGGAATACAGGCAGCATTAAAATTATTAGCTGTTTTTCGCTGCAAGGAATGAATTAATGAAGTCATGTATACTGATTTCCCAACTGAAGTCGCACCAACAATTGAAACAATATTACTCGGATGTTTACCGGCTGTTACCGGTAGGTCGTTATGACATTCAGGGCAGAGGCGGTTCTTGGTTATGACAGAATATTTGTCAGAAACACCAACCAGCAACTTGTTGGAATAGATTTTATGTTCATCAGGGATCATCGAGGGAACGATGACCGCTTCTAGCTCGTCTATCGGAGAGAGGCCAAATTTTTCTCGGTATTGGTTCAATATTTCATCCTCTTGAAGTGCTAGGGTTTCATCATCATCACGATGATGGGCCGCGCGAAAGACAACCATTTCATGGTGAAACTTCGAAAAGCAATACGGACAAATAATATCGTAAAAGGGCAATCTTTCTACTTTTGGTTCTTTTCTGTCGAACATTCTCTTTAATAGACCAAACACAGTATCAACTCCCTATCCCGCATTAACGGGCAGTAATCCCCATTGACTTATAGAGGAATCAGCTCGTACTTCTCAGCAAGATTCTTTCCCTCGTTTAAAAAAATTCGGATATACTCATTTTTGTCGATTTCAATTTCTGGAAGGTATGTTTCACCAGCTGGAAAATCTCTAACATATGGGAACCAGGTTCCATCCTCAACCGAGATGGGAACAGAATCCCTTTTACGGACATAGCATAACAGCTCTTTATCTAACGGCAACTCAGTCATAATCGCCATTTTGACCGTTTTTTTCTTTTGCATGAATTTATTTTTATACGTAATCGAAAAATATACTTTTGCTTTGTGACCGGATATATTTATGAGGTTTTTGTCGTTTTCCTGACTGAAGATACGAAGCTTTCCATTATCCTTTTGGCAAGGAAAGATCTGATAGGAAGCTTTCCCAATCGTATCTAATTTGCCAATATAACCTTGATTTGCCTTATACTCCTCACGGGTATAGAGCCTCAAATCTGCCATAGTCAGTTCTGCCGCCTGACAAAGCTTGCCGCTTTCGGCCTTGTATAGATAGACAAAATCAACCGCCTTTGGCCAATACCAAGTTAAGTGGATTTCTGAGTTTCTAAATGTACAAGTTATATCCCTAATTTCATATTCAGGTGAGGGAATTGGTTCCATAAACATGGCATCACCCCTATATAGTAATAATAATCCCTTTTGAACAGTTCAGGGAATAATTTTTCGAAGGCGGTATTTTTTTAACCCCTAACCTTCATTGGTTCTGCATGAAATACATAGCCTTTTTCTAGATAAGCCTGGTAGTAACGTTCAGCCTTCTGATAGTATAGTAGGTCCTTTAGTTGAAATCCTCCCATTAATGCGAGCTTTTCGATTCCACTGCTCTTTTTTTCATGGGCACAGCCTACTTTACAATGGTTTGCTTCATTTTCTTTCTCTAAAGCGTAAGTCATAAATTTGCTGTAAAAATCGCCCACGAAGTATTTTTCCTCGTGACGGAGTACCTGCGAATAGGTATATACCTCTATTTGAATTGCCGCATTTTCACGTAAGCGCATGTTTAGCTGCTTAAATAATGCATCTCTTGAAAGGATTTCATGGTTATCGTAGCCGGTTTTGACATTTGCTCTTTCTAACAGCTCATCTTCAAAGCTGCGGTGAAATTCTTCCTGACTAAGCACCTCACGTTTACAAACGAGCAGCAATCTTTCCAGCAGCTTTTTTGGACCTTCATCGAGCAAACTCGATAGATTGCCCAAAAAACGTTCTTCAGAGAAAAAGTTTGCCCCGCGTTTTTCCTTTAATCTTACAGTGACCTCCTTGATAATGGTTTGATAATACTCAGGGATATTCTTGTCTAAATATTCATCAGAACCATAAAGACTTTCAGCGGCAGTCTGCTTTAAAAGAGATTGCACTTCATCTAATACATTTATTTTCTTACCTAAGGATTGATGGATTTTATATAGAATCTGTTGATACTGCTTTAAGATCGAAAGCTTCACTTTAAGTTTGGTCATTTCATATTTTGTTCCGTATACTGTTTCGAAAAAGAAATTCAGATAGTTGTTAAGGTTTTTTTTATCGGCAAATAGGAGTGCTCTTTTAAAATCACAACCATCCACTTGCTGTTGATATAGCTGCTCGAGTCTAGCCTCTGCCGCTAATAGTGCACTTCTTGTGGTACGCAGCAGCTGATCGACTTCTACTGCAGCGCTTGGTTTTTCATCAGACGAGGTCCATAAGAAGGCACAGTAAATTCCGTAATGTTCATGATTTATGATTTTTTTACTAACAAGCTTCCGTATTGTATCGGTTAATTCCATATTTGTGAGTCCCAGCTGCAGGGGCTCTTCAAAATTTGTAGAGAAAAACAACTCAGCCCCATTTTCAAATAAATAGTCCTCTGCCTGCTTGACGGTCAGCCTTTTAATTTCCTGATAGGAGTTGCTAGTACCGATTAGTCCGTGCATATCCACGAGTTTCTCTGGAGAAGGAAGGAGAGCACGAATCTGTTTTTCTAAGTGATAATCGCTAAGTTCAAATAGCTCAAGGATTTTTTCTACTGGCTGGGAGCTCGTATGCTTTAATCTTTCAATCATTTCTGTGAAAAAAAGACTTGCAGCGTTTAGTGCAATAGCTTTATTAGGGCGTTTCACCTTGCTGAAGCCTGCAGAAGCATAGACTGGTTTAGAACTGTTCCCTTTAGTAGCCAGCTTGAAGACAGCATGGCTGTAACTGTCCATTTTTTCATGATAATCGGACATCATTTTTCTGTTTTTTAAGAGGTTAAGATGACTAATCAGTTCATAGTTTTGCTCCATTGCCTCCGTTGTCAGTAACCCATTTTCATTTTTGTCGCTTAATAGATAAACGAGATCGAACAGCGGGGAGGGGGAGTGTGTAACAGCAAGTCTTAAAGAGTCCTCAGTCAGCTGCAGTTCTTCCTTGAAGGTATACTCATCCTGTTGATACTGATCAAGTTCTTTTAAAAAGCTGTTACCGTGTGCGGCTGAAAGAGAAAAGGTTGACTCATCCTGTTTTTCAGTTACTAAACCATACAATTCGACTTCAACCGATTTATAGGATTCTTTGAGAATGCTTTTTAGTAGTAAAGTAAACTCCTGAATAAGGATATTCATCGGGTCATCAATTCTTGTAATGACACAAAGGTTCAGCTTTTGCAAAGACGAATAAACCTTGCCGTATTCGCCTATTTTCGAAGACAGCCTGCGGAAGGTTTGATTAAGTTCAATCAGCCTAGTGTCATGCTGATAAAAACTTTCGTAGATTAGCTTTCTTTGAAACTTTCGGTCTGTCTCAACCTCTGGAAGCTTGAAGGAGAGGACATTTTCCTGATTCAATGTTTTAGACTGATAGGCATGGAAATAAACAACTCCAGAGCTGTTGTGCCATTTTCCTTCATTTATATAAATAATCGATGCAAGAGCATCACAAACCTGATCACCAAGAAATAAGAAGACAACTGGATGGTTTACACTGCGCTGCTCTGTATCTCCACGTGTTACTTCTTCAAGCTGCTTTGAAAAAGCCTCAGCGTAGCTTTGTAATAAGTGTCTCAAACTAGTTCCCCCTATGTTGAAAAGATGGTACCAGACCACATGTGGCAATCATGTGGTCTTTGTTTCTGTCCAGCCAAAGTAGCTAGTGTCCTGGTGGTTTCTATTTATGATTTCAACTGTCGCAGCATACTTGATACCTTCATTACCATTTCTTTATAGAACTCGTACAGTTCCTCGCCGTTTGCAAGGTCTTGATAATCGTAATCTAGGTTTTCCTTTTCCTTTTGATAGGCCGAGGCCATTTCTTCTAGAGCAAAAATTAGCTGCTTAGTTCCTTCTTGATGGATCAATTCCTGGCTCCGTTTCTCTGATTTTTTCAGAAGCTGTTCAAGTTGTCTTGGCTTTAGTGCTGTAAATGACTTAAACAGTTCATATTCCACGAATTGAGTTGTTTTTAATAAATGTACTAATGGCTCCCAAGCATCTTCTTCTACTTCCTTATCGTAAACATACAATGCACCGCGCTTGCAGATGGTCCTTGTATACAGTGCTTCAATAAATTGGTTGATGGTTGTTTCCTTGTTTTTCTGTGAACCAATAAATTCTTGAATGATATTGATATGTTCTTCGAGCTGACGATACTTCTTTACTTCCAGCTTGATTCTTTCAATCAGTTTTGGTGAACGGATGAAATTCTCCTTAGCCAGCTCTAATGTCGTACTGCCAAATATGTCATTTGCTCCATCAGCTTCCATTCCGCCACTCAACATACTTTTAAGTTCTGTCAGGGCACGTTTTAAATTCCCAAGAGTGGCCTTACGTAACCGTTTTGGGTCAACTTCATGTTTTTTAAAAAATAGCTCTAGTGACAGCGGTTTGGTAAAGTGGCATTGATAGCGGGCACTAGTGTTTTGCTCACTGTCCTTTTCGACAATACAGCCAAAGTGCTGTGCTTGGTCAAATAACTCACGGATCTCACGATTGTATTGATGCACACGCTCATTACGGTACGTATCTCCCCAAGACTTTTCCGGAATAGGGGAAGGGAGGTAAACCCAGTTTTCTTTCTCCGTTTGAACAAGATGTCTGCCGATTCCCTCTTTTTCTAAAATGGTCTTTTCATAAGATTTTTCATAAATGTGTAAAGGAGCGTAGGCATACAATGGAACACCATTCTTCGTGTTCAACCAGAAGATTCGATTTTTTAGGTCACTTTCCTTAATCGTGAACCGCGAATGACTTAACGCATGTTTTTCAAAGTTTTTAATTCCATTAAAAATATTCGGGGCTTTAACAGGAACAGACACAAACCCCCACTCCGGGAAATGAAGCTGGCCGTTACTGTTTGCGAGATGGAAGACAGGGAGAGCATCACGGTCCAAACGTGCAGCAATCTTTTGCTCAATGATTTGGTCAATCGGCTTGTCAGCACCGTACTTTAAGCGAAGGAAATCTTCCATCGACTTCGTAATTAGTTCTCCGAATTGGTCGGTTAAAAACTCCGAAACTGTACCAACCACATCAACATCATTGTCATTGATCCAGTAGACAGATTTTTCTAGGAGCTTCTCTGACCATTGCTGTACGAGTAGCTCACCGTCTTTGGAGTCAAACATCTGCTGAATTTCACGAGCAACGTCAGGGACACTGACTAAATGCCAGTAATAGGTGACTTCTGAATCATGTTTGACATCTTCTCCATTGACGAGGATATCAGCGTTTTTTTGGAAAATTCCTTTCAGCGTCTCAAGGATTTCTTTATAAACTTCATAGATCTTAGCATGCTGGTTATTTAAAAGCTGGAATACATCTTCATAGAATTCAATCATTTCTTCTATACGGGCTTTCTCGGCACGGGCATCAAACTCATTCAGTTTGGCTTCTATATAAGCGTTCTTTCTACGATCCTTTGCAATAAACGCACTTCTTGCATCCTCTAGCTTGTTATAGGCATAATCCGTTTCGGATTGAATGGTCCTTGGAAGACGTTCTAACCGATTGCGAAGTCCATCAATATACACCTGAATGGTTTTCAGTAAACAGAACCCGTCATTAGAGAAAACTAATCGTGATGCATAAATCGGACCTTTTTTCGGATGCAGGAATAAACGATCCATATGGCGGCGAAATTCTTCGATTATTTCACCTGGCAGCTGACGCTTGCACTTCCGATATTGCTCCTTAGCTTTTAGTAAAAATTCTCTGTCCAGCTCCTCATCGATATTAATAACTGAGTTTCTAATGACATTGTTATAGGAAAATCGGTCGCTGTTTTCAAAACCTGATAGTGGTTCCGGTACGCGCTCATTAAACCGCTGATGGACTGAATCCGGGTCAAGCCGTAGCCTTTCGGCAAACTGCTCTACATCTGATTGTTCAGGAGTTGATTCAAACATCCTGTGCATTTTTTCAAACAGTTTAAAGCCAACATACGTGGTCATTTCTTCTAAGGGGATTTCGGCCATACTAGCACCGATGATGTTGTATTGATAGTTAACGGCATATGGCTTCGGCATTTGGGCGATGTTGGTGCGGATGTTGCTGATATAGTCATGTATGGCAAACTCTTCACCTGATTTTTTGTCTTCATTTGCCATGAAATTAGTGATGTTTTCGGCCGTAACGTTCATGCAGTAGTCATAAGCATTTTCGAGCCATTTGCCCTCCAGGTTCTTTCCGGAAATTAAATGACAAAGATTAAACGGAGGCATAGGAGAGTTAACATTCAGTAAACTGCCATATTTCATTTTGAACCGCTCATTTCGCTCATCAACATTCATCCAGTAATCAAGTTCTTTTAATGCAGCATAGCCATTTTTTTCAATATATTCGACCGTATGAGAGCTAAGTCCGCGCTTTGAAAGGTTAACATCGGGTGTAAATAAATAGCCAAGCATACTAACTTTATCTACACCAGTTGAACCATACTTTCTTTCGATGATTCCCCTTGTAATATAGGAGATATCAAGGTAGCAGCCACTGCCGGTACCGCCTGACAATCCGGTTAGGATAAAGACGTATAGTTTTTTTCCTGTACCTTCTAGGACTGAATCGATTTTTCTTTCAATCGTCTGAACGACTTGATTGATTTTTGTAAAAAGCAGAAGCCGTCCGGCCTGACGGACACCGGATGCGCCGCTGATGCCGTCAGTAATCAATAGCTCTGGTGATAACCACTCTTTAATATATGGTTCAATCGTGCTGCGATTTTGGAGCAGACCGCCAATTTCCGGATTTGATAACAAGACAAACTCTTTATTTGGGTCTAAGCCAATGTTTTTGTATTTTTTATTACGGTCATATTCATTTGTTTCTAATGCGAGGAATTCGATATTATTTGGTTTTTCGCGTTTCTTTTTTGATAATGGATCTTGCGGGAGTTTAAAACGGCGATTCACTTGATACTTTAACCTAAGCAGGGCATCAATGCCTGTACCTCCTAAGCCGATAACAAGCATTGGATTGTCGATCGTGTCGACTCGGATTTTTTCAGAAATAATGCCTCCGCCTAAGGAAACATCTAACTGCTGTATATGTTCTCTTACCGATGCTTTCATTTATATTCCCTCCCAAATTGTTCTCATTGGCTAGCTGCAGCGCCTAGGAGCTCGGGGTCCTAAGCCGGCTCCTTTTTTCAAATTAGCTTATATACTCTATATATATGGACTTGTTGACCTTTTTCAGTACAATCCTAAGCCGATCGTTCCGTTTAATTTGCAGGCCTTTTCTGGCATCAATTGCCCGTCCGCTTTTTTCAATCGTGCAGTCTGAGGCATTTGTCATTAACAAGGTATCGTAAGCATGCGGTTTGAAAATAATTTGTTCCGTTTCTGAAAACTCAGGTGCGAGCGCTAGCAGCTGATGCAGCCGCAGTTTTCCTTTAAAGGTTTTGAGCTTTTTATATTGCGGGTTTGACCGTTCGCCTGTGTCCTCGTTCTTGATTTCCACTACTATTTGACCGGTAAAGCCTCGTTTAGGACGGATAGCTATCAGCAAGATGGTAATGGCAGCAAGCAGGATCAGAGCACCGGCAGCGATATATGGCCAAACTGCTTTCTTTTCACCTGTGGTTGTCTCCGGTTGGACTTTGACAGCTTCAGGTTTAGATGACTTTTCTACAGAGAGTTGATGTGATTCTGTTTCGCGAAAAAAGCTATCAGCCTCAGCCTTTACTGCCACTTCATAATTCGATGCTTTACCGATCTGAAACTCTCCGGTAAATCCATCGTCAGCGGTTTTCATCAAGTATTCCACTGTTTTTCCTGTGTCTAAATCCTTTACAAGGATTGTTGCTTTCATTGATTTATATAGGTCTTCATACGAAATTTGCATGCCGTTATCTTCAAAGAAGGATGTGATTTTAACGGTGTCACCAGTCTTATAACGTTCGTTAGGGAGTGACTTCAGTTTAAGCTGTAAATCATAATTAAAAATAAGATTGATATCAATTTTATCTTCGGGGACTCCTTTAACCTTGAGAGTCCAAGCTCCTTCTTCAGGGTTGACTAATTTCAACATAGAGTAGGACTTTGATTTTGAGAGTAGGAGCTGGTTAGATGGAATGGTCTGCTCATTGCCAGAAGGATCGAGTAATTTAATCTCTACTGGCTGGTCTGAGATGAGAGAAATATTAGCTTCAATCACATTTTGATTTGGAACGTAGATGTGGATATCTTGGAAGTCGCCATTGCTGGTAAGTTGTTCAACGGGGACAATCTTTAACTTTAGATGGCTGGCAAAGATTTCACTGATGATTCCCGGTAAGTCATCTGCAGTTGTGGTCTCGAAAAACTTTCCATTCGTCCCTTCTGCAACATGTTGAAGGACCTCCTTATTGAGTTTTCCGTCAGCATTTAAGCCGATTGTATAAATTGGGTAGCCCTTTTCTTTTGCAGCAGCAACTGCCTCTGTAAGCTCATCATCTGCTTCTTTTGACGTTTTTCCTTTAGCTTTACTAAGGTCATTGTTACCATCCGCCAACAGGACAATCAGCGGAAAATACGTTTCCTCATGGCCCATATCTAATAGCTTTAACGCTTCCTTCACCCCAACGGAAATGTCAGTATGCGGATATTTTGCGAGGGAGTCTATAAAACTTTTAAGATTATTTTTATCCTGTTCGGAACGGATTTTTACGAGGGCACTTTCTCTCATCACTTCGTCGGCATAGGCGATTACGCCAATCTTATCTCCTTTTATTGAGGCCATATCCACGAACATTTTCATCGCTTCATTACTGATGAGATGAGGATCGCTTGTCTGCATGGATTTACTGACATCAACCACGAGCATCGCTTCCATTTTAGAGGAATTTAATGCATGTACATGGAAGGCATTAATATCGCAAAATATGAATAGGATGATTATCAAACTACTAATGTATTTTTTCATCAGGTCAACCTCCACTGGCAGTATAAATATGAAGACGCTCTTGCGAATCATATTGGTCGGTAAAAACCATGTTAAATGCCATATTTTCTCTACTAAATATAGAAGGGGGTGTAGGGATGTATATTCTAGTTTTTACTGGTTTCTTAGTTGTCATCTTGGTATGGAAATTTATTAAGCTGCTAAAAAATAAAAAGAAAAGCGGAGACTTTGAAAACATCGATGATACCCTTATTACATTACTGAATGAAGGTGATCAGATTGGCTAAACAGGCTGCTCAGCTCATAAAGAAAAATAGGGCTGCATTTAGATTCCAAAAATTGAAAATGTGTAAGAAATGTCAGCGCTATACGGTGATGAAGGAAGAAAGCTGTCCTGAATGCGGGAGCAGATATATTAGAATCGAAATTCATGCAAGGTCAATTCTAAAGAATCGTGTATTTTCTGAGATCATGTTCATTCTAGTTTTTGTAAGTGCTGGTATTATTTTTGCCCCGACACTTGCCATGCTCTATTATTCTCTAATTGTTGGTTTACTCTTCCTATTTTGTTATCTGGTATTAATGTTTATTTTTATAAAAAGTGAATATTACACCCAGTTAAAACAGTTGTTTTTTTCTGATTTAATACGGATCAAGGCAGGAATTCAATATGACAGCGACTGTGCCAAGACTGATGTTAAGCTTGGAAATGTGGCTGCTGGTTATGATAAGCTCCGTGAAATTAGTGAGTTAATAGACAACGATCAGCTGAAAATCTGCAGTGTCAAGGCTTTAAATCGAATGCCCCTCCGCAAAGACATGGAGCTGGAACTAGAACAGCTTATTCCTTCATCATATGATAAATCTTTTGTGAAATATGCACTTGAGGTGCTAAAAATTAACCGCATGCTTATTACCAAGAAGGTTATTTCCTATTTTGTTGAGTTTCGAATTGAAGTAGTTAGAGATTTTGGGATGGACTCGCTGATTTCGGTTACAGGTTCCACACTTAGAATGAAGCTGTATATTCATGAGTTCTCTGAATTTATCCAAGAGTTTATTGATTTTTTTCCAAAAGAACGGATTCTCAGACTTTGTAGTTTATTAGATGCTCATCCAGAAGAAAATTGGGGAAGCCTGGAAGATACGACGAAACGGCTGGTTAGGGTAAAATTTCAGTATGATCCGGATTTCAAACCATATGTCTAACATAAAAAGTAAAATAAAAAGGACCAAATGGCACCCATTTGGTCTGTTTCTTATTCTTCTTTTGAAATCGGAAAGAATTGATTAAATACACCGAGACAAGTAACACGTCCCATTCCAATTTCTGTGAAATCTGTTTTGTAAATTGTAAATAGCATGTAATCTTTATGTGTGGTTCCAATATCAAAGACCTTGTTACCAGCCAATGATAGAATGCCCTTTTCTAGTACATTCGAAGATTGGTCCATCGCTTCATGAGTTATATATTCAATATACTCAGAGCGCCCGGGGTTTGTTTCCGATAAAATAAATAAAACGACTACCAATAAAATAACTGAAATAATCCGTTTCATTATCTAGGCCTCTTTTTCTACGAATTTTCGTTAAACTTATCATTAAGTATAAGTCGAGCAGTTTTTTTTGTAAATATTGGATAATAATTTCGCTGATTTAATAAAAGAACTATGCTACATTAAATCTATTACTATATAAAAACATATGATAGGGAATGAATTTAATGATAGATCATTTAACCGAGCCTCTTACGAAACGATTGTTCTTTGCCCTTCTCGTCATTACGGTAGGTGTAGAAATTGTCCTTTATTTGAGCAGATATAGCTATTTAGCGAGCAGTCTTTATGATGCGATTATGGTTGCCTCTTTTTTTATCGGAATCAAACTGCATCGCAAATTAAACAAGGAGGTCAGTAAGACTAGACGGCAGTTATGGCTCCAAGTCACAGGTGCTTTTCTATTTTTTTTCATGGGGAGTACAGTAGTCCATATTCTTTCTGCAAATGTATTTGAGGAATACAGCAGTGAGTACGAAGAATACGTTCAAGAATACACGGATCTACCCGTTATTGATGAGGGTTCCATGGAACCCTCATGGACCATACTCGATGAGGTGGATACGGTAGGATACGATATTTTTAGCGATTTATTAGCTGGACTGGAAGAAGTTTGGCGGCTCGGCTATATGGTTTTGCTCCTCCTCGTTTTCAAAAGGATTTTTCCAAAGCGATGGGAAAAAGGATCGCGTGATATTTTCTTAATGATTTCTCTGGTTGTCACATCGATTCTTTTCGGGATTGACCATACATTAGCAGTTGAGGCATCGTGGAACTATCAAATCGGTACAATTGTGACGCTAGCTAGTATGGGGTTGTTGTTTGGCCTGATTCTACTATGGACGAGAAATCTTTGGGTTACCGTATGTATACACTCTTTATATGATGTAACTGTTACTATTTCTTGGTATTACTATGAGTTTGCGGTAGAAATATTTGCAGGTATTGTTTTACTTGCATATATAATTCTCCTATATTTTGAAAAAAGAAAGAGAACAGTCAACCAAATCGAGTCAGAGAGCATCGTTCGTTAATAAGGTTACCTGTTAAAAGAGCTAACTCTATATTTTACTAGAGTTAGCTCTTTTTTTAGGAAAGATCACATTAAGAGAATAATTTCTTGCGTGGCTTGTTCCAAAATTTAATATATGTATCTCCATCCGTGCACTTAAACACCTTAATTCCAACCAGTTTAAGAGGTGTGTATATTTCTTTCATATGCAGGAGCGGCACATTATCATCCTCCTAAAATTTAGCATTTGTTTTATCATACACTATTACTAATTTTCAGAAAACGAATATATCTCGATAAAAATCGACATGATTCATACGATCGAAAAAATATCAGTTTTTCAATCGTAAAGTTTCTGTAAATTCCGTGAATTCCTAGAAAAGATTGGTAAATGATGTAGATTAATAGATACCCATGTACTAAAATAAAAGTGCGTGACTAAAAGCTCAAGGAAACTGGTTTTAATAGAGTAGGAGTAAATGTATAAATGTTTTTTGCCAGGTTCCGATCAAACTAAGGGGGGATGCCTATTAGGTTGTTTATTACCATAACATCAAAGGTATAAACATTCGAACGACATTACTAGGAGGTAGGAACATTGAGATTTTTTAGAAAGCAGCTCTTCATCTTAACCACCATCTTTACTTTACTCGCAAGTTACGTACTGCCTTATATCAGCAGTGCTAGTGCAGCAGAGAATTACATAACGGTCGAACAAGCAATTGCCAATAACTCCGGAACAGCAACCGTGAAGGGGTATATTGTAGGGGTTACAAATAGTGGCCCTAGTTATCAACACACACCACCATTCACCGTAGAGACAAACTTAGCAATTGCAGACTCTCCAACTGAGACAGATAAAACAAAGATTATACCAGTTCAACTTCCAAATAATGATTTGCGAATTAATTTTAATTTAAAAGCACACCCAGAATATTTAGGAAGAGAAGTATATATTACTGGTTCGTTAGAAGCATATTTTGGTGTGCCAGGTTTGAAAAGTCCATCTTATATTGGATTTGAACCACCTGCGACCGATCCAGTTGACCCTCCATTTGAAGGTGTTGAAGGATTAAAAATTTATGACATCCAAGGAGCTGCTCACGTATCTCCTTATAAGGATCAAAATGTTAAGGCGGTAGAAGGAATCGTCACATATGTAGTCGATTCAAGCAACTTCTATATGCAATCAGTAACACCTGATGATGATGTAAAAACCTCTGAAGGGATTCTGGTATATAAACCAGGTCATGCTGCTGCTTTAGGTGATCATGTAACTGTTAATGGACTTGTAAAAGAATGGGTCCTCGATGGATATAGTGATAGGTTTGATACTGACCTTGCAATGACAGAGATCAATGCACAAAATGGTTCAGTAACAAAAATAGCAAGCAACTTAGAACTCCCAACCCCAATAGTAATTGATAAAGACACCGTTCCGTCCCAAGTAGTTGATAATGACCAATTTGGAGTGTTTGATCCAAGTGAAGATGGCATTGACTACTATGAAAGCTTAGAAGGAATGCGTGTTTCTATTGAAAGTCCAATCGCAGTTGCCCCTCAAAAGTATGGTGAAGTGCCGGTTATTGCTGGAAAAGTAGAAGGTAAACTTTATACGACTCCAGGCGGACTTCCAATCACAAAAGATAATATGAACCCAGAAAGACTTCATCTTTTATTTGGTAACAGAGATTTTGTTGCAAAAACAGGCGACCAATTCAATGGTACGGTAACAGGTGTAGTATCCTATTCATTCCAAAACTATAAAATTTTAACGAATGAAGCCGATCTACCAGAGTTAATTGAAAGTAGTTATACACAAGAAACGACGGATATTGAGAAAGCTTCAGATAAGCTGACTGTTGCTACCTATAATATGGAGAACTATACACAGGCAGAAACAGAAAAAACAGCTAAAATTGCTGAATCAATTTTCAATAATCTTAAAACTCCTGATATCATCGGATTAGTTGAGGTTCAGGATAATAACGGCGAAAGTGCTGGTGGAACAGACGCGGATCAAAACTACCAAGCATTAATTGATGCGATTAAAGCGGTCGGCGGTCCAGCTTATGAGTGGACTGATATTGCACCTGTGGACGGTCAAGATGGTGGTGCACCAAACGGGAACATACGTGTTGGCTTCATCTATAATCCTGAACGTGTCACATTAAAAGCAGGAACAAAGGGGACAGCTACACAGGCAGTAGGCTATGAAAATGGGTCCTTAACATTGAATCCAGGTAGAATTGATCCAACAAACTCTGCCTTCAATTCAAGCCGTAAGCCACTGGCAGCTGAATTTACTTTTAATGGTGAAGATGTGATTGTGATTGCCAATCACTTTAACTCTAAACGCGGAGACGAGCCGATTTTTGGTAAAAATCAACCGCCGATACTTGGCAGCGAAACACAGCGTATGGCAATAGCTGGAGTTGTTAATAGCTTTATAAAAGATGTTAAGAGTAAAAATGCTGATGCAAATATTGTTGTGGTTGGGGACTTAAATGATTTTGAATTCTCTAATCCGCTAACAGCCTTAAAGGGGAACGAACTAACGAATCTCATTGAGATGGTTCCAGCAGCAGAAAGGTTTACGTACAACTACCAAGGAAACTCTCAGGTGCTCGATCATCTATTAGTTTCTAATAATCTCGCTAGCAGTGCAGAAATTGATATTGTTCACTTAAACTCTCCTTTCATGGAAGCACATGGGCGAGTGAGTGATCATGATGCAATTTTGGCACAGCTTGAGCTTACAAATGGCGAAGAACCATATCAGCTTTCGATTATGCATGTAAACGATAGCCATGCAAATGTAGAGCAATATCCAAAGCTAACGACTGCAGTGAACCAAGTGAGAGAAAGTAAGCCAAGTGCACTGCTCGTTGATGCTGGAGATGTTTTCTCCGGGACACTTTATTTCAATCAATACCTTGGTAAGGCCGATTTAGAATTCATGAATGATCTTGGCTATGATGCGATGACCTTTGGTAATCATGAATTTGATAAAGACTCAGCGATTCTAGCAGATTTCATTAAAGACATGCAGTTCCCGATGGTCAGTGCGAACGTAAATGTAACAAGTGATCCTGTGTTAGGAGCCTTGTTCCAAAACGAAATTAGCGCAACAGCTGAAGGCGGTAAGATTTATCCTGCCATCATTAAAGAAGTTGACGGTGAGAAAATCGGTATTTTTGGATTAACGACTGAAGATACATCTTATTTGGCTAATCCTTCAGATGATATTGTTTTTGAGAATGCTGCAGAAAAAGCAACGGCCACGGTTGCTGCACTTGAAGCAAAGGGCATTAATAAAATTGTGGTGCTTTCGCATTTAGGCTATGGCCCTGATAAAGAGCTAGCGGCGGCAGTGAATGGTATTGACGTGATCGTTGGCGGACATACCCACACGAAGCTAACAGGACCAGAAGTGATTGAAAAAGCAGAACCAACGGTCATTGTTCAGGCAAATGAGTACCTCAAGTTCCTGGGTGTTCTTGATGTTACCTTTGATGAGAACGGTGTTGTTACTAACCAAGCTGGTAATTTGCTAGATGTTAATACATTTACAGCTGATGCAGCTGCAAAGGCAAAGGTTGATGTATTTAAGGCTCCACTTGAAGAGTTGAAAAAGACAGTAATCGGTACTTCAAGTGTATTCCTTGATGGTGAGAGAGCAAATGTCCGCTCGAAGGAAACCAATCTAGGAAATTTAATTACCGATGCAATGGTACAAAGAGCGAAAGCTTTGGGTCAAGACACTTATATCGCAATGCAAAATGGTGGAGGTATCCGTGCGTCGATTGATGTGGGTGATGTGACGCTTGGAGAAATCCATACTACGATGCCATTTGCGAATCTACTTGTCACACTTGATTTAACTGGTGCTGAGATTTTAGAAGCACTTGAGCATAGTGTAAGTAAAGTGGAATCTGGTGCAGGACAATTCATGCAGGTTTCCGGTATTCAATTTAAGTATGACCCAGCAAAGCCTGCCTATGACAGAGTATGGGAAGTCAAACTATTAACGGCTAGTGGCTATGAAACTCTTGATCTGACTAAAACCTATTCTGTTGCCACAAATGCTTTCGTAGCTGATGGTGGAGATGGATATACGGTCTTCAAACAGGCAAAAACAGAAGGTCGAATCAATGAATTACTCATTGTTGACTATGAAATTTTATCTGACTATATTGCAGCCAACAGCCCTGTCTCTCCTTCTGTTGAAGGAAGAATAACGGCTGAAGAAGAACAGGATGAGATTGCAAATGGCTGGTATTTTGACGGATTAGATTGGTTCTACTATGATAATGGCCAAATAATAACAGGATGGCTCAACGATGACGGTACATGGTATTACCTTGACTTAGAGACAGGAGTAATGCAAACTGGCTGGGAAAAAGTAAATAACAAATGGTATTATTTAGACTCAACAGGTGCGATGCAAGTTGGTTGGGAAAAAGTAAACAACAAGTGGTATTACCTAGCAGCGGACGGAGCGATGCAAACGGGCTGGATCTACAAGCAGCATAGATGGTACTATTTAGATTCTACAGGTGCGATGCAAATTGGCTGGAAGAATCTTAATAACAAATGGTATTATTTAGCTGCGGATGGTGCGATGCAGACTGGCTGGGTCAAATCCAATTCCAAGTGGTATTACTTAGCAAATAATGGAGCAATGCAAACGGGCTGGATTTATAACCAAAGCAAGTGGTATTACTTAGATTCTACAGGTGCAATGCAGACAGGCTGGGTGAAAGTAAATGGCCAATGGTTTTACATGAATACCAATGGAGCAATGATGACAGGCTGGATCTATGTAGGTGGAAAGTGGTACTTCCTATACAATGCAGGTCAAATGGCCATTAACGCCACTGTGAAGGGTTTCAAGCTTGGTGCAGATGGGGCTTTGATCAGTTAATACTACTGTTGAAAAAAGAGACTAACCTTATTTTTTTTAAGGTTAGTCTTTTTTTAATATATTAATAGTAATAAAGAGATTGATTTGGACCAATGTGTAAATTAGTCAAAAAAACAGAAATATTTTGGTCAAAACCTTTCATGCTTCTACACATTAAAGCGTTTTTTGTGAAATCGGACCCACCTGAATTTGTCGAATATTGGAAAAACATTTTTCTTCGGTCCACGAAAAAAATATTGACCTTTGCTACACTACAATACTATTATTATATTTGTATATTCCGATTTTTCTAAAAACGGTTTATTCAAAAAAAAGTTCTATCATACTATTAAAATAGGGGGGAAACTAGTTAATGAGTAAAAAGAACTATAATAAGAAACGCAAAATCGCTACATATGCATTGGCTTCAACGCTTGTTCTATCAAACCTTGGCCTAGTAAGTCCAGTATCTGCCGATACTTATAAGCCAGGAGATTTAGATTCTAAGATTAAGGAATTATCCCAGCAAAAAGCTAGAGATAGCTTTAAAGCTCAGGTATCAGCGGCTACTTCTGCAAAGGCAGGTCTAAAAGCTACCGACAAGGTTCGTGTAATTATCGAAGTAGATGGACAGACTCCTGTTGAATTTGCTACAGAGCAGGGTGTACTATACAAAGAATTATCTGAAGATAAAAAATCTTCACTCGCTTCAAAATTACAAACTCAGCAAAAATCAGTTAAAGATCAGATTGCTGCAAAAGGTGTTGCTGTAAAGTATAACCAGCAATATACGACTGCATTCAATGGTTTTAGCGGAGAAGTTGCCTTTGGTGACCTTGCTAAAATCGAAGCGGTTGCCGGCGTGAAAAATGTTTACTTAGCAAACGAATATAATCGTCCTGTCGTTGAACCTAATATGAAAACAAGTCACCAGTTCGTTCAATCCAAGGAGACTTGGGCAAATAGCGGTTACAAAGGCGAAGGAATGGTTGTTGCTGTCATTGATACTGGAGTAGACCCATCACATAAAGACTTTAAATTAACTAGCCTTGACGAAGATGGCTTATCAAAAGCTGAAGTTGATCAAATCGTTCAGGACAACAGCCTAAAAGGAAAGTTCTTTACGGATAAGGTTCCATATGGCTATAACTATTTTGATCAAAACAGTACTATTCTTGATTTAGGACCTGGAGCAAGTATGCACGGAATGCACGTTGCAGGTACAGTTGCTGCCAATGGCGATGAGGAAAATGGCGGTGTTAAAGGGGTTGCACCTGAAGCTCAAGTATTGGCGATGAAGGTTTTCAGTAATGATCCGAACTTTGGTTCTACTTGGTCTGATGTATACCTTGCTGCGATTGATGATTCCATCAAACTTGGAGCAGACGTATTAAACATGAGCTTAGGCTCTGTCGCTGCTTTTTATGATGAAGACAGTGCAGAGGATTTAGCGATTCAAAGAGCAGTTGCCAATGGTATTGTGAGTGCAGTATCAGCAGGGAACTCTAACCATATTGGGGATGGATGGGACAACCCTTATGCGCAAAACCCTGATATTGGCGTAGTTGGTGCTCCAGGACTTAATCCAGATACAATTTCAGTGGCTGCATCAGGTAATGAAGCTTACCTGTATCAACATAACGTTTCCATCGACGGTGTTGAGGGCTTCACAGGAGTAGGTTACGGTATTGATGACTGGACTCAGCTTTTAGCATCACATGGCGGAAGCCTTGAACTTGTCAGCCTGGGGAGCAAGTTAGGAGCTCCTGCTGATTATGCTGGTGTTGATGTAAAAGGTAAAGTTGTTGTCGTACCGCGCGGCGGATTGACTTTCTATGATAAGACCGTAAACGCAGCAAATGCAGGTGCGGCTGGTATTATCGTTTGGAATGCAACAAATGGCTTCTTCTATGAGGACCAAGGCGGCTGGGATGTTCCGTTTATGAAGGTATCCAAAGCAGAAGGTGAAGCGATTAATGCTGCAATTGCTGCTGGTAACACGACATTACGTGCTTCCCAATCAGCTAAATCTGAAAGCCCTGAAATGGGAAGAATGACGGCCTTTACTTCATGGGGAACAACACCTTCTCTTGAAATGAAGCCAGAAATTACAGCTCCGGGTGGAAATATCTATTCGACTGTAAACGATGATAAATACACAGTTATGAGTGGAACTTCAATGGCAGCACCACATGTTGCCGGTGGATCTGCACTAGTTCAACAATACCTGCAAAATGATGAGCGCTTTAGTGACTTATCTGTTTCTGAGCGTACAGCATTTGCTAAGGTATTACTCATGAATACAGCGAATGTGATTGAAGACTTAAATGGTCAGCCATTCTCTCCGCGTCGTCAAGGCGCAGGGATGATGCAGCTTCAGTCTGCTGTAACAACACCTGTCTATGTTGTAAACAAGGCAGACGGCGAAGCGAAAGTAGAATTGAAGGATTTCCAACAATCACAATTCTCGATGACCTTTACAGCTCAAAATATTTCTGATAAAGATGTAACATATGCCGTAAATACAGATGTCTTAACGGATACAATTCAAAACTACGGAGATGCCTACCCTGAATATAACGCTTTAATTGCTGGAGACCTAGAAGGTGCGGTTGTAGATGCGCCAGAAACAGTAACAGTTCCAGCAGGTGGGTCTGTAGATTTCACTGTGAGTGTTAATTTTGCTAATGCAAAAATTCCAGGTCTAGATGCAGATGGAAATGAAACTCTTTTAGATTTAAGAAATAATATCTTTATTGAAGGTTCTGTTAATTTAACAGCTGCTGATGAGACTGTGCCTGCTCTTACAGTTCCATATGTAGGCTTCTATGGAAAATGGGATGAGCCGAAAATTGTTGATGGCTTTGCTACTCTTGGTGAAGATCGTTTCTTAGATTTAAGCTATGTCTTTAAAGGTGGTACGGATGTTGAAGTAGATGAAATGTACTTCGGCGCTCCAGTTCCTGAAAAGAACTTCTTTGCTCTATCACCAAATGCCGATGGTTATTTGGATAGTATTAATCCAATTCCATCTTTCTTACGTAATGCGGCTGAAGCTCAGTACAACATTTTAGATGAGAATGGCAACCAGTTACGCCGTGTGAAAGCAGAAGCGGATGTTATCAAAAATGCAGTAGACGGTGACCTTGCTAATACCTTTAACTATAAGGCAGACAGAATCTGGGATGGAAAAGTAAAAGGTGCTCCTGTTGCAGATGGCTTATACTACTATGAAATCAAATCAATTATCGACTATGAGGGTGCTAGATGGCAATCTAAGAAGATTCCTGTATACGTTGACACCACCGCTCCAGAAGTTTCATCTACTTATGATGCAAATCAATCCACTGTAGTGTGGGAAACAGTAGAAAATGGTACTGGACTAGAAGAATACTGGGTATTTGTAAACGGTGAGCGTGTAGCAACTGTTGATGGCAAGACTACTTCATTAGTACTTGAAAATGCACCAGAAAAGGCAATTGTACAAGTAGTCGCTTGGGATTATGCTGGAAACTATGGCACTGATACAGCTGCAATCGGCGATGTTGAAATTCCATTAGTGTTTGTGGATACTAACACAACAGTTCCATATGGTGCTTATAATTCCTTCACTGTTCCTGTAGCAGGATATGTAACAGATGATATCGGCGTAAAAGCTGTAAAAGTAAATGGACAAGTTGTTCCGACTACCGTAAAAGACGGAAAAGTTCAATTTGCAACTACTGTCACTTATAACAAAGATGGTGCTTTTGACGTACTAGTTGAAGTTATTGACCACTCTAACAAGTCATTCTCAATTGCTCGTAAAATTTATGTTGATACAACGAAACCAGTTATCAATGTAAATGCTCCTGAGCGTGTAGATAAAAATGTAGAAGAAGTTACCTTAGATGTTAATCTACAAGATAATTTCAACTACTTAAACTTCTTCGTTGGGGAAGATCATGAGTTTGAAGTGCCGTTCAAGAGCCCAGTAGATGTATTAACTCCATTAAATAAGAACTATCAAGTAACCGTTCCATTAGTGGAAGGTGAAAATGTAGTAACGTTAAGAGCTACTGACCTTTCTGGGAACGAAACCGTTACTGAGGTTGTGATCAACCGTGCTGACGCTGAACTTCCAGTTGGATGGGTTGAAGAAGATGGCGTTTGGTATTTCTATAACGAAGATGGTTCATTGCAAAAGGGCTGGTTCGTTGATGAGTATGAAGAAGGATGGGGTGTAACTTACTACTTCGACCTTGAAACAGGTGCAATGCATACTGGCTGGTTAGAAGAAGAAGGAAGCCGTTACTACTTCGATGAATCTGGTGCAATGGTCACGGATTATACATTCGTACCTGAGAACAAAAACTGGTTCTACTTTGATGAAAATGGTGCAGCTGTAACAGGTATCGTTGAAATGTATGGTGATTATGCGTACTTTGATGCAAAAACTGGTTTATTAAAGAGCAGCTGGAAGCTTGTTGATGGCAGCTGGTACTTAGCTGACAGCTATGGTACATTAAAGACTGGCTGGGCACAAGATAAAGGTGGAGTCTGGTATTACTTTAACAATGAAGCTAAAATGCAGACTGGCTGGGTTCATGATGGAAAAGCTTGGTACTTCCTAAAATCATCAGGTGCAATGGCAACTGGCTGGGTGAAGGATGGCAAGAATTGGTACTTCTTGAAATCATCAGGTGCTATGGCAACTGGTTGGGTGCTTGATGCTGGCAAGTGGTACTACCTAAATTCTGGTGGTTCAATGGCAACTGGCTGGAAATTAGTTGGCGGTAAATGGTACTATTTCTATTCAAATGGTGCAATGGCTGCTAGTACAACCATTAATGGCTATAAATTAGGTAAAGATGGTGCATGGATTAAATAAAGTCCTTACTAACGGACGAACAGATTAAGTCTGTTCGTCTTTTTTTACATTTACTTATATTTCATGTAATATTTACATTTTTTTTAACTTTACTGTTGAAAATATGTCACAAAATGAGAAAATATAGGAGTATATAAAAAACAAAGGAGGAACGGAGTTTACTTATTACATTGTACATATTGTAAATAAGGTTTACATAATCTCTATTTGGTGAGTCAGTATTTTCCATTTCCATTAAAATGGAAATCTAGTATAATCACGTTAGTAAATTTAAAATTACAATACTATTGCTTTTCCTCATAATTATACCGACTAAATATACCGACTAAAATCCGGACTTCTCATAGCTTGTCCTCGATATCAGCGTATTTACCTTTATAAACATCAGAGATTAATAGATAAATGCTTACTAGAGATAGATAGAAAGACTAGGGGGTAAGAGAGATTGAAAAATAAACGTATTATTGCTTCTGTACTTGCAACAATGTTAATCACTTCACCTGTTAGTGCTAGTGCTGCTACCTATACTTGGAAATATCAATACAACAATTGGTATTATCTAACATCAACAGGTAAGGCTGTTACTGGCTGGGTAAAGGATGGGAACAGCTGGTATTATATGAATAGTAACGGCACGATGAAAACGGGCTGGCTATTGTATAAAAATACTTGGTATTATCTTGATAAAAGAAGTGGTGCCATGAAAACAGGCTGGCTGCTAGATGCTGGTAAATGGTACTTTCTTGATACAAGCGGCGCGATGAAAACGGGCTGGCTTTACAATAATAAAAACTGGTATTTTCTTGAGAAAAGCGGTGCCATGAAAACGGGCTGGCTGCAGGACGGAACAAATAAATATTATTTAGTCCCGAGCGGAGAGATGGTGACTGGCCAAAAATTAATTGATGGTAAACCATATGTTTTTGCCTCTTCGGGTGCTTTAAGCACAGCAGTTATTACGGGCTGGTTTCAGGAGGGTACTATCAAGCTTTATTTTGATACAAATGGCAATATGCATAAAGGCTGGTTAACTCTTTCTGAAAAAACCTATTACTTCGGAAACGATGGTAATTTGTTAACAGGCTGGTTTGTCGAAGGGGGCAAAAAATATTATTTTGGAACAGATGGTACTATGCTGTCTGGACTAATGGATATTGGTGGTCAGCTATACTACTTTGGAGCAGATGGTTCAGCACAAACAGGCTGGATCACAGTAGAGGATAAGGTATATTATTTTGGTGAAACCGGAACAGCAATAAAAGGCTGGTTAACCGTAGATAACAAGAAGTACTATTTTTCAAACAGTGGAATGATGGCAAAAGGCTGGCAAACCATAGATGGAAAGTTATATTTTTTTGGATCTGATGGTGTGATGCAGACAGGCTGGCTGACAGAGGGAACTAAAACATTCTTTCTAGGGCTCGATGGAGCTGCTACGAAAGGCTGGTTTGTGGAAGGAAATCAAAAGTATTATTTCGGAACAGATGGTGTGATGCAAGTCGGCTGGGTAACAGACAGTGGAAAGAAATATTACTTTGGTACCGACGGTGTAATGCAAACAGGCTGGCTGATAGATAATGGTAAACGGTATTTCTTGAACACTGATGGTTCTGCTTTAACGGGCTGGTTTGAAGATAGTGGAAAGAAATATTATTTTAAGTCTACTGCTGAAATGCAAACAGGCTGGCTGTTTGACCAGAATAAATGGTACTTTTTCAATGCCGACGGAACGATGGCAGTTGATTGGGTTTATGTGAATTCCAAATGGTATTTTATGAATCAAACCGGTATTATGCAGACTGGGTGGCTGCTAGATAAAGGCTATTGGTATTACCTAAATCCAAATGGTGATATGCATATTGGCTGGTTATTAGAAAGAGATAAATGGTATTACCTAAATAAAAGTGGACAAATGGTAACGGGTGAACAGGTGATTGATGGAAAAACGTATCACTTTTTTGATAATGGGGTAATGAATACCGGACCTATTACGACAAAAACCAGCTATAACACTACCTTACAGGAAATGATTAATATTCAAATGACACGCAGTCCCCAAACGGACAAGTATCGTTATAGCAAAGCTTATGTTCATAGTTCTTTTATAGCTGTGGATCCGGCTAGTCCTACAAAAGGAACAGTTACAACAAATAACCTAAATGTACGTGAGGCAACTAGCACGACTTCACATATTTATGGCGTTTTACAGACAGGAAATGTTGTCACCATTCTGTCTACCATTGGAGAATGGTATGAAATTAGCTATGGAGCATGGCGAAATGCGAAAGCAGAGGATGTAGCAGCATATGTGAATCCAGCTAACTTTAGTCCAACGAGTCCCGAGTATTTCCAGTTCCTGATCTTAAACAAAAATGCTGGTGCTAATGCTCAGGAATTGAATACAAAGACCCTTGCAGGAAAAGGAATTCTTGAAGGGAAGGCTCAAGCATTTATTGAAGGAAGCCTAAAGTATAATGTAAATGAAATTTATCTCATATCACATGCATTACTAGAAACCGGTAACGGTGCTTCTGCATTAGCAAAAGGAATTCTTGTTGATACGGTTGCCGGCAAAGCAGTAGAGCCGAAAATTGTATACAATATGTATGGTATTGGTGCAGTTGACCGTGATCCAAATCGACTAGGTGCAGAATATGCGTATACTAGCGGCTGGTTTACTCCAGAAGCAGCGATCATTGGCGGCGCTAAATTTATCGGTGATATGTATATTAATCACCCAACCTATCAGCAGAATACACTATATAAAATGAGATGGAACCCTGCGATTCCTGGAGTTCATCAATATGCTACTGATATTGGCTGGGCGGCTAAGCAAGTATTTAATGTGAAGAAGATTTATGATTCAATAAATAACTACACGTTGTATTACGATTTACCTGTTTATAAATAATTACGGAGAGGGCTGTGCGATTAATGCACAGCCCTTTTTGTGATATTTTGGCAGTTAAATAGCGGCTGAAAAATGGTATTCTTTTAAATATGGAGTTTACTAGTTTGCTATTTTTCAGGAGGCAGAAAATGAAGAAAATCCTAACAGCATTGTTCCTAATTAATATGCTAGCAAGCCCCTTTCAAGGAATTGCTCTGGCAGAAACCGGGGAGAATCCCCAAAATCCAACCAGTACCGTAGAAACTGAACAAACAAAGAGTGGTTTTGTAACCGAAGAGAATAATACATATTATTATCTTCCAACTACCAATGAAGTGGCAAAGGGCTGGGAGTTCATTGATCATCATTGGTACTACTTCGACCCACAATCCGGAATGTTGCAGACCGGCTGGGTTTTTGTTTCGAATAATTGGTATTATCTGAGCGAAAGTGGGGTCATGCAAACTGGCTGGCTGTTAGATAAGAATAAGTGGTATTATCTAAACCAAGGTGGTTCCATGGCTGTCGGCTGGAAGCTTATCTCGAATAAGTGGTATTACCTTGAACGGAGTGGAGCGATGAAAACCGGATGGCTCTATGATAAAAATAACTGGTATTATTTAACGCAAACCGGTGCAATGGCAACGGGCTGGTATACAGCCGACCATGGCTGGTATTACTCCTATTCCAATGGCATAATGGCCAAAAATACGGTTGTACAGGGCTATCCTTTAGGCAATAGCGGCGGCTGGCTATCAAATCTAGTGAATCCTAAGCAGTTATATTCGTATCAAGAAATGGAAGCGGATATAAGGGAATTAGTAAAGAATTACCCTGGTTTTATTCAGACAGAAGTTATTGGCCGGTCTGTTGATGGTCGGAATTTATATGCGGTTAAAATCGGGAAAGGGAAGAAGGAAATCTTCTTCAATGGTTCCCATCATGCGCGTGAGCATATGACCACAAATCTCTTAATGGAAATGCTGGATCAATATACCCAGTCGTATGCTAATAAAACGAATTTCAATGGTTATAACGTTCGTCAACTTTTAGATCAAGTGTCTATCTGGTTTGTTCCGATGGTGAATCCAGATGGAGTTATGCTTGTCCAAGAAGGTGCTTACATGGCCAAAAATCCTCAGTATGTTCTGAGCTTAAATGGAAATCGTACCGATTTTTCATCATGGAAAGCAAATATTCGCGGGGTTGATTTAAACCGTCAATATCCTGCTGATTGGGAAAATATTCGTGATAATTCTGCTGCGCCGGGACCATCTCATTTTAAGGGTTATCAGCCATTAAGTGAGCCAGAAGTGCAGGCAGTTTACAATTTTACGAAGGCTCATTCTTTTAAAATCGCTGTCGCCTATCATTCTTCAGGCCAGATTCTATATTGGAATTATAAGCAGGCCTATTATGAAAGAGAACGTGATCATGCAATAGCTGTTAAGTACTCAAACCTTACGGGATACAGTCTTGTGTATCCTGGGTCAAATCCAAGCGGCGGCGGATATACAGACTGGTTTATTCAAGAAATGAAATTACCAGGCTTTACACCTGAAATTTCACCTTATACGAATAATAAACCAGTGCCACTATCAAATTACGATACCATCTGGAAGCAAAACAGCTCTGCTGGCTTGCTAATGGCAAAAGAAGCATTAAACCTATAGCAGTAAACAAGGGAGATAGAGTTCAATCTATCTCCTTTTTATCATCCTGTCATAATTTTCATGACTTGAGAATACTAAGAATATTGTCGATTTTTTTTGTTTACATATTACAAAACCTACGTTACAATTAATTCATTCAATTATTGAATATATTGGAGGACCCATCTAAATGGAACAGCATTTATTTCAATTATTAGAGGCGATTAATCAAAATGCTCAGCTTAACCAAAAAAAGATGTCTGAGATTTGTGGCATTTCAATTGGAAAGGTTAATTACCTCATTCATGACCTAACATCTGAAGAGTATATATACAGTAAAAAAACTGGCCGAAATATGAATTATTATTTAACTCAAAAGGGAATTGAATTTCTACATTCAGGGATTGAGGCTTATAAGGTTAAAAAGGTGAATATTCACCAGCAGGAAATAACAGAAATCAAGCAGGCTGTTATTTTAGCGGCAGGCTCAAGACCGGACTTCGACAAGCCGGCTGGGTTAATAGAATTTGAGGGAACCACGGTTTTAAAGCGAAATCTTGAGATTCTTCAGGAAAACGGGATTAATGATATTATCATTGTTACTGGTTACCAAAGAGAAGCATTCGCTGATATTCCAGAGTTTAGTCATTTTCACTATGTAGACAATTCAAAATATAAATGGACGGGTTCAATGGCCTCCTTGGCACTTGCACATGATGCTGTTAAAGGAGACTTCTTATTAATTGAAGACGACATTCTGATTGAAGAACGAGCGATTAAGGAACTTCTTCAATTCCCACAACGCGACTGTGTACTAGTTTCAAACGAAAGTGGTTCCGGGGACGAAGCATTTGTTGAAATTAGAGATGGTTATCTTCATAAAGTTTCAAAGGATAAGCATCAGTTTAATAAAATTGATGGAGAATTAATCGGGATTAGTAAATTATCTAATGAAGTTTATACGAAAATGGTGCAAGAGTATCAGCAAACGAACAAGAATCCATATATGCATTATGAATATATGCTCCTAGATATAGGCAGGAACTACAATATTGGCTATTTAAAGATGCTTAACCTCATCTGGGGTGAAATTGACAGCCAGCAGCAATTCGAAAACGTAACAAAGAAAATATACCCTATCCTTAAGCGAAAGGAAGCAGAGTTTAGGGAAATTCAGATTAAGAGTCATCTGATGGAGGCACTCGATCTGGATTATGAAGATATCGAGGATATTCAGCCATTTGGCGGGATGACAAATAAAAACTATAGAGTGGTTATCAAAGGGAAAGAGTATGTGTTAAGAATTCCAGGGAATGGCACGGAATCCATGATTAATCGGAAGGAAGAGAAGTTCAACGCTTCCTTAGCAAGTAAGCTTGGTCTCGATACAGAGTTAATTTATTTTAATGAAGAAACTGGGGTTAAAATCGCTGAATTAATTCAGGAGGCTGAAACTTTAACTCCTAAAATGGCGAAAAGACAGGATATCATGAAAATGACCGCTGAAAACTTCAGAATTCTGCATACTGCACCGGTAAGCATGGCAAACCGCTTCGATGTTTTCGAGAGGATCGAAGAATACGAAAGGCTGATGAAGGAAGCGAATGGGCTCCCTTATGAACATTATGATGAAGTCAGGCAGCAAGTAATGATTTTAAAAGAAATTTATGAGAGCATGGATATTCAGCTTACTCCTTGCCATAATGACGCCCTTCCACAAAATATGGTGAAGAGCGGAGAAGATAAGGTGTATATGATTGATTGGGAATACAGTGGGATGAATGATCCGATGTGGGATATCGCCTGGTATTCAATGGAAAGCGAATTAACTCCTGAAGAGGAAGAACTGTACTTAACTCTTTATTTACAAAAAGATGACATTCCACTTGAAATACAACAGCGTATGATCATGAATAAAATCTTTCAAGATTTCCTATGGACCATATGGACCATTATTAAAGAAGCAAAAGGTGATGACTTCGGAACCTATGGAACCGATCTTTTAAACAGATGCAGGAAAAACCTAAATCACGACATAATACGGGAGATGCAATATGAACTTAAAAAATAAAGGTGTTTATTACGGATTGTTTTCTGGTTTTACCTGGGCGTTGGACACAGTTTTAATAGGCTGGGTTTTATCCTCTACGTTAATGATATCAACAGAGCAGATTATTTTCCTTGCCCCATTGGTCAGTACGTTTTTCCATGATGCGTTATCTAGTGTTTGGATGATGATCTATCTAACCATCAGAGGGGAAATTAAGGTTCCGTTCAAGAAATTATTCACACGAAGCGGACGGTTTGTCATGTTAGGTGCACTATTAGGCGGACCAATCGGTATGACCGGTTACGTTCTTGCAGTAAAATATTTAGGTGCATCGTTATCTGCTTCGATTTCGGCTGTTTATCCAGCCGTAGGTGCCTTCTTTGCCTTCTTGCTATTAAAAGATCGGTTAACCTTGAAGAACTGGATTGGTCTATTTATTAGTATTTTCTTTATTTTCATGTTAGGATTTGCAGGCGGAGAACCGTCACCTAGTTATATTCTTGGTTTTTCTTTTATCCTTTTAAGTGTGTTTGGGTGGGGGATGGAATGTGTCATTCTAGCATACGGTATGAAGGATGATGAAATTTCTCCAGAGCAAGCACTGCAAATTCGTCAGCTAGTATCAGCAGTAACGTATGCGGTGTTAATTCTTCCGTTTTTCAAAGCCTATCCGCTTGTAGGGACAGTCATCATGAGCAGTGAATTTATCTATATCGCTTTGATTGCCCTTTCTGGTACGGCGTCATATATCTATTATTACAAAGCCATTTATACGATTGGTCCAACAAGAGCGATGGCTTTAAATATAACGTATGCCGCATGGGCAATTATCTTAGGTTTCGTGATTTTTGGTACCCCGATATCGTTAAAGGTAGTTCTTTTTAGTATAATGATCTTAATAGGTTCCATTATCACAGTTGCAACACCTCAGGAACTGAAATGGCTGAATATATTTAAAGGTAAAGACAGGAGAATCGCTTAATGAGAGCTATAATACTAGCAGCAGGTATGGGGACTAGATTGCGTCCATTAACCTTAACGACGCCGAAAGCACTTACGGTTGTTAATGGAAAACCCATGCTAGAAAGACAAATTGATTTTCTCAGAGAAATTGGAATTGAAGAAATCATAGTGGTAACTGGTTATTTACACGAGAAATTTGCCTACCTAAAAGAGAAATATGGTGTACAACTAGTACACAATGACAAATATGATATTTACAATAACATCTACACGATGTATTTGGTGAAAGAATATTTGCATGATACGTATGTCATTGATGGTGATAATTATTTACATCGAAACTTCTTGTTGAAACAACCAGCTACTTCCATGTACTTTAGTGCTAGGAAGCCAGACTTCAAGGGGGAGTGGATGATCCGCTATGATGACAATTATAAAGTAACGGGCATCGAGGTCGGTGATGGTGACCATGAATATATTCTTTGCGGCGTCTCTTACTGGTCTGAACAGGATGGAAGAGATATCGTTGTTAAGCTGGAAGAAGCGGTTGCCGGCGGTGACTTTAAGGAATTATTTTGGGACGATATCGTAAAAGATAATATAAACGCTTTAAACGTTTATCTCCAGGAAATCCATCCTAGTGACAGCTACGAGATTGATTCAATAGCTGATTTGGAAAAAGTTAATAAAATCCTTTCACAAGAAAAATAATAATAAAAGCGGTACCTTTTATCACGAGGTATCGCTTTTTTATATTCCTTCGATTCGATCAATCTATGAGTTCGAGCATATTCGCTAAAAATTCCAATATTTTTCCACACGGTAGTTTAGTAATTTGGTATAATGTTCCTATTAAAAGGGAGGTCATTAGACATGAACAAAGTAAGTAAGATTATGCTAGTGTTTGTTCTTCTGCTATCATTTTTGGCACCAGTGAATGCCAATGCTGAAGAGCAAACAACTAAGGGATTGGCAGCAGAAGCTTCAGAAGCTGCTGTTAAGAAGGAAGAATCAAAACAAGAAATTCTTAAGAATTCACAGATACATAATGATGCTGACAAAGGTATTAAAGAAAATGTATCAACACAGGGATACTATGATGCAGTTACTTTTAATGATCCAGATTTAGCGCAAGCTGTGCGTGTTGCTTTAGGACTTGACGCTAATGCAACGATTACTCAAGGGGATATGGCACAACTTTATGAATTAGATGCCGTAGAAGTAAATATTACAGACCTTAAGGGATTGGAATATGCAGTTAATATGTACTACCTAGATTTAAGCTTTAACTCAGTATCTGATCTCACACCAATAAGTGGACTGACAAACCTTCAATATTTATACCTTTGGGACAATAATGTCAGCAATATTTCCGTTCTATCAGGTTTAAATTATTTAGTAGAGCTAGATTTAGATGGGAACAATATTACAAGCTTACAGCCATTAAGCGGGCTATTCAATTTAACAAGTCTCTATCTATCTGAAAATCCAATAACCAATATCACACATCTTCAAAATTTAACTGGGTTAGAATATCTTGCGTTATTGGAAATGCCGCAGCTTGATTTTTCTGAGGGATCCTCTGCTTTGCAGGTAGTAAACCATCTTGTTGCAAATGGTGTTGTAGTAGATTATGGCAGTAGTACAACTCCTGGTGAAGAAACTGGAGGATGGTATTATGACGGTGTTAACTGGTACTATTACGATGAAAGTGGCAATTTAGTCAAAGGCTGGCTTGAGCTGGACGGGGACAAATATTATTTTGATTTAGAAACTGGGGCACAGGTCACAGGCTGGCTTCAGCTTGAAACGGGTAAGTACTATTTTAATCTAGACACAGGTGCAATGCTAACGGGCTACCATGAAATTGATGGGATCGTTTATTTCTTTGATGAGAATGGTGTTCTAAAAAGTGAATCAGGTGAAAAAATCGTAGGCTGGTTCTTTGATGGCTATGATTGGTATTACTATGACAAAAATAGTCAGAAAGTAAAAGGCTGGTTGGAATTAGACGGCAAAAGGTATTATCTTGATCCGACCTATGGTTTTAGACACACAGAGTTCTTAGAGCTTAGTGATGGCACTGTTTATTATTTTAATAAAGATGGAGTGATGCAGACTGGTTGGATTAAGGACTACACCGGTACTTGGTATTACTTCCTATCAAGTGGCAAGATGGCAAAAAATCACTGGGTTTTAAGTGCTGGAAAATGGTATTATCTAGGGCAATACGGCGATATGTTAACCAATGGTTCTTATAAAATTGGCAGTAGTTTCTATTTTTTTAACAAAGATGGTGTCATGAAAGCTAGCGGCTGGGCTACAGATGGCTACGGCTGGTATTATGCAAAGAGCTCGGGTGCTCTTCAAACAGGCTGGCTATACACTGGTGGAAAGTGGTACTACTTAGATCCATATTATTACGGTGAAATGGTGACAGGTAAACACAATGTAAACGGAACCTATTACTATTTTGATAATAGTGGTGCAATGAAAGCTAATGGCTGGTTTACGGATGGGTATGATTGGTTCTATGCGAAGAGCAGTGGTGCGCTTTATGCTAAAGCATGGTTGAATTCGGGTGGAACATGGTATTATTTTGATCCATATGGCTACATGCTCTCTGATGGCAGGTACTATATTAACGACAAAATTTACTACTTTAAACCAAGCGGTGCCATGGCAGTGGGCTGGATCAAAGTTCCAGGTTCATTATATGACTACCGTTATTATAATAGCAATGGTGCTGAACAACGTGGCTGGTTACTGTGGGGCGGCAAATGGTATTACTTTAATGAATATGGGTTTATGCTGTGGAATAACTATTTAACAGAAGGTTTTACCGTTTACTATTTCAACATGAGCGGAGCTATGACCGAATCAAGAGTAATCTATTAAATAAAGATTTTTTTACAAAAACGGGCAGGATATTTTTCCTGCCTGTTTTTTTGTTATAAAAAAATACAGAAAAGGTCGAAACAGGTCAGTTTTTGAAACATTTCTGTAACACTATTAATAAATAACTGTAAATTAAAAATTGAAACTTTTATGAGATACTATATTTAGTAGAAAAAGAGAATGAAAGACGCGGAGGATATCATGAAAAAATTAATAATTAGTGGTTTACTATCATGTTCTTTACTCTTTAGTGGATTAATCAGCGAACAAAAAGCAGAGGCATCAACAGTTGGACAAACTGCTACTGAGATTGCATTAAGTTATGTAGGTGTTCCATATGTGTATGGAGGTTCAACTCCTAGTGGATTTGATTGCTCTGGTTTAGTTAATTATACATACAAACAAGCGGGGTTAACATTACCTCGTACTTCTGGTGATTTATATAATCAAGGTACACCCGTTTCAAAAAGTGAGTTAAAAACTGGTGACTTGGTATTCTTCGCTACATCAGGAACTTCAAGAGTTTCTCATGTGGGAATCTATTTGAACAATAATCAGTTTGTACATTCTGCTACTAGCTCAGGTGTACGCGTTGATTCGTTAAATACGAATTATTGGTTAAATACGTATGTTGGTTCAAAGCGTATTGATCAATCCGCAAACAGCTATTGGAAATTTACTGATGGTAAGTGGTATTTCTATGAGAATGGTGAGATGAAAACTAGCTGGGTAAAGGATGATGGCAGCTGGTACTACTTAGCAAAAGATGGCGCGATGCAAACAGGTTGGCTGTATTGGGCGAATAACTGGTATTTCTTAAAGAATAGTGGAGCAATGGCAACTGGCTGGGTTCTTACTGGCGGTAAATGGTACTACCTATATGCAGATGGAAGAATGGCAAAAAACACTACGGTTCAAGGCTATGTAGTGGGCAATGACGGTGCATGGATTCAATAATAGTTCACAATGAGGCTGGGAAACTATTCCCAGCCTTTTACTTTGGCAAGCAGTGCTCGGATAGCAATGAGTAGTATTTAATGATATAGTTTTAGTAAGATAATTTTCTGTCTTTGTAGTGTGCTATTAGGACAAGATATTTTTAGAAAGGGTTGTTCGTAAGAGTGAAAGGATTTAAACAGCTTGTAACCTCAATAAGACCTTCTAAGAGTGGTGTAATCCTTGCCATTATTACATTTCTTTTTTCATTTTTTACCCTATTGGTGATGGAAGTTACCCATAGAGGAGGATCGATTACAGCCTTTTTTAAATGGTCACAAGAAAGTACGGTGTCATTTGGAATTACCTTATTATTATTATTCTTTTTTGCCGGGGCACTTCTCTTCTTGCCCAATATTCTTTTTATCCCGCTTATCGTGCTAGAAGTAATTTTCTTATTTATAGTCTCTTTTGGTAGTATTACCAAATTTCAATTAAGAGGGGAATATTTCACTCCCTTTGACTTGTATTTACTAAATGAAGGTGCAGATATATCCACTTTTATGAATGGGTTAATAGGCTGGAAGGAAATCGCGGGATTTATCGGAATGATAGTTGTCCTTGTCCTATTTAGCTATTTCTTTATACGCTATAAAAAGGAAGTGGCATTTACTAATAGACTTTTACTGTCGGTTACTTCAATTATATGTGTCGGTATTATCTATACAAACCCAACTTTATTCAGCGCCAGAAGCTATACAGAAGAAGTAGAGACGGTTGAGAGCTATCGGGCCTTTGGGTTTATTGGGGCCTATTTAACCCTGTGGGAAAAGGCAAAAAACGCCGCTCCGGACGAATATGACAGAGGTGAAATTACGCGGATATTAGATAATATCAATAATACTTCAAATGAGAAAGATGAAGTTGATTCTTCATTTAAACCCAATGTCATTGTTGTATTGGCTGAAGCCTTGTGGGACCCTTTACTTTTAAATAACATCAATTTCAAGGAGGATCCACTGCCGTATTTCCGTTCGTTAATGGAAAATCATAACTCGGGGATATTACTAACCCATACTTATGGGGGCGGCACGTTTAATACTGAGCTGGAAGTATTAACAGGATTATCTACTCGATTTACTCCTGAAGAAACCTATCATAGCCAAATTACTCGTCCAATTGATTCTTTGCCGTATGTATTTAAAAGTCAGGGCTATCATACTGCTGCGGTTCACAACTTTAAGAATTGGTATTATGGGCGAAATGAGGTTTATCGTTGGATAGGCCTTGAAAAGTTTGTAAGCATGGAATTCTTCAATAATCCTGATTATATAGGTCCGTTTATTGATGACCGTTTATTAATGGGACAGGTGTTAGATGAATTAAAACAAACAGAAGGTCCTGATTTCCTGAATGTTGTTACGGTTGCCAGTCATGGGCCATACACCGACAAAAGATATGAGGAACTCCCAGAACTAACATCAAGCAATATGACAGAGGAGTCTAAATATATACTGAACCTTTATACTAACCTTTTAAAAGAGCTCGATGATTCCATTAAGTTGTTAATTGAAGGTGTAAAGGAAACGAACGAACCAACAATGGTGGTTATATACGGAGACCATTTGCCGTTCCTAGGGGAAGATAATGCCGTATTTAAAGAATCAGGTTATTATAATGGTGATTTAAGTGATTATAAAGAGTATAGAAAAATGTATGAGACACCGGTACTAGTCTGGGATAACTTTAGTGACCAGACACCTAGGGAAGATTTACGGATGACACCTAACTTCTTAGGGTCTTATATTTTGGCACATGCGAAAAAGGAAATGTCGCCCATTTTCAGTATGAATCGGATGGTTTATAACCATGGGATAACAGAAATTCCTAAGATCAACTTTTATCAGCAAGTTGGGATTCAGGAAGAAGACCTGCATGATTTTCAGCTTATCCAATATGATGCATTAAAGGGAAATCAATATAGTTATCGGAATTTAGGACTTACACCAGCAGAAGATTATTTACTGGGTAGTGGGAAAATGGAATTGAACTCTATTCAGGTCGAAGAGACTAGTAGCGGTACGTCTACCTTAACTATACAAGGGAAAAATCTTGTTTCAAATGCGAAGGTTTACGTGGATGGGAACGAGCAGGAAATGGAGTTTAACAACAGCAGCCAGGTAACGAGTGTAATTAAAAAGGATTCACTGAAGGATACAAACTCACATTCGGTTGTCATTAAGCTTCAGGACGATAAAGGAACCGTCATCGCAGAAACAAAAACAAAAACCATTAAGATTAAATAAAGAAGAGGCTCTAGTCTAAGAGCCTCTTTCTTCTATTTACAGCAAGGGGTCACATTGTTAAACCGGTTCTTCGTTCTTTTGTTCTGCTAGTTGTTTAGCAGAGAAGTTTTCTACTTGCGCCAAGAGTTTAATATAATTTTCTTGGGTGGTTTCTGCAGTTTGGAGATAGTTTCCCTCGGCAAACTGTGTTGTCATCCAATCGTTAATATCTGCAAAGTAATGTGAGCCATCTAAATAGTTAGAAATAGTAAAGGTAACATTGCTTTCTGCTTGAAAGTCATATACCTCAACATGTTCTAAGTCCTGAACTTGAGCAAATATGTACTCCTTGATCTTTAACCGGTCAATAAAAGCCTGCTGGCTTCGATTAAAGTTAAAGATATGATATGTGATTGGATAGGGTGTGTAGTATAGTTTAAATTGATGCTCCGGGTGTTCTTTTAGCATTGGCAGAATGTTTTTATCAAAGTTATCCTTCATATTCTGAAAGGAGACTCCTTCAGGAATCGGGTTATTATTTTCACTAGCTCTTGTATCCTTGTATTGGTCAACTGTCAGTGGTGGAATGTCTTTCCCGAATTTATAAATTTCATAAGGCGTTTGGAAAGGTGCATTGTTTCTAGCAGCTTTTAATGTTTCAACAAACGATTCGCCCGCATAGTAGCTAAATAAATATCTAACATCATCAAGTGCAAAAGAATTGTATAAGTACGTTGGGAATGCTCCAGAATCTTCGTTCACCCGGTTACTCTCCCCATATAATGAATCAAAGTTAATTTCCCAATAGACGTTTTTGAGGTCCTTATGTGTCTGTGCGGCTAACTGATATACATAATTCTGTTCTTTGGCCGAAGCGGCTGACAAGGAGGCGTTAAAGCTCTTAACCTTTAGCTCCTTGTCAAACAGCTGCTCATCAAAATTTTGACTCATGGAAGGTCCAATAATAATCGTGTCATATTCTAAATTTTTTATGAAGGCAGGAAGTTGATACCTTCCATTTGAATGGTAATACTGGCTCTTTTCTTTTACACCATAGTACCCAAGCGGGTCTGTTTGATAGATAAAAAAAGAATAAAGACCAGCAATGATCAAGCTAGTTGAGAGTAGATAGATTAAAAACTTTCTGTACCCCATTAAATTACTCCTTATAGTTTAAAAATTAAAATATAAAAACTCACTTACCTTCGATAATGATAGAACAGATGCCACTGTTAAGATTGAAATAAATACTACTCTTGCAGCATTCATATTGAAATCATTCATACGTTCTATTGTGTTTTTTGCAAATACGACTATACCTAAAAAGATTAATAAGAAGAAACCGTATTGCATAATTTGACCATTTGTAAATAGGAGCTGAACCTGACTATTTATTTCAATGAAAGGAAGTTTATTAATGATACTTGCAATAGAAGGGTATTCAATTCCATTTAGGCCAACCATCCCTTTTAAAATAGAAGTTGCTTGGCTGACACTTTCTGCTCTGAAAAATACCCATGCAGCATTAACAAATAGGAATGTAATGAACCAAGCTGTCCATTTCGGCATCACAATGTTCGTTTTTTTCCATGCACGATTGATCATGGAAGCAAGACCGTGTAAAATCCCCCAAATGATAAAGGTCCAGCCTGCACCGTGCCAGATTCCGCTGACGAAGAAGATAATAAAAATATTTATATAGGTTCGAACCTCGCCAATACGGCTTCCGCCCAGAGGAATATATAAATACTGTGTTAGGAATCGGTTTAATGTCATATGCCATCTGCGCCAGAAGTCCTGAATGTTCAAAGCTTTATACGGCGAATTAAAGTTAATCGGCAATACAATATTAAATAGTAATGCAGCACCAATGGCCATATCACAATAGCCGCTGAAATCAAAATATAATTGCATCGTGTAAGAAAGGGAGGTAATCCAGCTTTCGAAAAACGAAAGAGGTTTTCCTGCACTGTAGCCCGCATTTGCAACAATGGCAAAATTATCTGCAATTAAAACCTTCTTGGCGAGACCTAAAATGAAAATATAAACACCTAGTGCAATATTTTTTGAGTGGTAGGATGCATTTGTTTTATCTTCAAACTGAGGCATCATTTCCTTATGGTGTACAATCGGTCCAGCTATTAGCTGTGGAAAGAAAGTGACGAATAAGCAATACTCAAAAAAGCGATAATGTTTTGTCTCACCACGGTAGGAATCCACAATAAAGGCAATTTGTTGGAAAGTGAAGAAACTAATGCCAAGCGGAAGGATAATTTGAACTAAAATTATATCCTCTTGGATGAGATAATTAAGATTGTTAATAAAGAAATTTGTATATTTATAGTACCCTAATAAAGAAACGTTAAAGAGTATCCCGAGCACTAAAAACAACTTCTTTTTACTTTCATATCTTAACATTAACTTACTGAAACCATAGTTCACCGCTATGGAACTGATGATTAAGTAAAGATATTTTGGCGTCCAATAGCCATAAAAGAATAGGGAGGCTAATACTAGCCAAATCATTTTTGTGTGAAGCTTTGCTTTTCTAAGAACAACGAAATATCCTATAAACACAATTGGAAGAAATAAAAAAATAAATTGATATGAGTTAAATAGCACGAACAGCACCTCTAGCAC
>JBFNER010000029.1:0-51045 GCA_040797665.1 Neobacillus sp. | reverse complement strand
TAAGAAACGAATAATTATTGTTTGTTGACTTTTTTGTTTGTTTAGTTTTCAAAGAGCAAACTGCTACACCGCTTAAAGCGACTTTATTATCTTACCAAGTTATCAACTGTTAGTCAATAACTTTTTTGAAAAGTTTTTGTTGTCGGCGATTAGTGTTTCGCAACAACAGATATTAATATACCACCATTGGACAAACAGTGCAATAGTTTTTTAAAAGTTTTATCAAATATATTAATATAGTAACTTTCACACCTCATCCAACTCAAACATAGAAAAAACACCGGTTACCCGGTGCTTCTTTTTTAACGATGGCGCATCAATGGGAATAATAGAACATCACGTATAGATGGAGAATTGGTTAACAACATTACGATACGGTCGATTCCAATTCCTAAACCACCTGTAGGAGGCATGCCATATTCTAATGCTTCAATAAAATCATCATCCATCATATGTGCTTCGTCATTACCTTGCTCACGTTCTTTCAATTGTGCTTCAAAACGCTCTCTCTGATCGATTGGATCATTTAACTCTGTAAATGCATTTGCATGTTCACGCGCTACAATAAATAACTCAAATCGATCCGTGAACCTTGGATCTTCATCATTTTTCTTAGCAAGTGGTGAAATCTCAACAGGATGCCCGTAGATAAAGGTTGGCTGAATTAGTTTTTCCTCAACCTTTTGCTCAAAGAACTCATTAACAATATGACCATAAAGCATATGATCGTTAATTTCTACATTATGTTCTTTTGCAAGGTTTCGAGCTTCATCCACACTCATTTCCTTCCAGAAGTCAACCCCAGTATATTCCTTAATCGCGTCTACCATATGAAGCCTTTTCCACTCAGGCTTAAGATCTACTTCATATTCCCCGTACTGAACAGTAGTTGTTCCAAGTACTTCTTGGGCAATATGAGCAATTAGATTTTCAGTTAGACTCATGATATCACGATAGTCAGCATATGCCTCATACAGCTCGATCATGGTGAATTCTGGATTATGACGTGTGGATACACCTTCATTTCTAAAGACTCGTCCGATTTCATAAACCTTTTCAAGCCCGCCTACTATTAGACGCTTTAAGTGAAGTTCAATAGCAATCCTCATAAATAGCGGCATGTCCAATGCATTATGATGTGTAATAAATGGCCTTGCTGATGCTCCACCAGCAATTGCATGCATCATAGGTGTTTCTACTTCTAAGTAACCATGGTCATCTAGGTAGCGGCGCATTGACTGAATAATTCTACTGCGAGTAATAAACGTTTCTTTACTCTCTTGACTCATAATTAAATCTAAATAACGTTGGCGGTATCTCTGTTCAACATCTTTCAACCCATGAAACTTATCAGGTAATGGACGCAGCGCCTTTGTTAAAAAAACAAAATCTTGAACCTTTACAGATAGTTCTCCCACTTTTGTTTTAAACAGGGTGCCGCTAACGGCAATGATATCCCCTAAATCAGCAGAATCAAAAATCCCATAAGATTCCTCGCCAACAGCGTCTAGTCTAACATAAACCTGGATTTGTCCAGTAATATCCTGCATATTAGCAAATCCTGCCTTTCCCTTTCCACGCTTCGTCATAATACGCCCTGCGAGTGCAACAGCAACGCTTTTCGCTTCTAACTCTTCTTTTTCTAAGCCACCGAACTGCTCTACTAACTCTTTAATACTGTGAGTACGGTCAAATCTCTTGCCAAACGGATCCAAACCTTTTTCACGCATCGTACTCATCTTTTCACGTCTGACGCGCAATTGGTCATTTAATTCTTCGTGGTTCATTCCAATCAACTCCAATTTATATCTTATTATGTAAAACGCTAATACAAGCCTGTGAACGATTCATTTTTCTACATACTTTATTATTTTACACAAACTTGACAATTCAGACATCAAAAAAGAATAAATATAAATAAAAACTGCCAGTTATCCACTGGCAGCCAATCGTCTAAACAAGCATATTATAGGAAATGAGTTTCAATCTGTCAAACCTAGCCTACTATTGCTTGGTTTTCTTTCTCTTCTACTTCATAAACCAAGCCATATAAAAGGTTGACTAATTGATCTCGAGTATTACACTCATTTACAGCATTTCTAACCAATCCACTGCCGCGAACGCCCTTCAAGTACCAAGCAGCATGCTTACGCATTTCCCTAACTGCTATTTTTTCGTTTTTTAGTGCAATTAAACGATCTAAGTGGAGAATACACACATCGATCTTTTCGCGTACTGATGGTTCCTCAATCAATTTACCCGTTTCGAGATACTTAACAGTCTGATAAATCATCCATGGGTTTCCAAGAGCTGCTCTGCCAATCATTACTCCGTCCACACCTGTTTCATCGAGCATTCTTTTTGCATCCTGTGGTGTTTGAACGTCGCCATTTCCTATTAGGGGAATGTTAATGGACTGTTTTACTTCTTTCATAATGTCCCAATTTGCTTTACCCTCATACATTTGCACACGGGTGCGACCGTGTAGGGCAACCGCTTTGCCGCCAGCACGTTCAACTGCTTGAGCATTTTTTACTGCAAAAATATGATCCTCATCCCAACCCATTCGCATTTTTACCGTAACAGGCTTTTCAACCGCATCTACAACAGCCGCTACCATCTCATAAATTTTATTAGGATCAAGCAGCCATTTTGCCCCTGCATCACATTTTGTAATCTTTGGAACTGGACACCCCATATTGATATCAATAATATCGGCATTGGTATTTTTATCAACAAATTGTGCTGCTTCTACAAGCGTTTCTTTTTCGCCGCCAAAGATTTGCAGGCTTAACGGCTTTTCACGTTCGTCTATATAGAGCATATTCATTGTCTTTGCATTTTTTAAAACAATCCCTTTGTCACTTACCATTTCTGCACAAACCAAGCCAGCACCAAACTCTTTAACCGTTAAACGGAAGGCGGAGTTACAGACACCGGCCATAGGTGCTAGTACGACTTGATTCTTCATTTCGATATTGCCGATCTTTAACATCCAAAAAGCCTCCTATTCTAGTTTTCGTTTGATGGCGTCAATTCTTCTACACTTATATTTAAGGTTTGACCAATTCTAACTAGTAAATCCCCTGAAGGCAGACGATTTCCTCTTTCGATCTCCCCAATTATTGAAACTGAAACACCTAGTACCTTCGCAAAGCTTTCCTGAGTGTATCCTTTTAGCTTTCGATAGGCACGAATACGTCTTCCCCATTTTTCCGCTTCCATATCCGAACTCCTTTTTGGTCTTGGTTAGGTAATTCATCCAGCCACAAAGAAAGAGACTTCCCTGCAGGTGGAATGATAATATCATGATTGATTTCTAAAAGAGGGATAATGACAAAAGCACGTTCCTTTATCCGAGGGTGAGGAACGATTAATTTCTCTGATTCAATATTTTCTTGGTTATAAAGCAGAATGTCAAGGTCTATTGTTCTTGGCCCCCATTTAAATTCCCTTTTTCTCCCAAGTTTTAACTCGATATCTAAACAAGTTTCTAACAATTCAAAAGCATCAAGCTCAGTATTTATCTCAACCACCATATTTAAGAATAAATCTTGATCCTCATATCCAACCGGATCAGTTTCATAAACAGAGGAAACATTTACTAGTTTTATAAAAGAATGTTTATGCAACTGCTGTAGTGCACTTAAAAGAAAATCATATCGGCCTTCCATATTCGATCCAAGTGCAATATATGCTGTATTTCCCAATATTATCTACCCCTTGTGATTTCTACTGCAACAGACTGGTAATGACCTGGAATCGGAGGATCAGGTTTAATTACTTTAACAGTTACTTCTGTTACAAGGCTGAATTGGTGTAAAACAGTTGCTGCAATATTTTCTGCAACCGCCTCTACAAGCTTATACGGCTTCCCTTCAACAATTCCTTTGCATACATTAAATAGTTCACCATAATTAACTGAGTGCTCCAATTCATCTGTCCTGCCTGCTGTTTCTAAATCCAAGGAAATGGATAAATCAACATTGAATCGTTGACCAAGTCGATTTTCTTCAGGAAACACACCATGATAGCCATAAAATTGCATATTAGTAACGTAAATTTTATCCATTGTTAGCTCCTTTTCCCGTTAGCGCGTCCATCATTCTCGCCATTCTGCTCATTTCCTTTACATCATGGACTCGAATCATTTGACAGCCTTGTTGAATTCCGTAACAAATAGATGCACCTGTTCCTTCCATTCTCTCGGTAACAGGTAAATCAAGAGCCTGTCCAATCATACTTTTCCTTGATGTAGCTAAAAGTACAGGATAGCCAAGCGCAGTTAACAAGTGCAGGTTTTGCATCATTTGTATATTCTCATTGTAGTCCTTTGCAAAACCTATTCCCGGATCTAAAATAATATACTCATCCTTAACACCAGCTTGCTTTGCTATTTGAATGCTTTCGTAAAGATCATTTAACACATCTCTCATAAAAAGATGGTAATTCCGTTCAGGACGATTATGCATTAAGATGATGGGTACGTTTTTTTCTGCTGCAACACTTGCCATTTTATCATCCGCCTTAGCACCCCATACATCATTAATGATATGTGCACCAGCTTCTAGCGCTTGTTTCGCAACCTCTGCTTTATACGTATCAATTGAAATAGGAACATCTACGTGCCTGGTAATAGCCTCGATTACAGGAATAACTCGTTCCAATTCTTCATCTGCCGATATTTTAGCAAAACCAGGACGTGTTGACTCTCCTCCCACATCAATGATATCTGCTCCATTTGCTACCATCTCTTGGGCGTGGACAACAGCTCTTTCAACATGGTTAAACTTTCCACCATCCGAGAACGAATCAGGGGTAGCATTCAATATCCCCATTATGATCGTTTTTCTATTCAGATCTAATGTATATGGACCACACTGAATTTTGCCTTTAAATGATGCTGGCATACATAAACCTCCTAAAAAACCATACAGTTTTTACACTCCTTACATCATACAAGAAAAAACATTTTCATAGCAAAAAAAAGAGGCTTATGCTCAAAAAGAGCCATCACCTCTAAAACTATAATTTAATTCTCAAATTGATAAAGCGGTGTGCTTAGGTAGCGTTCGCCGTTACTTGGGATAACTGCTAATACTTTTTTACCTTTACCTAATTCCTTAGCAACCTTTAAAGCTGCATAAATAGCTGCTCCTGAAGAAATTCCACCTAGAATCCCTTCTTCTTTTGCTGCACGGCGTGCATATTCAAAGGCTTGATCATTGCTAACTTGAATGACTTCATCATAGATATTTGTATTCAAAATATCTGGAACGAATCCGGCACCAATTCCTTGAATCTTATGCGGGCCTGGCTTTCCACCTGATAATACAGGAGAATCTGTTGGTTCTACCGCATAAATTTTAACGTTAGAAAAATTCTCACGAAGTACTTCACCAGCACCTGTAATGGTTCCACCTGTCCCAATACCTGATACAAAAGCATCCAGAGAATCCATTTGTTCTACAATTTCCTTACCCGTTGTTCTGCGGTGTACCTCAGGATTAGCTTCATTTTTAAATTGCTGAGGCATGAAATAGCCTTTTTCTTTCGCCAATTCCTCAGCACGGGCAATAGCACCCTTCATACCTTCAGGACCAGGAGTTAATACAAGCTCCGCTCCATATGCACGAAGTAGATTTCTTCTTTCCATACTCATAGTCTCAGGCATTACAAAGATTGCTTTGTATCCTTTTGCTGCGGCAATCATTGCAAGTCCAATACCAGTATTTCCGCTAGTAGGTTCAATAATCGTGTCTACACCTGGCTTGATTAGTCCTTTTTCCTCTGCTGCTTCAACCATTGCTAAAGCAATCCGATCCTTTACACTGCTTCCAGGATTAAAGTACTCAAGCTTTAAGTATACTTCTGCACTGTTCTCATCTACTAATCTGTTTAACTTGACAATAGGGGTTTGGCCGACTAATTCGGCTACTGAATTTGCAACACGAGCCATTATACAGCACCTCTTATTCCGAGTATTTTTATTGGTATTATAATGAATTTATCAGTTACCTGCCTGTTTTGTCAATTATTTTCATGTTATTATTCCAAATTTTATAAATTAATTATTCCCTTTTTTCCCATAAAACCACTCTACCTTCGCCTCTTCCCAGAACACATCAGATGAAGCAGAAGTTTTCATTTGTTCCAGTGCCATTTGACGACGAATCGGCTGCTTTACCTCCTCAAAGGAATAATTTTTACCTTTGATTTTGCCTTCTAATAGAACAATCGCATAGCCTTGTTCTACTTTAATCGGTTCACTCCATGCCCCTTCAGCTAACTTCTTAACAGCTTGAATATATTCAGCAGGAACCCTTTCATCTCCTTCAACAAGATATCCGATATCTCCACCCTCATTAGCCGAAAACTCTTCAATTGAACGTTCCATCGCAAGTGCTGCAAAGCTAGAACCTTCAGCTAACTCCTTTAAAGCAGTTTCTGCTTCCAATTTTGTTTTTACAATAAGATGGGATAGATGGTAGGAGGTTGGGATATTAAACAGTTCCTTGTTTTTTTCATAGTAAGCCTTTAATTCCTTGTCAGAAACAACAACATCCTTAGTCAGTATTTCCTCTTGTAATAGACTATTTCTGATTTGCTCTTTCCAGCGGTTTTCACTTGTACCTTTAAGTTCACTCAAGGAGCTATAGCGCGTTTGAAGTAGCCGATATTCTCGTTCAATATCCTCTTCTGAAATCTCAATCTCATATTTCTTCGCCATTTCTAAGACGACTTTTTGATCAATCATATCCTTCAATACGTCTTTCCCGTATCTAGTCTCTAATTCATTCAGCCACTCTTGTCTAGAAATCTTACTTTTCCCCACCGTTGCAACAACATCTTCCTTAACCGCAAAATCGGCTAACTCATTCCCCTTTGACAGAAAATAGGCAACCGTTAAGCAATTAAGGGTGATTAACGCCGCAATAATCAACCAAAGCTGCTTCCTCCTCAACTGCCTCCCCCCAAATTTATTAGTTGGCCTCATTTTTCAGTTCTTCTAATTCTTCTCTCGTAAATAAGTACTTTTCATTACAAAAATGACAATGTGCTTCGGCTTGACCATCTTCCGTAATCATATCGTCAATTTCGGACGTTCCTAGGCTGATAATCGCATCCGCAAACCGTCCTTTAGAACACACACATTTAAACTGTACCGGCATCGTTTCAAGTACATTCACCTGTTCTTTACCGAACAGTTCCTCTAAGATTTCTTCAGGTGTTAACCCCTTCTGAATTAACTTCGAAATAGGTTCAATTGTTTTTAACCGTTCTTCTATCTTTGTAATCGTTTGTTCTTCAATCCCCGGCATTAATTGAAAAATAAAACCGCCTGCAGCCAAGATCGTGTCGTCTGGATTCACTAAGACTCCTACTCCAACAGAGGAAGGCACCTGCTCGGAAGTAGCAAAATAATATGTAAAGTCTTCACCAAGTTCACCTGAAACAATGGGTACTTGACCGGAAAAGAAATCGCGAAGACCTAAATCCTTTACTACGGTTAAAGAACCTTCTGTTCCTACTGCCCGCTTGACATCAAGTTTCCCATTTTCGTTAGCCTCAAAATCAACCTGCGGATTTGAGACATATCCTCGAACTTCGCCTTTTGCATTACTGTCAACTAAAATGACACCAATGGGACCGCCGCCGTCAATTTTTATCGTTAGCTTATCTTCACCCTTCAGCATTGCACCCATCATGACCCCAGCACTTAATGACCTCCCCAGTGCTGCGGATGCAACTCTCCACGTCTGATGACGACGTTGTGCCTCTGAGACAATTTCGGTTGTCCGAACGGCATAGGCTCTAATTTGTCCGTTATAGGCTAATGCCTTAACCAAGTAATCTTTCATTGTATAGCTCCTTTCAAAAGTCGCATTTCTAGTAGTACTTTCAGCTCAGCCTTATTACCTGCCGAGCTGAGGAAGCTTATGCATTTCTTATCATGTCCATATTTCGTTTATAGATTAACTGTAACCCTTTTAAAGTTAAAAAGGGATCGACAACATCAATTACAGTAGATTCTTGGGCAATTAAGCTCGATAATCCACCAGTTGCAATAACTTTAGGTTTCTCTTCACTTTGGTCCATAATCCGTTTGACAATTCCCTCAACTTGACCAACATAACCATAAACAATCCCAGCCTGCATGGCAGAGACTGTATTTTTCCCAATTACACCCTCTGGCCGTGTAATCTCAATCCTAGGCAGTTTTGCAGCTTTTGAATAAAGGGCCTCTGTTGAAATTCCAATTCCCGGAGCAATTGCACCGCCCATATACTGTCTGTGTTCATTGATATAGCAGTAAGTGGTAGCTGTACCAAAATCAACAATAATCAGCGGGCTTCCATATTCATGGATTGCCGCTACTGCATTAACAATTCGGTCCGCTCCAACCTCTTTAGGATTCTCATACTTTATATTGAGCCCGGTTTTAATTCCAGGTCCAACGACGAGGGGATTAATATTGAAATATTTTTTACACATTCTTTCTAAGGCAAACATAATTGGCGGGACTACAGAAGAAATGATAATTCCATCTATATCAGTAAATGAAAGTCCTGAGTTTTCAAATAAGGATTTTACTATCATTCCAAATTCATCTTCTGTCCGATTCCTATGGGTTTCTACCCGCCAATGATATTTAAGCTCATCACCTTTATATACACCTAAGACAGTATTGGTGTTACCAACATCAAATACAAAAATCAACATGATCACCACTTTACCCTAGTTTTCTTTATTTTACACTGAAGATATCATATCATAACATCATTAATCGTGAAAAAAGAGTGCTTCTCGGAAGCACTCTTTTTTCATCTATCATTATTTATTTTCCTCTTCAGAAGGCTTCGAATCCGTTTCCGCTTCCTTCTTGGTATTGATTGTTACTTTCACATCATCTGTTTTTTTCGGTCCAACTGGTACACTTTCCAAAGCTAAAGATGGCTCTGGCATATGACCGTGATCAACCAAATATTTAATTTGTTCAGCAACTAGCGTTTCTACTTCTAAAAGTGTCTTGGCAATAAGATCTAACTTATCACGATTTTCTGTAAGGATTGTTCTTGCCTTTTCATAACACTCTTTGATAATTCTTTGGATTTCTAAGTCAATCTCATATGCGATCGCATCTGAATAGTTTTGCTCATTATGCAGATCACGACCTAAGAATACTTGACCACCTTGTGCTTGACCAAACTGTAATGGACCAAGCTTATCGCTCATACCATATTCAGTTACCATTTTGCGAGCAATATTTGTCGCACGTTGGAAATCGTTGTGTGCTCCGGTACTTACTTCACCAAAGACAATTTCCTCTGCTACGCGTCCGCCTAATAAACCGGTAATTTTATGCAACAGTTCAGGCTTTGTCATAAAATAACGATCTTCACGAGGAAGCATGACTGCATACCCGCCTGCCTGGCCACGTGGTACAATCGTTACCTTGTGTACCATATCGGCTTCATCTAATACTAAACCGATGACAGTATGACCGCCTTCATGGAAAGCAACAATGTTACGCTCTTTTTCGGAAATAACCCTGCTCTTTTTTGCCGGTCCAGCGATAACTCGATCGGTTGCTTCATCAATATCTTCCATATCAATTTTCTTTTTATTTGAACGAGCTGCAACAAGAGCCGCTTCATTCAATAAATTCTCTAAGTCTGCACCTGAAAACCCAGGGGTACGCATGGCAATATTCTTTAGGTTAACGGATTCATCTAACGGTTTATTACGTGCATGTACTTTAAGTACTGCTTCACGGCCAATAACATCTGGACGGTCAACCGTAATTTGTCTGTCAAAACGACCCGGACGTAATAATGCAGGGTCTAGTATATCTGCACGGTTTGTAGCTGCAATAATAATAATTCCTTCATTTGCGCCAAAACCATCCATTTCAACTAGTAATTGATTCAATGTTTGTTCACGTTCATCATGTCCGCCGCCTAAACCAGCACCACGCTGACGACCAACAGCATCAATTTCATCAATGAAGATAATACATGGAGCATTCTTCTTAGCATTTTCAAATAAATCACGAACCCGAGAAGCACCTACCCCAACAAACATTTCTACGAAGTCAGATCCACTGATGGAGAAGAATGGTACACCTGCTTCTCCTGCTGTTGCCCTTGCAAGTAATGTTTTACCAGTACCCGGAGGTCCTACTAGTAGTACCCCTTTTGGTATACGGGCACCAAGCTCTGCAAATTTGCGTGGGTCCTTTAAAAATTCTACTACTTCAACTAGCTCCTGTTTTTCCTCATCTGCACCGGCAACGTCTTTAAAACGAACCTTTTTCTTATCATCGTTATAAAGCTTCGCTTTGCTTTTCCCAAAGTTCATGACACGGCTTCCGCCGCCTTGGGCTTGGTTTAGTAAGAAGAAAAACAAAATAAAGATAATGACAAACGGAATAATGGAGGTAAAGAAGGTAACCCATCCGCTTGTTTCTTTAGCAGGCATTACTTGAACTTCAGAACCTGCGTTATCAATTCGTTCTAATAAAATTTCACTGTTAGGAACGTAAGTGAGGAAGTTTGCACCCTTTTTAACATCCTCGCGGAATGTACCCCTTACCTCAAAAACTCCACGTTCAGGCTGCATGGAAAATGTTTTCACTTCATCACTTTCTAATGCATCAACAAAGGCATTATACGAAATGTTATCAGTCGGTTCGTTGCTTCCATTGAAGAAACTTACCACGCCAATTATGACTAAAAATATCAATAAATAAAAGATGGTATTACGGAAAATCCGATTCATCTCTTACCTCCTCCCGCGATAGACGAACTATTTTTAAATAGTATCATAGAAAATCATTCCAATTCAAGAAAATCACTCTATAAATGGGGTATATCTTATGACGTAAAAATCCTTTTGTTAGCTTTTTCTTAAAGGTTACTGCTATATACTTCTGGTTTTAAAACACCAATATATGGAAGGTTTCGGTACTTTTCGATATAATCTAACCCGTACCCAACAACAAAGGCATCTGGAACGATAAAGCCAACATAGTCCGCTTGGATTGGACTCTTTCTTCCTGTCGGTTTATCAAGCAGTGTTACAATCTTAATGGACTTTGCTTTTCTATAACGGAATAAGTCCACTAGGTAGCTGAGTGTTAAGCCGCTATCGATGATATCCTCAATAATGAGAATATCCCTTCCTTCAACAGATGTATCTAAGTCCTTGAGAATTTTCACTTCTCCAGATGATACCATTCCTGTACCATAGCTTGATACGTCCATAAAGTCCATTTCTAAATAACAGTCCATACGTTTTAGCAAATCGCCCATGAATGGCATTGCACCCTTTAGGACACCAATTGCAAGTGGAAACCGATCGCTATATTCTTCTGTTAATTGACCGGCTAACTCCTTAATTTTTTCTTGAATTTCTTCTTCTGTAATTAAAACCTTTTCAATATCCTGTTTCATAATCATTGTGCCCCCTAGAAAATCATTACTTTTGATATGTGAGTAGTATATATTGACTTGCTGGATGTTTAATACCTTCGAATGATGATTTTTTTAAACCAGGAAGCCAAAGAATATTGTCAATCCCATCAGTAATGACAGGCCAGCTATCCCTGTCCTGAATAGGAATTTTACTATCAATAAAAATATCCTTTAGTTTTTTCGTGCCTGACATGCCTTTCAACGTCATTCGGTCACCCATCCTCCTCGTTCGAATCTTAATGGGTAACACAATCTTGTCTGCATCAAGAATCAAACAGCAAGTCTTGACATCCTTTTCGCGATGGTCTGAAATATCCATTTTGATTATAGCGCCAGATGGCAGCACAACCGCACCAGGCTCTTTCAATTCAAAATAATAATTTTCTACATTTATTAGTCCAAACTGGAAAGATGAGAAATCATAGGATTTGATTACTTTTAAACCATCTGGTAAATCAAGGGCTGCCGATGGGTGAGGATGTTTAACTAAGGACAAAATTTGATTAGTATGTAGTGCAGAAAGTGATGCTGGTTTTTCATTGTAAAGATAGTTTAATATTAGATGAATCCCTCTCCTTTGTAAAGGTAAAGGCATCTCAATAAAACGTTTATTGTCAATAGTAATTTTGCCCTTTTTTCTTATAGTCATTACTGTATTCATTTTCTGGACAGTTAATTCCTGAAGAAAAACTTCATCTGAGATTAATTCTTCACTAAACCTCTGGAAATGTTCATGGACATTTTGATTTTCTGATTTTAAGAAAGGGAGTACAGCCTTACGAAATCGATTTCTGCTATAAATTCCCTTCTCGTTACTAGGGTCTATTCTTGGCATTAAATGATGCGTACAGCAATAGGATTCAATATCAGTTTTGTTTATACCCAAGAACGGACGAAGAACGTAACCAATACCAAAAGGACGCTTAAACGGGATGCCTGCTCTTGCAGCCCCTGAACTGCCTCTTGTTAACCTCATCAAAATCGTCTCTACTTGATCGTCACCATGATGACCAAGCACCAAATAGGGATAGTTGTACTTTGCCATTGTCTCTTCATAAAATCGATACCTTGCTTCTCTAGCTGCAATTTGTGAGCTTTTCTTTGTTTTTTCCATTAGGTCAGGGACATTGATTTGGGCCATTTCAAAAGGTATGCAATTTTCTTGACAAAAGGACTTAACAAATAAAGCATCTTCGAATGATTCCTGGCCGCGAAACATGTGGTCCACGTGCGCAGCAACAATCGAAAGATGATACTTCTCCCTTTGCCCCCAAAGATAATGCAGCAATGCCAATGAGTCAGGTCCACCTGAAACCCCAATGATCATTTTTTTATTTTCTAATGAATAAGAATTATGGTTAAGAAAGGCTGCTACCTTTTCTTCTAACATTATGTCCTCTTCCTTACACAATCTTTAATCTATCAAGATTACAATTAGCTTACCACTTTTAACAATAAAGTATCAAAGAGAAAGTCCTCTTCTGAGAAAAACATTCAAAATCCTTCTCACATGCCTTTCCGTTAATACGGATATAAAGGAGTAAGGTTTCAAAATTAAAGTAACTTCTGAAAAATATAAAGGATATAGAATGAAGCGATAGCTGTTGCAATGACCAACGTTTCAATCCAACGGCTCTTTTTCTTTTTCTTACGATAGCCCTGCCTTGTCTTAGGTTGAACTCCCTGTGGTCCTACATTTTTAACGTTTTTTTGTGTCCGCTGTACTTGTGTTTGAGCAGGTACTTTATTGCTTTTAGCCTTTGTTATTGATAAGATATCTGTTCTCATTTGTAGTGCATTTGCGTAATGTCCTTGAAGTGACTTTACAATGACTCTTTCGAAAGGGATCAATTCCTTCTCTTTCCTGATTGCCTCTCTTAACTGGGTAATTCCCCCTGTACTCCTATTGAAACGTTTAGGGTAGGAAGTATTAATAATAATCATACCAACAGCAAACAAATCATAAGCAGGGTCTGCTTTTCTCGTTCCCAATCCCCAGTATCCACGGTCATAGAATTCTGTAAATTCCTTTATCGCTCTACCGCTAAGTGTTGTTCCCCCCACGTCAATGCATCGGATTCTTGGAGACGGGCCTGTAACAATTAAGTTCTCGGGTTTTAAGTCCCCAAACACCCAGCCATTTTCATGAAGCTTATTTAGATCATTAAGCAGCTGCAGGATTAGGATTGGGATCCACGATTTATCCCTTTGTCCAATAAAGGTTAAAAAGTCCGGCCCTTGTATATATTCCATAACGTAGAAGGAAATCTGACCATGATTGCTCAACCAATCATCTACATCAAGCAAAGAAGGTCCGAGGGCTGACCCTTGGACCTTTGCAAACGATTTTAAAACATTTACTTCAGAGGTAATTGACATCCCGTTGTCACTCATCTTTAACGCTACATGAGTGTTTTTATACTTCGCAAGATAGACGATTCCGTTTGCTCCATATCCCAGTTCCTTTAGGATTGTATATTGATTTAAATGCCATTTACCTTTTATCACAGTGCCAGGGCGAACTTTACATCGATTCTTCAAGGAATGATTCATCATCACGGGATATGAGGCTCCTTAGTGAACGTTTTTGGTCAAATGAGGCCAATGCTGCCCTTATTGCAGGACCAGTAGGAGTAATTCCTCCTGTAGTCAGCTTCGAAAAAATACTTGTCAAAGATTGTAGATTTGGTGTCCAATCTAAAATATTTTCGACATCTTTCTTTTTCCCGGGAAATACAAAAACAGAGAATTGATTTTCTCCGGAACGAGCGTTCAGGCTTAGAGAAAGGTCAAGCAGCGCCTCTTTAACCGTTGGCAGCTTGTGTTTCATACTTGCACTTGAATCGACAAGAATCAACACTTCTAATTCGACAGTTTCCCCTAGCTCATCAACAACCTCCATTACCTCGCCTCTTTTTTCCGGAGGCAGGTCTTCAATGGATTGGGACCGCCCTAGGATTTGTTGTAGCTCTCGATTGACTACTCCCTGAATCGTTTGTGTCATCGCTTTACGAGTCACCATTTGCACTGTCTGTGAAAGCTGCTGGGCATAAACGATTTGACTGACTCCACCACCAGACAAAGCCATGCCCTCGATTTCACTTAATCCTTTTTCATCAATAACATCCTGTTCCATTACACCAATAACGTTAACCGTAATTCCTTGTTCCTTTGCCAGTGCAGCCATTGCAATCGGATCTTCCCCTTGATTTGAACAGCCATCAGTAATTAGTAAGATTTGACGAATCTTCCCAGTGTACATACCATTCTCCCTCCACAACACGTATTACCACCATTTTCGACCGTGCCGGAAGGTTTTATACATATTTTAATAGTGTTTGGGGAATTTAAGCCCTGCGTTTAAGATTCTGCACAGGTATGCTCGCCCATTTAGGCGTGTTATGCTTTATTTGAGCAACGGCAATGGTCATATCGTCTCCGATACTCCCTTCACGTGTCCGAATGACCTCTTCTAAGATCAAGTCCGCAATTTCCTGTGGATTGTCTGTCTGGAGCTCTTGAATTTTCCGTTTCATCCAGAGATCGTAGTTTTCTACATGCTTAGGGCCCTCAAATACACCATCGCTCATCATGATTAATAAATCTCCTGCTTTCAGCTGTTCACTGACAACATCTACCTCAACTTCTTCAAGAATACCAATTGGCAGATTGCTCGCTTGTATCTTAATCACTTTATTTCCCCGTTTAATAAAGCTTGGTGTTGAACCAATCTTTAGGAATTTAGCGTTAGCATTTTGAAGGTCAATCATCGCCAAGTCTAAAGTTGAAAATATTTCGTCAGTTGTACGCAGAGAAAGGATGGAGTTCACCGACTTAATCGCAACCTTCTCCTCAATTCCTGATTGGAGAATCTTTTTTAATAACTGCAATGTTTCCTTACTTTCATAATGGGCCCTTTCCCCATTTCCCATTCCGTCGCTGATGGCGAGTGCAAATTTCCCAAATCCAAGCTCTATTGTCGAGTAACTGTCACCTGAAACAAAGCCACCGTCCATCGCAGCATGTGCAACGCCTGTTTCAACCATAAACGCTTTGGAAGATCTAAATATGGCATGACAGAAGCCATTTGGGTATGTGGCACATTCTTCTGAACTAACAACAATTGATTCTCCAAGAATATCCGACAGCATCGGTGCAATGAGTTTTTCACATTCCCCATGGCCATTACAGAAGGGGATACTCATCTCGATGTCCACATTTCCTTGTTCTAAACTATAGATTTCAACATGTTCAATATGAATCCCAAAGGCTTGAATTGCCTCTAAAATTTGTTCTTCCTGTTTGTGGTGATTCTCCCTCTCGCGCTGGATTTCCTTTGCAAAATTGTCCATTACCTCTGAAACACCCTGCAATTGATCGGCAACTAATTTTCTGCTCTCCTGTACCTGTTTTTTTAGCTTTTGATTAGCTTGAAAGAAAGTTAACTCCTGCCCAATTGCTTCATATACTCTTTTGGATCGAGTACAGTGCTTTTCCCAATCTCGTGCTAATTTTTGAGGTACCACTCCATCATTCTGGTCCATTTCATGAATAATCTCTTCTAGATATACATAGGTTGTATTAAAATTCTTAACCCAGCATTGATCCTTCTTGAAGCATGTTTGACAGGTCTTTTCTGTCACATTGCTCATGAAGTAATCCATTTCACGTTCATTTTCCTCCATCCCAGGCTGAGCCTCCATTTGTGAAAAACTTTTGGAAAGTGCATGGAAGACATTTGAAAATTGGGCTACACGCTGGGCAGTTACATCCCTCATTTTCCGCATATATTTCTGCTGCTCTGACGTGTATTCCGAGGTACCAGGAATATATTTAGCTAGTTTAGAGGTAAAGGCTTGAGGCGTTAAAAAGAAAAGGAAAATCGCTGCGGCCGATTCTAATAGGCTATTCGTTATTGAACCTCCCTCAGTTCCATACATACCGATTAACAGTGTTGAGATAAATAGACCGATTGCGACCCCTATTTTCTTTCCTTCTTTTAATAAGCCGCCTAAGACACCTGAAAAGGCTAGTAAACTCATATGATAAAAGCTAGAAACACTTGCAAGGCTGAAGATTAATCCAGTTACAACTCCAACTGTTGAACCGACCGTAGCTCCTGCAATAAAGGCAAATATTAGTACGAGATATCTTGACATAATATGTTCAACGGACAAATCATAAACTTGCCATCCAATAGTCCCTGTCATAATCGAGGCAAGCATTATGATTAAGCAGACAATTTCCTCTGTTTTTAACAGTTGCCTTCTTTTATTTAAAATTAATAAGGGGATACTCTGCAGAAAAATTAGGGTCAAAATAAAGGCAAGACTTGCTTGAACTCCGACCATCATCGCATCGTAAAGTGTTAATTGTGTTGATACAATAAAGGCCTCTGCCAGTTTGCCAACACCTACAATACCTGCTACATAGAAGGGTACTGCTCTCATTTCATTTTTCAGCCATCTTTCACTGATTCGATAGCTGATTAAGAATAGTATAGAAACCGCAAAGGTAAATGCAGCATTTTTTAAGGATATGGTGGCCGCTCCAGCAATTAGCCCTACTAGGGCAAGTGGTGACCGATCTCGTTTTATTAAATAGACAGCAGCAAAAAATGGCAGACTAAAGGGAGTTAGCTTTGATAGTATTAAAGCTCTGCCTAATAAGAAACCTACCAATAATAATAGATATCCTTTTTTTATAAAGAAGGTTTCGATTTTTAATTGGATTTTTTTTAAGACACTTTCAAAGTCCCACCTAGATGGCTGGAAACTAGTTTCTCCGACCGGTTCTATTAAACTCCGCTCCATCTTCTCCATAAATCACACTCCCTATTATTTTCTCGTTGAAGTCTATTATAAATTTGATAGAGTTAGAAGTTTGTCAAAATAGTGAACGAATTAAATAATTCGTTCGACGGTTTTCACTATAATCAACCAAATAATATTATCTAATCACATTTAATGTGGAAAAACGCTAAGTTTGGAGCTCCAGGTGCTTCGCTCCAATCAACATAGCTTCCATTTCAAAAATCAATTATTAAAGAGGAATAACACAAAAAAGACAAGTCGTTTTGACTTGTCTTTCGTAATGGAAGTCTTTTTAATTGTTCAGCAGCAAGTTATCCTCTTCTAGCTCCCCGTCCACCACGCTTGGATTCTGTGTGGCGTTTCAATGAAGTTAGTCGGTCCTCACTATCCTTTAGGAACTTCGCCATTTTTGACTCGAATGTTTCTACCTTAGGGGCATTACGGTCATTTGGTCTTCCTTGGCGAGGACGCTGCGGATGTGAGTTAGAATTTGAGTTTGAATGGGATCTTGGCGGTGGTGCTGGTCTATCCTTTGCCTTTTTAATTGACAGCCCAATTTTCCCATCTTTTTCAACATTGATGACTTTTACCTCTACTTGGTCGCCAACTTTAAGATGATCATTAATATCTTTTACGTAATTGTCAGCAACCTCACTGATGTGTACGAGTCCTGTTGAGCCATCCGGCAGCTCCACAAATGCTCCAAAATTTGTTATCCCTGTTACCTTTCCTTGTAACTTGCTGCCTACTTCGATTGACATAAAAAGATTGTTCCTCCTTAAGAATATAAAAAATCATACTTATCTTATATTATACAGAATGGTAAAAATCAGTGTCAATAAGACTAGCAATTAGTGCTTTTTCCTTCAAATTAATCAGGAATACTGAAGATAATTTCATTCTTTTCTGAGAAGAAATATTCCTTTCTAGCCAGCTTAGCGATATAATCATCATCATTTAGTTTTACGATATCCTCTTTGAGGATCTCTTGTTTTTTCTTCAATTGAGCTAACTCTTGGGTGAGTTGTTTTTTTTGTGCTTGCTTTGCCTCTAAACTCGAGGTCTGGGAAATAAATCCAGAAATAATAAAATAGGAAATCAAGACGGAAAATACTAAAAACAAGGACATTCTCCTAATAAGCAGTTTCTTTTTCCTCGCAGATGCAATTTCAGCATATTCTTGTTGATGAACATAGGTTGTTTGAAGCTTTGTTACACTTTTTTCTCTTACTGAACTCATTTCCCAACCTCCTTACTCTTTTTTCTTTTTCCACTTTTCCAGCCACTTTAACATATAATTCTTTATTACCAAGAAATTTCCTGCCGTTTTATTATATAACTTCTCGACGTTTTTTTTAATACCTTTCGGCAAAAGTTTCCATAGAATTAACACAATTTTTTCAAGTGGTATGAAAATACCTTTCAATAAAATCAACAGAACTTTATAAACAAACTTAACAAGGGTAAAAACCCCCTTGCCAATTAGAACAATAATAGAAATGACCAAGCCAATTAACCCGAGAATTGGTTTATAAACAAGGAGAAGAAACGTTTTTCTTAAAAACATATAAATGGAGATAGCCAGATTAATTAAAGTTTCCAGCAACTGGAGATAGAAGCCTTTAAATAAACTTTGATAAGCAGCGAACCCGCAAAGCAATGCGATGAAAATATAAAATCGAAGCTCTCCATTATTGACTAGGAATAATATATAAAAGATGAGTAAAGCCTGAATAGTCCAAAACAGTAAATCATTTAAGAATACGATCCAGGATTTTCGATTGGGCCGATTTAAAAAACGCTGATAAGTATCAAGCATGACACCAAACATCGAGCCCATCCCAATCATGGAAAGCATGGTTAAAAATTGAGTTGAGAGTGTCATCGGAACAACTTACTAAAGAAGCCTTTAGTTTTCTCCCCATGCTGCTCATCTAGGTATACTAAATCAAATATTTTCCCCTTGATAGAAACAATTCCTTTTTCTACATCTAAATTCTTCATTTGCAAATTTTGTCCCTTGATCGCTAAGAAGCCCATTGATGTTTCCAATAAGAATTCTTCATTATCAAAACTTTCTACTTGCTTAACACCTGTGATGTCGAGTAGTTTTCTCCCCCTCATAATGACATCATGATCGGGTATTGTGCTTTTCGCTGGGTTATTTTCATAAAATTGGCTCATTCTTCATCCCTCACAATCATTTGTACAACCTTTTGTACATTTGTATGTGAGTTTGAAATGGTTTAGAACATGCTTTGCTTCTACGGAAGCGGATTAAAACTCAGATGTACTGACTCTCTCCTCTTTTACAATCGTATACATTTCAGCAGCTGCTTCCTTGCGGGATGTATCCTGTATCAGGTCAACTCTGGCTGTAACGATTCTTTGACCAAGGCGGATGGTAATCTCGTCTCCTATCTTCACAGTGGTGCTTGCTTTTGCCTCTTTTCCGTTAATTAAAATTCGTCCTTGATCAGATACTTCTTTTGCCATTGTTCTTCTTTTGATTAACCTTGACACCTTTAAGAATTTATCTAAGCGCATATTATTTCCCCCTCAATTTAAAGTCCTTTTAACTTTGCTTCATCCCAGAATAGATCGAGCTCTTCTAGTGTGTGCTGCTCGAAAGACTTTCCGCTTTCCTTTACCCTGGCTTCAATATATTGAAACCGGTGGATAAACTTTTCATTTGTTTCGAGTAAAGCTTCTTCAGGATGAATCTTTAAAAATCTCGCCACATTCACAAATGCAAATAATAAATCGCCAAACTCCTTCTTTGCCAGCTGCATATCCCCGTGCTTTTCGTCTAATTCATTTTCAAACTCCTGGAGCTCTTCTTTCACTTTCTCGATTGCAGGTTTAATTTCCTGCCAATCAAAACCAACCTTTGCGGCTTTCTTTTGAATTTCATAAGCTCTTATTAAGCTAGGCAGCGATTTAGGTACATCGTCCAAGAGCGAAGTTTCTTTCATACCCTTTTCCTGGTCTTTTATTTCCTGCCAATTGCGAACAACGGTGTCAGCATCCTCTGCTTTTCGATCTCCAAACACATGTGGATGTCTGCGAATCATTTTTTCTGCTAGAACCCCTATTACCTCATCAATAGAAAAATAGCCATCGTCTTCACCAATTTGAGCATGGAGCATCACTTGAAGCAGAACATCACCAAGCTCCTCTATAAGATTATCTAGATCTCCACTGTTGATTGCCTCAATAACTTCATATGTTTCTTCAATTAAATATCTTTTTAATGACTCATGTGTCTGTTCTTTATCCCAAGGACAGCCATTTGGACCTCTAAGAACTGCAATAATTTCCTTTAGCTTTGAAAACTCTCGCAGCAGCAGCTGTTCTTCTCTTACTGGAGGAACATATACGGAGGTAAGATTGTTTAAACTTACTTCACGATCAAGCTCGTAAAGAGGTACCTTCTTAATTGACTCTGAGCTGCTTCCTGCCGCTGTTACAATCATCACCTCATAGTCATCAGGCAAACGCTCCATTAATGTAAGTTTTACATTTGAGGCTACAAACTGGTCATATACTTGACCAATTAGGATATGCTGTTTGATTTCGAGTTCACTTGATATCAGAGCAGTTCCATCTAACAGCTGGAAGCCTTCAATCGGATCAATTTTCAACGCTTGGAAAAGAGAGTCAATAAAGCTTTGCCCACCACCAATAATGATCTCAACCCCACTAGCCTCACTATATTCAAGAAGTAATTGCACGGTCCGTTCAGCAACTAACGGGTGACCTGGTACAGCGTATAGAACGTCTTCTGAATCTGCTCGCTCTAGTAAAGTCTGAACAATTTCCTCATACACTTGTTGAAACTGGTCATGCTTTTCATAAATTGAATCAAAACTGGTGAAGCTAAAGCCTTCCTGCTCTAATTCAGCAACTACAGGATGCTCTTTTGTCCGCAGATAGACATGCGAGACCTGAGTCAGCTTTCTATATACACCTAACGGAAGCTGTTCTAAATCTCCCGCCCCTAAACCAAGGATTTCAATTTTTTTCCCCATTCTATTAACTCCTTTTCATTTTAGGTAAAAAAAGGCTAAGCTTGCTGCCAAAAGGAAATAATGCTAGTTCTTTTTCGTGAAAAACACCGCCTCTAATCACAATCAAGAAATAAATACATCCTCCCAAAAAGACTCCGCTAAGGGCCTGGGCAGCAGCGGTAAAACGCTCATACCCCAACGGAACTTCAATTAAAGCGATTAAGAATAAATACCCCTTTAAAACGACCACCATCATAACCCCTGCTAATAAGACTGTCTTTATCAATGGGACCGGTATTAGCGGAATAGCTAGCACCCTTTTAAATTTGCGATATAAGAGAATACAAACTATAAACAAGGTAATAAGTGTTGCATAAGCGGCTCCTATTGTGCCTAAGCCTGGTACTAAAATAGTATTAAGAATATACTTGATTGGAAAGGCTATTGCGACCGCAATACTAGGAAAAATCAGCAGGCCCATTCCCTGTAAAATCGCATTGATTGTCATAATCAAGCTAGTAAATAAGATTACGAAACTAAGGACTCCAAGGACAGGCGAACCAAGATCATTCTTAAATAACATAATATTTGTAGGTTCTATGATTGCCCATAGTCCTGCAGATGCTCCGATTCCAATTACAAATCCTACTCTCAGTGCCAATTGAACTTTATCGTGTAAAAACTTTATGTCCTTTTTCATTCTTACACTAGTGATCAACGGTACGAGTGATAAGGACATTGCTGTTGCAACAACGATTCCAAGCTGAATTAAAGGCTGTCCACGGTCAAAAATCCCCTTCAGCTCTTTTGCGGCTTGAGTGTCTATACCACTGTTCACAAGGAGGGCATAGAGGTTTAATGAATCAGCTAATTGGATAAATATCATTAGCATTCCGCTAATACAAATGGTTAAGCCTTGGAAGGTCAAAGCGATAAAGATTGCTTTGAACTCTTTAGCGTATTCCTGCAGCAACCCTTTTCTCGGCGCCACTACCTTCCATTGTTTACGAACTCGAAGGAACATAAACAGGATCAACACTGAAACAATGCTTCCAGTGATCGAGCCAAACATGGCCCCTCCTCCAATTAAATAGAGGGAATATCCTCCCCTTGAGAGAACATAGGCTAAAAAGAGAATTGTGAAGGTTCGGGTGAGCTGCTCTCCCACCTGTGATATGGCAGTTGGCACCATATCTCCGTTCCCTTGAAAAAAACCTCTTAATATAGATACAAGCGGGAATAACAAAAAGACAAGCGAGACCACTCGAAGGAGTATGGCCAATTGGGAGTCATTCATTAAAGAAGCAATTTGCTCTGAACCAAAGAAAAGGATTAAAAAACAAATAATGCCGAATAATTGCAGGATTCCAAACGATGCAAGCAAGAGAAACTTTATTTTCTCACTATCCCCTTTTTGTTTTAATTCCGCATATAGCTTTGAGATAACTACAGGAAATCCAGTGGTAGCTAACACAATCGCAAGACCGTAAAATGGATAGATTTGTTGATATATGTAAAAGCCGACATCCCCAACAATGTTTTGAAAAGGGATTCGATATACTGCACTTAAAATTTTTGTGAACAGTGCTGCAAGAGCTAAAATAAAAGCCCCCCTAAAAAGTGCTTTCGATTGATTTACGGGCTTCATTACCTTCTCCTTTAAAACAGTAAACTTGATTAGATTGTATTATAGCACAGGAACAACATAGCATACTGAAAAAAGACAGCATAAGCTGTCTTTTCAAGGAAAATGCTGTATTAAAAAAATCAACCTTATGACTCCATTTGACGTGCAAGGAAGCCAGCTGCTGTTTCAACAGCCTTTTTCTCTACTTCACCAAGAGTTCCTTCTTTTGAGAAAATAATAACGGCTCCAATTGGATCACCATTTGCGATAATAGGTCCAATGGTATAGGATGAAATGGTTTCATCATTACCATCTGCTAGTGCAATATCACCCTGTTGGTTCACGAGAACTGAGTTACGGTCCTCCATCGTCTTTTCAACCATATCACTGATATTTTTATTTAAATAATCTTTCTTTGAGCTACCTGCTACCGCTATGTAGGTATCGCGGTCACAAATTAAAATAGGATTACCGAGGCTGTCAAATAGGGCTTCTGCATACTCTTTGGCAAAATCGCTTAACTCGCTGATTGGAGAATACTTCTTTAAAATCACTTCTCCGTCTCTGTCTACAAAGATTTCTAACGGATCACCCTCACGGATACGCAGTGTTCTGCGTATTTCTTTGGGAATGACAACACGACCCAAATCATCGATTCGACGAACTATTCCAGTTGCTTTCATCCAATGTTGCCTCACTTTCATCTGATGATTTATTTTAACTTGGTAATGACATAATATCCTTTTAATGTAATCACTACCAACTTTGAACTTAGTATCTTTCATCTAGAAAGTTCTATTCACATTCATAGTATTTTTTCAAATTTGTGAAATATATCCCATTTTAGAATAAAAATGAGGCAATAGGATTAAGACTTTATACTGGATTTTTTTGACTTTTTCTAGCAGTTTGAATTCCTTTAATCATTTCAAAGGCTACGTTCAGCCAGTATGCTGTTTCTGTTCCTTTTATTTGTAGGACCATTTTAAACTTTTGGCCTTCCATTCCTAGGCCAATCATTCTTCCAAACTGGCTGCTACGGGCAAATATCTTTTGGCCATCGATATGACTGCTAGCCCGTTCGTTTGTCAGAATCGTTACTTCTTGCTTTGACTGTTTAATTAATTCGACACCAGCAAGTATCGCATAAACCTTCATTTCGGCAATTTGGAAGAGATACGCAACTTCCTCAGGATATTCCCCAAATCGATCAAGCATTTCTTCCTGAAGCTCAGCAATATCCTCAAGTGTCTGGGCTCCTCTAAATCGCTTATACATTTCAATTTTCTGGTGGCCGTCTTTAATATAGGTATCTGGGATATAAGCATCTATCTCAAGATCAATTTCAACTGATTTCTTATCTTCTGCTTTCAAATCTCCCTTTCTTTCCTCAATCGCTTCTTTTAACATTTGTGAGTACAAATCAAAACCAACTGAATCAATAAACCCATGCTGTTGCGCACCAAGCAAGTTTCCTGCACCACGAATCGATAAATCACGCATAGCAATCTTAAAACCAGAGCCTAATTCCGTGAATTCCTTGATGGCTTGCAGTCGTTTTTCCGCAACCTCTGTCAAAACCTTATCCTTACGGTGTGTAAAATAGGCATAAGCTACACGATTGGATCTTCCAACCCTTCCGCGAAGCTGGTATAGCTGAGAAAGTCCCATCTTATCTGCATCAAAAACAATCAAAGTATTAACATTCGGGATATCTACCCCTGTTTCAATAATGGTCGTGCTGACTAGAACATCAAACTCCCCTGCTAAAAAGCTAAGCATAACAGATTCAAGTTCGTTCTCCGTCATTTGTCCATGTGCAAATGTAACTCTTGCATCAGGAACTAGCATGGAAATCTCTTCTGCTTTACGCTCGATATCTTCTACTCTGTTATATAAAAAGTAGACTTGTCCGTCACGTGCTAGTTCTCTCTCTATCGCCTCTCTGACAAGCGCTCCGTTATACTCCATTACATAGGTTTGAACAGGAAAACGATTCTCTGGCGGTGTTTCAATTACAGATAAATCACGAACACCTAACATCGACATGTGAAGTGTCCTCGGTATCGGTGTTGCTGTCAATGTAAGAACATCAATATTGGTTTTTAATTTCTTAATCTTTTCTTTGTGGGTAACACCAAACCTTTGTTCTTCATCAATAATTAACAAACCTAAATCGCGATATACAATATCCTTAGAGAGGATCCGGTGTGTTCCAATCACCACGTCTACTGTTCCGGCCTTTAAACCTTTAATCGTTTCGGTTTGCTGCTTTTTCGAGCGGAAACGGCTTAATAAACCGATATTAATAGGATAGTCCTGAAATCTTTCCCTCATGGTTTCAAAATGCTGCTGAGCCAATATCGTAGTCGGTACGAGAAGTGCTACTTGCTTTCCATCAGCAATCGCCTTGAAAGCTGCACGAATGGCAACCTCCGTCTTTCCATAGCCTACATCTCCACAAAGAAGGCGGTCCATTGGGCGTGCTCTCTCCATATCTTTCTTTATTTCATGGATTGATCGCAGCTGGTCTTCTGTTTCTTGATAAGCAAAAGCCGTTTCAAACTCCCGCTGCATATCTCCATCAGGAGAAAAGGCATAACCAACAGCAGCTTCTCGTTCAGCATATAGCTTAATTAGATCATCCGCGATATCCTGGACAGAAGATTGAACCTTTTTCTTAACCTTTTTCCAATCAGTCCCGCCTAGTTTATATATTTTTGGCTCCTTACCTTCTGAGCCAACATATTTTTGTACTAAGTCAATTTGCTCAACCGGAACATAAAGTTTATCAGAGCCTTGATAGCGAATATGGAGATAATCCTTGTGAATCCCATTAATGACGAGGGTTTCTATCCCAATATACTTACCTATACCATGATTAACATGGACAACATAATCACCAATTTTAAGCTCTGAATAACTCTTAATTCTTTCGGCATTTGATAGTTTTTGTCTATTTTTAGATGATTTTTTTACTCGTTTATTAAAAAGCTCTTCCTCGGTAATAACAGCGATTTTTTGAATTGAAAGTTCAAACCCTGTTTGCAGGTTTCCTTTCATAATCTGTACCCTTCCAGGCAATAATTGTTGACCTTCTTGGAGCACGGAAGCTTCTACGTCATAATCCTCTAAAACTCTTTCTAATTTCTTAACTCGTTCTTCATCCGGTCCTAGAAATAAAATACTATAATTTCCTTTTTTCCATCTGTCTATTTCTGCCTTAAGCAAATGCATTTGTCCATGGAAATTCTGCATTTGTTTACATGAGATATTAACAATGTTCTGCGGACTTGTATTGGCTACATGTCGTAGAAATAAACTCATATAAATAACCGGCGAATCACTTCGTTGCAGCAAGACCGGCAAATCATGTGAGATCGTTAAGTCGTGTACAATTTGTCCTTCACCAAGTAATGCTGTATACCATTCAGCCTCCTCCTTGACAAGGGAGTCGTTCATTTCTTGAACACGACTTATTTCGTCGATAAAAACAAGCCCGTTATCAGGAAGATAATCTAGTAAACTAGCAGTCCCCTCATAGGCTAACGATAGATATTTAAAGATTTGGTCTGGTTTTTGAAGATTTTTTAATTGCTCTAGTTCGTAGCTAATATTTTGTGAAAGCTGAAGCTTTGCCTTATCATCTTTTAATTTCCTTAAACTCTTTGCTAATTCAGCCTCTAACTTTGCCACTAACCTGCTATAGTCACTTTCTTCTAACAGAATTTCAGCCGCCGGACCTATAGAAACCTCCTTGACCTTTTCCTTTGATCTTTGGTCATCAAGCGAGAAATACCGAATTGAATCTACCTCCGTATCAAACAGCTCAATTCGGATGGGATTCGGCTCTGTCAGAGGATATATATCAATAATTCCGCCTCTAATACTAAATTCGCCAGGCGTAGAAACCATGTCAGCCCGGACATACCCCATTTTTACAAAGGAAGCCAATAGATCATTGACTTCTAAGTCATCCCCAAGTTTGATTGAAAGTTGATGACGTTTCCATACTGATTTAGGAGGCACAACTTTTCTTAAACCAGCAATAGGCACGATCACAATGCCGTGACCATGCTTACTCAAATGATTTAACGTTTCAATCCTCTGTGCTTTTAACTCCGGGCTGGCAATGCTCATTTCAGCCGCAATTAATTCATTTGTTGGAAAAAGAAAAACCTCGTTTTCACTTAGTAGATTAACAATATCATCATAGAGTTTTTGTGCTTGCAGTAGATTATGTGTAACTAGCAGGATCGGCCTTTTCATGTGCTCGTACATGGCAGCTGTGAGGACCGTTCTTGATGAACCTGATATTCCGGCAATAAGCTGTTCCTTCAGACCCTCCTTCACTCCAGAAATAATCGAGTGAATATCCTCCTGCTGAAGAAACAATGTTTTTAAACCATTCAAGAATTTTTCCTCCTCTCCGTTGGAAAAGCAGAAGTACCCTAACCGAGTGGCAGCCCCGGGTACTTCAGCTAGACTTATATATGAATTACCACTTTGTGTTTATAGTAAATAGAAAAATGCTTTGGATTGCTTTCCAAAGCTAATTAATGGATCAGAAAGTCGTATTGATGAAACTCAGGATTGCGCTCTAGAGCCTCTTGACAGTCTTCGCATATAGCGGAGATTAACATATTGCCAGACTCATCATAAGCGACCATTTCCTGCCTCTCTTCATTCGTTAACTTATGAAGGCCAAGTGTTTCACTTTGAATATATGACTGCTCAATGGAGCCAATTTGGGTCCCACAATGACGACAATGATAATGGATGGCCACGCCTGTCCCCCCTAATATACTATTCACCATTAGTATGAACGGTTAGGAACAAACTTATTCAGGTTCATTGTTTCACTCTACTAGGGAATGTTCTATTGTATGTAGAAAAGGTTTTGCTGATGAACAAATTACTGATTAAATTCGTTCATTACCTGTAAAAATGGCTTATCAAGCCAAGCTTCACAAGCATCAGCACTCTTCTTCACGGCTTCGATTGTTAGTTCCTTTTCTTCCTCATGAAAACGTCCGAGCACATAATCCGTAACCTTCATTCCATTCTTTGGCCTGTCCACTCCAATTCGAATTCGGTTGAACTCCTGGGTGCCCAAATGTTGTATCGTTGATTTTATCCCATTATGGCCGCCGGCACTTCCTTTTTGCCTTAGCCTGATTTTTCCCACAGGCAGGTCGAGGTCATCATAAATGACAACAATATCCTCAACATCTATTTGATAGAAATCAATTACAGCTCTAATTGACTCACCTGACAAGTTCATATAAGTAAGGGGTTTTAATAAAACAACCTTTTCTCCGTTATAAAAGCCAATTCCATATAGTCCTTTGAATTTAGACTGGTTTAGAGGTATAGAGAATTTACGGGACAGCTCTTCAATCACATCAAATCCTATATTGTGTCTCGTATTTTCATATTGTTTACCTGGGTTGCCTAACCCAACGATTAATTTCATACTCCCCATATCTTCTGATTCAAACCACCTTTTAAAAATTTTGCGTAACAAAAGCTCTCCTCCCATTATATTCTCTTTATCGCCAAAAAGGTAATAAAAGACGTAACCTTCATCAGGTTACGTCTAAACTTATTCACCGATTGGCTCTGTTTCTCTTCCTTCTTCATTATCAGGATGTCCTGGTTCTTGTTCTTCACCTGCATTAATTTCCGCTTCTACCTTAGGCGGAAGTATGGACGCAATGACCTCATCCGCTTCGTGGTTGATTGTAAATGTACCTTGATAAAGTAAATCCGCAATCGTTAAGGTTTCTCCTACCTGCAAACTTGTCACATCCATCTCAATTTGCTGAGGAATTTCACTAGGAGTCGCTGTAATCGATAGCTCGTGAACAGGCTGCTGCAGAACCCCTCCATCTTTCACACCTGCCGCTTCTCCAGTAAGAGCAAGTCTTACAGAAACAGTGATTTTTGACGATTTATCTACAGCTAGGAAATCAGCATGAATAATCTCTTTTTTGATAAAGTCTTCTTGGTAATCTGATAGGATGACATCCTGGGTAGTACCATCAATATTAAGAGAAATAACTCCATTTCTTCCTACAGAACGAATCGTTTTTATTAAGTCAGCTGAACTAACCATTACTGGTTTACTAGCAACCTTTCTTCCATAGATCACTGCAGGGATATTCCCCTCACCTCTAATTTTTCTTAGTGATGAATATTGCAAGTCAGTCCGTTCTTTTGCTTCTAATATTGTACTCATGAGTCTAGTCACCTTCCTGTTTTAAAAAAATCATCTCTATATAAAAAATGCCCCAAAACAGGAAGGTCTAAACATTTTTTTCAACTCTTATGCTTTCATAAACAAGAGTAGGATCTGATTCGTATCAGATCCTACCTTGGGTTGCATTAATCGAACAGTGTGCTCACTGACTGTTCTTCATGGACACGGATAATAGCTTCACCAATTAATGGAGCCACAGAAAGATTAATAATCTTATCAATTTTCTTCTCCTCAGGAAGAGCAATCGAGTTCGTGACAACAAGTTCTTTTATTTTTGAGTTTTGAATGCGGTCAATTGCAGGACCTGACAATACTGGATGGGTACAGCAAGCATATACTTCTGATGCACCGTTTTCAATAAGTGCATTCGCAGCAAGTGTAATCGTTCCGGCTGTATCAATGATATCATCGATTAAGATCGCAACTTTACCTTCAATATTTCCAACAATATTCATGACTTCCGCCACATTTGGTCTCGGACGGCGTTTGTCAATGATGGCAATTGGCGCTTTCAGGCGTTCAGCCATTTTTCTAGCTCTTGTTACACCGCCATGGTCCGGAGAAACAATCACAATATCACCATTAAACTCTTTTGTTTTAAAGTACTCAGAAAGAATCGGCACACCCATAAGATGATCAGTTGGAATTTCAAAGAAACCTTGAATTTGCGGTGCATGCAAGTCTAAGCAAATGATTCGGGTAGCACCAGCTGTTTCAAGCAGGTTCGCTACCAATTTTGCAGTAATCGGCTCTCTTGCTCGCGCTTTACGATCCTGACGAGCATACCCGTAATATGGCATGACAATATTAATGGTTTTCGCAGATGCTCTTTTCAATGCATCAATCATGATTAAGACTTCCATAATGTTTTCATTAACAGGTGAACTAGTCGACTGGATCACATACACATCACAGCCGCGGATACTTTCTTCAATGTTAATTTGGATTTCTCCATCACTAAATCTTGTTACAGAGGTCTTTCCTAATTCCACTCCGATTACTTTAGCAATCTCTTGTGAGAGCGGTAAATTTGAATTTAAACTGAATACCTTCAAGTTAGGGTCTAAATATTGATTTGACATTGTTAGCCTCCCGAATCCATCGCTTATTTTTTACTATTAAGCTTATCAACGTAATTTTCTTTATTTACCTGCTGCGCACGTGCAATCGACAAAGCTTGACCAGGAACATTCTTCGTAATCGTTGAGCCCGCAGCCACATAAGCACCTTTTCCAACGGTAACAGGGGCGACTAGATTAGAATTACATCCAATAAATACGTCGTCTTCTATTTTAGTTAAGTATTTGTTTTTACCATCATAATTAACAGTGATTGATCCACAACCAATATTTACATTGCTGCCTACTTCCGCATCTCCAATGTAACTTAAATGAGATGCCTTGCTGCCATGACCAAAAACAGCCTTTTTAATTTCAACAAAGTTTCCAATTTTCACTTCATCATTAATAGCTGATTCAGGTCGAATATGCGCAAATGGCCCAATATTAACCCTGCTACCAATCTTACTATCATGAGCAACAGATTGACGAATGATGGATTCTGCTCCAATCTCACAAGCATCAATCTCTGAGTTTGGTCCAATCTGACATTCAGCACCAATAACTGTCTTTCCTTTAATAGAAGTACCTGGAAGAAGAACTGTGTCCTGACCAATTACTACATCTGTTTCAATGTAAGTATTTGCAGGATCGATAATCGTGACTCCATTTCGCATATGAAATTCATTGGTTCGATTTCGCATAATCCGTTCAGCCTCTGCCAAAGCTACTCGGTCATTTACGCCTAATGTTTCTTCAAATTCATTAGTTTGGAAAGCTGTAACAATTTCACCCTGTTTTTTTAGGATTTCTATTACATCAGGTAAGTAATATTCCCCTTGTACATTTTCATTTGAGACCTTTTTCAACGCCTCAAATAACGCTGCATTATCAAAGCAATATGTACCCGTATTAATCTCATTTATTTCCCGCTCAGCTTCTGTTGCATCCTTATGTTCTACAATCTTTTCAACAAGACCCATGTCATTTCGGATAATACGTCCATATCCAGTCGGTTCTTTAATCGAAGCCGTCAAAATGGTTGCTTTCGCACCTAACTCCTCATGGTGTTTAAATAGCGAATTCATTGTTTCTGCCTTGATCAGTGGTGTATCGCCACAAACTACAATGGTTACACCTTCTTTACCCTCAAGCATATCTTGTGCCTGCATCACAGCGTGCGCAGTCCCAAGCTGCTGCTCCTGGAGTGCATATCGACTTTGCTCCCCTAATTGTGCTTTTACCTTTTCGGCTCCATGGCCAATAATTGTCACTATTTCTTTTATCTCAAGCTTCGTTATTTGATCAACAACATGCTGAACCATTGGTTTACCGCAAACAGGGTGCAATACCTTATAAAGCTTTGACTTCATACGAGTCCCTTGGCCGGCGGCTAAAATTACAGCATAACGATTAGACATGTACAGGCCTCCAATTTTACCTTTTTATCCATTAAAAATATTAACGTAAATAGCCTGTCATTTCAAGGAGTGAGAGTGAGTTGATTAAATTTGTATTATTTAAAAAAATGATGGAAGGATTAGTAGGGAAGAAAATAACGAAGGGAGGGAATAAAAAAGAGCGCTACTTATGTAGTAGGCTCTAGTTGTTGTAGTGGTTTAGGAAGCACCGGCTTCTTCAAATTCTACTTCTAACTCACCCAAGCGGTGATATTCAGCTAAAACAGCCTCTTGGATTTTTCCACGTGTTCCTGAGTTAATTGGATGTGCAATATCGCGAAACTCTCCATCCGGAGTACGTTTGCTTGGCATTGCAACAAATAAACCGTTGTTACCATCGATAACACGGATATCATGTACGACAAATTCATTGTCTAATGTGATTGATGCAATCGCTCTCATTCTTCCATCCGTATTAACGCGGCGTAATCTTACGTCAGTTACTTCCATGTTTGTTCACACCCTTTTCTCAATGTTAAAAGCTAGTTATTAAATTCAACAGAATTTCAAATAATCCTGCTTAATTTTTAAAATTTTTAAGAAAAATAGGGCGATTTAGTGAACATTTGTAAATTTTAGACAGTAAGCTACAATAAAAAATGATTATTTTGTTGATTTTTACGTTATTAATCTTACAAATTTATTTAATGAGTGCTACTACTTCGATCTCCACCAATGCATCTTTAGGCAATCTTGCCACCTCTACACATGAACGTGCAGGCTTATGGTTTGAGAAATACTCTCCATATACCTCATTAACAAGTGCAAACTCATCCATATTCTTAATAAATACTGTTGCCTTTACAACTGTCTCTAAGGAAGCACCTGCAGCAGCAAGGACAGCTTTTAAGTTGCTAAATACTTGATGGGTTTGCTCTTTGACATCACCTTCTAGCATGACTCCCTCTGGTGTTAATGGAATCTGTCCTGAGCTGTAAAACATATTATTTACAATAATTCCTTGTGAATAAGGTCCAATCGCTGCTGGAGCTTGCTTTGTTTCAACTACTTTCACAACCATACCTCCACTCATTTGTTAAAATAATTTCCCTCTTTTACATTTATCGTTTTCTCTCTTACATCAACATTTTCTAGCTTTACAAGTGATATATACTCATCAATCAAGCGTTCTTCTATTTCCTCCGCTTCGACGAGGACAGCAATTCCAGCCACCTGTGCCTGAAACTCTTCAAGCAAACTAATCATCCCAATAACGGTTCCGCCAGCCTTCATAAAGTCATCTACGATTAGAACGTTTGACCCTTGTGGAATACTCCGTTTTGAAAGCACCATTGTTTGGATTCTCTTTGCTGAGCCCGAAACATAATTAATACTAACAGTGGGTCCTTCTGTCACTTTACTGTCTCGTCTAACAATCACGACAGGAGTATTCAACTGACTCGCCACTGCATACGCAAGTGGAATACCCTTAGTAGCCACTGTCATAACGACGTCGATTTTCACATTTGCATATGCTGAAGCAATGATTTTCCCAGCTTTTTGGACAATTGAAGGATTGCCCAATATGTCTGTCAGGTATAAATATCCCCCTGGTAAAAGCCTATCAGGTTTAGCGATTAAATTGCATAATTCGTTTACAAAAGGTCTTGCCTCTTCATCACTTACATTTACAAAAAACTTAACACCACCAGCAGCACCAGGTACAGTTTGAAGTGTCCCAATTCCTCTTTGTTCAAAGGTTTCTTTAATAATGCCTAAGTCTTCACTAATAGATGACTTTGCTGAAGAATAACGATCAGCGAAAAAAGTCAGTGGCACAAGCTGACGCGGATGGTCTAATAAATAATTCGTCATATCAATCAATCGTTCACTCCGGCGAAACTTCATAACAAACCCCCAAAGACGAATATTCTATTTTAAGAATATCATTATTGTACGCTTTTAATCAAGAGTATGTCGTTCCCCTAACATTCTAACTGCAAATACTTGGTCGCAAAACCCTCTGAGTCCATTATAGATTCGATGCATCCTTGAATCATGCTGGACAATGGCAAATACAGTTGGTCCGCTGCCGCTCATTAATACAGCATCTGCACCAAAACGCCTCATTTGTTCTTTTATTTGTGCTACTTCTGGATGGAGGTTTAAGGTGACCTCTTCTAGAACATTCCCGACATTCTTACATACCTGCTGATAATCATTGTCCTTAATTGCCTTAATCATTTCAATCGTATTTGGATGAGTTATTACATTAACGTCAAGCCGGCGATAGACTTCTGCTGTTGATACGCCGATAAACGGTTTTGCAAGGATTACCCAGCAGGTTGGTGGTGCAGGAAGTTTTGTAATAATTTCGCCTCTGCCTTTCGCCAAAGCTGTTCCCCCATAAACACAAAAAGATACATCTGAACCAATCTCAGATCCTAGTTCTGCTAATTCATCCAAGGTTAAACCAAGATCCCATAATTTATTTAAACCTCTCAAGGTTGCAGCCGCATCACTGCTGCCTCCTGCTAATCCCGCAGCAACAGGGATAGATTTCTCAATTGTTATTTCAACGCCTTGTTTAACATTAAACCGCTGCTTTAACAATTGTGCTGCTTGATAAGCTAGGTTCCTTTGGTCATCAGGAACATATCGATTATGAGAAAGGATATGTATTTTATCTTGATTCAATAAAGATAATTCAATCCGATCAGCCAAATCAATTGTTGTCATAATCATTTCAACTTCATGAAAACCATCAGGACGCTTGTATAGTACATCCAATGATAAATTAATTTTGGCCGGTGCTTTAACTAAAAGCTTCACTACGCCCACCTACTTATTAAAATTCCAGCTGTAACGCCCCTCTAAGACGTTACTGCTTTTCCGTATTCCGAAAATCCACATTTTGTCCTATTTTACCACAAAATGATAAAAGTAAGACGTAACAATATGACAATCCTAACAAATAATATATTTTATCCCTAATTTTCGACAAAAAACAACTAAAACATAAAACATAAGGAAAAAAAAGTCAGGGGTTATCTCCCTGACTTTTACCGTGGTGACAGTAGTATTAAACCGCTTCATCTAGGTAGAACAGAATGGGTCCTAGGACTTTGTTCCTTTACTCATTAGCTGCTGTTCAGCAAGTTCGATCGCTCTTTTGACCATATTACCTGCATCTTTAGCCCGAATGCCGCCCCAGCCCTCTTTTTGAACGACATCATAAAAGCCAAGTTCTTTTGCTAATTCTTCTTTAAAGTGATCAGACATGATACCTCTTCTTCTGCCCATCTAAACACCCCTTTTATCACACACGGTAGGATTAGTATGAGATATATAGTCATTTTCATGAATTCCAATTAATAAAAAGGCAAAAAGCAGTAAACCTAGGTTTACTGCTTACCAAATCGTACGTATTATACTAGCTTAGAGCTATATTTCCTGCTGCATCTTCGTAGAAGGTGATTTGAACGGTTTCAGTTAATACATCTGCATAACTGTAGGAAACACGTTCGAAAGCATTTTCTTCTTGGTCTAACTCAATTACAAACACTGAAGGGTACGTTTCCGCTAATACACCGGAACGTTCGATTGTCTTTCTACGACCTCCGTTTGCCTTAAGCAACAATCTTTTCCCTAAATTTGAATCAAGAGCCTTTTTAATATCGGCTAAGGTTTTTGGCATTCGGTCCACCTCACTGTGTAAAGTATATCACACTGACATAGTACTGTCAAATAAAAACATAAAATTATATCAGTCCGACAAAAAGATTGTCAATATATTTCCTTCTACTTTTTCTTCTAAATTTCAACAATCCTATCATTACCTTAACTAGGTAGGAATATGTGTATTTAGCAAAAAAAATAAGCCTCAGCTAGTACAAAAGGCTTATGACTGATCTTCGTGGACGGGATTGTAAGGCATGCCAGTTCTTAGCACTCCTCTTGTTTCAATGCCACCGAGCCCCTTCTCCCCAGTTAAGGTGTTTCGCAAAACATCCCAAACATTGATTCGTTCCATGAAGGGGGTGAAGCTTATTTTCGCGACAATGTAAACAGGATCTAAAGCATGTATATTGATCCTTGAAGGTGAACTAGCAAAATTGGCACCTGCATAGATAAGCGACTCAAAATGAGATTGGCAGGCTCCTGCAAAAATGACAAGCTGGTCTAAATGGGGAATTTTCTTTCTAGCCTCTTTCACAGTTTGGACGAAGTGCTTTGAGTGCCTGTAAGCATTAATGTCGTTCATTTTTCCTTTAGCCTTTGAATAGGCATCATGGCCGGTGATTACTATAATATCTGGTCGAAAGCGATCAATTAACTTTCCTATTTGATTGGGCATTTCCTTCTCATTACAGTGAATACCTGTAACAGGGACACCTATCTTCTCGTATAAGGTCATGCATTTTTCTAGATAGGCTGCATCGCCATCTAAATGCAGAACCTTACCCGGTATTTGAAAATAGTTCGATGATTTTACATAACCGCCAGTAGCCTCATATTCTTGCCGCTGCTTTATTAAATCTATATCCTGTGCAAACAGCCGGTATGACTGTTCTTCTAGTGTTCTATATTCTTCGGTAATTTTGGACCTTTGGTTTTGATTGATTACCACTAAATCATCATACGGCGCATCTGCTACTAAACGGATATCTGCACCATAAAGGACCACAAGCTTCTGGCCATTCATTTCTTGTATATCGATAACGCGGAATAGAATATCACAGTTATATTTTCGTCTTCCGACAAGATCCATCAGTTTTATATCCACTTCCGTCACTCCAATTAAACCATCATATGGCCTTTAAAGAATAGTTTCTTTTCATAGGCTATGCAACAGTCATGCTATGTGTGAGTAGGTCTATGATTTAAAGTACCAAAATGGCTGAAAAAAATAGACCTATGAAAGGTCTATTTGAAGTAGGTGTAGAGTTCGTCACTTAGTTTTCCGAATTCTTTTAGTGAGAGTGTTTCGCCTCTTCTTGTTGGTTCGATTCCTGCAGCGTCAAGGGCCGCTAGGACTTGTTCTTTTTTTTGCTTGCCATCCGGGAGCTGGCTTGTCAGGTTATTAAGGATCGTTTTCCTTCTTTGAGCAAAGCTTGCCTTTGTGACCTGAAAGAAGAAGTTTTCATCCTGTACTTCGACTGCAGGAGTTTCCCGCCTTGTTAACCGAATAACTGCAGAATCCACATTCGGCTGTGGGACAAAAACAGTTTTAGGTACAATCATAACCGTTTCAGCCTTTGTATAATACTGAACAGCAATTGAAAGTGAACCATAGTCCTTTGTTCCTGGGTTCGCAGAAATTCGGTCCGCTACCTCTTTCTGAAGCATACAAACGATACCGCGGATTGGCAATTTCTCCTCTAAGAGCTTCATAATGATCGGCGTTGTTACGTAATATGGTAAATTCGCCACTACCATTATGTCATTTATATCTGTAAACTCAGTATCAATCACTCCCTGAACATCCGCCGCTAATACATCTTGATGAATGATCTTAACATTATCATATGGAGAAAGCGTATCTGACAATATCGGTAATAAGCGCTGGTCAATTTCAAAGGCCACCACCTGTTTACTGCTCCTTGCTAGCTGCTCTGTTAGTGCTCCAATACCAGGGCCAATTTCGATTGTACCAGTATTTTCATTCACCTCTGCAAAATCTACAATTCTTCGTAAAATATTCGTATCAATTAAAAAGTTCTGACCAAGGCTTTTCTTAAAAGAAAAACCATATTTCTCTAGGATTGCTCTTGTTCTAATTGGTGTAGCAATATCTTTATTCATCCTGTTCCTCCTGAATGACTGCAAGTGCTTTAGCAAATTCCTGTCTGCTAATCTGAAACATCATTAAACGTTTATGTAACTGTTTCCCATTTGTATAACCAATTTTCAACAGGTCTCCTAAGCGAATTCTTCTTTCCTTTGAGCCCGAACCACCAATAAGTCCTGCAGTCAGTAAATCTTCCTGGGTAATCTCTTCATCAATCACGTCATGCATCATTTGAGCATCTCTTAATGCCTCTCGGATGGCCTCAATAGATGCATGTTCGACACCAAGTCCTTTTCCATTTTTAGCAATGGCAGCATCCTTCGGTAAAAAGGCATGCTTACACGAAGGAACATTATCAGCAATTATTTTTCTAATCTTCTCTCCTGGAAAATCAGGGTCGGTAAAAATAATGACCCCTCTTGTTTCGCCGGCCCGCTTTACTTGTGCAATTGTTGCACTATTTACCGCTGAACCATTAGTCTCAATAGTATCCGCATCTACAGCACGCTTTATCGCCGTTGTGTCATCCTTACCTTCCACAACAATGATTTCTTTAATCTTCATTTTTTCAAATCCCCGTAAAATAATTAATAAATAATTGAAAAAAACTTGAAACATTTTCGTAATGTCCATCGTCTATATCATTGAAACCATTCATATCATAATAATAAAGAAATTAACATTCTCTTCTGTTGTAAGTATAAAGAAAAATAACCAAAAAGCAAAATGCAGAGGCTGTAAAACCCCTGCATTTTGGTAGCTTATTTTAAAATCTTAATCTTTACCTGTCTTACTCCCCAGCGGAAAGCTTCCGCTTTTGTCGGAAAGAAAACATCGATTTTGTATCCCTTTATACTAGAGCCTGTATCACCTGCTATCGCATAGCCATAGCCTTCTACATACACTTTTGTTCCTAGTGGAATGACAGAGGGATCCACTGCAATTACCTTTATGTTAGGGTTAGCACGCAAATCAATGCCTGTAGCCGTTATTCCTGAACAGCCGTTACAATATGCCGTATAAGCAGTTGTTGTTACGTAAAATTCAGTACCCGTTTCTTCACCACGAGATACTTGATATGCTACTTCCTTCGTACCGACAGCCACAACTTTATCCTGTTTCTCTTGAATTTGCTGCTCACTAATAAGTTTTCTTGATACCTCAATACCGTTTTCAAAAATTACCTCGTATTCTCTAGTAACAAGACCTTGCATTCCTGGCGTAATTGTCTTTTCTTGTCCTTTTTCTAAACTGCTATCCTTTTTGGTGATGACGGCAAATTGTACTGGTTCTTCCACTACATCGGTGACTTTTTCTACTCGGATGACGCTTACTACCCCATCCTTTTTGACTGTCTGTACTAATGACGGTTCAACTCGGTCTAATTCATTCAATGTTATGCCCTGCTGTGTTAAAAAGTCAGCGACCGTAGCCGAAGTGGACCAAACTTGCTGCTCTTTTCCGCCGTCAACTAAGGTAAGATTAAAAGCAAAATCAATGTCTACTTTCATCTTACTTTTAAGGATTGCACGCGGATCTGGTGATATCTTATCATGTTCGTTCAATACAATTTTCTGCTCTGTTAAAAGCTCAGCAACCGTACCTGTTGTTGTCCAAACCGTTTTCTTCTCGTTGTCTTTCACAATTTGAACCTGTTTCGCTTGTTTCCAGACAATCTCTTCGTTGTCCTTCACCTTGGCATTCGCCGAGGGATACAAGTAATCTTTTGAGTTTACTGCTAATTTTAGTTCAGCAAATAAAGCCTTCACTGTCTTTGCATGTGTTTTAACTGTTTTTTGCTCCCCATTTAGTGTCAACGTTACCGTTTTCTTGGATCCTTCATAATAAGAAAATCCTAAGGTTGCAGTTAAAACTAGCAAACTAGCAAAAATAATAACCAATCGTTTACTCAAAAGCTTTGAAAACAGGCTTTTCATGTTTTGGATTACGATGAAAAACGCCTCCTTTTCTCGGCACACAAGAAAGATAAAAACTATCTTTCCTGCTACACATAAGTGCAGTCACACCACGATTATTTCCAGCTAATCATGACATCAACGGTGTGTCTACTTATAAAGATGATCGAGAAACATGCTATTGGCTGTCAACCCTTGCATTTGTTGTGAACGTATACCCTATTATGCATAAAGTTGGGAAATTTGCAAAGGAAAACTTCTCGACACGGTTATCCTATGTTGAAAAGGAGACATGTAGAACTTTAAGTTAAATGAAATATTTTGGACAAGCTTCCTCTAACTTCGACAGGCTACGCTATCATTTTATGTCGAATAATTTTTTGGCGTTGCGTGTCGTGGCGACTGCGACTTCTTCTAAGGAAATCCCCTTTATTTCAGCAATTTGTTCAGCTATTAATTTTACATATGAAGGTTCATTCCGTTTTCCACGATGGGGATGTGGTGTTAAATAAGGACAATCTGTTTCGATTAATAACTTATCTAAAGGAATTTCAGCGGCAACTTCCTTCGGTTTCTTAGCATTTTTAAAGGTTACTGGTCCTCCTAAGGAGATATAGAAATTCATTTTCACGCACTCTTTAGCAATTTCAGCGCTGCCACTGAAACAATGCATAATCCCCCCTACTTCTTCAGCCCCTTCTTCCTGCAGGATTTCTACAATATCAGCAGTTGCATCTCTATTATGGATGACAATCGGTAATTTTACCTTTTTGGCTAATTGAATCTGCTTGCGGAAAACACTCTTTTGGATTTCCTTCGGGGACTTATCCCAGTGATAATCCAACCCCATTTCACCAATTGCTACGACCTTTGGATGAGCAGCAAGCTCTTCAATCCAAACTAAATCTTCCTCTGTCATATCAATCGCATCAACAGGATGCCAGCCTACACAAGCATAGATGAATTCATAGTTTTCAGCTAGTTCCATTGCCTTTTCAATGGTAGGACGATCAAAGCCTACTACCACGATATTTGAAACTCCCTCTTCCTGAGCACGTTCAATAACCTCTTGTAAATCTTCATTGTATTGTTCTGCATTTAGATGCGCATGTGTATCAAATAACATAGAAAAAACTCCTTATTTTTTGTCGAATAAGTAAAAACCAAGTAGAGTGGTATCGAAAATTGTTACACGTGAAACATTCTAGCCGCTGGGCACTGGAGCTGGACGAATCTTTTAAAAGGAAAAGAGCCTTTTTTAAAGGCTCTTTTGTATAGGTTTACTTCACCTTTGATCCGTTTGGAAGCGTTTGGTCCACAGTCGCTACAGAAAGAACCCCATCCTTTGAACCAGCTAAAATCATACCTTGGGAAAGTTCACCGCGAAGTTTCACTGGCTTCAAGTTGGTGATACAAATAACTTTTTTACCAACTAAATCCTCTGGCTTATAATATTGCGCAATTCCTGAAACAACCTGCCGTTTCTCATAGCCAAGATCAAGCTGCAGTTTTAATAGCTTATCTGCTTTTTTAACAGGTTCTGCCTGAATGACTTCAGCTACACGCAAGTCAATCTTCATAAAGTCATCAATCGCAATTTCTTCGATTGTTTCAACCTTTTCTTCCTTTTTCTCTTCCTTCTTTTCTGCAGCAGCTGGTGCAGTACCTTCCATTTTTGTACGGATGAATAGTACTTCTTCTGCTATTTCAAGACGCGGGAATAATGGGTTTCCTTTCGACACTTTCGTCCCGCTTGGTATAGTACCAAATTGTTCCAAACTTTCCCAAGTTTTCAATTCAGCTTCCTGAACACCTAATTGCTCAAAAATGCCATTTGGAGTACGGGTTAGGAACGGTTGAAGCAGAACTGCAATCCGTCTTAATGATTCTGCAAGATGGCTCATCACACTGGCAAGTTCTTTCGTATTATCTTCTGTTTTCGCTAACGCCCAAGGTTGTGTTTCATCAATATATTTGTTTGTCCGGCTCACTAACTGCCATATGGAAGTTAAAGCTACCGAGAATTCCATCTTTTCCATAGCCTCTTCAAATTTTGCAACAGTTTCTTGGTTCATTTGCAGCAAAGACTCATCAAATTCTGTTATTGATCCTGAATAGGTAGGAATGACACCATCGAAATATTTATCAATCATCGCAACCGTCCGATTTAATAGGTTGCCAAGGTCGTTAGCTAAATCAAAATTAATTCTCTCTACAAATCCTTCAGGCGTAAATACTCCGTCTGCTCCAAATGGAACTTCTCGTAATAGATAATAACGAAGTGCATCAAGACCGTATCGGTCAATTAAGGTAACAGGATCAACCACATTACCCTTTGATTTAGACATTTTTCCATCCTTCATCAATAACCAACCATGTGCAAACACCTTTTTAGGAAGAGGCAGATCAAGTGCCATTAACATAATTGGCCAATAGATGGTGTGGAAACGAACAATCTCTTTCCCAACTAAGTGGACATCGGCAGGCCAGTAATTTAAATATTTACTATCATTCTCTGTTCCATAGCCAAGTGCTGTAATATAGTTTGATAAGGCATCTATCCACACATAAATAACATGCTTTGGATCTCCAGGAACCTTTACTCCCCAATCAAAGGTAGTTCGGGATACTGCTAAATCCTCTAAGCCAGGTTTGATGAAGTTGTTTACCATTTCATTCTTACGAGATTCTGGCTGGATAAAGTCTGGATTTTCTTCGTAATGTTTCAGCAGGCGGTCAACATATTTACTCATTTTAAAGAAATACGACTCTTCCTTTACTGTCTCTACAGGTCTTCCACAGTCCGGGCAGTTCCCTTCTTGCAGCTGTCTTTCAGTATAAAATGATTCACATGGAGTACAGTACCAGCCTTCATATTGATCAAGGTAAATATCACCCTGCTCAACTAGTCTTGCAAATATTTTTTCCACAGCTTGTTTATGCCGTTCCTCGGTAGTCCGGATAAAGTCATCATAAGATATATCAAGCTTCTGCCATAATTCTTTTATTCCATCGACAATACCATCTACATATTGCTGTGGTGTAATTCCGCTTTCTTCAGCCTTCCGCTGAATTTTTTGCCCATGTTCGTCCGTACCAGTTAGATACATAACATCATAACCGCGTAATCGTTTGTAACGGGCCATCGCGTCACCTGCAACGGTTGTATAAGCATGACCAATATGTAAATTACCGCTCGGATAGTAGATTGGTGTTGTAAGATAAAAAGTCTTCAGTTTCCCTTCCATTTGAACCCTCCTAATATAGGTAACATCTATACCTATTAAATCATTATTGCCTGTTTTTCGCTATTCATAATGTTTTTCCTGAGAATATAATGACAATAATTTTACTTCTTCTGCAAATCTTCTTTTTTAATATTATTTTTTTATTTTACTCAATTACTACCCCCACAAACAATAGATGTCTGTCGAATATTATCCAGGTGTAGCAATCACAATATGTCGAAACATGTCGAATTATAGAGATTGAAATATTATCTAAATTCTATACGGAATATTTACTTTTTGTCAGTTTGAGTGGTTACCTATAAGATATTATGTTGATATATCAATATTTTAGACAAAAAGGAAGAAATTCCTAATACTTTTTATTATAAAATAATTGACGTATTTGGGAATGGCTGGTATTATAAAAATATAAAAATATTGTCGAATATTGGCGAATATGAGATAGAGAAATAAATATTAGTACTAGCTTGAGAGGAGAAATTTTAAAATGAAATCTACAGGTATTGTTCGTAAAGTTGATGAATTAGGTCGTGTGGTTATTCCAATCGAATTAAGACGTACTATTGGTATTGCTGAAAAAGATGCATTAGAAATTTATGTTGATGATGAGCGTATCATCCTTAAAAAGTACAAGCCTAATATGACTTGCCAAGTAACAGGTGAAGTTTCTGACGATAATCTAGCTCTTGCAGGCGGAAAATTAATTCTTAGCCGCGAAGGTGCAGAGAAATTAGTAGAAGAAATTCAAAACTCATTTGCAGCTGTAAAATAATAACATATAAGCTTCTCCAATTTGGAGAAGCTTTTTTATTTTCCGGCTATTCTTCGATATGGTAGGCGTGGTATATATCTCTTTTATTTAAGTCCCGGTCCTTTGCCGTTTGTTTGATGGCGTCCTTTGAGGTAAGGTTTTTTTCATGTATATAATGGTTTACATGATCCTTGATTTCCATATGCTCCCACCAGCTAGCTTCTTCCTCACTTAAGCTAAGGTCATCTGTTCCTTCAATAATGATACAGAATTCTCCGCGGACTTCGTCTTGATTTGCCCATTCAATCACTTCTTCAATGGTCCCTCTAATAAATTCCTCAAATTTCTTTGTTAACTCTCGACATAATGCTATTTTACGATTCCCTAGCACATCAAGCATGATATTCAATGTTTCTTTTAACCGATGTGGTGATTCATAAAAAATTAAGGTTGCTGTTTGTTTTCTTAATACTTCTAATTCCAACCTTTTTTCTTTTTTGCCTCGGGCTAAAAAGCCATAAAAGTAAAACGGCTGGCAGCTTAGGCCAGAGGCAATTAAAGAAGTTAGTGCTGCGTTGGCTCCAGGAAGAGGGACTACTGTCACTTTCTCCTTAACAGCAGCAACAACCAGTTCATAACCTGGGTCAGAGATTGTAGGCATTCCGGCATCACTAACTAATGCTACCTTCATCCCTGCCTGAACCTTCTCAATGAGCTTCTCTCCGCTAGCTTCTTTATTATGCTCATGGTAACTTACTACAGGCGTTTGAATTTCATAATAATTGCAGAGTTTCCTTGTGTTTCTGGTATCTTCAGCAGCAATTAAATCAGCTTCTTTCAAAATTCTAATTGCCCTAAAACTCATATCTTCTAAGTTGCCTATCGGAGTTGGTACAAGATAGAGTATTCCTTTATTCTCTTCATTCTCAAAGCTCTTCTGCTGCCACATACTTACCACCTGTCTCCTTCATCAAGTACTCCACCTTTTTCTTTCTTGTCAGCCTTTTGAAATAGAATTCAGCTTTCAAAGCCTCACCCTTTTGTTCAAAAGCTTTATAGTAGGTCAATGTAACTGGCCCTCTGCCACGTGTATATTTAGCACCTTTCCCCTCGTTATGTACCTTTAAACGACGTTCGAGATTGTTCGTATACCCTCCATAGAAACTTCCATCCCTACAGGTTAAAACATAGAAATAATGTTCTTTATTCTCCATATAAAATATCTCTTATTTCAGGTGTATATTCATCGTTATTATTATAAACAAATAGTGGCGGAAGAATTTTTAAATCCGGATTCCCATCCTTTATTGCTTCTACTAGCAGAGTATTAGCTTCCTTTCCTTGTTTCGGATAGACGAACTGAATCCGTTTTGGTTCGAGACGATACTTCCTCATTAAGGTAATAATATCTAATAGCCGGCCTGGACGATGAACAAATGCCACCTTTCCTCCTTGTCTTACTAATTGGCTAGATGCTTTAATGGCATCCTCAAGTGTACAAAGAATCTCATGACGTGCAATCGCCAAATATTCGTTTGGATTTACTTCCTCTTTTGAAGGTGTCACGAAGTAAGGAGGATTACAGGTTACCACATCAAATTTACCAAACCCTAATATCTTGGGCATTTCCTTTATATCGCCATTGATCATATGTAATCGTTTCTGCAGCTGATTATATTCAATACTTCTTACAGCCATATCATAAAGGCGTTCTTGAATTTCAACACCGGTAATCTGGCCTTTTGTTCGGGCACTTAAAAATAATGGAATGACTCCATTTCCACTGCATAAATCAATAATATTACCCTTTTGAATGGGAACATAGACAAACCTAGATAGTAATACAGCATCCAAAGAGAAGGAAAATACAGTAGGACTTTGGATTATTCTTAATTGTTCCGCAAGCAAATAGTCTAACCGCTCATCTTCTTTCAAATTTACCATTGCTAATAACCTCTTTTATTTATAAAAATAGCCTTCCATGTGAAGGAAGGCTTTAGGATTATTTCTTATTTAGAAAAGATAAACAAAATAAACAATCGCCTTCTTTACGTAAGCTTCCAAAATGCAGGTTACAGATATGAAAGCCTTCCTGATATAGACGGGCAAGATTATCATATCCTTCTCCCACATCTAAAACTTTATCCCCTGAGGAAGTGCGAGGGTCTTTGCCCTTTTTTTGTTTTTCTTCTTTCTCTTCCTTATCCGTGGTTACATCTAAGCGGCGTCTCAAATGTTCATTCTCAAGCTTTAAATAATGATTTTCTTCTAGTATCTCAGCTAAATGCTGCTTTAATTCGCCAAGCTGTTGGTAAAGATGGCCAATCTGTGTTTCCATATTACTAACTGATTCGAATATCTCTTTTTTATCCACGTCTTCCACCTCTTAATCTGTGGATTGTATAGAAAAGGCACCCTCTTTAATGATTTCCTCTAATGTATACTCCAGAACCTGTTCCTGTTCTTTAAGTTCCACCTGAAGTACCCGCTCTAATAAATTCAGTCCTACTACTTTTCCTTTTCCTTGCGGAGTCATGATTATTTCTCCTAAGTCAGGAAGCTGTTCTTTCGCTGCTTCATATTCATCATTCTCATATTTCAAACAGCACATAAGTCTTCCACATAAACCTGAAATTTTAGTAGGATTTAAGGAAAGGTTTTGATCCTTTGCCATCTTAATCGAAACAGGGTCAAAGTCGCCTAGGAAGGTAGAGCAGCATAGCATTCTTCCACATGGCCCTATACCACCCAGCATCTTTGCCTCGTCTCTGACTCCAATTTGGCGCAGCTCAATCCTTGTCCGGAAAATAGCAGCCAAATCCTTAACCAAATCACGGAAATCCACTCTGCCATCTGCTGTGAAATAGAAAATGATTTTATTGCGATCAAAAGTATATTCAACATCCACTAGTTTCATATCCAGCTGATGTTCACTCACTTTTTCACTACAAACTTCGTAGGCTTCTTGGGCCGCTTGTTTATTTTCATCGACGATCATTCGATCCTTATGATCTGCAATTCTGACAACCTTTTTAAGAGGGAGAACAACATCGTTTTCCTCTACCTGCTTACGAGCAATAACTGCCCTGCCGTATTCTACACCTCTAACAGTTTCAACAATTACAAAGTCATCTTTTTCAATAGAGAGGTCCCCAGGATCAAAATAATAGATTTTACCCGCTTTTTTAAAGCGTACTCCTACAACATCATACAAATGAAGATCCCTCCTGCAATTTTAACACAAGCTCTTCCATCATTAGCTGAGGGTTCATATTAGCCCCAAGCTTTCTTTTTGCCTCGAGAATCGCTGACATTTGATCAGATAAACGCCGCCCGGATGCCTTAAGAGCAAACTGCTTTAACCGTTCACCTTCAGCCTTAAAAACGGTTTGCTCCTGCTTGTTTAATTGTATATATAATAAATCCTTAAAAATAAGAAGTAAAAGGTCTAAACCACGATTAATCTGTTCTTTATCTTTAAAGTGTGAAAACCAATCCCCTTGAAGTGTTACCATAGCCTCTAAAGGATTCTTCTCCAACACCTCATATAATTTTAACACTATTTTTTGGGCTTGTGCAAACCAATCATCGACATTTAATTCGTAGGCCTCATCCAAGCTATTCGTCAGCTGCGCTAATAGCGGCGCCACACGTGAATCCACGCCATTTTCAACTAACTCACTTATCATAGCCCGGGAGGATAATGGCTTAAATGATAATATTTGGCAGCGAGAAAGGATTGTGGGTAATAACTGCTGCGGTTGTTCTGTTAGTAGAAAGGCAACTGTCTGTGAGTTTGGTTCCTCTAAGAACTTTAACAGACTATTGGCAGCACTCACACTCATCTTATCTGCATGGTGGATCATATAAACCTTCCGCGATGACTCTACCGCTTTTTTTGCAAACTCGCCTTGCAGATCTTGTATCTGCTGCTTTTTTATTGATAGTCCATCAGGCTCTACCTTATGGACGTCTGGATGATTACCGCTATTTATTCTCCGGCAATTATGGCAGGTCTCACATGGCTTATATCCTTCTATAAGAGAATCGCAAAAGAGAGTTTTAGTAATCAGTAATCCAATTTCTCTTTTTCCCGTTCCTCTTATGCCCTCTAGCAGATATGCATGTGCAATCCGATTTTTTAGTATACTATTCTTCAGCATTTTTAATACTGTTGGCTGAAGTTGGTCTAGTTGATCCCATGATTTAACCATGCTTATCACCGCTTACCTAAATACTTTTTTAAAAATGGAGGAATTGTTCAATTGGGAGAACAAATACAGTTGCTCCTCCAACCTCAACTTCAACTGGATAAGGAACAAATGAATCTGCATTTCCGCCCATTGGTGAAACAGGAGCCACTAATTGTTCACGCGATCTGCAGTTATCTTTTATAATTTGCAGTGCCCGATCCACTCGAATGTCCTCTGTTCCAATCATGAAAGTAGTATTGCCGGATTTTAAAAAACCACCTGTACTAGCAAGCTTCGTTGCTCTAAAATTATTATCTACCAAGGCCTTTGATAACCGATTGCTATCTTGGTCCTGAATAACAGCGATGATTAGTTTCATCCAACCAGTCCCTTCCTTATATACTCAGCTATTGTATTACCTATATTATAACAGGTATTAAGGCTGCATACATGGATATTCGACAGGGAAGAGAGCTCAATTTTGGAAAAAGGGCTGGTAAAGTAGCTGAAGCGATCTTTTCCATAGAAAAAAGCCTTATTATAGGCTTTTTTTCGTTAACTTCTTTTCTAGAATTTCAATTGTTTTCTTATAGACGTTTTCTAGTGATTCTGATGCGTCAATTTCTACCATTCTATTTGGAAATTGATTTAATAGGATTTTATATCCCTCTCTTACCTTGCTGTGGAAATCTAAATCTTCAAGGTCTAGTCGATTTATTTCCCTGCCTTTATTACTATTGATGCGCTTTAACCCTAACTCAGGTTCAATATCAAAGTAAATGGTCAAATCCGGCATCATCTGTTCAATTGCAAACTGGTTAATCGTAAACACTTCATTGATTCCTAACCCTCTTGCATGCCCCTGATAGGCCAAGGAACTGTCTACAAACCGATCACAAAGGATGATTTTCCCTTCCTCTAATGCTGGTTTTACCTTTTCAATTAGATGCTGCCTTCGTGCAGCCGCATATAGCAGGGCCTCTGTGCGAGCATCCATCGCTGTGTTCCCTTTATCTAAAATAACATTTCTGATTTGTTCAGCAATATCAATTCCGCCTGGTTCACGCGTCACGATCGCCTCTTCAAAGTATTCAGCCACCATATTTATGATAGATGTTTTACCTGCACCTTCTGGACCTTCAAATGTAATAAAATATCCTGTTGTCATCCAATTAACCTCCAAAAGCTGTTGTTTCTATAAAAACTTTTAACAATCCCTGATTTAATTGTGAGCCACCATGAAACCGGGATCCGTCCCTTATTAACCGATCTAGGTGCATGATTTTCCCCTCGGTAATCTGCTCACCCCGCAGCAATAACGGTATACCAGGCGGGTAAGGAATGACTGTTTCAGCACAGACTTTCCCTTCTGCTTTACTGATTGGTACTTCCTTTGTTTCATATTTAGTCATCTGGCTGAACGGAATTGCTAGTTCAGCAATATTGGTATCCCTGTGCATAACCATTTCATCAGGAACATGCTCTTCCTTTACAGCAGCTAGTACACATTTCAGTTTCCTTATGGTTTCATCTATTGGGTATATTTGACCTTTCTTTAATAGAGGAAAGATGAATAAAACATTATTAGGGTCTGCTAGTTCAGTATATATTCCTTCCTTTTCTAAAAGCCTTTGCAAATCAAACCCACTTAATCCTGATCTAGATTGGATTGTAATTTTTAAAGGATCGCCATGTTTATCTGGAAATTCTAATACTTCAATACTAGGGATAGCTGCTAACTCTTCTTTAAATCGGGCAATTTCGTTTATTAAAAAATTACAATCTTCTTGTTTATATGAGGATAAGTAGTTTCTTGCTACATCAAGTGAGGCCATAATCGGATAGGATGGACTGCTTGATTGGAAAATCTGCAAGTATTCGTTAATTTGATCTATCTTAACTAGGTCACTATTAACATGCAGGTAGGAGCCCATTGTCATTGCTGGCAATGTTTTATGCGCCGATTGGACAACCACATCTGCTCCACATTGTATAGCCGAAGCAGGGAAAGGTTTACCGACGATTAAATGAGAACCATGCGCCTCATCAACTAGTACAGGCATATGATGAAGGTGTGCCAGTTTACATATTGCTGTTAAATCACTTACCAAACCGTAATAATTCGGATAAGTTAAGATGATGGCCTTTGTTGATGGATACCTTGTAATAGCTTGTTCAACCGTCTCTAAACTAACACCCGAAGCAGTCTTCCAGTAGTGATCATATTCAGGCTCTAAAAAAACAGGTCGAACTTTTGCTAAGTTTAAAGCATTTAATACAGATTTATGACAGTTTCTTTGTACAAGTACTAGATCATCCTGCTCACATGCTGCCATAACCATGGCAAGGTTCCCGACTGTCGAACCATTTACTAGAAAGAAACTCTTCTTCACTTCGTATAGGTCTGCTAAGAGCTCTTCTGCCTCTTGTATGACACCCTCTGGGGAATGTAAGTCGTCTAAACCAGTTAATTCAGTAGCATCTAGTTTAAGTATTTCTTTAAAATAATGATCTTCCTTAAGGTGGTGTTGAAGGAGCACACCATATTTATGGCCTGGTACATGGAAGGATGTCGGCCTGTTTTTACTGTGTTTTATTAACGCCTCAAATAAGGGCATTCTGCTTTGATTTTTCATCTTTTCATACTTCCTTTAAGAGTCTCATTTATTTTAACAAAAAACAAAGGGTACTACCCCATTCTTTGCAAAAAAATAAAGCCCTTAACAGGACTTATTAGGAAAAAATTTCTGGTGTGGTAATTTTTCTAAGCTGCCGTAAAAAATATTTATACTTTGGGTCATGTGTTTCTGTATGGATTAAATCACTTTCACACTCGGTACAGATAAAAGCCGTATATAAATAGATTCCTTTTGGTTTTAAATCCTCACAAATGACACATGTTTTCGGATATTCTTTATGTGCTGCTGAACTCAATCCCACCACCTCCACAGACCTAGTGTTACCAACTTTGTTTAATTGTATACAATTTTTAGAATTATCTCTTCTGCAATTTCCACGTTATTATCCTATGTAACAAATTGCCTTTGGGTGTATGTCTAGTGTCGATTTCTTTCAAAACACTTCGTACTTTTTTGACGAATAAGCTAAAATTCCTTGTACATGAGCTCTTTTTCACGCCTCTTTGATAAAGAAGACACTTAGGACGACTCTAATTTACCCTCTTCAGTTCATTTCTTAACACTGAAATGCTCAAATAAAAAAAACAACCCCATAAAGGATTGTCTTTTTTATTTGCCTGGCAACGTCCTACTCTCACAGGGGCGCCTGCCCCAACTACCATCGGCGCTGAGAAGCTTAACTTCCGTGTTCGGTATGGGAACGGGTGTGACCTTCTCGCCATAATTACCAGACTATTAAGTTTGAGGTTCATTCCCTCAAAACTAGATAATGTAGAAGAAGTTTTGTAAAACGAGTTTCACCTTAAAACTGGTTAAGTCCTCGAACGATTAGTATCAGTCAGCTCCACACGTCACCG
>JBFNER010000028.1:0-56062 GCA_040797665.1 Neobacillus sp. | reverse complement strand
TGACAGATACAGAGTTTGAGGCTTTTATACTGGAATGCCATTTAATAAAAAAATGGAAACCGTTATTCAATAAAAAGATGAAAAGCTCTCTTTCATATACCTATATCGTAATCCATTTAGATGAGAAGCTGCATAAAATGGAATTGACCAATGACTCGATAAAGAAGAAAGGCAAGCATTATTTTGGTCCGTTTATCAGTAAACATAGTGTTGAAAAAGCACTCCTAGCATTAAAAGAAACACACAAAATTCTCTGTAGCAATCCCACCAAGAAGAATTCAGCCTGCTTGAACTATTCTCTAAATTTATGTATTGGCACTTGTATCGGCGGTTCAGCTACTGAAAAGCACAATAAAGTGATTGCCAAAATAATTGACTTACTATCCGGAAATGACACAAGTCTGTTAGAAGAAATGAAGCATCAAATGACTGCCGCAGCTGAGAGTTATGATTTTGAAGGCGCAGCAAAATTAAAAGACCAAATAGACGCTATAAGCTTTCTGATAAAAAAAGAGAAAGTCATTGAATTTATTGAAGAAAATAAAAACATTGTTATGATTGAGTTTTTATCTGAAACTATCTGTAAACTGTTTGTAATCAAACGCAATAAGATCCTGTATCGTGAAAAAATTGCTTTTGATTCTGTACAATTAGAGCAAGTTAGCTCTACTGTCAAGATATATTTAGAAAATGCCACCACTCAAGGTCATACCGAAGTGAGTAAGGACGAACTGGATGAATCGGAGATTATTTATAGCTATTTGACAAATAGTCAATGTAGATATGTTGTTATTCCCGAAAATGGGATAAACTCCAACGATCATATTAAAAATGTGCTTACTCAATTGATATTTAAAAAAGAAGAAAGCCCTCGTTAGCCAGTAACAAGGGCTTTCTATTTAAACTAGTGTAACTTCTACCCATTTTCTCACACTATTAATGAACCAAATTTTTGTAGACTTTTTTAAATCTAATAGGGTTAAAACTCTTTCTTGTATATCTTCTGATTGTAGTAGCCTTTCTCGGAAGGTCCCTGCTAATAAACCACTCTGCACGGGCGGAGTCCACAGACCACCGTCTATCTCAAGAACGACATTACCATTTGTAAATTCTGTAATCTCACCGTCTTCGTTCCATAGTAAGATATCGAAAATACTAGAAGGCTTTTTCATCTGAAAGTAGGAATATACCTTACGATTCGTCGTCTTATGATATAAATATAGATTATTCCTATCAACAGGTTCTTCAGCAAGTTTCACCTTCAAACATGAATGCTCTAGGGTAATATCCTGACCTTCCATCGTTATTTCTCCTTTTGCTGCTAGTAAGAAACGAACCTTACATTTGCCTGTATGGTTAACGTTGGCAAACTCCTCTAAGGTATCCGTGATTTCTTGCAGGTTGAAAGGAAATCGAAAGTAATTCGCCGACCCTTCTAACCGTTTGAGATGTTCCTCAAGTAAAAAGTAGGCTCCATCCTCCAACAGGATACTTTCAAGCAATTGAAATTCTTCTCTTTCTGTTTCAAGCAGTTTTGCTTTTGCTAAAACTTCATGATATTCCCCTTCTGGGGTGGAGTCCCAAGTAATTCCTCCGCCCACTCCATAGGTTGCACTACCCGTCTGATGATCAATTAAGACGGTTCTAATTGGCACATTAAAGATCGCTTCTCGATCAGGGGTGATATACCCAATCGCTCCGCAATAAACCTCCCTTGGTGATGTTTCAAGTTCTGAAATGATCTTCATCGTACTAATCTTTGGTGCACCCGTTATAGACCCACAAGGAAACAATGCTTTAAAAATATCGACAAGGGAAGTATTTTTAGCCAGCTGGGCTGTAATAGTTGAGGTCATTTGATGTACGGTTGGATATTGCTCAATTTCAAACAGCTTTTCAACCTTTACAGTACCAGGTTCTGCAACCACACCTAAATCATTTCGGAGCAAATCTACAATCATTACATTTTCTGCCCGGTCTTTTACTGAATGGTACAGCTCACTTGCCTTCGCCGTATCTTCAGTAAATGATTTCCCTCTTTTCGTTGTTCCTTTCATTGGCCTTGTTGTAATTTTGTCTCCTTCCAGGTGGAAAAACAGTTCAGGTGATGCCGATAAAATACTATGTTCACCTGTATGAATATAAGCACAATAGTTAGAAGACTGTGCCTTCTTCAGAACCTCGAAAAATGCCACATCATCCCCTGAGAACTGGGAATGTAAACGGATGGTATAATTCGTCTGGTAGGTATCTCCGTTCTTAATATAATCCTTAATCGATATAATAGATTGAGTGTACTCATCCTTAGTAACGGATGGCTGCCATTTTGCTACATAATATCCACCTGTACTTTTAAGTGTCTCGAGTGTTGGTTCTGAGAAAATGCCAAACCAGAGATAGGGCATTTTACTACCGCTTTTAACCTTATTTGCAGGATCAAAGGCAGCAGCACTTTCGTATGACAAAAATCCAGCTGCATAATAACCATGATCAACTGCCTCTTCAACTAGCTGAAGGTTTGTCAATACTTCATCTAAGGTATGAGCAATCAATACTCTTTGAGGATTCTTAAAAATACAAGGTTTGATTTTTCCATCTGAACCAGCAAATTCAAATGATAAAAGAGGCTTCATGTTTTTATTCATCCTATTCTTCCTTATAAGAGCGATTTTTCTAAGATGTCTGCTTGATGTCTTTTTAATTCATCGATAAAGGCAGTTACCGCTTCCTCTTTGGTTGCCCAAGATGTGACTAAACGAATGGCTGAGAAATCGGAATCACCCTTTTCCCAAATATGAAAGGAAAAGTTTTTCTCCAGTTCTGCAATGAGTGCATTCGGCAGAATAGGAAAAATCTGATTAGATGGTGAATAAGTTAAAAAAGTAATACTTAATTTACTAAGTTCTTCTCTTAACATTGATGCCATTTTATTCGCATGCGTCGCAAGCTCGAAGAATAAGTCATCACGAAAAAGCTCCAGAAATTGTATCCCTAGGAGTCTCCCCTTTGCAAGTAATGCTCCTTTTTGCTTCATATGGTAGCGGAAGTCTTCTTTCAAAGAGTCACGGCAAATGACCAAAGCTTCACCAAGTAGTGCCCCATTCTTTGTACCGCCAATATAAAAGGCATCAACAAGAGAAGGCAGGTCACTTAACTTGAGGTCGTTCTCATCTGAACACAAGGCCGAACCAAGTCTGGCACCATCCATATACAAGAAGAGCTTTTTCTCATCACAGAATTTTCGGAGCTGTTCTAGTTCACTTTTTGTATAGATTGAGCCTATTTCTGTAGAATTCGATATGTATACTAGTTTTGGCTTCACCATATGCTCGTCTGCATGTGCTTCGAGAACACCAGACAAGTCAGAAGCTGTTAGTTTTCCGTTTTCAGTATCAATGGATAAGATTTTATGTCCAGTGGCTTCGATTGCACCTGTTTCATGACCAAGAATATGTCCTGTGTTCACAGCCATTGCCGCTTCATGCGGTCTCAAAAAGGCAGAGATGGCGATAAGGTTCGTTTGTGTCCCGCCTGATAGTAAGTGGATATCAACATTTGTTTCCCCCATTCTTCCTTTTAACAATTCAACGGCCTTTTGTGTAAAGCGGTCTTCCCCATACCCGGCCTCCTGCACTAGGTTTGACTCCATTAAGGCAGTCAAAATACGAGGATGTGCCCCTTCACTGTAATCATTTTTAAAACTGTACATTCTATTGCCCCCGTTATTTTTTTTATTATTGTAACATCTTTTCATTTAACATAGCATTTTTAAAATATAAACAACAGAATAAAAATAGCTATTCGTTTTACACTAACAATAGTGTTATTTACGTAACACTATACTTCAATGTGGAGGGATGCACTTTGAATATTCTCATAACCCTATTTTTCAACCTATTATTAATAGGCACAAAAGCCGACAACTTCCTTGATGATGTCCTGGCATTAGTCAAACGTCTGGTAAGAAGAGCTGCTTTGATTTAACATGAGTATTCTTTATGTTTCATTCTTTTTCGCATTGTAGTATGAAAAAAGGTAAGCATTTTGCATGCTTACCTTTTAACTTTTATCCAGTTTTTGTTCTTTACGTAATGGTAATTTCATAAAAATGTTCGTAATGATTTTTGAAAATATAAAGATGATGCAATAAAACATAAATAAGTGGAGAAAGTTAATACCTTTATGCATTTTAAAAAGTTCATGCATGTTAATAATCGGCTTAAATACAAAAGATAAAAAAACCGACAATCCAATGGAGTAGATATAAAAGTTTTTGTTTGTTTTCAATGTCCATTGGTATACATACATAAATAATATGGGAACTAACGCAGCATCCAGCGAAACGTTCCCAGGTATAAACGGGAAGATTTTATAAGGGTAACCCCAGTAGCCATTCTCACTTCCAATTCGGTCTATATAACCAAACCATACATGAATGTTAAACCCGTAGAAGCCAATCAGTAATTTGTTCTTCCCATCTATGAAAAAAAACACTGACACTAGCGGTAATAAAAAAAACAAAATAAGAATAATCCAAAACTGCCAAGTATCAAGACCGGAATAGGAATGCCAATAATCTACCAGATTTTCATTGACATGCTGCTGCATCGATTTAATTTTTTCGTATGTTTCTAATTGCTTTTTCTCCACGGTACACCTCGCCTGATTTATGAGCTTATTTTCTCCCAAAAAATCAAATTTATTATGTGTACTTATTGTGGTCGAGAGTTTTTACACTTAATTACCAGAATTAAAACATGCTAAAAAAAATGCTCATAATCTATTTTTATTTACTTACTTTCCGTTTTGTTTTCTACCTCTATTTCCACATCACCATTCGATTGATTTTTTGTCTGAAACATATTCTTCGAAACAGAATTTAGTTTATTTAAAAAACGATTAAACCCAAACCCGACAAAAAAAGCTAAGCTTATTTGTGCAAACGGGGCGGTTTCAAAGTCAACGAATTCAACTAGTAGAATCCCGCTCTGTATTAATGTAACCGCCACCACTGCGGTACCCGTTGCAAAGATGGGATAAAAAATATACATAATCCATGTTCGATAATCGGTTAACTTACCATTCATATAGTGAGAACAAAACATGTATAGATGCCTCAGAGAACCGCCAATCGCCCCAGCAAAGAAATAGTATAAAAAGATTTTGATATCATCAATAAATGGGAAAGTTTCATCAAGGGCACCTGTCCACAGCATCCCTACCGCAATAAAACTTCCAAAGAATAAAAGCGAAAGATATGTTAGAATAACAGCTTTTAACCAAACCTTCATAACCATCACCTCCATCACCTAATACCATATCTTATGATGGAGAGGATATTAACGTGTTTAGATTAGATCCGTGCAAAACAATGAGTAGAGAAACCTCCGATACCATCTATATAGAAATAACAATTTCACATATCATAAAAGGGCTTCCTTTTGGAAGCCCTTAGCTGTCATATTTTGTTTTGTTAAAGTGCTCCGTAAATTACATTACGTAATCTTGGCTGATGGTATGCCTCAAGGTTTGGCAGCATTTGCTGCATATAGACAGCTGATAGCTTTTCTTTTGGATCAATTAATACCCATGTGCCTGCTAAACCAGACCAGCCAAACTCACCTAACGAACTATTGCTCCCGCCTGCTTGAGGATTCATCATGACCCTGACACCGAGCCCGTATCCATAACCAGCAAGATAATCCCAGTCATAACAAGTAAGTTGTTCATCTGAAAGATGATTGGTTGACATGAGTTCAATCGTCTTTCTTCCAAGTATTCTTACTCCATCAAGTTCTCCATCATTTGCCAGCATATACGCAAAGCGACTGTAATCACTTAACGTGGACAACAAGCCTGCTCCCCCACTTTCAAATCTAACACCTGGTTGATAAGGAAAATCCATTTTTGTGATTTCATGAAGGGAACCATCTTCCTTACGATGATAAAAACTAGCAAGCCTGTGCTTTTTTTCATCTGGTAATGTAAAAAAGGTATCATGCATCGATAGCGGTTCGAATATCTCTTTCTTAAGAAATTCTCCAAATGTCATTCCAGACAATACCTCGATCAACGCAGCTAGTACATCATGACTTAAGCCATATCGCCACTTACTTCCCGGGTCAAAGGCTAGTGGAATGGCAGCTAACGCCTTTGATAATTCTCGGACATTCATGGTCTTGTCAGTTCTTAGTGAAGCCATCACCTTCCTAACTTCACGTTCTGTCTCGTTGGCATCACCATCATAGGTTATCCCCGAAGTCATTGTGAATAGATCTTTGACACGGATGGAACTTGTCGCAGCAGTTATGTATAATTCACCTTTAGCATTCGTACGGTAAACCTTTGGATTTTCGAATTCTGGCAAGTATTGCTCTAAAGGGTCATTTAGAAGAAAATGTCCACGCTCATATAGGATCAGTGCTGCGACACATGTGACGACCTTCGTCATTGAATAAATTCGATAAATCGTATCCGCCTTTATTGGCTTCTCTGTCTTTAGATCCGCAAGGCCAACATAATTTTCAAAACGAATCTCTCCCTGATAGTTCACTGAAAGTGCACAGCCAGCTGGTCCTTTTTCAATAAATCCTTTTAATAAAGGGTTTAGCTTTTGTAAATGATTCAATTTACCTACCTCTTTTCATTGGCTTGTAGCTTTTAAGTTTATTTTTCGATATTTTAGGCAAAATGTGAGATTATTTTGTTATATACGATGTATAGAAAGGATGAATAAGTTGTTACATATACGAAACGTAAAGTTGGAGGATCTGCCTTACTTAGTTAAAATTGAGAACCTTTGTTTTACAAAAGAAGAAGCAGCCACAAAAGAAGCGTTTAAAAAACGAATTCAAACCATTCCCGACAGTTTTTATGTTGCAGAAAAAAACGGAGAGATTGTCGGATTGATTAATGGTCCAGTGATTCATCAACCGTTCATAACAGATGACTTATTTAGTGATCTTAAAACAAATCCGTCGTCAGGTGGACATCAAAGTATTTTAGGAGTTGCAGTGGCTCCGCTTTTTCAAAAGAGAGGAGTGGCCTCCGCCCTGCTAGCTCATCTTGAACGGGAAGCAAAGCTCCACAAGCGTGAAGCCATTACACTTACTTGTAAAAAAGATTTAATTGGTTTCTACGAAAAGCTAGGCTACCAAAACCTTGGAGTTTCAGAATCTGAACATGGCGGCGTCACTTGGTATAACATGATTAAAAGAATACATTAACGAAAGATAGGACATCCAAACTGGAAGTCCTATCTTTTTTCGTTCCAAATTTGGTCAATTAAAATTTGACTAGACTCTTTCTTTAGTAGAAAAACGTCAGGATTACTAAGTTTTTTCCAATCTTCAAATCCATAATTATGATCAACATGCATTAACAATAGTGATAGTAAATTACCATGGGTTACGATAACTGTATTTAGAGCATCAGCATGTAAGACTTCTTTCACTACACTGACAATCCTCTTCATTGCTTCCCGGCTTGTTTCACCACCCGCTAATCGCATATCAAGATCCACAAAGGTTAATTGTAATTTTTCAAACCAATCTGGGAGATTTTCATTGCTGAGTACACGTTCGGTTAATCGCTGATCAAGCTCAATCTTTACATTGATACGTTCAGCAAAAGGCTGGATAGATTGAATTGTCCTTGTATAGGGGCTTGAAATGATTCTGTCTATATTTAGACTAGTAAGGTATTCGGATAAATTTAATGCTTGTTTGATGCCTTCTTCTGTAAGGACGGCTTCGGGCTCTTGGCCATCCGCCTGGCAATGTCTTATAAGGTAAATTTGCTTCACGAAAACCAACTCCAATAAAGATAGATATCATCCGTATATATTCTAAATACCTCTTCCATTATCCTGCAAAAAATAAAAAAAGAACTTACTCAACACGGCAAGTAAATGCCACTTTTGAGTAAGTTCTTTTTATTATCTACCGTCCACAACTTCTTTTAAAATTTCGTATGACCGTTTTTGTTGATCCTGATCATAGATATACGAAACTGCCATCAATTCATCTACGGCAAACTGTTCCTGAAAATGGGTTAGCTGCTGGCGAATGCTGTCTTTATTGCCTAACAAGGTCACACTTGACATTGATTCAGCCATTTCCGCTTCAGCAGGGCTCCAAATCCCTTCCATTGAATCAACAGGCGGCTTTAGCTTATTTTGCGAACCACGGACAACATTTAGAAAGAATTGCTTCATGGTAGTTGAAAGCTTTTCAGCTTCATCATCTGTCTCAGCTGCTATGACATTCAAGCAAACCATCATATAAGGCTGCTCTAAGTACTTAGACGGCTGGAACTCTCTTCGATAGATAGAAATCGCTTCAGCCATAAATCTCGGCGCAAAATGGGAGGCGAAAACATATGGAAGACCTAATTTTGCCGCTAAGTGTGCAGAATCAGTAGATGAACCAAGGATGTAAATCGGAACATTCGTGCCAACACCCGGATAAGCTTTCACATAGCTTTGCTGATCCTCTGAACCAAAGTAGGTTAGCAGCGCTTGAACATCGTTTGGAAATGTATATACAGAATCATTTTTCGAACGCCTTAAAGCATTTGCGGTCATCATATCTGTGCCTGGTGCTCGGCCCAGCCCTAATTCCACACGATTCGGATAAATCGTTGCCATTGTTCCAAATTGTTCAGCAACTACTAATGGGGAATGGTTTGGGAGCATAATTCCACCAGACCCAACCTGGATTGTATCAGTGTGCTCTAGCGTATGTTTGATTAAGAGTGAAGTTGCTGAACTGACAAGAGTAGGCGTGTTATGATGCTCAGCTATCCAGTATCGTTGATATCCCATCTTCTCGGTCGCTTGAGCAAGGTCCACCATCGACTCAATTGCTTGTCTAGCCGTCTGTCCCTCACGGATGGGTACAAGATTTAAAACGGAAACAGGTATATGAATTGTTGCCATATTTATAATTCCTTTCGGTTTAAAGATACATTCATATAGTAACAAGTTACGTGATGGAAAAAAAATTAAATGCTTATTTAGCCTAAAGAATATCCTTTGTTACTTCATATTAAATCATTCCCTGAGGTGTATTTCATTTGTTTTGACCACATATACAAACTACTTTTTTGGAAGTTTTATCCACGAGGAGTAATAGATTGTTATCTCTATGTTACCAAACTGTAATACTAATCTATTTAAGGCGTTCATAGTAATAGAGTTATATAAAACTTAAACCAAAACCAAATCAACTAGGAGGACTAGAAATATGAAAAAAGTAACTTTTTTACTAACGATCTTAGCTATGGTATTATTTGCTACTCCAGCGTATGCGCATGTTGTCCAAAAAGGTGACACGATGAGCAATATCGCAAGAGAAAATGGATTATCACTACAAGAGTTAGCAGAGATTAACCCGCATATTACCGACCTTAATCTTATATATATTGGACAAACTGTTCATACAACCAGAACAATTGATTCTAGTGAAGTGTCCGCTGCTAGTGAACCAATGCCTTCTATTAATCCTGAAAATGCTAGTGAATTAACAGGTAGTAATACTGAAACAGTAGATGTAAGCACCTCAAACCAAATTCTTTCCGATTCTGAAATAGACCTATTAGCTCGATTAGTAAGAGCTGAAGCCCAGACTGAACCTTTTGAAGGGAAAGTCGCGGTAGCTTGTGTGGTATTAAATAGAATGGAAAGTTCACAATTCCCCGATACACTTAAGGAAGTGATCTATGCTCCCCGACAATTTCAACCTGTCAGCAATGGTGCTATAAATAAGCCGGCTGATGAAGAATCCATCAATGCCGTCATCGCTGCCTTAACACACCAGCGTGAGATGGCCCCTGGTGCATTATTCTTTTACAATCCCTCTATTGCCACAAGCCGATGGTTAGACACAAGAGAAACAACACTTGTGATCGGTCAGCATGTATTTAAGAAATAAAGACTAGTAACATTCAGCTTAAAATAACTAAGTTACGAATAATTCACATTTTCTGCTAAATAATAGATGCAAGGATGTGATACTTATGACAAACGAGACTGTTATTGAGGAATTAAACACACTATTAAGAGGGACTTATATGGGCATTCGCTCTCTAGAACACTATATCCAAGAAGTTGACAATGCTGATTTAAAGAAACAATTTCAATCGATGCAGCAAGAAGTGAAAGAAAATGCGAAAAAATTAGCTGAACGAATACAAAACTTAGGTGGAGTACCCGCTGATAGTGAAGGATTCTCAGGCAGCATGCACAGTTATATGCATAAAATCATGCTCCCCGATGATCAAACGAGCATGATTGAGGATGCCATTAAGGGAATGGATAACTATGGTGTTCAGTATTCAGAGGAACTTGTAAAAGGTGATCTTGATCCTGAAAGCAGAAAAATTGCTGAAGAAGTAATTGATACAAGCCGTAGACATGTTGAGGAGTTAAGACACTTACTTAATAAATTTTAAAGAAGGCCATTGTCCTATTCCAAGGACAATGGCCATGAAGATTATTTCGGAATCTCTTTATAAGCTAGTTTCATAATGATTTCATGATGCTGTGGGTATTTAGTTAAAAGCTCGTCTTGTGTAAATAATTCAAAGTCTTGGAAATCGAATCCAGGTGAGACCATGCATCCAACAAGAGCGCAAGTGTCTTTTTCCATAACCGATGACCCGAATATGGAATTCTTCTTTACTAACGCTTGTGGGACTTCTCCCTTGTCTAGGTTGAGGCCTAGCTTTATTTCCTCGTACTCCCCGTTTTCATGAATAATATGAACTGTAAGAGAACTGCCACCGTGATAATACCATAGTTCGTCAGATTTGAGTCTATGGAAATGTGAAACATCATTTGATGTTAACAGAAAGTAAATGCTGGTAAACAATTTACGCTCCCCAGCATAATTTACCGATCGTTCCCTGTCTGTTATCCGTTCGTCTGATTCGAATGTACTTTTGAAGTACCCGCCTTCAGGATGCGGGCTTAGTTCGAGTTTCGATACCCACTTATGTAACTCATCAATATGCATGAAAAATCAACCCTTTCACTTCTATACGGAACATACACATAAAGTATACATTTCTTTCATATAAAAAATACGAAAAGCCGGAAATCCTCCGGCTTGGTTTTTAAGTATATATTTCCTTATGCCATTTGTTTATGATACTCTTCTTCTAAGTCATGCAGCGTTAACTCGTATAGATGTTTATCTTCTTTTTTAAAAACACCCACCTTTATTAGTTCACTGATGAAGAATTGCCTTTTTTGCTGAGTGGGCATTAGGAGTAAGTTCTTCATAGAAGCACCTCCATTTAGTAATATTTCTTAAACAACAAATATCATTATATCCATTTACTAATTCAGTTTTTGTCGATTCGTAAGAAATTGCCAACTTTTAAAGGAATTGTAACTTCTATTTAATAAAAGTAATGGTTCTATTTTTCTAAGACTATACAATAAGAAGAAGGCAGGTAACGGATATTCCCTTTACCTGCCTTCTCGTTTTAATTTATATAATGCCACTTTAATTTCTCGTTCCAACTTATGAAAAAATTTCACTAACCCTTTGTTTGCCCCGCCTTCTAACATTCGTTTTGCTGCGACAGAAAGTGCACCTGTTACTTCGGCATCTGCAACGATTGATAGTCTGGTAGCTCCCTCTACTTCATAAAAGTTAAAATCGGCTTGTGCATCAATCTGCCCAAGATTCCCTTTCCCTTTAACAGATAAACGGTAAAAGGAAGGTGACTTTTCTTGTTTTTTCCTAATTTCTAGCAAGAAGTTATCTTTTATCGGACCAATATTGATTTCAAATTCTCCCTGATATACTCCTGAAGAAGTCTCCTCAAAAGACTTACAACCTGTTATCGAATTTCCAAGAACCTTGGGGTCCTTTATAAATTTCCAAACAACCCTTCTCGGTAAACCAAAGGTATATTCATATTGAGTCTTCAACATTTCCCCTCCCACGAATGACCAATAGCATGAATGTAACCATCCACTTCACTTATTGTATTCAAGACGGGGAAAAATGTTAAAGAACATTAATCATCATCATCTTCGTCTTCGTCTGAATCTTCTTCCTTAGCTTTTTTATTTTTCTTCTCCTTTTTCTTTTTCTCCTTTTCTTCTTCCTTTCTAGCTTTTTCAGCTTCTTTTCGATCTTTCTCTTCCTCTTCTTTTCGCTTATTCAGTTCTTCCTTGTAAGCTTTTTCTACTTGTGATAGGTCAAATTTTTGTTTAGGCATCACCGATAAAGACTTCGATATGATTTCTCTAAAAATGACAGGTGCAGTTCCCCCGCTAGGGATTGTTAGATAATGGTTTTCATCTGTTTTATCGTAGCCAAGCCATACAGCACCTACGATGTTAGGGGTATATCCAATAAACCAATGGTCCTTTGCCCCTCCGCTGTTCGCAAATGGAAGCTGTGTTGTCCCAGTTTTTCCAGCAACATCAAGACCTGTCAGTTTAGCATTTTTACCAGTGCCTTCTGTGATAACTCCTTTCAACATGTAGGTGATTTTCTGTGCTACATCAGGTTCTGTCACTTTAGTTGATTTCTTTTCCCATTTTGCGATGACCTTCCCATTGGTATCTTCTATTTCTTGAATAGAATGTGCCTCAAGCATTGCTCCATTGTTGGCAAATGCCGTGTAAGCCTGCGCCATCAAAAGTGGTGAGGTCCCCTCGTTCATTCCTCCGAGAGCAATACTAAGCGATGAATCTTCATCCTTTAATGGAATTCCAAAGCGTTCCACTGACTTTATTCCCTGTTCCAATCCAATTTTATTAAGTAACCATACAGGAGGGACATTATATGAATTCACGACAGCATCATACATCGTCACCTGACCTCGATAACGCTTATCATAATTCTTTGGCTGATAGCCATCGATATTGATTGGGTTATCCTCTAGTCGGTCAAATATTTCATAGCCAACTTCCAAGGCTGGAGTATATACCGCTAATGGTTTCATCGTTGAACCAGGCTGTCTTACTAATTGGGTCGCACGGTTAAAACCTAAAAACGTATGTTCACCACGGCCGCCAACGAGTGCCTGGATTCCTCCAGTAGAAGGATTAATGAAAATAGCTCCACTTTGAAGCAGTTGATTATTTTGGCTGGCAGGGAACAGATTTTTATTTCGATATACTTCTTCTGTTGCCTGTTGAATAATAGGATTTAATTCCGTATAAATATGAAGTCCTCCAGAAAGCACTTCACTTTTGGTTAGCTTATATTTTTTCATCGCTTCGTCAATGATATGGTCAACATAATAAGGGTATTTGCCATTGTACTCATCTTCTAGCTCGTTATCATTTAAGACAATCGTTTGGCTCTTGGCTGCTTCGAGTTCACTTTGGCTAATATAGCCTTCATTTTTCATCAATGTTAGCACAATGTCTCTACGCTCTAACGCTTTTTCCATATTTTTAAAGGGCGAAAGTACGGAGGGAGCTTTAATTAACCCAGCAAGCATCGCTGCTTCACTCAAAGTTAATTTACTAACATCTTTACCAAAATAGGCTTTTGCAGCACGGCCAATCCCCCATGCTCCCTCACCAAAGTAAATCTGATTTAAATATCTTTCGATGATTTCATCCTTTGTATAAGAACGTTCTATCTTTTTGGTGATAATGAGCTCCTTTACTTTCCTTGTATAAGTCCTCTCATGGGTTAGAAACACATTTTTCGCCAACTGTTGGGTAATCGTACTTCCACCTGCTACAATGTCACCGCTCAGCATATTCTTAAAAAACGCTCGAACGATCGCTACATAATTTATGCCATCATGCTTATAAAAACGTTGATCCTCCGTAGCAATGACCGCATGGATTATCACTTTAGGAATTTTCTTAATTCCTACTCCTTCGATACGAGAACTTGAGATCTTACTGGCAATGTCCCCGTTTTGGTCATAAATAATCGTCGGCTGCGGGGCAGGCTGATTTAACTTGCTCACATCACTCGTCCATATAAAAATATTAATAATAAGTAAACTCAAAATAGCCGCAACCATGCCGGTTACAATTAATTTCTTAACCCAGCCCTTAGAAAAGAAATGAAACCCATCCCGTTTAGCTGCTCTTCTCTGCTGTCTCGTTTCCATTCTACCTACCCCCGGTGACAGGCACGCCCCGATTTTTCTTGATTCACGGATTGTTTCACACGCCTGTCATATTTCGTTTTTGCACATTGCTTTATTTTAAAACGATTATAGGTATTGTCAATGAGAAATAAGTCATACTTTGGATAAATTGGAATAGCTTTTTCAGGTTATTTTTTGTATCTTTTATAAAAAACTACAAATATTTTGCAAACAATAGTATTATTGTACAATACGAATTTTTTAGACAGTAGAAGGAGTTTACTTTACATGAAAAATAATGATCAATGGACTTCCAAGCTTGGATTTATATTAGCTGCTGCTGGGTCAGCCATTGGGCTTGGTGCGATTTGGAAGTTCCCTTATATGGCGGGGACGAACGGTGGAGGAGTCTTTTTTCTGATCTTCCTACTATTAACCATCTTCGTAGGGGCTCCGATTTTGATTGCTGAATTTGTGATTGGACGCTCTGCCCAAAAAGATGCTGTCACAGCCTATCGAAAACTGTCCCCAAAATCTCGATGGCACTTATTGGGATATGGCGGGGTGATTGTTTCATTCATCATTCTCTCGTTCTATAGCGTAGTTGGAGGGTGGATTCTATCTTATTTAGCCAGAAGCCTAGTGGGTGCCTTGAATTCTGAGTTAGACTATGGAAATTTGTTCACACACATCATCACTCATCCCTTTGAGTCTGTCGTAAGCCAATTTATTTTCCTTCTATTAACCATCATCGTTGTCCAGGGAGGAATTCAAGCTGGAATCGAACGGGCTAGTAAGTACATGATGCCGGCCTTGTTTATCTTATTCATTGTACTTGTGATTCGCTCTCTGACTCTAGATGGGGCAATGGAAGGCGTTAAGTTCCTATTACAGCCTGATTTCTCTGCTATTAAAGCAGAGACCATTCTTTATGCCCTAGGGCAATCATTCTTTGCTCTAAGTGTCGGGAGCTCTGTTATGGTCACCTATGCTTCTTATTTATCAAAGCAAGAAAATATGGTTAAGTCAGCTTTTTCAGTGGTCGGTTTAAACATCTTTATTTCTTTGCTGGCAGGACTTGTTATTTTCCCAGCGGTATTTGCACTTGGATTTGAGCCGGGAGCAGGTCCAGGGCTAGTATTCGTCGTACTTCCAGCCGTCTTTAATCAAATAGCCTTTGGCGGGATCTTTTTGACCATCTTCCTAATCTTACTTTTGTTCGCAACGTTAACTTCTGCCTTTTCGATGCTAGAAATTATCGTCGCCGTTCTTGTTAAAGATAAGACTAACAAGCGGAAAATGGCAGCTTGGAGTGCAGGTATCCTCATTTTCTTATTGGGTATTCCAAGTGCACTTTCGTTTGGAGTCCTGTCAGATATACAAATTGCAGGAAAATCAGTCTTTGATTTTGCGGATTACATTACAAGTAACATTGGTCTTCCACTTGGAGCACTTTTGATTTCGCTGTACGTGGGCTATCGACTTCCCCGAAAACTAGTAAAAGATGAACTAGAGCTAGGAACAAAAGGAATCGGTGTTTTGTTTGATATCTGGTACTTCTTAATACGCTATATTGTTCCGGTTGGCATACTGTTTGTCTTCTTCCATTCCATTGGGCTTTTTTAATAACCTACACACAAAAAAGGTTGCCGTGAATCTCGGCAACCTTTTTACTATTAAAAATATCTGATGCTGTACGAATACTAAGATTTCGGTAATCTTATTTCAACCGTTGTTCCCTGGTTTTCTTTACTCTTAAAGGTAATTGTACCATTGTGCTGTTTAATGATCCTAAACGAAATCATTAGACCCAGACCAGTTCCCTTTTCCTTATTACTGTAAAAAGGTTCACCTAATCTCTGAAGGCGCTCTTCGCTAATTCCAATACCGTTATCAGATATCTTAACAACTAGGAAATCTTCTTCAGTACAGATTCTAATTTTAATTAGACCATCCGTTTGAATAGATTCGATACTATTTTTAATGATATTAATAAACACTTGCTTCAGTTGGTTAGGATCGCACATAATCTGTGGTACATTAGATTCAAGCTCCATAGAAAACTGAATGTTCATTAAGTTAGCTTCTGATTCTAGCAAGGTTTCTACCTCTTTTAACAAGACCGGAATACTAGCAAAACTAGGTTTCATTTCTTGATTCTTAGCAAGAGAGAGAAACTCTTTGATAATGTCTTCGATTCGGTCAAATTCACCAAGAATCACATCAAAGTATTCATCCTTTATCATGCCTCTTTGAAAAAGTTGAATAAATCCCTTAATTGCGGTAATCGGGTTTCGTATTTCATGTGCCACTCCCGCTGCCAGCTCCCCAACTAACTGCAGCTTTTCCGCCTTCCATAGCTGTTCCTCCGCAGTTCTTTTCTCCGTAATATCCCTGCCTGTAACAACAATATGCTCGACCTCTCCATGGTCTCCTAGAACAGGATTACTAAAGAATTCAAATAACTTCCACTCTTGGTCTTTGTTCTTGATGCGAACCTCGGATTTTTGAGCTAATTTCTCTTCCATGATTTGTTGGTAGATAGATGAGGTGGTTAATTGATCATTTGGATGAATATAGTGAAGTGCGTTTTTGCCTTCATAATACTCTATAGGATGACCTAATACCGTTTCATGTGATGGAGAAGCATACAAGACCTTACCCTTTATATCCAATATGGATACTAAGTCGTTCATGTTGTCGGCGATTGTCCGATATTTTTTTTGGCTTTCTTGTAATTCTTTTTCGACTCGTTTTCTTTCGGTAATATCAACACAAGAACCAATTACTTCAACCACTTCACCGCCCCTCCTCACAGGGCTTAGTGCAGCAAGATAGAAGATCCCTTCTGATTCATTTTCATACGTCAGATGCTCTTCCCCATTCCAGGCCCGCTCATAATAGCTTAGTTTATCAACAGCAAATTCATGAGGAAGGAAATCAAATAAACTTTTTCCAACTACTTGAGAAGGGACAAGACCCATGCGGTACAATAATTCCCCATCACATAGAGTATGGATAAATTCACCATTTATTAATTTATATTTAAAAATCATACCTTGTTGAAATCGAATGGTTTCTGATAGTTCTTTTCTAGCCTTTCTCAGCATTTCCTGCATCCAGATATGTTCGTTTCTCGTTTCAGACAAGCCAAACTCTTTTACTTTCTTTTGGATATCATAGTATCGTTCTTCTAATTCAGCTGCTGGCAAGGCCTTAGTAAAAAAGTACCCTTGACCCTCTTCACAAAGATATTCTTGTAAAAATAGAAGCTGCTCCCTCGTTTCAATTCCTTTTGCCACAACGCTTAAATTTAAGTTATGTGCCATCGAAATGATCGTTTTAACAATGGTTTCATCATTGGGATCTTGATATAGCTTTTGAACAAACGATTGGTCAATCTTTAAGGAGTCTAGCGGGAATTGTTTTAAATAGCTTAAAGAACTAAATCCTGTTCCAAAGTTATCTATACTGATGCGGACGCCTAGCTTTTTAAGCTTATCTAAAATCCCTATGGTCCGGTCGATATCTACTGTCATATTCTCCGTGATTTCTAGTTCTAAATAACTTGGTTCAAGACCCGTTTCTCTTAAAGCCCTTTCCACCGTTTCTACAAAATTCTCTTTTGTGAATTGCAACGGGGACAGATTTACAGAAACTACCGTCAAAAAACCCTTACGATGCCATTCCTTATTTTGTTTACAAGCTGTAAACAAAGTCCATTCCCCAATCGGATTAATTAAGCCGGACTCTTCTGCAATGGATATAAACGAACCTGGAGGAATAATACCAAATTTCCCATGGTTCCAACGAACTAATGCTTCGACACCAATAATATTTCCTGTTTTTAAATCTACTCTTGGCTGGTAATGCAGCAGGAGTTCGTTCCGTTCAATCGCTTCATAGAGGTCCATCTCCATTTTTAAAGGATTGGAAGTAAAAGATTGCTCGTAGTCACATGAAGGGGTGTATTTGTTTTTTCCAGCCTTTCTAGCTTCCCGTATAGCCATATCAGCATGATAATGAAAAAGTTCAGTTTCTCCGCCAAGAATTTTTCTTGTGGAAGTAATATCCTGGCCCACAACCATTATTGCTTTATTACTGTTAAAATTCACCTCAACCACGCTTGTTTGCAGGTAAATTTCCCTTCCATCGAGCGAAATTAGTTTCCCTACAACCATGTCCTCATCTCGTTTTTTTAACAAAGATGAGATTTTTTCTTCAAACTTGGGTCCAAACAAATCTTTTATAGACTTGCCAATCAAGCCAGCGTTGTTCCCACCGATAATCCTCGTAGCTTTGGTATTTGCAAAAACAATTCTACCTTCTTGATAAACAAATATAATATTTGGAGACATATCAATAAGGTGATGAAATTGCTCTTGATTCCCCAATATCTGGTTATTTTCTTTTTTAATCGTCTTCATTCTCAATCACCTTTTCCACGACATAAAAAAAGCTATCCTATATAAAGAATAGCACTTTTTTATCGATTTAGGTAATTAAAGTCATAGAGTTTTGATAGAAAATCTTAGTTATTCGGAAGTCTTCTTGAATGATTATTACTCTCCTTCATTAACAACAATCTTATAGCCTTGCTGCTTAGGACCATCCTCGTAAACATCTCGTGTCACTATGTAAAAACCCTCACCCTTTTCATCCGTAATCACCATTTCACTTGGGCTTTTATCCACTGCTGCTGCGTCCAGACTATGATATGGTAAGCCTAGTAATGAAATATTGAAAGACATGGTATTCCCTCCTTTCTATTTTCTCTAAATATTACCGTTTATTTTATTTTCAAGCAAGAATTCTATGGCTATGGAGCTCAAACACCTGAAATTCAGCAGCTGCATTGTCTGCTAGATTTTTTATTGTAATAGTTAATAGTTCACTGCCATTCAAGCAATTCTATCCTGTTACCAAAAGGATCTGAAATATAAAATCTAGTTGCTCCAGGCAAAAGATTGTCCTCTACTATTTCAATTCCGTTTTTCACCAAGTGATTTTTCAATTGTTCAATATTTTCAATTTCAAATGCCGGATGTGCCTTTTTTGCAGGTATGAAAGGCTCTTCAACCCCTATATGTAATGGAACATTAGCAAATCTAAACCAAACACCGCCTCGTTTCTTTAATTCCGCAGGCTTTTCAATTTCTTCAAAACCTAAGATATCTTTGTAAAATTTCCGGGCGGTATCTTCACTCCCTTTTGGAGCAGCAAGTTGAACGTGGTCAATTGCCTTAAAGGTAAACATATCAAATATCTCCTTTCTAACAACCTAGATATCTACCATTATACAAATCTTTTTTAAAAAGACAATATAGCGAACGACAAAAGAAGGAATATTCAAAAAACAATAGAAGTCTATAAGGTACTTTAATTATAGGAGGTCTATAAATGGCAATTATTCGTACTCCGGAAGAGCGTTTTCTCAATCTTTCAAATTATCCATTCAAGCCTAATTATGTAGACATCAATGATGCACGAGTCCACTATGTCGATCAAGGATCAGGAGAGGTCATTCTCTGTCTTCATGGAGAACCTTCTTGGAGCTATTTGTACCGCCATATGATTCCCCCGTTGTCGCAGTATTTTCGGGTGATTGCACCTGATTTTATTGGATTCGGCCGTTCCGACAAATTCACTGAACCAGAGGAATACTCCTTTGAGATGCATATGAATACACTTAGTTCATTCATTGAATCATTACAGCTAGAACAGATTACTCTAGTTGTTCAGGATTGGGGCGGTCTGATTGGACTTGGTGTCCTAGCAGATATGCCTGAACGTTTTGCTCGTGTAGTCATTATGAACACCGGCCTTCCAACCGGTGAAACCCCTCCGACGAAGGGCTTCCTAACATGGCGCAAATATGCTGAACGGACCACTGATCTTCCCGTCGGCCAAATTATCCGCCGCAGTTTAGCTCCAGGTAATGAGCTGCCTGAAGATGTGATCGCTGCATATGATGCACCATTTCCAACTGAAGAATATAAAGCTGGAGCACAGGTTTGGCCCCTGCTAGTTCCAATAAACATTGATGATCCTGGTGCTGCCCAAATGAGGAAAGCAAAGGAAGTTCTCCAAAACTGGAATAAGCCGGCATTTGTAGCATTCTCTGATTCTGATCCCATCACAAGGGGTGGAGATCGTTTCTTCAAAAAGATTATCCCAACTGCCGACCGTGAGCCTGAAGTGGTCATTGAACAGGCTGGACATTTTCTCCAAGAAGAAAAAGGCAATGAGATCGCTGAACATATTATCGCCTTTGTAAAACGGAATCCCGTAAAAATTCACTCAATTGATTAAGAGGTTTTAGAAATCCGTGTATTATACAAGGAGGCATATGGATGGAACTAACAGAAAAACCTTTCACCAATATTCTACAATTGCACGGCAATTTGCCTGAAACCACGTCGTTATTCGTAAAAAGAAGTATTTTCAGAAATTTATCTGCTGATTAATGTAGATAAGTTTTCTACCGTGTTTGCAGGAAAAATACTTTGCTTTAAGAATTTATTAAGGTAAGACAAATTGTCTAACGAATACGTTGAAAGGTGGTCTTCTGCATGGAAATGTCCCTACAACAAATCGTCGAAGGTTTGCCGAAAACCTTACTTAATGCCACAGATCGTGACTTGGAAGGATTTCAAAAGATTATTGATGAGACAATTAAATTACGTGACGGACATCGAAATCTACAAAAGATGATTAAAAACTTTTCTACATCAACCATCCAGCGAACATAAAACTAAATTTGACCTTACCAGAGAGGTAAAAATACCTCTCTTATTTTTTGCACGAAACATGTTTGTTGTTTTTTTGTAATGTTTTTAATACAAGATTGACAAGTTGCTATGTTATACTCGCGAAGGAGTAAAATAATTCCAAAGTTTTATAGAAGGAAGTGATGTAGTGAAGATTGTTAGTAGAACTTTATTAACTTTAGCCATTTTTATATTAACAGGGTCAGCCTTTTACATAACTTCAGCAAATGCCGAAACGAACAGTCCCCTTCCCCAACCAGTCCCAAGTGGAGAAAATACAGATAACAGTAACAATCCTGTAACCATAAATGAGGATTATGTAAAGTTCGTCTTTAAATTAACCCAAGTAAATCAAGCACTTCAGGACAATCAGGAATATATAAAAAATACAGAGTTAGAAGTCGAAGCGGCAACATCAAAGGTTACTAGTCTAAAAGAGGAAATTCAGCTAATTGAAAACCGGATTGAAAAACGAAATAATGTAATGAAGGAACGCGCGCTTACATTGCAGCAAAGCGGGGGTAATGTAACCTATCTTGAGGTCTTACTAGGTTCAACCAGCTTTGGGGATTTTGTTGAACGAGTTGGGGCAATCATGACTATATTTGAAGCAGACCGGACCATTTTAGAGCAGCAAGAGTTTGAAAAAAGAGATGTCGAAGATAAAAAAGCTTCCTTAGAAAAGGAGCTTACCGCACTAGCAAATATGAAAAATGAACTTGAAGGAATGCAAGCCCAATTAATCGAGCAGCAGAAACAATTTGAAGCTCTTTCAGAACAGGCACAAACGGATTCTTTCGAACAAGTAACTCCTAACACCAGTTTAGAGACGCTTCCAATCATTGATGATGAATACATAGCAGCCATTATAACTGCAGGTTATAAATATATTGGAAATTCTGTCTACGTATTTGGAGGCGGGAGAAATGAATATGATATTGCAAATGGAAGATTTGACTGCTCTGGCTTTGTTCATTGGGCTTTTGCTCAAGCAGGAATAGAAATTGGAGCTTCGACAGACGTCTTAGCTCAATCGGGACGTCAAGTTCCAGTTGAAGTAATTCAGCCAGGAGACCTAGTTTTCTTTGATACATATAAAACTGATGGGCATGTTGGAATCTACATCGGAGAGGGTAAATTTATTGGCTCACAGAGCGACAGTGGTGTATCTATTGCAGACATGACAACAGGCTACTGGCTCGAAACCTTTAATGGTCGAGTAATTCGGATTGTAGAAAATGGAACAGCCAATAATTAATGTAGTAGCTGCCATAGTAAAAGTGTCCTACAAAAGGACACTTTATTTTCTCTTTCTCTGATTCGACTTCTTGGCCTTCATAATTTTTGTTGAAGGTTGTTTTCGAATCCATTTTATGAATTTAGCAAGGCTTTCATCTTCTCTTAATTCACGAAGGGTAGTAAGACGAGCTGCAATTTCTTCATTGGTATATAGCGCATGAATTTGCTTGTGACAAGGAATGCATAAATTTGCAGTCGCATCAAAAGTGCCGCCCATTTCTTTTGGAAGCAGATGATGTACAGTTGTTTCCACGTCACTTCTACCACATAATTCACATACGCTACCCATTAGTTATCACTCCCTATTACCTCCTCTCTTAACATTTTCTATTTCTCTTCCAGTTATCCGCAAATTAACTTTATTTTGTTTCTATTCTATTTGTTACAGATAAAAAAAGAAGTTCTCACTAATAGTAGTAGAGAACTTCTTTTTACTTATTCATGAAAGTTTGTACCATCTGTTGTCGCTTTAATAATTCCAGCACGAATAACAAAATCTCCGAAGTGTTCCCCTTCATTACGTTCTTTCGCATAGCGTGGAAGAAGCGCGCCTAATTCTTTTAAAATCTCTTCTTCACCAATATTTTCACGGTACATTTTGCTGAGGCGGCTGCCATCAAAAGCTGCACCGAGATACATATTGTATTTTCCTGGCGCCTTCCCAATAAACCCAATTTCACCAAGGGCATGGCGTGCACAACCATTCGGACAACCTGTCATTCGGATGGTGATTTCTTTGTTGCGGAGACCGTTTTCTTCAATGATCTCATCGATTTTATCAATCAAGCGAGGTAGATAGCGCTCTGCTTCTGCCATCGCTAAACCACAGGTAGGAAGAGCCACGCAGGCCATTGAACTGCGGCGTAACGCAGAGTACTGTGCTCCATCCGTCAAGCCAAATTTTTCAATCAATTCACTAATCTGTTTCTTTTTCTGAGTTGAAACATTTCCGATGATTAGGTTCTGGTTCGAAGTAAGCCGGAAGTCTCCTTTATGAATTTTCGCGATTTCACGTAAGCCAGTCTTAAGCTTGTACTCATCGAAATCAGCCACCCGGCCTCCTTCAACAAATAGTGTTAAATGCCACTTACCTTTTACACCCTTTACCCATCCGTAGCGGTCACCATTATGATCGAAAAGATATGGTTTGGCTTCAGCTAAACTCCAGCCTAAACGATTTTCTAATTCTTCCACTACTGTTTCTAACCCGAGACGATCAACTGTATATTTAAAACGGGCATTTTTACGAACAGAACGATTGCCGTAATCGCGTTGAATCGTAATAATTTTCTCTGCCACATCATACATTTGTTCTGGCTTGCAGAAGCCAATTACTTTCCCTAGCTGCGGGTAGGTCGCTGTATCACCATGCGACATTCCCATCCCACCGCCGATTGCTACGTTAAAGCCTAAGAGTTGCTCATCTTCGACAATAGCGATGAATCCTAAGTCCTGAGAAAAGACATCAATATCATTTGACGGAGGAACAGCAATTCCAATTTTAAATTTCCGTGGCAGATACAGTGGGCCGTACATTGGTTCCACTTCGTCAACCTCTGGAGTCCCTGCAACCTTTTCTTCATCAAGCCAAATTTCATGATATGCTCTTGTGCGCGGCAGTAGGTCATTGCTCAATTTTTTAGACCACTCATAGACTTCGTTATGAATTTCCGATTGATAAGGATTAGAGGTGCACATCACATTACGGTTCACGTCTCCGCATGCAGCGATCGTATCCATTAGTGAACCGTGAATTTCTTGAATTGTTTTTTTCATGTTCCATTTTAAAATTCCATGGATTTGGAATGTCTCACGTGTTGTTAGTTTTAATGTACCATTCCCATATTTATCAGCAAGTTCATCCATTACCAGCCATTGTTCCGGTGTGGCTACGCCGCCCGGTAGGCGGACACGCAGCATAAACTGATACGCAGGCTCAAGCTTTTGCTTTTGACGTTCTGCTCGGAGGTCGCGGTCATCCTGTAAGTAACTGCCATGGTGCTTCATCAGGCGGTTGTCATCATCAGGAATACCGGCACTAATGCGGTCCAGCATAACTTCCTTCAAAGTACCGCGCAAATAGTTACTTCGTTCTTTTATATCCTCGACATCACTTGGCGGTCCTTCCGGTGCTTTTAAATTTTGATTCACCATGTTGAAAATACTCCCTTCAATCCAAAATCAGTATACATCACGCTGATAGCGTTTTTGCTGCTGCATATTGGCAAGATATTCAACCGCTTGTTCACGGCTCATTTTGCCTTCTTTTTCAATGATATCAATTAGTGTGTGATGGACATCATGGGCCATATTTTTCTCATCACCGCAAATATAGACAGCAGCACCTTGCTCGAGCCACTCAAACAATTCTTTACTCTGTTCAAGCATACGATGCTGTACATATACTTTTTCTGCCATGTCTCGTGAAAAAGCAACATCCATTTTTGTTAACACACCGTCTTTTATCCACTTTTGCCATTCTGTTTGGTAAAGGAAGTCTGTCACGAAGTGCTGGTCACCAAAGAACATCCACGACTTACCTTCCACCCCCATTTCTTCACGCTCCTGCATGAAAGCCCGAAAAGGTGCTACTCCAGTCCCTGGACCTACCATGATAATGGGGGTCTCAGGATTTTCAGGCAGCTTAAAATTATCATTTTGCTGTATATAAATCGGAAGCGTATCTCCAGGCTGCAAACGTTCAGCACATAGAATGGAACAAACTCCCTTTCTTTCACGGCCATGTGCATCATATCGAACAGCTCCGATGGTTAAATGCACTTCATCTGGATTTGCTGATAAACTGCTCGAAATAGAATATAGTCGTGAAGGCATTTTTCTAAGAATCGAGACAAAGTCTTGAGCAGATCCATTCCATGGGCCAAAGTCATTTACTAAGTCTAACAAATCTCGTCCGTCAAGATAAGATTTTAGGCTTTCATCATTGCCTGGCAGCAACAATTCTTGAAGTTTTTCATTTGCTGACAGCTTTACTGCTTTTTCAAGGAAGGGCTTTGTAAGAACCGTAATTTCAAAATAGGAAGTGAGTGCTTCCTTTAGCGTTCGAACTTCTCCCTGCTTATTTACTGTTACCGTCTCTGACGAATCCCATTTTAATGCATTGAGTAAAGCCTCAACAAGCTCTGGGTCATTTTCCGGATATATTCCTAGACTGTCTCCAGGCTGAAACGAAAGACCAGATCCCTCTAAAGATAGTTCCAGATGACGCGTTTCCTTTTTTGAGCCTCGACCATTTAAATTGATATTTTCTAGGACTTCCGCTCTAAACGGATTCGTCCGAGAATATACTGTTTCCCCTACCGGAGTTACAGCAGCCTGTACTGAACTTCCAGTTATCCCTTGGGCTTCGGTCAATCCGCCAAGAACACCATCAAGCCACTCTTGTGCTGGTTCATCAAAATCCAGATCACAATCGAAGCGCGGGTATAGTCTCGTACCGCCAAGTTCTTCAAGGCGAGCATCAAACTCTTTACCTGTCTGACAGAAAAACTCGTAGGAGCTATCTCCAAGTGCTAACACAGAGAAATTAAGTCCCTCTAGCTTTGGAGCGCGTTTTCCATGAAGAAACTCATGGAAGGTCAATGCATTATCAGGTGGTTCCCCTTCGCCATGAGTACTAACAACAATAAGTAAATTTTTTACTTTCTTAATGTTGTTAGGCTTAAAATCACTCATTGAAGACGTCGTAACCTGAAACCCTTTACCTTCAAGTGTTTTAGCTGCATGTTTAGAAAGCCTTTGGCTATTCCCCGTCTGTGACCCGTATAAAATTGTTACTTCTTTAGAATTTGGCACATCGGTGCTCTGGACAGGATGTTCCCCGGTTTGAGTCATTGTACCACCTGGAACTGTGAGGTAGGGTGAAGCTGCTAAAAAGCCGCTTAGCCATACCTTTTGTGATTCTGTTAATGTTGGCAGAATGCGGTTAAGGAGCTCTGCCTGCTCCTGATTAAAAGGACTGTTCATTACCTGAAGTTGCAACGCTTTCCACCTCACATAGGAATAAAACTTACATTTCGAATGCTTTCTACTTAGCAAAGTCATTCTACATTTTATCTTTCTATTCTACATTTTGCAGGACACTTCAACAATCTTATTCTTTTCCGATAACTGTTGCTCTTTCAAAGATGACATCTTCAAATACACGGTGGCTGCTTAATGGTCCGGTATGAAGAATCTGAAAACCTTGTTTTTCTAGCCTCAGTACTTCTCTGTTTACCTCTGCAATTAGAAGTCCTGAGAATAAAAGATAGGGAACAACAATGATTCTTCCTAAAGCCTTGGTTGTTACCTTTTCAAGCCCTTGATGGAGCCTAGGTTCCGCCGCAGCTAAGTAACAAACCGATACATCTTCTATTTGTAGGCGTTCCTTTAACCCTGTTGCGATTTTCGCAAAATCATTCTTTGTAGCAGGGTCACTGCTTCCTCTGCCTACGACTAATAGCCGATCCTGTGGAACTAAGTCACCTACGACTTCTTTGACCACTTCGGTAATCGCATCAAGGATTATGTCTTGTACTCCAAACGGGTCACTAATGTTTACCCGGACGGAAGGATAATTTGTTTTAAGTGCATCTAATGCTAGAGGAATGTCCTGTTTAATATGACCTGCTGCTAAAAGAAATAGCGGGACCACCTTGATTTCACTTGCCCCCCGTTCAACACAGCGACGGAATCCTTCCTCTATTAACGGTTCGGTCAACTCTAGAAAACTTATTTCTTGGATAGGGACTGCTACTCGCTTCATGACTTTATGAATAAAGGCCTTAGCCTCTTCCGCGCCTTTTTTTGAACGTGTACCATGTCCGATATACAGTATTGCTTTCATACTAAAGCTCCTTACTCAGCTTATCCTTGCACGTTTGGCAGCTGCGGCAAAAACTCATCCTCAAACCAGTTTAATTTTTCATGCAGCCGGACAACATCACCAATGATCATCATACTTGGATTGGTAATCCCCGATGTTCTCACTTTCGCTTGTATGGTATCGAGTGTTCCGACAACTGTTTTTTGATCACTTAGAGTCCCCCAATGAATTAATGCGATCGGAGTATGTGGTGATTTGCCATGTTGGATAAGCTGATTAGTAATGGTCGAAAGATGGGACACCCCCATATATACACAAATGGTGTCTACTGCTTTTGCCAAATGGGACCACTGGTGGTCTGCTGCGGTATCACCTGCTTGATGACCGGTAATAAAAGCAAAGCTCTTACTTAAAGTCCGATGTGTAACAGGTATTCCTGCATATGCTGGCGCCGCGATACCTGCTGTGATACCAGGTATAATTTCAAACGGCACTCCATGCTTCATGCATTCCTCCGCTTCTTCACCGCCACGGCCGAACACAAAAGGATCTCCACCCTTTAAACGAACGACCTGATTTCCCTTTTTGGCATACTTTACGATGAAGTGATTAATTGTTTCCTGTTTCATTGTATGGTAATTTGGAAGCTTACCGCAATAGACAAGTTGTGCTCCTTCTTTTGCATGCTCAAGTAATTCAGGATTTACTAGGCGATCATAGAGGATGACATCTGCTTTTTGAAGGCACCGCAATCCTTTAACTGTAATTAAATCTGGATCTCCTGGACCTGCACCTACCAAAAATACCTTCCCCTCCATAATCTGTCATCCTTTCGCAATATACTTTGGAAAATCTACAGTAAACCCTTTTCTTTTAAGTAATTTAAAATTTGATCAACCGCTTCTTTTACGGATAGGAGGTTGGATTGAACAGTAATTTCTGGTCGTTCCGGCGACTCATATGGTGAATCAATTCCTGTAAAGTCCTTAATTTCACCGCGTCGTGCTTTTGCATAGAGCTGCTTCGGATCACGTTTTTCACATTCATCTAGTGGGCAGCTAACAAAGACCTCGATAAATTCCCCTTCCTCAAACAAGGCACGAACTTGGTCACGGTCTGAACGAAATGGTGAAATAAAGGCCGTGGTAACGATTGCTCCACTATCGACAAACAGTTTCGCTACTTCCCCAATCCTTCTAATATTCTCTGTACGATCATAGTCTGAAAATCCTAGATCCTTATTTAAACCATGTCGGATATTATCGCCGTCCAGCACATACTCATTGATTCCAAGTCGGTATAATTCACTTGACACAGCATTAGCAATGGTCGACTTTCCTGATCCTGAGAGTCCCGTAAACCAAAGGACCGCACTGCCATGGCCATTTTGAACACGACGGTCAGCTTTCGTTACAGTTGCTGCGTGCCAGGTAATATTCGTTGCTTTAGACATTTGTTTTTCCTCCTTATACCCTTGCTTCTTCTTTCATCCCATCAATCAGTACTTCGACTACTTCTTTTCGGCTGAAGGTCGAAGGTGGAAGTTGCCCTGATCGGAGCATTTCTCTAACCTTAGTTCCTGAAAGAATCACGCGGTCTTCTTTGCTGTGCGGGCAAGTTTTATCAGAAGCCATTCCCTCGCACTTGTTGCAGTAGAAGCTGTGTTCAAAAAATAACGGCTTGATTCCCAGTTCCCCCTCAGGAAATTCATTGAAAATATACTGAGCATCATAGGTACCGTAGTAGTCGCCTACACCTGCATGGTCACGGCCTACAATAAAATGCGTGCAACCGAAGTTTTTCCGAGCAATCGCATGGAAAATTGCCTCTCTTGGTCCTGCGTATCGCATAGCTGCTGGGTAAACGCCTAGTTGAACTCGTTCTGAAGGATAGTAATTATCTAGTAAGACACGATAGCTTCTTAAGCGTACTTCTGCAGAAATATCATCGGATTTCGTTTCCCCAACAAGTGGATTAACGAAAAGACCATCAACCGTTTCTAAGGCAGCTTTTTGGATATATTCATGTGCACGATGGATTGGGTTCCTAGTTTGGAAGCCAACCACTGTTTTCCAGCCTTTTGCTTCAAAAATAGCTCTTGTTTCTTTTGGTTCGAACCAAACATCGCTCGCCACACCTTTTTCAGGTTTTTTAATTAAGGTGATATTACCCGCAACGTAAACAGGTCCTCTTTCATATAGACGCTTCACACCTGGATGTGCAACCTCTAACGTCTTATACACCTCAACCGCTTCTCTATCCAGGTTTGGCTCATACCATTCTGAAACCTTAATGACTCCATATGTTTCTTTATCAAAATTAAGCTTAATTTCTTCGCCCACTATTAAAGTAGCTGCGATTTCCTTAGAGACTGGAAGAGTAACAGGAATGGACCAAATCGTTTGATCTGCCAGACGCATATTTTCCACAACGGACTCATAATCGGCTTTTCCTAAGAACCCTGTAAGTGGACTAAATAGACCAATCCCAATTAACTCAAGGTCACTCAAGGCAATGGCATCAATTTCTATTTCTTTTGTTATATGGGTTACATCATAGTTTGGATCAAATGCTTCAATTAGTTTTCCTCCATGAGGTTGTGGTAAAAATGACAATATAATCATACCTTTCTTTTTAAAATATCGATTTATTAATCCTTTGCTACTTCATGTGATACTTTGATTACGGGTTTCTCTCTTTTCATTAGGAACAGTACTCCAAATACAGAAATTAGGACGCCTGCCATCGCAATGATTGGATAGATGTTTTGTTCAATCAATAGTTGGATGAGTGTATACGACAGGACCATTGAAAGAACAGGAGAGACAATCCAAACGGTCAGCATCTGCACCACAATATCCTTCTTTAAGACTTCTTTTCCATTCTTCGCAAAGCCAATTCCGACTATTGAGGAAGTAGTTATTTGCGTAAGCGGTACAGGTATTCCAAACATCGATGCAAGTGTTACGATGGTTGCTCCAGTTCCTGAAATGACACAGCCTTCTTCTAGCTTTAAAGTAGTAATTTTCTTACCATTTGTTTCAAGGACGCGGTGGCCCAGAAGCAGTGCGCCTAACGCTACAAACAGCCCGCCCCAGAAGATACCGTTCCCCGTCGTCATAATTCCAGCACCGACAAGCGGGCCAACTGCATTGGCAACATTGTTCATTCCCGCTGAAAATGCTTCAAACAGACCGAGAACCACAACAAGTACTGTTAAGATTGGAACAGCCTTGGGCGCTTCCACCCATTTTTTTAGTTCCTTAGAATTTAAAACCTTTGCTGCAAGGACTGCTATAAAAAAAGCAGTAATCGGTGTTAGGAGCCAAAACATCATAATCCAGAGAAGCTTCCCTGCAAATACTGATTGGTAAACGATTCCTGCACCGACAATAGATCCAACTGCGACTTCACTCGTTGAAAGAGGGATACCGAAAATATTGGCTAAAAACAATGACATCGCTGCTGAAGCTAGCACAATCAGTGCAATTGATACAGTAAATGTACTGCTAGGGACAATTCCACTCCCCAAAGTCTTAACCACTTCACCGCCGCCCAGCCAGGCTCCAAGAAATACGGCAATCCCGCAAAGGATTAATGCAAGCCGCTTCTTCACCACACCAGAGCCATATGCGATCCCCATTGAGGCAGCAGCACCACTGCCCCCTATATTCATTGCAAAAAACAAGCCAATAATAATTGCGATGATTGTAAGCATCATCAATGCCCTCCTTTATGAAGTGTGCAATCCACACTCCGTTTTGCCGCTGCCAGACCAACGCCCTGCTCTTGAGTCACCATCAGTACTAACGGGCTGTGTACAGGGAAAGCAGCCGATGCTCGGGTAACCTTGGTCATGGAGTATATTATAAGGAAGATCTTTCTCCTTGATATAGTTCCATACTTCATCCCAGGTCCAATGAATAAGCGGGCAGATTTTAATGTTTTGGAATTTATCATCTTTATTTAAGAATTCAGTGTTGGCCCGTGTCGGCGACTGTTCTCTGCGGAGACCTGAGATCCAAGCCTGTTTAGCTGTTAACGTCTCCCTCAATGGTATTACTTTGCGTATGTTACAGCATTGGTTGGGGTCCTTTTTCCAAAGAGCAGAACCATATTGTTCTCTTTGCTCGTCTAGACTCAGCTTTGGCTGTTTTCTCTCTATTTTCAGAGACGGAAAACGAGCTTCAATTTTGTCAATCACATCGTATGTCTCTGGAAAGTGTAACCCTGTATCTAAAAAAACGATATGAGCATCTGGCTTTACCTGCTGAATTAAATCAATCAGTACAATCGCTTCTGCACCAAAACTAGATGCATAGACAATTTGCTCTTCTGGATAACTGCCGTAGGCCCACTCTAAAACAGCACGAGCCCCCTTTGTTTGGTTGTCAAAAGGGAAATCCCCTGAAATTTGCTCCCAGTTCTGATAAGTAACCGGTTTTGTCATACTAATTTGTCCTCCCTTCAATATCAAAAAGCCTCTCCAATTTTGGAAAGGCATCACACTCACGCTTGATACCTTATCTTCCAAAACGAATACATTTTGCTGGAGTTAGCACCTTGCTCTGCAGGTTGCCGGGCTTCATCGGGCCAGTCCCTAAGCCTCTCTAGATAAGTATTTTTTTATTTGATGGAATTAATCCTACCATACCAATAGGTTTTATGTAAATAAGAATACACAAAATTTTTAAAATTATTATTGGAACCTTTTTTTATCACTTTGCATACTAAAAAGCGCCATAGCCCTTAAGGCTATGACGTTGATTTTTAAGTTATTATGTTAGTGCTTTAACGGATCTGGTGTTGAGCTATTATTAGGTGAGATATGAAGCTTTAAATTTTTATTTAAAGAAGCGTAAAAGATTTCTTTTGGATTGTTAAAACCTTTGTAGTTTACTTGCTCTTTCAGCCAGGCTTCATTTGTGTTTAAGTATGTTAGTGTCTCTTTATCAATCTTCCCTTCAATGATCACCGGATATGATAAATCCTCTGATTCAATCTTTAAGCCTAAATCCTTGCGAGTAGCTGTTAATTGTTCCTGCTTTTTGAGTACAGACAGCCTTCCATTCGCTTCTATAAAACCTAAATGAACAATTGAAACATCAAAAATCTCTTTTTCGCGAAGCATTTGTAAAATATTATCCAAGCTATAGTGGATTTTTCGCATATTTTTCACAAGGAAAACGCCATCCAAAATAATAAGGGTTGGTTCAAAAGTCAGTAATTTACCTACTTTACGAAACTTTATATTCAAATAGGCAATTACCTTTTGGAGTAATGCCAACGCAATCACAGCCATCCCTGTATGTATATGTTCTATCTTCGGATCTGCAATATCAGCCCCTACCACTGCACCGAGACAAATGATGATGAGAAAATCAAAAACTGGCAGCTCCCCTATTGACCTCTTTCCCATAAATATGGTTGCTGCAAGTAATAATGGTAATATCGTGATGATTCTGCCATAAACTAATAGAATTTCTTTTATTGTTTCCATTTCTCTAACACCTCTTTTCTAGGTTTTTTCTAGAATAGATTTGTGTTAGTATTCCCAACTTTCAAGCCTTACGCTGCTTTTTATTAAAAAAACCTAATTCCTCTAAAAAAGGAATTAGGTCTTCACTCTTATTTTGGTAAGTTGGATTTTCCCATTAAATAGGCATCTACTTCATGTGCAACACCGCGGCCTTCGTTTATCGCCCAAACGATTAAGCTTTGCCCCCTCCTTGCATCTCCTGCTGCAAAAACACCTTTAATATTTGTAGTATACTGCCCGTAAGCTGCCCCAATCTTTTGGTTAACTGATTTTACACCGAATTGATCGATTAGCGGCTGCTCTGTTCCTTCAAACCCAATAGCAATAAAAACTAATTGTGCCGGCCATATTTTTTCCGTACCAGGTATTTCCTGAAAGTAAAATCGACCTTGGTCATCCCGCAATTTTTCCATCTCGATTGTGTGAAGCTCTTTAACATTCCCCTGCTCATCCGCTACAATCTTTTTCGTTTGAATGGAATATTGCCGTGGGTCATTCCCTAACTTCGCTTCTGCCTCTTTGTAAGCATAATCCATCGAAAAGACATTCGGAAATGCCGGCCACAAATTATTAGAAGCTCTTTGTACAGGAAGCTGAGGGTGCTTACCAAATTGGACGACACTGTGGCATTTTTGTCTAAGTGCTGTAGCAACACAGTCCGCTCCCGTATCTCCCCCGCCAATTACAATAACATCTTTACCTTCTGCGTTTAGATCACCGTCATGCGAAAAATCGGAATCTAAAAGACTTTTCGTAGTGCTAGTCAAGTAATCCATTGCTAAGTGAATTCCATTTGATTCGCTGCCTTCTATCACAAGCTTCCGCTGTTTTTGAGCACCTGTACATAAAATGACAGCGTCAAATTGAGCTTGAAGCTCCTCGGCAGTAACATCTTTACCAATTTCGGTGTTCGTAACAAATTGTATACCCTCTTGGGTTAATAGGTTGACCCGGCGCTCGACCACCTCTTTATCTAACTTCATATTAGGAATTCCATACATGAGTAACCCACCAGCACGGTCTGACCGTTCATAAACCGTCACAGTGTGCCCTGCTTGGTTTAGCTGGTCAGCGCTTGCCAACCCAGCTGGGCCAGATCCGACCACAGCAACTCTTTTTCCTGTCCTGCGTGCAGGTATTCGCGGCTTTATCCAGCCATTTTCAAAGCCTTTATCGATAATTGCCTGTTCTATATTCTTAATCGTCACTGCAGGATCGGTAATGGCTAATGTACAAGAGCCCTCGCATGGAGCCGGACATACCCTTCCTGTGAATTCAGGAAAATTATTCGTTTTTAGCAACCGTTCAAGCGCCTCTTTCCATCGTCCACGGTAAACTAAATCATTCCATTCCGGAATTACATTATGAATTGGACACCCTGAGGTAGCCCCTTGAATTTCCATCCCAATGTGACAAAAGGGAGTAGCACAGTCCATACAACGCGCGCCCTGTCTTTTTAATGACTCTTCTGAAAAGGGTGCAGTGTATTCTTTCCAGTCGCTTACACGCGAAAGGGGATTGCGTTCTATTACATTTTCTCGATTATATTCCATAAATCCTGTTGGTTTCCCCATCGTTCTTTCCCCTTTCTTAGCGTAATACAGCTTCTGACTGTAGATTCGATTTATTATTCTCTTTTGCAGAAATAGCTTTAAAAGCACTCATGGCTGCTTCGTCAGCAGGGAGACCTGCTTCAATTTGCTGCTGGATACTGTCTATCATTTGCTTATAGTCCTTCGGAATAACCTTGACAAATTTTCTAACATGATTTTCCCAGTCCTCTAGAATCCGGCTTGCTTTCACACTATTTGTATAACGAAGATGATTTTCAATCATCCTCTTAAGCTCAGATAATTCACCTTGAGAAATTTCATCAAACCCAATCATTTCTGGATTACACAAATTCATAAATGACTCTTGGTGATCAGCAAGGACGTAAGCAATACCGCCAGACATTCCAGCAGCAAAGTTTTTACCTACTTCACCTAAAACAACAACCCGTCCGCCCGTCATATATTCACAACCATGGTCACCGATTCCTTCGACGACAACATCGGCACCGCTATTACGGACTGCAAAACGCTCACCAGCTCGGCCATTAATATAAGCCTCACCACTCGTTGCTCCATATAATGCAACATTTCCTGCAATGACATCTTCACCAGCCATAACACTTGAAGCATCATTCGCTTTGACAATCAGCTTTCCGCCAGACAAACCTTTTCCTAAATAATCATTCACATCACCAGTTATAGCAAGTGTCATTCCTTTTGGAACAAATGCTCCAAAACTTTGACCGGCTGAACCTGAAAATCTTAAGGTTATCGTATCCTCTGGCAGGCCTTCTTCACCATAGCGTTTTGAAATTTCACTTCCCACAATGGTACCTACAACTCGATTCACATTTGTAATGGGGAAGCTCACATCTACAGGTGTGCCGGAAAGCAATGATTTCTCCACTACTGGCAGGATCATTTTCATATCGAGTGATTGTTCAATTTTATGATTCTGAGGAGTCTTAAACGTACGAGCCCCTTTTGTCTGGTACAGTAAACCTGATAAATCTAAATGCATTGCCTTCCAATGTGTCTTTGCTCGAGCGCTCACCGAAAGTACATCTGTTCGCCCTACCATTTCTTCCACTGTTCTAAAGCCCAGTTCAGCCATTAATTCTCGCACTTCCTGTGCAACAAAACGCATATAGTTCACAATGTAATCTGCTTCTCCTGTAAACTTCCTACGAAGCTCAGGATTCTGTGTTGCAATGCCAACAGGACATGTATCCAAATGACATACACGCATCATGACACAGCCAAGCACTACAAGCGGAGCAGTAGCAAAACCAAACTCTTCTGCACCTAATAATGCCGCCATGACGACATCTTTGCCCGTCATTAATTTACCATCTGTTTCAAGAACAACGCGGTCTCTTAAGCCATTCAACATCAACGTTTGATGTGTCTCAGCCAGCCCTAACTCCCATGGTAAACCCGCATGCTGAATACTTGTCTTCGGAGAAGCTCCAGTACCACCATCGTACCCACTAATCACAATGACATCTGCAGCACCCTTCGCCACACCTGCAGCAATGGTACCCACACCGCCTTTACTTACGAGCTTCACGCTAATCCGAGCTTGACGATTGGCATTTTTCAAATCATGAATTAGTTGTGCTAAATCTTCTATTGAATAAATATCATGATGCGGAGGAGGAGAAATTAACCCAACCCCTGGTGTTGACCCACGAACATCAGCAACCCAAGGATATACTTTATTCCCTGGCAGCTGCCCGCCTTCACCTGGCTTTGCCCCTTGAGCCATTTTAATCTGTAGTTCCTCTGCATTCACAAGATAATGGCTTTTTACACCAAAACGGCCTGAAGCAATTTGTTTAATGGCACTTCGGCGGTTATCCCCGTTTTCATCAAGAATATAGCGGGCCGCATCTTCACCGCCCTCCCCACTATTACTTCTTCCACCTAAACGATTCATCGCAATCGCAAGTGTTTCATGTGCTTCTTTACTAATCGAACCAAATGACATTGCTCCAGTTTTAAAACGGCGTACAATGGAATCCACTGACTCCACCTCTTCAATCGCTACCGATTGACGTGTATCATCGAATGAGAATAAATTACGTAAAAATCCGATTCGTTCCTCATTCGCAAGATACGAATACTTTTTATACAACTCATAATCCCCTTTGCGGCACGCCCATTGAAGAGTGTGAATCGTACTAGGATTAAATGCGTGGTGCTCACCTGTTTTTCTCCATTGGAAGTTGTTTCCGGAATCAAGCGTCTGGTCATAGGAATTCTCATATGCCTGTTCATGCAGCATTTTTGCCTCTTTGGAAATGGTCTCTAAATCAATACCACCAATTTGGGAAACAGTTCCCGTAAAATACTGATCAATCACAGCTGCACTGATGCCAACAGCCTCAAAGATTTGAGCCCCTCTGTAGCTTTGAACGGTAGAAATACCCATTTTAGACATAACTTTTACAACACCCTCGGTCATGCCTTTTACATATTTAGTAACAGCTTCATCGTAGGTATAAGGAAGATTACCATCTTCTATCGCTTGATGGTAGGTTGCGAAAGCTAAATAAGGATAAATCGCGTCTACCCCATAACCAAGTAGAGCAGCAAAGTGATGGACTTCTCTTACTTCACCCGTTTCAACAATAATACTCACCTTTGTACGACTGCCTTGCCGTATTAAATGCTGATGAAGAGCACTTGCAGCTAATAGGACTGGAATAGCTGTACTAGTTTGATTCATGTTTCGATCTGATAAGATGAGCAAACTTACATTGTTAGAAATCGCAGCTTCCGCTTCCTGGCATACCCGCTCTAGACTGACCGCTAAATCCTCTGTAAACAATGTATCAATAATATGACTTTTAAACTCAGGTAGGATAATGGTTTTTAATTGGTTCATTTGATTACTCGTTAATATTGGGCTTGTTAGTTGAATTCGACGGCAATTTAATGCTGTTGGCTCCAATAAATTACCTTCAGAACCTAGTAACGTCATCGTGGACGTGACAATTTCTTCACGAATGGAATCTATTGGCGGATTTGTTACTTGGGCAAATAACTGCTTGAAATAGTTAAACAACGATTGGGCACGATCTGACAAAACCGCTAATGGCATGTCATTTCCCATTGCACCTATCGGGTCTTTTCCTTCACTTACCACAGGTACCAAGTATTTCGAGATATCTTCATAGGTATATCCGAATGCCTTCTGACGAATGAATAAATCTGAAAATCCCTCAGGCTCGTTTCGATCAACAGCATTTAATTTTAAAAGCTGTTGATCTAACCATTCCTGATATGGAAATGCCTGTGCCATCTGCAATTTCACTTCATCATCAGAGATAATTCGGCCCTCTTCTAAATCGATTAAAAGCATCTTTCCTGGACTTAAACGATCCTTATACACTACTTTTTCTGGAGCAATATCAATTACGCCCACCTCAGATGAGAAGATGATATAATCATCGTCTGTGACGTAATAACGAGCTGGACGAAGACCATTACGGTCTAAAATGGCCCCTATTTGCTTTCCGTCTGTAAACGATATTGCAGTCGGGCCGTCCCAAGGTTCCATTAGGCAGCTGTGATATTCATAAAAAGCTCTTTTTTCCGGTGATATATGCGGGTTTTCAGACCACGGCTCAGGAATTAGCATCATTGCAGCATGAGCAGGTTTGCGTCCAGCAAGCACCAAGAATTCTAGTGCGTTATCTAGAATTGAAGAATCACTTCCATCTGTATCTAAGATTGGGAGTATTTTTTCTAAATCAGTTCCAAAAGCTTCAGAAACAAACTGCTTTTCACGTGCTTTCATCCACTGGACATTTCCCTTAAGGGTATTAATCTCCCCATTATGAATTAAATATCGATTTGGATGTGCTCTTTCCCAGCTTGGGAATGTATTAGTGCTAAAGCGGGAATGTACTAAAGCAAATGCTGATACGAAACTCTCATCTTGTAAATCTAGATAAAATTGGTCCACCTGGTCTGGGGTTAACAGACCTTTATAGACAATTGTTCTGCTAGAAAGACTGGCAAAATAAAAACGACATTCTTGTAGACTTGCCCATCTCTCAGCTTGTTTTCTAATCATATATAATTTTCTTTCAAATGCTAACTCACCGTTCAGCCCTTCATTAGCAGCGATAAATACTTGGCGAATATATGGCTGGGTTTCTTTTGCTGCTAGTCCAATTGGATTAGCATTAACAGGAACAGTTCTCCACCCCAGCAGTATCTGTCCTTCTTGTTCTATTACTCTGTTTATATATGACTCTATTTTGCTGCTTTCCTCCAAGTTATTAGAGTGAAAAATCATCCCTACCCCGTAACGTCCCTTTTCAGGAAATGAAATTTCTGGGCAGGCTGACCGAAAAAACTCATCTGGTATTTGTACCATGAGACCAGCGCCGTCCCCAGTTAACGGGTCACTGCCTTGACCTCCACGATGATCCAATTGACATAACATCTTTAGTCCTTTTTTGACAATCTCATGTTGGGCCTTCCCTTTTATGTGAGCATATAATCCAATTCCACATGCGTCATGTTCATATTCAGGACGGTAGAGACCTTGTGCTTTAGGTATCTGGTTAAATGTCATATACTATCTCCCCCGCTTCTATAATTTTTCGTAAATTTTTATATAATAATTATTCTATGTTTATTAATTCATATAAACAATATATAATTTAGATAGAAACCATCTATTATCAATATGAATGGAGGCGATAGGTTTGGAATTACGTCAGTTACGTTACTTTGCCGAGGTCGCAAATCGTCAACATGTAACAGAAGCAGCAGAAAACCTCAATGTAGCTCAATCAGCAGTGAGCTTTCAGATCTCTAAGCTTGAAGATGAACTTGGGGTCCGTTTATTTGAGCGTACTGGAAGAAATATTAGACTAACTTCAATCGGACATACTTTTTTGATTGATATTAAGAAAGCGTTAAAACTGATTGATGAAGCCAAACAGAAGGTAGATGAGTACTTAGATCCTAAAGCAGGGACCATTAAGATTGGCTATCCTACCAGTTTAGCAAGCTACTGGCTACCCACTGTGATTTCTGCTTTTAAAGAAAAACAACCAAATGTTCTCTTCCATTTACGACAAGGCTCTTATTCTTATTTAATTGATAGCGTAAAAAACGGAGAGATTAACCTAGCCTTTTTAGGTCCAGTTCCAACAAGAGATTCAGAGATCGAACCAAAGATTTTATTTACTGAAAATATCTCTGCCTTAGTTCCAGCACAACACCGCTTAGCCAATCAAAAGAGCCTTATGCTCAACGAATTACAAAACGATCATTTTGTTTTATTCCCCGATGGCTATATTCTTAACAAAATTGCAGTAGATGCCTGTAAACAGGCAGGGTTTAACCCAAATATCGCTTCAGAAGGGGAAGATATGGATGCGATTAAGGGGCTTGTTTCTGCAGGAATTGGTGTAAGTCTGTTACCAGAAAGTACTTTTTATGACTCAACACCTCGATTTACTGTAAAAATCCCGATTGAATCGCCTCAAGTAAGGCGCACAGTCGGTGTGATTACCCCTAAAAACAGAGAGCTCGCTCCGTCCGAGGCGGCTTTTTACCAGTTTGTCAATCAGTTCTTCTCAAGATTGGAAAGATACCAATAAAAAAAGCGTCATACCCGGAGGCTCCTCCGTTTATGACGCTATCCTTATTTCAGCAAGTTAGTCTGCTGAATCTTCTTCCACTTTTCTAATCTTCTTAGTCCATCTTGATTACGAAGCTGCTCCTTTGCCATCTCTATGCCCTCTTCAATTGAAGCCGCTGCCCCAAATAGATAATAGCGTATTCCAGTATTAAACACGACCTGATGATAACAATATCGGATTGAGCCTGTTTTTTCTCCATGTAATACCGCCATCATAATTTCAGCCTGTTCACTTGCCGTTAGTTTGAGATTTTTATCAAACTCTTCTTCTAACAGTCCATAATCTTCTGGTTTCACAATCATCGATTCCATTTCATCACCTGATATCTTATAGATAAAACTATTGCGATGAACTGGTAAATCTTCTGAACCTTCCATCCCTTGGACAATATACACATTTTTATATGTTAGTCCTTTAAATATTGGGGCAATTTTATTAATGGCAGTCCGATGGAAAGCTCCCATCATCAAGGAGTTTGCATTCGATAGGTCTAAAAGCTTTTCTATCGTATTTAATAGAGTCCTAACACCAAGTTCAATACGAATTTGCCTCAGTCGTTTTAATCCAGGGCAATATTGTTCGGTGGATGCAAAACCAATTCTTGTTTCTTCTATTATATTTGTGAGCTGCGAAGATGGAAGCGTTACATCAATTCCTAATTCTACAAGTATGTCCTTCATCGCCGTACCATACTTCGGTGGAAGAGAATCGCTGCTGTGTAGAAAAACAGGCAGACCCTTTTCAGCTAGTAAGAGAGCAGTCGGAATCGTTCCAGTAAAAGAATTCCTGCCATTATACGGACTGGCTAAATCTATGAGATCAGAATGAGATACTGGCAGTTTCTCACTTGCTTCCTGAAATGCATGTGTAAAAGCAAGCATTTCTTCAGGAGTTTCCGTTTTAAGTCGTTGTGCAATGAAATAAGCAGCAATTTGTGCATCCGTTGCCTCACCACTTAAAATCAATCGAGCCACTTCTCTCGTTTGGTCATAATCTAAGTCCTTAGACCCTCGTTTCCCTCTTGCCACTTCTTTAATCCAATGCTGCATAAACTTCCGCCCTTCCTTAAAACTAAGGATTACTTGACCCCAGCATAAACTTCTTTAAGTATAGAACGGTTACGCTCCATGTTCAATAGCTGCAACTCACGTAATTTCTCCTGAAAACGAACTACTTCTCCTATAATAATCATTGCAGGGTTTGTTACCCCCTCTTTCTCTACTATATCAACAATCGTATTTAATGTTCCCAATACAGTCCTCTGTTCTTTGGTTGTACCTTGCTGAATGATCCCTACCGGTGTGTCTGGATCCTTTCCATTGTTCACTAGCTCCTGACAAATATACGAAAGGTTGCTGACTCCCATGTAGATCGCTAATGTATCCACCGCTGCCGCCAACCCTTTCCAGTTGATTTCAGCAGGCTTCCCTTTCTGCTTATGTCCTGTCACAACGGCGAAGGAACTGCCTAATTCTCGATGAGTAATGGGTATACCAGCATATGCTGGTGCAGCAACGCCAGCAGTAATACCTGGAACTACCTCATATGATAATCCATTCCTCACCAAAGCCTCTACCTCTTCAGCACCACGCCCAAACACGAAAGGATCCCCGCCTTTTAATCGGACGACTATTTTTCCTAGTTTTGTATATTTTACTAAAAGATAATTGATCGTTTCCTGTTTCATCGTGTGAAACCCAGGTCGCTTGCCACAATAAATATGTTTGCAATCCGCTTTGGCATTCTTTAATAAATCGGGGTTTACTAGACGGTCATACAGAATGATATCTGCCTGTTGGATACATTTTAAGGCCTTTACAGTAATTAATTCCGGATCACCAGGACCTGCTCCCACTATATATGCTTTTCCCAACACCAAAGATCCCTCCTTCTCATTGCTATTTACTCCTAATTGGAGCATGAGACCGTCGGCATTTCTAAAACGATTTTATCCTTCATTGCCGATTAGTATATATACCTGCTCATCTGTCACTTTAACAGGATAAGTTTGAACACAGCCAAAATCTGGTGCTTGAACCTGCCCATTTTTTACACTAATTTTCCAATCATGCATTGGACAAAAGACATATTCACCACTAACAATCCCTTCGGCAAGAACTCCCCCTTTATGGGGACAGCGATTTTCAATTGCACGAATCTCTCCGCTTTCCAACTTAAAGACAGCCAGTTCCTTTTCTCCTATTGATACCGTTTTTCCTAATTTTTCAGGTAAGTCAGATACAGCACCTACAAATATAGAACGAATTGTTTTTTCCAATTCAATCACCCTCTTTATTTAGTTTCTACCGGAATCTTTACCGTTTCATAGAGATCACGCAACAATGTTTTATTTTCTATTGCTTCCTTCCATGGATCCTGAACGATCGATAGCGCCTCATCTATGCGTTGGTTCAGTACCTTTACTGTCAATTCCTCAGATAGTACTTGTCTTACATGAGCTAATCCTAACCGTTCAACCCAAGCTGAGGTCCTTTCTAAGTAATTGGCTGTTTCACGGTAATACTGCAAAAATGCTCCAATCATTTCTACTAATTCATCACCCGATTTAAACTTAAACAATAAATCTGCTTCTCTCAGATGGGTGCCGCCATTTCCTCCGACATACATCTCCCACGCACCCTCAACTCCAACAATCCCTACGTCTTTAATTCCGCTTTCTGCACAGTTTCGCGGACAAGCAGAAACAGCCATTTTCACTTTATGGGGAGTATTTAAACCTTCAAATTTCTTTTCAAGAAGTATTCCCATACCAATCGAGTCCTGCGTCCCGAAACGGCAATAATTCTCACCAACACAAGTCTTTACTGTACGCAATCCTTTTGCGTAGGCAGATCCCGATGGCATATCAAGCTCTGCCCAAATTTTTGGTAAATCCTCTTTCATCACACCAAGTAAATCAATGCGCTGGCCTCCCGTCACCTTAATCGTGCCAACTTTGTATTTATCCGCAACATCGGCAATCTTCCGCAAATCGTCTGATGTCGTCACTCCTCCATACATCCTTGGGACAACCGAGTAGGTGCCATCCTTTTGGATATTGGCATGCATTCTTTCATTCACATATCTAGCTTCTTTTTCATCCTGATACTTTAATGGATTCACCATACCCAAGTAGTAATTTAACGCTGGCTTACACTTGGAGCATCCATCCGTTTCCCAACCAAGAACGTTCATGACTTCACGGATATGGGTCAATCCTTTCTCACGTATTTCTTGAACGATTTCATCCCTCGATAAACTTGTGCAACCGCAAATAGCTTCTTTTTGTTCTGAATTATATTGGTCTCCTAGTGTACACTGCAAAAGTTCTGAAACAAGTGATTTACAACCTCCACAAGAACGCGAGGCATTCGTACATCCCTTTACCTGGTCAACAGTCGTCAGTCCCTTCGTTTGAATCGCTTCTACGATTGCACCCTTTGTCACACCATTACACCCACATATTAATTCGTCATTAGACATCAACATGACAGAGCTGAGTTCAGATTTCTCAGCTTGATCTATTTCTAGATATTCTTCTATTTCGGCTTGTTTTTTTATTAAACTGAATAAACGATTGCCATCCTTCGTATCACCAAACAAGACTGCACCCGCAATTTTACCATCTTCAATCAGAACCTTTTTATAAGCTCCTCTCCACTCATCATAAAGCTTGTAGGTCTTAGTCGTTTCATCTTCGTTGATTTTACCAGCAGAGAAAACATCCACACCTGAAACCTTTAGCTGGGTTGAAAGAACAGAACCTTGATAACCCGAACCGTCCTCTATCCCGCAAATATACTTCGCTAACACATGACCTTGCTGGTATAACGGAGCCACCAGCCCGTAGGCAATACCCCGATGTTCCGCACATTCCCCAACAGCAAAGATATTGGGTACATCCGTTTCGAGAAAGTCATTGACAATAATCCCTCGGTTTACCGGTATTCCAGCTTCTTGGGCTAGGGTGATATTTGGTTTTATCCCCACTGCCATTACGACTAAATCAGCTTTGATTTTACTTCCGTCCTTAAATCTAAGTCCTGTCACACGCTTCTTCCCTAAAATTTCTGCAGTGTTTTTTTGTAAAAGAAAATTCATACCCTGTTCTTCTAATTCTTTTTGCAGAAGCTTACCCGCAGTACGGTCCAATTGTCGTTCCATCAAGTAATCGTAAATATGAATAACATCAACTTTCATTCCAAGATTCAATAATCCCCTGGCTGCTTCTAACCCTAATAATCCCCCGCCAATGACAGCCGCTTTTTTAAATTCTTTCGAGCTAGCAATCATCTCTTCACAATCCTTAATATTCCGAAAAGCCGTTACACCGATTTTGTCTGCCCCTGGCAACGGGAGCATAAAAGGATTTGAACCCGTGGCGATTATTAATTTGTCATAGGCCTCTTCTCTTTCTTTATCGGTAGTAACTTGTTTGTTTTTAATGTCAATGGAGATAACGGCCTCTCCTGGGTAAAAGCGGATGTTATTCTCTTCGTACCAATTCCATTCATTCAGAGTGATATCTTGGACAGACGTCCCTCCCTGCAATACTGTCGATAACTGAATCCGATTATAATTTGGATATGGTTCACTGCCGAAAATCGTAATCTCAAAACCATTTGGGTTTATTTTCAATACTTCTTCAATCGCTCGGACCCCAGCCATCCCATTCCCAATCAGCACAAGCTTTTGTTTTGTCATTTGTTTCACCCTTCACACTTTATTTGAATTATCTGAATTATTTATAACATTATGACAGTTTTATTAACATCAGTTTGTAAGGTTATCTAACAGATTATTTCAACCATTTAAACTTATAAAGTGTGGTTAAAGTACGGCCATTTAAGCAATGGCAACGTATACATTTGTAGTGAAATTCCACAAAAAAAAGACTCCATTTTTAGGAGCCTTCATTCTTCAAATTTCCATATTCATTCTAAACTCCGCAAAAAATTGGAGTGATTGAGGGTTTAATAGTGATCCGGCGTTTACCGCACTTTCGACCGGAATACCCATTAAAATTTTCTTAATGGGTACCTCTAATTTTTTACCGTTAAGTGTTTTCGGGAGGTCTCTAACCGAAATAATCCTATTTGGGACATACCTCGGTGAACAGCCTTGGGCAATTGCCCCTTTAATTCGTGTTTTAAGATCATCTGACAGCCCAGCTCCTTCTTTTAAAACAACAAACAATGGCATATAGGTTTGTTCACTGGTGATTGGAACGTCAACTACTAAGCTATCAATCACTTCTGGTATGCTTTCTAATGCACTATATATTTCACTGGTTCCCATTCGTATACCGCCGCGATTAATTGTCGCATCCGATCGGCCATATATCACTCCGCTACCTTTTGAGGTGATCTTTATAAAATCACCATGACGCCAAATCCCAGGATATACATCAAAATAACTATCGCGATATCGTTTTCCAGTCTTATCATTCCAAAAATAAACCGGCATCGATGGCATGGGTTCTGTAATTACGAGTTCGCCTATGTCATCAATTAATTCATCAGCTTGATCATTAAACGCTTTCACTGCTGCTCCTAATGCACAGCATTGTAGTTCCCCGGCGTATACCGGAAGCAATGGAGAACCGCCAACAAAAGCTGTACATAGATCCGTTCCCCCACTAGTAGAAAATAACCAAATATCATCACTAACCTGAGAATACACCCATTCGAAACCGCTTACAGGAAGTGGTGAGCCAGTTGACCCGATGCTCCTTAAATAAGAAAGATCAAACTGTTCTTTTGGTCGCACCCCGTCCTTCATACACGCTGTTATAAAACTTGCACTTGTTCCAAACACGGTCATTTTCGTTGATTCTGCAAATTTCCATAATCGTTCATAGTTTGGATAACCTGGATTACCGTCAAATAAAAGAATTGTAGACCCAGTAAGTAACCCGCTCACCACGACATTCCACATCATCCAGCCTGTTGTTGTATACCAGAAGAAGCGGTCATCCTGTGTTAGGTTGTTTTGCAGCCCCCCGAGTTTTAAATGCTCTAGCAAAATACCGCCCTGGCTTTGAACGATCGCTTTTGGCTTCCCAGTCGTTCCAGATGAATATAATATCCATAATGGATGTTCAAATGGAACCGCGTCATAGGTTATAGCTGCCTCTTTGTGTTCCGATAGGATCATAGTCCAAAGTGCCGTATCTTTTAATTCGGATACCTCTGGACTTTCATTTAAATAAGGAATAATGACCGTTTGCTTTAATGTTGGTAATTCTTCCTGTATTTGTTTGACAAGCTCCATCCTGTCATAATCCTTACCACCATAGCGATAGCCATCCACTGCAAATAACACCTGTGGTTCAATTTGTTTAAAGCGGTCAATCACACTCATGATGCCAAATTCCGGAGCACAACTTGACCAAATGGCCCCAATACTGGCACAGGCCAAAAATGCTGTTACCGTTTCATGAATATTGGAGGCATATGCAGCGACTCGGTCTCCTCGTTTAACACCGATAGACTTTAAATATTCAGCTATGGCTGCAGTATCCTTCTGAAGCTGTGACCAAGTCAATTCTCCGAGCGGGCGGATTTCCGTTTCATAGATGATCGCTGGTTTCTCAGGAACTGTCTGACGAAAGATATGTTCTGCATAGTTTATGGTTGCACCAGGAAACCACTGAGTACCTGGCATCTTTCGATCAATGAGTACCTCATCATAAGATGTATGTGCTTTGATTTGATAGAAATGCCAAATGGCTGACCAAAATCCTTCAATGTTTGTTGTCGACCATTTCCATAAATCTTGATAGGATTGGAAAGAAATTCCCCTTGTTTCCTCCAGCCATTTCCTAAATTTATTCATATTAGAGTTCTCAATTAATAATTGAGGCGGCTCCCACAACAGCTTCCCTTCAACAACTTCCATCTCCCATACCCCCATGCATGAATCTGAATTTTAAAATGATCTCCCTTTTTATCCATATACGTGCTTTGAACGATAAATTCCTTCTTATTTCTGTTAAAAGAATCAAAGAATCTTATACAGACTTTCAAAATTATTTTACTTTACGTAACAAAAACCAATGGATCGAAGTTTACTTCCCTTAAAATGGAAAAAGGTGACAGGCACCAATTTGATGGCACCTATCACCCTTTGATACTAAACCGCATTTTCCAGTTCAAGAGGGGAAAAGTTCTTCTTTTGAATATAAATCAACCTGGCGGAGAGAGCAATGCCCGCCGCTGTGAGACCGATAGTGAGTCCAATCCAGTAGCCTCTGGCCCCTAGACTGGTGTAGTGAGCCAATAAATAACCGGCTGGCAGACAGATTAGCCAGTATGCAATTAAGGTCATAATGAAAGCATAATTTACGTCTTTGTAGCCTCGTAATGCCGCCATTGCAGTTACTTGGATGCTGTCAGATATTTGGAAGAACAGGGCAAAAATCAAGAAGTGTGCGGTTAAACTGATAACCGCTGCTTCATTGGAGTATAATCCAGCCACTTGATATCGGAAGATTACTACCAAAACTCCTGTTACAATCGCAATTATTATCGCAAGATATATTCCTAACCAACTATAAACTTTAGCATCTCTATACCTTTTAGCCCCTACTTCATACCCAACAAGGACTGTCTGTGCCATTGAAATACTGATTGGAATCATATATAAGAACGACACTATGTTCAAAGCCGATTGGTAAGCCGCAATCGTTGTTACATTGAACTTACTTAAAAGAATGGTCACTACTGCAAACATACTCGTTTCGAAAAAGGTGGATAGTCCCATTGGAACTCCAATTTTAAGAATTTCCCTACACTTTGCAAATGAGAATTCTGATAAGTCAGCAAACACGGGATAACTAGAAAATGGATCCTGCTTTCTCACGATATAGACCGTCATCGCTGCAATCAACCAATAAGTAATGGATGTCGCATAGCCTGCTCCTGCCCCTCCAAGCTCCGGAAAACCCCAATGGCCAAAGATTAAAACATAGTTCAAAAAGAAATTAATCGGCAGTGACAATATTAAAATATACATGACGATCCGCGTTTTTCCTAATGCATAAATAAAGGAACGGAGCACATTAAATAAAAACAACGGCAGAATCCCATAACTTAATCCGACTAGATAGTCAAAAGCGGTACGATGAACTGCTATTGGCAGTTTCATAGCCTGTAAGATTGGCTCTAAAAAGAAAGCACCAAGAACTATTACCAAAACAGCAATCATCACAGAAAGATAAATGCCATGTTTCACAACAGATGCCACTTCACCACTCTTCTTTTCCCCAAGACGCTGAGCCGCAATCGGTGACACAGCAAGAAGGATTCCACTAATTCCAGTAAAGACAGGACTCCAAATAGAAGAACCAATCGCTACGCCTGCAAGATCGGCAGAATTATACTTCCCCGTCATAATTGTGTTAAAGAACACCATTGAGAACATTCCAAGCTGAGTAATAAGAATGGGAATCAACAATACAAAAATTTGTTTCGTCTTTTCCTTTAATGTAAAGGTCTGATTCATATAATAACTCCTATGGAATTCTAAAATATTTTGTAAGCCGAAACTTATTATACTCCATTTTCTCTTCAATTGTACTCAGAACTATTAAAACAAGAGTAGTTTTTTCGTTTTTTTATAAAAAAGTATTTTTGAAAGATGCCGCTGGTAGTATAATGGTAAAGTCAAAATTCAATCATAAATCTGGTGAATTTAATTGCGAACATATAATGAAAAAATAAGTATTTATCATGGGATGGTTTCCACCATTGCTTTGAATCTAGCTGGAAATTTTTATCCGATTTTTGCCATCTCGATACTTGGAGCCACTAACTATCAAGTCGGGTTAATCAGTTCTCTCCCTCCCCTGGTTGCACTCTTGATGACAATCCCTGCTGCTATGATGTTAAATCGGCTGGAAACACAAAAGAAAACAGTGGCCATTTCTGTATTATGGGCCAGACTGTTATTTATCGTGTTGGTCGGTGTAATTTATCTTTCGACACCTTACCAAGCCTGGGCCTTTTTAATCATTATTGCCCTGATGAATGTCCCTGCAACAGTAGCCAACATTGGCTGGCAAACATTAATTAGTGGAATGATTAAAGAGGAACGTAGAGGAACTTTCTTTAGTGACCGGAATAGACTGCTCACAGTTATTGGCATGATTTCAACCTTAATTATTGGAATTATTATGAAAAATCAAACCCATAATTCAACCGCTTATCAGCTACTGTTCTTCATCGCTTTTGTTTTTGGTTTATTAGAAGTTTTCTTCTTAATGAAGCACAAGGAAAAAGCGCCAGAACCTTTAAAACAAAAAAACTCTTTTATGGATTGGTCTATTTTTAAAGACCATGGTTATAAATGGTTTCTAATTGCCGCTTTATGCTTCAATTTCACTTGGCAAATGTCATGGGGAATATTTAATATTTACCATGTACGAATTGCAGAGGCGACGATTTTGTGGATTAGTTTATTTTCTGTTGCGAACCAGCTTGTACAATTTTTCACTTTCCCTCTTTGGAAAAAATGGGCAGAACGTAAATCGAACACCTTAATGTTAGTCTGGGCTGCACTCGGTATGGCGCTTGTCCCATTTTTAACGGTACTTTCAAAAAATCTTGTCTATCTAACGGTTATTCAAGCGTTATCTGGATTTTTCATTTCTGGAATTGTTCTGCTTTTATTCAACTTATTATTAGAAAAATCACCTGAAGCTACAAGAACCTATTGCATCACTTCCTATAATGTTCTTCTATCATTTGTTGCCTTCCTGGCACCTCAGATTGGTATATGGTTACTAGAAGTACTTGGTATCCATCGTGCAATGGAATTAAATTCTGTACTCAGGATCCTTAGTGCCTTTGTTTTTTTACTTATGTATTCTCGTTCATCTAAGTATAAGAAAGCAACTCTAGCAAACAACTAGAAACACCTTACAAAAATGGCATTATCTGTACTAATTACTTATAATATAGTAATGTAGGAGGTGCTGTGGTGAAAAAAGAAGAGCAGGTTACAAGAACACTAGCTAATTCTCATAATAATAAGAATTCTATTCGAGTAAATAATCATTTTAACCTTACTATCAATTTCGGGGATTCTCTTAATCTGTTGGCACTTATTGCTGGCATTTATGTGGTTAGGAGGATTGCAAGCAATCGGAAAGCTAAAAAAGCAAAAATGTAATGGACATAGCCATTACATTTTTTTGTGTTTAAATGTTATTTTCATCATCACCATAAAGGATTTTATCGGCTTTTTCAACAGCATACTCGCCAGCATGCGTTTCGATTTCCTGAAGCATGGCGTTCGTTACAGCTTCAATTTCTGCTTGTTTATAACCCAAATTTTTCATTGCTACTGTTGCATAGGCAATTGCTTGACCCGTATTCATGTTAGTCCTCCCCTTGTTTGCTTTTTTGTAGTATTAGCAAAGTCAGGATTTTTATGCCATCATGTAATGTTTATTATAGTGTAACCGTTATTCTCTTTTTCTCTTTAAAATAAACCCACTCCTTGAAACCAATTTCCTTAAGATTTCTCTGTACCATTTCTAAATCATCACCGACTCTTTCTGGGTCATGGGCATCCGATCCAAAGGTGACTTTTACTCCATAAAAGAGTGCTAGTTCTAATATATCCTCTGATGGATACCAGCCGCCAACGTCCTTCGTTTTACCAGAGGTATTAATCTCAATGGCCATATCATGCTCGCCAATAATCTTTAAGGTGTTCTGGACAGCTTCGGTTTCAATTCTTGAAAAAGCAGGATAATATCCCTTCATCGCATCAATATGTCCAAGAATTTCAAACAATCCACTGCGAGCTGATTGTTCAATTAAGCTATAATAAGCTTCCTTTGTTATGGCTTTTTGTCTAGTACTTAAACCTTCCCAGCGGTTTCTCTTAAAAATACTAATTCCATCCACATGATGGACTGAGCCAATAATATAGTCAAATGGATACTGCTCAAAGTATGGTCGGTATTTCTCAACATGATCCGGAAAAAAATCCGCCTCAATACCAAGAAGTACATCAATTTTCTCAGCGAATAATTCTTTTAGTTCGAGTACCTCTTTCACATATTCAGGAAATTGACTCTTAGCCATTGTGATTCGAGGGTGAGGGTGGTCTTCTTCGCTAGAGAAGTATGGGGTGTGATCAGAGATTCCAATCACTTGCAGTCCATTTTGAATAGCAGCTTCAACATAATCACGAATCGATCCCCTTGCATGTCCACAGCGCTCATGATGGGTATGTAAATCAAATTTAACGTGTTCTGACATTCTTTCACCTCTTATTATTGGTCAGCAGAGCTTTTTATTTGTTTAGAACCATCCTTCTGATTTTCCTTATTTTGCACTAAAGCCTAGAAAAATAACATTAATTGGAGAGCAAAGTAAGGTGACAGGCACCACTCGTGGACAAAAGCATGAAAATGTGCGCCTCCAGTGGACACTTTACACATTATGGCATCTTATCTTCAAGGGCAAGTTGCATGATTTCTTTCAATTCATTGGTAAATCCCTTTACTACACGATTTCCTAAGACTGTAACTGGAACACCCAGAAATCCGAACTTCTCTACTTCCTTTTGATAATCTGGGTTAATCGATATATCCCGTATTTCAAATGGAATCTGTTCTTGTGTTAGCACTTGTTTTACCATTGTGCATTCTATGCAATCATTCGTCGTATATACAATTACTTTTGTCATTGTTCTTCACCTCCGCCTCCGACATGTGACAGTCAACATGATACAACCAACCTTTCTCCTTCAAAAGTAAGAACACAATCATTTACATCTTACCATTTTCGAGTGAAAACTGAAAAACACACTCGCTCGTAGTGTCCACCCCAGGCGTACAAAAGTCTCATTTTGTATTTCTGTGGTGCCTGTCACCAAAAATGTCTCCATAAAATGTCTCTATAAAATGCCTCCATAAAAGTACCAACTTAATAGTCCGTCATAAATTGGTATTGTTATATTTTGATTGAGTCATTATAATTAATTGTATTACTATTATTAAGGGAGGTTACCTATGTCTTTAACGAAGAAAATTTTTGTTGGGATGGGTTTAGGTATTGTCTTTGGTCTGATTTTAAATTTGGTACTTCCAAATTTGTTCGATCCTGTTAACAGTTATTTTTTAGTACCTTTAGGGAAATTATTTGTTAATTTAATTAAAATGCTTGTTGTCCCAATTGTTGTGGTTTCATTGATTTTAGGAACAGCTGGAATTAGTGATCCAAAGAAGCTTGGTCGTATGGGCTTGAAAACCATCGCTTTTTTCTTAATTACAACTGTGATTGCTCTTGTTCTTTCAATTGGTGCAGGACTTTTAGTTAAGCCAGGTGATGGAGACTTCAAATTAGACGGTGCAACTTTTGAAGCAGCAGAAGCCCCGCCTGTGATAGATACCCTATTGAACATTATTCCTGCCAATCCGCTAGGTTCTATGGCTAACGGTGAAATGCTTCAGGTTATTGCGTTTGCTATGATTTTGGGTTTTGGAATTTCCCGTGTGGGACAAAAAGCAGAAGGCATTCTAAAGCTTATCGAGCAGTTAAATGATGTCTTAATGTATCTTGTTACAGCAATTATGAAGTTTGCCCCGTACGGTGCCTTTGCATTAATTGCAACGGCGATTGGCGGTCAAGGACTAGGTGCCATTGCCGCTATGGGTAAATATATGTTTGTTGTCCTATTTGTGCTATTACTACAATTAGTCATCACTTATGGATCTGCAGTTTCCTTTCTTGGGAAAATGAATCCCATTACTTTCTTTAAGGGATTCTCACCAGCATTTATTGTTGCTTTTAGTACTTCCAGTAGCGCGGCCACTCTTCCTGTTTCAATGAGAGCAGCACAAAATAACCTAAACATCTCAAAAAGTGTCAGCAGTTTTGTGCAGCCGCTAGGAGCTACGATTAATATGGATGGAACGGCGATCATGCAAGGGGTCGCAACTATTTTCATTGCTCAAGTATATGGAATTGATTTAAGTTTTGGTCAAATGCTAACGGTTATCTTAACCGCTACACTAGCTAGTATTGGGACTGCAGGTGTACCTGGTGTTGGATTAATCATGCTATCGATGGTGTTGACTTCTGTTGGACTCCCAGTCGAGGCCATTGCGTTAGTTTTAGGTGTTGACCGCCTGCTCGATATGTGTAGAACAGCTGTTAACATTACTGGAGACGCAGCTTGTGCCCTTTATGTTTCACGTTCAGAAGGCGAAGGAACTACTGACGTTAAAATGTCAAATGAGGTTCAGGCATAGATAAAAAATCTATCGGCAAAAGAGCTAATCCGTTTGGGTTAGCTCTTTTTATATGACAGCATTTTTTGACAATCAACGTGAATATATGTCTGTTCCTGCGCTTTCCCAAGAAATAGGAAAGGATATTTCCTATTTGTATTCATTTTACTGATTTAGCCTATAAAACGTAATTGTATTTTCCAATAATATTCTCGAAACTTCAGCAAACGATATATTTTTAATGTGTGCAATTTTCTCAATAGAATCTTTCATCATATAGGGATTTGTCATTTTACCTAAAAACTTTCCTTCAAAAGACCATGGACCGTCTGTTTCAACCATCATTAAATCCAAGGGATATACATGGACAAGTTTCTGTATTTTTTCTTCGTACGTCACATCAGGAGTGATGGAAATATAATATTTATTATCTATCATTCTATTAATTGTTTTATGGTCGCCTTTAAACCAATGAAAATGGGCACTTTGAATAGAGTACTTTTCTAAGAGATCACATGCAATTTCAGCATCTTCATGAACAGCATGCAGAACAATCGGTTTCCCCCATTCACAGGCCGTTTTCACAAATCTCTCTAGCAGTGCAATATATTTTTCATATTCCCCCATCGAGATTTTTTTCTTTTTTCTTAAATAATAGGGCAGTCCTACTTCACCAATTGCAATCATGTCCTGTAAATGATGATTCATCCACGTAAATAATTCATTTTCCTCTCTCTCGGTGGGTAAAGGCTGCTCTGGATGATAGCCGAAAGCGGAATGCACTTTTGGATAATTTCGCGTTAATACTAGATTCCTTTTACAGGATTCCAAGTTGTTCGATACAGAAATCATACCCTTGAGCACAGGTAAATCCTTCAACATCCTTTCAATAATTTCATCTTGATACTGATCTAAATGAATATGTGCATCTATCATTTTCAGCAAAACACATTCCCCTATCTTTGAGTCTGTTCCCTGTTTACCTGAACAAAATGTGCAATCAATTGATTTAGTTCATCGGCAGCTTTTGTAGGAAGCTGATGTTTTTCTTTTATTAAGAACTTCAATTTACTATGAGGTAATTCCTGATGTAAAAGCTTAGCATATCGATGAAATGATTTATCCTTTGTGCCATAAAGTAACAGGTTTGGGAGCTGAATATTTTTCAGCTGATTAGTACAGTTATATTCTAAACTGTATTCGTAATATTGCCCAATATTTCTGATATCCCCTTTTATTGCTTCATCATATAACAAGTTAAACGTCTCTTTCGTTTCGGAATTTCCCCATGCAATGGCTCTCGCAAGCAGCTTAATCGAACTTAGTGTGGTTAATTTTCTAGCTAAGGATATTTTCTGTCTTAGGTACAAATCACTCGCTTCAGACATCCCGCTTATGATAATCCCGCCATAGCTTCTATCAACATGCTTAAGCATAAATTCAAGTGTGATGGATCCTCCTGTTGAGTAACCACATATAAATGCGTTTTTTATTTTAAGATGGTCTAATAAATGTATGATGTCATCTACAATGAGCGAATAAGATAGTGGCTTTTCTGACCGCTGACTACGGCCATGACCTCTTATATCAAAGGTAATAACTTGATTAGTATGAGATAGTTGTTCTACTTGGTAATGAAAATTTGCACTCGTAAGCAAAGGGGGATGAATAAATACAATTGGGACTCCCTCACCCTTTATAGAATAATACATTGCACAACCACCGACATCCAACGTTGGCATACCTTTCATCACCTCTACTTGGCTGGCTTTAATCTTAAAACTCTAGATAAGGAAAAAATTACTTTAGTAGTATACACATTCACTTCTATTAAATACCTAATTAAACCATTACTGAGCTCCTAAACAAAAAACTTCGTATTTACGAATACGAAGTTCAATAATCTCTGTATAACAGAAACTTTTCTTGTCCTTTTGTGCTACTGTCACCCTATTTGTTTTGCATAGTAAATTACTCGTAGTTTGCCATCATCAGTACATGTGATTAGGGTGGTGACGGGTGTGGTGGAGATGTCTTGTTTTAGGGGTGATAAGTCTGTATCACTAACAATGTCTATCTCATATATGATGTATTCTTTGCTTATACCATTAGCGTCTATAACTCGAAAGGTGTCTTTTAGTTTAAGCTGTTTTAATTTCCCAAATAAGGAACCATCCCTCATATTGTGACCTGCCAGCACCAGATTCCCTTGCTCATGGACCCCTGGACCAGTTACCTTCCCGATAGAGATATCTAATTGTTCTTTTTTGGCCCCATTTAGTATGACATAGGATAAATCAAGTTTGTCGATTTCGATTTTTCCTATCACATTTGGATCTACTTTAGAAAGGGTTTCATTTCCTTTGGTGTCAGTCACTATGACTTGACCACTCGCACTCTCCGGTTCAGTGTTCAATATCATGTTCTGGAAAATCTGCTCTGCCTCCTCACGTGCTTTCTCGTTCGAGCGGTCAACATAAAATAAATACAGTCTTATACCAACCAATAAGATTAAGAGGATAACAATTAACTTTTTTATTGCCTTCATTTGACTACCACCTACGTAAAAAAATAAAACTTCCATCAGAGGATGTAATACTCACCATAAATAGATAAAAAAATAGTCACCCCAAGAAGAAGGGGTGATTATTTCCTATGATTATTTTTGAGTATTCTTTTTTCTAAACTTTAATGAGAATAAGCTTGCTAGTAAGGCAAGGATACTGTAATCCAATATTTTTTTATACGGCAATCCTTCACCGGTTTTTGGGAGCTTTTCTACAGACACATCGCTTCCAGGTGTAGTTGGATTACTAGGTGTATTACCATTCACCGGTGGAGTTTCCTCAACTGGTGGGTTTTCTTCTCCTGGCTCTGCTATAGCCCCTTTAACAGTTACAGCTATTGTAAGCAATACTTCTCCGCCCTTACCATCAGAGACGGTGATCGTAAAGCTGTCTTCTCCAACAAAATTAGTTGCTGGTGTATACGTCCATTTTCCTGCTTCATCCACTACCACAATTCCATGGGATGCTGCCGTTGTTACCGCATAGCTTAACGTGTCGCCATCTGCATC
>JBFNER010000027.1:0-57383 GCA_040797665.1 Neobacillus sp. | reverse complement strand
GCTATATTCAATATGACGTTGTTTGTATGTTCCTAAAAGGAAAGTTCCCTGCTGGAATGCAACGTTATTAAAATCAATGACCTGCAAATTTTCAATCTGATTTGGCATCCCATAAATACAGTCACTTGTGCCAACATAGCAGCAGATTATCATGTTATAATACTTTCTCACTATTTTGATTAATTCTTCGCAACAATCATTTATTTGCTGAGTGAAGTCAATATTGTTTAAGGATCCACTCAATTCAAGCATTACCAAAACAGAATTCTCAGTAAATTCAATAACCTCTTTTTTGATTCCTTCTATCTCAAAGACATCTTCAGATAGATTAACTATGGAAAACTCCAATAGTCGTTTTTCATTCCTTGAAAAATCTTCAGACATTTTTTTTATACTAACCAATACAGGCAAATATTTCTTTTCAATATCAATTCCAATATCTTTAGTTTGAATATACCGTAAGAGACTACCTTTTTCCGGTGAAATATTTCCTACAAAAAAATCCTTCCAAAATTGTTTTAAAATAAGCTTCTTATTTTCAAGCCAAGCTCCACTGTTTTTCCTTAACACTTTTTCGTCTCTTTTTATTTTCATTGCCCTTATTATCGCTTCCTCGACTTCTTCATAATTAAGCGGTTTAAGAAGGTAATCGGAGCTACCTAATTGAATCGCCTTCTGTGCGAATCTAAAATCAGCATGACATGTCATAAAAATACATGCCACCTCCGGCTTGTTACCCTTTACCCACTCCAATAAGTCAAGTCCCGTACCGCCTGGCATTTCAATATCACTAAGCATGATTTCTATGTTAAACTGATTAAATTGTTCTATTGCTTCTTGCAAACTTGTGGCTGTATATAAAGAAGTCCCGGCAAATTTACCCCAGTTTATTCCTTTTCGCACAGCCTCTATAGCACTGATTTCATCGTCAACAATTAGGATATTCATTATATTTGCCCTTTCTCCTTTCATTCGTCAAATATTGACAGCGATTTCTTTGGAATTATAATTAGTATATACAATAAATATAAGCGGAGGTAGCCATGAAGAGTAGAAGTTTTAAATATATTTATAACTCTATATTATTTAAAATCGTTATTTATATTATTATCATTCTTACCCCGCTTATTTCACTACTTATTTATAAAAATTATCAAACACACGATTCTTTGCTAAAAGAGGTTGAGAGTACCCATAAAAATATGCTTGAGTCCTATATCGCTCAGATCGATCCCCAGTTGAAAAACTCAATGGCCTATACCCTTGATATGGCAAACTTTCAATATGACCCAAAGATTTTGCTTACTGAGAATGACGATTCAAATATTGCCTTCACCAAATATAGGATTTTTACGAGTTTTTCAAACAGACTGCTTTCGAACAACTATATTGATGCATTTTTCCTCTACATAAAAAGTAGAGATTATTTCATAACAGCTACCCAAAACAATGTATCATCTAGTGAAATAATAGCTCTAAAAAACTATGTGATCAGTCAGACAGGTATTATAGAATCAAGTAATTCTTCCTTAAAATCTAGCTGGACCTTTTCAAAAATTGAAAATTATAATTGTTTGATTAATATCTCTTATAGTAATAAAGATATAGTAACAGGAGCCTATATAAATACTGACAGATTATTGGATAAATTTAGTACAAAAAATTTATCAACATCAACATTATCTTTTATCACTACAGATTCACTCAATGATGTAGTTAGCAACAAAGCCAAGGATCATATTCTAGTAACTAGTCAGTCCTCGATTGTAAGGGTAAATTTAATGGCCGTTCTGTCAAAACAAGAGATTCTAAAGACATTACCATTTCTGTATAAATACATTTTAATAATTTCAATTTTGTTAGCTCTACAAATGCCTTTATTAATGTTGCTTATGAAATTTACAGTGGTTAACCCTTTGCACAAATTGACCAAGTCCATGGCCAAAGTACGCATTGGAGACCTTAACCATAGGATCGAAGCCAATAGAAGTTCCAATGAGTTTGAAATTGTGAATACTACTTTCAATGAAATGATGGATACAGTACAAAACCTAAAAATTCACGTATATGAGGAACAGATTAAAGTGCAGAAATCACAGCTGCGCACTCTCCAATTGCAAGTTAATCCACACTTTTTAATAAACTCTTTAAATATGGTAAATAATTTGATACAAAACGAAGACCTTCCTACAGCCAGGAAATTAATTCTTCAATCTGTTGACTACTTTAGATATATGGCGAAAGTTGAGAATGATTTTGTTCCACTTACTGAAGAGCTCAAGCATATTTCCGATTACTTGGAAATACAAAAAATACGTTATAAGGACAAGTTCACCTATTCTATAAATGTAAATCAAATGATTGATGATATGTTGATTCCGCCTATGCTTATTCAAAACTTTGTAGAGAACTCTATTAAGTATGCCATTGATATGAGCAAGGTCATTCATATTTCTATTTCGGTAGATTACTTTGAGGTTGATTATTACCCTTATGCCAAAATAATGATTACTGATACAGGTGTTGGTTATCCGATTAGTATTCTCGAGAAGATAAATTCCGGAATGAAGCTAACCGATTCACTAGGTGAACATATAGGTATTTACAATTCTGTTCAACGTATGACTATTTTATATAACGGTAAAGCCACTTGGAAATTTTATAATAATGGCGGAGCAGTTGTGGAACTTACCCTGCCAGCATTATTTAAAAAAAAATGAATAGGTTAAAGAATGCTTTATCCCTAATTATCCAAAACTATGTCACTAGGTTTTTAATCCGGGGCATAGTTTTTTGGTTATTGTTTGAATTTTGTATTTAGTCGGAAAAGGAAATGTGTTACGTCGGAATAATCATAACTATCACATATGAAAACGCTTAAAATTAAGCTTGTCATACAAATTAAAAACAAGGAGGATTTATCATGAAAAAAGTATCAAAAATTACTGGATTCATCATGCTGGTTTTGAGTTTGGTGGTAAGTATGACTGGGATTGCACTTGCAGCATCTTCAGATTTAACCGGCATGAAAGATGATGTTTATTCAGCAGAAGTAGCTGTTCCAGGTCAGGAAGGGTCATCTTACAAAATGAATTTTACGGTTTCGGAAGGAAAAGTTCAAAACTTTAGTTTTGGTCAGTATGCTGGTGCTGCTTTGTATTCAAAAGATTTTCTAGCTGCTATTTCTGACGCAAATCAAAAGGCCATGCTTGAGGCAGTCATTGCTGAACAAGCTTACTACACTGAACAGATGGCTAGTGTAGGTGATGCATTGAAAATTCCGAAATATTCCGAAGCAATAAATGATGATATGTATTCAGCTTTCCAATCATTATGGAAGCAATTGGTTGCACAAGGTGGCGGAAAGGTGACAGCTGATCAAACAACTACTCCTACAAGCAGTAATCCACAAACTGGAGATAATGGCATTTTGGGTTATGCTCTAGCTGCTGGTGCTGCCCTAGTTGGGATGGCTTTACTCCGTAAAAAGAAACTTACAGCGTAATAAAATTGATTAAGAATTATAAAGGAACCAACCAAAAATAATATTGGTAGGTTCCTTTTCTTTATTTATCTGTGACTAATTTGCCATTACTACAAATCCTGCATCCTCAAGGTCATCTTATATTTTCTTTTAGGAGCATCCCTTATTGTGTGCATAAAAAGGAGCCAAAAACATGGGTCTCTTACTTGTTGCGTTCCTCGTAAAAACACTATAGTCGTACCGGTTGGCCCGTTTCAGCAGAGCGGTTTGCAGCTGTTGTTATTCGCTGAGTATTCCAAGCATCTTCATATGATGAGAGAATTCCAGATGCATCGCCTGTTTGAACAGCATGAATAAAAGCTTGGGTTTCCTTTTGATAGGGAATATGAAAATAATTGTACGCGTTGCCATTTGAATACTCTGTTGATTGATCAGCTGAATATTCCTTCAACCCATTCGGACTCAACTCAAGAACTCCGGCATCCGTATAAATTTCCAGCCCGTTTTTATAACTCATAGGCAACATGCAGGTGTTGTTGATTGTTGCGATCGCTCCATTTTTCATCTTAAGTATGACAGTTCCTATGTCAGGTACATCCGTGCCTACTTCCTTCAAATGCATAAAGCGATTAGCAAAAACAGCATTCACCTCATCCACTTCTCCAAGTAAATACCTTAACAAATCTATAAGATGGGTTGTTTGTTCAACCAACTGTCCTCCTGAGGACTCCTTCTTTTTCCACCATTGTACACCTGGCATTTCGCCCATCCACTGTCCAACTGCCATCCCAATAGTACGGTCTTGCAACAGTTCCTTTGCTTTTGCTGTAATATTCATATAGCGAAAATGATAGCCGACTGATGTCAGTAATTTCTTCTTCGTAACAGCGTCTAGTATTATGGTAGGTGTTTCAATTTCGGTAGATAATGGCTTCTCAACGAAAAATGGAATGCTTCGGTCAACTAGTGCTTCCTCAATTTTTCCATGTGAAAACGGAGGTACACAGATGTACGCGGCATCTAGCTGTGTGTTGTCTAACATTTCTGTCACGGAACTATACGCTTTCGCCGCGGGATGATTTTTTGTCATTTTTTCGGCTTTCTCTAGTGTGGATCCGCAGATAGCAGTAATGGAAACATTCTCCATCCTTGCCAAGATATTTGCATGCACATTTGCGAACGAACCTGTTCCGAAAATTCCGACTCTTAACACCATACTAATTCCCTCTTTTCATACAAACATTGTATAGTAGACCCAACTATAAAATAGTTGGGTCTAGTTATGTTAACACTTTAAACTATTTTTTACGTAATAATTTTGGACTCGAATTATTGGATTATTCCTTAACAGCTTCTATACTAATTATTTGAGGGGAACATCCTTCTGCTTCGACAGTTACATTTATCAATCCACTTTCTGTAGGTCGAATAACCGCAAGTGCTTTACCATCGTATGTGGTATGAGCCGTATCGACGAAACTTTCTTCTGTTTTCGGATTTGAACTTCCAAACCCTTGAAGAATACCAGCACCTTCCACTTTAACATATACCTTCCTATCAGCTAGAGGTTTCACAATCCCTTGTTCATCAACAATAGAAACTTCTACAAATGCAAGATCTTTATCATCCGCAGTGATCTGTTCACGATCAACATCCACCTTCAAATTCACTGTGCTGCCCGCAGATATTAGTGTAGTACGACCTGTTTCAATACCATTAGTGTAAGCCACGGCTACAATTTCACCCGGTGCATATACTGTATCAAACTCAGCTTTAAATGCATGGCTTTCCCCAGTTCCAGCTTTTCCAATTAATTCATCATTTACCAGCAGCTCCACTTCTTCAGCATCGGAGTATACTTCTACCTTTATAGGTTTTCCTTCATATCCTTCCCAACTCCAGCTAGAAATTGAGTCGTTCGAACTCCAAGGTGTCATTTGACACTGTTTTCCATAGTGCTGAGGACGATGTACAGCAATATACGGCTGTTTTCTCAAACCAAATACGATTTCCCGATAGAATGATATCGGGCGGCGGTTACCAGTAATATCAATGTCTCCACAATAAGCTGTTAACCATGGAAACCCACCAGATACGCCTTCACCATTATTATTTTCTACGTATTCTATCCTGCCAAGACCTGATTCGCCCAAATAATCCCATCCGGTCCAAGTAAAGTCACCAATTACATGACCATTCTGTTTCACAAGCTTCCAGTTTTCAGCAATATCTCTAGCGTATGTTTCACTGCCACAAATAATCCGGTTAGGAAATAGCTCCTTATCCGTTACATATCGATTATCCGCATAATTGTAACCAGCTATATCTACTGCTGCAAATGATTCGGCAACTGACTTCGTAACAAACTCATGACTTTGAACCCTTTTCATCATTTCACCAGCATTCGCCATTGCTGAATTAACATCACCTGAAAATTGGCCTTTCATCATTTTTATTAATGTATCCATGACGGAAACAAAACCGTTAATGGAATTAGTTATATATCTAGTACTATCAAGACTGCGTATTTTTTCTGCCAGTTTTCTACCCCAGGCTGCACCATTTGTGCTACCTGTATCAGGGATTTCATTTCCTATCGAATACATGATTACACTAGGATGGTTAAAATCCTTATCTACCATAGCCTGAATGTCCTTCTCCCACCAAATTGGAAAATTCAATGCATAATCGTAGCTAGATTTATTCACTGTCCAGACATCAAAACTCTCATCCATCACAAGCATTCCCAATCGGTCACAAGCATTAAGCATAGCCTTGCTAGCAGGTTGGTGAGAAATGCGAATTGCATTGAATCCTGCTTCTTTTAAAATTTCAATGCGACGCTCCTCCGCACGCTCAATCGTTGCTGCTCCCAACACACCGTTATCATGATGAATGCACGCACCACGCAGGTTAACTACTTCACCATTAATGCTCAAACCTTCTTCTGCGTCTAATGAAAGGGTACGTATGCCAAAAGTATTTGTTTCTTCATCTATAAGCTTTTCACCATCCATCACCTTACTCCTACAAGTATATAGATAAGGGGTGTCCACATTCCACAAGTTCGGCTGTCTCACGTATAGACGTTGCCTAATTGTTTCACTTTCACCAGCAAAGACTGTCAACGGAGCGGTATCGGTAGCTATGGTATTACCCTCAGCATCGACTATTTCAGTTACGATCATAGTTGTCTGCGGATTTATACCTTCGTTTTCCAACACCGTTGCCACATTAATAATTGCACGATTGCTTGTAATATCCGGTGTAGTGATTTTTACCCCATCAATTCCAATATGGACCAAATTAGCAACTAGCATTTTGGTATTACGATAAATTCCTGTCCCTGTATACCAACGGGAATCATCGTTGCTCCTCGTTACGACTTTAATTTCATTTTCCTCACCATATTTCAAGAACCGGTCTGCCTTTATATAAAAGTTTGAATAGCCATATGGATGTTGTCCGGCAAAATCACCATTTATGTACACCATGGCATTCATATATACTCCCTCGAACTCAAAGATCACCCGTTTATCTTTATACTCTAGAGGAACATCAAAGGTTTTTACGTAATCATATGTCCCGTCAGGAAAATATCCTTTCTTACCCCCACTTATGGAATGTTCATTTCGTTTCTGAGTAATCATTGCATCATGAGGCAGCATAACTGGCTGTGGAGTTTCACCAGGAGAAAGGTCAAAGAATCCTTTATTTGGTCCAACAGTCCAATCTTTATTAAATGACAGTCTTATCATATTTTTCTCTCCTTTGGCTTAAAAAGTTTACCATTCTTATAGATTCCTAAATCTGGAATAGTAATTATTTTTATATTTTTATTATGGTTCATAGTTTTCCGCCTATTTAATCCTTCGGAAACTAACAAAATACAATCTTTACTCCTATTTATTATTTCAAAAAATTGCACATTAGGTAATCCAGTTTTTTTGTTTATGTTATAAAATTTTGACATTAATTTTAGGGGCATATAATCCAACCATAATTATTATTGGTTAAGGAACTGTAGAATTATTTTGCCCTCCGTCTTTCTTCCATTATATAGTGTTTGGAATCTGCCTGAGTTGTACATCTAATCCTTCCAATACGTCCTCTGGTGCTTTTCCTATTGAAAGGATTTCCCGTAATGTCAATCTGCCCATAATGACGGACATCATATCACCTGGAAACCCGTCTCCATCCTTAACATTCTCCATTTCTCTCGTCTCCACTAATACATCTGTTTGCTTATTCATCTCTGCTAATACCGGGCCAACAATTGCCATTGCTGTTGGATTGCTCATTATTAATGCATAAGTACAATCGATAGATAAATATTTTTCCTTATCCCCATTTATATGTCCTTTACAGACTGGAGTAGTCATTCCATCGGGTCCAAAATCCCCCAGCACATCTTTCAACCAGCTAATGCTATCCTCTACCCAATGCGGAGCACGGCTGCACATTATCATTTCCTTGCTTTGGACAGAAGTATCTCCGGTGGAAAAACCATGGGGACCATAGGCATAAATATGACTTTCAAATGCGATACCCTGCTCCGCCAACGCATTTATGAATTTGGTAGAATTAACAATTGGAACGACCGAATCTGTTCTAGTTGCAAAAACAAAACAAGGACATGTATCGTAATCAATGGCGCTGACAGTATCCGGTGCACTCGGATTACAACTGCGGACATCCTCACCAATTGTAACTGCATAGCCAAGAATCGCTGCATTCGGACGATTATTCGACATGGTTGCTGCACAAGAGGCCAAATGTCCACCTGCCGAAAATCCAACCACTGCAATCTTATCCTCGTAAAGACACCATTCCTCTTTCTTTGAGCGAATGAGTTCCATCGCTTGTTCATAATCATTTAATGGATTGGGCCAGATAGAATTGGCTTTGACAGAATAACGCAGAATAAATACTTGGTAACCGGCTTTCAAATATGCAAGTGCCACCGGATCCGCCTCCCGGTCTGAGCAAAACTGATATCCTCCTCCTGGAAGTACCATAATTGCTGGCCGTTTTGTCACATACTGGAATTCCCCTCCTACTTCTTGCAAATATGCAGTTAAGGTTACATTTCTTTCCTCATTCAATACAATCTTTTCTACCTTCAAAATTTTTCACCTCTGTTATGTATTTGTAATTGAATTCTTTGATTTCCAAAATTTAAAAAATTTTAATTTAGACAATAAATCACATAAATACTTAAAAAGGCAGTTGAAAGTTTTGATTTCATTGAACTTTTAACTGCCTCGTTAATTAAAATCGTTAACAATAACCCTTTGTTTTGTGGATCGTAATCATTGTTTCCTTTTGCAACATGGTATGCCATTTAGTGTGGTTATTTTAAACTACTTCATTAATCCGAATTTATTAATATTCCCTAACATCGTCAAGCTTTCTTTTGGATATCGAGTTTGGGTTGCCCGATCTACCTCGATTAAACCGAATTTTTGCTTGTAGCCCAATTGCCATTCAAAATTATCTAACAAAGACCAGTAGGTATATCCAATTACATGAATTCCTTCTTCCAAACACTGTTGTACTCCTTGTAAAGCCTTCTCTATAAACTCTACTCTGTTTAAGTCGTTACTAGTTGACACACCATTCTCGGTGACAATAATTGGTTTGTTCCAATGCTTTGAAACAAATCGTAACACTCCGGCTAAAGCTTCTGGATAATATTCGTACCCCATATCAGTTAATCTAGTATTTTCATCCGGGTCTACTTTCCCATTTGGTCCATAAACCTTTCTAGAATAATTCTGGAGACCGAAGAAGTCGTCCTCCTGTATAAACGGGAGATAGTGAAGAAAATCTTCATCCCAAAACTCCTTTACATATTCTTCACCACCTGGAAGTGCCTGATAATCGTAGAGTGACATCGTAATTCCAACCTGAATATTGGGATTCACCGCTTTAATTACTTGCCGTGCTTTTTGATGGCATTGCATAATAATCTTGTCGCCATTTTTAGATCGTGGTGAAAGAAACGTATGAACATTCCTTGGATCGATTCCAAATGCTTCACCCATTGCTTTCATACTTTTCTCCATCGTGCCCTGCCTATCCATGTTAAGACCTACCTGAATATCGCCATTTTCCGGTTTTGTTTCAGATGCCATTTGACTCATAAAATCCTTTATGACCCTTCCTAGTTGTATCCCCATATTGGCTTCATTAATGGTACAAATAAAAGGAATCAGGTCACCTAACTCGGAAACAACATACTTACAATATCTCCCAAAATACTCAATCGTTGTTTCGCTTTCCCAGCCCCCCTCTGAAATAAGCCATTTGGGTGACGAGAAATGGTGCATAGTAACAATCGGTGTTACTTCATGATCATGGCAAAATTTCAGGACATCCCGATAATGTTCGATTTCTTTTTTATCAAAGTTGCCTTTTGAAGGTTCAATTCTTGCCCATTCAATAGAAAATCTGTAAGCATTGAGACCAGCTTCAACTAACAACTTAATATCCTCTCTAAATCGATTATAATGGTCAACTGCATCTAACGATGGCTCTTTATAGGATGAATAAGGGATATTTTCCAGAGTCCAACAATCACTATGGACGTTATTACCTTCAACTTGGTGGGCAGCAGTAGCTGCACCAATAAAAAAATCACTTGCGAACTTTTTCATTTACTCTTCTCCTTATTCTCTCAAGATAAATATGTCTTCTGAATTTATTAGTTTAAAACTGTTTCTTTTTCTAAATGATCATTTATTCGCTGAATCATACCTGCAAGCGTCTCCTCTGTTAGGGCACCTTTACTGAAATTAATCAATGCGCGTAACGGCATATATTTCATCATGGCTGCGATCATTTCAGGTTGTTCGCCATGTTGTTCATCTGTACTTGGTTGTTTACCCGTCATTTGTCCCAACAGTTGTAGGGCGACTGGGGCAAGGATTGGATCGGAGAGTAAATCCCCAAAAGTGGTATTCCGATGGACTTGTTTTTTTAACAAGACAGTTGACTCGACAAAAATATGTTCTTTAAGAACAATGTCTCTGGACGATTTTCCAATTAATATTTCAAAATCCCCACTTTCTACATGCCAATCTTTTAAGTCCACATTGTAATATGCAAATGCCCGCTTACCCAACTCAAATGTGATAGTTTTTTCCTCACCTGGCTGCAAGTCCACTTTAGCAAACTGTTTAAGTTCTTTTTCAGGCCTGATCACACTGCTTACTACATCCCTTACATATACCTGTACAATTTCTTTTCCTGCTATCTTTCCAGTATTTTTTACGTTCACTGAAACTGTAAGAGTATCAATGTCTTTCATTTCCTTACGGTTTAGTAAAAGATTGCTATATTCAAAAGTTGTATAGCTTAAACCAAAACCAAATGGGAATAGTGGTTCAATATTTTTCTTATCGTAGTAGCGGTAACCAACGAAAATACCTTCCTTATATTCAACCTTATCCCCTTCACCAGGAAAATTTAGGAAAGATGGATTATCGCTAAGATGTTTTGGAAACGTTTCAGCTAGTTTTCCACTTGGACTTACATCTCCATATAAAAGGTCTACGACTGCTCCACCCACTGCCTGACCGCCTAAGTATGCTTCTAACAGCCCCTTTACCTTGTTTAGCCATGGCATTTCAATAGGTGCTCCGTTGCTTAAAACCATGACAATATTTCTATTTACTTCAGCCAATGCTTCTATTAAATAAACCTGGTTTTTTGGCAACTGTAAGTGCTGGCGGTCATAAGCTTCTGACTCATAACGGTCTGGTAACCCCACAAATATAACGACTTTATCTGCGACTTTGGAGACTTCTATTGCTTCATTAACCAGATCCTCAGCTACGTCATCATTATCTAGACGATAACCCTGAGCGAATAAAACATTGGACTCTTTACCAGCTACTGTTTTAAACTCTTCCAAGGTATCATCAAGTTTTGTTGGCTTGACATGAGAGCTTCCACCGCCCTGGTATCTTGGTGTCTTGGCAAATGAACCAATGACAGCAACTGTCTCCTCTCTTTTCAACGGTAATATTTGATCTTCATTTTTGAGAAGTACCATGCCTTCTTTTGCAACTTCCCTAGCAAGACGATGATGTGTTTCTTTGTCGTATATAGCGCTTTCTTTTTTATTATTAACCACTCTAAAAATGAGGTTTAGTAGCCTCTCAACAGCCTTATCCAATGTATCTTCAGAAAGCCTTCCGTTTTTTACGGCTTCAAGTATTTTACCCTCACCAATTCCATAGCTTGAAGGCATTTCAAGTTCTAAACCGGCAGATAGAGCATCAACTCGTTCATTGACTGCACCCCAGTCTGAAACTATCAATCCTTCAAATCCCCATTCTTCTTTTAGAATACTAGTTAATAAGTATTCATTTTCTGATGCAAATTCACCATTTACTTTGTTGTATGCTGACATGACGGTCCAGGGCTGTGCTTGTCTGACAGCGCCTTCAAAACTTGCAAGATAGATTTCGCGAAGTGTCCTTTCATCCACAATGACGTCCGTTGACATTCTGCGATGTTCCTGATTATTAGCAGCGAAATGCTTTAGGGATGTCCCCACTCCTTGGCTTTGTACTCCATTAATATGACTTGCAGCCATTTCAGAGGATAGAAACGGATCTTCTGAAAAATATTCGAAGTTCCTTCCACATAACGGAGACCGTTTGATATTTGCACCCGGTCCCAAAAGAACTCCTACATTTTCAGCCTGACACTCTTCACCTAGTGCAACTCCAACTTTCTGTACTAATTCTTTATTCCAGGTACTTGCTAAACTGGCAGCTGCCGGGAAACAGGTTGCTGGTACGCTATCACTAAGGCCTAGATGGTCTCCCCCTTCCTGCTGTTTACGAAGTCCATGCGGTCCATCAGTAACCATAATGGAGGGAATCCCTAATCGCTCAATTCCTTTTGTTCTCCAAAAATCAATCCCTGAACATAGACTTGCTTTTTCCTCTAATGTCATTTGTGTAATTAATTGTTTAATATTTATTTTCATATAGTGCCTCCTATTTTATTATTTAATTATATTTTAGAATACGTTTTCATTTTAATATTTCATATTTGTTACATAAATTATAGATTTGCGCTTTTTTTATTTAGAATATAGCAATTTTTTATTGCTTCACATTATTTTTGAATTTATAATTGTATCAACTTCGAAGGGGGATTCATGCCATGCAAGATATAAAAAAATATTGTGAGTATTTATATCATTCCTACTATATTCCAATATATCTATATGATCATACTGAATTAATTGCCTGTTACCCAGAGCAGGGACAGTCAACCATTCCCCCATCACTTTACCTTTTGAACCTTTGCGAAACAGATAAGAAAGTAAGTTATCTTCAGACCTCCTTTTATTCCCATTTCGGATGCGTCCAAATAGAAAACAGCAGGTTTTATATCATATTTGGACCGGTCAATGACATTCCATACTCAAATGAGTCTTTGTTAGTCATGAGGAAAGAATATTCCATTGAAAATCCCAAGGCAGAAGAGTTTGCCGAATTTTTCCTTAAGATTCCACAACAGAATTTGGATTGTTTCATTAACACTCTTTTACTAATCAATTACACAATAAACAATATTGAACTAACTAGGCTTGATATAGATGAACTTGCCGTTTTTCAGTTTGATACATCCATTAATAAAGATTATTCCGAAAAATCCTTCAATACCAAAGAAATCGGTCTCACGAATAATAACCATATAATTGAACGTGAGTTGATGAGATACATTGAAACTGGAAACATAGAAAAATTAAAAGAGTTTTCAATTAGTATCCGAAATACAAGAATCGGAATTTTGGCAAACAATAATCTTCGACATTGGAAAAATCATTTCATTGTCTTAGTTACATTAGCTGCACGTGCTGCTATAAGAGGCGGTCTGACTCCTAGTATTTCCTATCAACTTTCTGATATATATATCCAACATGTAGAACGATTATCTGATATGGATGCGATTTTGTCGCTTATTTCGCAGGTACAGCTGGACTATGCCAACCGTGTTGCTAATTCCGTCATTCCTCCAACTTCTGATTACACTCTTCATAAAGTTATACAATACGTACGTGAAAATACAAATAAACATATTACAGTTGCTGATATTGCTGACCATGTGGGTTTTACACGTTCGTACCTTTCGCGGAAAGTCAAGAAAGAATTGGGAATTGAACTACGTTCATATATCATTAAATGTAAACTTGAAGAATCCAAAGATTTGCTGGCATTTTCTGATAAAAGTATCAGTGAAATAAGTAATTATCTCTGTTTTTCAAGTCAAAGCCACTTTCAAACAGCTTTTAAAGACCTTTTTAAAATCACTCCTCATGCTTATAGAAAATCGGTATTATGATGATCAAACGCCCTACCTATAAACTCTGAACTAAACCCAACCACAAAATGTTTGGGTCTTAATGTTTAGGTTTTTTCATCAACATTACAAATTTCTACAAATACTTTATCGTTATCTGTTGTTGCTATTATTTTAGTTTAATTGAGGTTCTTTAATATTTCATAGTTGTATAACAGTCTTCGAAGTATGGGTATAAAAAAATAATAGGAAAAGGATATAAATTATTATAAAATAAATCACATAAATGATAATTGTGGGGAGGATTAATGATGTTTGGAATTGTTAACTTCGAAGTTTTTTTAGTTACAGCAATATTGCTAAATCTAACTCCTGGTACAGATACAATGTATATTGTGAGTAGAAGTATTTCTCAAGGTAGAATGGCAGGGATTTATTCAGCCCTTGGTATTTCCGCTGGAGTAGTTGTTCATACGTTACTAGCTGCATTTGGCCTATCAGTTATTTTAATGCAATCAGCTTTTTTGTTTAATCTAATTAAAATCGCAGGTGCTATTTATTTAACTTATTTAGGTGTTATGATGTTAGTTACAAAAAACAAAGTTAAAGAACAACAATCTTTAACAAAGAAAAGCAATAAAAAGATATTCCTCCAAGGACTGGTAACTAACGTCACAAACCCAAAGGTTGCTCTGTTTTTCCTTGCTTTTCTTCCGCAATTTATTCATACTAATGCTGGTGTTCCTAGCCCAATACCTTTTATTTTATTAGGATTAACCTTTACCTTAACTGGCGGAATATGGTGCTTAACCACCGCATATTTTTCGTCCATGGCAACTAATAAACTAAGAGGTAATTATAAAGTTTCAACAGTTTTAAATAGATTAACAGGAATTGTTTTTATAGCAATGGGGATCAAATTATTAAAAACAAAAGCAGTATGATAAGTATCAAGGGGCATTTAATGAAATGCTCTTTTTTTACCTAATGAAATAAAAATTTATATATCATAAATGTACATTATTCTTCACTATAGGTACTTTTACTGGTATGGCTACAAACGCTCTGCGCACAACTGATTTATTGGTGGTATAGACAACTAAACAACTAGAACATATAATATGATTATAAAATGTATTTTATATGGAGATGAGGATCTTTGAGTCTTTTATTATTAGCTTATGGAAATGTTGTCTTAGAAACAGAAATAGTCGATAAAATCTATATATTCATTGAAAATGGCGAAGTAAAGGAGTTAGGACCAATTACAGCCCTTCCTTCTAATATAAGAGCACAGAAAATAATTAAAATCCCTGAAAACTCGACAGTAGTTCCTGGATTTATCGATGTACATATTCATGGGACTGCTGGGGCCGATACAATGGATGCAACATTAGAAGCACTATCAACCATGGCCTCTGCCCTCCCTTCAGAAGGGACGACAAGCTTTTTAGCCACTACGATTACTCAAAAGCATGAAGATATTGAAAAAGCTTTAATGAACGCTTCTGAGTACATTCAGCATGAAAATAAGTCTGGAAAAGCGGAGGTTCTTGGTGTCCATCTTGAAGGTCCATTTATTAACAATAAGCGCGCGGGGGCTCAGCCGAAGGAATATATTACCCTCCCAAATATCGAATTATTCAAGAAGTGGCAAGAACTGGCTGGCGGCACAATTAAGCTGGTGACGGTAGCACCAGAGTTGGAAAACGGGACTGAGATGATCCGCCACCTTCATAAAAATAACATTGTCGCCTCAATTGGACACTCTGATGCAGTCTTCGAAGATATGGAAAAAGCCGTGCAAGCTGGAGCAAAACAAGTAACACATATATTTAATGGCATGAGAGGTATTCATCACCGCGAACCTGGTGTAGCTGGGTCGGCTCTTCTTTTTAAAGAATTAATGGTAGAAATGATTGCAGATGGGATACATATTCATCCAGAAATGATGAAACTAGTCATCCAAACAAAAGGAACAGATGGAACGATATTAATCACGGATGCTATGCGGGCTAAATGCTTAAAAAATGGTACTTACGATCTTGGTGGACAAGCAGTGTCAGTCGCTGACGGAAAAGCCCTTCTTGCTGATGGCACCTTGGCTGGCAGTATTATTAAAATGAATGATTCAATAAAAAACACGATCACTGCAGCAGATATTTCATTGCATCAGGCCGTGCAAATGGCTAGTATGAATCCGGCCAAACAATTAAACATTTATGATAGAAAAGGCAGCATTACAGTGGGAAAAGATGCTGATTTAGCAGTACTAAATAATGAGTACAAGGTTAGCTTGACCATTTGCCGTGGGGAAATTGCATATGACGGAGGATGTTGAAATGAATATCATTCACTCAGAAAATTATGAAGATATGAGTATTAAAGCGGGAACCTTAATTGTGGAAAAAATCCGCTCTAAACCAAGTCTAACTATTGGTTTGGCAACAGGGAGTACACCAAAAGGAGTCTATCAATTTTTAATCAAGGATCGTTTGGAAAAAGGTACCTCTTATAATCGAGTAAAAACAGTCAATTTAGATGAGTATATTGGGTTGCCACATGATGATCACAATAGTTATCATTATTTTATGCAGCATCAATTTTTTAACCATGTTAATTTGGTACCAGAACACACTCATATCCCTAATGGGGTGGCCAGTGATTTAGGTAAAGAATGCCTCCGCTATGACCAGTTAATCAAAGATTTAGGAGGAATTGACCTGCAAATTCTTGGAATTGGTCAAAATGGTCACATCGGGTTTAATGAGCCTGGAACATCCTTTTCAAGCAGTACCCATATTGTTACACTTGCAGACAGTACACGGCTAGCCAACTCTAGATTTTTTAACTCATTAGATGAAGTACCAACTCATGCAATTACAATGGGAATTAAAAGTATTCTGGCTAGTAAAGAAATTTGTCTTCTTGCCTCAGGTGCAGCAAAAGCAGATGCACTATATAAGCTACTTTACGGAGAGATCAGTGAGAATTTTCCTGCATCAGCACTAAAGCTTCATCCTAATGTTACGATCATTGCTGATAAAGAGGCATTAATAAAATTGGAGGCGCTAATCTTATCGGCAAAGGAGTGTTGAAGATGATTAACAAAAATTCACCCGTTCCTATATATCACCAGCTCGAGGAATATCTGAAGCAACAAATCGAAAATGGTATATTAAAGGAAGAAGAGTCCATCCCCTCAGAAAGGGAATTTGCTGAAAAATTTCAAATCAGCCGTATGACTGTAAGACAAGCCATCAATAATTTAGTAATGGAAGGATATTTAATTCGAAAGAAAGGTCTAGGTACATATGTCAATAAGAAAAAGGTAGAACAAGAGCTACAGGGTATGACGAGTTTCACCGAGGACATGCTTGCTAGAGGGATGAAACCCAGCAGTAAATTGCTGTCTTTTACAATTATACCTGCTGACATAAAAACTGCATCTGACTTAAAAATAGTTGAAAAGGACCCTATTTATAATATAAAAAGGATTCGCCTTGCTAATGGGGATACGATGGCTTTGGAAACAGCCTATATCCCTGTAAAACTTGTACCTGGTCTTTCTAAAGAAAACAGCAACATGAGTTTATATCAATATATCGAGGAAAATCTATCGCTCTCGATTAGTGAAGCCACACAGGAAATTGAAGCTTCAATTGCAGACAACTCTATTGCAGAAACCTTAGGAATGGAGGAAGGAGATCCGATTCTCTTTATTGTTCGAACCTCCTATTTACAAGATGGCAAGCCATTTGAACTGGTTAAATCAGCATTCCGTGCAGACCGGTATCGATTTATTCATACGATGAAAAGGTAAACAAGCACTTGGCCATTTAAGCCTAGTGCTTGTTTACCTTTTCTTAATTTTGGATACCAAATTTGTTTTCTTATCATTCATTATTTAAGTAGTTTTATACCTATTACTTAATTAAAAACGCCCGGAGAAATTATTCCCCCAGGCAATCTTTAAATAAAAATCAAACTAAGACGCATTTTCAAACTGACTATTATAAAGCTCTGCATAGAAGCCATTTTGTGAGAGTAATTCCTCGTGATTTCCACTTTCAATAATGTCTCCATCCTTCATAACAAGGATTAGGTCTGCATTTTTAATCGTAGAGAGTCGGTGCGCAATCACAAATGACGTTTTGCCGACTGTCAGTTTATCCATTGCTTGCTGTATCAATACTTCCGTACGGGTATCAACTGAGCTTGTTGCTTCATCCAAAATAAGAAGCGGTTTATTTTCAACCATGGCACGTGCAATTGTGATGAGCTGTTTTTGTCCGGCAGAGAGATTCGCTTTATCATCCAAAATCGTATCATACCCGTTAGGCAGAGTTTGAATGAAATGATGAAGGCCTACCGCTTTGCACGCTTCCACAATTTCCTCATCTGTGACCCCTGTTCTGGAATAAACAATATTTTCACGGATGGTACCTTCAAACAACCATGTGTCCTGAAGTACCATACAGAAAAGATCGTGAATATTTTCCCTTGATAGTTTATGAGTTGGTACACCATCAATTAAAATCTCCCCGCCATTTACTTCATAAAAACGCATCAACAGATTTACTAAAGTTGTTTTACCTGCACCTGTAGGGCCGACAATCGCCACTTTCTGCCCTGACTTTGCGGTAGCAGAAAAGTTTTTGATGACCATTTTATCTTCACTGTAGCCGAAGTAAATATTGTTAAACTCGACATCGCCAACAGCGGTTTCAAATCGTACATTCTTGTCACTTTCATCCGCAAGTTCTTCTTCAGCGAGGAATTCAAAAACACGTTCACTGGCTGCAGCTGTTGATTGTAGGTTGGTAGCGGCCTGGGCAATCTGTGTTAGCGGCTGAGTAAATAGGCGAATATAAATCATAAAGGCAACAATGACACCAAAAGAAATTACATCGTTCACCGCAAGTACCGCACCGACGATACTTACCACCACATAACCAAAATTACCAATAAACATCATTAATGGCATCATTAGTCCTGACATAAATTGAGATTTCCAGGCGCTGTCATAAAGCCTTGTGTTTATTTCATGGAAGGTTTCTTTCGCATTTTTCTCTCCGTTATAAACCTTTACCACCTGGTGACCTGAATAAATTTCTTCAATATGACCATTTAATTTACCAAGCTCTTTTTGCTGCTGAAAAAAGTATTTTTGAGATTTTGATATAATGAAAGTCATTAATCCAAACCCAATAAAAGTAGAAACAATGGCTGAGATTGCCATAATCCAGTTTGTATAAAACATCATAACAAGCGAACCAATGAACATGGTGATCGCCGAAACAAGTGCGCCTACGCTTTGGTTCATCGTCTGACCAATCATATCCACATCATTGGTAATACGGCTTAAAACATCGCCAGTACTATTCTTGTCAAAGTATTTCAACGGCAAGCGATTAATCTTCGTTGAAATATCGGTCCGTAAATTCTTGGACACGCGCTGTGTGACAGTAGCCATAATAAACCCTTGGATATAGTTAAACAAAGCACCTAATCCATATAGAAATGCAAGAATCGCTGCTACACTGACCACTGCATCAAGATCGATGCTGGTCATCAAGCCTTCTGTAATTAAATCTGTAATCTGATTCAGGAATTCAGGTCCAATAATATTGAAGATAGCACCTGCCATTGCTAGCACTAATGCAATGGCAATCATTGGAAGATAAACTTTACAATATTGAATAAGTTGCTTGAAGGTTTTCTTAAAATCCTTAACTCCTGGAGGTGTCTTTCGATTTTTTTTACGACTAGTTTCTTTACCCAATTTCAAGTTCCTCCTTCGATAACTGAGAATAGGCAATTTCCTGGTAAACCTCACAGTTCAACATCAACTCATGATGTGTACCCATACCGACCACCTTACCTTCATCAAGTACAATAATTCGGTCCACATCTTTAATCGTCCCGATTCGCTGTCCAACAATTAAGGTAGTAGCATCTTTTGTTTCTTTTTTGAGGACAGACCGCAATGTTCTGTCAGTCTTGTAATCTAGTGCTGAAAAAGAATCATCAAATATATAGATTTCTGGTTTTCTATACACAGCACGTGCGATGGATAATCTTTGCTTCTGGCCGCCGGATAGATTAGTACCGCCTTGAGCAATTGAAGCAGCATATTGATTTTCCATTTTCTCAACAAATTCCGTGCCCTGGGCAATTTCCACTGCAAGTTTAATATCTTGTTCATTTGCTAACTGCTTGCTTTCTCCGTAGGTTACATTAGATTCAACTGTACCTCTAAACAAAACAGCTTTCTGGGATACATAGCCAAGCTTCTTCCTTAGTGATTCCTGTTGATAACTTTTCACATTCAAACCATCTACTAATACTTCGCCTTCTGTTGCATCAAAATAGCGGGGGATTAAGTTAAGCAGTGTACTTTTCCCGCTTCCGGTTGAACCGATAAAAGCTACGGTTTCTCCTTTTTTTGCAATAAAGCTTACATCTCGGAGAATATAATCCGCTGCACCTGGGTATTTGAAACTCACATTTCGGAATTCCACCTCACCACTGTGATCCTTTTTCCCTTCGGTAACACAGCCATCAATGATGGTTCCCTTTGTATCAAGAACTTCATTAATACGTTTTGCAGAAACAGATGCTCTTGGAAGCATAATAAAAATAAAGCTAAGCATCATAAATGCCATAATCACTTGCATGGCATAGGACGAGAAAACCACCATATCCGAGAACAACGATAATCGGTTTGGTAAAGCCGCATCATTAATCAAGTAAGCACCAATCCAATAGATTGCTAGACTCATACCAGACATAATCACACCCATAGTCGGCATTATTATCGCCATGATTCTGCTGGTAAAAAGATTTGTCTTTGTTAGGTCATCGTTTGCTTTTTCAAATTTTGCTTCCTGATATTTTTCGGCATTGTAGGCATGAACAACTCTAATACCAGTTAGGTTTTCCCTAGAGACACGATTCAAGTTATCTGTTAAACCTTGAATTACTTTAAATTTTGGCATCGCAATAAAAATAAGGACCATTAACATGATGAGTAGGAAGGCAACCGCAAACCCGGTTGTGGCCGTCCACTGCCAACTTTTCCCCATGATTTTAAAGATAGCCCATACTGCTAAAATCGGTGCTTTTATCACAACTTGTAGTCCCATAGCGATTAACATTTGAATCTGGGTAATATCATTAGTCGAGCGTGTTATCAAGCTCGCTGTTGAAAAGCCATTGATTTCTTCCATTGAAAAAGACATTGTCTTTTCAAAAACCATCCCTCTCAGTCGAACGGAAAAACCAGCAGCGACTTTGGCTGCGAAAAAACCAACAATCATCGCAGATACCATGCTGCCAATCGCACACAATAACATATACCCGCCATTAATGAGTACGTCGGACATCTTACTGCCTTCCGTCTGGACAAGCATGGTCACTTCGTACATATAGTCAGGGAGCTTTAAATCAAGATACACCTGTGTTACGATAAAAACTAAACTGTAAAAGACTAAAAGCCATTCCTTTTTCTGAAGATATTTAAAAATTTTCAGCATGCATGAAAGCCTCCCATTCCGCACAAATCTAATACTGTTAGATATCTAACCAAAATTAACCGCAGTCTCATAGATTTGCTCTTGCATTCATTCCTCTTCATCTTCAGTAAATTCCAAAATCCGTGTTAAAATACGAACAAATTCCTTCGCATCTTTCTCTCCTAATTTTTCAAGTGACTTCTCAAGCATGCTTATCGCCTCTTCGTGTTCTTCCAACATAAAGCGTTTGCCAGCATCTGTTATCGTCACGATGACAATGCGTTTATCATTTTCATCCCTGTTTCGTTCTATAAATCCTTTTTTGGATAAACTATTAAGAGCAGCTGCCACACGAGGAGTGCTAAGAAATAACTTTTCGCTTAGTTCCCCTGACGATGCCCCATCGTTTTTGAAAAAAGTAAAGTACCCTAATATTCTTCTTTCTCCATGAGAAAGATCATCCACTTTTTTCTGAAACGCCATCTTAGGGTTTTTAGTCATATTACTAATCAATTCATTCGCCAATGTCCTGTAATCCATCACCGTCACCGCCATAAGATATCTAATACTATTAGATAATATATAAAAATACATATTATGTCAAGCTTTTTATTGGTGTAGCTTTGAGACCTCTCTCAAGACTCGACAAAGCCTTGATTTTTCAAGGCTTTGTTCCATTCTGCTGTCATTTTCTACTAAATGTATTATTTAAACTCATTTAACTGATCATTTAATTTTTTTGTTTGTGTGTAAATTTGCTGATAGATTGTAAATAGCTTTTTATATGCTAACACATTTTCCTCAATAGGATAGTAGATCTTTGAAGTTTTGATAAAGACTTTTGCCATTTCTTCAAGGGATGGGTACCAACCGCATCCGAATGCCGCTAGCATTGCTGCACCCATTCCCGGTCCTTGCTCGCTTGCAAGCTTTTCCACTTTTGCATTAAAAATATCCGCTTGTATCTGAAGCCATGTTTCGTTTTTGGCTCCACCACCAATAGAGATGATTGAATCAATCTTCTTCCCGCTATGTCTAAAAATTTCAATTGATTCATTTAAGGAGAAGGTTATTCCTTCAAGTACGGAGCGGGCAAAATGTTTACGTTCATGAGCTGCATCCACTCCGATAAAGCTCCCACGGATAACCGCATCGGCATAAGGGGTTCTTTCCCCTACGAGATATGGGGTAAATAATAATCCGTTGCTGCCTGCTGGGACATCTTCCACTCCTGCCAAAAACCGCTCAAACGCTTCTTCCTTCGCAAAAGTATTTTTAAACCAGCTTAAACTATAGCCGGCCGCAAGCGTTACGCCCATTGTATAGTAAGCATTTTCTTCACCATGATTAAAGTAGTGAACCTTTCCTTCAAAATCTAGGTCATTTCGTTCTTCATAGGAAAGAACAACGCCGGAAGTCCCGATACTTGCTAATGTTCTTCCTTCACACAAAATTCCTGAACCAATTGCTCCGCAAGCATTGTCCGCTCCACCTGCAAACACTTTAGTTGCTCTTGATAGTCCCGTCTTTTGTGCAAGCTCAGTCAAAACTGTACCAACCAAGGCATGTGATTCCACTAGCGGCGGCAAGAATTCAACTGATATACCAAAGGCCTCTATGATTTCATTACTCCATTCCTGTTTCGCTACGTCTAACAATAAAGTTCCTGCAGCATCTGAGTAATCCATGTGGATTTTTCCTGTTAAACGGTACCGCAAATAATCCTTTGGCAGTAAAAACACGCTGGCACGTTTAAATATTTCTTGTTCGTTTTCCTTTACCCAGAGAATCTTTGGTAGTGTGAAGCCTTCTAACGCCGGGTTTTTCGTAATTTCTAGTAAGCGTTCTTTACCAAAGACTTGATAGATATCCTGACATTGTTTCGTCGTTCTAGTGTCATTCCACAAAATTGCATTTCTTAATACTTGCTGGTTCTCATCTAATAAAACCAAACCGTGCATCTGACCTGAAAAGCTGATTCCTTCAATATCATTTACATTGCCATCAAACTGCTGAATTAGTTCTGTCAAACCTGCTATTGTTTTATCCACCCATTCTTCCGGAGTTTGCTCACTATAGCCTGAACGTTCAATTATTAATGGGTAAGATTTTGAAACTTCAAGGCAAACTTCACCATTCTGATTGACAAGCAAGATCTTAACTGCACTTGTACCAAGATCAACACCAATTACATATTTCATCTGTAATCATCCTTTTTTGAAAAAGTGCTAGAAAAATTCAACGCTAGCACTTTTTTCTAGTTAACAGTTAAATTCTTACACTTGTAAGTGTTTCTAAGAGATATTGATTGATTGTAGCTTTGAGGCGTTCTGTTCTTCCAGACGTATTCTTGATTCCAGATAACCCAAGTGCATACGCTTCTAGCTCCTTAAAGTTTGTTTTTCCCTCAACAATGTCTAAACCGATTCCTTTTGTATAGCTGCTATAGCGCTCTTCAATGAAGCTATCAAGTACTTTATCTTCAATTAATTTATTTGCAACTTTTAAGCCGATAGCAAATGCATCCATACCTGCGATATGTGCGTGGAATAGATCTTCTGGTTCGAATGAGCCACGACGTACTTTAGCATCGAAGTTCAATCCGCCTTTGTCTAGGCCGCCATTTTTCAAGATTTCGTACATTGCTAATGTGTTAGTGTAGAGGTCAGTAGGGAATTCGTCCGTATCCCATCCCAGTAATGTATCACCTTGGTTCGCATCTACTGAACCAAGCATTCCGTTAATACGAGCTGTTCTTAACTCATGCTCGAATGTGTGGCCAGCTAAAGTAGCGTGGTTAGCTTCAATATTGAACTTGAAGTAGTCTGTTAAGTCATACTTTTGTAAGAATGCTAGACCAGTAGCTACGTCAAAGTCATATTGGTGTTTCGTAGGCTCTTTTGGTTTTGGCTCAATTAGGAATGGAACGTTTAAGCCAATTTCTTTTGCATAATCTACCGCCATATGGAAGAAACGTGCTAAGTTATCTTGCTCAAGCTGCATGTTTGTATTAAGAAGTGTTTCGTACCCTTCACGGCCGCCCCAGAATACATAGTTTTCTGCACCAAGTTCTTTTGCTACTTCCAACGCTTTTTTCACTTTTGCTGCAGAGTACGCAAACACGTCTGCATTTGGAGAAGTTGCAGCACCGTGGACATAGCGCGGGTTAGTAAACATATTCGCCGTGTTCCAAAGTAGTTTGGTCTTGCTAGTTTTCATGTACTCTTTAATCATGCCGACGATAATATCTTGATTTTCATTTGTTTCTTTTAAGGAACTTCCTTCTGGAGCAATATCCACATCATGGAAAGCAAAGAAAGGTACATTTAATTTTTCAAATAGTTCAAATGCTGCTTCCACACGCGCTTTTGCTAACTCTAATCCTTGATAATGATCCCAAGAGCGGATTGCTGTACCTGCGCCAAATGGATCAGTTCCGTCTGCTGTGAATGTATGCCAGTAAGCGACTGAAAAACGAAGAATTTCTTCCATTGTCTTACCATTTATTTTTTCATCTGGATTATAGTACTTGAATGCAAAAGGATTATTAGATGTTGCACCTTCGTATTGGATTTTGTTAACATTTTCAAAATAAGCCATTAGTGATGCCTCCTGAGTAGTTTTATAATTCCGACCACTTGTGTAAGTGTTTACAAAAGGTTTTGAATCTCTTAACCTTTGATACTGATAGTATAGCATCGTCCACTTAGTTTGTCTAATAGATAAACTAAGTTTTTTAGAAATAATTTATGCCTAATACACCTTTTTTAAAGAAAAAGCTTCTTATATGTTTGGCTTAATTATATACCCGCGAGAAAAACTAACCCATTTTTCATTACTCACACTCAACTTTGTATATCTAACAAATAAAGTTTATGCTAACATAAAGATACATTCGAAAAAGGAGTATTAATAGTGGTAAACAATATTTGGAATCAACAAGTTGTCAAAAAGAACAATAAAGCCCTTGTCATGCAATTAATTATGGAGAAAAGTCCTATTTCAAGGGCAGATATCTCACAAATTTCAGGATTACACAAGACAACGGTTTCTTCCTTAGTTAATGAACTTATAGAAGAAGAACTAATATTTGAATCTGGTCCAGGAGAATCGAGCGGCGGCAGACGCCCCGTTATCCTTCATTTTAATAAAGACGCAGGATATACTATCGGTATAGATATTGGGGTAAATTATGTTCTATGTCTCTTAACCGATTTAAATGGACGTATTCTTTTTGAGAAAATGGAATTTGTTAACCGTACTCCATACCCTACCATATTGTCCAAAGTTCAAAACACGGTAACAGCTATGCTGGAAGAGTTACCTAAAAGTAGATATGGAATTATCGGCATTGGAGTAGGTGTCCCAGGTATCGTTAACAAACAAGGTTCGATTCTACTTGCGCCGAACTTAGGGTGGAGCAACATTGATCTAAAAAAGGACCTTGAAGATTTATTCCAAGTTCCAGTCAGTATTGAAAATGAGGCAAATGCCGGGGCTTTTGGTGAACAACAATTTGGTGCTGGCCAAGAATCAGAAAACATCATATATATCAGTGCGGGAATTGGAATCGGTGTCGGAATTATAGTCAACAAAGAATTATACCAAGGTAAAAATGGATATTCTGGGGAAATAGGTCATATGATCATTAACTTTAATGGCAAGCCATGTAGTTGTGGCAGCAGAGGTTGTTGGGAAACATATGCTTCTGAAAATGCGCTTTTAGAATTGGCAGAGACAGAATCACTTGAGTCTTTAATTAAATCGGCAGAAAATAATAATGAAACAGCTCATAAGCTTTTTATGGAGATTGGAACTTACCTTGGTTTTGGGATAAATAACATTATTAATACCTTTAATCCTGAACAAGTAATTATCGGTAATCGGTTAGCATTAGCGAGACATTGGATTGAACTGCCAATCCGGAAGACAATTGAAAGCCATACCCTCACTCACCACCAAAAAGAAATGCACTTAGATTTCTCCCAACTTGGAAAATACTCCACAGCATTAGGGGTATCTGCTTTTGTGGTGGAGAGGTTTATTAATGAGAGAGTCGCAACGTTATAGGAAGGAATCCACTCGGCCCTAATAAACAGGGAAACCTTTTTCAAGGCTTCCCCCTTACAAATCGTCTGTACCCTATTAATAGCCTAATGTCCAGTTATGAAATAAAGTTGTCCTAAATTGTTGAATTATCAAGTGGTGGCCTGTTACCTACCTTCTTTTTATATTCCTTTGGAGTTAAACCATACTTCCCCTTAAAAATCCGATAGAAATAACTGATATTATCGTAGCCGACCTGTTCGATAATCGACGTTATCGGCATATCGGTGCTTTCTAATAGTTCTTTTGCCTTTACCAGTCGCCTTTCCTGCAAAAACTCTTTAAAAGTATGACCTGTTGCTTTTTTAATGGTTTTACTTAGTCCATAGTGTGACTGATTTAACTGGTCCGCAAGCTCATACAATGAGGCGTTTTTAAAATTTTCTTCAATATACTTAAGCGATTCAACGATTAAATAGTGCTGTAATGAGGCTTCTTCCTTTCGCTCCACCTTATCTGAATTCTTTATCAGCTCGATTAGAAACAATCCCATATAAAGCTTAATCGTAGCATCCGAAAAAGTCGAAGGAAACATAATTTCATCAATTATTTTGCCAACTAAATCCTGTATCGATTGGATTTCAGCTACTTTAAAGTAAAGAAATTGGCCGTTTTGGGTATTGTTGTAAACACTATTTATTAAAAAGTCACTTACAATATTGTCGGAGCTTAAGAATGAAAAAATAAATTCAAAGAATTCCGGACGAATAATAAAATTAATAACAATGTCTTGCGTGCTGCAAGCTTTTATTTCATGTTCAATGTGCTGATTTAAAAGCAGCAGCTCTCCCATTTTCAAGGTAATCTTCTTACCTCCAACAGTCTGTTCAAGCTCCCCATTATAGACATAATTAACCTCAATATAATCATGTTTATGTAAAGGAAATTCAACAAATCGAGTGTGCTTACGAACCGCTATCATCTTATCTTGACTTAGAAACTTTTCACTTTCGATGATAAAATTAGTCTTACTTGTATATAGCTCTTTACTGACAGTTGATTGCTGCTCTAGTATCGTTTGTTCTTCTTCTGTCAATTGCAATAGTTCTATTAGAATGTTCTTTGGCATTGATTTCACCTAGTCCTAAAAAGTTCAACTTATCCAAACTATATCATATTAAAAAAAGGCGTGCTCTCTGTTTGAGAACACACCTAAAATTTCTTACAAAATTTCTTTAAACATATCAATAACTTCTTCTTTAGTAGGCTGGAATGGGTTACCAGGAGCACAGGCATCTTTTAATGAATTTTCGGCTAACTTATCCAAATCCACTTCATTTACTCCGAGCTCTGCAAGTTTACTAGGGATTCCAACTTCTTTTGATAGATGAATAATCGCTTCAATTACTTCTTCTGCGCACTGTTCATCTGTTTTACCATACACATCTAATCCGGCAGCCTTTGCAATTGGACGAAACTTTCGAGGATCGCGTTTGGCATTTTCTCTTTCAACAATCGGAAGAAGCATCGCATTACATACACCATGCGGTAAATCATAAACACCGCCAAGCTGATGGGCCATAGCATGAACAAACCCAAGACCGGCATTATTAAAGGCAATTCCTCCTAAGAACATTACATAGGTCATTTGTTCGCGTGCTTCAATATCATGTCCGTCTTTCACTGCACGCGGTAGATAATGAAAGATAATTTCAACCGCTGCAAGTGCGGTTGCATCGGTTACAGCATATGCACCAGGAGTAACAATCGCTTCAATGGCATGTGTTAAAGCATCCATTCCCGTTGCTGCCGTAAGCGCTGCAGGCTTATCTACCATTAACTCAGGATCATTAACAGCAATCGTGACTAAGCTGTTTTTATCAACCATCACCATTTTCACTTCACGTTCTGTATCAGTAATAACATAATTAATCGTAAATTCACTGGAAGTGCCTGCCGTTGTATTAACAGCAATAATTGGAATTGATTTATTTTTTGTTTTTCCGACTCCTTCATAATCGCGAAGGTCCCCTCCGTTGGTTACATAAAGACCGATTGCTTTGGCTGTGTCCTGTGGAGAACCACCTCCTACAGAAACAAGAACATCACATTTATTCGAATTAAATACATTTACACCTGCATATACATTCTCAATAGTTGGATTTGGTTTAACATCATCATAAATTAAATATTCTAGATTAATAGAATCTAATTCAGTTAGAACTTTACCTGCAATTCCAGTTGAATTTAAGAATTTGTCTGTAACGACCATCGCCTTTTTGAAAGCTAATTCACTTACTAATGGAGCTAATTCCTTTAAACAGCCTCTGCCAAATAAGTTAGTACTCGGAACATAATAAACAGTCATTTTTACTTCCTCCTCTAGTTTGTTCACTATTTCACAAATTTATTTTTAAATAAAGGGACATTATAATGTCCCTTATTTTTAAACACCTAATAACTTATAGAGTCAAAATGCCTTGTCGTGGAATAACACCAAATGCATCAGCAAGCTCTTGAAGTTGCGCATCGGAAATAGTTTGCTTTTTACCGCCTTGTGCACATACAATCGTATACACTTCAGCTGCCTTTTCGGCTGTTTCAATTAATCCAAAGGTTTCATCTAATGTCGTACCGGCACCGAAAATACCATGATGCGGCCAAAGTACAAGCCTGACATCTTCCATTTTTTCAGCAGTCGCTTCCCCTATTGCATTTGTACCGGGAACGATCCACGGTATTATCCCTACACCTTCAGGGAAAACAACTAAACACTCGGTACACATTTCCCACAAGGTTTTGGTGAAATCCTCTTCATTTAAGCTATGTGTAAATGACATCGCAATTAAATTGGTAGCATGACAGTGCATGATGACACGATGATTGTGATCAACAGCTAAGCGTTTCATATGATTCATCAGATGTGTTGGCAATTCACTTGTTGCCACTCCGCCATCTTCAAATCCCCATAGAATTTCATAGCTTTTTCCATCTGCTGCAATTCGAATCAATCCTAAGTTAATTGCAGGACCCTTTTTAACATTTTTAAAGTATTTCCCGGATCCAGTTACGAGAAAATAACGTCCAGCAAGTGCTACAGCGTCAAAACTCATCGATACAGTTCTTTTTATATCATCCACATTTAAATATGGAAGAACTTCATACTCATTCAATAAATAGCTGATATTACCGCCGTTACGCTCATCCCAGCCTAGTCGGTACAAATTAGCAGTCGTATCTATCATCTCTTGTAGAAATGGTGCAGTATATATCGCATCTTTGATCATCGTAATACCCATTATAATCGTCTCCTTGTATATATGTTGTTTTATGTTCATTATTTACAAACTTATAATAACACTATTAACATCATAAAACAACATAAACAAATAATTATACGTTTGTTTATTTTTGGTTATTTAACATTTTTGTCACAAATACATTTGAATGTGTTTGTTTTTCCGTTATTTTTACGAAATTAAGCGTTAAAATTTACACAAAAAAAAGCTGACTTTGTTGAAAAGTCAGCTTTCTACTAATTCGCAATAGTAACCTTTATGTTTCTCTCTTCCAATTGTTTTTTAGTTTGCTCCTCAATGGTTGAATCGGTAATAATACCATGTATTTTTGAAATAGGAGCAATTTGTGAAAAGGCCCTTGTTCCGAATTTACTGGAATCTACCATTAAAATCGTTTCATCAGCAATATCCAACATTTGCTTCTTCAAAAGGGCTTGAGATTCATTTAAGTCACTTAGACCTTTTTCCAAATGAACTCCTTTACAGGAAAGAAAAGCTTTGTTGACGTGATACATAGCCAGAGAGCGTTCAGCAAGGGGCCCTACAAAGGAAAGTGATTTCGATAATAGGCTGCCGCCTGTTGAAATTACCTTGATTTGTTCCTTTTTACTTAATTCAATTGCCACTTTAATCGAGTTAGTGAGAACTGTTAAAGGCATGTCAGGGAGTTCCTTTGCCACATACCATGCTGTTGTACTAGCATCAAGCACAATTTGATCACCTGGAAGAATGGAACGAACTGCTTCTGCTGCAATTGCTTTTTTCTCAGAGGCATTCGTTACTTCTCTTTCTAGGTATGAAGTTTCCCCTTTATCCTTTTCAATACTAACAGCTCCGCCATGACTGCGCATTAATAACACTTCTTTTTCAAGCTTTTCAAGGTCACGACGAATGGTTTCCTCTGTAACCGAAAAGATTTTGCTTAACTCAGTAACACGAATACTCAATCTTTCATTAACTAATTCCACGATTTTTTTTTGCCTCTCTGCCACAAGCATTCTATTTAAACCTCCGTATTCTAGCGCTCTGTTATTGTTTTTATGTTGATTTATCTTCAACTATTTTTTGTTTATATACTAAATATACCATATATTTTTGAAAAACAAATAATTATTCAAAAAAGGCAGAGCGATCTCAGCTCTGCCTTCCTACAATCGTCTTCTATCGTTTTAATAAAACATCTTGTTCATAAGCCTTTACTTCTTCTAACCAAGATTCTTTTACTGGCACTCCCATTTTTTCACAATAGTAATCCCAAATTGCACCAAATGGATAGGTTTTGAATTCTTCCATTAATGCTAGTCTTTCTGTGAAGTTGCCTTCTTCTTGAAGCTGCTTTAAATACTCATTTGGAACTAACATTGCATAAAGCAAGGCTTTGATCATGTTGCGTGTTCCGATTGTCCATGCTGCTACACGGTTAATGCTAGCATCAAAGAAATCTAGTCCGATGATTACGCGGTCTAAGGCATCGTTACGAACGATTTCTAGTGCAATTTCCTTTAATTCATCATCAAGAATGACAACATGGTCACTGTCCCAGCGAACTGGCCGGGAAACATGGAGCGCAAGTTTCTCGCTAAATAATAGCATAGAAGAGATTTTGTTCGATACGGTTTCTGTTGGATGATAGTGACCCGTATCTAACAAGCACAATTTATCATTTTTCATCGCATAGTTAAGGTAAAACTCATGAGAACCTACAACGTAAGATTCTGAGCCGATTCCAAAAACCTTACTTTCAACGGCATCCAGGTTATATTTTTCGTCCACTTCCACTGCAAATATCTTATCTAATGATTCTTTTAATCTCTTTCTTGGTGTTAAACGGTCACTTGGGATATCTTTGTAGCCATCTGGGATCCAGATATTTGTTAATGCCGGTGTTCCTAGTTCTCTTCCAAAATACTCACCAATTTTCCGGCTGCCAATACAGTGGTTAATCCAGAATTCACGGATTTCCTCATTTGGATTTGAAAGTGTTAAACCATCTGCCGATTTAGGATGCGAGAATAAAGTTGGATTATAATCCAAGCCAAGTTTATGTTTCTTTGCCCATTTCACCCAGTTTTCAAAATGCTTTGGTTCAAGTTGATCACGTTCTACTGCCTCACCATTTGTTTCTGCATAAATCGCATGAAGGTTTACCCGGTGCTTGCCAGGGATTAGTGATAATGCCTTTTCTAAATCACTTCTTAACTCGTCAGCATTTGTTGCTTTACCAGGGTAGTTTCCTGTTACATCAATACCTCCGGATAATTCGCTTGGGTTTACTTCGAATCCGCCGACATCATCACCTTGCCAGCAATGAATTGAGATTGGTACATTTTTTAATTTTTCAACTACTTCTTCAACGTCTACTCCCCATTTTGCATATGCATGTTTGGCAAGCTCAAAGTTTTCTTTAATTGACATATTCATTCTTCCTTCCAGGTAGATATTTATTAATTTCAAAAGATTTTTTTATCATTGAACGTGCTTGTCTCAGATCATCAATTTCTCCAAGCGCCATTAATTGAGCCGCTACATTACCAATCGCGGTCGCCTCAACTGGTCCTGCTAGTACTTCTTTATTTGTCACATCCGCAATCATCTGGTTGAGCAATTCATTCTGGCATCCGCCACCGATGACGTTGATTTTATCAAATTGCTTTTCAAATATATCTTCAATTTCTGATACGGTTTCCTGATAACAGACTGCTAAACTTTCAAACACGCATTTTGCTACTTCCCCAGGTGTACTTGGTACCGGCTGCCCTGTTTCAAGGCAAACATTCATGATTTCATTGATCATATTTTCAGGCTTAAGAAAACGGTCATCATTTACATTTACAATCGCCTTAAATCCTTTAGCTTCACGGGCTAAATCTACTAGTTTAGCAAACGAATACTCATCGTTATAGTTTCGCTTTACTTCCTGGATCATCCAAAGACCCATGATATTTTTCAAGAAGCGGTATTGATAATCGATTCCGCCTTCATTTGTAAAATTATAGTCCAATGCTTTTGTGACACAGATTGGAAAGTAATTCTCTGTTCCCATTAAGGACCATGTACCTGAACTGATATAAATCGTTTCGTTCTCCTCCGGGACAGCAATAACAGCTGAACCGGTATCGTGAGTTGCAGGAAGAATGACCTGTAAGTCAAAACCAAGCTCAGTAACTAGCTCTTCTCTTAATGTTCCTAGAACCGTTTTAGGAGTCTTAATTTCATGGAACATTTCCTTATTAAGATCAAGTACCTCCAACAGTTGTTGGTCCCATTTCTTTGTAAACGCATTGACCAATTGTGTTGAAGTGGCATTGGTGTATTCATTTGCTTTTTTACCAGTAAGCAAATAATTGAAATAATCCGGTATCATCAAAAATGATTTAGCTCTTTCGAGAATTTTAGGATGATTCTTTTTAATCGAATATAGTTGATAAATGGTATTAAACTTTTGAAACTGAATTCCTGTTTCGAGGTAAAGTCTCTCTCTAGAAAAAAGGTTGAAAACTTCTTTCATCATGCCGTCTGTACGAGGATCACGATAGGAAACTGCTTCTGTTAAAGGCTGATCATTTTCATCTAATAACATAAAGTCAACTGCCCACGTATCGATACCAATACTGTCCGGCTTAATCCCAAGCGATTTGCACTTCTTTAGACCATTTATAATTTCTTGAAAAAGTGTTTCCACTTCCCAGCAAAACTTATCCTCTATTTTGATAATTTTGTTTTCAAAGCGGTGGATTTCATCCAGTTTCATTAACCCATTTTCCACGTATCCTAAAATAAGTCTTCCACTTGATGCACCAATATCTACGGCAATACTGTATTTCGGCATTAACATCACCTTTCTACTGGAAACGCTTACTGATATCTCTATCATACTTGAAAACTACAACTTTCCAATAACGTGATTGGACCAATTTACTGTCCTTATTTGCCCGCTTTTTATATAAAAAAGAAGATAACCCACTATCGCTAGGTCATCTTCTAGTCTTGTTTTTCCAAATTACCTTGTAAATGCAGCCGGAACCCCACCATCAACAGTTAACATACAACCAGTTGTTTTATCTGATTTAGAAGAAGCAAAGAATGCAATCGATTCCGCAATGTCAGATGGGTAGATATTCACTAATAATGTCGTACGTTTACGATAGTGGTCTTCTAATTGGTCAGGGTGAATGCCGTATGCCGCAGCACGTTCTTCACGCCATCTTGAACCCCAAATGGCTGAGCCTTGCAGGACCGCGTCCGGAAGAACAGAATTTACTCGGATTCCGTACTCGCCGCCTTCAGCAGCAATACACCTTGCTAAGTGTGTTTCCATGGCTTTTGCAGAACTGTATGCCGCTGCATTTTTCCCAGCATAAACTGAGTTTTTAGAGCCGATAAATACCATGTTTCCGCCGATTGCCTGCGCCTTCATTTGCTTGAATGCTTCGCGGGCAACTAAGAAATAACCTGTTCCTAATACATTCATATTTAAGTTCCACTCGTTTAAAGTGGTTTCTTCAAATGGACTGGAGGTTGCAAGACCTGCATTGTTAACGATGATGTCCACGCCACCAAAGGTAAGTGCTGTTTCATCAAATGCAGCTTGAACCTGTTCTTCGCTTGTCACATCCATTTTTACAGCAAGTGCACGGTTAGCACCGTATTGTTCGTTAATCTCTGCGGCTACTTTTTCTGCACCTTCAAGATTTAAATCTGCCAGCACAACATGTGCACCTTCTGATACTAGACGACGCGCCGTTGCACTACCGATACCGCCTGCTCCACCTGTGATAAAGGCTACTTTACGGGAAAATTCAGCTTCAGCTGGAGCAAGAGTCAATTTGTACAACTCTAATGGCCAGTATTCAACATTATAAGATTCATTTTCACTTAGAGAAACAAAATTTCCTAGTGTAGTAGAGCCTTTCATAACTGCAATTGCACGGTGATACAATGCGCCACTTACACGGGAATTATTTACATCCTTACCTGTGTTCACCATACCTAAGCCGGGAATGAGAATTACACGTGGAGCTGGTTCAAACATTTTGTCGCCTTCATTTTTATTACGCTCGAAATATGCTTTGTATCCTTCTTTGAAACTTGCCACGCCTTCTTTGATGCTAGCAATTAAGCTTTGTAAATCTTTTGTTTGTGGATCCCAGTTAATGTAAAGTGGAACCATTTTTGTATGTACTAAGTGATCTGGGCATGCTGCACCTATTTGTGAAAGTTCTGGTGCATTATGGCTGTTTACAAACTGTAGTACATCTTCACCACGATCGTAAGTTAAAAACATTTTCTTTTCTTCACTTACTGCTCCACGGATGACTGGCATTACTTTTGCTAGAATGCTAGTTGCTTCTTCCTCAGAAAAAGATTGATATTTTTGACCACCAAAAGCAGTATCTTCTTTTGAGTTTGCATTGATATAGCTTTCCGCTTCATTGATGATTTGGATTGTTTTTGCATAAGACTCTTCTGAGGTTTCTCCCCACGTTACAAGTCCGTGCTTTTCCATTAATACTAATTCAGCATTGGGATTGTTTCTGACGCCTTCTGCGATCATTTTCGAAAGTGTGAATCCAGGACGTACATATGGTACCCAAACAAAACGATTTCCAAAAATCTCTTCAGCAATTTGCTTACCATTGTCTGCACAGCATAAGCTAATGATCGCGTCTGGATGTGTATGGTCTACATGCTTAAATGGAAGGAACGCATGCAATAATGTTTCGATTGATGCTCTTGGATGTTTGCTGTCAATCATACAGTGTGAAAGGTAAGCAACCATCTCTTCATCTGTCATATCATCACGCTCAAATAATGGGCGTATATCTTCTAAGTTAAGTCCTGTGAAATTTTGTGCTTTCATGGTAGCTAAGTCAGAGCCACTGCCTTTTACCCACATAACCTCGATTTCACGTCCACGGAAATCTTTTTCAATTGTCTTCATGGAAGTATTGCCGCCACCCCAGTTACATACGGCACGATCGGTTCCTATCAAATTTGAACGATATACTAATTCTTCTACCCCTTTTGTTACCTGTGTTGCTACTTCTTGATTCCAAAGATTCTTAACCATCCCAAATCCTCCGTTTGTATGTTTATTAACTTCTGTAACTTATTATAATATACCTTTGTTTATTTTTGAATAACTTATTTTAATTTTGTTTTTATTTTGTTTTTATTTGATTCTTGTAATAAAAAGAATAATCCGCCTCAGAATGAGGCAGATTATTATAAATCATTAATTACGATATATGTGGCTTTTACTGGTCCATGTACCCCGACAACAAGATTTAATTCTATATCTGCTGAGTTACTTGGTCCGGTAATAAAATTAATGCATGATGACACATGGCCTGTTTGCTGATGAATTTCCCGCATTTTCTGAGCAGCTTGAGTCATTCGAGGTACAATTGAACTTTTTGGAATCAGTGCAATATAGGTCGCTGGCAAAAAGCTTACGGTTCTGCCTTTGTTTTCATCGCTAAATAAAACAACTGTTCCAGACTCAGCTAATGTGATTTCACTAATGGTGATTCCTACATTAGCTTGTTCTGCTTTGGCAATGTTCTCTGAGCCTTTTATATAATCCCACTCATAGACATCATTTCCCTTGCTTGGCCAATCCGATTTCATCAACTTGTCAAGACCCCATTCAGAGAAACGCTCATCCTTCCAGGTAACGATTGGACCCCCGCCATAATTGGTAACCACATCATTTAGCGTTGCTGGTAACTCTTTAAGGTCGGTGGCATGGATGGTGGTATGGATTGTTTTGCAATGTTCTTTCAATACCTCCAATAAATCATCCTGGGTTGCTCCTTTTAATACTTCATCCTGTGGACGAAATTCCCAGTTAGGCCGCTCAACATGGGTTGTTTTTCGAGGGCGTCCCAGCTGACTCGCAATTTTATTTAAAAATGTTTCGCGGTTTTGTATTGTTCCAGTCATGATTATTTGCCCTCCTTCTCGCGGTTTTTAAACCAATCCCTGAATCTCTCTTTATTTGGCGCTGGGAAGTCACGTATTTCTGTCCAAGCCTTCAATGGCCCTGGCCCCTTGGAGATTTTATCTCCCACCGTAAAGGGAGTCATCGCGGTCGGGGCTATTTTTGATCCGATATTATATAGAGCAGGGGATGCTGCACCCAATCCAAAAGCCTTCATGGCCAGCTTTTCCGAAATTGGAGCTTTACCTTCCTTCTCCACAATGACCTCCCGGTGTTTGTGAAGCAAGTTATGGAGCGGAATCTTAACCGGACAAACTTCGGTACAAGCACCGCAAAGCGTTGATGCATAAGGGAGTTCTTTATATTCATCATAACCGCCTAGAAGCGGGGAAAGCACTGCCCCGATTGGTCCTGAATAAATCGAACCATAGGAATGACCGCCGACATGGCGATACACCGGGCATACGTTAACACAAGCCGCACAGCGTATACATTGAAGGACGGATTGAAAGTCTCCTCCGAGGATATTGGATCGCCCGTTATCGACAATTACAAGATGGAATTCTTCAGGTCCATCAACATCCCATTCTTCCTTTGTCCCAGTTAGGACTGTAATATAACTTGTTAATTTCTGACCTACTGCACTCCTTGTTAGCAAGGAGACCAGAACTTCCATTTCTTCGAAAGTAGGAACGATCCGCTCCATTCCCATTACAGTAATCTGCGTTTTTGGGAGGGCAGTCACTAAATCTGCGTTACCTTCGTTTGTTACTAAGCTAAAAGAGCCTGTTTCGGCCACGGCAAAATTACAGCCTGTAATCCCGATATCCGCTGTCAGATATTCTTCGCGAAGCATTTCACGGGCATGCCATGCCAATTCTTCCGGCTTGGATGTCTTCTTGTAACCAAGCTTTTCTGTGAATACATCACGGATTTGTTCTTTATTCTTGTGTAATGCCGGAACAACTATATGCGATGGTGGATCATGATCGTCCACTTGTAGGATGTATTCGCCAAGGTCCGTTTCAATCACTTCACAGCCTTCTTGTACCAGCGCAGCATTCAAGCTGATTTCTTCCGTTACCATCGATTTCGATTTTACAATTTTTTTGGCATTTTTCTTTCTCACAACATCTCGAATATATTCATTCGCTTCTTCCTTTGTTTGGGCAAAAAAAACATGACCGCCGCGTTTTGACACGTTCTCGCTCAGTTGCTCCAAATAATAATCTAAGTTTTCAAGGACGTGCTGGCGGATTTCTTCACCATGAGAGCGCCAGTCTTCCCAGTTTCCAAGTTCCTCGGCTGCATTTCGTCTTTTCACACCCATGCCATCCTGTGCACCCGAAACCGCGCCGCGCATAAATTCATCATGAATCCCTTTGTCGACCCGTTCCGAAAATTTTTCATTGCTTATTTTCATTGCCATCTGTATTCTCCCACCCTCTTGAAAAAAGTGAACCGTTTATTTTTGGTCACATAAACGCACTATGTGATCACTTTCCTGGTATTCTACCCTTAAAGAATCTATTAACGGCTATTTAAAACTTCCGCAATATGCAGTACTTTAATTGGTTTTCCCCTGCGATCAATTCTTCCTCCGATATTCATTAAACAACCTGCATCCGCTCCGATTAAGAATTCAGCACCAGTTTCCTCAACATGACAGACTTTTTCATCAACCATTTGCTCAGATATTTGTGCCATTTTTACAGAGAATGTCCCTCCGAAACCACAGCATTGTTCTTTTCCGGGTAATTCCGTAAAGTGAAGCCCTTCCACATTTTTCAGAAGTGTCATAGGTGCTTCCTTTACCCCTAACAATCTTGTCATATGGCATGAAGTATGATATGTCGCAGTTCCCTCAAGTTTTGCCCCAACATCTTCTACTTTTAAAACATCAACAATGAACTGAGTAAGCTCATACGTCTTCTCAGCTAATTTCTTTGCTCTTTGCCCCCAAACTGGGTCCCCTTTAAAAATATGAGGATATTCATGGAACATAAAAGCGCATGAACCTGATGGTGAAACTACGTATTCAGCATTCTCAAATGTATCAATCATTCGCTTCATGGCATCTTTCGATTCTTTTGTATAACCGCTGTTATAAGCCGGTTGCCCACAGCATACTTGTGATTCTGGAAAATCAATCTCACAGCCCAATCTCTCTAGCAATTCGACCGTAGCCTTGCCTACATTACCTTGGAACATATCTACAAGGCACGTAGCAAATAAGCTCACTTTCATACTTCCATCCCCTTAGATGATATATTATTTTGTTTATTTTTGTTTTATTATAATCCATTTTTGTTTATTTTTGAAAGGGTGTAGAATACTTTATTTATTAATCTTTTAAATCTAGTTGCTAATGTACATCAGCAAATAATAATAAAGGTTCCTAGTATTGGTACATCGAAGCTAGAAAGTACTAATACCTGGAGACCCATTGCCTTTAATGAACTTCGATGGTGTATGGTCTATTTAATGACACTCCGTTGCAAAATAAAAGGTAAGTTACAGAAACTGTAACTAACCTTTTATTTGACTCCTCGTTATTTTTATAAATCAATAATAGTTGACCTAGAAACATTCATACAAATTTTATAAGCCCTCTTACCAAAGCTGCGTAAAACAGTTCAGAAAATAATCTATGAATATTTTCAATTGTAATATCTGAGAATCCACCTTTATCTAGACTTTTATGAAAAACACTAATATCTTTCATAGTAATTTCTGAAATTATCTTATCCCCGAAAAATGCAAGAATATGATCCATATCGAAACAGCAACTCCTAAAAGTATCAGGCTCTACATTTAGTTTATACTCCTCATAAAACCAAGAATTCACAAAGTCATTGAATGTAACATGGTACTCAATGTTATGTACCTCTCTTTTCAAAAATCTATTTTCCTCTAATACCTTAATTGATTTTAAACCCTTTTCCATGTTATTCCTCCTTTAGAAAATAAAAGAACCTCCAATCACAGATGCAGCAGAATGCTAATAAGCACAAGTGGCATCTGATAACTGGAGGTTCTACCTCGTTTTATCAAAAGATTCTTTAATTTTTATTATTGTATATCTATTAATTCATACTCTTATTATATATAAAATTTTAATTAGCATGCAAGAATCTTTACCACAACAATACTCATATTGTGAAATTTCTTTGAAACTCTTTTATTCTTCCTTGAATAACCGGCCATTACAAACTATATTGAGACTAGATTTAACTGCATACATAGAATAAAGCAGAATTTATGGTTATATAAAAGTTGAAAAATGAGGGTTTTAGTGGAATTTTAAAGGAGGATTTTTTTGAGACAAAATAATAACCAAAATAAAGATTTACAAGAGATAAAGATCAGATGGGACCATAACCTTGTAAAACAACTTATGAAGGAAGCAACTTTTAATCATGAGGACATAAAAAAAATAATGATAGATGATCATGGAGTAGTGAACCGTAAGGTGATCAAGAAAAAATATAAGGATTTAGAACAGTATGGTGATTTATTTGGCCTTCCTGTTTGGGCTCTAATGTCGGAAGACACTGCCCAGGAAGTTATGCGGAGTGTGAAAGATGATTTAGACAAGTATATACAACCCTTCCGCATTTCTGACTTAGAAGAAACATTAAATTATATTTCTGAACAAACAGAAAGTCTTTCTTTGGGTAAAGATAATAGAACACATGTCCAACTAATTGTGGAAACATTAAAAAAGATTTTAGAGCGACACGAAAGATGGTCTAATACATGGCAGGTCCTTTTCTCACTCAATCGGGACCGACTTAAAGAACCTAAAGATTATGAATGGATTTGCAACTTACTGTTTACATATAATTGCGAGGTCATATACCGTGGTACGCTGAGATTTTATCAAAAATCCTTAACAGATTTGCCTGAAAAACCCTTAAACATGATTGATAGTTTCAAAACCTCTTGGTTCTTTGTAAAGAAAATTATTCCAGCTGCTAATAAACCTCGGTTAATATTATCAATTGTTGATGACATCTCAACTGAGATTTTTGGTTGCCAACAACCTAATATTAGCATGAGTACAGAAAATGAAGATGAAATGCTATTCAGTTGGAATCCCAATTTTAAAGAAAAGGTGATTACATTACCAGATCTTACTTCGAACTTTCGGGATCGAATGAGAAACCTTAACAAAATATCAAAGTACACTGTATTTAATATCAATGAATTTTTCTATCGTAATGAGTTTGAACAGACTAGATCGCTTGTAGAGGATACAACAAGCAAAAATCAAACTATGGACAATTATTCTAGAGTTCCCACATTGGACTTCTTACTAATAAATGGTTACATCAACTCGGGTGACCATATTTTATTTAAAAATAGAGATGGTTATTCTGACTATGAAGCTGCTGAGATCATTATCACCAACAATAGGACAATGTTATTATGGAGAGGGGATATTTATTATCTTACAACTTTGACCAACAATTTACTAAGTAATCGACATAAAGAAACACCTCCGAATTACTGCGCAAAATACTGGTACTTCCCAGGTCGCCAACATTCACTCTATGAAATAGCTAATTTCATAAAAATGATTTATAAATTTTAGGTTGTTCAAATATTGGATCATTTTCATGTAGCATTACTCAATAAAGAACAGAAGCCTTGACACTAACTTGGTGTCAAGGCTTCTGTTCTTTATGTCATTCATTTTTTTGTATTTTTTCTTGCTATTCCTCTTTAAATTAACATTTTCCTATAATTTCATTACAAAAAAATGTATTCAAGTAAACCACAAAAATATCTGGAAATGCTGTAACAGAAGTAAAAAAGAAGAAAAAACCAAAGTTACTTTTACAAAACAAATCGTTATCTTTGTTTTTATTAGAAAGGAAGAGTGAATATGAAAGTAAAGGACACCAAAACAACAAGAAAAACTCTTGAGAGGACTGTGTTAAATGAAGAAACGAAAGACTATTCGTTAAATGTAACTATACTTTGTAAATGTTTAGATATATCTAGGTCGACTTACTATAGGTGGAAAACACAGAACTCAAAATTAAAAACTGAACTTGAAGATCAAATTATTGAAATTTGTAAACGCAATATATTTCTAATTGGCCATCGGACAGTCAGAGCCTGGCTAATACGTGATTATAAGAGGGAGGTAAATCGTAATACAGTACAACGGATTATGCAAAAATATAATCTGCAATGCCGTGTTAGGCCAAAACGAAAAATAATATTGCTGGAGAAATGAATGTAGTCGTCCCTAACAATTAAATAGGAATTTTAAAGCCTCAAGACAAAATGAAAAATGGGTAACGGATATTACTTACCTTCCGTTCGGACAATCTATGTTTTATCTCAGCACTATCATGGATTTATATAATATTGAGATAATCGCATACCCCGAATTAGTACCATCCAAGAAGTTTCTTTAGTGATAGATACTTTAAAGGACGCTGCAGAAAGTCGGGAAAAGAGTAACTTAATACTTCATAGAGATCAGGGAGCTCAATATACATCCTACTCTTTTCAAAGAATAGCAAAAGAAAAAGGCATTACCACCAGCATGTCCCGGAAAGGAAATTGCTTGGATAATGCCGTCATTGAATCCTTCCACTCCACTATAAAGTCAGAAGAATTCTACTCTAAAGGAAGAGAGTTTCTTACAAATGCTATTGTAATCGAAAGAGTTGAAAAATTCATCAATCATTATAATCAAACGACTTCAGGCAAAATTAAACTACCTGTCCCCTATTAAGTTTAGGGAACATGCAGCATAATTGGTGTTTTTTTCGATGTCTCATTTTAATAGGTCAGTTCATAATTTAGGTCTCTATGTTTAGGCTTGCACTTCAAAGCCCTGAAGAAGACACCACTTTTTGCTTATTTAATTCTTCCGAAATTAACAAAATAAAATCTTTACTTAAATCATGCCTAATTGCTTCTTTATAAACTTCTAGTAATTGTTCTGTGCTAAGTTTATTCATTTTCTTTTCACTCCGGCTACCCTTCAAGAAAATATCATAATTTTAAAGTTAATACGTGATTTAAAAATCATTAATTTTTGACCATTAGGAATGCTTCCAAGACCCTAATTGCTTCAACTTCGTCCAACCCGTCTGCCCTTAGGACAATTTTCTCTCCCTTTCTAATTGCAAAACACATTACACCCATAATACTTTTACAAGCAGCTACTTTCCCTTCTTTCAAAATATAAATATCACTATTAAATTGAGCTGATTTTGTTACGAATTCAGTTGCCTTTTGGGCTTGAATCCCAAATTTCACGGTAATTTTTTCTCAACCATTCTGCCTCCAATAACTCCTTAACGACCAATCCTTTATAAATTCTAATTACTATAATTTTAGTTTACGTGAGTATATTAATATTTCATATTTGTGAAACAAACTATAAATTTGTGTTTTCTTTAATAGAAAATTTACTAATTCGGATTTACAAAAAAATAAATGTCCTCAAGACCCTGGATTAAGGACTAATCCTTCTGACAGACCGTGTGATTTGTCATCAAAACCCTAAATTTAACATCAATCTATGCGATAACAGCTTTTCAATAAGACAGGGATTATATTGCTTTCAACCGAATGGCCATGTATTGGCGGGCGGGTAATTCGATTTTGAAGTTACCTTCAAACGTACCTTCTTGCTCCTCGATTGTCATATTCCATGTATCAATGACGTCAACTTTGTACTGAATTCCCGGTGACATGGTAAATTCTCGGTAACTTGGCTGATTAAAGCCGTAATAATATAAATAAAATTTGTCAACAATGCCCGCTGCTGGAGCATCCCATTCAGATACGATCGGGTTGAGTATCCCATTTGGTGATTGTTCAACAATTTTACGAAGGAAGCCTATTCTAGTTGGACTTGTACCGTGAAGTTCGCCGCCTTTTGACCACCAAAGAATATCTTCTGGATGCAAATAGGTTTCACCATGGCCAACGTATCCACCTCGGATTGCACCTTCCCAAAATCTACGAACCATTTCCTGACCAGAGATGTTTCCCCAACCCATATTGATGTTTCCTTCATAACCGCATTCATCAATTACAATTGGCTTACCCCATTGTTTTCGCCACTCATCTGTATTTTCTGATGTTCGATAGACATCAACCCTTTGTACACTGCAATGTGTAACCCAAGGTTTCGTATAATCATAGAAGGTAAAGCAGTTATGCACGGAAATAAGATGGTTGTATGGATCATGATTGGTTACGATACTTGCAAAGCGTTCCCAATCCTCCTCTTCCTTCGACCACATTAAATCGTATTCGTTAGCAAGGGACCACCACACATTTGAAAAAGCAGATAATCTAGCAATTACGTATTTTAAATAGCGATCGTCTGCAGACTTACCCATTTCTGAAAAGCCCCAACGATCATATGCATGAAACAGAATTAAATCGGCTTCAATGCCCAACTTTTTAAGCTCTGCAATTCGTTGGTCGAGATGCTGGAAGAATATTGGATTAAATCTAGTATAGTCCCATCCTTCCTCTATTGAACCTTCAAAGGGGTAGTGTATTGGCTCGTTTTCGTTAAATAAATATGCCTTTGGAAAAATACACATCCTCATCTTATTGAATGGACTTTCAGAAAGGGTAGCTAAAGTTTGCTCCTCGAGTTCTTTAGGTTGATGGGTCCATGCATAACAGGTTGTTCCAACTGGTAAATAACGAGTTCCATCTCTATAGGTAAAATGAAACGTATCAGATACCCTCACCTGTCCGTGATTCGTTTCATTTGCTGGGCCACAAGTAAACTGACCTTCGATCGCATTCAAGGAACGTGCATTACTCGTTGTACGGTAGGACCATTGCCCTTCCTTTTCAGGCATAAACCGAATTTTATAGGTCCCATTGCCATCATAGAAACCGTTTATATCAAGAATATATCCCTCACAAGAGAATTGTGCAGTAAGTGCAACATCCACAAATGGATTACCATGGCTCGGTCCATTTAATTCAATTTCGAATACGTCCCATTTACCAACAGATTCTGCTGCGAAAATATCAGCCGAACCGATCTGAATACTATCTGATTCATAGTTGGATAGTGGAAGTATTGCTGTATTCGTATCCATTTCATATTCTACGGCAGACAGTTCATTCATCACTGTACTCAACCAATCCTCTGACCGGTTAATGGATTGATTAGCTGTTACATAATCTGATAAACTTCTCATTTTAGTAAAAAATATGTATGGAGAATCCTTCAGTTCAGGTGCATGCTTTAATAGTATTTCTCTGCCTTTTGGACTTGCCAAAATGTAACCAATTTTAGTATTTTGAGTAAAAAACATCGCATGTGCTCCTTTTAATAAAATAGTAGAGATTCATCGTGCTGCTACATCCTTTAAGGGAATAGCAGCACGACCAATTACCATTACTGACGAACTAGAAGAAATTTTTCATCTAATTCATCTAATTTTTCAGTTGGTGCCAACGTTTTAAATAGGGGTACTTCGGTTAATTCTCTCAGTGTTTTTTAAGAACCTAGCCTTAACTAGAATATTACCTGCTATTTCTGGGAGCTCCTTTTCAAAAATCTCCCTTGTTATATCATTTTCTAGAAGCTCTTTAAGACTACTATTCGTACTATAGTTCAGGATATAGCTTTTTGTAGGCATATAGTTGAACACATATTTACCTGCCACAAGTTCACAATGTACGACTCGCCATTTTGCCCTGCCGCAATATTGCTATCAATCAGGGAGACACCGTTTACTTTTATCGTTTCATAAGCTACATCTGGGAGAATTACATCGGCTGTTGTATTAAATGGAACAATAAATGCGAAAGACGAGGACCCATCCTCTTTGATCTCCCATCCGCTTTCAATGGTTTCTGATGCAGAATTTAGCTTTTCCTTCGCATTTTGAAGTTTTCCATAAGGTTTCGGACTAAATTTTATCTTTTTGAAACCAGGTTCATCCTCCACTGGATTAATGCCGCACATTTGCTGAAAAATCCACTCAGCAATGGAGCCATATGCATAGTGATTAAGCGAATTCATATCTGTTCCACTAATCGTACCGTCGGGAAGAACAGAATTCCATCTTTCCCAAATTGTTGTTGCACCTAATTTCACGGCATATAACCAACCCGGGAAGTCATCATTCAACAATAAGGTGTAGGCCGCGTCATTGGCTCCATTTTCTGATAATACGTTACAGAAATAGGGAGTACCAACAAAACCTGTTTTCAAATGCATATTGTCTTCACGAAGTTTTATCCTCAAATCTTCTATTACTCGTGGTCGGAAATTTTCCGGGATCAGATCCTATAAAGTGCAACGATCATCGCCGTTTGAGTGTTAATGGCACTTCTGCCATTTGGAGTAAAATATTCATTCTTTATGGCTTCTTTAATCTCATTTACAAGATTCAAATATTCTTCTGCTCATTCGACTTTACCTAGAACAGCTGCTGCTTTTGATACAAGTTGTGCTGAATAACAATAATAAGCGGATGCAATATAATAGGAATCTATCCCACCCAATGGGCTTTGTGGATCTGGCCCATCTTGTGCCAGCCAATAGCCAAAATGGAAACCTAATTTCCACAATCTCTTTCCGCCTGATTCCTCATCCATTCTCCTAATGTAATCCACCAAGTCCTTCATCGTATCGAACTGTTGAAGAAGTTATACTTTGTCAACATATTGCAGATATAACGTCCATGGAATGACCGTGGCCGCATCCCCGTGCCCGCCAATAAATTGAATTGTATTTTTAAAATTACTTTAAATAGAAAAAACTGAGCGTATTTTAAAAAAAGTAAGCCTTATATATCTTACAACCAGCTTTAGTAGCAATTTTTAAAAAAGCCATAATTTTTTTATGACTATTCTTGTCTCATTTTTCCCCTTTTCTCATCCTGGAATTTTTTATTTATCAGGTCTAATAGATCCAGATTATTATCAATAAATGTTAATCGTTCCTGACTAACTCGGTGCCAATATTAATTACCCATGTTTAACGCGATAGTATAGCGTATTCCAGGTGAATACAGCTGATGGAGCTTGCTAATAATATAACTACTACCCACAACACCCACATTTCCCTTAATTATGGTTTCAATGTCGTTTTTCACCCCTTCTGGAGTCACTTCCATTGCCTTTTTAGTTAACACTTCATAATCCCTCAGGATATCACCTTATATATAATTTGAATAATTTCCAAACAATTAAAAGAATGAATAATTCAATTGGTAATAGACTTTAATTTTCACATCAATCGATATATTCGTATTTCAATATTTTTGTTTTTCTTATAAAATTTCGACAATATTTCATCAAAAAAAAGGCGGACCATCAAATTCCAGGATATTTCCATCCACTGCAATGTAATCTCAGTCAATCACTACCTGAAGGTTAACCTCAGTTCCGTCAGAAAAAACCGTCAAGATAAATCTCAACGGTTTTAACATATTTATTAGTACCAAAAATTAATAAGCTGTCCAACCTGCATCTCCAGTAATAACTGTTCCATTCACAAAGCTTGATTCATCAGATGCAAGAAAAATCGCTATTTCTGCAATTTCTTCTGGTTTACCTACACGCGGGTTTATTCCTAATCCTGATTGAATTCGTCCCATACCAAATTCATTCACACCTGTCATGGAAGATCCGATGTTTGTTTCAACCCCACCTGGTGCAATTGCGTTGCAACGGATGCCTTTTGTTGCGTACATAAAACCTGTATTTTTTGTAAAACCAACTACTGCATGCTTAGAAGCTGTATAAGCGGCCCCTGCTCTAGCTCCTTGAAGTCCACCAGCAGAAGCCACATTAATAATGACACCATTTTGTTTTTCTAAAAATATTGGTAAGGCTTTACGTGTTGAACGCATAACACTAGTAGTATTAATTGCAAAGACTCTCTCCCATCTTTCATCTTCAATATCACCAGCAGGTTCAAAGTTATCCATGATTCCTGCATTATTGACTAAGATATCTAAAGTCCCGAAGGTATTAACAGTTGTGTTGATAAGGTTTTGTATATCTTCTTCTTTAGCAACATTGGCCATAACGGCGATAGCATGCCCAGCATGAGACTTTATGTCTTCCACAGTAGAATTCGCTGCTACAATGTCAATATCAGAAACTACTACTTTTGCTCCTTCCTTGGCATATAGAATAGCAATTGCTCTACCCATTCCTGAACCTGCTCCAGTTACTACCGCTACCTTATTTTGAAGTCTCATATCAATTCCTCCATCAGTTTATACTCATTCGCATTCGAATATTCAGTTTTAATCAACATTTGTTTACTAACATATCTATAGTATAATTATTGTTAAATAATCGATTCAATCAGCAAATCAACTTAGAAATGTTTATTAATCAATATAAATGGAGTTTTGTGTGTATTAACAATTTTTAATGTACAGTGGAGGAGTTCTATGTCTATTAATTATAACTATATTGATAGAAGAATTATTAAATCGAGGAAGGCCATGAGGGACGCCTTGGTATCATTAATGCAAGAGAAAGATTTGAAGGATATAACAATATCGGATATTGTGGTATCCGCAGAATTGAACCGGGGGACCTTTTATAAACATTATCAGTATAAAGAGGACATTTTTAATGAAATAATTGATGAAGTGATAACTGATTTAATCGAGTCTTACCGTGAACCATATAAAAACATTGATATGTTTGAGATTAATAACCTAACATCTTCGGCGATAAAAATATTTGACCATGTGAGTAAATATGCCAAATTCTATTCACTTATTTTTCAATCTGATACATTAATTGGCTTTGAACGTAAGCTCTGCAATGTGTTAAAAGAACTTGCTTTGAATGATTTAATCGATTGTTTCCCAACACAACCTTCTATTAACTCAGAATTGCATGCAAGTTATCAAGCATATGCTATATTAGGTTTAATTATTGAATGGGTTACAGGGGGATTTAAATATAGTTCAAGTTATATGGCAGGTCAATTACTAGAAATTTTAAAACATAATCATACCTTTAGTTAAATTAAACAATAAAAAAGAATTGAAAATTTGAAATTCAAAGCAGTGCTTCAGATTGTAGACAAAAGGCAACCAAATGAGTAGATTAGGTTGCCTCTTGCGTATATTTCACTTAGTAACCAGAAAATCTACCGCTCCATTTATAAAAAAGTTATTAGGTTAAATCATCACAATATAGGACCACAAGATTTTATTATTTCTTGTGGTCCTTTATTAATATCCTGCTATGAAGCCTCTTCAAACTGACTATTGTAAAGTTCAGCATAGAAACCATTTTTCTGTAGTAATTCTTCGTGATTTCCGCTTTCTATAATGTCTCCATCCTTCATAACGAGTATCAAGTCTGCATTTTTAATTGTAGAAAGTCTGTGTGCAATCACAAAGGACGTTTTTCCGACTGTCAGTTTATCCATAGCTTGCTGAATCAATAATTCCGTACGGGTATCAACCGAACTTGTAGCTTCATCCAAAATGAGTAATGGTTTATGCTCTACCATTGCTCGGGCAATCGTGATGAGCTGCTTTTGTCCCGTGGAAAGATTTGCTTTATCATCCAAAATCGTATCATAGCTCTTTGGCAAAGTTTGAATGAAATGGTGAAGTCCTACTGCTTTGCACGCTTCCACTATCTCCTCGTCACTTATTCCCTTTCTGGAATAGATAATATTCTCACGGATGGTGCCTTCAAACAACCACGTATCCTGGAGAACCATACAAAAAAGGTCATGTGTGTTTTCCCTTGTGAGATTATTTGTTGGTACACCGTCAATTAAAATCTCCCCACCATTTACTTCATAGAATCGCATCAGCAGGTTGACCAAGGTTGTTTTACCGGCACCTGTAGGACCAACAATTGCCACTTTTTGACCTGACTTTGCCGTAGCTGAAAAGTTGTTAATCACCATTTTATCTTGACTATAGCCGAAGCGTACATTTCTAAACTCCACATCCCCAATGGCCGTTTCTAGTCTTTCCAACTTGTTGCTTTCACCTTCAAGTTCTTCTTCAGTTAGGAATTCGAATACACGTTCACTGGCTGCTGCGGTAGACTGCAGGTTGGTAGCAGCCTGGGCAATTTGTGTGAGAGGCTGTGTAAACAGTCTGATATAGATCATAAAGGCAACAATTACACCAAATGAAATGATATCATTCACTGCAAGGGCAGCCCCGACAATACTTACAACCACATAGCCAAAATTTCCGACAAACATCATTAAGGGCATCATCAGCCCTGACATAAATTGAGATTTCCATGCGCTATCATAAAGTCTTGTGTTGATTTCATGGAAGGTTTCCTTTGCATTTTCCTCCCCATTATAGACCTTTACAACATGATGGCCGGAATAGATTTCTTCAATATGACCATTTAATTTCCCAAGCTCTTTTTGCTGCTGAGCGAAGTACTTTTGTGACTTTGAGATAATAAATGTCATTAAAGCAAACCCTAATACAGTAGAAATGATGGCTGAAATCGCCATAATCCAGTTCGTATAAAACATCATGATGAGAGAGCCAAGGAACATGGTGATTGCAGATACAAGCGTACCTAAGCTCTGGTTCATTGTCTGTCCAATCATATCGACATCATTTGTGATACGACTTAAAACATCTCCCGTACTGTTCTTGTCAAAGTATTTCAACGGCAAGCGATTGATCTTAGTTGAAATATCAGTCCGTAAATTCTTGGACACGCGCTGCGTGACCGTAGCCATAATGAAACCTTGTATATAGTTGAAAACAGCCCCCAATCCATATAGAAACCCAAGTATTGCTGCTAAATTGACCACTGCTTTAATAGCGATACCAGTCATCATTCCATCTGTTATCAAATCGGTAATCTGATTCAGGAACTCCGGTCCAATGATGTTGAAAATAGCCCCTGCCATTGCTAGGAACAAGGCAATTATAATCATTGGTAAATAAACTTTACAATACATGATGAGCTGCTTAAAAGTTTTCTTAAAATCTTTAGGTTTTGCGCCTTGACCTCTAGGGCTGCCTCCTTGAGGCGGACCTGGTAGTGTCTTTTGTTTATGTTCACGATTATTTGTACCCAATTTCAAGTTCCTCCTTTGACAGTTGAGAATAGGCAATCTCCTGGTAAACTTCACAATTTCTCATCAGCTCATGATGGGTACCTATACCGACCACTTCACCATCGTCGAGTACAACGATTCGATCTGCATCTTTAATGGTACCGATTCGCTGTGCAACAATTAATGTAGTAGCATCTTGTGTTTCTTTTTTCAGAACGGAGCGAAGTACTCTATCCGTCTTATAATCTAGTGCTGAGAAAGAATCATCGAAAATATATATTTCCGGTAGTCTGTACACTGCACGGGCAATGGATAGTCTCTGCTTCTGTCCACCGGAAATGTTGGTACCACCTTGGGCAATTGATGCATCATACTGATTTTCCATTTTTTCTACAAATTCAGTCCCCTGAGCAATTTCCACAGCTTTCCTAATGGCAAAATCGCTTTCAGTATTCTTTCCACTAACTCCATAAGCTACATTGGAAGATACCGTCCCGCTGAACAAAACGGCTTTTTGGGAAACATAGCCAAGCTTATTCCGTAATGACTCCTGGCGATAATTTTTCACATTTACCCCATCAACCAATACTTCCCCTTCCGTTGCATCAAAATATCGAGGAATTAGGTTAAGCAATGTAGTCTTACCACTTCCGGTTGAACCGATAAATGCCACTGTTTCTCCCATATGTGCCGTAAAGCTTACATTCCGAAGGATATAATCTGCAGCATCTGGATATTTAAAACTCACATTTCGGAATTCCACTTCGCCTGAGTGACCCGGCTTCCCTTCTGTTACATCCCCATCGGTAATGGTTGCCTTTGTATCGAGGACTTCATTAATTCGCTTTGCTGAAACGGAGGCCCTCGGAAGCATAATAAACACGAAGGAAAGCATCATAAATGCCATAATTACCTGCATGGCATATGAAGAGAAAACCACCATATCCGAGAACAAAGATAATCGATTTGGTAAAGCAGCATCATTAATTAAATAGGCGCCAATCCAATAGATAGCTAAACTCATTCCTGACATTATCACACCCATTGTCGGCATAATAATTGCCATTGTCCGGCTGGTAAAAAGATTCGTCTTTGTAAGGTCGTTGTTTGCTTTTTCAAATTTTTCTTCCTGGTATTTTTCGGCATTGTAGGCATGAACAACCCTGATACCATTCAAATTTTCTCTTGAAACACGGTTCAAGTTATCTGTTAAACTCTGAATCACTTTAAATTTCGGCATGGCCACAAAAATAAGGATACATAACATGAGAATAAGAAAGGCAACCGCAAACCCTGTAGTAGCCGTCCATTGCCAGCTTTTCCCCATAATTTTGAAAATGGCCCACACAGCTAATATCGGTGCTTTAATGACTACTTGTAGTCCCATGGCAATCAGCATTTGAATCTGTGTGATATCATTCGTTGAGCGTGTTATCAAACTAGCAGTTGAAAAGCCATTGATTTCTTCCATTGAAAAAGACATGGTCTTCTCAAATACCAGCCCTCTCAGTCGAACGGAAAAACCAGCAGCTACTTTGGCTGCAAAGAAACCAACAATCATAGCAGAGACCATGCTGCCAATAGCACACAAAACCATATATCCACCATTAAGGAGAACTTCGCTCATCTTACTTCCTTCCGTCTGTACAAGTATGGTCACTTCGTACATATAGTCAGGTAACTTTAAATCGAGATACACCTGCGTCACGATGAAAACTAAACTGGAAAAGACTAATAGCCAATCCTTTTTCTGAAGATATTTAAATATTTTCAGCATATAATGAAACACTCCCATTCAGCATAAATCTAATAGTGTTAGATTCTTATTAAAATAAAATGCGTCCTCTTTTGAGTCTGCATTAAATATCACTCATCTTCTTCCATTGTAATTTCTGTAATCCGTTTTAAAATACGAACGAACTCCTTTGCATCTTTTTCTCCTAGTTTTTGTAATGTAGTCTCAAGCATGGATAAGGCCTGTTCATATTCTTCCATAACAAACTTATGTCCTGCTTCTGTAATGGTGACGATGACAACACGCTTGTCACGCTCATCCCTATTTCGCTCAATATATCCTTTTTTAGCTAAACTGTTAAGTACAGATGCAACACGCGGAGTACTGAGAAACAGTTTCTCACTAATTTCACCCGATGTAACTCCTTTTTTCCAAAATGCAAGGTAGCCTAATATTCTCTTTTCCCCATGAGAAAGATCGTCAACCTTTTTTTGAAAAGGCATTTTAGGGTTTTTAGTCATATTACTTATCACTTTATTTGCTAACGCTCTGTAATCCATGACATTTCACCTTTCAAAAAGCCTGCATTTCTGACTTTTTTTTATCTCTTTCTTGTCAAAGAATGCTTTTTTATTTAGTTTAGATAGTCTATTGCTGCTCTTTCGATTGCAAGCCCATTGGTATAACGGTTCATAAATTGCTCAAACCCCTCTACATCCTTAGGCTCAGGAGTTATCACCAACTTCCAAAACTATAGGCAGAACTTCTTCAAGTTTCCATGGTAAATTCCTAGGTGCAATCAATTCATTAAATTGATTTATCATTGTAAGATTATAGTTCTTCGTTTATATGTCAATTGGAAATATACCGGATGCTTTACCAACTCCAACAACCTTCTGTCCTGTCATCTTCCAATGAATATATCCAGCTAAAGTTGTCTGGAAGCTAATTTCAGCAATATGTTCTTCCCGATTCAAGATAGCTTGATAGAGATGAGCAATACTCCATCTTTGCGGAATGGGGTAGTTAAATAGTTATGTCAGTTCTTTTGAAGATTGTACAGTAATATTGTTACGACAAGTGCGAAATGGCACGAGAAGATCTCCATTTTTGTCGAAGGTCATATAGCCGTGCATCATCCCACTAAAACCGATAGCACCAAGTGTTTGTAAAGTGACGCCATATTACCGTTTCACATCGTTCGCCATCTTTTGATAGCTATCCTGTACACCCTTCCAGATTTCCTCTTCACTTTAGGTCCAAATATTACTCTCATAGCTATTTTCCCATACATGGCTTCCAGATGCGATTGGTTGATGATCTTCTCCCATGAGTACTGCTTTAATCCGAGTTGAACCCAGTTCAATACCAAGAACTGTTTTGCCACTTTGTATTGCATTTTTTATATCAAGACTCATGTAATCTTCCTCCCGTTCCTCAACCCTAAGCTAAAAATAGGGGCTATTAGTCTCGAACAGCCCCTCGTTTTTGGTAATTAATTACATTTAAATCATACTCTATTAATTTAACGGTAGATAACCTCATTCCAGCGTAATTCGTTAATAAATGTTTCTGTTTTAGTATCCTTATTGATTACGACGATTTCAATTCCAGCCAGTTCAGCAAAATCTCTCAACTGTTCCGTTGTTACTTTATAAGAATAGCCAGTATGGTGGGCTCCTCCAGCATGAATCCAATTTTCAACGGCCTGACTTAAGGATGGCTGGGTTTTCCACAAAACCCTGGCAACAGGAAGATTGGGCATATCTTTTTCTGGCTGTATTGCATCCACTTCATTAACAAGAAGACGGAAACGATGTCCAAGGTCCACAATAGATGCATTCAATGCGGAACCTCCTTTTCCGTTGAATACAATTCGCGCTGGGTCTTCTTTTCCGCCGATTCCAAGTGGATGAACCTCAATTCTAGGACGAGTTGCAGAGATAGTTGGGCAAACTTCAAGCATATGTGCACCAAGAACCATTTCATTTCCGGGCTCAAAGTGATAAGTATAATCTTCCATGAAGGAAGTTCCTTCATTTCCTGCGATGATTTTCATTAATCTAACAAGGGCTGCCGTTTTCCAGTCTCCTTCACCAGCAAAACCATATCCTTGTTCCATTAAGCGCTGAACTGCAAGTCCAGGAAGCTGGTGTATACCATGTAAATCTTCAAAGGTAGTGGTAAATGCCGTGTAGCCGCCTTCTGTTAAAAATGCTTTCATACCAAGTTCAATTTTAGCTTGATAACAAATGGAATCACGGACAGGACCTTCTGTTAGTCCTTCGGGAGTAATATGATATTGCTGTTCATATTCAGCCATTAACTGGTCAATTTCTTGATCTGTGACTTCATTCATCCGCTGGACAAGATCACCCACACCGTAACCATTCACTGTCCAACCAAACTTGATTTGTGCTTCAACCTTATCACCCTCTGTTACGGCTACTTGGCGCATATTATCACCAAATCTAGCAACTTTAAGGTTTTTGCTTTCTTCGAATGCAGCGGCTGTTCTCATCCAACTGCCAACACGTTCCCTAACTTCTGGGGTTTCCCAATGCCCAACGACAGCCTTACGCTTAACATTTAACCGTGTAGCAATAAAGCCATGTTCACGGTCCCCATGTGCCGCTTGATTCAAATTCATGAAATCCATATCAATTGACTCCCATGGGATATCGCGGTTAAATTGTGTAGCTAAATGTAGATAAGGCTTTTGCAAGGAAGAAAGTCCAGAAATCCACATTTTAGATGGAGAGAATGTGTGCATCCATGTAATGATTCCCGCACAATTCTCGTCTGAATTTGCTTCTAGGATTAATTTTCGAATGGAATCAGCATCTTTTACAACAGATTTAAAAATTAATTTATATGGTACTCGAAAATCATCGTCCAAACCATTTACAATGATTTTTGAATTAGCCTCCACTTGGCGAAGAACATCTTCTCCGTATAATAATTGACTCCCTGTTACAAACCAGAATTCATAATCTTTTGTCGCTAACAATGTAATTCCTCCTAAGTAATAAATGATATTTATCTACAATCTATTATTTCGTTCTCTCCAGCCAGTCGTCCGTACAAGTTAAATTGGATTTAGGTTAATATGTTCTTCGCAAACTACTTTTGTCCATAATAGGCATTAACACCATGCTTACGAAGATAATGTTTATCAAGCAGGAATTGGTCAATTGCCTTAATTTGCGGGTTCAGTATATAAGTGTTTAATGCCATTTTAGCCACTTCTTCTAAAACGACTGCATTATGTACCGCTTGGCTCACATTTTTCCCCCAGCTAAATGGAGCATGACCAGATAATAAAATTCCTGGCATGGCAACAGGATCAAGTCCTTTTTTTTCAAAAACTTCGGTGATAACATTACCTGTTTCAAGCTCATATCCGCGTTCAATTTCCTCTTCTGTTAAAGTACGGGTACAAGGAATTTCTCCATAAAAATAATCCGCATGTGTGGTACCTAGCGCAGGAATTGAACGTCCCGCTTGAGCCCAGCTTGTAGCCCATGGAGAGTGTGTATGAACAATTCCGCCAATTTGATTAAATGCTCGATATAAAGCAAGGTGTGTTGGTGTATCCGAAGAAGGTCTTAACGTCCCTTCAATAATGTTCCCGTTCAAATCTAATACAACAAGATCATCTATTTGTAACTTGTCATACGGTACACCACTTGGTTTAATAACCACAAGACCTGTTTGACGTTCTATTCCACTTACATTTCCCCATGTAAAAGTAACCAATCCATGTTTTGGCAGCTGAAGATTCGCTTCCAAAACATCCTTTTTCAATTGTTCCAACATAAAGTTTCCTCCTTTTACTCCATGTCTTTTAGTCAACCCTAAAACTTAAACACATTTAAAAAAACTGTACGTCTAATCCGTTTATTTTAAAATGAGTTATAATTATTTGAAACAGTACCACACTACAAACTTACCTGTTTCTTCGTAAAAAATAATTTGTGGTCTATCCATGAATTGCGAAGGATGCAGTGGTGAGTATTTCTTCTACATTAACTGAGGAAATGATTCCTTTATCCTCCCAGATGCACAAGCCTTCTGTGCGTAGCATTTTACCCCATTGACAAATCAATTCCCACTCTTTGCCTTTCTTTATTTTCTATACCAATAAAGAGTATCTACTAGTAATGATAGATTAACAATGTGCCTAGATATGTTTACCAACCGTATCTTACAAAATTTGTCCTGTTCTGATTGATTTATATATCATGGTAGAATCACTTCTCTCTTTCTATCACTCTTTTTATATTTTTTCATAAATCTAGTTATCTTTATTCCAATAAATTTGTTTTTGTTATAAAATATTGACTAATTTAATTGGAAGTCTGTTCGCTTTCGCAAACATCCAATAACATACTAATCGTTAAATTCAGAGCTAATGCTATTTCTTTCAAATCGTTTAGCCAAACATTCTGTTTGCCATCCTCCATGTTGCAATGGAAGTCCTTGAAAGTTTTAAAAGACTTGCTAAGTCGGCTTGTGTTAGCTTTTGATGCTTTCTTGCTTTTCTGATATTTTTACCAACAAGTAATTTAATGTCCATTTCATTCAATCCTTCTCATATATTTGGCGATTATTTGGGATATTATTTTTACGTCTATAAAAATTATATTTTTTAATTTGTAATCTTTTAATATGATTACCCTAGTTTTTAAACTTGTCCCTGAGTGTTATCTCATCACTGATTTTTGGAGATATACACTCTATTCAATAAAGAGGGTGGGCAGTAAAACAAGTTAACTATTTTATGTATAAATTAATAAATTCTTGACTTAGATTTCCCTAGTTTTAAAATTATTCAATCAGATGTTTAGTGCTACGGCTCCTCAATACAATCCCCTTCCATCCTTTAGATTTATTTTTTCAAAAATTAAATATGAAGTATTTCATTATTTTTGTTTATGTTATAAAATTCCGACAAAAATTCAGTGGTTTGGTATCCATCAGGAATTA
>JBFNER010000026.1:0-58086 GCA_040797665.1 Neobacillus sp. | reverse complement strand
CGTTTTGAAGCATCAAATCCAGATGTTAAAGTTACATTAGTTCAAGTTGCTCCAGATCAATATGATACGAAGTTAAAAGCAGCAATCGCTGGAAAGAAGATTCCTGATGTATTCTTCTATAACCCAGCTCAAGTAAAAGCATATGTTAACTCTGGTGTATTAAAAGATATCACTGAGTTCGTTGAAGGTTCAGAAGGTGTAAACATCGACGATATTTGGGAAAAAGGTATCAATAAATATCGTTTTGATGGTGAAACACTTGGTCAAGGTGCAATCTACGGATTACCAAAAGACTTAGGTCCATTTGCATTAGGTTACAACAAAACGATGTTTGAAGAAGCTGGAATTCCACTTCCTGATAAAGACAAGCCTTACACATTAGATGAATTTATTGATGTAGCAAAACAATTAACAAAAGATACAAATGGCGATGGCAAAAATGATCAATTTGGTACTGGATTCAACATTCAATGGTCATTGCAACCAATTGCTTGGAGTAATGGTGCGGACTGGATCGATGAAACAGGAACAAAAGTAACAGTTGATACTCCAGAATTTGCAGAAGCAGTACAATGGTTTGCAGACCAACAAAATGTTCACAAAGTCACTCCTTCTATTGCAGAAGCACAAACACTAGACACGTACCAAAGATGGATGAAAGGCGAATTAGCGTTCTTCCCTGTTGGTCCTTGGGATATGGCAACATATGCAGAACAATTAAAGTTTGATTATGACTTAATGCCATGGCCTGCAGGTAAAACTGGTAAGCCTGCTGCATGGGTTGGTTCTTTAGGTATTGGCGTAGGAGCTACTTCAAAAAATGCAGAAGCAGCTGCTGAGTTGGCATTATATCTATCTGCTGACCAAGAAGGAAACCAAGCATTAGTAGATGCTCAAGTTCAATTACCAAACAGCGTAACAGTTGCTGAGCAGTGGGCTGCAAATGAATCAATCAAGCCTGCAAACAAGCAAGAATTCCTTGATATTATTAACGATTACGGCCGTGGATTCCCAGCTGAAAAAACTTATACAGGTGAATGGTATGATGAATTCTTCAAGAACATCCAGCCAGTACTTGATGGTAAGCAAACTGCTGCGGAATATGTAAAAGAAGCACAGCCTAAGATGCAAAAACTATTAGATGCAGCAATCGAGGCAGAAAAGAAAGCTGCTAAGTAAGGCGAAAATGATACTTTGACATAGTGTAAATGGTGCTAGTTTTTTGAGATAATTACTAGCACCATTTATTCCTTTTATCTAAATTTTTTTACGAAAGAAATTTAGAAAAAGGGAAATGTTCAATATACTTAATGCTCTTTGAAAGGGTGAGGAAAGATGAAAGCCGCTTCACATTCCAAACTGTATCGGACAGAACAGAGATATGCTTACTTATTTATTGCAGCACCTGTCTTAGGGTTCCTCATTTTTGCAATGGCTCCACTTATTTATTCAATCTATGGAGCTTTTACAGACTGGGATGGATTAGGACAAATGAATTTTATTGGATTAGAAAACTTCATCAATGTATTTCAAGATGAGTATTTCTATAAATCCATGTTTAACACGGTTTACATGATGCTTGGTATCCCGATCGGAATTATTCTTGCGCTTTTACTTGCCATGGCATTGAATAGAGGGATTCCTGGAACGAACACATTTAGAGTGCTGTACTATATTCCAGTTGTTTCTTCTATTGCTGCGATCTCTATTCTTTGGCAATGGGCTTACAACGGAGATTATGGATTAGTTAACCAATTCTTAGCTTTATTTGGTATTGAGGGACCTAACTGGCTTCAAAATACTAGCACGGTTAAACCTGCTTTGATTATCATGGCAGTTTGGAAGGGCTTAGGCTACACCATGCTCTTATATTTAGCAGCATTACAAAGCGTACCTAAATCATTCTATGAGGCAGCTAAATTAGATGGTGCTGGAGCGCTTCAAGCATTTTGGTATATTACACTTCCAATGGTAAAGCCGGTTACCTTCTTCATCATCGTAACCAATATTATTGGCGGTGCGCAAATCTTTACTGAAATTAACGTTATGACTCCTACTGGCGGACCAGAATATAGTTCAGCGTCAGTTGTATTTTATGTATGGCAAAAAGCATTTGGTAACTTCCAATTAGGTTATGCATCTGCAATGGCCTTAGTACTGGGACTTTTCATCTTTATTATTACCCTGATCCAATTTAAGATTAACGAAAAATCTTCCTTTGATTTGGATTAATAACAGGTGAAATAAAAGAGCAAAAGAAAGGGGCTTTAAATAATGGAAGTTGCATTTGCAGATAAAAAGTCGGTTAAAGCAGAACCAATGTCTGAAAAGAAAAAAGATAGGATTACAAATATATTTGTTTTTGCCTTTTTAAGTATAGGAGCTATCTTCATGGTAGCACCATTATTATGGATGTTCTCTACTTCACTTAAATCAAAAGAAGATGTATTTGCCCTGCCGCCAGTATGGATTCCAGAAACGATTTCGTTTGCTAAGTATGCTGAAATCTGGTCAATGGGACCATTGCTGTCCGGTATTAGTAATAGTTTAATAGTAGCGGTTTCTGTCACACTTGTTGGGACATTCACTTCTAGTTTAGCGGCATTTGCATTTGCTAAATTACAGTTTAAAGGGAAAAATAAGATTTTCTTATTGCTATTTGCTTCTGTTATGATTCCTTACCCGGTAATTATGATTCCGCAGTTTATCATGTTCTCTACTGTCGGCTGGGTTGATAGCTTACTGCCATTAATCGTACCAGGACTGTTCGGAAACATATTCATGATTTTCTTTTTACGACAGTTTTTAACAAGTATTCCGAATTCGATCATTGAAGCAGCAAAAATCGATGGATGCTCTTATTTCCAAATTTTCTACAAGATCATTTTTCCATTGATTAAGCCAGCGGTTGCTGCACAGTTGATTTTGTGGTTCATGGGAATATGGAATGACTACTTAGGTCCAATCCTTTATTTAAACTCACCGGAGAAGCAAACATTGCAGCTGGTTATTGCTAACTTTAACGCATCATATGCGATTCAAAGTGATTACCCATTAATCATGGCAGCATCTGTCATCGCTTTATTGCCAATGTTAATTGTGTTTATCATTTTCCAAAAGCAAATCATCGAATCAATCGCTATTTCCGGTGTGAAAGGTTAATACAACTAAATCAAATGCAAGTGCATTCTTGATTCGTGGTTTTGAAGTTTAATAGAGTTTAGTAAGGCACTTATCAGCATTGTTTTGATAAGTGCCTTTTATTATAAGGCTGTGTTAAAGTTTCCTGATGATTTGCGCTCCAGGTGCTTCGCTTTCCGCAGGAGGTCCGGGGAGCCTCCTCGGCGCTAAAGCGCCTGTGGGGTCTCCCCTGTCCCTTACTCCTGCAGGAGTCTCGTACCTGGAGCGCAAATCAATATGATACAAAATCAACTAGTCCTTTAACTTAGCCTTGTTTAATAAGCACATAGAAGGAGCTTGCACAATGAAAAGAAAATCTAAAATGATTGTCCTTGGGCTCATCATTTTAATACTAGTAATAGCAGTTGTCTTGCTAGGGGTGAATTTTTCCAAGCCAAATAATTATGACGTGTCAGGAATTGATTTTCCTAAAGCACCTGCCGAGCAGCCAGTCCAGAATGTCAATTCTGACATAATTCACAAAGAGAAGGAATGGACAACGAATTTCACTCATGATGCTGCCATCATTAAAGCGGATGAGTGGTATTATACTTTCTCGACGGATTACATGATTGGGGCTTCGCCAACTCCAGGTATTCAAATTAGAAAGTCAAAGAATTTAATAGACTGGGAGTTTGTTGGCCGGGTATTTGAACAAGTTTCAATGGAAGCATGGGAATGGACAAATGGGAATACCTTTTGGGCCCCAAATATAATCGAAATGAATGATAAGTTTTATCTATATTACTCTGTTTCTTCTGTAGGAAAAAGAAACTCCTATATTGGTCTTGCTACGAGTGATAGTATTGAAGGACCTTGGAAGGATGAAGGAGCCGTTTTTAAAACAAAAGAAGGTGATGACTATACCGCTAACGCAATTGATCCCGATATTGTCATCGATCATGAAGGACAGCCTTGGATGGTGTATGGTTCCTATTTTGGCGGCATTTTTATTACCCTAATTGATAAGGATACGGGAAAATTAGTAGATTCGACTGATGAAGGAACATTAATTGCGCAAAGGAAAAACATGAGCTATGGAATTGAAGGGCCTGAAATTATGTACAACCCTGATACAGGTTACTATTATTTAACCGTCTCATATGAGTGGTTAGAAGATACATATAATGTCAGAACCGCTCGCTCTAAAAGCATCACAGGACCTTATTTAGACTACAACGACAGAGATATGGTAGATACCACCGATGAATCATTTAATACTGGTAACAAATTAGTAGGAGCCTATTCGTTTGAGAATAGTGATGGCTGGCTTGGGACGGGGCACAATGGTCTGCTAGAAGAGGATGGCAACTATTATCTCACCCACAATGCCAGAGCAGGTGAAGATATATTCTGGTCCCATTTGCATGTTCGAAAAATTCTTTGGACAGAAGATGGCTGGCCAGTCGTGTCTCCTGAGAGATTTGCAGGGGAAAAAGAACAAAAAATCAAAGAAGAAAATCTGATTGGCCACTACGAACAAGTTCTCCTCCCACGGTATGATGATAGTTTACAAACCTCTACGGAGCTAACCCTGCTGCCTAAAGGGAAAGTGGAAAATAAAGAAAAAAGCAGTTGGGAGTTAACCGGAGAAAATACTCTAAAACTATCAATATATGACCCAGGAGTTGCGCCTGACGGTTATTGGATTTATAGCCTGAAAGTAATTCCTGCATGGGATTGGGAGAACTGGCATGGGACAATTGTATTCACAGGAATGGATCAAGAGGGAACCGTTCTTTGGGGCAAAAAGAAGCTTGGAAAAGCTAACTAAAGGAGATATCAGATGAAGTTAAAAGCGTTTGAACTCAATCACGTTCGTGTTACGGCTGGACCACTTAAGCATGCTATGGATTTAAATAAAGAGTATTTATTACAGTTGGAGCCTGACAGACTTCTATCGAGGTTCCGTGAATATGCAGGCTTAGAACCGAAGGCGAAAAATTATGAAGGCTGGGAAGCTTTAGGCATTTCTGGTCATTCTTTAGGACATTACTTATCCGCTTGTGCCATGATGGCTGCAGCAACGGAAGAAGCTCGATTCACTGAACGTGTAAATTACTTGGTAGGTGAACTAGAGGTATGCCAAGAAGCACATGGAACAGGCTATATATCTGGTGTACCCCGTGGCAAAGAAATTTTTGAGGAAGTAAAGGCAGGGGATATCCGCTCCCAAGGCTTTGACTTGAACGGGGGCTGGGTCCCGCTGTATTCGATACACAAATTGTTTGCAGGCTTACGTGACGCTTACAAACTGACAAAAAACGAAAAGGCACTGAAAGTAGAAAGAAAGCTTGGTTTGTGGTTGGAGGATGTTTTTTCAAACTTAAATCCACACCAGGTACAGGACGTATTGAAATGCGAATTTGGCGGGATGTCGGAAACCTTGGCAGACCTTGCAGAAGATACGGGTGAGGAACGGTTTTGGAAGTTATCTGAACTCTTCCATCACGCAGAACTATTAAATCCGCTTGCAGAAGGAAAAGACCTGCTTGCAGGCAGACATGCTAACACGCAAATCCCAAAAGTGGTCGGAGCTGCACGACAGTATGAAATTTCTAAAAAAGAGTCTTACCGGCGTATATCGGAATTCTTCTGGGAACGAGTGGTACACCAACATTCCTATGTAATTGGCGGCAATAGTTTAAATGAGCATTTTGGTGAAGCGGGCAAACTGAATGACCGTCTTGGTGCAAATACATGTGAAACCTGTAATTCTTACAATATGTTAAAACTAACGAACCATCTATTCCAATGGAATGCTCTAGCGGAGCAAGGGGATTATTATGAAAGGGTTCTATATAATCACATTTTAGCCTCTCAGCATCCAAGTGAAGGCACTGTTACCTATTTTGTTTCCTTGGATATGGGCGGACATAAGGTTTATAATTCTAAATTCAATGATTTCACATGTTGTGTCGGTACAGGGATGGAAAACCATTCAAGCTATGGTAATGCCATCTATTTCCAAGGTGAAAATGCTCTAGTCGTCAATCAGTATATTCCTTCAAGGCTGGATTGGAAGGAGATGGGGGTCGTGGTGAATCAAACTACCTCCTATCCAGAAAACGGTTCTATTACACTTGAAATTGAGTCCTTAGTACCTAAAGAGTTCTCTGTATCAGTTCGTTACCCTTATTGGGCAGAAAAGGGGATGACCGTTTTAATAAACGGTGAACCATACAGCCATGATGCACAACCTTCTAGTTTTATCACGATTGAAAGGGTATGGAATAGTGGTGATCAACTAGAATTAGAGATCCCCATGACCTTACGAGTGGAATCAATGAGTGATAACCCAAATCGGATCGCGTTTATGAATGGACCGCTTGTTTTGGCAGGTGATTTAGGACCAATCAATCAAGAAAAGGATGCTACAGATCTGTTGTATACACCTGTATTGGTAACAGACGATCCGGAAGTGCTTAGTCAGGTTATGCCGGTTTCGGATGAGAATCAGCAATTCGAAACAAAGAACCTAGGATTTCCGCGAGACGTCAGGTTATCTCCTTTTTACCAAATGCATGATCGAAGTACATCAGTCTATTGGGATATATTTAATAGTGAAAAGTGGATTGAAACTGAAATCTCCTATAAAGACTCAATTGAGAAAGAACGTGAACTCAAACTGAAAACCGTAGATTTTGTGCAGCCGGGAGAAATGCAACCAGAACGTGATCATGAATTTGAAGGGGAGCATGTTGGTTATGGTGTACTCTCTAATCGTAAATACAGGGATACTTGGCCAAGCGGATACTTCTCCTTTACCCTAGAAGTTCTCCCTAATCAAGTGAACCACCTTGTTGTTATGTACACGAAGGAAATAGAAGTTATGCAATCCTTCAATATCACAGTAGATGAAGTAATCTTGGAAAAAGGACAAATAGAGTCAGAAGAAATGAATAAGTTTGTTCTAGTAAAGTATGAAATCCCCAATCATGCAACAGTGGATAAGAGCAGGGTGAAAGTAAAGTTTTGTGCACATGAGGGACAAAAAGTACCGAAGGTTTTTGGGATTCGTATGGTTAAGGAATAAGTATTTTATAGAAAAATAGGAGCAATTAGAAAAGTTGTTCCTATTTTTTTTACTTTATATGCGAAAACTTTTTAAAATACCATTGAAAAAATAACGATAGGTGGTACAATCAACTTAAAGGTTATACGTACAAGTTTGAAAAGATATAATATCAACTTGTAAGGTTGGTTGTAAAGAGCTACATAGCGTCTACTCTCACTCTTGTACGGATAACATCAATGAATTTAGAAAGTGGTAAAATTCATCGAGTCTAATAGCTTGATACTATGAAACTTGAAAAATATTTTCACAGAATTGTAAACGTATTCTTACTTTAAGGCAGTTTGATAATATTGGCCAAAAGGAGGAGATTTTATGCTAGAGAAATTAAAACAAGAGGTGCTTGAAGCAAATTTGGCTTTGCCAAAGCACAACTTAGTAACCTTTACATGGGGAAATGTTAGTGGCATTGATCGTGAGCAAAATCTTGTGGTCATCAAGCCAAGTGGCATTCCTTACGAAGAGTTAAAAACTGAGGACCTTGTAGTGGTTGATTTAGAAGGAAATATTGTTGAAGGGAGTTTACGCCCTTCCTCTGATACACCTACTCATCTTGCCTTGTATCGTGCATTTCCAAGCATCGGAGGAGTAGTACATACTCATTCCCCTTGGGCGACTAGCTGGGCACAAGCAGGGCGTCCGATTCCAGCACTTGGGACCACTCATGCTGACTACTATTATGGGGAAGTTCCATGTACACGTGAAATGACAAATGAGGAAGTTGAACGTGCCTACGAACTTGAAACAGGAAATGTCATTATCGAAACCTTTGAAAAAGAAGGGCTTGAACCGGCAGCAATGCCAGGGGTACTGGTATTTAATCATGCTCCATTTTGCTGGGGAAAAAATGCTGACCAAGCTGTTCACAACGCGGTGGTCCTGGAAGAAGTGGCGAAAATGGCACTTCATACGTTCCAGTTGAACCCCAATATACAGCCTATCCAACAATTTTTATTGGATAAACATTACTTGCGTAAGCATGGAGCAAATGCATATTACGGTCAGAAAAAATAATAAGTGGAGCATGCGTTTTTTAGCGGCTGCTTCTAGAAATACTTGTACGTATAACTGTTTACTTATAAGAAATCAAAATGAAATCTGGGGGGCTTTACCTTGTTAACTACAAAAGCATATGAATATTGGTTTGTTACTGGAAGTCAATTGCTTTACGGAGAAGATGTACTTAGAGCAGTAGAAGAGAATTCTAAGACAATTGTAAATGGGTTAGATTCAGATTCTGCAGTACCTTATAAATTAGTATTTAAAGCAGTTGTAAAGGATTCAGATGCAATCCGTCGCTTGATTCTTGAAGCCAACAATGATGAAAACTGTGCCGGAATCATTACATGGATGCACACATTTTCACCATCAAAAATGTGGATTGCGGGACTTTCTGCACTGCAAAAGCCGCTATTGCACTTAGCTACTCAATTTAACCGAGATATTCCATGGGATTCTATCGATATGGATTTCATGAATTTAAATCAATCTGCACACGGTGATCGTGAACATGGATTCATCCACAGCCGTATGAATGTAAAGCGCAAGGTAGTGGTAGGTCATTGGGAAAATGAAGAAGTAAGAGAACGAATTGGAAGCTGGATGAGAACGGCAGCAGCCTTTGCAGAAAGCAAAGTCCTTAAAGTTGCAAGATTCGGTGATAATATGCGCCAAGTAGCTGTAACAGAGGGGGATAAAATAGAAGCCCAAATCAAATTTGGCTGGACTGTGAATGGATACGGTGTCGGAGACTTAGTTCAAAGAATGAATGATGTCACCGAACAGGAAATTGATACTCTAATGGCTGAATATGAAGAGCTGTATGATATTGTTCCTGAAGGCCTTACAGCTGGACCAGTCAGAGATTCTATTCGTTATCAAGCCAGAATTGAACTTGGAATGAAGGCGTTTTTAACCGAAGGCGGATATACAGCGTTTACAACTACATTTGAAGATTTACACGGAATGCGCCAGCTGCCAGGCCTTGCAGCTCAACGCTTAATGGCACAAGGATATGGTTTTGCTGGTGAAGGTGATTGGAAAACAGCAGCACTTGTCCGCTTAATGAAAATAATTGCTGGTAACGAAGAAACTTCATTTATGGAAGATTATACGTATCATTTTGAACCAGGCAACGAAATGGTTCTTGGTGCTCACATGCTTGAAGTCTGCCCAACGATCTCGGCTACTCGTCCGAAAATTGAGGTTCATCCACTTGGAATTGGCGGCAAGGAAGATCCTGCAAGAATCGTGTTTAATGGTAAAGGCGGCTCTGCCCTAAATGCTTCCATTATTGATCTTGGACATCGCTTCCGTCTTCTTGTGAATGAAGTAGATGCCCTGCAGCCGGAACAAGATTTGCCGAACCTCCCTGTTGCAAGAGTATTATGGAAAACACAGCCATCTTTAAGTCAAGCAGTTGAAAATTGGATTCAAGCTGGCGGTGCTCATCATACTGGCTATTCTTATAAAGTCACAACGGAACAACTAAGAGATTTTGCTGAACTAGCAGGTATTGAAATGGTTGTCATTAATAATGAAACAAATACACATGCTTTCAATAACGAATTACGGTGGAACGATCTTATCTACCGTTAAAAATAAAAGTATCCTAAAAAAAGAAGGGCTATTAGCAATAATAGCCCTATTGTTTAAATATATGAAGAACGCTCACTTTTTAGGGAATAAAGGAGGAAGACACTTTGAGTAAGACCGTTGATAAATTGCAAGTAGAGCAATTAGCAGTGAATACCATTCGAACTCTTGCTATTGATGCAATTGAAAAGGCTAAATCAGGACATCCAGGCATGCCAATGGGGATGGCACCAGCAGGCCATGTACTATGGTCAAAAGTAATGAATCATAACCCAGCGAATCCAACTTGGTTTAACCGAGACCGTTTTGTTTTATCTGCAGGTCATGGATCCATGCTTCTATACAGCCTATTACATCTAAGTGGATATGACGTGTCACTAGAGGATTTAAAGCAATTCAGACAGTGGGGAAGCAAAACACCGGGGCACCCTGAATTTGGCCATACAGCAGGTGTAGATGCAACAACAGGTCCTCTTGGTCAAGGTATTGGAATGGCTGTCGGTATGGCAATGGCCGAAGCACATTTATCTTCTGTATATAATCGTGAAAACTACGAGCTTATTAATCATTTTACATATGCCATTTGTGGTGATGGAGATTTAATGGAAGGTGTCTCTGCTGAAGCGGCGTCTCTTGCAGGGCATTTAGAATTAGGTAAATTAATCGCAATCTATGATTCTAATAATATAACACTTGACGGTGAAGCGGATCTGTCTTTTTCAGAGAATGTCGCTAAACGTTTCGAAGCCTATGGCTGGCAGGTTCTTCGAGTGGAAGAAGAGAATAATCTTCTAGCTATTGAAGAAGCATTGCTTGAAGCTAAGAAGGATTTATCTAAACCAACACTAATAGAAGTAAAAACAACGCTTGGATATGGCAGCCCCAATAAGGGCGGAAAAGGCGGCCATGGTGGTACACACGGTTCTCCATTAGGTGCTGAGGAAGTTAAGCTGACCAAAGAGGCTTACGGCTGGCCGCAGGAAGACTTCTTTATTCCTGATGAGGTGAAAGAATACTGGCAGGAAGTTAAAATACAAGGCATAGAAGCAAACCAGCAATGGGATGAGCTACTTAACCAATATAAGCAAAGCTTCCCAGAATTAGCAGAGCGACTTGAACGAGAGATCAAGGGTGATCTGCCTGAAAATTGGGATACGGAGGTACCAGTATATGAAAAAGGTACATCGCTTTCAACCCGAGTTGCGTCAGGCCAGGTTTTAAATGCACTTGCTAAAAACATCCCGAACTTGATTGGTGGTTCTGCAGATTTAGAATCATCGACTATGACACACCTAAACGGGTTAGGGAGATTTTCAGCAGGTAATTATCAAGGAAGAAATGTATATTTTGGTGTCCGTGAATTCGCTATGGGGACGATTGTAAACGGAATGCTCTTACACGGTGGTGTTAGGGCGTTTGGTTCAACATTCTTTGTGTTCTCAGACTACCTTCGTCCTGCCATTCGATTGGCAGCCTTAATGAACTTACCTGCAGTATATGTATTCACACATGATAGCATTTTTGTCGGTGAAGATGGCCCGACACACGAACCAATCGAACAATTAGCTGCATTGCGCGGAATTCCAAATGTAACCGTCTTGCGTCCCGCAGATGCGAATGAAACAGCGGCTGCTTGGAAATACGCGATGCAAAATCAAGAAGGTCCAGTAGCTTTAGTGTTAACAAGACAAAACCTGACTGTTCATTTGGATGCTGACACAGTGAATGAAGAAACCGAAAAGGGTGCCTACATTGTTGCTAACCCAGAGCAGGAAGTGCCAACAGTTCAATTAATTGCTACTGGCTCGGAATTAACGCTTGCTTTAACTGTAAAAGAGGGGTTAGACAAAGAAGGAATTTCTAGCAGAGTGGTCAATATGCCATCATGGGAGTTGTTTGAGAAACAGCCAAAGGCTTATCAAGATGCTATTTTACAAAGGGATATTAAACTAAACGTTGCCATCGAATTAGGTTCCCCTCAGGGCTGGGCGCAATATGTAGGCAGAGATGGACTTGTCATTGGAATATCTACATTTGGAGCATCAGCACCTGGAGATAAAATTGCCAAAGAATATGGTTTTACAGCTGAAAGTATTATCTCGAAAATTAAAGAACGACTATAATTCTGGTTACTCGGATACTAAGGGCTGCCAAATTAATATCGTTCCTAAACTACTGCAAATGGAGGATCCTCTATGAAAAACAATGTAATAGTAAACACGGACATTAAAAAAGGGAAAATCAATAAAAATATATATGGCCATTTTGCTGAGCATCTTGGCAGATGTATTTATGAAGGCATTTGGGTGGGAGAAGATTCTTCCATCCCAAATACAAACGGGATTCGCAACGATGTATTAGCTGCACTAAAAAACATCAAGATCCCTGTTCTTCGCTGGCCAGGCGGATGCTTTGCCGATGAGTACCACTGGAAAGATGGCGTCGGTCCTAGAGAGGACCGTAAGCGTATGGTAAATACACATTGGGGCGGTGTGGTTGAAAATAACCACTTTGGTACCCATGAATTTATGATGCTGTGTGAACTACTAGAATGTGAGCCGTACATTTGCGGAAACGTTGGCAGTGGGACTGTTCAGGAAATGTCTGAATGGGTTGAGTATATGACCTTTGAAGGCGAATCACCGATGGCAAACTGGCGACGCGAGAATGGCAAGGCAGAGCCTTGGAAATTGAAATACTTTGGAGTAGGGAACGAAAACTGGGGATGCGGCGGAAATATGCGCCCAGAATATTATGCAGACCTTTATCGCCGTTTCCAAACATACGTAAGAAACTATGGTGATAACAAAATCTACAAAATTGCTGGCGGTGCTAACGTAGATGACTATAACTGGACAGAAGTGCTAATGAAAAATGCTCACTGGCTAATGGATGGCCTGAGCCTTCATAATTACACCATTCCAGGAGACTTCTGGTTAGGAAAAGGCTCGGCAGTTGATTTCAAAGAGGACGAATGGTTTATCACGATGAAGAAAGCTCTTCATATGGATGAATTAATTACTAAGCACAGCACGATTATGGATAAATATGATCCGGATAAACGAATCGGCATGATTATTGATGAGTGGGGAACATGGTTTGATGTAGAACCAGGAACAAATCCTGGATTTTTATATCAACAGAATACAATTCGTGATGCATTAGTGGCTGGATTGCATTTTAATATTTTCCACAATCATGCAGATCGTGTTCAGATGACAAATATTGCACAAACGGTTAATGTACTTCAAGCCATGATCCTAACTGAAGGCGAGAAGATGATTCTTACGCCAACATATCATGTATTTGATATGTATAAGGTACATCAGGATGCTGAAGTATTAGCGGTGGATTCATCATTTGGAACATATGAGGTCAATGGTCAAACATTACCACAAGTAACGGTTTCAGCATCGAAAAATGCTGAAGGAGTCGTTCACATCAGCTTATGTAATATCGACCACCAAAATGAAGCGGTGTTAGATTTAGACCTCCGTGGTGTATTGGCCGCTGAAACGAAGGTTACCGGCACAATTATCACTGCTGAAACAATGAATGCACATAATACATTCGAGCAGCCAGAGGTTGTAAAGCCGGTTGAGTTTACTGGTGTAACAGTTGAAAACAATAAATTAGCCATTAAGCTTCCGCCAATGGCAGTAGTTACCTTAGCGGTGGAATAAAAAAGATAAGGGGAGAAGGCAGTGAGTAAGCGTAATCTGTGTAAAGGCTGCGTTGACAGTGTAATCGTAACAGAGGAAGTCATTCAGGAGCTCGTGAAGGAAACTGAGGAAGATATATCTGTGATTGTATCTGATGAAGTATATGCAGCTAGATTAAAGATTTGTGAAGGCTGCCCTTCCCTTCAATACAGAACAACATGTGCTCATAGCGGATGCATCGTCCGCTATCGTGCCAAATTTAAAAACAAAAGCTGTCCAAATGCAGGCAAACCAAAATGGGAAAAGGTCAGTTAATTTTAACGTTTTTCTATAGGCAAACTTCTACAAAACTTATCTTTATCTCTAGTAAATGGGAGAGGAAATATACATGGCTAACAATAAAGCAAAAATGATTTTAGAAAAAGATTTTAAAATCTCAGAGATTGATAATCGTATATATGGTTCCTTTATCGAGCATTTAGGACGAGCAGTATATGGTGGTATTTACGAGCCGGGACATCCGCAGGCGGACGAAAATGGCTTCCGTCAAGATGTAATCGAAATGGTAAAGGAACTTCAGGTACCGCTTGTTCGTTATCCAGGTGGTAACTTCCTATCAGGCTATAACTGGGAAGATGGGGTAGGACCAGTGGAAAGCCGTCCACGTCGTTTGGATTTAGCTTGGCGGACAACAGAAACGAACGAAATGGGAACGAATGAATTCATGAAATGGGCGCAGCTTGTGAATGCAGAAGTCAATATGGCTGTTAACCTAGGAACAAGAGGAATCGACGCTGCTAGAAACCTAGTAGAATATTGCAACCATCCAGGTGGTTCTTACTATAGCGATTTACGTATCTCTCATGGCGTAAAAGATCCTTATAAAATCAAAACTTGGTGCTTAGGGAATGAAATGGACGGCCCATGGCAGATTGGCCATAAGACAGCTGCGGAATACGGTCGACTTGCACAGGAGACAGCCAAAGTAATGAAGTGGGTGGATCCTTCTATCGAGCTAGTCGCATGTGGAAGCTCAAACCGTCACATGCCGACATTCGCTGACTGGGAAGCAACTGTTCTAGACCACACCTACGATCATGTAGAATTTATTTCTCTGCACCAGTATTATGGCAACCGTGACAATGATGTTTCTAACTATCTAGCATTATCATTGGAAATGGATGACTTCATCAAATCCGTCATCTCGATTGCAGACTATATTAAAGCCAAAAAACGCGGTAAAAAGAAGATTAACCTCTCATTTGATGAATGGAACGTATGGTATCACAGCAATGAAGCGGATAAAAAAATTGAACCATGGAGCATTGCACCACCTCAATTAGAAGACATTTATAATTTTGAAGATGCTCTATTGGTAGGCTGTATGCTGATTACCTTGTTAAAGCATGCTGACCGTGTAAAAATTGCTTGTCTTGCCCAGCTAGTAAATGTTATTGCACCAATCATGACGGAGAATAATGGCCCTGCTTGGAAGCAGACGACCTTCTATCCATATATGCATACTTCTGTTAATGGGCGTGGGGTATCACTCAACCCAATTATTTCAAGTCCTAAATATGACAGTAAAGATTTCACCGATGTGCCGTACTTAGAGTCAACGGCTGTTTACAATGAAGAGCAAGAAACACTAACCATTTTTGCTGTAAACCGTCACCTAGAAGAAGGTTTAGACTTAGCAGTTGACATTCGTAACTTTAATGGCTATGAAGTGGTTGAGCATATTGTTTTAGAAAATGACGGCAATCTAAAGCAAACCAATTCTGCTGAAGGTACACCAGTCGCACCACATTCCAATGGAAATGCTAGGACGGAAAATGGCGGTGTAACCGCTGTCCTTCCTAAGCTTTCTTGGAACGTAATTCGCCTGGCAAAGCGTAAATAATCATACTTTATTCCATACCATTTTTGGCATACTGATGTTCGAAATGGTATGGAATCATTTATTTATCTTTCATATATACGTTTAATCTAAGTGCAGGAGGACGGTCGGTGGAAGAATATATAACTGAACTTATGACTCTAGCTCAAGAATGTAATTGTGGAAATCATCATAACAAAATTCCAATTGAAAAAATTATCGTTGGTCATCACGTATTAGAAGAACTAGTTTCTTTTATACAAAAGAAAGGATTTAGACAGCCTGTACTGATTGCCGATCTAAATACTTTTCAAGCAGGAGGCGAAAAGTTATCTAGGAATCTAACGGAAGTTGGTATTTATTTCACTAGTAGTTTAATCAAGCCAGATGAAAATAATGATGTGGTCGCAGATGAAATTTCATTGGTTCAAGCATTATTAGAAATTCCAAACGAAACGGACGTAATTGTTGCCGTAGGGGCTGGAACCATTCATGATATTGCTCGTTTTTGCAGTGCAAAAACAGGATTACCTTTTATTTCTGTTCCTACTGCTCCTAGTGTCGATGGTTTCACTTCGATGGGGGCTCCCTTGATTGTTAGAGGAGTGAAAACCACCTTTCAAATGACAGCACCCATCGCTGTATTTGCTGACATCGACATATTAAAAGCCTCTCCGAGGAAAATGATTGCAGCGGGTTTTGGTGATATGCTGGCAAAATATACAGCACTTGCAGATTGGAAATTTGATCACCTGCTTAAAGATGAACCTTATTGTCCACTAGTTGCCAGAATTACGAAGGATGCACTGGATGCTTGTTTTAAGAAGGACGAAAAAATTGCTGAGTGTGATGAAGAGGGAGTTCAGATATTAATAGAAGCCTTAATCAAATCTGGTTTATCCATGCTGATCTTTGGACAGTCACACCCGGCATCCGGCGGGGAACATCATCTATCACATTATTGGGAGATGGAGTTTCTGAAGCAAAAACGGCCAGCAGTACTGCATGGTGCCAAAGTTGGCGTATCAACGTCACTCCTTGCGGAAGTATATAAAGAAACGTTTCTTCCATTCATATCAGAACCTAATTTCTTACTTTCGGTAAAGGACAAAGACCTGGTAAAAAGGATGGAAGAAAACCTTCTAGAAATCACCGCGATCTATCAAGAAATACCAAACTCAACTCAACTTCGAGTTCTATTGGAAATGATAGGTGGAGAAACGATGCCAAGTCAGCTTGGCGTAGATCAAGAGTTAATAAAGGCAAGTTTAAGAGAAGCACATCATCTCAGAAATCGTTACACCGCACTAAAGTTTATTAATGAGAACCAAATATTATAGAAGAAATTATTAAAATGGAGGGTGACCTATTATGCAAAAAGTTGAAACTTTAAACAATCCAATAGTCGAGCAGCGTGCAGATCCATGGATTTATAAACATACAGATGGTTATTACTATTTCACCGCATCCGTTCCTGAATATGACCTGATTGAAGTGAGAAGGGCAAAAACTATCCAAGAACTTGGGAGTGCAGAACCAGTAACTGCCTGGAGGAAGCATGAAAGCGGACCGATGAGTGCAAATATATGGGCGCCAGAAATACATTTTATTGACGGAAAGTGGTATATCTACTATGCTGCAGCACAAGCTGATGCTATCTTTGACCACCGGATGTACGTGATTGAAAATGACTCAGAAAACCCTCTAGAAGGAAACTGGGTAGAAAAGGGACAAGTTAAAGCAGCATGGGAGTCATTTTCACTAGATGCCACGACCTTTGAGCATAAGGGTGAAAGATACTATGTATGGGCGCAAAAGGACCCTGAAATAGTTGGGAACTCAAACCTGTATATTGCTAAAATGGTTAATCCATGGACAATTACAGGCCCTCAAGTCATGCTTACTAAGCCTGAATATGATTGGGAAACGATTGGGTTCTTAGTGAATGAAGGTGCAGCCGTGTTAAAACGAAACGGTAAGATTTTTATTTCATACTCTGCAAGTGCTACTGACTACAATTATTGCATGGGTTTATTAACCGCTGATGAAGATAGTGATTTATTAGATCCGAAATCTTGGTCAAAAACATCAACTCCTGTCTTCCAAACAAACGAAGAGAACAGCCAATATGGTCCAGGCCATAATAGCTTTACCGTGTCTGAAGATGGAAGTCATGACATCCTCATTTATCATGCCCGCAATTACCGCGATATTGTTGGTGATCCACTTTGGGATCCAAACCGACATACACGCGCGCAAGTGTTTACATGGAATGAAGATGGAACTCCTAATTTCGGCGTTCCTGTTCCGGATGCAAAATAGTTACATCTGATTATGGAGGGAAATGATTATGGTAAATGTAACAATTGACCAAGCCAAGACAGCAAAGAATTTAATTATTGAGCAAAGAGCTGATCCATGGGTATATAAACATACGGACGGTTATTACTACTTTACAGCGTCAGTGCCAGAATATGACCTTATTGAGGTTAGACGTTCTAAAACGATAAATGGAATAGCGGAAGCGGAACCTGTTGTGGCCTGGAGAAAGCATGAAACTGGTCCAATGAGCAATCTCATTTGGGCTCCAGAGCTGCATTATATTAATGGAAGCTGGTATATCTATTTCGCTGCAGCCCCGTCAAAGGAAATTGTCGATGGACTTTTCCAACATCGGATGTTTGTCATCGAAAATAAATCAGCAAATCCCTTAGAAGGAGCATGGGAAGAAAAGGGGCAAGTCAATACCGATTGGGATTCATTTGCTCTTGATGCTACTTCCTTTAATCACAACGGCCAGCAGTATTTGGTTTGGGCTCAAAAAGATCCAGAAATCAGAGGGAATTCGAATCTATATATTGCTCCACTAGAAAATCCTTGGACTATTAAAGGTCCTCAAATAATGATTGCTAAACCAGAATATGATTGGGAAACGATTGGATTTTGGGTAAATGAAGGACCTGCCGTTTTGAAAAGAAACGGGAAGATTTTCATCTCCTTCTCAGGAAGTGCAACCGATGAGAACTATGCTATGGGACTTCTAACAGCAGATGAAAATAGTGACTTATTGAATCCAGATTTGTGGAGTAAAACAACTGAGCCTGTTTTCAAAACTTGTTATGAAACTGGCCAATATGGTCCAGGACATAACAGCTTTACGGTTTCGGAAGATGGAAGTAAGGATGTTCTCGTCTACCACGTAAGGAATTATACAGAAATCGTTGGTGATCCTTTATACGACCCGAATCGTCATACCTGTGCGAAAGATTTTACCTGGAATTCAGACGGAACACCTGATCTTGGGTTTCCTGAATAATAATTAGTTTTTGTGCTAGAGAAAGATTCATATCAACGCTTTGATATGAATCTTTTCTATTAGAAGGTGGATAAATCAATCATGGTAAATACAATTGAACAAAACAAAAGAAATCTTACGCTTCGTGCTTTAACATGGCCTATTTTTATCGAATTGTTTTTACAAATGCTCATGGGAACCACGGACATTATTATGCTGTCCCACATTTCTGATGACGTTGTAGCTGCTATAGGAGTAGCCAATCAACTTGTCTTTTTTGCTATTCTTCTCTTTAATTTTACGGCCACAGGGACAGCGGTACTAGTCTCACAATACCTTGGTGCTGGAATGAAGAAGGAGGCAAAACAAGCCTCAGCCATCTCGCTTACGATTAATTTGGGGTTGGGTCTAGTGGTAAGTATGTTATTGATTATGTTTAAAGGCCCTCTTTTAGGACTCTTTCACCTTGAAGCTACAATAGCAGCGATTGGTTACGAATACCTTTCAATCGTTGGCGGAACACTATTTCTCCAGGCCATGCTGGTTACTGTTTCGGCGATTCTTAGAGCAAATGGGTTCACAAGAGAAGCCATGTTCGTCAGCATTATGATGAACATCATTCATCTAATCGGTAATGCCTTGGTCATTTACGGCCTGTTCGGATTTCCAGAATTGGGAGTGAAAGGGGTAGCCATTTCAACTGCAGTGAGCAGGGCAGCGGCCGTAATTATTGCGTTTGTTTTTATGTATAAGAGGCTTCCTATTAAAATACAACTCAACGATTATTTTGATTTCCAAATGACCCATATTAGAAAAATACTAAAAATTGGTGTACCTGCAGCTGGAGAACAACTTAGCTATAATACGAGTCAAATGGCCATGACTGCCATTATCGCTATTATGGGAGCAGCTGCATTATCTACCCGTGTGTATACATGGAACGTGATGTCGTTTATCATGCTGTTTGCTTTAGCAGTTGGGCAGGGTACACAGATTTTAATAGGGTACCGGGTTGGTTCTAGAGATTTTGATGGAGCCTACCGTCAACTTTTAAGAAGTCTGAAGTACAGTTTAGTTATTACGATTGTAATTGCTATTTTGATCGCAATCTTACGAGAAGACATCATGAGTATATTCACAAATGATAAAGAAATTATTCACACAGGCAGCATTCTGCTATTACTATGTTTAATTCTAGAACCAGGCAGAACCCTCAATTTAATCGTCATCAACTCCCTTCGTGCAACCGGTGATGCGGTATTCACGATGAAAATGGGGATTTTGTCGATGTGGGGATTAGCTGTCCCGATCTCTTATATTTTAGGAATCTATTTTGGTTTGGGGTTAGCGGGAGTATGGATTGCCTTTATTGTGGACGAATGGTTTAGAGGCATCATCATGTACTTCAGATGGAAGAGTAGGGCTTGGGAAACGAAAGTACTAATAGAGAAAAAAGCAAGTACGGTAATAACAAAAGTGAAGGGAGTTCAAACATGATACATTCAAGAGGTTTTGGCAGTATAAACTTTAACGAGATAAACTGGGATTTGAAGGGAGATTTATGGGCTCACGACCCTGTCATGGCCAAGGAAGGTGATCGCTGGTATGTTTTCCATACGGGAACAGGAATCCAAATCAAAACATCTGAGGACGGGGTTAACTGGAAGCAGCAAGGTCCAATCTTCTCAACATTGCCAGAATGGTGTAAACAGTATGTACCAGAAAAGGATGAGGAAAGTATTTGGGCTCCGGACATCTACCTCCACAATGGTACCTATTATATTTATTACTCTGTCTCTACCTTTGGAAAGAACACTTCCGTAATTGGCTTAGTAACAAATACAACATTAGATCCTGAGAATCCAGAGTACGACTGGAAGGATAGGGGATATGTCATCCATAGTACAGAATCGGATGATTATAATGCAATTGACGCCAATTTGATTTTTGATCAGGAAGGGCAGCCGTGGTTAAACTTCGGTTCCTTCTGGTCAGGGATTAAATTATTTAAATTGGATCCTGTAACGATGAAGCGTGCTGATGGTACAGAGCTTTTGTCAATATCAAGCCGGACAGAACAGCCTAATACAATCGAGGCTCCATTTATCGTCTATCGTAACGGCTATTATTATCAGTTTGTATCCTTTGACTTCTGCTGCCGAGGAATCGAAAGTACTTACAAAATCGTCGTCGGAAGGTCTAAGAATATTACAGGGCCATATATCGACAAAAATGGTTTATCAATGATGGAAGGCGGCGGAACATTAATTGACTCTGGAGATGAACGCTGGATTGGCCCAGGTCATTGTGCTGTTTATTTCTCTGATAACTCATCCATCCTAGTTAACCATGCATATGATGTCTTAAAAAAAGGTAAACCAACACTGCGGATTAAACCATTGTTCTGGGATACAGAAGGCTGGCCTCATATTTAGTAGAACATGAAGAGCTCTCCGACAATGGAGGGCTTTTCGTTTTTCATTCATTCTCTCCCCCTGAGTTGATAGAATTTATAATTTCACAAAACGGACAAATTCTAGTAAAATCAATCCTAGCTAACAAATGCCAACTTTAATAGATTGATTATGGCGGGAATACTATTATAGATAATAAGGGGTATGATTATGGCTAAGAATAAAAAAAGTGCTAAAAAAGAAGCAAAAACAGGTAAATTTGTCTTTTGGGTAATCGGTTTGATTGCAGTCAGTGTTGTAGCACTTATCTTTTTAAACAATAATTCTAAATCAGGCGAAGGTACAAACGATACAATTGATTATGCAAATCAGCCCTTTATTGGGGAAGAGTCAGCACCAGTATCGATTATTGAATTTGGAGATTATAAATGCCCAAATTGTAAGAACTTCGCCGATAACATTGTTCCATGGATTTTAGAAGAATTTGTTGATACTGGGAAGGCAAAATTTTATTATTTCCACTATCCATTTATCAATATCGACTCTAAACGAACCGCTAAATTTTCAGAAGCGGTCTATCATGAATTAGGAAACGAAGCTTTTTGGGAATTCCATGAGTTGATTTACGATAAACAACCAGAGGACCCAGGCTATGAAACGGTAGATGTGTTTACTGAGGATTTCTTAACAGAGACATTAAAAGAAATTGCAAGTGAAGAGGATGTTGAAAAGGTAGTTAAGTATTTCGAAACGAGCGAGCCTGAAGCGGCATGGAAGAAAGATGAAGAACTTGCTGAAAAATTAAATGTATCAGGAACACCTACCATTTTAGTTAATGGAAAGCTTTTCAATGGACAGACGATGGAGGATTTAAAAACGATGGTTGATGAAGCGGCAGAGGGAAAAGGGAATGAATAAATCCTTACTGCTTGCATGGGGTGCTGCCCTTATCGCAACGATTGGCAGCTTATACTTTAGCGAAGTATTGCATTATATTCCTTGTACACTATGCTGGTATCAACGAATCTTTATGTATCCATTAGCAATCCTGCTAGGTATTGCGTTTTATCGAAACGATAACGGGATCGTAAACTATGCTTTGCCCTTATCAGTAGTGGGAATGATGATTTCAGGCTATCATATTGCACTGCAAAAGATACCGTATTTACAACAGTTTGAAATGTGCAAAAGTGGAGTCCCTTGTTCAAAGGACTATATAAACTGGTTTGGGTTTGTAACCATTCCAGTCCTGGCATTTGTTGCTTTTTCCATCATTACCATCTGTTTAATTCGAATAGCCGTTAGTAAAAGAGAAGAAGAGGCCGTCTAAAGACCGCCTCTTCTTCTAGCCTAAAAATTAGTAACCGCCGTAGAAAGAAGTACCCACGATGATTAAAAGGATGAATAGAACAACGATTAACGCAAAGCTGTTGTTAGAACCATATCCAGACATTGTCTTCACCTCCATTAGTTTCGTCATTATAAATTATGTTATGAGGTGCTCTTCGGAATGGACATGCGTTTAGATTTTTAAAAGATGATACAAATACCCAGCGTATAGCAAAAAAGCTGACTCACTGAAAATAAATATACAGTAAGCCAGCTTTTTTTTAATTCATGGCGTCATAAATCTCTTTTGTTGTTTTATTTACACCGTACCATCCCCATGTAGCCGTATGACCTGCCCCAGTTTTTGGATCATCGATAACAATTTCATACACTTGGATAATGTAATCTCCGTTGTCAGCATCATGGTCATATTTTACGTATATACTCGGGTTCGCATTTAGATTGAGGTAAGTTCTAACCAAGGATTCGGCTTGTTCATGTGTAAGGGTTTGACTATCTTGATTTTCCTTCTCCTCTTCGTCCTCTTTTGCCTTATCCGATTGCTCTTTCTCCTGCTGTGACTTCTCTTTCTTTTTTGTCGTCTCATTCAAAAGTACAGTAGCTTCTTGAGTCATTTTTTCAATCAATGAAATATTAGTGTAGTCCTTCGTTTCAGAGATTTGTCGGAATATTTCATATGCTTGCTCATATTGTTCTTGATCTAGCAGGGTTTTTCCAATTACTAATTGTTCTGTTAAGGAGTCCGCGAGGTTTTTTGCTTCAATGATTTTTTCTTTGAGTGCTTCTGCCGGTGTTAAAATATCCTGATCAAAGGCTTCACTAACCGTGCTATTGAGAGCCTTATTAACAGCATATAGAGCAGTGTCAAAGTCACCTTCAAGATAAAGTTCGTTACTTTCAGCAAGGCTTTCAGCAAACTGTAGATAGTTCTTCGCCTCATCTGTTTCCTTTTCTTCTAACGAGTTTTGAAACTGATTAACGGCTTCTCCATAGTTTCCTAGCTTCAATTCTTCTATTCCTGCTTCAAAACTCTTTGTGTAGGTCTTTGAAGTACAAGCTGAAAGGATCAGTACGGTAAGGATTAATATCATATACCTTTTCATGTTTTTCCCCCTAGATGCAATTTTTATTAAATTGTACAATTTAATAGAGTTGAAGACAACCAATCAAATGAATTCTACCAAATCACCTAAAAGGAAAGGTCCAACAGATTTGTTGGACCTTTAACAAGGTATTTAAACGGTTCTACCTGAGAAGGCTTTAAGCATCCATACATGTTTTTCAAGACCGGAATGAATGGCAAGAAGCATATCGCCTGTTGTTTCATCATCCAGTTCACCGGCTAAACTCATACCTTCTTTTAACTCTCCGATGACAATTGAGAAATCGTTGATCAAAGATTGAACCATTTCCTCTGCTGATTCGGAGCCTGTTGCTTCTTGAATCGATGAAAGCTCAAGATATTCCCTCATGGTCGCTACTGGGTTTCCTCCAATTGAAAGAAGGCGCTCTGCTAATTCATCCACATGCAGACCGGCTTCATTATAAAACTCTTCAAACTTAGTGTGTAATGTAAAGAATTGGCCGCCCTTCACATACCAGTGATAGTTATGTAATTTAATATACAATACAGACCAATTGGCGATTTGCTTGTTAAGAACACTGCTTAACTGATTTTCCATGTATTTTACCTCCTGTTAGTTTGTCCTCTAATATATTATTACCAAAGATTAAGTTAGAATTCTTAGCGAATTTAAGGGAAATCATGTCAATTTAGTGAAATATGACATGTTACAACTCTGATACATGTCGTAAAAAAAAGACCATATTTTCCCTAATAAGTATTTTTTAGGAGGAAAAGTAAATTTGGTTATAGTTTCCAGTTTAGCTATTAAACCATTATTATCAATGAACGGAGGTATGTAAATATACATACCACTTTTTGGATAATGAATTAGTATGTTACAGCTGATAGCATGAGTAGTAGAGAAACGAACCAGATTACTAGGAGGTAACAAAACATGAAGAAACTTAAAAAACTAGTTATTGCAACTGGATTAATATTATCAATGTCAGCCTTTGCTTTTACTCCACAGTCAGAAGCAGCAACTTCACATAGAGTTCAATCTGGAGATACCTACTGGAAAATAGCAACGAAATATGGCGTCCCTGTTAATAGTTTAATGAAGGCTAACAACACAACAAGCTCATTACTATATGCAGGATCAAGTATAATAATCCCTAACTCTACTATTTCAGAAGCAGATAAAGATTTGATGGCAAGACTTGTTCGTGCAGAGGCAGAGGCTGAACCATACGCAGGAAAGGTAGCAGTTGCGACTGTTGTTTTAAATAGAGTTGCAAGTTCAGAGTTTCCTAATACGGTTAGAAGCGTAATTTATGAAGTATCAAATGGTCATTATGCATTTACTCCTGTGGCAAATGGTCAAATTAACAAACCAGCAGATGCAGCATCGAGAAAGGCTGTAAATGAAGCATTGGCGTTTAGAGGACAAGGCAGCGGGTCATTATTCTTCTATAACCCGAAGACAGCCGTAAGTAAGTGGATCTTTTCACGCCCAGTAACTGTAACCATTGGTAATCATCGTTTTGCTAAATAAATTTTTAAAGGAAGAAGCTAACCATAATTATGGCTAGCTTCTTCTTTTTTATCCATTTCTATAAGTGCTTTTTTATTTCGGATAAGATGGTATTAATACTCGCGTGATCCTCGGGAACAGTATCAATATGCTTCCATAGCTGCTTGCCTTTTTCATCAAACAACCAAGTACCACCCTGAATATAGACATCATGAGTTTTCATGGCCTGCTGAACGAGTTCTTTCTGCTTTTCATCTTTTGGAAAGAAGGCGTTTGCTCCTCCCTTTATAAATGCTTTGCCAGCTTTATAAAGAAGTTTCCATTTCTTCATCGTGTGATGACCCAAACTGCGATAAAGTGCTCGCTTTGGATCACCGTAAATTGGAAATGGGTATGGACCGAAAGCTTCGATAAACTTTTCTAAATAAGAGCCAGTAGAAGGGGTAATGACAATTACTTGGTAACCAGTAGCTGTTAATTCTTCGTATCTCTCGCGCAACTGCGTGAGCATTTCTCTGCATACTGGTCAGCCGGGATGTCTGACAAAAATGACAACACTCTTTTTATTTTCAATTATTTTTTTAAAGGAAAGGTCTCCTTGATTCGGTCTTTGTAGAAGTGCTTCCATTATTTCACCTCGTTAATTGGTCTTGTAACCTGTTGAAGATGTTCAATCATTTGATTCATTTGAAATAATAGTTCTTTATAGTCATTTCTTGAAAGTCCGAAATGAGGGATACATTTATCGGGCAGTTCTAGTGCCTGATCTCTTAGTTTTGTCCCTTTTTCCGTTAATTCGATATAAACCTTACGTTCATCTTCACTTGAGCGGACCCGTTTTACCATGTCTAATGTTTCCATTCGTTTTAGCATGGGGGTCAAAGTGCCACTGTCTAAATATAGTCGCTCACCAATTTCCTTTACCGTTAATCGTTGATGCTCCCATAAAACTGTTAGTGTCAGAAATTGAGGGTAAGTGAGTTCTAGTTCTTCTAAAATTGGACGATACAACCGTGTTATTTCTCTCGAACAGGCATAAATAGCAAAACACAACTGATTTTCAAGCCTCAAAAAATACTCTGCATCTAGCAATTAGAAACTCCTTCCAAATAAGATTGTACACAATTAAATTTAGTGCAATTTATTTTAAGTGTCAATGATTAAAGTCACTATAAATTTGTGTTTTTGCTTTCTATTCTACCCGTTGCTGTGCTACGATAAAGTACAAATGTGAAACGGAAGAAAAGGGTGGAGTAGATGATAAAGACAGTTTTGTTTGACGTTGATGGAGTACTATTAAGTGAAGAACACTACTTTGATGCATCAGCACTTACAGTTTGGGAGTTAATCATTAGTGATAAGTACTTAGGACTTTCACCAGATAAGTATAAGACTGATTATAGCGCAGACGAGATTACAGCAATTAGAGAGCATGTCTTTGAAAAAGATCAGGTTCTAAAGTTCTTAAAGTCGCGTGGATTAAACGCTAACTGGGACATGATTTATCTATCATTTAGCCATCAACTCCTTCATTTGTTATCGCAAATAAGGAATTCGGAACAGGAAAAAATTAATACTTGGCTAAAGTCTGAAGTTAATCGTGAAGTCCTAGTAGAAATGGGTAAGGTGTTAAAAGAATATCAGGTAAAACCTGACTTTGCGATATTTGTTGATGACTTTAAATACTCCACTGCTATGAAGGATGAATTGTTTGACTACTTAAATGTCCTTGCAAAGGAAAAGCTGAGTGTAGAAACCGATATTTTTAAAGGCAAAGGGACTTTATGGTCAGTCTGTGAGCATGTATCACAGGAATGGTACGTTGGTGACGAGCATGTACTTGAGTCCACTGGAAGGCCCTCTGTGCAGTTAGGGAAAAAGGGCTTCTTAGCTAATGAGACTACTCTGGCACCTGCAAATGAACTTGAGGGGCTCTTTGAATACTTAACAGCAGCTGGTCTACGGATTGGAATTGGTACTGGCAGGCCTGAACTTGAAACCATCCAGCCTTTTTTACATTTAGGGTGGCTTAAGCATTTTAATGAGAATTATATTGTGACTGCAGATGATGTTTTCAAAGCAGAGCAATGTCTAAAAGAGAAGAAGTCTCTATCAAAACCTCACCCTTTTACCTATATATTAGGTTTATACGGAAGAGGAACTTCTGTAGAGGATTGTTTGAAAACGCCTTTACCTATTGGAAATGGTCATGAAGTATTAGTAGTCGGAGATTCTTTAGCTGACCTGCTGGCGGCAAGACAAATGGGCTGTAAGTTTGCCGCCGTGTTAACAGGGTTATCTGGAAAAGATGCCAGAAGTGACTTCGAGGAGAAAAAGGCAGACTATATTCTTGATTCCGTACTAGATTTAAAAGATATCTTATAATACGGTAATTAGGACAGAAAAGAAAGAGGGAATGCATTTATATCTGCAATCCCTCTTGTTTTTATATTATCTTTGCTCTACTTCAAATCTTCCTGGATAAAAGGAATCGACGTTTGATAGCTCTAACAGTTGTGCAACATCTAAGCCATTGATTAAAGTTAGTGCCCGGAGCACTTCTGAATTAACTGTTTTATCAAGTGTTAACACCATGATAGCTTCCCCGCCAACCTCGGTTCTGCCCACCTGCATCGTTCCAATATTAATCTGGTAATCGCCTAATAGAGAACCGACTTTTCCAATCATTCCCGGTACGTCTTGGTGTTTTATATATAGAAGATACTTTTCAGGTCTTATATCAATTCGGTACTGATTGATCTTTACAATCCGTGCACCGTAGCCATTTAATACGGTCGCACCAATCTTAGCTGTTTCCTGCCCTTTTGTAATGGCGAGTTCTACATAGTTGGCAAAGCCTTTGTTCGTTGCATTCTTTTGGACATTATAGGAAACACCTTGTTCCTTCAAGAGATGGAGAGCATTGATTAAATTTACAGAGTCACTTAGATGGTGGGATAGAATACCTTTAATCATCGTTCTAGTTAATAGCTCTGTATCTTCCTCAATCAAATCTCCAAAATAGTTAATTTCTATTTTTGTTGGTGCCTTTTTCAACAGCTGTATGACTAATTGCCCCATCTGCTCTCCAAGCAATAAATATGGCTGCATTTTTTGCTGTGCTTCCCCTGACATTTGAGGCATATTCACTGCGTTCCGAATGGACTGAGTTTCCAAAATATCAATAATTTCGACGCTTACTTCCTGAGCTACTTTTTCTTGTGCTTCAACTGTTGAAGCACCTAGATGTGGTGTAACAATGATGTTTGGATTATCAAGCAGCGCTGGATTAGCAACAGGTTCTTTTTCAAAAACGTCAAGTGCAGCACCAGCTACGTGACCGCTTTGAATGGCTCGAACTAGTGCATTTTCATCGATTATTCCCCCGCGGGCTACATTAATAAATCTTACTCCCTTTTTGGTTTTGCTTAGATATTCATCGTTTACCAAGCCTTTTGTATCGTTTGTTAGAGGGGTATGAATCGTAATAAAATCAGATTCTTGAGCAATTAAATCTAGGCTGGCTTTTGTCATGCCAAGCTTTTTTGCTCTTTCTTCCGTTAAGTACGGGTCATAGCCTAGTATATTCATTCCAAAGCTTTTGGCACGTTTCGCGACCTCAGTACCGATTTTTCCCATACCGATAATGCCGAGAGTTTTCTTATACAATTCTACACCTTTAAAGGAGTTACGGTCCCATTCACCATTAGCTGTTTTCTTATGTGCCTGCGGAATGAGTCGAGCCATTGAAAGCATCATAGCCAAAGTATGTTCGGTAGCAGCGATCGTATTGGCTCCTGGAGCATTAATCACGATAATTCCTTTCCGGGTTGCTGCGTTTACATCAATATTATCAACTCCGACACCAGCTCTAGCAATCACCTTCAATTTTTCAGCGTGTTGTAAAAGTTCCTCCGTTACCTTTGTTTGGCTCCTTACAATGAGCGCTTCATAGTCACCGATGATATTCTTTAATTCATCGGTAGGAAGAGTAGGTTGACGTTCAACAATAAAATTAGGATGGTCAAATAAACTTTTTAGTCCAGTGTCACTGATTCCGTCTGTTACAAGTACCTTATACATTTCTTAAAACCTCCTATATTTTTAAAATAAATAAAAAAGTCCCTCATAACAGACAGGTTGTCTTGTTATGAGGGACGTGTTTAGACGTTATCCCTGTCGCCCCTGAACAAGGCACTTCCTATTTTAACTGAATATACTGAACATTCTACATCGGTTCCTTTTAGATTGTAAAGGGATAAACTAAAAATTATTTTTGAGTCCTTTTAGGCGAAAAAAAATATTAAAAGCAGTATGCTAGTAGACAGAAGGGGTTAAGCGGTTACAATGATATTTCGATAAAACTTATCTATTGTAAAAAAATTCTTACAATCATATAATGTCTACTATAGAAATACAAATGTACACATAAAAAGGACACTTTATACGGGAGTGATTTTGATGAAAGCAATTTCGATCGGTTTATTAGGATTAGGAACAGTTGGTTCCGGTGTCGTAAAAATAATAAAAAACCATCAAGATAAATTAATGCACCAAGTTGGGTGTCCAGTAGAAGTAAAAAAAATTCTTGTCCAAAATTTACATAAACCCCGGCCAAATGAAGTGGACAAAGATTTGCTGACATCTAATGCAGATGAAGTGCTAAATGACGATGAAATTGATGTTATCATTGAAGTTATGGGCGGAGTACATGAAACAAAAGATTATTTGCTAAGTGCTCTTCAAAAAGGTAAGCATGTTGTAACGGCTAATAAAGATTTAATGGCACTTCATGGATCGGAGCTTTTAACAGTAGCTTCAGAAAATGGCTGTGATTTATTTTATGAGGCAAGTGTCGCCGGAGGAATTCCAATTTTAAGAGGCTTGGTTGACGGACTTGCTTCTGACCGAATTACGCAAATGATGGGTATTGTAAATGGTACCACTAATTATATTTTAACAAAAATGAGCAAGGATGGCACTGCATATGATGAGGTCCTAAAGGAAGCACAGGAGCTTGGATTTGCAGAAGCAGATCCAACTTCGGATGTAGAAGGTTTAGATGCAGCCCGTAAGATGACAATCTTGGCAACCTTAGGATTCTCGATGCATATCGATTTAGACGATGTAGCCGTATCTGGGATTTCAAATGTTACCGAAGAAGACCTGCAGTATGGAAAGCAATTAGGTTACACGATGAAACTTCTTGGTTATGCACATCGAGAAGGGGAGAAAGTAGAGGTAAGTGTTCAACCAACGTTCTTGTCCAATAATCATCCGTTAGCATCCGTTCAAAATGAATATAATGCAGTATACGTTTATGGTGAAGCGGTTGGTGAAACGATGTTTTATGGGCCGGGTGCAGGAGGTCTCCCTACAGCGACTGCAGTTGTTTCTGATTTAGTGGGAGTAATCAAGAATTTACGATTAGGCGTAAATGGCCGAAGTGCTGTAACACCTCAGTATCCAAAGCGGTTAAAGACCAATGAAGAAAAATATTCTAAATATTTTCTGCGGATTCATGTTCAAGACGAAGTGGGCGTGTTTGCTGAAATTACGTCTGTTTTTGCGAAGCATGGGGTGAGCTTTGAAAAGATTCTTCAGCTGCCAGTGAAAAAAAATGAAACTTCAGAAATTGTCTTAGTCACACATCATGCCTCATTAACGAATTATGATGCAATCTTACATGAGTTGAACGACTTACGCGCTATTAAGGAAATAAAAAGTGCATACAGAGTGGTGAGGAACTAAAATGAACTGGCCGGGATTAATTCAAACAGATAAAGAATCTTTAACTAGAAGTCAAAGCACCCTCAGATTAATAAGGGGAGTTGTCCATCCATGAACACAACTGATCAAAAGTTTGCAATACGTATTCCGGCAAGTTCGGCCAATCTGGGGCCAGGCTTTGATTCCATGGGAGTAGCGCTAGATTTGTATTTAAACTTAGAGGTAGAGACAAGTGATCAATGGGAATGTTATTCTCGGACCATCGAGCTGCAAGAGTTTCCAACTGATGAAACGAATTTTATCTGTCAAATTGCCATTCAAACAGCAAAGAAGTTTGGCAAGAAGTTAACACCGTGCAAAATCTTTGTCGAGAGTGAAATCCCACTTGCGCGTGGACTAGGTTCAAGTGCAGCTGCTATTGTAGCTGGTATTGAATTGGCTAATTATGTTGGAAGATTAGAATTAACGCAAAAGGATAAGTTATTGCTGGCAACAGAGATTGAGGGGCATCCTGATAATGTGGGAGCTTCCCTCTATGGTGGTCTAGTTATCGGCAGTTATCAGAACAATGAAGTTGAGATTTTGTCACTGGCAAACATTCCAATGGAAATGGTAGCCGTCATCCCCCAAGAAATCTTATTAACAAAGGAATCAAGAGGTGTTCTTCCAACGGATTTTTCCTATCCGGAAGCTGTCCAAGCATCATCGACAGCGAATCTATTAGTTGCTGCCCTTCTAAGTCATAACTGGGAACTAGCCGGTAAAATGATGGACAGAGATCGGTTCCACCAGCCGTACCGCAAACCATTAATTCCTTTTTACCATGAAATTGACGATGTGGCAAAGGACTCTGGGGCATTTGGGATTGCCTTAAGTGGTGCAGGGCCAACTGTTTTATGTTTTTGTGAATTAGGTAAGGGGGAGACACTTGCAACTGCATTAAAGGTGGCTTTTCCTGACATGAAGGTCAAATTATTAAACATTGATGAGGCTGGAAGCTCTGTTAAAAAAAGTGAAAAATGTTTGTAAAATAAAAGGCAGCTGCGGCTGCCTTTTATTAGTTATTTGCCAAAAAAGTTTTAAAATCTTCTTTGTGTAGTGGTTTGCTGAAAAAATACCCCTGCATGTGAATACAGTTCTTTGATAGCAAGAAGTCTTTTTGGTATTCTTGTTCAACTCCCTCAGCAATGACCCTCAAATGAAGGCTGCGTGCAAGGTTAATAATGGCCTCTGCAATCTCCGTGTTCTTTAATTCTTTGCTAATGTCCTGAATAAACGATTTATCGATTTTTAGGGTAGTAATGGGCAGGTTTTTTAAATAGCTTAATGAAGAGTAACCTGTCCCAAAGTCATCAATGGAAATGGATATACCCTTTTCTTGAAGAGTACGTAATGTCGTAACAATTTCTTTTGAATTGTTAAGTAAAATACTCTCTGTAATTTCAATTTCAAAATTCTCTGCAGGAAGCTTACTTTCCAAAAGGATATCCAGGATTTTGTTCACCATATTACAGGGCTCCTGAAATTGCCGAGCTGAAAAGTTTACCGAAATGGATAAGTTACGTGAATAATTTAAGTTCCACTCGCTCATTTGGCGGCAGGCTGTATTCATGACAAAATTCCATAGCGGTTGAATAAGCCCGGTATCCTCTGCAATTGGGATAAACATATCAGGAGGAACAAATCCAAGCTCCTCATCTGTCCATCTAACCAAAGCTTCTGCTCCGACTACTTCTCCCGTTAATACATTTAACTTTGGCTGATAAAAAACATCGAGCTTTTCCTGCTCTAATGCTTTCCTTAAGCGTGCCTCTATTTGCGGTCTCGCTTGATTAGATATTCTCAATTGTTCATTGTAAATAATAACCTTATTTCCTCCCATTTTTTTGGCAGCATACATAGCAATATCTGCATAGATAAAAAGGTTATCGAGGTTTTCTGTGTGCTGTGGGAAAAGACTAATACCACAGCTAGCACCAAGGTAAAGCTCGTTTGCATCAAGTGTATAGGGCTTCTTTAATACGCTTACAAGACCTTCAGCGGAGCGTTTAACTTCCTCCAAGCTAAGATTCATCATCAAAATAATAAACTCGTCTCCTCCCTGCCGAGTGATAATCGTGTTCTCATTGGGAAGATATTCTTTAATTCTTTTTGAGACCATTTCTAACAATTGGTCCCCCTTGTTATGACCAAGTGAATCATTCACATGTTTAAAACGGTCAATGTCTATAAATAAAACCGAAATCGTTTCACCATTTCTAGAGGCATGGTCTAGAATATCTGGCATTTTTTCTTGAATAAACCTGCGATTAAGAAGTGCTGTTAAGGGATCATGAAATGCCTGATACTCAATAAGTTCTTTACTCTTGATTAAATCATTCATATAGCTGTGTAAATGGTGTGATAAAGCATTAACATTATCAGCCAGGATTCCAAACTCATCATTTCGGTTAAGTTCAAGGGTTTTCCCAAATTTCCCTTGGGCAATCTCCTTTACTTGGTCAACAATGTATCCAATGGGATTCGTTATTGATCGTGAAAACACCAAGCTGACGAAAAATACGAGAACCATAATAACGATAGAAAGTAGAATATGCGCATTCAATTCATTCTGTAGTTGTTGTTCTATTAGTTCGTAATTATATACTAGGCCAATGACATAAGGCTCACCGTTCGTGGCTTTAACAATTGGAACAAAGGTCTTCATGACATTCCGGCCATTAAGACTTTCCTTATACGTCATAACAGATTTCATATCCAATGCTTTAGTAATAAAGGATTTGTCTTTATTAATATTCTTATAAGTATAAGTCCCATACCAAATAGGGCGTTCCGAGATTCGGATATAGCTGTTTCCGTTCAAATTGACGAATTCATCTTCCTTGCCAAAATTTTTAGGATTAAAAACAGTTAGTTCTAAGATACCTCTCTCTTTCGTACGGCTCTCAATAATATTTCCAGGTCCAAATTGAAGCTCAAAGTCTAATACGTTATCTCGAAAGTAAGGGTTTATGATGTAGTTGGTAGTACCGTCATAATAATATCCCCACTTATCTATATGCTCTGGATTAGAAGATGCAATTTCAATCGGACCTGACCAATAATTCTTCAATGTTAATCCTTTTTCAACCTTTACGGGTACTAACGAGAATAATTGTTCAAATGCATCGTACCAATACCCCCACTCTTTTGTAGAAACATCAATCTCGTGTGAATCTGAGGACTTTACTCCGACGATATCATCATTGGTTTTTGCAAACAAGGTAATATGAGAAACTCCCACTTCCTCTGCAAGCTTGACTAATTGTTCATTTGAAACATCTCTATAGTCAGACGGAAGTTCATTTCTTATGGCTAAGGATGCAGTACGTAATTCTCTAGCAAGGATATCCTCCATATAAAGCGAACCTTCTCTAGTATTTTCTACTTGATAGGAGACTTCCTCCGTAATCAATGCAATTTCTCTTTCATTATAAGAAAGGAGTTGGTTCTTTGAATGTAAATATTGAAAGGCATTGTTTGAAAACAAGATCAAAAAAACTAATATGATAAAGATAATTGGAATTTTCTTCTTTATGGACATTTTAAACACCTCGAAATGCCCAAAATTGAGCATAGTATAACAGTGGAATATTTCCCTTTCATCTAAACTGCCGTTGTTTTTTATAGTCTTTTCATAATTAAGATGGTTATTCCATGATAAATGGCTGCACGATAAAAGTAAGTAAATCAAAAGGTTCAATTTATGAGTAAACCTTTTATGTTTTTAGGTAAAATGAAAATATAGCATGAACCTTGAAGGGAAAATGAAGGGAGAAATTAGAATGGATCTTTTGGATAAGGTAGTGGTTGTTACAGGGGCTGCCAATGGCATTGGGAAAGCCGTGGCGGCTGGATATGCAGAACATGGAGCAACAGTAGTCATGGCGGATGTAGATGAAAAAGAAGGAGAGAAGGCTGCTCAACATTTAATTGAAAACAATAGAAGGGCTAAGTTTGTTAGAACAGATGTAAGAAGAGAAGAAGATATTATCAACTTAATGAAAATGGTCAGAGAGACTTATGGCAGAATTGATACCTTAATAAATAATGCAGGTAAAGGATTATTTAAACCAGTATATGATGTAACTCTGGAAGAATGGGACGATATTATTCAGACCAACTTAAGCAGTGTCTTTCTATGCTCACGTGAAGCAGCCAAAGTGATGCGGGAAAATGGAGGAGGGTCAATTGTTAACTTAGCCTCGACACGTGCTTTAATGTCTGAGCCGAACTCAGAGGGGTATGCCGCTTCTAAGGGAGGAATTGTTGCAATTACCCATGCTCTAGCAGCTTCGCTTGGTGAGGATAGGATCACGGTAAATTGTATTTCACCAGGATGGATTTATACGGGTGATTATGCTCAATTAACAAAGTCTGACCATGAGCAGCATTTTTCAAAACGCGTTGGAAAACCAAGTGACATCACACAAGCCTGCCTGTATCTAACAGCAAAGGAAAATAATTTTGTAACAGGAATCAATTTAATAGTTGATGGAGGTATGACAAGAAAGATGTTATACGAGGAATAACAAACTTCTAACAGCTTGGTTGATAGATTAGTAAGTTCTTTATATGATATGGTAGAATAAATGTGAAAATTATGAAAAGTAGGAAAGGAGGATATAATGAAGCTGCCGATTTTTCAAACTAAGCTACGAGTACCAGTTGTAAAGGATGAGTATATTCGACGCGCAAAACTGACACAAAAATTAAAGAAGATTTCTGAAAATCCGTTAACTGTCATTCATTCCGGAGCAGGTTATGGCAAGAGTACGGCACTGGCTTTATTTATGAGAGATGAGAAAATCACTGGCTGCTGGTATTCCATTTCTTCCATGGATGATGATATTCTACCTTTCCTTTCCCATATCATCCAGTCTATACGAGGAATTGAACCTTATTTTGGACAGGAATTATCTGCTTATATAGAAACGATGGACCGCTTTATCCGTGAAGACGAATTAAGTTATTTGTGTTCACTTTTTATCAATGAACTACTCACTCTAACTTCTGATATCACGTTAATATTAGATGATTATCATCAAATAGAGCATTCTTACACCATTAATAGCTGGATTGAAAAGTTATTAGAGCACATACCGTCAAATTTACATCTGGTGATCTCGAGTCGCAGTCGTCCAAGCTGGAAAGTGTTAACAAAGATGAAGGTAAGCGGTCAGGTAATGGAAATAACTAAAGATGATCTAATTCTAACTATTGATGAAATGGAACTGTTATTAAGCGATCTATACGGATTAGAGATTGAAACTGAACAGTTAAAAACGATCTATGAGATGACAGAAGGCTGGATTATCGCTCTTTGTATGATTGCCCAGCAAATACCGCTTTCAGCAGATATTGCAAAACTTTTCGAACACTCCTCAAACTCACTGCCAGATTTATTTGACTATTTGGTCATGGAAGTGTTTTCTAAGCAGCCTCCAATGATTCAGCAATTTCTAGAGCAAACCTCCATATTCGAAGTAATTGAAGAAGAATTATGCGATGAAGTGATTGGTCTACATGGTGCCTCGAGTATGCTGGAGCAATTGAAGGAACGAAATTTATTTATTCAAAAGATGGGCTCCAATCATTATCGGTATCATGCATTGTTTAGAGAATTCTTAGAGAATAACTTTCAGAAAAACAATTCAAATCATTATTTAGTCCTGCATGAAAAGTGTGCGCGCTTTTTTGAAAAAAAGGAAATGTGGGAAGAGGCACTCTATCATTATAATAAAATTAGTCACACCCAAGCGATTGCATCAATCCTTCAGGATAACGGATTGAAGTTAATAGAAAGCGGAAAACTGAAGAGTATTGCGGACCAACTAATGTTATTACCCAAAAAGGAGTTAGAATCTTATTATCTTCTCTGGTACTTAAAAGCAGAAGTTTACCGCTACCGCTCACAATATTTAGAGGCCGAGGAATGTTACACGACTACCTATGTTCTTGCAGAAAAGAAAAAAGATTTCCTTGGGATGAGTAAAGCGTTGGAAGGAAAAGCGAAGATTTACCTAGATACCATTCAGCCTTTTAAGGCTGAGAGATTGTTATATGAAGCAATTGATTACCGAGAAAGAAGCTCTAGCAGCGAGCTGGAAAAAGCAAAGCTTTATCATATGCTTTCTGAGAACCTGCTTAATTCAGGAAAATCCAGAAATGCAGAAAAATGGCTATGGAAGGCTAAAGAATCAACTTTATCTATATTAGATGGAAATATTGAAGCAAGATTATATATGAGAACAGGTAGATTTGAAGAAGCCAAGAGACTCTTACAATCTCAAAAAGAAGAGTTAAAGGATAAAAACGTCACTGCTCTTCCCAAGTCTCATCGTGAAACAGACTTATTGCTTTCTCTTATGGAAGCGTTCACCGGAGAAGGTGAGAAGGCAAAGGAACTTGCGCAAGCCGGCATTCAACAAGGTATTGGTTTAAAGTCTCCGTTTGTAGAAGCCTGTGGTTGGATACGGATGGGCCATGCTGTACAGATTCTCAATAAATATGACTTAGATTTAGCTGAACAATGTTATCTCACTGCCTTAGAGATAATGGATCGTCTTAACCTTGAAAGAGGTAAGGCAGAACCTTTGATGGGACTGTGTCTCCTGTATGGTGCAAAAGGTGAAGCAGAACGAGCGATGGAAGCAGGTAAAAAAGCATTGCTCGAAACCGAAAAGGTGCATGATGTATGGCTTTCAGGAATGATTAGTCTATGTATGGGGATAAATTGTGTGTACAATGAAAGATTAGCTCAGGGGCTCCATTATTTAGAAAGAACGGAGGAATTATTCCTCAGCTGTGAAGATGCCTATGGTCAAATGCTAAGCAAATTTTGGTTAGCATATCTTTATTTCTTAGAAAACCAACAGGATCTCTTTAAGCAAAAAATAGAAGAGTTCTTAAGACTGGTACAAATAAATGAATATGATTTTTTCTTCCATAAGAGATCAGTCTATAGCCCGAGAGATTTACAGCTATTTATTCCACTACTAATAAAATGTTCTAAAGAGGATATTCAGAAAAGTTTTGTTATGAAAATTCTTCAAGATATGGGTGTAGCAACTTTTGATTCACATCCTGGTTATTCGATTCGAGTACAAACCTTAGGTCATTTTAAAATTTGGCTTGGTGAAAGGGATGTGGGTGATAAGGAATGGCAGCGAGAAAAGGCAAAGGAATTATTTCAACTATTTATTACAAAAAACGAATTACTCGCAAAGGATGAAATTATCCAAATACTTTGGCCAAACCAAGATAAAAAAAGTGCAGACAGAGACTTTAAAGTGGCACTGAATAGTTTGCAAAATGTACTTGAACCGTTACGAAAAGCGAGGCAGACTGCTTTCTTTATTATAAGAGAAGGAATGTTCTACGGGCTAAATCCTCATGCGGTGATTGAATTAGATACGAACCAATTCAAAGAATGGGTCCAAAAGGGGTTAAGCGAAACAGAGCATAGTAAGGTGGTTACCTATTTGGAAAAGGGTTTATCATTTTATCATGGTGACTACTTACCAGACCGCCGCTATGAGGATTGGTGTATTACTAAGAGAGAAAGTATGCTTGTATATTTTTTACGAGGGGCTGAGAAAATGGCGCAATTAATGGTGCGTCAGGAAAACTATAATGTGGCGATTCACTGGTGTGAAAAAATAATCGCGAGGGACCGCACCTGGGAAGAAGCATATCGATTATTAATGTACTGTTACTATCGAAAAAACAATCGCCCACAAGCCATGAAATGGTATCAAAAATGCACCCAGGTTTTGGAGGAGGAATTAGGTGTAACTCCCCTAGAACCAACAAAGCGTATGTACGACATGATTATTGAATCTAAAAAGTACCTCGACCAAATCGAACAAGCTTAGATGAAGGACCATAAAACAGAGCTGTCTTCTCCAAAAGAGGGCTCTGTTTTATATTTCTAAGAAAATATTACTATTTTTTTACAGTGGGTCTTGACCTACTAATGATTTTTGTAGATAATAATGAAGTACAAATTTTCTAAAGATTTAGATAACATTTTCATAGAATTCAATAACTACATAAAGGTAAAACAAACAGTATTATGATAGCGCTTTCTTGTTGAAAAAGGAGGGAATTTCTTTGCCGGTTTTACTAGCACTTTTTGCCATCACTGCTGTCTGCCTTTTTCTAGCGTTAAAGAAAAAGAAGCCAATCTTCCTTGTTATGCCATTCCTATCTATCTTTATTTACTTCCTCGTTCAAATCATCTTAGTACCAGCACCATTTATGGATACTGTAAAATTCATTTTCAGCTTAAGGTAGTTTTCCCGTTTTCGAAAGGATTCGGAGTAATGATAGCATTGCTTAAAGTGCGTGATGCAATTTAATTTGAAAGGAGTTGTTTGGTAATACGAGATTTTTGAGTTGAGCATCAAAACTGAAAAATAACCGGGGGTGGAAATGTGAAGAAAATTGACAAAGAAAAAGCAGATCGCTATTTTCGTGAAAAAAATCGGAATATGATTATTTATTTTATTATTTGGTTTATCGTCTCATTTGGTGTGGTCATGTTTGCAGAGCCATTGAGTAAATTCTCGATAAACGGTTTCCCTTTCCATTATTTTATGGGCGCTCAGGGTGCCGTCATTACCTTCATTATTCTGCTTTTTGTTAATGCTAAGCTTGGTGATCACATCGATAAGAAGTATGGAATTGATGAAGACAAAAATGAGCAGATCAGTTCTGGGAAAGTACTAGATCATTAATTAGAATAAGCTGCTGGGTTTGCAAAAAACAATTAGGACTCTTTTCTATTTATAATTGCTTTTAAAAAAGGGGGATGGCCTTGGACACTCAATTTTTGGTCTCATTATCAATTATTTTAGCAACATTCGCTTTATATATCGGTATAGCAATCTATAACAAAGCAAAGGCGACTTCAGACTTCTATGTAGCTGGACGCGGAGTACCGCCTATTTTTAACGGGATGGCAATTGGTGCGGACTGGATGAGCGCGGCATCTTTTATTGGGATGGCCGGAACCATCATGCTTCTAGGCTATGATGGACTAGCTTATATCATGGGGTGGACGGGTGGTTATTTATTGCTGACGTTCCTGCTTGCGCCACAATTAAGAAAGTATGGCCGCTATACAGTACCTGAGTTTATCGGGGACCGCTATGACAGTCATACGGCTCGTGTAATTGCTGCCGTTTGTACGATTATCATCAGCTTTACCTACTCAATCGGACAGCTATCCGGTTCTGGGGTTGTTATTGGCCGTTTATTTGAAATGGATGCAAAGCTTGGAACAATGATTGGGGTAGTGCTGATTGCCTTTTATGCAGCATTTGGCGGAATGAAGGGGATTACTTGGACCCAGGTTGCCCAGTATTGTATCTTAATCATTGCCTATTTAATTCCTGTTATTTTCATGTCACTGCAAATAACTGGCAACCCAATGCCTTGGCTTTCATATGGAGAGCTTGTCGGAAAAATGGGCGAACTTGACCGAGAGCTTGGAATCTCAGAATATTTTGCTCCATTCACGAACGGAACAAAGTGGCAGTTCTTGGCGTTAATGTTTACTTTAATGGCTGGTACCGCTGGACTTCCACACGTGATTGTGCGCTTTTACACCGTTTCAACAATGAAAGCAGCACGTTGGTCGGGAGCATGGGCTTTGCTCTTTATCGGTTTGCTTTACTTATCGGCTCCAGCTTATGCTGCTTTCTCTCGCTTCATCCTGATGACAAAAGTGGCCGGAAGCAAAATCAGTGAACTTCCTGCCTGGACAAAAACATGGGTGGATACAGGAAAGCTTCAGGTTGCTGATGGGAATGGAGATGGAATCTTACAATGGAGCGAGCTCATTATCTCAAATGATATTGTAGTAATGGCAACTCCTGAAATCGCAAATCTAGGTATGTTTGTTATCGGTTTAGTAGCAGCAGGAGCTATGGCAGCTGCATTGTCTACTGCGGGCGGTTTAATGCTTTCCATCTCTTCTTCTTTCGCACACGATATCTATTATCGCGTCCTAAAGCCAGAATCAACTGAGAAAAATCGACTATCGGTTGCACGATGGACAATTGTTACTGCGACGCTTTTAGCGGGGTTAATTGCCTTAAATCCACCGGGAGCAATCACCCAAATTGTTGCTTGGGCCTTTGCTCTTGCAACTGGAACATTCTTTCCTGCTCTTGTACTTGGAGTTTGGTGGAAGCGCTCTAATTCAAAAGGGGTTATTGCTGGTCTACTTGTTGGTTTAGGTGTAACGTTATCTTATATTTTTGCAGCTAAATATGGCGGTTTTACTATTCTCGGTATCATTGATACAGGTGCGGGCGTCTTTGGTGCAACTGCTGCATTTATTACCAATATTGTAGTATCACTTTTAACAGCAGCACCTTCTCAAAAACTCCAGGATGATGTAATGGATCTTCGCTATCCAGAACAAATGGTTTATAAAAACGGCGAAGTTTGGATGAATGATGATGGACCAAAATCAGTTTAATCCAAATGTAATGGAGGCTGTTAGGTTTCACCCCTTTTTTCAAGGGGTGGACCATGATATGGCCACTTCTCTGCTGTCACAATGTGAGGTTCGAAATTTTGAAAAAAATCAAATCATGTTAAAGAAAAATAAATCTCGTGAAGGTCTTCTGCTGATGCTAGAGGGCCTTTCAGAGGTTTTTGTGAGAAATGAAAGCCATGGAAGAATTGAAGTCTTGGAAGTTGTTCAAAAAGGAGAGATGATTGGTTTTTCAAGCCTTGCGGATTTCCTTGGTATGTCAAAACCTGATAAAAATGAAACGATGGTTGAAGTAAAAGCAGTTAGTCAAGTGAAGGTATTATATATTCCTTTTGAGGTAATTTCGAAAAGATGGGACGATCCTGCTGTTCATGATTACTTACTGTCTCAGGTAGCCATTCGCTTAAAGGATATTTATTCTTCTCTGGCAGAACAGGTTAAGCTTGCCCGGGATTATGGTGAAAATGATGCGTTCATGATCCGTGTCCAGGATATTATGACTGAAAAAGTGGTAAGTGTTACCCCGAATACAACAGTACAGGATACCGCACGGGTTATGCATGAAAACAGAACGAGCTCTGTCCTTGTTATAGAAAATGAGAGGTTAAAAGGAATTATCACAGAAAGAGATATGGTCGAGAGGGTAGTAGCGCGAGGAATGAGGTTGACAGCAGATGCAAAAGAGATAATGACACCCAACCCCATAACCATTTTCCGTTTAGATTATTATTATAACGCGATATCCGTAATCTTTCAGGAAGGTATTAAGCACTTACCGGTAATGGAAGAGTCCAAGGTAGTGGGGATTGTTACATTATCGGATTTATTAAGGAAAAAAAGTGAAAATGTGATGAAAACCATCCAAAAAATTGAGCTGGCTGATCGGGAAAGCCTTCCTTACGTCAAGAAAGCCATTTATGAAGTCATTGACACTTTATTAAGAGATCGTGTTCCTATTTTAACAACCTTAGAGATTGTAACAAAGCTTTATGATCGGCTTGTTTCAAGAATAGTTTATTTATCAATGGATGCTTTACAGTTAAGAGGCTTGCATCAGCCATGTTCCTTTGCTGTCTACCAAATGGGCAGCAGTGGTCGTGAAGAACAATTCATCTTAACTGACCAAGACCATTTCATTGTTTATGAAGAGGATTCTCCGGACTCTGATACTTACTTTTCTGAATTTGGTAAGGAGATTACAAACAACCTTGAATTAGCCGGATATGCTCGCTGTTTAGGATTAATGATGTGCAGCGAAAAGGAATGGCGCGGGTCTTTGGCAGTCTGGGAAGAACGACTACGAAGATGGATGCTTCAATCTACAAATGATAATTTATTATTAGCACAAAATTTCTTTTCTCATCGTTTTATTATAGGAAGCGAAGAGCTGCATGAGCGGTTTCAGCAAACCATTTCGAATCAGATGCAAAGAGCGAGAATTTTTTTATACAGGCTGACTCAGCTGGAGAAGGAGCATTCCATACCAACCCTTGAACAGCCCATTCGTTCTTTATTCAAACTTGAGCGCAAAACGATTGATATGAAAAAAGAAGTCTTGTTCCCATATCATCATAGCCTGCAAATTTTATCCCTTTTACATGGGAATTTTTCCGGGTCCCCTATTGAAAAAATTAATTGGTTAAAGGATAAGGGAGTCTTTTCAGAGTTATTTGTCCTCGATCTTAAGCAAGCGGTTAGCCATATATTAACGTTATATGTTAATCAGCGATGGCAGCAAACAAAAGTCGGTAGTCACGTGACATCGATTGTGACATTTACTACGTTATCCACTCGGCAGAAAGAAGAATTAATTTTAAGCTTAAAAACACTAAGAGAGCTCCAAGGTCAGGTGTTCGCTCACTTTTCGTTATAGAGTAAGAGGAGGGGAGTTATGTTATTTCGTAAAAACAGAGTAACTTGTGCTTTAAAGTATGAAACAATTCCACTCAGCACTCCCTTGGAGCACCTTAATTTTGTTATATTTGATACTGAAACGACGGGATTTCAGGTGGCATCATCCGATCGAATTATTGAAATTGGTGCTGTTCCCGTAAAAGGTCTGGAAGTGGCTGACTTTGATACCTTTCAAACCTACGTTAATCCAAATCAACCCATTTCTCAAAAAATAACCGATCTTACCTCTATTTCAAATGAGATTGTGAAAGACGCACCTCAAGCTTTAGAGGCCATGTTGAGCTTTTTTGATTTTGTAGAATCAAGAGAATCCGTTTGCTTAGTGGGACATTATATCGGTTTCGATGCGCTGGCATTGAAGAGCGAGTTTAAAAGACAGAACCTTGCATTAAGAAATTTTCTTACCATCGATACGTTGGACCTTGTTGGCTTTATTGCACCTTCCTATGACATGAGAGACTTAGAGCGGTACGCCATGGCATTTGGAACAAGAATTTATGACCGTCATAGTGCGCTTGGAGATGCATTAACCACTGCATATCTATTTGTTGAGCTCCTAAGACTTTTCAAAGATCGGGGTGGCGGCACCTGGGGAGAGCTGATCAAAGCTACTGACAGCCAAATGAGATCTATTCAGTTTTAATCAGGAATAATGTTTTCTGAAAAGAAGCAGTTCAATTTGAGCTGCTTTTTCTTTTCAACAAATTTGTAACTTAAATGTAACTCTATTTATCTATGATTGTCTCAGAGCAATACATCTTTTTTGATTACAGATTTGAAGGGGGAAAATAGGGTGAAGGTTTTTAAAGGGAGAATGATTTTATTAGGACTACTTATTTTTGTAATGATTTTTGCAACCGCTTGCAGTTCAGACAAAACAGAAGGAGATACGGTTAAGGATGACGGTGAAAAGGCTGAAAACCTCGAGCCAATAAAAATCGGTGTACTTGCTTCAACAACAGGTGCGCTGGAGTCTTATGGTAAACAAACATTAAGAGGCTTTGAACTTGGATTAGAGTATGCGACGGAAGGCACAATGGAAGTTGCAGGAAGAAAAATTGAGTTTGTCGTTGAGGATACTGAAACTAAACCGGAGGTAGCCGTTCAAAAAGCTACAAAACTTTTAGAAGAAGATAAAGTTGACTTTTTAGTAGGATCTTCAAGTTCTGCAGATACTCTTGCGGTATTACCGCTTGCAGAAGAATATCAAAAAATAATGATTGTAGAACCAGCAGTGGCTGATAGTATTACAGGTTCTGAGTTTAATAAGTATATTTTCCGTTCAGCTCGAAACTCTTCACAGGATGCAGTAGCAGGTGCCGCTGCGATTGCAAAGGATGGAGTGAAAATCGCTACCTTAGCACCGGATTATTCATTCGGACGTGATGGAGTAGCTGCCTTTAAAGAAGCTGCTGAAAAGCTTGGTGCTGAAATCGTATTAGAAGAATATGCGGACCCGGCAGCAACAGACTTTACCTCAAATATTCAAAAGATTATTGATGCAGACCCAGACTATTTATTCGTTGTATGGGCAGGAGCTAACTCGCCGTGGAAGCAAATTTCTGATATGAAGCTTCAGGACAAAGGAATCAAAATTTCTACAGGTGCCCCTGATATTGCTGCTCTTGCCACCATGGAACCACTTGTAGGTATGGAAGGCTTTACTGTTTATTATCACGATCTACCTAACAACAAAGTGAACGATTGGCTTGTAGAAGAGCATAAGAAGAGATTTAACGGCGAAGTGCCTGACTTATTTACACCTGGCGGTATGAGTGCGGCTATTTCAATTGTTGAGGCTTTAAAGAAAACAAAGGGAGATGCTGATGCGGATAAACTCATTGAAACAATGGAAGGCATGAGCTTTGAAACACCAAAAGGTAAAATGACATATCGCCCTGAGGACCATCAGGCACTACAAGCTCTCTATGCGATCAGGTTGGAAAAGAAAGATGGAGTCCCTTATCCGGTTCCAGTGTTAATTAGAGAATTAACTCCTGAAGAAACTGCACCTCCAGTTCGTAATTAATTCGGCAGTTTCAAAGAGGTGTCCTATGAGGGTCTGACCATTATGAATGGTCACCCTCTTCCTTATTTCTATTACGAAGATGGTGGTGGATAGAGTGTCAACATTAATTGAAACAAATGATTTATCCATTCATTTTGGCGGGCATACAGCCGTCGATTCTGTCAGCATTAAGGTGCCAGAAAAACATTTTAAATCGATTATTGGTCCTAATGGAGCCGGCAAAACAACATTTTTCAACCTTCTGAGCGGACAATTATCACCTTCACATGGCAAAATTTATTACCGTGGAAAGGATATCACTAAATTTTCATCAACAAAACGAACGAGGGAAGGAATTGGACGGTCTTTTCAAATAACCAATGTGTTTCCAAATCTTACTGTTCTCGAGAACGTTCGGCTTGCGGTTCAGTCAAAAGCAGGTGTACGTTATCAAATGCTCTTTCATTATAAGCGATATCATGACTTTGAAAGCAGAGCACTAGAATGGCTTGAACTTGTGCTTTTAGATGATAAAAAAGATTCACTTGCCAGTAATTTAGCCCATGGAGAAAAACGAAAGCTTGAAATGGCAATGCTGCTAGCGTTAGAAACCGAGGTCTTGTTATTAGACGAACCAACTGCTGGCATGAGCTTGGAAGAAGTACCTGCGATTTTAGAAGTAATTAGAAGAATAAAAGAAAAAGGGGATCGGACCATTATTCTAATCGAGCACAAGATGGATATGATCCTTGATTTATCTGATTCGGTAATGGTGTTGTTTAACGGCAGACTACTGGCAGATGGAACACCGGAGGAAATTATGAAAAATGCAACGGTACAATCTGCCTATTTAGGGGGTCTATACGATGAGTGATTTGCTGAAGCTGAACCAGCTTGAAACTTATATTGGACAATATCATATTTTACAAGGTGTTTCTGTTACGGTAAAAAAGGGGGAAGTAACCGTCCTTCTAGGAAGAAACGGGGCCGGAAAAACAACAACATTGAGAACCATTATGGGTCTCAATCCTGCATCAAAAGGGAGCGTTGTCTTTAAGGGAGAGGAGATTCAAGCCCTTCCAACCTATTCAATTGCTAAAAAAGGAATTGGATATGTACCAGAAGACCAAGGGATATTTGCAGGTTTAACGGTCGAAGAAAATATGAAAGTAGCTATTCAAAAAGAATCTGAAGAAACTACAAAACGAATGGATTATATTCTAAATCTATTTCCTGATTTAAAAAAGTTCTGGAAAAAACCAGGTGGATTATTAAGTGGTGGACAAAAACAAATGCTCTCAATCGCTAGAGCCTATGTAAACGAAAATGAACTGTTACTTATTGATGAGCCTAGTAAAGGCTTGGCACCAATTGTGGTTGAAAAAGTTATGGAATCCATATTGGAGATGAAGGATCAGACAACGATTGTATTAGTTGAACAGAACTTTATGATGGCAAGTACAATAGGAGATTGCTTCTATATTATCGATGATGGCAGGACGGTTAGTCATGGAACGATGAAAGAGTTAAAAGAAGATGAAGAAATGAAACGCAAATATCTGGGGATTGCATAAGAAAGGAGGCGGGCTTAAGTGGAGCTTATAATCAATTTGACATTAAATGGCTTAGCGACCGGAATGCTGATTTTTTTATTAGCTGCAGGGCTAACACTCATCTTTGGCTTAATGGATGTACTGAATTTCGCACATGGCGGATTATTTGCCTGGGGGGCATACAGCGGTATTTGGATCTATTCAAGTACAGGGAGTTTTTTTATTGGGATTATTGGGGCAATCGTAACTGGATGTATCCTGGGGATCATGACAGAAAAATGGATTATTAAACCTGTTTATGGAAACCATGTACAGCAGATTTTAATTACACTTGGCTTGATGCTGGTATTGTCAGAAATGCTAAAGGTCTTCTGGGGACCTAATCAATTGACCGCCAACCCTCCTGATTATCTAAGTGGCAGTTGGGAAATCGGCAGCGTGATTATTATCAAATATCGGGTGTTTATTATTTTTGTTGGATTGTTAGTTTTTGCACTTGTTTCGTTCTTACTCAAGAAAACGAAGATTGGCCTTGTTGTTCGGGCAGGAGTTATGAATAAGGAAATGGTTCAGGCACTGGGGATTAATATACAAAAGGTATTTATGTTTGTATTTATGATGGGGTCAGGTATGGCAGCATTAGGTGGAGTGCTTCTCGGACCATACTCAGGTGTAATTCATGCAGGTATGGGAATGGAATTTGCTATTTTGGCCTTTATTGTTGTGGTAATTGGTGGAATGGGTAATTTCACTGGTTCAGTAATGGCAGCGATATTAGTAGGATTATCAGGTTCATTTATGGCCTACTATGTCCCTGAACTTTCATTAGCCGTTAATATGCTGTTAATGGCGATTGTCTTAATTGTTAGACCACAGGGACTTTTTGGAGGGAAGGTGTGAGGTCATGAAGTGGATTCAAAAAAATAGAGGGACAACAATTTATATTATCATCGCTGCTTTCCTGCTTCTCTTGCCATTCGTCTATGAATCGAGAAATATGCTGATTTTATTAACACAAATTTTTGTATTTGCTATTCTGGCAATGAGTTATGATTTATTACTAGGTTTTACAGGAATTGTTTCCTTTGGTCATGCGATGTACTTTGGAATAGGTGCTTATTCAATAGGGATTTTCATGAAGCGTTTTGAACCGACGATGCTTCATTTCATTTATGCCGTGCTGGCAACGGTACTGATTACTGCCTTTGTTAGTTTTATTGTTGGATTGCTAACTCTCCGGCTAAAGAGTCATTTTTATGCGATGTTAACTATGGCCCTGGCAGGATTGTTTTTAGTATTAGCGGAAAAATGGCGTACGCTTACGTACGGTAACGATGGCTTTACTTTTAGAGTACCAGAGTTGTTTATCGATCGGACTAATTTTTATCTCATATCTTTGCTGGCAATGATTGGAGTATTCATGATACTAAAAAGGTTCACGAATTCTCCTCTGGGCAGAGTGCTCCAAGCGATTCGTGAAAATGAACAAAGAACAGAGTCTCTAGGGTATCAGGTATTGCATTATAAAATTGCTGCAAGTGTCGTCTCAGGTGTAATTGCGGGGATTGCGGGGATTTTTTATGCGATGTCACTTCGATTTGTTAATACAAGTGTATTTTCAATGGATATTACCTTAGATGCTCTATTAATGACCATCATTGGCGGTGTTGGTACCTTAGTTGGCGCAATTATAGGGGCAGGATTAATCGAGTTTGCCCATGATGGGTTAACCGAACTTGCAAAAGAACATTGGATATTTGAACGCTGGATTATTTTCTTTGGAATCATCTATATCCTAGTAGTTATCTTCTTCCCGAGGGGGATTGTAGGAACACTTAGGTCAGTGAACTGGAAACGAGTAAAATCGTCTGTCAAAGAAGAGAAAATAACGGGCTAGAGGGAGGTTCTATGGAATCCATACAAATTGCTTCCTTCGTTGTTCGTTTTCAACTAGCGGCACTTGAGAAGGATACAGGTGAAAAACAATGGAGAATTAAAGTGACACACGTACAAGAAGACCGGGAAACATTATTTAACACGATCGAAGAAGCATGTATTTTCATGAAGAAAATGGCAGATGAATCATAGGTTTGGGGGTGAAAATAATGAATGTCGGTGTTGTTTGTACAGGAATTTACCTCCCACAGATACAGGTAACGGGAAAAGAGATTGCAGAGTTGGCAGGGATTCCGCCAGAGGTTGTCGAAGAAAAAATGGGTATTATGAAGAAATACATTCCCGGTCCCCATGATCATACATGTGAAATGGGAATACTGGCAGCAAAACAGGCGATTGAGAAATCAGGGATTGATCCTCTCGAAATAGATCTAATCATTTATATAGGAGAAGAACATAAAGAGTACCCCTTATGGACCGCTGGCATTAAACTTCAAGAAGCGGTAGGAGCTTATCGTGCTTGGGCATTTGATACAGCCTTACGATGCGGTACGACGGTTATGGGGTTAAAAGTGGCGAAAAGCTTGATGATTGCTGACCCTTCTATTAATACCGTCCTGCTGGCTGGGGGATACCGAAATGTCGATTATATAGATTACCAGAATCCTAGAACTCGTTTCATGTATAACCTTAGTGCCGGTGGCGGTGCAGTTATTCTAAAAAAGGATTACCATGAGAATCTCCTATTAGAATCCGATATTATAACAGATGGCTCTTTTTCTGAAGATGTTGTGGTGGTAGCTGGAGGTACAAAGTTTCCGATTTCTAAAGAAGCAATTGATAAACGTTTGAATATGCTTGATGTTCTCGACCCAGTAGGAATGAAGCAACGATTAGAACAAAAGTCGATGGCCAATTTCTTAAAAGTGGTACGAGAAGCGGTCGCAAAAAGCGGATGCAGAGAAGAGGATATCTCTTACTTGGCGATACTTCATATGAAGAAATCAGCTCATAACTATGTTTTAAAGGAATTAGGCTTATCAAAAGACCAATCAATCTATTTGGAAGACTATGGTCATATCGGACAAATCGATCAAATCTTATCTCTTGAGTTAGCCGTTAAAGAAGGAAAAGTAAAAGATGGCGATCTTGTCGTGTTAGTAAGTGCCGGGATTGGTTATGCATGGGGAGCGACAGTGATCAAATGGGGAAAGGGTGAAAGGCATGGTTAGTATAACATTGAAGAACGTTCAGTTAGAGAATGGTGAAACGTTATTCTATCGGGAGCGGGAAGGCGGAACGAAAAAGGTTTTGCTTATTCATGGAAATATGACTTCTTCTAAACACTGGGATCTTGTACTAGAAAACTTAGACGCTGAGTATAAGCTTTATGCACTTGATCTTCGTGGGTTTGGCAGTTCTAGCTATCATAGTTTAATCCAATCGATTAAAGACTTCTCGGATGATGTAAAGCTGTTTGTTGATCGAATAGGTTTGACGGATTTTGCGGTTGCTGGCTGGAGTACGGGCGGAGCGGTCGCGATGCAATTTGCTGCTGACTATCCTGGATATTGCAATAAATTAATTTTACTAGCCTCTGCTTCAACAAGAGGCTATCCGTATGACGGTAAGATGAGTGAACAAGATGAAGTCCGTCGATTGACCTCCTATGATGAAATCAAGAAGGACATGATTAGAACCATACCGATCCAAGCTGCATACGACACAAACAATGTTGAGTTATTAAAGGTCATTTGGAATGCCGTTATCTATACAAAAAATCAGCCTTCACCAGAGCTTTACGATGAGTATGTTCAGGATATGCTAACGCAGCGTAATTTAGCTGAGGTCTATCATTGTAATAATACTTTTAATATTAGTCATCATCATAATGGTTTAGTCGAAGGAAATGGCTTAGTGGACAAAATCGATGTACCAGTACTAGTTCTTAGAGGTGACAGAGACCTTGTCATTAGCGATGAAATGACAAATGAATTGGTACAGGATCTTGGGGAAAAAGCTATATTTGTAGAGTTAAAGGACTGTGGGCATTCACCGTTAGTCGATGATTTACCACAGCTATTGATAGAAATGACTCAATTTCTAAGTACAGAGGTGTATCAATGAGATTAAGAGATAAAGTGGCCATTATTACAGGAGCGGCCAATGGGATTGGATTAACTGCCGCTGAAGTATTTGCAGGTGAAGGTGCTAAGGTTGCTATGGCTGACTTTAACGCTGAACAGGGTAAGGAACGTGCAAAAGAACTCAGGGAAAAGGGGTTGGAGGTGACCTTTTTTCAAGTAAATGTAGCGGATCGTATTAGTGTTGAAAAAATGGTCGCCGGTGTCCGTGAAACATATGGAATGGTTGATATATTAGTAAACAATGCGGGGATTACCCGTGACGCAATGTTGTCAAAATTATCAATTGAGGATTTTCAAGCTGTTTTGGATGTCAACCTTACAGGCGTGTTCCATTGTACGCAAGCAGTCTTGCCGTCCATGATTGAAAATGGCATGGGCAAAATAATTAACACTTCTTCCGTATCAGGTGTTTATGGGAATGTCGGTCAAACCAATTACGCAGCGACAAAAGCCGGTGTAGTCGGGATGACGAAAACGTGGGCAAAAGAACTTGGACGCAAAGGAATTAACGTAAATGCCGTTGCGCCTGGATTTATTGAAACCGGTATGACAGCAAAGGTACCAGATAAAGTTCTTGATCAAATGAGGCAAATGGTTCCGCTTGCACGTTTAGGGAAACCAGAAGATATAGCAAATGCCTATCTTTTTTTAGCTTCAGATGAATCAAACTATGTAAATGGAACTGTCCTGCATGTGGATGGCGGGATTATGATGTAGATGAGAAACGACCTTAAACAGGGTCGTTTTTTTTTGAACGGATGGTGAATTTGTAGATATGTCTCTGGAATTTGTAGATATCAACTTCAAAATTGTAGATATCAGACTGAAAATTGTAGATATCTACTTCAAAATTGTAGATATCCTATGAAATTTTGTAGATACCAGACTGAAATTTGAAACTGTAACTTCTCCGTAACTACAATTCAGTAAGATAATCGCATCTAGTAGTGAAGGAGAGATATTCAGGTGAGGTGGGAACTAGATTGGCTGGACAATAGAGCAAGATTAACACCAAATAAGATAGCTGTCATAGATAAAGAGACAAATAAAAACTGGACATATCAAGAATTACAGCTTCGTGCTGCCTCGGCAGCTTCATGGCTTAAAGCAAAAGGTGTGAGAAAGGGAGACCGTATTGCTCTACTTTCACCTAACCATATTAGTTATTTGGATTTATTATTTGCCTGTGGAAAAATCGGTGCGATCTTTGTTCCGCTAAATTGGCGTCTATCTACAGCTGAACTTAATGGGATTTTGGAGGATTGTTCGCCTGCATTTATCGGTGTACATGAGCATTTTCAAGGCATGTTGCCTTCTCTTCAAACACTGCATATCAATGCTTTTTCAGTCGGTGGACCAAGCTATGATGAAATGGTTACCTTTGAAAGAAAGGATTTCTTCTTTGAAGTAATTTCAGAGCAAGATCCATTAATGATGATTTATACGGGGGGAACGACAGGGAAACCAAAAGGAGTAGTCCTAAGCCATCAATCCATTCAATGGAACGCAGTTAACACAATCCTTAGCTGGAACTTAACAGTCGAGGATGTAACGATAAATTATATGCCAATGTTTCACACGGGTGGATTAAATGCCTTAACAATTCCGATTTTAATGATTGGCGGCACAGTTGTAATTGGCCAGCAGTATCTTGCTGAAAAGGCTGCAGAGTCAATCAATCAATATCAGTGTACGATCATTCTTTTAGTACCGACCATGTATCATATGTTGATACAAACTGAAGAATTTATGAATGGTGATTTCCCTACTATGAAGGTGTTTTTATCAGGTGCAGCACCATGCCCACTGCATATTTACGAAGCCTTCGATAAAAAAGGATTAGCATTCAAAGAGGGTTATGGACTAACTGAAGCAGGACCTAATAATTTTTATATTAGTCCAGAGGATGCACAAATAAAACGCGGATCTGTTGGAAAACCAATGTTATTTAATGCTGTTCAACTAATAAATGAACATGGGCAAGAGGCAGGGGTAAATGAGGTAGGAGAGCTTTTGATTAAAGGAAAACACTCCTTTTCAAACTATTGGAACAACAAAAAAGCGTCTATGGAAACAGTTCAGAATGGTTGGCTTCATACGGGTGATTTGGCCAAAAGAGATGAACATGGCTTCTATTATATCGTGGGCAGGAAAAAAGATATGATTATCACAGGCGGAGAGAACGTTTATCCATTAGAAATTGAACATTGGCTGGCGGCTCACCCTGCTGTTGATGAAGTTGCTGTAATCGGAATAGCTGATGATAAATGGGGGGAACTTGTAGCTGCATTTATTGTAGCTAGACACCCACAAGCTTTTGATGAAGCTGAATTAAAGAATTATTGTGAAAAAAAGTTAGGAAGATATAAAATACCAAAACGGTTCATTCGCTTAGAAGAACTTCCTAAAACCCATGTTGGCAAAATAGATAAAAAGCAATTGAAAGAGATGAGTTTAAAAATATTGTAAAAAGGGGAACGAGAAGTTCTCCTTTTTACTTGTTTTCAGCCAGATTTAATGCAGTTTCTGATACGGCTAGGTCGACCTGCAGCTGCTCTTGTAAATCATGGGGATGGTAGTAGCCTTTCGCAATCATATAATTAGTTATTTTTTCATGAGTAGCAATGGCTTCATGCAATTGTGCTCTTAATACCGCTTTTAGTTCCGGTGTACCCGTTTCGGTTATTGCAACAGTGTAATTTCTTACCCTTGCCTTAGCGGAGATTAGAAAATCTGTGGCGATTACCTGGTCGGTCATTCCACCCATTCCCATTAGGTTCTGAATGAGTTGATTCATTGTACTTCCCTCCGATTTGTTAAAAACTCCTGTAACTGCTGGATATGCTGTTTCCCAGAAGTGACATCATCTGAGAGTATGGTCTTCAATTCTGAGTCCTGAGCAAAGACACTCATGGTCGTTGCTTTTGTTAAACAGAGGTTCTTAAATATTAATAGTTCATGCAGGTCCAGTGTTTCATGCAGTCCTAAGTACTTTGTCATCCATTTATCCTCCCATTCAAACATTCCTATTAGTTAGATTTTCTTAGTTTCCTTCAATTATTCATTATTGAGGAGATAAAGAATATTCAGGAGGGAGTTATTCATTAGAAGATCTTACTGATATTTTCTATAAATAGTTTTGCTAACATTGATTGCGTTTTGTTTTTGTTGTACACAAGGTAGAAATATCTGTCCTCGTTAAACTCACTTATTTCATGCATTTTAAGCATGTGGTTATCGTAGTAGTCTTTGGCTGCTATTTCTGAAACAATAGCAATTCCAATGTCTTGTAGGACAAATTGAATTAAGCTTTGCCCGCTCTCAGTATAAGCGATTACATTCAATTGGTCTTTTGATATTTTATTTCTCTTTAAAAACCGCTCGAGAAGAGCATTCGTTCCTGAACCTGAGTTCCTCATGATAAAAGGATAGCTCAATATATCATGAATCGTAACTTGACCTGAGACCTCCGATTGATTTGATGTTATAAGAACTAATTTTTCTTTTACGATTGGAATATAGCATAGGTTGTCATTTTCGTATTTACCTCCCAATATCCCCATATCCACAGAGCCGCTTAGTACCTGCTCTGCAACATTTTTAGAAGAAGATTGGTTTATATGAAAAGTAGCATGAGGATGCTGATTTCGAAAGTTTTTGACCATCTTTGGGAGCATAAATTGTCCGGGTACTGAACTTGCCGCAATACGGATAATACCTCTTAGTTCGGTAGCGCCCTCTTTCAGGTCAAGTAAGGCCTGATCCTTAAGCAAAAGAAGCTTTAATGCCCATTGATACAACCGGTCTCCGGAGGGAGTAAGAATACTTTCTCGGCCCACTCGATCAAATAACTTTACATTTAATGCCCTTTCTAGTGCCTGTATATGGGAGCTGACGGTTGATTGACTTAAAAAGACATCATCGGCAGCTTTAGAAAAGCTTTTATGTTCCACTACCTTTGTAAAAACAAAGAGCTGATGTAAGTCCAAATGACTCCCTCCATTATTGAAGTAATCGATTTATAAATATTGATAAAACAGATAGGTTATTTATAACATAGCATAACATTTTTAATAAATGTCCTATTGAAAAGAATATTTGCTATTTCTGTGATAAACACTCAATATAAATAAGACAATATTTTGTATGGATAGGGAAAGTAGGGATTTTTTTGCCTGATTTTATAGCGTTAGGTATTTCAGAAACAATAGTAAGTAAATTACGTGGTTTCGGAGTAGCGAAACCCACTCCAATTCAAGAACAAGCGATACCGTTTGTAATGAAGGGGCAAGATGTAATAGCTCAAGCACAAACAGGAACTGGTAAGACTTTTGCGTTTATCTTACCTATTTTAGAAAAATTGGATCCCCATGCTCCACAGGTTCAAGCTCTTATCGTAACTCCGACACGAGAATTAGCTCTACAAATTACAGATGAATTTCAAAAGCTAATTAAGGATATAGATGGGGTGGACGTGCTGGCTGTTTATGGCGGACAGGATGTTGATAAACAATTAAAGAAGCTGAGAAGAAATGTTCAGATTGTTGTCGGTACGCCAGGTAGATTATTAGATCATATTAGAAGAGGAACGGTTCAATTATCAGACGTTTCGTTTCTAGTACTTGATGAGGCAGATCAAATGCTTCATATTGGATTCCTGAATGAAGTAGAGGACATCATTAGGGAAACTCCTAAAACACGTCAGACCATGCTTTTTTCTGCCACTATGCCGGAGGAAATTAGAATTTTAGCAAATAAGCATATGCGTCAAGCAGAGTATATACAAGTTGAAAGAACGCAAGGACCTGCTGACACTGTTAAGCAAATTGCTATTCATACGGTCGACCGTGCCAAGCAAGGGACCTTAATTCAATTAGTAGAAACGCACCGCCCCTATTTAGCAGTCATATTCTGCAGAACGAAAAGAAGGGTGAGTAAATTATATGAAGTGCTGAAGTCCCACAAATTTTTATGTGATGAACTTCATGGTGATCTTTCACAAGCTAAAAGAGAGCAAGTGATGAAGCGGTTTAGAGATGGAGAAGTGCAGCTGCTAATTGCCACAGATGTTGCAGCACGAGGCCTTGATGTCGAGGGAGTAACACATGTTTTTAACTATGACATTCCGCAGGATGCAGAAAGCTATGTTCACCGTATTGGCAGAACTGGCAGGGCTGGTTCAAAAGGATTGGCTATCACATTTTATTCATCAGACGACAGGTCCACTCTCGATATGATTGAAAAAGAACTAAATATTAAAATTCAGAAACAAAACATTGGTAATAGTGATGAGGGGTCAGAGAAACAAACTAAGTCATCTCGCCCTGTTAGGAGTAGAGATCGTGGAAGAGGAGATGGTTCCAAAAAACGATCAGTTGGAAATAACGGCGGCAGAACAGAAAAGACTAGAGAAATTAGGGAAAGTTCGAACAGAAAAAAGGATTTTTCAAAAAATAAACCTAAAGATACAGAATATAAAACGGATGAGTCAAGAAGGCGGAGTACTTCTGACCGGCCAGGTACAAAGACAACGGCTCAAGAAGGCAGAAGAAATCAACCGGCTAGGAGGCAAGGAAGTTCCGCAGCGCAGGGAAAAGATAGCGGACAACGGGCTAATTCTGGCCGCCCAATAGGAAAAACAGATAGGAGAAAAACTTCAACTAAAAAGAGGTAATAAAAAAGTGTAATATAAAAGGCGTGAATTCTAATTCGAATTCACGCCTTAAAATTTAGTTACTTTCAAAAAACGGTTACGGTAAAAAAAGAAAAAACCTTGCATTAGCAAGATTTCATCATTATGGAGACTATCGGGATCGAACCGACGACCTCTTGCATGCCATGCAAGCGCTCTCCCAGCTGAGCTAAGCCCCCGTATAAGTGGTACAAGGAAAATTATATCCTCATAGAGAGATTCTTGCAAGAGGAAATTCAATAAAAAAACAATTAGGGCTAGTTTAACAGCCCTAACTCATACTTTCTATTTCCACCTTATTGACACCGTCTAAATTTGAAACAAATTCATATACTTCAGTTATTTTTTCACGATAATCGACGGCAACCAAAATTTGTACAAGATGATCACCGTTATCTAAATCTTTTATTCGAACTCTTCGTATTATATATTTCTTTTCCATTAAGAAGGATATAGCCTTATCGATTTGGATTTTATCTTTTATGAAAAGCTGAAGCATGATTTCTTTTTCGCGTAATTGTTTTGGTCCTATCAATTTCATTAAAAAAGGCAAGAATTCTACACTAATAATTAGTAATGCTACACCAATAAAAGCCTCAATATAAAACCCGGCACCTACAGCGATTCCGATACCAGCAGCACCCCATATCATTGCGGCTGTTGTTAATCCAGATATACTGTCATTACCCCGCCTTAAAATGACACCCGCACCTAAAAAGCCAATCCCTGATACAATTTGGGCTGCTAGACGCAACGGGTCCATCGTAATGCGAACATCATCGGAATTAGGAAACATATAAGCGGACTCAATAGATACAATTGTTAACAAGCAACTTACAACAGAAATAACTAGACTAGTTTTCAGCCCAACTGGTTTCCTTTTTAATTCACGCTCAAGACCAATTATTAGACCAAAAACTGCAGAAATACCTAGTTTTATTAAAATATCAATATCAATATACTCCATTGGATTCACGCCTTTTTCCTTCAATTGAACGTTTTTTTTGCCTATGTTACCTACTATATACTATTATACGATAGCCATAACAGTAAAAATCGATTTTTTCACAAACCCTATATAAATTAAATGAAAAGAGAACTGTAACCTTGAAGTGTGCTTATAATCCATTGATAATTCTTTTGTACGCAACTTTAATGTTAATTGTATGAGTTTTAAACAAAATTATGCTGGAATAAATAGAGCGTAATTTCGCGAAGTCTTAGGAAAATGATTGCTGTGCAGGCAATAATAATTTGACCGATAAAAAAAGAAAAAAAGATAAAAATTATATTGCAATCATTTTATATGCATGATATATTAATACACGTCCTCTTCGAAAGCAGAAAAGGCAAAAACAAATTTTTAAAAAAGTTATTGACACTGTAAAGGGTGTTGTGGTAAATTAAAGAAGTCGCTTTTGGGCGACTTGATAAATTGCTCTTTGAAAACTAAACGAACAAAAACGTCAACAAACAATATTTTTTACTTCTTTATTGAAGTGAAGCCAACGTAACAAATGAGCTATATCAACTTTCTTGGAGAGTTT
>JBFNER010000025.1:0-60503 GCA_040797665.1 Neobacillus sp. | reverse complement strand
GGGTGAGAAGAAGATGGTTGAAAGTAAGACGAGACTCTCCGTTTTAAATTCTTCGCTTTTCCTATATAGATAATTCTGCTTTGTGAATCTTTCATTAGATATACTCCAGGAGTAGAGGGGAGTTTTTTAACCTTTTCTTTTAGAAAAATAATGAATCCCTCCCAAACCAGTTTCTACTTATTATCATAAAAGAAACACACGATTTTCTGCAAACATTCATAGTTTTGTTTTAAATATATATTAGAAATCTGTACATACTACACTTGTACATGATGAAAGGAGGAATTACATATGCCGAATGCAAAACAATATGTTGACCAAAGTATGTCTTCCGTGCAAAACACAGTGGATACATTACAGCAAGCACTTAGCTCAGTAGAAAAACCGGATAACAAAAATAAGATCCAACAAGCAATCTCTTCACTACAATCCGTACAGCAGCAACTATCTAATTATCAAGACTAAACCATCACAAGTAAAAACACCTTATTCTACCATTCGAATAAGGTGTTTTTATTTGTTCGGTTATGGTTTAATGGAAGAGAATAATCACTATAGAAGTGAGGTAAATCATCATAGGTAATTTTGAAGTATGCTTTAATGGATGATAGGAGTAAGTTCAGGGAGGGGTTAAATGAGTAGAGATGTAGTATTTTCAATTCCAAAGATAAAGAGGGAGTCGCTTTCAAATAGTAGAGCTTCTACCATCATGACTGACCTAAAATTACTTTTTAAAGCTCCAGTATTAATCGCTAATGTTCTGCCTGTCTTTACAGGGTACTGGTTGGCTCTTTATTTTAATAATCTTGCTTTTATCGATTATATAAATGTATTGGTCTTGTTAATGACTGGCAGTACGATGGTAATGGCGGGGGCATTGCTCCTAAATAACTGGTATGATGCTGACATAGACAAGGTGATGGACCGAACGAAAAACAGACCAACGGTAACCGGAAATATCTCTTTACATGTGGTTCTGTTGGCAGGTATTGTCTTGACCTTGGTTGGATTAATCCTTTTACTATTTACATCCTTTAGTGCAGCCATATACGCATTTATTGGCTGGTTTACCTATGTAATTTTGTACACAATGTGGTCAAAGCGAAGATATACATTTAATACGATCATTGGAAGTGTTTCAGGTGCGGTAACACCGTTAATTGGATGGGCAGCTGTTCAACCAGACATGACTTTAATTCCTATTATGCTTTTTCTTCTCTTATTTATTTGGCAAATGCCGCATACGTACGCTATTGCAATCAAGAAAGTTCATGAATATAAAGCAGCAGGTGTAGCAATGCTGCCGGTTGTACGTGGAATTGATGTAACAAAGCTTCATACCCTCGGATATATTGTTGGTTTAATTCCAATGCCATATCTAATGATCGCGCTTGGCCCAATTTTTATAGTGATAGCCACATTCTTAAACGTGTGCTGGTTAGGACTAAGTATCAGAGGATTTTATACTAAAAATGACCATAGATGGGCGCATCAAAATTTTATTTTTTCAGTAAATTACTTAACCATTCTGTTTCTTCTAATGATTTTTGTAACTTTACCGTGGTTTAACTAACCTGGGTAGGAAGCGGGAGAACCGTCCCTATGTATTCACTCGATGAGAGCTGTCTTATCGTTTGCAAAGAAAATGCAAACGATAGGGCAGCTTTTTTTCTTGGGGTTTTGTTTGTTCACAATTTTGTCATTATTATTATACAGGGATACTTTTATCCATTTATTATTCCGGAATAATAAATTTCCACGTTAATAAGGTATAAATAGTGATAAAAAGTCTTTTGTATCAAGGTTTCCTCTAGATGTAAACCTATTAGTGAAATAGTGAACGAACTTTAAAATAATAAAAAAACTGATTTTATGCGTGATTCAGTTCACTACATTGAGAACTATTCGCAACTATGATGGATGTAATAAGAGATTAAAGGGGGTTGAGGAAAGATGGGAGCAGTAAAACAGAAGAAGAATGATAATGTGCAGGAAGCACCACTAAAAGGAACTTGGATATCAGTTACAGTAGTGGGTGCCGTAATCCTTGGTACTTATCTATTACTATATGGATTTTATATGGACAGATTTTAAAGGGGGAAAGAAAAAATGAAAATGCATCTTGATGAAAAAATATGGCTGTTTCTAAGTTTCGGGATGATTATGGGTTTCATGCTAATTACCGGATATCAAGCTTTCGCATTAGGAATGGCGCCACCAAGTAATATGGAAACGATCGATCCACAAAGAGTAGATGAAATTGCCCCATTTGATAATCCGGGCATCAAACAAATTGGTGACAATGAATATGAAGTGGTTATGACATTACAAGCATTTGGGTTTACTCCCAATAACATCGAAGTACCTGAGGGTGCAACGGTTCACTTTATTCTTACATCAAAGGATGTTGTACACGGGTTCCAAGTAGCAAATACAAATATTAATGCAATGGTAATGCCAGGGCATATCCAAAAAATTACACAAAAATTTGATAAAGCTGGAAGCTATCTAGTGATTTGTAACGAGTATTGTGGTGCAGGACACCAAGTAATGAGTACAACAATCACGGTTAAATAAGGGGGGAAGTAAAAATGAAATCAGAAGCGGCATTACAGCCTTCATTTCGAGATAAAACAAATTACGCACTTGGAATAAGCCAAGAAGATGGAAGATTAACGAAATCATATATATCTGTAGCATTTATCGCATTATTTATTGGTGGATTTTTAGGATTACTTCAAGGTTTAAACCGTGCAGGACTATTAGAATTACCATCGTGGTTTAGTTATTATCAAGTGCTTACAGCACACGGGATATTGTTAATCCTTGTATTAACAGCATTCTTTACCATCGGTTACTTTTATGCAACCCTTTCACATAATCTGGGTGGGTTACTTCCAAAAGTCAGGAAGATTGCCTGGTTTGGTTTTGGATTAAAAATCGTTGGATTTGTTTTAGCAGTTATTCCTATTCTAATGAATGAAGCAACCGTCATGTATACCTTCTATCCGCCAATGGCTGCACACCCAGCATTTTATATCGGGTTAGCTTTAATCGTAGTCGGAGTATTAATGTGTTGTATCGGAGGATTCATCCAAGTTGCCAACTGGCGAAAGAATAACAAAGGACAACATGTTCCAATTCTTTCATACTTTGCAACAGGAGTATTCGTACTATTGTTCTTTGCTTCCCTGTTTGTAGCAGTAGAAGTAGTCGTGATGATTATTCCATGGTCATTAGGCTGGATTGAAACGATCAATGTTATGGTCGCACGTACCCTGTTCTGGGCTTTTGGTCACACATTAGTTAATATTTGGTATTTAACAGCTGTATCAGCTTGGTACGTCGTAGTTCCTAAAATTATCGGTGGAAAGCGTTGGAGTGATGTCCTTACACGTGTCGTTATTATTGCTTTAGTTGTCATGAACATCACAGGTGGATTCCATCACCAAATCGTTGACCCTGGTATTACGGAAGCAATTAAATTTATGCATGTATTTATGAGTTTAGCAATTGGTTTCCCATCTTTAATGACTGCATTTGCTATGTTCGCTGTCTTTGAAAGAACGGCTCGGAAAAAGGGTGGTAAAGGTTTAGTTGGCTGGTGGAAGAAAATGCCTTGGAAGGATGTGCGTTTCCTAGCGCCATTTATCGCAATGGTAGCATTTATTCCTGCAGGTGCAGGCGGGATTGCTCAAAGCACAAACCAGTTAGACCAGGTTGTTCATAATACAATGTGGATTGTTGGACACTTCCACTTAACACTTGGAATGTCCGTTGTTATGACATTCTTTGGAGTGAGTTATTGGTTAGTTCCTTATATTTCAGGAAGAGTATTAACACCACAAATGAATAAATTAGGTGTCATTCAAACCTGGATCTGGACTATAGGTATGGTATGCATGTCAATGGCAATGCATTGGGTTGGATTACTAGGTTCACCACGTAGAACTTCTTATACAACATATGGTGACCATGCAACTGCCTTGAGCTGGGATCCTTACTTGACCTTCTTAGCTGTTGGCGGAACGTTATTAATGGTCGGTGTAATTCTTCAAGTGTATGCTGTTTTCAATATGATGTTTTTTGCACCAAAAGGGGAAACTGAATTCCCGATTGCGGAAGAAGAAGAAAATGCAACAAAAACTCCATATTGGACAGAGCGTTGGGGCCTATGGATTATTGTGATGCTAATTGTCGTTTCAATGGCATACGTCATTCCATTAACCGAATTTATCGTAAACGCACCTCCAGGATCACCACCAATAAAAACTTGGTAAAATGAAAAGCTGAAGCTGGACAATGAGAAATGAGATAGCTCGGTTATTTAGGGCTATCTCTTTCTGCTTAATGAAACATGTAAAAGAAAACATAGTTGGATGTGATCTCAATGATCAACCATAAGCCATACATCATTTCAATGGTTGTCGTCTTATTGTTTGGATTAGGATTGTTTTTTGTCGGTACAGATGGATTTACCGCCTATACAGCAGAAACCGCAAGAGTAAATAGGCTAATAGAGGATAAGCCGAAATTTCCGCAACTAACACTCGAAGACAGCAATGGAAGAAAATATGATTTTTCTGAATTCAAAGATCAATATGTATTTATTACCTTTTTATACACTGCCTGTACAACGGTTTGTCCCGAATTAGAATATAACATGGCCCAGGTTTACAACAAGATACCGAAAGAATATATGGGAAAAGAGATCACTTTTTTAAGTATAAGCTTTGATCCAGAAAGAGATAATCCAGCCACATTGAATAAATATAAAGATTTTTTTAATAGTGACGGGGAAACCTGGAGAATGGCAAGAATCCCTGACAAGGATGAATTAAATGAATTGTTAGATCAGTTTGGGGTCATTGTAATTCCCGATGAAAATGGAAATTTCGCGCATAACTCTGCGTTTTATTTAGTAGATAGAAACGGAAGTCTAGTAAGTGTGATGGATTACAAGAAGATTGATGAAGCGGTTGAAACAGTGGGTAGTATCCTTGAAAGAGAAGCGGGGGATCAATAATGAACCAATCATTTTATGGCTTCCTGCTATTTATCTTTCTTCTAGTCCCGCCGATTGCAGACTTTATGGAATCAGTCATGATTATCCATATGCATATGCAAATGCCGATGCTGGTGATTGCGGGAGTACTAATGGGACGGTTTTTTCAAATTAAGTTCCCGCGTTTTTTCGAGAAGTATAACCATAATGGTGTACCTGGGATCTTATTATTCGTGATGATTATGGTTTATTGGATGCTGCCGCGAACCATGGATGAGGCATTAACAGTGATAACAGTAGAAACCTTTAAATTTATCAGTCTGCCTTTCTTAGCTGGTGTCCCATTAAGAGATAGCTGGAAAAAACTCAAACCAGCGGGTAGAAACAGTGTAATTATATTCTTTACACTACTTTTTATTGCAATGGGTTGGTTATATACAGGGTCGCCCGTACAGCTATGTAATAACTATTTAATCATCGAACAAGTCACGTTAGGCTGGGGTTTTATTTTAACTGCCATCTGTATGGTGATCTATTTAGGATACAGCTATTTCGTTGATCCTTCACAGTATGAATAATAATATAGAAACAGTCGGGGTGCTGCCTCTGACTGTTTTTATTTTACAAAGAGGATGACAATGTTTGCAAATAGTTTTACTATTTAAATAGGTAAGTAGAGAGAGGAGTGACTGTTTATGTTAGTTAGAGTTTTTGCGAATCTTCGAGATATTTGTGGGGGAGTATCAGTCGAAGTTCAATCAGAGGGCAAACGGGTAATTGACGTATTAGATAGCATGGTTGAAATGTTTCCTGATCTAAAGGATGAACTATTTAATGCAGAAAAGGAGCTTCTCCCATTTGTTCATGTATTTATTAATGGGAGAAATATTATCCATCTTGAGGGGCTTCAAACTATTGTCAAGGAAGATGATCAATTTGCGCTATTTCCGCCAGTGGCAGGTGGTTAAGATGGCAGTACTTGATCTTGAATTCCGTGGTATTAAATTAGAGCATCTTGGCATGTATTTTGAAGAACTCGGCGGAAAATCAGTCACAGTTAAATTTCCTTACATATACGAGGGAAAGGGATGGAGCGGGCAGATCTTGAAAGAAGAGGAGCTAACGATTACCTCAACATTTAAAGTAAACGCTGTAAAAATAAGATTTCTAGCTGAAGATGAAAATTCGCTACAAGAACTTGTGAAAAACTATCGCGTGAAAACTAGGAGAATCGGCGGGTAGACACGGTTAAATTTCAAAAAGAAAATGACGTGTGCAGCACACACGTCATTTTCTTATCCTCTTATTCTACTGGCAGATTTTCAGCACCGATAATGTCAAGTTCACGAAGCTTTTCTTCTGTTACCACTCCATTTTTCCAGCCGCGCACGTCATAATATTCATCAAGCATAATATCCATACGGCTTACTTCGCCAGCACTATTACCTGAGCCCGGCTCTTCTGTGAAGCGTTTTGGCAGATAGTCATCTTCTTCTTTATTGAAGCCTGCAAGATTATTATAGTGACGCTCAAGGTTATAGATTCTTTCTCCAGCTTTCATTACATCTTCAGCTGTCATTGGGATCCCTGTCATAGAGCTGTATTGCTCAGCATAATGCTCAGCATTCTCAGAGAAAGAAGAGAACTTACAAATATTCATAGAATCAGAGAAGGCTAGCATATCTTGGAATATCTTTAACAATTCGCCTTTTCCTTCTGGCTTTAGTCGATCAGTTGGTTCTGGAATTCCCGCGATTTCACTTGCTACCGTATAACCGCGAAGGTGACAGGCACCACGGTTACTGGTTGCATAACCAAGACCAATTCCCTGAATACCACGAGGGTCATAGGCAGGAATGGACTGACCTTTTACACTCATAGAAAGTTCAGGTGCACCCCAAGAAGCAGTTGCTCTTGCTGGACCTTCTGCTAATAGTCCTCCAAAACCTTCACGATGAGCAATTCTCTTTGTCAGTTCGATCATACTGTCAGCATCGCCCCAGATAAGCTCCTCAGTGATCAATCCTTTTTCGTAAGCTTCCATTGTTACGGAAAAGCAATGTCCCAATTCAATGGTATCAAGACCATATTCATTACATTGATCAATTAAATAAGCAATGGCCTCTGAATCACTTAATAAACAGTTAGATCCAAGTGACCAAGAAGATTCAAACTCAAAGCTTTCCACTCTTGTTTTATACTTTCCGTCTTTCACTTCTACTTCGATTTTACAGCCGACAGGACAAGCATGGCAGGTATTGTTAGAAACTAATAAGTGTTTGTTTACATACTCACCACTGTGCTTTTCAGCTTGATCCCAATGTGTAAATTGAGAGTTCTTAGTAGGAAGGGCACCAACTTCATTAATAATGTTGGTTAAAACATTGGTTCCATATACAGAAAGACCGCCTTTGTTTGGAGCCGTTAACCCGCCATCAAGAATGGCTTTTACTGCCTTTTTGTTAGCTTCTTTGTATTCGCTTTCAAGTTTTGGCTGTGGCATATTTCCTTTTTGCGCTGCCTTGATGACAATCGCTTTTAACTTTTTATACCCAGCGACTGCAGCGGTACCACCACGGCCTGCTGCACGGTCATGCTCATTAATAAACGATGCAAAACGAACGGTATTTTCCCCAGCCTGACCAATCGTCATGACACTAAGGTCTTGTTCACCGTACTTCGCTTGAAGAGTTTTTACTGTTTCTCTCGTGCCTTTACCCCATAAATCTGATGCATCTCGTAACTCGGCTTTTCCATTTTCAATGTAAAGGTAGACAGGTCGGTCGCTTTTGCCTTTGAAAATGATGTTATCAACCCCAGCCCACTTTAAACGTGCAGCTGTCCATCCACCCATATGGGAATCCGTTACAGTTCCAGTCAGAGGAGACTTAGTAACAACACATAGGCGTCCACTCATCGAAGAACGTGATCCTGTAACAGGACCAGTCATAATACATAGGATGTTTTCTTCTGATAATGGCTCTACTTCAGGGCCGTTATCTAAAACATATTTAACCCCTAGGCCGCGACCGCCAATGTATTTTTTCGCATCCTCTTCGTTTAGTGCCCTGTAATCAACTACCCCTGCTGTTAAATCAACTACTACTTCCTTGTTTTTAAAACCACCTAGATTCAAAGTTTTCCCTCCCTATCATTTTAAAAAGATAAATACTAATCCCTATGGTTTTGTTATGTATTTATAGGGATTTTCTCCAAAATTTATAAATAAACCCAATTACTATTATACAATTATTTTTAGATTTTTAATATTTAAACTTTTATAAAATTCAATTAAAATTAAATTTAGATTATACGCCTCTTGTTTTGACCTACTAATTTAGAAAAGAGGAATTTCATGACTGCTTCAGAACGTTACTCAAGACAGATTCTTTTTTCCCGTATCGGGAAAGAAGGTCAGGATAAATTATTGAATAGTAAGGTCGCCATTGTTGGGGTGGGGGCACTTGGAACAGTTAGTGCAAACCATCTTGTCCGATCAGGTATCGGCACAATTCGTTTAATTGATCGGGATTATGTTGAAAAATCAAATTTGCAGCGCCAAATGCTTTTTAATGAAGAAGACGCTCAATTAAATCTCCCTAAGGCTGTTGCTGCTCAAAAGAGACTCGAGCAAATTAATTCCGATGTAATGGTTGAAGCTGTGATTGCTGATGTGAACGTAGATAATGCCGAGGAATTATTAGCTGGGTTTGACGTTATTGTGGACGGTACAGATAATTTTATGACTCGATTCTTAATTAATGATATTAGCATTAAATATGGTATTCCATGGGTGCATGGAGCAGCAGTTAGTTCAAGAGGCATGTTCGCTGTGATAAAACCCGGAATAACCCCTTGCTATCGTTGTTTGTTTCCACATGTCCCCACAGGAAGAGGGGAGACCTGTGATACGATTGGTGTCTTGTCTCCGCTTACGGATATAATTGGCAGTTTTCAAGCAATCGAAGTAATGAAACTGCTGGTTGGAGCAGAAACAACTCGTAACCTAGAACAAATTGATATTTGGGACACGAATCTTTTTCAAATGGATATCACAGAAGGGAGAAATCCAAATTGTCCTGCATGTGTCGAGCACCAATTCGATTTTCTAGATCGTTCGTCAAGCCTCCAAGAAACATATACCACGCTTTGTGGACGTGATACTGTTCAAATTTATTTTCGAGAAAAGCGTGAAAGAAATTTACTTCAGCTTAGTGGTCAGCTGAAGAAGAATGGAAAGATTTCTGGAAATCAATATTTAATCCGTTTTACACCAGATGAAGATATTTCGATAGTCCTATTTCGGGATGGCCGCGTTTTGGTTCATGGGACAAATGATATCGTAAAAGCAAAAACCCTCTACTCTAAGTATGTTGGCAACTAAAGTAAAAATCAGTAGATTGTCAATATAAATATTTATTCAGAATATTGATAATTACCTATTAATAATGAATCTTCCATAGTAAAATAATACTATATCTATGGAGGTGAACGCCGATGAACGAAAAGCCAATTCACTATGATGGTAGTGTGCAAAATAATGAAGGTTCTTTGTTATCAGTTAACGAACCGTTTATCCTGACTGATGAAGTGAGAGCAAATATTAGTGGGAATCCATATAATCATGAAAAAAGCGAATAGTAATGAAAAGGGATTTGTCTAGGAGACAGATCCCTTTTTCTATGCATTTTTATACGAATACCCTTACTTGGGAAACGAAGGATGTTGTATACAATAGAAGTTCCTACACAAACTAGAATAAACCATAACAATAGAAAAGGAAGGGAACAATATGACTAAAGTATTATATATTACAGCACATCCCCACGATGATACAATGTCCTATAGTATGGCAGTAGGGAAGGCATTTATTGATTCGTACAAGGAAATTCATCCAGACCATGAAATAATAAACCTTGATCTTTACACAGAAAATATTCCGCAAATTGATGTAGATGTATTTAATGGCTGGGGGAAACTCCGCTCAGGTCAAGAATTTGATGCTCTATCATCAGAAGAAAAAGCAAAAGTTGGTCGACTTTCTGAACTTTGCGAACAGTTTATTTCTGTTGATAAATATGTGTTTGTTACACCGTTGTGGAATTTTTCATTTCCACCGGTTATGAAGGCTTATTTAGATGCAGTATCTGTTGCTGGCAAGACCTTTAAATACACAGAACAAGGTCCTGTGGGTCTATTAACGGATAAAAAAGCACTACATATTCAAGCGCGTGGTGGGTTTTACTCAGAAGGTCCTGCAGCGGCCATGGAAATGGGCCATCGTTACATTGGCATTATGATGCAATTTTATGGAGTACCTACATTTGAAGGCTTATTTGTGGAAGGACATAATGCACAGCCTGATCGTGCGCAAGAAATTAAAGAGAACGCAATCGCACGAGCAAAAGATCTCGCTCATACCTTTTAATTTTGAATCTATCCTATTAGGGTCGCAAATTGATGCGGCCCTTTTTTGCTGGATAAATATTTTTCTTCACATCTTCATGACAGGTTATTATAATTAATTGGTGCATTAGAAAATAGAAGGGACGGAGCCGAAAATATGCTATTAGTAATTGATAACTATGACTCATTCACCTTCAATTTAGTACAATATATTCGTGAGATTGGCGAAGAGGTTGTGGTTAAACGTAATGACCAGCTGACAATCGAAGAAATCGAAGTCATGAAGCCTGATCAAATATTACTTTCCCCAGGTCCGGGTAATCCAGACTCTGCTGGTATTTGTCTTGAAGTGGTAAAGAGATTGCATGTGGAATTCCCTATATTAGGTGTTTGCCTTGGTCAGCAAATTATCGCCCAAGCGTTTGGCGGTCGTATTATTAAAGCGCAACAACCTATGCATGGGAAAACATCAGTTATCCTTCATGATGAACGTGGAGTTTTCGGAAATTTAGCTTCACCACTACAAGTAGCCAGATACCACTCCCTAGTTGTGGATGAGCTCTCACTTCCACCATGTCTTGAGATTACCGCTAAAAGTGAAGACGGGGAAATTATGGCAATCCGACACAAACAGTATAAGATTGAAGGAGTTCAATTCCACCCTGAAGCGATCTTGACGGAACATGGATTAGAGATGCTTCGGAATTTTATTAAAAACTCAAAAGGGTATAGAAATGCCACACACCGAAATGAAACCAAGCTAATGAGTATTTAACTCTATCAGTCTTTAAGAGTGAACTATGAAGGGGTAACCAATATGCCACTTTGTGGTTCCCTCTTTTTTAAAAATTGCAATGATTTGTCACTTCTACCTCACAAAATATCTTGCTCATTCGATTATAATAAATATTGGAAATATTTTTTTATCATACTTTGTGAATGATTGAGCAATCAAAAGGAGGAGTTGTATGAAATACCAACATTTATTCGAAACGGGAAGTATAGGGAACTTAAGGTTAAAAAATAGGGTTGTTATGCCTCCAATGGGAACAAACCTGGCTGGCATAAATGGTGAGGTAACAGACCACCAAATCGCCTATTATGAAGAACGTGCCAAAGGTGGGGCGGGACTAATCATCGTTGAGTTTTCATGCATCGATTACGAATATGGAAAAGGGTTTATTAATCAGTTACGAATTGATGATGATCGTTTCATTCCGGGAATCCTAAGATTAGTTAATGCTGTACATAAGTATGGGACAAAACTATTTATGCAAATCCATCATGGCGGAAGACAGTCGAGCTCACAGTTAATAGGGGGCAACCAAATCGTCGCCCCAAGTCCAATAACATGTGCAGCGATTGGCGAAGAACCTAGGGAATTAACGAATACAGAGGTAAAAGAAATTATTGATAAATATGTACTAGCTGCAGTTCGATGTAAAAATGCTGGTGTTGACGGTGTGGAAGTACATGGTGCACACGGATACTTAATTAACCAGTTCCTTAGTCCTTATACCAATTTACGTACAGATGAGTATGGTGGCAGCTTTGATAATAGGATGAAGTTTTTAGAGGAAATTATCCTTGGCATTAGGGAAAAGTGTGGTGCCGATTACCCCGTTACGGTGCGATTAAGTGTCGATGAATTTGTTGAAGGAGGAATTGACTTAGCCTTAGGTAAAAAAATAGCCCGATATTTAGAAGAGTTAGGTGTAGATGCTCTCCATATTAGTGCAGGAAACTATGATTCTATGGATAAGGTAATAGAGTCTTCTATCTACAAACAAGGCTGGAGAGTTTACTTAGCTGAAGAAATAAAAAAAGAAGTAAAGATTCCCGTGATTGCAGTCGGAGTGATAAGAGAACCTGAATATGCTAATTCAGTCATATCCGAAGGGAAAGCTGATTTTGTAGCAATCGGTCGAGGACAAATTGCCGACCCAGAGTGGTCTAAAAAAGCAATGGAAGGCCGTGCAAATGAAATCAGAAGATGTATTTCCTGTCTGCATTGTATAAAAACAGCCATGAGCGGTGGTCACATTCAGTGCTCGATTAACATAAGAGCTGGACGAGAACTTGAATTTCCGGAGCTCAGGAAAATCGAAGTCAAGCGGAATGTGGCAATTGTCGGTGGTGGACCAGCTGGCATGGAAGCAGCAAGGGTTCTTTCATTAAAGGGCTACGATGTTACGATATTTGAAAAAGATAATAAACTTGGAGGTCAATTGAACCTTGTTCATCAGCCCATTGCAAAAGAAAAAATGAATTGGATGATCGAATATCTTTGCAATGAAATGAAACGCTTAAACGTGAATGTGCGTTTAAATACAGAGGCCACGATTGAAGAGATAAAAGCACTACAGCCATATGCAGTTTTTATTGCAACCGGTGCCAATCCAATTATTCCAGACGTTGAGGGGAATCATTTGGCAATGGTCTGTGATTACGAGGATGTATTACTGGAACGAAAAGAATTACTGAACAAAAAAATCGCTGTAGTGGGCAGTGGAATGGTTTGTTACAGTATAACAAGCCAGCTAGCGAAACAGGATAACGATGTGACCCTGATTGAGATCCCGACAGAGACTGGTAGTAAGGTTACACCACATACAAGACAAATGCTGGTCACTCGCTTGAAAAATGCTGGGGTGGAAATTCTTACAGGCCACGAAGTGACAAAGATTAAACCAAATGTCATCTTGTTAGCTGATAGCAGGGGGCAACAGAAGGAAATAGAACTAGACCACCTAGTGTTCTCGATGGGGACACAATCTTATAACCCACTAGAAGATCACTATTGCAACCATTTTGAAAATGTGTTTGTAATTGGTGACGCCATTAATCCTGGCTCGATAACCAATGCAATTAAAGACGGTTTTGAAAAAGCATATGTCCTTGAATCGATTGTAACGAATAGAGTAGTTGAAAAAGAGTTGGTCGAGACTCTATCATAACGTAAAGTTTACCTTTAGATGAATGGCATAGGGACGAATCTCTATGCCATTTTCATATTGTAAAAATATGGTGCAATTAAATTGACTTATGGAGAAAAGCTATGTATTATAGTTAAGTGAAGTTAAATATTAAGCAACCTAAATTATTGGAGGTATTTTATGAGTCAACCCGTAATGAAAACTAAGGTTCAGTATCCTGATGGGGAGTTACTATTTACTTATCATAAACAATCTGGATATATTGGGTTTATATGTGCCATGATTTTTGTGGCAATACTCGAGTCAGTAGGAGTTTCCTTTCTTTTATACAAATGGAGTCCTGTTTTGCATTGGATTCATTTACTGTTTTGCGTACTATTAATTGTATTTCTTATTGTTGATTTAAAAGCAGTTATTAGGAATCCAATCAAATATAGAAATAATGAATTATCTATGAAAATTGGTATTCGACCAAGAATAGTGATTGACTCGGAGAACATTAGAGAGATTAGAAGCGGTAACTTACATTACCAGGATGACCGAAAAAAGAAGGAAGTCTTAGATTTATCATTACTAGGTTTTGATGATCCCACATTTGAAATCGTTTTAATAAAACCTATTGTAAGCACGAATTTGTTCGGTACGAGTAACTCCATTACAAGAATTTTTCTAACGGTAGATGAAAAGGATATGTTTTTAAATTTGATATCTAAAAGAGTAAGCTAAAAGAGTCGTTTCCCGTGTAAACGACTCTTTTTACATGTTTATTTGCTTTTTTCTTTAGCAATGTTCTCACGGTCAATTGCTTGCGGAGGTCTTTCAAACCATTTGTTTTTGATCATAATATTTAATCCATCCTCTGCGAAAAGTCCAGCCTCTTTTATCATATTTGTATATTTTACTGTTAAATCACGACGCATACAGAGTGCTAGTGATCCCCCTAAATTACCAATTCCAATGGCATTCAACTGTGAGATATAGAATAGCATTATTTTATCCGAGAATGGAGCTACAGTAGAGGCTTCTACATCTGTATCCCAGGTCATGGGAGAGGGGAGAGAGCTTTCGTCCAATAAGATTCTTAGGGTTTCAATAAATTGGCGTGAAATTTCAATCCCTCTAATAAAATAACTACGTAGTTCATCAGACTGGGTCGTTTGAGAAAATCCAATCAACATAGCCTTTCCAAGGGCGTTATTATTAAAATTCATAAAGATGTGAGCAATTTCTTGCGCGGTTAGTGTTCTTCTTTCTCCAAACCATCCTCGTAGAAAGCTTCCTTTTTCAACCATATCTGCTTGACTAGGAGCAGAGATATATGGTGGTCGTATGAATATCCCCTTTGAAAGCATTACCTGTTTTGCATGGTCCTCAATTTCAGTAGCCTCTATCAAATTTTGAAGATAAAGTTTTCTTATGTCTTCCCTAGCAGACAAAGAAAAAGCCATACCGTTTGTTGAAATTCCTTCTTTACCTAAATTTCGTAAAAAGTAAAGCATAAAAGAGTCCGAATACAATCTAGGGGCTTCTAAGTTCACATCATTCATGCTGAATCCAATAGGAATAGGATAATTTTCCTTCATGAAAATTTCTTTAAGGGTAAGAATGTGTTTTGTTGACTTCTCTAAAGCAAATTCGATGACTGGTTTAATTTCTAGATCTTCAACAATTTTTTGGAAATAGGTTAGAACGGGGATTGCTGCACTGTCCGCCATATATGAGGACCACAAAACACCGAATTCAGCAGATGTTAATTTTATGTTGTGTTCTTTCAAAAGATAACCTCCTAATTCTCTATCACATGTTAGGTAGTTTATCCTATTGAATTGTAAATATTTGTATGAGAGTATTTTCGTTAGTAAAAAAATAGCTGTCGTAAGATTCATGACCTTCTGGAAGGACTTCTTACTTGTTATCATAATTTAAATAACTTATAATTATCAGATAATAGTAGAAAAATTTTTCCTATAGATAATATTAATACACTCAATATGGTTATAATGAAAAAGGGAAAAGATGTGTGAATGGGTTACGCCAGTGTGGTGTAATGCAAACATCTTATCTGCTAAATTTCAGGGGAAAAGGTTGGTTGAAATGAGCAACTTGGAAACTAAAACAGACGTTATTTTAATTGGTGCAGGAATTATGAGTGCAACATTAGGGACGATCTTGAAAGAATTAGTGCCAGAATGGGAAATTTCCGTTTTTGAAAAGCTTTCAAATGCAGGCGAGGAGAGCTCTAACGAATGGAATAATGCGGGAACGGGGCATGCGGCACTATGTGAACTAAACTACACAGTTGAACAACCGGATGGATCTGTAGATATTAAAAAAGCAATTAACATTAATGAACAGTTTCAGATCTCAATGCAATTTTGGTCTTATCTAGTAAACAACAGGCTGATACACAACCCGGAGGACTTCATTAGACCTCTGCCCCACATGAGTTTAGTAGAGGGCGAGGAAAATGTGGAGTTTTTAAGGAAACGTTTTAAAGCGCTGTCAAATAATCCTCTCTTCCATGGTATGGAGTATACGGAAGACCATGATAAACTGACAGACTGGATTCCACTGGTCATGGAAGGCCGCACATTAAAAGAACCTATAGCGGCTACAAAAATTGACTCTGGGACGGATGTTAACTTTGGCGCATTAACGCGTATGTTATTTAAACATTTAGAGAGTAAAAATGTTCCCGTTAAGTATAATCACAGCGTTAGTGATCTTAAACGTACTAGTGATGGAATGTGGGAACTTAAGGTTAAAAACCTTTTCAGTGGCACGGTTAAACGCCATACCGCAAAATTCGTCTTTATCGGAGGCGGAGGCGGCAGCCTTCATCTGTTGCAAAAATCCGGAATTCCTGAAGGGAAACATATTGGAGGATTCCCAGTAAGCGGGATTTTTATGGTGTGTAACAACCCAGATGTAGTAGCACAGCACCATGCCAAAGTGTATGGTAAGGCAAAGGTTGGTGCTCCGCCAATGTCAGTGCCTCACTTGGATACAAGATTTATTGACAACAAAAAGTCACTACTTTTTGGACCATTTGCTGGTTTCTCACCAAAGTTCTTAAAAACAGGTTCCATGTTCGATTTAGTTACTTCTGTGAAACCGAATAATCTCTTAACGATGCTTGCGGCTGGTGCAAAAGAGATGTCGTTAACGAAATATTTAATCCAACAAGTAATGCTAACAAAAGACCAGCGTATGGAAGAGCTCCGTGAATTTATACCGAATGCTGTTGCTGAGGATTGGGATTTTGTTGTAGCGGGTCAAAGAGTACAGGTGATTAAGGATACTGATGCAGGCAAAGGTACTCTTCAATTTGGCACAGAAGTTATTACAGATGCTGACGGCACGATTGCAGCATTATTAGGGGCTTCCCCTGGTGCTTCTACTGCGGTTCACGTTATGCTTGAAGTAATAAAAAAATGCTTTCCAGAGCAAATAAAAGAGTGGGAACCGAAAGTAAGAGAAATGATTCCTTCTTATGGATTTTCATTAATGGACAACCCACAACTTTTGCGTGAAATTCATACCACAACAGCGGAGACGCTCGGTTTAAGTGAGAAAGAGGAGTCTCTTGTATCTTCTTTAGGAACAAGGGATTTGAAAAGTGTGTTGATTGAAGAAGAATATAAACAAGTGAGTAAATAATTGAATTTGTATCTCAACATTGAACCTTTAATCTCATTATGGATTGAGGGCTCTTTTTTTTATGGAAAAGCAAGCTTAGGGATACTTATCTCGTTTTTATAAGTGTTAAGAACACTGTTTGCTTGAAGAAGCCCGTGGTAAAATGGCTATGAGACACACTGGATTGAAATGGGGAAATGACGGATGAAGATACACCAAAAAGAATATGTTGTTAATGGGTTGCGATATATTGTAAGGTCAGCAGAAGTGGAAGATGCAAAAGCTTTATCTGAAGTAAGAGTGATCATTGATGGGGAAACAGAAAATCTCGATCGGGAGCAAGGAGAAGGTTTCATAGATGAATTAGGGTTTAGACAAATCATAACTGAAGATACAGGTAGTAATTGTAATATCTTCATAGTTGCTGAGGTTAATGGTAATATTGTTGGTTTTTCAAGATGTGAAGGGAATAAGTTAAGAAGACTTTCTCATAAAGTTGATTTTGGAGTTTGTATTTTAAAGGAGTTTTGGGGTTACGGTATTGGGAAGAACTTTTTAAAAGAGACGGTCGAGTGGGCAGACTCTAATCAAATCACGAAAATTTCCTTGGCTGTTCTAGAAACAAATAGCAAAGCCATTGAGCTGTATAAAAGATATGGATTTGAAGTGGAAGGAGTTCTGAGAAAAGACAAGCGATTATCCGACGGGAATTATTATGATACGATTTTGATGGGCAGGATCTCATAGAATACAGCTACAGAATTCTTTAGATTGGCAATAATTTAAACAAATATTCATAAAGGACAATAGAAAAGAATAGCTTGGCAATGTGCCAAGCTATTCTTTCTCATTATTCTTGTTAGGCCGTTTCACCTTTACAAATCGATATGCCAAATAAGCGATATAGATGGGTGTTGCAATATAAATCAGGTAAGGAGTTCTTCCGAAAGATTCTTTATAGACTAAAAATAACAACGCACCTAAAAAGATTGTGACAATCGTTCCATATTTCGGGAGCGGGACATTTTTAAGACTGGGTATCTTAATTCTGCTGACCATAAGAAAACAAAGTCCGGTAAAAATAACGGTGGTAACAATGCTAGGTATTCGTGTGTTAAATAATGTTAGTAGTGCTAAAATTCCTCCTGCTGCTGTAATCGGGACACCAACAAAATAGTGAGAAGAAGACTTGTTTGAACTAACATTAAATCGAGCTAATCGGTATGCACCAAATAGCGGGAAAAGTCCAGCCACAGCGAAACCTAATGTACCATGATTGATAAAAATCGTGTAATAAATCAAGAAAGAAGGTGCAACTCCAAATGTAACAATATCGGCTAATGAGTCTAGTTCTTTACCTAGAGCACTCTCTACATTCAGCATCCTGGCAAGCCGTCCATCCATAGCGTCAAGCATCATTCCAATTATGATTAAGATCGCAGCATTTCGAAATTGCCCACTTGCCGCATATCCAATCGATAAAAAACCACAGTAAATATTACCCAGAGTAACAATGTTCGGTAAGCTTTTTCTAATATGCATGTAAATTCCTCACTTATGTAAAATCATCCTTCTCTAATATGTGGTTTATTGAACTTATTATTATGTAAAAAGACAATAATTGTTTAGTTTTTAGTATTCTTTATTTTAGGGCTATCTATGTGTTCAGCAAATACAAACGAGAAGATAACTAAAGTATAACATTAAACCATAGTGTAAAAATGATAAAATTTTTTGACAAGAGTTTTTTCACTATCCAGTGGTTGCTTTTTTATGTCACTTTTTTGCCACTGTTTCTACATCGTATCTTTATATTGAAATCATACAATCTAGTTGTAGGTAACCCACTTGTAGGAGGAATCATAAATGAAGAAGATTGTGACTAGTGTTTTTACTCTTGCTTTATTATTCGGTGCTGGTACGGGAGCGATGGCAGCTAGTGAAGAGATGTCTTGTAAAGTTCGAGATTTTAAAGAAATGCTGCCTATGATGGCAGAGAAGCATCCAGAATTAAGTGAAAAAGAACTTAAAAACAAGCATAAAGATTGTGTTAAAAAGATGAAAGCCGAAGAAAACTCTGAAAGTATGTAGTTAAGCCGAAAGCACTTCAAGGTGAGAAATTCTCAATTTGGAGTGTCTTTTTGTTAAAAATTGTTTAGTAATGTTTTATGACAACCACTGTGACCCACAGTATCTGTTGCATTTTTGACACAGAGATTTTTAAATATATGTGCTATTCTACATTTAATCATACATTTGGGAGGTTAATAATGAGCTGCGGTTGTACGGTAAATATAAGAGATGGTAAAGATATCGTTGATCATATTAAAAGCAAAGGGAAGGAAAACTTCGCACCAGCAGTTGCACACGAGATTACTTGTGAATGTGGAGAAACCTTCACATTAGAGACGGTTATTATGAATTGTCCAATATGTGAAATGACATATGCAGTGACACCTTGTGGATCAAATGACATGAATAATATAAGACAAGCAGGTATCAAGTACGCATAGTGAATAAAGTAGATAAAAGCGTTTCTTCCTTTGAAGAAACGTTTTTTGTTCCCCAATTATTAGGAAAATGATGTTAAAATTGTAAATGGAACTACAAGTAGTGAATTTACAAATACTACATTTAAAGGCAGGGGAGATATGGATCGTACAGTTTTTTTAGCTCTTTTTTTACTATTAATTAGTATTATAGCATTGGTAATTTGGACTCTCCGAAGCAAATTTATTAGAAGGCTTAAGATCGTGCTGATTGCCATCCCGTTTTTGATCATCTTGGGTTTTGGACTCACCTATATTCCTCATCAGGTGGTGAACATTCATCCATCTGAAGTTTCAAAGATAACTGTATTTGACGGAAACACAGGTTATGACATGGAAATAACCTATCAATCGGACATTCAACATATAATAAATAATTTAAATCAAGTTACATTTCAAAAAGGAAAACCATCGGTTGGATATATGGGCTTTAGTTTTAATACAAGGATTTACAATCATAATGGAAAAGTAATCAAGGAACTGATTATTAATTCAACTGATACAATTAGATACAAAGGTTTTTTCTACAGGGATAAGTATCATACAATTGACTATAAATATATTGAAAACTTATTCCGAAGAAATTCTCAGTAAACTACTATTCTAATAGTAATCTGCCATATATAATTAAATATATTAAAATAAATTGCAGGGTTAAATGTGCCATTGGAAAGATCCAATAAAGGGATCTTATCGATTGAAAGAAGGAATTCAAGGTGGGGTATAACCGAAATAAATTAATAATAAATGACTATAGAACAGAGCAAATATTTTCAATTATCCGCTGGATATTTTTAGTGGTAGCGGTTGTGTTTTTTTATTATAAACCTATAGCATCCATCGTAAACTTCAATTTAAACACCTTTGATTACCTGCTCATTTTTGGTTTAATTTATATGACAATCTCTCAGATTGCTTTATGGTTAGCCTCTGAGGACCACAAAGTTTTTAAACTCTTAATGAAAACAGGTATTCTTTTTGATTACATCGCACTTATATGGCTTTTAACCTTATCAGGTGGAGTGACTAGCCCTTTATTCCCAGTTTCATATTTACTCATTATGCATGCGACTATTTATTATGGAATTCCAGGGGCTATAATATCCTGTTCAGTGATGGTGCTCAGTTATTTTGTTCTGTTTTGGACGAGCTTGCCACTAGCTGATTTGACCATTGTGATTTTTATATTAAATATAACATTTTTATTAGTAATTGGATTCTTCGGTGCAATAATTGTTAATCGGGAACGATATCACCAACGTCTGCAATCTAAATATAAAGACCTTAGTACACGCGATCATCTGACAGGACTTTATAATCACCGACACTTTCAAGAGACTCTTAAAAAAGCTATCAAACGGAAAAATAAGACAGGTATGGCAGTGGTGATGGCCGATATTGATAATTTTAAAAAAATTAACGACCAGCACGGACATCTGGCAGGAGATAGAGTCTTGATGAAGATAGGTGAAATTCTTCGGACGACAATTCCATCATCAATAGGCGATATTTTTCGATATGGCGGTGAAGAATTTGCCGTTATATTTCATACTGGAGATAAGCGTAAATTAGTACCTTACCTGGAGCAGGTGTATAGAAAATTACATGACACGGAGTTTACTAGTGAGACGGGTACCTTTTCCGTTACAATGAGTTTCGGTTTATACTCGAATCAACAGGGGATCGCTGCACATCTAGACAGCGTAAGACGAGCAGATGAATTATTGTATAGGGCTAAAAATAATGGCAAAAATCAGGCAATTCTAGACTGTGGAACTATTATAAAAGGCTTAACAATTTAAAAATTAGAGCACTTCTTTTAGAATGAGAAGTGCTTTTTATTTGTAAAATAAACAAGGCATAACGATCGGAGGAACAAACTAGATGATCAAAGCAATAAAAAAACAGGTGATGCATAGTTATCCTGGTATGGTTGCACTTGTAACCGTTTCACACAACGGGGCAGATAATATAATGGCTGCAGGCTGGCATACCTACATATCCTATGAGCCACCGATGTATGGTGTAGCTATAGGAAGAGAAAGGTTTACTTATCAATTGATGAAGGAAGCAGGTAATTTTGCAATTAATTTCCTTCCTTTTGAAAAATCGAACTTTATACAACTATCAGGTGTGTTTTCAGGTGCCGAGGTTAATAAGTTTGAACTTGGTAAAATGGGTTTTGATAGAGGAATTGCTACAAACGCTCCTATTTTGCATGATGCATATATCGCATATGAATGCGAAGTGATAGATGTGAATACATATGGAGATCATGACTTGTTTGTTGGGAATATTGTACAATTCTATCGAGACAATCAAAAATTCCATGAAGATGGCTTGCCTAATTTTGAAAAGCTTTCTATCCCGCTATATCTTGGTCGTTCCATTTATACTCGTGTTGATAAAAATAATACCTTCATTTCTCATCAAATAAATCCTGAATGAAAGTGGTGGTAGTAGGATGATGCTTCCTAAAGGTATAACGGGTTTTTACGTGAAGAACGAAACACCTCCTTCTGTCGATGGTATGCAGTTTAAGCAATTATGTTTCTTTTTTATGAATGCTATTGGAGGAAGGGTTCTAAGCTTTACACTGCCTCAGTTCACTAATTTTTTTAATGCCGAGGTTACCTACCAAAATAAAAAACTACATATCCTGCTTAATGCACATTATCCATATGTAGCCTTTGCTGCCAATGTAGATTTCCATCAAATTACCTTTATTGATCAGCCCCAGTTGGCGGGCCTATTTAAAGCTTATTATCAGATTCTAAGTACAGAAGAACTTAATAAACAACATATTCTTAAAGATAGTAAACTGGACAGTTCTGAATTAATACAAATTGCTTATTGGAAGCCTGAAAGAATTGGAGATATAATCTTTAATTGTTGGGATTAAGTTTGAACAGTATAATCAGGGATGGGAGTTGAGATGAATGAATAAAAAAGATATCGCTAATATTCGAAAGCAATTTAAATTGGACAATCATCTTATGCAATTAAAAGAAATCTATAATGTTTATGTAAATAAAGAATCTGGGGAGATCTATCATCAAGTCAGCCAGCCTTTTCAGTTATTAGATTTAGAAGCACAAGAATTGTTCCTGGCTAACTTTAAAAAGGTACTGACAGGTAATCTTGGTGCCAAGTTATTTGAATTGAAGTTCAAACGCGATGTCGAATATAGTACACAATCCATCCTCTTTGAAGGATTACAAGAGGCATTAACGGAGGATTGGAGAGAAAACATGCTGCAGGTTGTTGAAAAAATGTTTGCGCATGCTTCTTATGAATTTGATACAGTGGTCACGTTTATCCGTGGAGAGTATCGAAAGGTTACCAAGAAACGGAATCAGGAATCAGAAGAGGGCGGGGATGATGAGGTATATTCCAACGAGTTTATCCTCTGCAGCCTAAACAAAACGGATCAGCCGAAAAAATCCTTAATGTTTGATTATATTGAGAAGGAATTTAAGTCCTATCATGTAGTTGACCCCATCATTAATCTAGAATCACCATTATCAGGGTTTCTGTTCCCGGCGTTTAATGACAATGCTGCCGATGTAAACCATATTCTCTACTATTCAGGTAAAGCTAACCAGCCGGATTATGCCTTTATTGAAGAGGTTCTAAATTGCGAGGACATCATGACAGCTCAGGAAAATAAGGATAGCTTCGACTTGATCTTAAAAGAAGTGATGGGAGATGAAGTAGATACTAAGGTTTTTGCAAATGTGTATGAGGAAATCGATCGTGTGGTTCAAGAGAGCATTGAAAATGAAGAAAGTGATGCGCCTACACTTGATTATCGTGATATTGAACGCATCTTAACGGTAAGCGGCGTCGAAAATGTAGATACGGCCAAGGTGGAGCACGCCTTCAAAAGTGTTGTTGCGGACGAAAAGCACGAATTCAATGCAACAAGTTTAGTTCCGAAGTCGATAAAAATCAGTACAAAATTAGCAGAAGTGACCATCAATCCGAAAGATATGAAAAATGTAAAATATATAACGTATGAAGGAAAACGCTGCCTGTTGTTAGAGGTAGACGAAGAAGTAGTCGTGGAAGGGTTCCGATTGGAAACCAAGACACTCTAGTCAATTAGTTGGTTCTCTACTTCGGTAGAGAGCCCATTTTTTTGTTCTGGTTACGAAATTAATAAATTTTTTGAAAAAACATCATAACTTAGTATAAAATGATAATAATAGTTTCTCGATTATTGGAGGACGGGTTATGGTTGCAGTAATATCAGTCAAAATCGATGGTGAGGATATACATATTTTTAAAAGTGCCCTCTATCTCTTTGAATCTAGTACGGGATACGCGTTGGAACTAGATGTGATTGTGAGTGAAATAACAGTCAATAGATATAAAAAAGTAGAAACCGTTATTACTGAGATTGACCTAGAAGATGGAAGAATCATCAGTTCTTTCATGAATGTAAGGGTGCTGCCAGGCGGATTGCCACAGCTCAATTTCATTAGTGAACAAGTGGATCCGCAAGATTATGAGGACCTTGATCGGGTTGACGAAAACAGCTCCTGGTTTCCGAATATCGAGGAAGGCATTACACTAGAAGAGATAAGAAAAGTAGAAATGCCTATAGAAGAAGTCAGTTTAAAATTAAAACTGCCCATCGACCAGGTAGAGTGGCTGAAAAAGCAAAATAAAAAGAATATTAATGAAATGATCTCCACCTATATCTATGAAAATTGGAAGAAAAGGAGCTAAAAAGATGATAAAAGTAGTGGCTAAAGGAAAGTTAAAACCAGGTGTAAAGCTAGAAGACTACTTGGAACTAGCAAGAGAGCTTGTAGCAGAATCTAAAAAAGAAAAGGGTTGTATTGCGTACGCTCTCCATCAAGAAATCAACGATCCCACAATCGTCACCATGCTCGAAGAATGGGTGGATGAAGAGGCTCTAAAGCAGCACGGCACTAGTGACCATGTAGAAAGAATCGTTCCAGAGCTTAGAAAACTACGTGAAAGTATTGACGTGAATATCTATCGAGAAGTGGAATAAAGAAATTAGGTCTATCGCCTAGGGGTGATAGACCATGCTAGGATTTACACAGTTATTTTAGAAAGCTTAACCATTCTCTCCATGATTTGATTCTTCATAAGAGGCTTAAATTGGTTATAACAATTTCTGCCCTTATCTTTCGATTCGTACATAGCTAAATCGGCGTTCTTTATTAATGTATGGAGATCCTGACCATCGTGAGGAAACAAACTAATTCCAATGCTAGCTGAGATTGTAAACTTTTGATGATTGATGTAAAAAGGATCCACCATTTCTTGTAAAATCCTTTCACATAGTAGAAGAATTTCTTCATCATATTTGTAATCTGGGACGAGAAGGATAAATTCATCTCCTCCAAACCGTGATAGAAAAACCTCATAATCTTGTTTGGCAGCTTGAAGCCTTTTAGATACTTCCTTTAGTAAAGTGTCTCCCGCATGATGACCTAAACTGTCGTTTATAATCTTAAAATGATCTAAATCGAGCAAAATCACTGCAAGCTTTGATTGGTTCGTATTCTTATCGGATATATAATCTTCAAGATACGATTGTAGATGCCAACGATTTGGAAGCCCTGTTAAGGCATCATGATAGGCCATATGCTTTATTTGAGATTCTGCGCTTTTTTTATCGCGAATATCTCGGCATAGAGCAAAAAACATCTTTTTTTCACCAATTGTAATAAGCCGAATATTGATATCAACTGGAATAATGGCATTTTTCCCAATCATTTGGTCCTCAAAATTCAACGAAGAATAATCCATTGTATCTTTCATTAATAGTTGAAGTTTTTCAGGAAGATGGGTAAAAATCATGTTTGTTTTCCTCAATAGAAGTTCATTTTTTGAATAGTTGAGAACTTCACATGCTGTCGGATTACAATCTTTAAGCATGTTGTCTGTGCCAATCAGAAAATAACTATCAGCAGCCTGTTCGATGACGCTTCTAAACTTTTCCTCACTTTCTCTTAAAAGCTGCTCTGTTTTAATCCGGTCGGTGATATCTAAGCCAAATCCTAATAAATACTCCTCATTTGATTCATTGATTTGTATAATCGTTTTACCGGTGAACATATGGTGTTCCTCCCCTTTAAAACCTGCAATCACCTCTCTAGTAATTAATTTTTTTTGCTCCCAAACCTCAAGGTCATAAGTTCTGTTTAGTTCTGCAATAGTTTTGGGGAAAATGTCAAAGACTGTCTTACCCAGAAGTTCTTCTATACTAATTCCATTTGATTCGCACGCATGTTTATTGGCAAAGATGGTACGGCCATCACGATCCTCAAGGAAGATATTAATAGGTAGAGCATCTAAAACATTTAAATATAATGATTCGGTCACCTGCAGCTGTTTGGTAAGTAATTGATTTTTTTCTTCAAGTTCAGAGATTTTCGAGCACAGATGGTCTATTTCTACTGAGTGCTCTTTATGATGATTTTTCATCAATATCCTCCTAGGTCTACAAATGTTCTATATTCATTTTCGATATTGTTATTATTTTCTAAAATGTTATAGAGTCATTATATACCAGCACTATGCTGTGCATATTTACTAATTCCGAAAGATTTATGAATGTGATGTGTTAAAGTAGGAATTGGCCTAAGAGCGCTCATCTCTAAACAAACAACAGACCAAATCAACTGAGGATTTGGTCTGTTTGGTTTACATGACTCTACGAGCTGTATAGTAATGGGTGCTGTACCATGGAAGCATAACGAGTCTTGAAACGATTCCTTTGGTCGGATCTGTATGGAGAATTCTGTAGTTACCTGCATACACAGCGACAATGGCTGGCGGACCACCAATTCTCGTGGAGTAAAAAACGAGATCTCCTTTTTTAAGGTTTCCTTTTGACACAAAGGTCCCTTTCTTAGCGAGCTGACTAACATAAGGTGTTCCCAGGGTAATTCCATTTTGACTAAAAATATAGTTGATAAATCCAGCGTGGGTAAAAGTCGATTTAGCCGGATCATTTACGGTTGTGCTAATCCAAACATTGCCCATTTTGGTATAAGCTAAATTAATTATTTTATCCGCCCTTGTGGGTGGGTTAGACGGCATATAGTTTGGTATTACACGTCTTGCACCAACAAAATTGTCTGTGTAATAGGGCTTGGCTGTCATATCAGAGATGACAATATTCTGCTGGGGATCCGCCATATGTAGCAGCTTATTATTCCCCATGTAAACACCGACATGGTCAGCAGGATTGCTGTCCGTTTTAATTACGTCAAAATAAAACAAATCTCCTTTTTGCATCTGGTCTTTCCCAACCGGCCAGCCTAGCTTTAACATATAATCCTCATTATAGGTTGCTAAATCAACGCCATTTTGTTTGAAAATATAATCAATAAACGTTGCACATGAAAACTTATAAGGATAGGTTGTTTTGTACTCTGTTCGGCTATAGGTTGCTTTTCCTCTTAAATTCAGCCCAGTTTGAATAATCCCGTCAGCAATTTGTTCAGCTGTTTGACCAGGCTGGATAATGGGGGCGGCTGATACTTTGTTTGCTGTTAAAGGCATGTTGAAAGAACTAGAGACCACTAAGAAAGCTACAAATACAGTGAAAACCATTTTTTTCAAGGCATTCTTCCTCCAATATGATAAGTTGACCCATATATTTTGCGCTATCAAAGGAGGGTGATACCTTGATTTGAAAATTTTCCTTTCATAATAAAAAAAACATGAGCCCAATAGGCTTCATGTTCAATTTCTAAAAAACGGCAAACCATATTTAATCAACTAGACATCAATTTAATTAATTTCACCTTACCTGTACCTTTACAAGTGGTGCATGGAATATTACCTTCACTAGAACACTGTTCACATTTGTGGATCCCATAATCAAAACCTGTTCCTGAGCATTTACTACATTTTTGGATACCATCTCCATTACAGCTTTTACACTTCATATGATTTCCTCCTAAACACGAAATTAAGGAACTCGCTGCTAGTGTAAGTGGTGCAAGGAAAAGAGGGAAGAAGTTCTAAAGAAGTAAAGCATATTTCTCTTCTCCATCAATAGGCTCCTGCCCACATTATATCATTCGGAATATTCAAAAGAGTAAACAAATTATGGCAATATTGTTGCAAACAATTATGTATGGAGACATCTAACTTGCTTTATAGATCGAGAATTTGGATAATGAGATGATACAGAAAGTTTCCATTATAAGGCGGAGGTAATATGATTAATTTTTTAGAAAGACCTGAACCGCTGTATATATAAGGTGGTACAAATTGTGAAACAAGAAAAAAATGGTGCGTGACAGGTACCGAGAAAAGGATGATTAGATGAAGGTTGCCATTTTTGATTTTGACCGTACTTTATTTCCTGAGGAGACGTTTCCACTATTAATGGATCATTTAAAACATCATCCTATTCATAACCGGAAGTATCGATATTTCTTTCGTAAGATTTTACCTGTTTATATTGCCTATAAATGTAAGCTGTATCCTGAACTGAAAATGAGAGAATATACAATGCAGAGCTATATATCAGCTTTTAATAATGCCCCAGACGGTGTGCTGGAGGAGTTCTTTTCGCAGATTGCTCGTATCATGAGTCAAAAACTTAGTGAACCTGTATTACATAGACTTGAACAGCATAAACATGATGGGTACTATACAATGCTTGTTTCTGGGGCATTTGAGCCGCTTCTATACTCGGTAACGGAACAAGTTAACTTCGATTGTATTATTGGCAGCAGCATTCCTGTTAAAACGGATAAAGTTGCACCCATCACGTATATATATGGTGAACGAAAAAGAGAATTTGTCCGTGCTCATTTATCTGATATAGATGTGGATTGGGAAAACAGTTATGCCTATGGAGACAGTTTTTCTGACTTGAATGTTCTGGAATTAGTAGGAAATCCAGTTGCCGTTAAACCAGAACCCCGCCTACTAGAGGTTGCCAATCAAAGAAAGTGGGAAATTATGGCGTAACATCTGCTAATTTTGAAAAGATAATTAGGTGATGTGAGGGTCTCCCCACATCACCTTTTGTCTAGTAAATAAATTTTAAAACATGGGGAGCGAGTGGAATGCCTTGGAAACAAGCTTTGAGAAATCTTTTGCCTGCCGATCAAATAAGTGATAATCGGACCATCTTACAGCACCACAGCAAGGATGAATCCTACCACCAAACCGTGAACCCTGATATCGTGGTATTTCCTAAAAACAAACTAGAAATATCTCAAATAATGAAACTAGCACATCTGTACCAAATTCCTGTAACCCCTTTTGGTGCTGGTTCGAGCCTTGAAGGGCACCCGATTCCTGTTAATGGTGGGATCTCAATGGATTTCCAACTTATGAATAATATAATAGAAATCAGACAAACTGACCTTCTTGTGAAAGTGCAACCAGGTATTACACGTAAACAATTGAATGTTGCTCTCAAAAAGTATGGACTGTTTTTTCCAGTAGACCCTGGTGCTGATGCCACCATTGGCGGGATGACAAGTACGAATGCAAGCGGCACAACAACCGTAAAATATGGGGCCATGAAGGATGTCGTCAGAGGTTTAGAGGTCGTTTTAGCCAATGGAGAAATTGTAAAGACTGGGGGATTAGCAGCGAAATCATCATCAGGTTATAATTTAACACCGGTGTTTGTTGGTTCAGAAGGTACATTAGGCGTATTTACTGAAATAACCTTAAAGGTATTTGGCATTCCTGAAGCAACGCTGGCTTGTAAGGCTGTATTTTCTTCTGTTGAAAGGGCAGTCAATGCAGCAAATATGATGGTAACCTCGGGAATTCCGATTGCCCGATTGGAACTAGTGGATGAACAATCTATGAAACAAGTAAATATTCATAACAAAACTGTGTATCCAGAGCAGCCGACACTATTTATAGAATTTCACGGAAATGAATTAGGAATTAAAGCGGATGCAGCTTTTGCTAAAGAAGTAGCGGAGACCGAGGGGTGTACTATTTTTGAATATGAAACAGACACTATTAAAAAGGCTCAATTATGGGAAGCTCGGCACTCATTGGCCTATGCCTTTAAACATGGATATCCTGGAAAAAGGAATATGAGTACAGATGTGTGTGTGCCATTGTCAATGCTGCCAGAGGCAATTGCTCACGCCAGCACCTTACTTAAAAGCTATGAAATCGTTGGAGGGATTGTCGGGCATGTGGGAGATGGAAATTTTCATGCACTCATCATGGTAAATCCTAATGACCCTGTTGAATTTGAGAAGGTACAAACGGTGAATCAAGAAATCGTCGACTTTGCGATCAAATGCGGCGGTACCGCTACTGGTGAACATGGTATTGGTCTAGGAAAAATAGAATCTTTATATAAGGAACATGCCAGTTCCATACAGCTAATGAAAATGATTAAGGATCAGTTTGACCCACTGGGAATCTTAAATCCTGGTAAAATGTTTAAATCGTAATTGATAGGTGCTAGCTGTTGGCCACTATGAAAAAAGCTGGGCTGAAGGGATGCCAACGGGCCAGCTTTTTAAATAACTATTTTTGATATAAATAATAATCCTGGGAGTGGTACGTCCGGAAGCCGCAAGATTCATAGAGCCCTAGTGCATGAGCATTTCTGGCCTCTACTTCAAGAAAAACAGGCAATCCTTTTTCGTTCTCCATCTTGACTACCTTTGATAAAGCTTTCCTTCCAATTCCTTTCCCACGCAGTTCAGGATAGATGGTAAACCCATAAATCCATGCTTCACCATTCGCATCAGAAACACGCATTTTTCCAGCGGTTTTGCCTTCTGCTTCGATGATGAAGTTTTGGTCACCGCCGCTATCCTTAATCTGCTGATTCATCTCCCGTGCTTCTTTTTCAGTTAATCCAAAGCCTAGCACCTCTAGCTGAATTAACGCTTCCCAGTCTTCATCCGACTTAGAAAGTCTAATAGAAACAGAAGAGTCCTCAAGTAATTCAGTTGAGTGCCATTTCATTTGATATTCTGCAATCGAAAAGGTACAAGGAACAGTTTTTAAAAATTCCTTTGCAGTTTGTGATTCTGTTGGGGCATTCAACAAGATTGTCTCAATTTCGTTATTACTTGAAGCCTCAAGTCCTAATTCTAACAATTTAGTAAAAATGCCTTTTCTACGATAATCTGGATGAACCATTCCGCAGATTTCTACTTTATTCCCGAATGAATAGGTGCCTAAAAAGCCTACCAACTGGCCGTCTTCATAATGGAAGAAGTCTTCTGCTTGATTTTCGGTTCGATTTTTAAGCATATCAAAATTCAGCTTCAAATCAAAACCTCCATCTTGTTCGCAAATTTCTTGAAGTGTTTTTATTTCAACGATCTCTTTGTCTGTTAACATCCATTTCGCCCCTGTTCCAACATCTAACTTGTATAAAAATTTCCATTTTTCATTATATATTGTTTTTTTAATTTATAAAACAATTATTTAGCTTTTTTATTCCTAATTATTCTACTGAGTACAATTCCGCAATGTCCCCCTATAATACCATCAACAATCTCATTTAAGTTAGACGTTCCAAAAATAAAAAAGTGTCATCATACTAAAGGTTTTTTTTCCAAAAAATAGAATAATAATAAGAGATCATAATAATTTTAGAAGGTGCATATAAAATGCTTCATCTTACCACATTAGACACCCCAACACTATTACTCGATTATCAAAAACTAATACAAAATATAAATGAAATGGCTGCTTTTGCGAAAAAGCATGGGATTTCCTACCGCCCACATATTAAAACCCATAAATCTGTGAAAATAGCACAATTGCAGCTAGAGGCAGGAGCCATCGGGGTGACAACGGCTAAAATTAGTGAAGCTGAAGTGATGGCTGCAGGAGGAATCAAGGATATATTGGTTGCCTATCCCATTTCAAGTCCCGCCAAGATACAGAAGATAGTCAAGCTTTTGCAGCAGGGCGTCGACCTTAAAGTTTCCGTCGACAACACTGAATCATTAGGCTACTTACAAAAGTTTTTAGAACAAACTCCCTTCACATTAGAGGTATGGATCAAAGTTAATTCAGGTTTAAATCGGTGTGGCGTTGAACCAGGCAGGGAAGTAGTTCAATTAGCAAAGGAGACCATGAACCATTCAAAACTAAAGCTAGGCGGTATTTTCACACATGCCGGACAATCGTATGCGGCATCATCAAGGGAAGAAATAGAAAAAATTGGATTAAAGGAAGCTGAAGCAATTGTTGAAAGTGCAAATGCATGTGAACAGGAGGGCATTCCAATTGCAGTACGAAGTGTCGGCTCAACTCCAACCTATCAAATTTCAGGAAAAATTCCCGGCATCACCGAAATTCGGCCAGGAAATGCGGTGTTTTTCGATCATATTCAAGTAGGTTTAGATGTAACAAAGATAGAGAGCTGTGCGCTAACATTGCTCGCGTCAGTAGTGGGAGTTTATCAAGACCGTATCATCTTTGATACAGGAAGTAAGTCACTTTGTTTAGATAAGGGGGCGCATGGCAATCAAACCGTTAGCGGCTTCGGTCGGGTTATCGATCATCCTGAAATAACAATTGAACGCTTATCAGAGGAACATGGTGTTGGTGTTTTTTCTGGAGAAACGGATTTAAAGTTGAATGACAAGGTTCAAATTATTCCGAACCATGCTTGTACAGTGGTCAATCAGTTTGATGAATATGTCGTACACGAAAATGGGCAAGTGATGGATGTGTGGAAAGTGGATGCAAGAGGCAGGGTGAAATAATGAACTAGTGAAGAAGCGAGAAAATAAGGGAGATGAGTTCTTTGAAAATAGATGAGAAAGAAAACAGTAAATCTATTAAAATTAGCTATCGCACTTGTCCTATTTGTGAAGCTACCTGCGGCCTAGAAATTCATACGAAGGATCATGAAGTTGTCCAGATTAAAGGAGATAAACTCGACCCGTTTAGTCAGGGGTATTTATGTCCGAAAGGTTTTAGTGTGAAAGAACTGCACTCCGACCCAGACCGTCTCCGTAAACCAATGATCCGTGACGGCCATGACTGGAAGGAGGTTTCGTGGGAAACAGCGTTTAATGAAATCCGGAAAAGACTTCTTCCGATAATAGCAGAGTATGGGAAAGATGCTGTTGCTGTTTATTTAGGAAACCCCTCTGTTCATAATTTAAGCGGAATGCTATATGGTCCAACGTTTTTACGCCTTAGGGAGCAGAAACATCTATACAGCTAGTACGCTCGACCAAATTCCAAAGCAGCTCTCTTCAGAATTAATGTTTGGAAGTGATGCCAATCTTCCAATTCCAGACATCGACCATACAGATTACCTGCTAATGATTGGTGCAAATCCACTCGCTTCGAATGGAAGTTTAATGACTGCTCCTAATATGAGAGGCCGGTTAAAGTCCCTTAAGGAACGTGGCGGAAAACTAGTTGTGATCGACCCTGTCCGTACAGTTACGGCAAAGCAGGCAGATGAACATTACTTTATTCGCCCTAGTACTGACGCCTTGTTGTTACTTGGTATCATCCATACACTGTTTGAAGAAAATTTAGTCAATCCTGGAAAGTTAACAAATATGATCAATGGATTGGAAGAAATAGAAATCCTATCAAAGGATTTTAACCCAGATACGATTTCGGCTAACTGCGGAATCGAATCAGAAACCATCCGCAGCATTGCACGTGAAATAGCTAAGGCAAAGAGAGCAGTCGTCTACGGAAGGATGGGTACATGTACACAGCTATTTGGGACGATGACAAGCTGGCTGATAGATGTAGTTAATGTCCTAACCGGCAACCTGGACAGTAAAGGCGGTGCCATGTTTCCGACCCCAGCAACAAGGCGCGCACTTTCGAAAAAACTCCGTAAGGTTCGATACAACCGTTATCAAACGAGAGTAAGAAATTTACCTGAGGTTCTGGGAGAATTGCCAGTGTCTTGTCTGGCGGAAGAAATAGAACAACCAGGGTCAGGTCAAATTAAAGCTTTCATATCAATTGCTGGTAATCCGGCCTTGTCCGCTCCTAATAGTCAAAGGTTACAGGATGCACTCGGTAAAGTAGAGTTTATGGTTAGTCTAGACTGTTATTTAAATGAAACCACAAGATATGCTGATGTAGTCCTGCCAGCCCCTTCACCTCTAGAAAGATCTCATTACGACATTACCTTTTATAACTTATCTGTTCGAAACATTGCTCATTATTCCGAACCTGTATTTGACCTGCCACAAAACCAACTAGAAGAATGGGAGATAATCCTCCACCTAGCGAATGCAGTCAGCGGGCAATTTTTTAAAGAAGATGCTGTGAAAGGTTGGGATGAGCTTACAATTGCGGAACTGATAAAACATGAAGTAAGGAACCCGAATTCTCCGATTTATGAAAGGGACGTAATCGAGATACTGGCACTTTTGAACAATGATTTCGGACCAGATCGATTGCTAGATTTCTATTTACGGGTTGGAGCATATGGAGATTACTTTGGAGAGAATCCTAAGGGACTAAACTTATCCAAACTAAAAGAGAACCCTCATGGGATGGACTTGGGTCCTCTTCAACCAAGAATAAAAGAAATCTTACAAACTCCTTCAGGAAAAATTGAGCTCGCACCACCTATATTATTAGAGGATATCAACAGACTTAGAGAAACATTGAAAAAAAGTTCAGAAACCATCCTGCTAGTAGGAAGAAGAGACCTTCGAAGCAATAATTCCTGGCTCCACAATCTTCCCATCCTGGTTAAAGGAGAAAACCGCTGTGTGCTTTGGATTCATTCAAACGATGCTAGCAGTAGGGGGTTGAACAATGGGGAAACAGCACGGTTACAATCTCGTACTGGAGAGATAAAAGTGGAAATTAAGATTACAGATGATGTGATGCCTGGTACGGTTAGTCTGCCTCATGGTTGGGGGCATAATCTGTCAGGAACTCGCCTTCAGGTAGCAAGTCAGCATGCTGGGGTTAATGTGAACATATTAACCGATGATCATGTGGTAGATAAAGTTTCTGGAAATGCCGTGCTGAACGGTATTCCACTAGTAATTGAGAAGGTTTAGGCAATCGAACCTAATTTCAAACCAAGGAAGAACAAGGGGCAAAGTGCCATTATAGCACTTTGCCCCAAGCACACTTTTTATTCATTTCTTTTCAAATCTAAATATTGGACTGATTTACCGTCCCGATCAATCTGTACGGTCAGTTGGTTTTGATTAAATTGAAAGATGAGTTGTTCGCATTTAGCACTTTCATAGCAGCTGACAATCTTCACATCATTCGGATATCCATACACATCGAGGATTTCCTTTTTTTCATTTGGAATTGAGCTGGATTTTATAAAATCTGGGTAAACCTGCAGTTGGTCAATGATACCATTCGCCATATTAAATTTCACCTGAACACCAGCACAATCATTCTGATAATAAAGGGATTTAATGTTGGATTGATCTTCTATTTTGGCTGGTTTCCCAAAATGATGAATAAGCTGATTGTAGGTGGCGCCAATCGTGATTCCATTAATTTGGAGCGGGTTCTCTGTTAAAATATATGCATCTTTTATTCCGATTTTCTTTAGAGCCTTTTGCTGCTTTTCCGCATTATTTTTACTTGAATAAACGCCTGCCTGAACACGATAATGAGATTTTTCCTTGATAATCTTTTTAACAATAATCGCGTCAATTCCTCTCTTTTTCAAAAAAGAAACTCGCTTCTCAGCATTGGTTTTAGTTGTAAAAGAACCCGCGTTAACAACAAACATGGTCTTTGACTGGTCTAAGTTTGGAATATATAATTTCTGGCCTGTATAGATTTTATCATTCTTTAGATCGTTGTAGGCTTTTAGTTCCTGAACAGTCAAATGGTATTGCTTTGAGATTCTATACAACGTATCTCCTTTTTGAACAGTTATATAATTTCCCGTGGCATTTGCTGAGCCATTGGCAAAATAAAATAAGGAAGCCATTAACAGTGAACAAACAATAACCTGGAAAAAACGTTTTACTTTTTTCATTATGATCACCTCATACAATTTGACGTGAAGAATGATTTCCAGTTGCAAAAAAACAAGCCCAATTTCCGTTTAAATGGAAATTGGGCTTGTGCTATTTAATGACATACTTTATTCATCGCTTCATGAACAAGTAATAGTCTTTTTAACAGACTTCCGAACTTTTTCTCATCTTCAAAAGGGGTCTGGTCAAGCTCACATTTAACTTCTGTACTCTTTTTTATAAGTTCCTCTAAGTGTTTGTTTTCTATCATTATATTTTTATTCATTGTCATTCACCTCTTCAAAATCCTACCTTTACTGTAACACATAAAAAACTTCCCAAGATTACGAGAGACTTAAATTTTGTTAAATTTATATTTCAATATAACAATTCGATTAAATGGTAGATTTTATAGGGATAGGCTTTAATAATCATTTTAAAAATCAAGCAGGAATTTGACGTTTACTTGTGAAAACAGTATGTATAGAAAACTATGGGAAGCGATAGGGGGATACTATGATACTAGAAGCTGCAATGCTCCAGGTAAGACCGGGGATGGAAGAAGATTTTGAAGAAGCTTTTCGAAAGGCATCTGGAATTATTTCTTCAATGAAGGGGTATATCACTCACGAATTACAGCGTTGTATGGAAGAAAAGGAAAAATACTTATTACTAGTGAAATGGGAAACAGTAGAAGATCACACAGTGGGGTTTAGAGAATCAACTGAATATCAAGAGTGGAAAAAACTTCTACATCATTTTTATGACCCTTTTCCAATCGTTGAACATTTTGAAAAAGTGTTCTAGCGTAGGTAAAGATTAAAATGTTTATATTTCATTTCTTTAGGGTAAAAATTAGTAACACTAAACGAGGTAAGAAAATTTCGGATTTGGTCGTAACCTCTGACTTCTAACAATCGTCTAAATTATAAATGGAAAAAATAGCGGGGGTGAAAGGGATGCGTTTTATAGCAATTATTTTAATATGCCTACTTTTAACAAGCTGTGGAACAGCAGTTGAAGAAGTGGCAAGAGGAGAAAGTGTTGACACAGGTCAAGAAATCATTGAGATAGAGCAGCAGCCGGCACCTCCACAGATTGAACAGCCAGAAGAACAACCTGAATCGCAGCCGGTTCAAACCGAAAACACGGAAGAAGAAATAAAGTATTTTGATGAAGAGTTTCTTACTTTGGCTAAGCAGGGATATCTAAAAGGTGTTGATGTTCAGGTTGGTGGTTTGGTGGGAGAAGTAAGACAAAAGTATGGAGAAAATTATATTGTTCTTGACGGTGAAGGTTCCTATTTTTTAGCATATGAAGGAGCAAATTTTCACTACCAAGCTAGGGTACCGTATGAACAACGGGAAAATTCAGTTGATAATAATGAACCAACTACGGCGATAGACCTTTTTATGATGGAAGAATTTTATTACAAAGATATGGTTTCGGGGTTGGGTGAAGCAAGTTCAACCTTCCAGAGTGAACTCGATGATTATTTTTACATGGTATATAACTTTGGAGATTATGAATTATGGGCTAGAACGAGCGGTAATGCAGAAGATCCAATTGTGTATATTAGATTAAAAGCTAATTTTTAGTACGTCAATTGATAGTACAGCTTAACAAAAAAGACACTTTCCATATGGAGTGTGTCTTTTTTTGTTTAATAAATAGAGTTTTTATACGGTATTTTCGTATAATTATTAACTTTAAGAAAGTGTGTCATACTGAATAAACCTTAATTTAAATGGTTATTTATTGAAAACGCTTTCTAAATAAAATGTTATAAATATTCAAAAAAATATACAAAAATTATTGTCAAAGGTAGTTTTATATTTTATAATCTATTTTATTGATGTAACTAAATCTAACATGAGAACGAGAGGTAATGTGACGTGGCTGAAACGCTAAACTTAAACTCAACTGTAGCTCTAACAACTTTAGAAAAAATCAAAGAGACAATTAAAGAAAAAAGTGTTGAACTTCTACACCTGCAATTTGTAGACATTGAAGGAATCCTTAAACACGTTACAGTAACGAGTGAGCAACTAGAGGACGTAGTAGAAGGCAAAATGATGTTTGATGGTTCTTCCATCAAAGGTTTTTCACCAATCAATAAATCAGATTTATATTTACAACCAGACTTAACAACATTCGCAGTTCTTCCATGGACGATAGAAGGGGACTATTCAGAAGCCCGATTCCTATGCTCTGTAGTGAACCCGGATGGAACCCTATTTGAAGGGGATACCCGGAATGTTCTAAAGAAAACAGTAGAGCGCGCAGCTGACCAAGGTTATACCATTTCAGTCGGACCTGAGCTAGAATTCTTTCTTTTCAAAACAGATGATAATGGTTATGCCACCCAGGAGCTAAGTGATAAAGCGGGCTATTTCGAACCGTCTCCCCATGACCTTGGCGAGCGTGTTCGCTTAGAAATCTACCGAGCTTTAAAAGCAATGGGCTTTACGATTGAAGCTTCTCACCATGAAGTGGCAGAAGGTCAGCATGAAATTAACTTTAAATATGCAGATGTCCTAACCGCTGCAGATTTAGCAACTACATATAAGTGGGTTGTGAAGACCGTTGCGAAGAAATTTGGTTTACATGCGACATTTATGCCAAAACCAGTGTTTGGAATTAACGGGTCAGGAATGCATGTAAATATGTCATTCTTTAAAGAAAATGAAAATCTATTCTTTGATCCGAAAGATTCACTACAATTGTCAGATAAGGCATACCAGTTTATTGCAGGTTTACTAGAAAACGTAAAGAGCTTTACAGCCGTAACAAACCCTCTAGTAAACTCGTATAAGCGGTTAGTGCCTGGCTACGAAGCTCCTTGTTATATCGCTTGGTCTGCTTCGAACCGTTCAGCACTTATCCGGATTCCGGCAAAACGTGGACTAGCGACACGGGTTGAATTACGCTGTCCAGATCCATCTTCTAACCCGTATTTAACCTTTGCTGTGATTGCTGCCGCTGGTTTAGACGGTATTGAAAAAGGATTAGAGGCTCCAGCACCAATCAATGAAGACATCTTCCATATGACTGAGGAAGAAAGAGCATTCCGCGGTATTGACAGTCTGCCTGGAAGCTTAGCAGCGGCAGTCAAGGAGATGGAAGAAGGAGAAATTGCTGCGAACACGCTTGGCGGACATGTCTATAACGAATATGTATCGATGAAGAAAGCAGAATGGGACAGCTACCGTACAGCGGTTCATGCCTGGGAAATTGAAAACTATCATACTAAATTCTAGTGAAAAAGCGGACGCAGTTTTGTAAGAACCTGTGTCCGCTTTTCTTTTTCATGATTTTAAAGTTGAAATCTATTAACTTTTAATCCATTATTAATAAGGTGAAAATATTAGATTTGAAAGGAAGATATGATACAACATGAAAAAATTAACCTTCATCCTTATTTGTATGTTAATACTAATTCCCACGCTAGTAAGTGCTCATACAGAATTAACATCTTCAAATCCTGAATCTGGACAAGTGGTAACTGAAGACCTACAAGAAATTGTTCTTACTTTTGGAGGCAAGATTGAACCGTTAAGTAAATTGACGTTACAAAAGGAAGGGGTAGAGATTCTTCTTGCAGGCATAGAACCCATAGACAATCAAATGACAGGCACACTATCAGAACCTCTTGAAAACGGCGAATATGTAATTATTTGGAATATAGTAGGAGAAGATGGCCACATCATCGAAGGGGAAATCCCTTTTTCAGTCCAGAAACAGGAAGTGGTTGAACAAACTCCTGAAACCAGTGAACCAACTGTAAATGAGGAACCTGTAAAAGAAGAGAGTAACAAAATTGAAAAAAATGAATCATTATTTGATTGGAAGATTGTATTTATTCCAGCCGTTATTATGGTGATTTTCGCTATTGGTATTATCTTGGTTTTAAGAAAAAATAAAAAGTAGATTTCCACGACGATACTTTCATTAGAGGGTATCGTTGTTATATTTTCCAATATATACACATTAAAAATGTAACCGTTTACATTATAATAGAGTTATAAACTAGAGGAGGGGAATAAATCATGGAACTTTTAATTGAACAGTGTGAACATAACCAATCTGAAGAACCTTGTGAAGTGTGCAGCCCCAAAATAGAAACGGAAGAGAGTTACGAGATTTCGGAGTATGATTATAATAAGAGATTGTGGTTCTAATAAAAGTAGTAGGAAAGACGAGTAACCTAAAAGAGTAAGGCCGGTTTCTATCCTAGAAATCGGCTTTACTCTTTTATTTTTTTATTGGAGGACTATTACTATCAATGTAGAAAGGCAGAAAATTATTCTGTTCATCGTTTTCGTAAAATTGTTTTTGAATTTCTTCGTTGGCAGCATCAGCTTCGGAATGAGCCTCGGTCGTTGCCCGGTAACTATAGTTTTGAAATGGTTCACTCATTCTTTCATTTGCTTTCTCAATTGTCAAATTGCTTTGTTTCTGATCTTCCATCATCATCCATCCTTTTGAAAATTTAAATTTCAATAAATAAATCTCCATAATGAAAGGCAATCTATAGGAGAAAAATCTTACAAACACTGCAATGATAGTATGCGCAGGTAAAGAAAACTTACCACATCCATTTTTAGGAGGTTCCAACAATGAAGAGGAAGAAAAATTTGGCTATTATATACGCAATTTTGGTGATATTCCTTGCTGGTTGCGGAGGTAACGATAATAATAATGATGCCGGAGGAAATGATGGAGAGCTTTCAGGCTCACTGGTAGTTTCCGGTTCTTCAGCCATGCAGCCATTAGTAGCAGCAGCGGCAGAGGAATTTATGGCTGAGAATCCTGGCGCAGATATTCAAGTAAATGCCGGCGGTTCCGGGACAGGTTTATCTCAAGTCGCTGAAGGTTCTGTTGATATTGGAAACTCTGACGTTTTTGCTGAGGAAAAAGAGGGAATCGCTGCTGAAGAACTTGTTGATCATAAGGTTGCAGTGGTGGGGATTACAGCGGCGATTAATCCTAATGTTGGTATTAAGGATATTTCAAAGGAAGATTTAATAAAAGTATTCACAGGCGAAATAAAAAACTGGAAGGAACTTGGCGGCAAAGACCAAGAAATTGTTTTAGTTAATCGCCCAGATTCATCTGGTACAAGGGCAATCTTTAATCAATATGGACTAGATGGAGCTACACCAGCTGAGGGAATTACAGAAGATTCGTCTAATACTGTGAAAAAAATTCTTAAAGAGACGGAAGGTACCATTGGTTACCTGGCATTTTCGTACTTTACTGATGACACCATTATGCCTTTATCCATTGATGGGGTTGAACCAACAGAAGAAAATGTTCAAAATGGGAAATTTCCTATCTGGGCCTACCAGCATTCCTATACGAAAGGTGAACCAGGAGGTCTCGCCAAAGCTTTCCTTGATTATTTGATGTCTGAAGATATTCAAAATACGTTGTTAAAGGAACAAGGCTATTTACCAGTAACTAATATGAAAGTGGAACGAGATGTTGAAGGCAATTTAACAAATCTTTAAAAATTGAAAAGGGTAAGTGCTAAGGCATTTACCCTATTTAAGTAGCAAATGAGGTGTTTCGGGTATGTTGGATAAGACAGTTCCTGCAAAAAGTCGATTATTGAAATCAGGGAAAAACGGATTAGGAAATGAACTTCGAGGGAAGATCCTTGTTATTTTATGTGCAATCATCATGATTTCAGTTACGATTTCTATCACCATTTTCTTAGGGACAAAGGGATTACAATCTTTTATAAAAAACGGAATAAGTCCAATTGAATTTTTGACCAGCACAAAGTGGAATCCGACAGATAAGGCGAATCCGGCTTATGGCGCTCTGCCATTTATTTTTGGTTCCTTTGCTGTTACGTTTCTTTCAGCACTCGTTGCTGCTCCGCTCGGAATTGGTGCCGCCATTTTTATGACGGAAATTGCTCCATCTTGGGGGAAAAAGGTACTTCAACCGGTCATTGAGCTGCTCGTTGGAATTCCTTCTGTTGTTTATGGATTTATCGGGTTGTCTGTACTAGTCCCTTTTATAAGAGAAAATATTGGCGGGCTTGGGTTTAGTTTATTAGCGGGAACAGTGGTCCTTTCAATTATGATTTTACCAACGATAACAAGTATTGCGACAGATGCCATGAGTTCACTTCCTAAATATCTACGTGAAGGGTCCTTTGCATTAGGTGCAACTCGTTGGCAAACTATTCGTAAAGTTTTAGTCCCAGCTGCATTACCTACACTATTGACAGCCGTTATTCTTGGTATGGCTAGGGCATTTGGCGAAGCCTTGGCAGTACAAATGGTCATTGGTAATGTAAAAGATTTGCCTTCAAGTTTTCTAGATGCGTCTGCAACATTAACAACGATAATTACCTTAAATATGGGACATACCACATATGGAAGTGTTGAGAACAATACGTTGTGGTCAATGGGCTTAATTTTATTAATCATGTCATTTGTATTTATCATCCTCATTCGCTTTTTTACATCAAGGAGGAAAATGTAATGAATAGCAGAACTGCGGATCGGATTGCCACTAGTATATTTGTTGCGATCGCGGTTATCATCATATCCATCTTGGTTGGTTTGTTTTCCTACATTTTAGTCAATGGATTATCACATATTTCAATTGATTTCTTAACGTCTCCTTCTAGTAATGTCCGTGCAGGAGGAGGTATTCGTGATCAGTTATTCAACTCTTTTTACATCCTAATCTTAACGATGCTAATTTCGGTTCCTCTCGGATTAGGCGGTGGGATCTATATGGCTGAGTATGCAAAGCCTGGAAGGGTTACGAACATCATTCGATCCTGTATAGAAGTCTTATCATCCCTTCCATCCATTGTGATTGGGATGTTTGGTTTATTGATGTTTGTTAATTTAACAGGGTGGGGTTATACCATAATAGGAGGAGCTCTAGCCCTTACAGTATTTAACCTTCCAGTCTTAGTTCGTGTTAGTGAAGATGCCATACGGTCCGTTCCTCGAGAATTAAAAGAAGGCAGTCTTGCGCTAGGAATAACCCACTGGCATACCATCAAGACGGTTTTATTGCCAAGTGCATTTCCTTCGGTATTAACTGGGGCAATTCTTGCTTCAGGTCGTGTTTTTGGTGAAGCCGCTGCTTTATTATTTACTGCAGGTCTCTCAACACCAAGATTGAATTATCTTGATTGGAATCCATTTTCTGAGAGGTCCCCTTTAAATATCTTTCGTCCTGCAGAAACACTTGCAGTCCACATTTGGTCGGTTAATACTCAAGGTTTGATTCCGGACGTGGAAGAAGTATCAAATGGAGCTGCAGCGGTTTTAGTTATTTCAGTATTGATATTTAATCTTTTGGCAAGATGGTTGGGGAGCCAAATTCATAAAAGGATTACGGCAACGAAATAAAGGGTTGGTGAAGTGTTTTGGGTGAATATATTTTAGAAGTGAAGAACCTAGAAATCTTCTATGGTGAGAAGCGTGCAGTAAATGGTATTTCAATGGACATCAATAAAAACTCGATTACAGCGCTTATTGGTCCTTCTGGATGTGGCAAATCAACATTTTTGCGGACTATTAACCGAATGAATGACTTAATTCCAGGAGCGAGAGCGACTGGTGAAATCGTATATGAAGAAATTAACTTATTATCCGAACAAATTAATGTGGTGGCGTTAAGAAAAGAAATTGGTATGGTTTTTCAAAAGCCAAATCCATTTCCAAAATCAATTTATGATAATATCACACATGCTCTCAAATACAATGGGATAAAGAAGAAGAATATGCTGGATGAAATTGTGGAGGAAAGCTTGCAAAAAGCTGCATTATGGGATGAAGTAAAAGATCGTCTCCACAAATCCGCATTATCACTTTCAGGAGGCCAGCAACAGAGACTTTGCATTGCTAGAACGATCGCGATGAAACCGACTGTCATGCTCCTTGACGAACCTTCTTCAGCACTTGACCCGATTTCTAATGCAAAGGTAGAAGAATTAATTATTGAGTTAAAAAAGGACTATACGATTGTCATCGTCACTCATAATATGTCACAGGCATCTCGTATCTCCGATAAAACGGCGTTTTTTTTAACGGGTGACCTCATTGAATATGACAAAACAGACAGAATTTTTACCAATCCTTCCAATCAAAAAACGGAGGAATATATTTCTGGACGGTTCGGGTAAGGAGGAGGAAAACCAGTGTCAGCCATTACAAACTCAAGAACTGTATTTGATATTAACGATTTAAATTTGTGGTACGGGGAACATCATGCATTAAAGAAGATTAATTTTCCTATAAATAGAAAAGAGGTAACTGCCATTATTGGTCCTTCCGGCTGTGGAAAGTCGACCTTTATTAAGACCCTGAACTTAATGATTAATTATGTTCCGAATGTAAAGATGACAGGTGAAATTAATTACAATGGGAAAAATATACTGAATCAAAGTATTGATCTTGTTGAACTTAGAAAAAATGTAGGGATGGTGTTTCAAAAGGGTAACCCATTCCCACAATCAATTTATGAAAATGTTGCCTATGGACCAAAGGTACATGGGATGAAGAGGAAACCTCATATCGATGAGATTGTGACAAGATGTTTAATGGATGTGGCTTTATGGGATGAAGTGAAAGATCGGTTAAATGCTCCTGCTCTTGGGCTTTCAGGCGGGCAACAGCAGAGATTGTGTATTGCCAGGGCATTAGCGACAAAGCCGGATGTGTTACTAATGGATGAGCCGACTTCAGCCTTAGACCCCATTTCTACTTTGAAAATTGAAGAACTAATATTAGAGCTTAAAGAAAAATATACGATTGTGATTGTTACACATAATATGCAACAAGCAGCAAGGGTTTCTGATAAGACGGCGTTCTTTTTAATGGGTGAATTAATTGAACTCGATGAAACATCGAAAATCTTTTCAAACCCGTCAGATGAGCGTACAGAAGGGTATATTACAGGAAGATTTGGATAATAGGGGTGATATATTTTGAATACAAGAACAAACTTTGATAGTAATTTAAATCAACTAAATGAATTGCTAATGGATATGGCGCGTAAATCGGAAAGTGCGATCAAAGAAAGCATTAATGCCCTCATTCATCAAGATTTAAATAAGGCAAATGAGATTATTAAAAATGACAATATCATTGATGAATTGGAGCACGACATTAACAATATGGCAATTGTCCTAATTGCTAAGGAATCACCAGTTGCAAGAGACCTTAGAAAGATTATAGTGGCTTTAAAAATTTCTTCTGAAGTGGAACGGATTGCAGATAACGCTGTTAATATCGCTAAGTCTACTTTACATATCGGCAGTGAAAAACACATTAAGGAAATTGTTGACATTCCAAAAATGATGGATCTCGCATTGGAAATGTTAAGCAATTCCTTGACCTCATTTCTTAAAGAAGATGTAGAGTTAGCAAAAGAATGCGCTAAGAAAGATGATGCAGTGGATGAAATGTACGGCATCATCATAAAAGAACTTATGGGCTATATTCAGCAAAACCCTGATAAAACGAATCAAATTACACAGTTAGCCTTTGTATGCAGGTATATAGAAAGAGTGGCCGATCATTCAACTAATATCGCTGAGCATGTGATTTATCTTGTAACAGGTAAACGATATGACTTAAATGCATAAGGGGAATAATATTGTTTGAATGTTGGGACTGACTCTGTCAGTTCCTTTTTTAAATTTTGAGACTTTAGATCACGGAGTTTGGAAAAAGGATGGAAATCAATATAGTATGATAATATGGTTAATATCTGATAGAATTCATTTATAATAGAAAAATAGACAAAGTGGGGATAATGTTGAAAAAGAGATTTTCCAGAATCATGATCACGGTGGTCGTACTAGTGTTAGTCGGCTTAATTATTGGCGGCAATTATTTTTATAATATAGCAATCAATCGCGGCCAGGATGGACCTGATCTTCATGGTGGTGGGAGCAGTGCGGCAGCTGCCAGTATAGAAGAAACAGATGAACAGCAGGCAAAAATAGCAGAATTGCTGAAATGGACCGAGGAGCAAAACTTTGAGATTGTCGAAATTCAATCTGAAGATGGCTTAGTTTTAAAAGGGCGTTTTCTAAAGAATGAAAATTCAAACGGGAAGGTCGTTATCCTGGCCCATGGCTATCGAGGCAGCAGTGAACAAATGCCAGGGATTACAAAGGATTATTATGACCTTGGCTATGATGTATTAAAGCCAGATGCTAGAGGTCATGGGATGAGTGAAGGCGACTATATTGGTTACGGCTGGCATGACCGAAAAGACTATGTGAAATGGATTGATTTTTTAATAAAGGAAAAAAACGAAAGTACGATTTTCCTTCATGGATTTTCTATGGGGGCTGCAACTGTCCTGATGACATCAGGGGAGAAACTTCCTAGTGAAGTAAAGGGGATTATCGCAGATAGCGGATATAGCTCGGTAAAAGAGGAATTGTCGCATCAATTGAAATACATGTACCAGCTCCCAGCATTTCCAATAATGGACGTGACAAGCTGGATTACAAAAATTCGTGCAGACTACACATTTGAAGAAGCATCTGCAATCGAAAGCGTTAAGAAAAACAAACTTCCATTATTCATCATCCACGGAGACCAGGATGAACTAGTGCCAACAAGCATGGCCTATGACATTGAGGAGGCTGCAAACAGCAAAACAGAACTGTGGATCGTCCCTGGAGCCGGTCACACAGAAGCCTACACCGTAGCAGAAGAAGAATACAAAAAAAGACTAAAAGCATTCCTAGAACAATGAGCACGGGTGAGCACGGGGACGGTTCTCGTGCTTCCTTTGATTGGTACTCGCTGTTATGAAAGGGTGATAGTTTGAGTAAAAATCATATCATTATTTTCGTTTCATTACTTTCCTGCGGGCTTTTATTCTGGGTTGAACAGATCTTACTCGTTGACTATTACATCAAAACGGGAACAAAAATTGTTTTATTTGTCGGTATTCCTTTGTTATATTTTTTATTGATTCGTAGTTCCATCAAGGACGGTTTATTTAACTTGAGGTCAATCAACAAAAGGGATTTAATTATATCTCTTGGATTTGGTTTATTGGCGTTTTCAATCATTTCTATCGCTTATTGGATTCTAAAGGATTTCATCGATTTACAATCTATTGCAAACGAAATGCAGGAAAAATCCAACATAACCCCCTCTATCTATTTGTTTGTGGCTTTATACATCACTCTAGGTAATTCTTTTTTAGAAGAATTTTTCTTTAGAGGGTTTATTTTTGTAAATTTATATAAACATGGGCTGAAAAAGACTGCTTATATATTTTCATCGTTGTTGTTCTCGGTCTACCATTTGGCGATCTTCGTTACTTGGTTTGATATCCAGCTATTACTGTTAGCTTTATTTGGACTTTTTGCCGTAGGCTTTCTATTTAATTGGCTGAACAGAAACTCCAATAGCTTCATTAACTCCTGGATCGTTCACCTTTTTGCAGACATAGCGATTGTTATCATCGGCTTTAAAATGTTTGGAATGATTTAAGGCGAAGTCCATAAATTTGGAACTTCGCCTTTTTGGTGATTAGATTCTTCTGAAAATAGCCTTTTATCAATCTGCTAAAAGTAATTCAATAAACTTCTTGTGTGCATTCGACAACCATTTGTTTTTATGATAAGAGATTTGCGCATAGAAAACAGGATTTTCAATCGACGACTCGATCACCTTTATTTTATCCTCTCGCAACAGTGTTTGTGCGCTCATGTAAGGAATTAAGCTAATTCCCAGGCCACTCGCAACACACTGTTTAATTGCTTCCATATTTGAAAACTCCAAATGATTATGAGTACTGATTCCTTTTTCCATTAAGTATCCTTCAAAAAATTGTCTTAAGGCACATTTTTTTGGACTAAAAATAATACATTCTCCCTCTGCTTCATTCATAGTGTGTAATGGATGATCCCGTTCGCCAATTAAGACTAATGGTTCTTCCGACCATACATGAGTGATTAAAAAGGGATCATTCACCATAGGCTCTAGTGTAATGGCAAGGTCAATCTCTCCCGTATGAAGCCTTTCCCTCAGTAGAAGACAATCATCGTTAATGAGAGAAATAGTAACCTTAGGATAATTTTTTTTATACTCGGATAAGACGGCTCCTAATTTATACACAGTGATTGTTTCAGCTGCACCAATACGAATTTCGCCTTTCACAGGCATGTCATCAGAGGAAATATGTTGAATCTTGGAATACACAGCTAGTAATTCAACCGTGTATTGATATAGTTCCTGCCCAACCACTGTTAAATGAATGTTCTTTCCTAACCTGTCAAATAAAGGGAGGCCCATTTCCTCTTCAAGCTGCTGAATATGAGCAGTGATGGAAGCTTGTGAGTATTGTAGAGTCTGAGCGGCCCTTGTAAAGCTATTCAAGTCGGCTACCGTTTTAAATGTTTGTAATTGGCGAATTTCCACTTATGTACCTCCAGGAAAAATTCTTGTTATCAGAAATTCTAAACGATAGATTCAGTTATTTCAATTTTACTAATGGTAAATTATAGCATACAATTCTAGCATGGAGAGGATCAAAATGAAAAAATATGTTAAATGTTATACCCCAATATAGGAGGGATCCTGTGAAAATAACAGCCAATACAGCTTTACTTTTAATTGATGTTCAAAAGTTTTTTGATGATCCTAGTCAGGGGAGGAGGAATAATCCTGAGGCAGAAGAGAATATGGCCATCTTGTTAGACAGATGGAGGAAGACAAATCGGCCAGTCATCCACATTCAGCACATTAGTAATCCTTCCTTACCTCACTACCCTGGACGGGATTTTAAAGAAATAGTAGCTCCTCATCCTGGAGAGCCTATTATTATTAAAAATGTTAACAGTGCCTTTATCGGTACAAATCTAGAACAGTTTTTGAAAGAATCAGAGATTGAAACACTAGTCATTGTAGGGCTAACCACCGATCACTGTGTTTCAACCACAACAAGAATGGCCAAAAATTTAGGATTCACTCCACTAATCGTATCTGACGCAACAGCAACATTTGATAGAATCAGCTTTGATGGAAAACGCTACAGAGCCGAAGAAATACACCACTTAGCCTTAGTTAGCTTAAGCGAAGAATTTGCAACAGTAGTGGATACAAAGAGTATTCTGGAAGAGTCATAGGGACGGTTCTCATGCTTCTTTTGAATCTAGTATGGGTGCACGAGAACCGTCCCTCTGCACCCAATTGAGCAGGGAGTGGTAGGATTTTTCTGCGTCTTGATATCCTTGTTCGTATAGGTGAGTGAGTTTTGCTTGATTTCTTTCGATTCTTCCTACTGTGAGTTCGGTTTGTGGACGAATGACGAACACTTTATTTTGTGCTTCTAATTCTTCAATGTACGTTAAGGTTTCATTGTATACGTAATGGCGTTTTTCAATTGCTGAAGCCAGTCCTTTATACTCTTTATAAAAGTAATTTGTCACTTTGGAGAATGCTGAACCTTTTTTTCGATATTCTTTATTTCTAGTAAGAATCACAACATTATTTTCAAACCCATCAGTTATCGCCTTCTTAATAGGGATAGGATCGGAAATGCCGCCGTCCATTAAATCTTTATCTGCAAATTTTACAACTGGTGCCATAAAGGGTAGGGTACTAGAAGCACGGATCACGGTCAAAATTTCTTTATCAAAATCGGATTTTTCGAAATAAATGGGCTGTCCAGAGTGACAATCAGTGGTCCCAATTAGAAAACGTTCCTTTGCATTAGTAAAGGTTTCAAAATCAAAAGGGACCAGTTGATTAGGAATGGTATCAAATATAAGGTCCATACCAAATAACTGGCGTTTTAAGAAGAGATTCTTATAAGAAATATAATCCGGGTGGTTCACATACCCGATGGTAACTTTTTGATTCCTTCCTCTCTGCCTTGAAATATAGGATGCTGCGTTACATGCTCCAGCAGAAACCCCGATAACGTAGGGAAAAAACAATTGTTTCTCCATGAAAAATTCCAAAACTCCTGCGGTATAAACTCCTCTCATACCGCCTCCTTCTAAAACTAGTCCTGCTTTATGCATGGCAAAAGCCTCCTTCCAAGAAATAGAAAATCGATTCATAATACTTTGATAATAACACAAAATGGAAACAGGAGCGGGTTCTCATGCTCTATGAAAATAGCAAAAAAGTGCACGAGAACCGTCCCTATTGCACCAAAATGTTTCGGATGGTAAAATATAACTCCATTGTTGCGAGGTGACGAATGATAGGATGAGTTCGAAAAAACAAATATCGGTTCGGGAACATAAGGATTATCAATTAGAGGTGGAACGATTAGAGTTCACGAAGGAATATATTAGAAGCGTATTGGAAATGTCAAAGGGGAATAAGGAACAATTTGTTGAGAATTTGAAAGAAGCCTTTGCGGACCTTGATCCTTCAGATAGTAGTTTAAGCTACATGACCCTACTCACGAATGCACAATATTTAGAACTAGCAGAAAGCGAGTTGGAACGGCTGGCTAGCGTGATAGGAAAACCGTACTTTTCGAGGATTAATTTCACAAGCAGCGGAGATGCCAAGGAAGAGATTTTATATATTGGAAAAGCCTCACTGTTTGATCGTGTGAATCAGACTCCGATTATAGTTGATTGGCGCTCGCCGATTGCGAATGTTTATTATGATGGACGACTCGGGGACGTAACCTATGATGCATACGGGGAAACCCAGAGCGGTTATTTATCCTTAAAGCGGCAGTATGAAATCGAAGAAGGCTTGCTAAAGGAAATTCGCGACATTGATTTAACCACACATGATGAATTGCTGCAGAAATCCTTATCCGGTAAAGCCGATAACCGGTTAACCGAAATCGTTGCCACGATTCAAAACGAGCAAAATGAAGTCATTCGAGCATCACTTAAACATCCTATTATTGTGCAAGGTGCTGCGGGAAGCGGAAAAACAACAATTGCACTGCATCGGATTTCTTATTTCCTATATTCTTCTGGATATCGGTTTCCACCAGAAAAATTAATGATTCTCGCACCCAATCGGTTGTTTATTGATTATATTTCAGCGGTTCTGCCGGATTTAGGGGTAAATAAAATTAAGCAGACCACTTATACAGAATTTATGAGAAGTTGTTTAGGGAAAAAAGTAAAACTACTATCTCCTAATTCAAAATTAATGACGCTGATCAAAGGAAACGATAAGTCAAAATGGATTCAATGGGTGTCTAGTTACAAAGGTTCTTTAGAATTTAAGCGTCTGATTGATAACTATTTGAAGGAAGTTGAAGTTAATTTAGCCCCTTCACAAGATTTTATTATTGAAAAATCGCTGCTTATGAAAGGGCAAAAGATTAAGAAACTATTTTTAAAAGAATTTCAATATCTGCCCATTTATAAAAGACTCGATAAAGTAAAAAATTTATTAATCAACGATATTAGATTAAAAAAGCCGCTTATCCTCAGCAAAATTAACAGTAAATATGACGATGCCTTAGACCGTGCTCTATACAGCAGCAGGCTGGATGCAGATACAAGAAGGGAAAAAGTCGTCTCCTTAATGGATACAAAGGAAAAAAGGATACGTGCGGTAGAGCAAGAGTCGAAGACAGCGATTAAAAACTATATGGAACCTTTTATAAAAAAAGATATTTTTACCTTATATAAGGAACTAATGACGTCTGCTGAACTTCTCGTAAAGTATACAGAGACGCTGACTGAACTAGAGTGCAGGAAATTAAGTCAGTATTGCCAAAGGATTTTTGCGAAAAATGCACTAGAATTAGAGGATTTGTCCCCGTTATTCTATATGAAAGCGAAACTAGAAGGAATTGACGAACCCTATAAGATGAAGAGTATTTTCATAGATGAAGCACAGGATTATAGCTACTTCCAATTTGCAGCCTTAAAAGAAGGTTTTGAAACGGACTTGTTTACAATCGTGGGAGATTTAGCCCAAGGCATTCATTCCTATCGCGGATTAAACAGCTGGGAGCCACTGGTAAAGGAAATCTTTCCTAATGCCAATTATCAAGCTTTACAAAAAAGCTATCGGACAACGGTTGAAATAATGGAGCTGGCAAACGACATTCTCTCCATTATGAAAAAGGACTTGCCTAAGGTACAGCCAGTCATTCGACACGGTGATAAACCGCGTTTTACTAAAATAAATCCTGAAAACCTGCAACAGGTAAAAGAAATACTGGAACAGGATGTACACTCACTAAAAGCAGAAGAGTTGAACTCCATTGCGATAATCGGCAGAACCGACCAAGAATGTTCAAGAATATATAAAATGCTTGAAAATAGCAATCTCCCAATCCAGCTACTAGAAGAAAAACAAGATATGAAAAAGGGCAGCGTCGTCATCCTACCGTCCTACCTTTCCAAAGGACTTGAATTTGACGCCGTACTAATCCTCACCCTAGAAGAAACCTACACCGAAGAAGAACTAGACATCAAACTACTCTACGTCGCCATGACCAGACCCATGCACAAACTCTACCTATACGCCAAAGAACCAGAGGACCTATTATTGAAGCACGGTTTGAATCACGGGGACGGTTCTTCTGCTTCCTTCGTGTAGCTAAATAAATAGACAGAATGCCAACCGCATTTCTGTCTATTTTGGTGATAAGCAAGGAAAAATCCCCTTTATTTACTGGAAGATATTCGTGATATGTTCTTGGTGAGTAGTGTTTTATATAACATTATTATGTTAACATAAAGATCCTGGGTAAACGCAGGGACGGTTCTCCTGCTTCTTTCGTTTCGCTAAACGAAGGAAGCAGGAGAACCGTCCCCATGAATTTTTTTATTTTACAGGAAAATTCATCCTTTTTCTCGAATACATTTAGGTAGCTACATAGATAGGTTTTGCTTAATGGATATCTTATATTTTGGGAGGAGAATGTTCATGTCTAGCACTATTGTTGAAAGCGATTACGGTAAGTTACAGGGAGAACAGTTAGGTGAAGTATTTGCGTGGAAGGGGATCCCATTTGCTAAGCCGCCAGTTGGGCCTCTTCGTTTCCGTGCACCCGAGCTGCCAGATTCGTGGGAAGGGGTCCGTGATGCCACTTCTTTTGGACCTGTTGCTCCGCAGACACAAAGGGAGATCATGGAGTTCTTGGGGAATGATATCTCCAATATGAGTGAAGATTGTCTTTACTTAAATATATGGTCCCCGGGAGCAGATGATAAGAAACGTCCTGTTATGGTTTGGATTCACGGGGGTGCATTTGTTTCGGGTTCTGGATCTAGCAGCTGGTATGATGGTGCCTCGTTTGCTGAGAAAGGCGATGTGGTAGTCGTTACGATTAATTATCGTTTAGGGATATTAGGCTTTCTTCACCTCGCAGAAATAGGCGGGGAAGAATATGCGACTTCTGGAAACTGCGGGATACTAGATCAAGTAGCAGCGTTACACTGGGTACAGGATAATATTGCAGCCTTTGGCGGAGACCCAAACAATGTTACGGTGTTTGGAGAATCGGCAGGGGCGATGAGCATTGGGGTATTACTTGGGATGCCTTCCGCACAAGGGCTTTTCCAAAAGGCGATTCTGCAAAGCGGTGCCGCAGCCAATGTCCACCCTGCAGAAAGAGCAACAAAAGTATCAGGCCACCTGTTAGCGGCTTTACAAGTTGAACCTAGTAATCTGTCAAAACTAGAGGAAATGCCAGTTGAACAGTTAATTCAAGCAGCTGACCTTTTGCCGCCAATGAGCTTAGGTCCGGTGGTTGATGGAGTATCACTCCCTGTACTTCCAGAAGAGGCCATTAAACAAGGCTCTGCAAAGGATGTCTCTATTTTAATTGGGACAAATAAGGATGAGTATAATCTTTTCACTGTCTTTGATCCAGAGTGGAAGGATGCTGATGAGCCAAAGGTTACCTCGCTTTTTGAAAAAACCTTTGGTCCACTGGTACCATTAATTAAGAGCTATTTCTCTAGTAATGCATCTTTAAGTCAAGATCTTTATAATAAGCTGCTAACGATGAGTATTTTTACAGGCCCTGCGTTAAAACTAACTGAATTACAGATTACCCATGGTGCTCCTGTATGGATGTACCGCTTTGATTGGGAAACACCCGTTTTTGGCGGTGCCCTAAAGGCGACACATGCACTAGAGATTCCATTTGTTTGGAATAATTTAGATAAGGAAAATACTTCGAATTTCACTGGCAGTTCTCCAGAACGGCAAGGTGTCGCCGACCAGATGCATCAGGCCTGGATTAACTTTGTTCATAATGGTAATCCTTCTACCGATGGCCTGCCTGATTGGGCAGCCTATGATGTGAACAAACGGTCAACGATGATTTTTAACACGGAGAGCAGGGTGGTAAACGATCCAAATAGTCAAGAGCGGATTGTATGGGAACAAGCATCAATGATGATGAAAGCATAATAATAGCAGTGCTTTTGTATATCAACTATGCCCAGTTTATTGAACTGGGCTATTTTTTTTATCCTAGAAACAACGGGAATAAGTTTGTTATGGATATGTGGAATAAGTGTGATCTTGGTCAATGGGTTTAACGAAAAAACATATGCTGCAATCGTTGCAACCCTTTTAGGAACTTTTAGTTCGCTGCTTATTACATACAGTGTGATGTGGATAACATCTGAACAAGGTCTTAGATATGAGGAAATGCAATTTGTGTCGAGTCCATATCGAGAGGTATTTATGGCAGGATTATTTATCGGTTCTCTAGGTGCTGTCATGGATGTAGCCATAACGATGTCATCATCCATTTTTGGGTTGTATGAAAAAAATAATCACATTTCGGTGCAGGCACTAAGGACTTCCGGATTGGAAATTGGGAAGGATATCATGGGCACGATGACCAATATTTTGTTCTTTGCCTATGTCAGCGGGTCCATACCAATGCTGATTTTGTATTTGAAGAATGCTTCTCCGTTGATGTTTACCCTTTCTATGAACCTTTCACTAGAATTTGCCAGGGCCCTTGCTGGCGGGATTGGAATCGTACTGACGATCCCAATTGGGTTATATACTTCTATGTTCTTAATTAGTCGAAAGAGGGCAAAACAATGAATGTATTAGTTTGTTTGGCAGCCATTTTATTTTTATTGATGAGACTGATTGGCGGAAAAAAAGGAACACGTTCATTTATCGCTATATTCCTTAATTTCGGGGTTCTATTGATTACCGTCTTGATCATGACCAATCCAAATGCAAATCCGATTATCTTAACACTGATTGCCTGTACGGTTATTAGTTGTATTAACCTGTTTTATATTAATGAAGTGAATACTACAACGAAAACAGCATTTCTTTCTTCCATCATAACCATTGTTATCCTACTCTTTTTTATTGTAATGATGACAGAAAGTGCTATGATTCAAGGTTTTGGTGAGGAAGAGCTAGAGGAACTGAGCATATTTTCACTTTATATTGGCGTCGATTTTCTTAAAATAGGAGCTTCTGTGATTATTATGAGTACAATCGGTGCGATCACAGACACTGCTATTGCCATTTCATCACCGATGCGTGAAGCATTTAACCATCACCCATCCATAAGCAGGAGAGATTTATTTGCATTTGGAATCAGGATCGGGAAGGATATATTAGGGACTAGTACAAACACGTTATTCTTTGCCTTCTTCGGCGGTTACTTAGCATTGCTAATATGGTTTAAGGTTTTATCCTATTCAGTAGGAGAGGTCATAAATTCAAAAATTTTTAGTGCAGAAATGATAACCATTTTTAGTGCCGGTATTGGAGTAGCGCTGATTATTCCCATTACTGCTTCGATTACGGCCTACTTTTCAGTAAGATCTAGAGAAAATAATAAAAAGTTATAATTGATATAAACGGTGAAGGTGTGGATTTCATGAAGATAATTGGTCTTATTGGCGGAATGAGCTGGGAATCATCCGTTGAGTATTATCGGATTATTAATGAACAAGTTAGAGAAAAATTAGGTGGACTTCATTCAGCAAAATGTCTGTTGTATAGTGTTGATTTTGACGAAATTGAACATTATCAGGCAGAGGGTGATTGGAAAAGTGCAGGAAAGGTTTTAGCAGCTGCTGCCTTCTCATTAGAAAAAGCAGGTGCAGAATTTATTGTCATTTGCACGAATACGATGCATAAGGTACTGGATGAGATTGAAGCAAACATAACCATACCCGTCTTACATATTGCAGATGCAACAGCCAAACAAATTAAACATACTGGTATTAAAACAGTAGGTTTACTTGGTACTAAATATACAATGGAACAGGATTTTTATCGATCGCAGATTGAAGGGCATGGAATTAAGGTTGTGGTTCCCAAAAAAGAGGACAGAGACAAGATAAATAAAGTTATTTTTGAAGAATTATGTTTGGGAAAGTTGGAAGCATCGTCAAAGCAATATTATAAACAAGTCATAAAGGAGTTAGTCAGTAACGGTGCAGACGGGATCATTTTGGGATGTACTGAAATTGGCTTATTAATTAAACCTGAAGATTCAGATGTTCCATTATTTGATACCACCCTTATTCATGCTATGGAAGCTGTAAACCATGCTTTGGATAGGTAATAAAAGAAAAAGCTGCTTTTTACGGCAGCTTTCTTTTATTGGCTAAAGTTACGAGAATAATAGTAAATTTAAGCCTGAAATAAACACAATAACTGACGCCAGCTTTTTGATTCTTTCACGGGGCAGCCGCTCAAACCATCTAAGACCTAGGTTTACCCCCATAAAAACAGCGATCCCACCAAGCAGCAAATATGGAAGTAAGTGGTGATTTAAATCTCCATTTAGACCATGCAGTAAAATGGTAAAAACATTCATAATGACAAAAGCTGCTTGAAGGTTAGCATTATAGCTAATTTTATCTGTATAACGCATCAAAAAATAAAAGACGAAAAATGGTCCTCCAACGGCAAATACTCCCCCGATGATTCCGCCGATAAAACCAACTATGATAGCAAAGAGTGGTTTTTTAACGGATAGGGTAGTTGGTCTTCCGTCACTTACGTGAAGATAGATAATCATTCCAATAAGAATGAACCCCAACAGTTTCTTCATACTATCTAAATCTCCGAAGGAATTAAGGAAGAAAAACGATACAACACGACCAGTTAGAGCAGCACCAACGATAAATAGTAGTGCCTTTATTTGAATATATTTTCTAAATTTTATAGCCACCTGTAAGGAAATAAGAACGGTCAAGGCTAACACCAATAAGGTGCTGTCTTTTAGTGATAACAATATGGGTAAAAGGCCCATTGAAAATAAGCCAAATCCAAAACCACTGGCACCTTGAATGGAACTACCGATAAATAAAATAAATGCAACAAAGATCAGTTCCCACATATAGTTCAAACCTCTCTGAGATCATTTTGCAATTGTTCACTTTAAAATATTATATTATATTAATTATACATAATATGGATATGATGTTATTATTTTACAATTTTCATATAATACGGTTAAAAAAGGGAGGGTAATTTGGATGGAAAAAGAAGGTTATGTCACGATGTGGGCAGGTAATTTTAATTCAAAAGAAGAATTACTAAATTATTTTGCCTTTTCCTACTCAGAAGATGGAGATGCATTTCCATCAAAATTTGAAGAGGATTTTAAAATTGGTTACTTTGATGAGGATTTTAAGGAAGTCTGGTATTTGGAACGGGCTCAGACAAGACTACCGGTTTTATTAGCAGGATGTTCCTATGAGGAAGTTGTAATCCCACGATTCATGCAAACACAAGGGGATACATTAGACTCTAGCGTCAATAGTATTATCTTACTTTACAACTTTCAATACACTGAAAGGATCAAAGATTATTCAAAAGTTGTTAGATTTGTAGGAACTGTTAGGTATAAATAGCAATGTGGATATCTGTAATATAAGACAACTGAAGTGTTCCTTCTTCTTATTTTTGTCCAAGCTACATAGTTATTATTAGAGAGTAATTTGGACAAGGGGATGAGGACTTTACAAAGATTATTGGCTATATTAATGGGCAGTTTGCTGTTAGGAATAGGGGTCAACGGGTTTCTCGTCCCGAATCATTTAATAGATGGGGGAATCCTTGGAATTGCATTAATACTTCATTACTTCTTCCAAGTACAAACAGGAATGGTGATGGTGGCGTTGAGCCTTCCCATTTGCATTTATGCATCGATGAATGAGAGAGGTTATTTCTTCAGTAGTTTACAGGGATTATTAATTTCATCATTGTTTATTGATTTATTTGCTCCTTTACGGGACGAATTCTTCATTCACCCACTTGGTAGTGCAATTATCGGCGGGGGCATTATCGGAATAGGAATTGGAATCATGCTCCGGTATAAGACGAGTACAGGGGGTACGGACTTACTCTCAAAAATAATCGCCAGGAGATTTTCCTTGAATCTTGCCCTTGTGATTATTTTGATCGACGGACTAATCGTTTTAGCAGGTTTTACCGTATTGGAAACAGAGAGTTTCCTTTACTCATGTGTAGCCATTACCGTTGTAGGTATAACAACTTATTTGATTGAAAGAAAATAGGGACGGTTCTTGTGCTTCCTTCGTTTAGCTAAACGAAGGAAGCACGAGAACCGTCCCTGCGTATTACTACCAGCTAATACAACGACTAGGAAAATGATGGGTGTGGCAATTAAGGTCATGCCGTCAAATAAATCAGGGTGAATCGTTTGTAATTGAAAGGAACTAAATAGAATGCCTGCTGTAATAATGATTGATAAAAGGTAACATTCCTAGGCAGCATTTCATCCTTAGATCGTATATTTAAATCAGTAATTTTTACTTGTTGCAAGTTCTCGAACCAATGATTTTGTCTCTTTAATTGCGTCGTTTTTCCATGAAAGTAGAAATATAGGGAAAGACTATAAAGAATATTGCCAAATTGGATTAGCGACGGTTCTACTGTCCTTTTTTTCCAGATCCTTTTTTTTAAGGTTTTATTTAGAAATAGCTTTAGCATTTTATTGTACGAAGGTAACAAAATGGACAAGGCTCCATAGTATATTGTAGAACATTGAAAAGAGGTGTCGTAATGCGGCAAGTTATTAATATTACAACTGGTCCATTCCCAGGACAGCCTGGGGCTTGTATTGCCAAGTATAATCATAAGTACCTTTCCCACAACTATACGAAACAAAACTCCCCTCAACCCCAACCCATAACACCATATACTCAACAGTCAATTTATGGTCAATACCATAATGGAATGCCAACTTGGCGACCATTTTAGACAGATTACATGGGGACGGTTCATGCTTCCTTGGTTAGCTAAACGAGGAAGCGCGAGAACCGTCCCTGTGCACTCTTATGCACGAGCAAATTGCGTGTAAAGTTTGGGTTTTAATCCTATACTATACGAGTATAAAGTATTGGAGGGGTTGTAAGTGCATATTGAAATGTGGACTGATTTTGCTTGACCATTCTGCTATATTGGCAAAAGGCGTCTGGAGGACGCTATTAAGCAGATTGACCACCCGATTGAAGTGACGTACCGCTGCTTCGAATTGGACCCAACACTGGGAAAAGATATAAAAGAAAATATATATGAAGCGTTAGCTAAGAAATATGGAATGAGTGAAGCTCAGGCAAGAGCTAATACACAGAACATGGTACAAATGGCAAAGGAAGCGGGATTAGATTACCAAATGGATACTTTAATCTTAACCAATACCTTCGATGCTCACCGTTTGACGATGTATGCGAACACACAAGGTTTAATGACCGAGATGACTGAACGGATTTTACGTGCCTATTTCACTGAATCCAAACATATCGGAGACCACGAAACCTTGACAGAATTAGCTGTAGAGGTAGGGTTAGATCGTGAAGCGGTTGCTAATATGCTAGCCAGCGATGAAATGTCTGAAGCAGTTCGTACAGATGAGCGGTTAGCCCAGCAGTATGGGATTAGAAGTGTACCGTTCTACCTTATTAATAAAAAGTATTCACTTACAGGTGCTCAACCAACTTCGACATTTGTACAGGCTTTAAAACAAGTCATTGCAGAGGATGAAATCAAACCTTTAAAACCTTTAAACAGTGATGACGGCATGAGCTGTGATGACGATGGCTGTGAAATCCCTAAAAAATAAAATGATGAAGCACGGGTGAAGCACGGGGACGGTTCTCGTGCTTCTTTTGGTTAGCTAAACGAAGGAAGCGGTAGAACCGTCCCCGTGCTTATATAGGGTGGTGTTAGAATGCTAGATGGTATGGGTGGGATGTTGATATCATTTTCGGATGTGATTCTTGTGGAGTGTCCTAGGTGCAAGGGGTGTTCGCGAGTTTATACACCGGAAAATGCTAAAGGTAAAGATGAACCCAGATGGATGGGACATGAATCGAAACGGTTAGTGTGCGGTAAATGCGGCTACTCAAAAGAGGTTCATCCAAAGAGAAGATGGGATAATCTATGGGATTTTAGCCAGGAATTATATGACGAAAAACAGGGAGTGGATTGGTATTTTGGTTTGCCTTTATACCTTCAAACTCAATGCTGCGGGCATAAACTGTGGTTCTTTAATTATGAGCATCTTTTCGCTATCGAAAAGTATATAAAAGAACGTGTAAGACCTTCAAACCTATACTATTTAAGCATTGAGAGCAGATTGCCGACTTGGATGAAGCTTTCCAAAAATAGAGAGGAAGTCCTGAAGGCAATTACAAAGTTAAAGTTTTGATAATCCTTTGTTGGAAAATGTTTATTCTTGCATTGATCCAGCCTCTCGGGAAGTCATTGCACCTTTACCTTGGTTAACATCTTTTCGAAATTCTTGCTTTACTTTTTGTGCATCAGTTCCGGCAAATCCTGGTTCTATAATTGAATCAAAATGATCATTATCTTGTTGGTTCTGTTTCATTTAGGTCCTCCTCAAATTATCTTAAACATATTATTTACAAAACAAGTGCTCATTATTTCATGAAACTGTCCATGGTGGAGCTTTGACCAGACAGCATCATAGAAAACAATTGGCCTTCCATACCTAAGTTTTTTAACTAAATGAAGCAGTAGAACCGTCCGAGACCACTGAAAAAGTCTACTTTTTTGGACTACCTTCAATGAAT
>JBFNER010000024.1:0-62404 GCA_040797665.1 Neobacillus sp. | reverse complement strand
ATTCATTGAAGGTAGTCCAAAAAAGTAGACTTTTTCAGTGGTCTCGGACGGTTCTCCTGCATCATTAGGAGGGGATTATTTGAGCAAGCTGAGGAGACTGCTAAAGAGGTTCGTCATTTTTTTACTTTTATTCATAATTTTTATCTACCTAAATAATACGTCAATTTTCAGTAATGATCGCGGTAGGGACCCGTTGCTGCTGGCACATCGAGGGATGGCGCAGACTTTTACTATGGATGAGATTAAGTGGGATACCTGTACAGCCGAGCGGATTTATAAGCCGGAGCACCCCTATCTTGAAAATACCCTTCCTTCTATTCAAGCGGCGTTCGACCAAGGCGCGGATGTTGTTGAGTTCGATATTAAACGAACGAAAGATAATCAATTCGCTGTTTTTCATGACGCTACCCTCGAATGTAGAACGGATCAAAAAGGGGAGCCCTCTGAATTTACCATGAATGAGTTAAAGCAGTTGGACATTGGGTATGGGTATACGGCAGATGATGGCCAGACTTATCCGTTTCGTGGAAAAGGAATTGGATTAATGCCTTCGTTAGCCGAGGTGTTATCTCAATTTCAAGAAAGAGATTTGTTAATTCATATAAAAAGTAACCTGAAGGGCGACGGTGAGCTGTTAGTAGCCTATCTGGAAAAATTACCACCGGAACAGCTTGAGTTGATTGCAGTTTATGGTGACGATGAACCAATTAGAGTGTTGAAGGAAAAAATGCCTGGTCTTCGTGTCATGTCATTGGAGACGATGAAAAGCTGCCTGCTTCCCTATATCGCTGTTGGCTGGACAGGGTATGTACCATCCGCCTGTAAAAATACACAACTGCATATCCCAGAGGTATATGCCAAATATCTCTGGGGATTTCCTATGAAGTTCTTAAATCGAATGGAAGATGCCAATACACGAGTCATCGTAGTTGCAGGTGATGCTGGCTGGTCAGAAGGATTTGACAGCATTGAAGACTTAGAACGCCTTCCCGAAAATTATAATGGGGGAATATGGACCAACCGAATTGATAGGATTGGGAAGCATGGGGACGGTTTTACTGCTTCCGAAAAGTGATTTCAGTTTATTTGACGAGGCTGAATCGAATTTTCGACAAGCCTATGGCAGCGTGAAAAAAGGGTAAGTTCCCGCATTGCATGAATAATGCTTAGTGGACTTACCCTTTTTGAATGTTGAATTGAGCGGTACACGAGAACCGTCCCTATGCTTCCACTTCGCTCACAAAGGCATGGGTGTTGTTTTCTGTGTCTTTGAAGAAGGTCATCCAGGTTTCGGTTCCGTTGATTTTTGCTACGATGTGTGGTTCGTCGATGAAGGTTATTCCCTCGTTTGTATATTTTTCGTGGATTTCTCTAATGTTTTCGACTTGGAAGTAGATAACGGAGCTTGGATGTGCGAATTCTTCTTTTTCAGGCAGGCTTAACAGAATCCGAGTGCCATTGCAGTCGAAAAAGGCCATCGTTTCTGTTGAAAAAAGCAGCGGCAGGTTCAGTGACTTATAAAACTCAACTGCTCTATGTATATCCTTTACAGGTACCCCGATTTGGTTGATCTTTTGAATGGTAGTCATTGTTCTCTCTCTCCTTTTATGACGTTTACGTCCTCATATCGAATTATTCCAAAATTTAGAAAACAAGTCAAGGGAAGCTATTTCAGATATAGTTTGGGATCTTCAAACTAGCGAGGTATATGAAATTTATTCCCCGTTCTGTGATGATTGGGTTTGTGAATGCCCTAGCGATTTTAATTTTCACCTCACAGCTCCAGCGGTTTTGACGCATAATTTAGCCATCGGCGTCTTTACGGGAATTATTTTAAGCACCATGTTTTTTGTATCCAAAATCTCAAGAATACGTGTAGATTGTTCCTTAGAAGGATAGAAAAGAATATATTACGTGAAAGGTGAACTATTTTTTGCCTCGGTGACAGAGCTTTTAACAAAGTTCGATTATAAAGAAGACGTAAAAAGTGTCGATATCAACTTGAGCGGATCGCATATTTGGGATGATTCTGCGGTAGCTGCAATTGACCGGATTGATTCAAAGTTTGAAGAAAATGATATTATTGTGAACGTTAGAGGACTAAATGAGGATAGTACAGAATTAGTAAAGAAACTAGCCAACAAACTGGGCACACATTAGGGAGGTTGTGGGGATGTATAAGAAAATTGCGTTAGCTACAGATGGTTCTGAACACTCTAAGAGAGCAGCGGAGAATGCGATTCATATCGCGAAATGCAGCACCAATAGCAAGATTGAAGTGATCTATGTCGTCGATCATGACAAAGTAAAATCCGATGTTCTTAGCAATTGGAATTCAGCCGATATCGGCGACGCACGCAGAAGCAGAATGCGCGAAGTAGAAAAAATGGCGAAGGAATCAGGTGTAGCCTATGAGATTAAAATCCTCCATGGTGAGCCGGGGCCAGTGATTGTCGACTATGTGAATAAAAACAATTTTGAAATTGTCATCATAGGAAGCAGAGGACTTAACACGCTGCAAGAATTTGTTTTAGGAAGCGTTAGTCATAAAGTGGCAAAACGGGTAAATTGTCCTGTTTTGATTGTGAAATAGGCATACAAAAAACCAGAACGGTCTTTAGAAGACAGTTCTGTTTTTAAGTGGCTTTAGCTGCTTGTTTGATTAGAAATTCCTGCCTGTCAGGTTTTTTTGCAAGAATGGCGCTTACAAGCCCGATGGCTGGGAAGATCATTAGCAGGAATAAGCTTTCGGTGTAACTTTGGAAGGTGTCAAACCCGATGCCTAACGGGAGCGGTCCGGCCGCAGAACCAATAACCATGACCATCATCGCAACCCCGCTGATACTGCCAAGGTATTTTCGGCCGAAGTAATTGGACCAGACGATGTTCAGTGTAATCCGCTCAATTCCACCGCCAATTCCCCATAGCACGGCAAAAAGGATGGCCATCGGTACACTATTAATATTGATTAGAACAAAGAGAATGAGAACTTCCATCATAAAAACAACTGCTAGCAACCTATTAGTCTTTACTTTTTCTAAAATAAAGCCTGATATAAACGAAATGGGAAATCCGATAATGGCCATTAAACTGAGGACGGTTGCCGCCAGCTGTGGTGATAATTGGTTCTGGCCGAAAATGGACAAAAGGTGGAAGGTGATCCCAGTGTTTACGAGTGCGGGAATGCCGACACAAATTAAAACGGCCCAAAAGGTTTTCGTTCTCATTGCTTCCTGTAAGGTCCAATCGATTTCCTGAACGGAGTTGTCCGCCTTTTCCTTATGGCTGCTTTTAGCATCAATGAGCGGCTTTCCATCTGGCTGCATGCCCATATCCTCAGGACGATTTCGCACCACGAAAAAGGCAAGCGGTGCAAATAGAACAATTAGTAACACGCCCCAAACTTGCCAGGTGGTTTGCCAGCTGGTCTGTTGTATGAGCCACGTATTTGCAATTGGAAAAAATGCCGCACTTGCCACTCCACCTAAAGCTAGAAAACTCATCGCCCGGCCGCGTTTTTGAATAAACCACTGCGGGACAAGTGTGTTAGGAATAAGGGTCATGCTGCCTTGACCGAACAAACGGATAAGAAAGAAACCAATGGCCATCATCCACGTATTTACAACCATGCTGTTAAAAAAACAAGCCAATCCCAGCAGGAGGCTGACGATCACAATCATCTTCCTTTGGCCAAGCTTATCGACTAAGCGGCCCATGAAAAACATCAACAGACCAGAACAGAGAGTTGCAATCGAATATAAACTAGAAATCTCCGAACGGGTCCAGCCAAAACTTTTTATGTACTCATCAATAAAAACCGAATTCGAATACGTCTGCCCAGGCCCCGAAAAAAAACTCCCCAGCGCAGCCATACCCACAATCACCCAGCCATAATAAAACGAATGCCCCTTCTGCACGTCATTACCCAAAGCTAGGCCCCCTCTCAAAAAATCATCACCTAACCATCATAAAACACCCGCCAAAATGAGGCAAGGGGACGGTTCTGCTGCTTCCTTCGAAACCCGAAGGAAGCAGCAGAACCGTCCCCTTGAAACTTTTTCCTATTTTTTTCGTAGAAGTGATAAAAGTTTATGTTGGGGGGAGTTTTGATGTTTTCGGAGGTTAATGCGGAATTGGTGGCGATTCAGGGTGAATTGCGCAGGAAGGCTAAGTATGAAGCTCAGCTTGAGGATTTTAAAAGAGAATTAAAAACGATCGAAGAGGCGCTTTCACAGCTGGGAGCGCGGTTTGAAGCGGAGAAGAAGGACGTTGAAAAGCTAGAGAGAATGGGTTTAACGAACTTAATTGCGACCATTTCTGGTAAAAAGGATGAAAAGCTGTCAAAAGAAAAACAGGAAATGGTGGCCGCAGAGCACCAGTTAGAAGAAGCTGCAAAAACGAAACGAGAGATAGAGGAAGCAATCAAAGAATTAAAGGATAAACTAGCAATTTTACAAAATACTGAAGAGGATTATCAACAGCTTCTTTTTAAAAAAGAGAGAATGATTAAGTCGAGTGGAACAGATTGTGCGGCGCAATTGTTTGATTTAAGTGAGCAGGAAGGTATGGTGAAGGCCTATCAAATTGAGCTAGAAGAAGCGATTGAAGCTGGAGAACAAGTAAAGGAAGCACTTGAAGCTGCTATTGATTCGCTTGAGAAAGCGGTCAATTGGGGTACGTTTGATATGCTGGGAGGCGGGGCTATTTCGGGTATGGTGAAACATCAGCATATTGATGACGCAGAAGAATCCCTTCACCATGCGCAAACAAAAATGCGCAAGTTTCAAAAGGAATTATTAGACGTCCAAGAAGAAGCCGAGCTTACTGTTGATATCTCTGGAATGTTGAAGTTTGCCGATTTCTTCTTCGATGGATTTATCGTCGATTTCATGGTGCAGGGAAAGATCAAAGACTCCCTTGAACAAACGATAGACCATCTTGAAGAAGTGGCCGCCATCTTGCTTAAACTAAAAGACCAGACGGAAGATAGTAGAGTAAAATTAGCCTGCATCCAAAAGGAAAAGCTGGAGATCGTTGAGAGATCATGAATGGTGCCAGGCACCGACCATTTTGGTGAGGGCACCGTCAGAGTTTTACTAAATTGCGACAGTAAAAAACATTCTAAAAGTGAAAAGTTTATGTCGGTATCTCCTATTCGAACCTCTAATGGGTGAAAAATTGGTATAATCATAGTAGTACTAGCAGAAAAAGAAGGAAGGGTAAGAAAATGAAATTTAAACTTCTTGCAATAGCAGTAGTAAGTTCCATTTCATTGGCTGCCTGCAGCTCAAGTTCAGAACCGGAACAGGAAATCTCCCAAAAAGAAGATGTAAACATTAAGGAAATGGTCTACGATTTCAGTATGCGAAATATAACTGACCAGTCTGCAGTTATCCTGCAAGACCAACTTATTGTGGAAGCGGGCGGGGAAGATATCGTTTATGACATATCAGGTGAGGATTTTTTTGCCTCCATTGCCCCGTACATTAGTAAAACCCATCCTTGAAGCAATCATAGCTTGACAGGTTGTCAAGGTGAATTGGTTGAAGAGGAATTTAACGTTCTAATTGAAGATGCAGAAGGTAATATTATAGTGGATGAGAAAGTCGTATCCCAGCCGAATGGCTTTATGGATTTTTGGCTGCCGCGAAACCAAACCTATCAGGTTAAAATTGAGCATCTAGCAAGTGGGAAAAAGGTTGAGGCAGAACTGTCTACTTTTAAGGATGACGGCACTTGTATTACAGACATGCAATTAATGTAGAACGAAACACTGATTATAAAAAGTGAAAAAAGCACTGTACTTTAGACGTGGGGATCCCTGTCCAAAGTGCAGTGCTTTTTCAATGTGTTTTTTTCCTGTAACAGCAAGCTATGAAAAAACCTCGTCCTAATAAGCGATGCCTACACGTGACATGATAAAATCATTGCTATTAATCTGATGGTAGGTAAATTCTGCTGTGTCCCCGACTGAAATTTCCGATCCGCCCTCAGGCAAGACATCCCGTTCCACACGGTAATGACCTACAGCTTCGCCATCAGGTAGATAGGTAGGGCAGACAATGGTCCAATCGAGAGTGGATTGTTTCAGCAAATCGTATACCTTATGATGTTCCTCCGCTGCCCGGGTTGATTTTCTCTTTGACTCACTCGATTCATACCTCAGTAAATCAGGCGTTAATCTGCTTTGAAGAATTCCCGCCGTTCCGACAGTTATAATCCTTTTAATTCCTTCGTTTTCCATGGCTTCAATTATAAGTGGCGTACTCTCGGATAAAGTGGTTGTCCCATCCGTGTTTAACGCGCTGATTACCACATCGATCCCCTTCATTGCCTTTGCGAGATCAACCTGATTTAAAACATTCCCCAGAACCAAAGATAACTTTTCATCTTCTTGTATCTGAAACTTTTCCGGCGTCCGGACCATCACCGTAACTCGATGCCCATCACTAAGAGCATGAGCAACAACACGAGACCCCACTCGTCCCGTCGCTCCAAGAATCAAAATATGCATAATTGGTATGTTCCCCCTTGGAAGCATGGGGACGGTTCTTCTGCTTCCTTCGGTTACCGAAGGAAGCGGGAGAACCGTCCCTCTGCCTTATAACGAACTTTCAAAGACTATTTCTTTTAATTCTTTTCGTCCGCTTGGTTTTTCTCTAAGCTGCAGGTCCTCGGGCAGGCTTTCTTTTTCTCCTTGATAGCCGATGGCGAGCAGGGCTTGAATTTCGTACTGTTCGGGAATGTCTAATACTTCTCGAGCCAACTGCATATCAATCCCGCCCATGAAATGGGTGACGAGGCCTTTGTTGGTGGCTTCTAAAGCTAGGTTTGCACTTGCCATCCCCGTGTCAAAAGCATGTGTACGAATCGCTTTTCCGTCTCTTGTTTTCTCAGAAAGAATCAAAGCAAACACAGGTGCTTTCTGGCACCATACAAGGTTGCCGGGGAGGATGAACGAGTGAAATTTCTTCCGGTCCTGCTCGGTCCGGGCCATGATAAATTTCCAAGGCTGCAAGTTATTTGCTGAGGCTGCCCATTTAGCAGCTTCAAATAGGCTAAATAAAATATCTTCCGGAACCTCTTTTTCTAAGAACGAGCGAGGTGACCATCTATTCGTAAACAAAGGATCAATCGGAAATTCAGTTGCTCTAACACTATCTGCTTCTTTACCCATACATACCTCCGAAATTAGTCTAGATTTGAGATAATAGTATCACGCATAAAAGGGGACTGTCACGCTCTGAGGTTTGTCTGTTTGGAAGCAGGAGAACCGTCCCCGTGCAACCTTTGCAATATCCCGCGAAAGGCGTCCATGTCAAACAGGGTTCCAGGGCAGGTGAGGTCGAAGCCTAGTTCGCGGTGGCCGACGACGTCCTGCACCTGGAGTTGATATTTTTCCATGAAGTGTTGGCAAATTTCAATTAAGGTTGTCATTTGTGCTTTTGTTGGTTGTTCGATGTCGAAATCACCCGTTGCACAGATGCCCAGCGTGTTGCGGTTATATCCGTAGGCATGTGCACCGACATGGAGGCCTCTTCCCTCGACAATGGTGCCATCTTTCTCGATGAAATAGTTATAGCCTATACCGCTCCAGCCTCTTTCATTTTGATGGAACAGATGAGTAATTTCGGCGGTAAAATCGACCCGGGAAGTATGATGAATCACTAGCTTTTCGATTTTCTCCATCTCCTCAAACGGTTCAATAAAATGAAAGTGATTGGGTTTGATCGTTATCATGTAAGACTCCTTTTTAAAAGTTAAATTTCAGTTGATGGTATTCAAAACGATTTTCTGTTAATATTTGCTCCATTTCAATCGTATAGCGGTAGTTTAAATTCCCCTCAGACAGCTTATTTACGCTGACCAATCGTTTCTTTAACTCAATACACTTGTTCAGAAGGACTAGAGATTCCTCGCTATTCAACAAGGCGTGGGTCAGAGCTAAATTATGAAGCACCTTAGACACTTCAATGCACTCTTCGCCTAACCGTTCCTTAAAAATCCCAAGTGCCCTTTGAAGCAGTTCTAATGCCTCCTCGTGCTGCTCTATAGCCGTTTTCATCACTCCCAAGCTATTAAGTGCTTTTGCATAAATAATTTGATTAAAATGAACATCGTTTTCAATGAGGTCCCGAACCTTTTCTGCGTATTCATAGGCTTTTTCATATTCCAGCAGCTCATGATAACAGCTGATTAAGTTCATCATCGTAATCGATAGATTTACATTATCAGACCTTTCTAGCGTTTCGTACACATTAAGCGAATAGCCATAGTAATATTGTGCCTGGTCATAGTCTCCCAAATCCTGATAGAGCCGGGCAAGCCCGTTTGTGGAAAATGCCAAAGCCAGACGATTGGAGGAATCACAATATTGCTCACGTAAATGAAAGGCCTTTAAATGAAGCTCCTTGGCTTCATCTTTTCTGCCGGCTTGATGGTAGAGTGAGGCCAATCCGTATTAGGATTTCGCGATGGCGAGATGGTCATCCGGAAATTTTTGTTCGCGAAGTTCCAAAGCTTCTTTGAAAAATAACTCCGCTTTTTCGTAATCGCGGTTTTCCATCATATAGATAAAAGCGATGTCATATAAAATAATCCCTAAATATCTCCCAGCCTCTGTTTGAACGTTCCCCTCAAGATGATTTTTCAGCATCGTTAACAGCGGCAAGGTTAAATAGTTTTGCTTAATTTGATAATAGACTCCGTCATAGTCTCGAAACCAATCAATAAACTCTGAAAGTGAAAGTCTCTCTTCTTCCATTAATAGAAAGCCATGGTAAAAGGCCTGATTGATGATCGTACTTGCCTGATGCGGGTCGTTTTTCACCAGTTCTTTTGATAGTTTTCGTTTGAAATAGTCATAGAGAAAGAATCTTCCGTCGATTACTTTTTCAGCTGGCTGGTAGTCGATTAGACTTTCGCGCATCAATTGATGCATTTCCCAATGGCCGTCATCTGCTTCTGTGATAAAAGAAAACCTGCTTAGATTTAAATGGTCATCGCTGTTCATTCTAATGTCAAAATGACTCATAAGGGCTTGATAGGTGTTAATATTCCAGTTATTTGTTAAAGCTAAAAGCTCAAGTGCCTGTTTCTCCTTTACTAAAAGATATTTGATAAATCTCTCAAACAATTTATAAGGTGTTTTTTGCCAGATAAAATCAGCCGCCGCGGGCTGGCGCGTAGTTAAAATTTCTTTATATAAGTCATTGGCTAGTTTAATAGAATACGGATGGCCCTTTGAGTTTCGATAGATTTCTTCTTGAATGTCTGGTTCGCGGACTTGATGCCTGCTTAATAACAGCTTCGTTTCTTCTTCAGATAAGCTGCCCAGTTCCACCTTTGTCACACAGGCATCCCACTCCTCTAAATAACGGCCCCAATCAATCGGTTCTCGGCCAAATATGACCCATAGGACATTTGGAAGCTGTGCTACGAGCTCACGGACCCATTCATCAACCCAAAATTCATATGCTTTCATTCGTTGGTCCGTCCATAGTGCTTCATATGTATCAATAAACAGGACGAAATATCTGCGGGACTTTACAATATACTTATCTAGGTCCTCCGCAAAAATAACCGGCAATAATTCTAGTAGCTCGTGTTCTTCTAGTCTTTCGAAGGCTTGTATCTTTTCCTTATCCTCTTTTGAAAAAGTGTTCTTTAATCGATTGGAAATCATCTCAATCAATTTTGGAACAAGAGCCAAATATGGAAGTTCTTCAGATATTGAAACCGCATCAGCTAACCAGGAGCCTTCTTCAATAAACGGAAGAGTCGTTTGATTGAGGCTGATTTTGGAATTCGTCTTTTTCATATAGATGATGTAGGCCGCATCAAATAAGGTGAACGGCACTCGATATTCTGCTCCAATCACCGTTCGTAAGTGGACTAGTGCTTTTTCAACCTGCTGGTATTCCTTCGTTTCAAAATTAAGATACGCAAAATCCACAGTAGAATTATTTTTAATCCGCTTCATCAATTCCTTACGAAGCTCCGTCTTCCCAATACCACCAACACCATAATAAGAAAGCACCTTATACTCATCCGATTCCTTCATATGCAAACAATCAAAAAAAACATCAATCTCCGCCTGCCGACCCGTATACGTATCAGCCTTCCGATCCAAAATCCTATCAGCCACACTTCTCTTCCTCATACCATACCTCACAACACAGAGTTCACGGGGACGGTTCTCTTGCTTCCTATTTAACCCCATTACTATATTATTAACATATTTTAAGGCACAGGTAAGGCACAGGGACGGTTCTCCTGCTTCTTTTCTCTAATAATATTCAGTTTATGATAGAATGAGAAAAAGCTAGAATACCTCGAAACTAAGAGGTAATGGGGATTTAAGGATCTGGAAGGAAGCAGGAGAACCGTCCCTCTGCTCCCATACGGCTGTTCAACATTCCGTCAAAACATTTCTAACAAATTGTGAACTTAACACTATCCCTATGTTACTAATGTTGCATATGTAATATATTGTAAGTGTAAGGAGCAAGTAAATTACGAAAGGCGGAATGCCATTATGTTTAATAAAATTTTAAGAGAAAATAACATTTCAGCAGCCATTTTAACAATTATCCGTTTATATCTCGGTTACGCTTGGTTCACAGCTGGTTGGGGAAAGATCACAGGAGGCTTTGACGCTTCTGGATACTTGAAAAATGCAGTAGCAAATCCGGTAAAAGGTCCAGACGGCAACTTAGTTTACGGCTGGTACGTGAACTTCTTAGAAAGCTTTGCATTGCCAAACATTGAATTGTTCAACTTCCTTGTACCTTGGGGCGAAGTATTAGTAGGTTTAGGTCTTATGTTAGGATGCTTAACAACAGCGGCCGTGTTCTTTGGTCTAGTCATGAACTTCAGCTTCTTCTTAGCAGGAACGGTTTCTCACAACCCAACAGATATCTTCTTAGGTTTCATCATCCTAGCAGCAGGTTACAACGCAGGACGTTACGGCTTAGACCGCTGGGTGGTACCATTCGTTCGCAAAACTGTTAAAACAAACACTGGTAAAAACACTGGAAAAGCAGCGGCTTAACTAGTAGAAAAAACGACTCGGAAAATCCGAGTCGTTTTTTTCTGGAAGCAGAGGGACGGTTCTCCTGCTTCCTCTATATAACAACGATCCCCGAAAACCTGCTGAAAATTTACCCAAAGGAAGCAGAAGAACCGTCCCCGTGCTCACCCTTTGATAAAGCTCTCGACTGCGAAGGCGGTTACGCCTAAGGCGGTGGAGTATTTTCCGAGTTTGGAGAAGTGTATTTCTAGGTCTTTTTGGTGGTGCGTGAGTGTGTGGTTGGCAATGGTGGTCCGAATAGGTTCTTCGATCCACTTTTGTGCTAAGGCCAAGCGGTTTCCGATGATGACTTGATCCGGGTTAAAGGTGTTGATGATGTTATTAATCCCAAAACCAAGGTAGCCGCCGATTTCCTTAAAGTGGCCCAGGGCCATATCATCGCTCTTTTCTGCTCGTTCCATCAGTGACTCAAGCGACGCTGTGTCCTCACCAGCCAGCTCCAATAGGGCATGCTCAGACGCGTACGCTTCCCAGCAGCCCTTACTGCCGCAGCTGCATGGCTTCCCGTTCAAATCAATCACCATATGACCCATCTCACCAGAAAATCCATTTTTCCCTTGATACAATTCTTTATTTAAAATAATCCCTACCCCGATGCCGATTCCCGCACTAACATAAATGACATTCTCCAGGTCCTGACCAGCACCAAACTGCTGCTCGCCAATTGCCCCGGCATTGGCTTCGTTCTCAATTATGACAGGAACAAGGAATAATTCCTCAAGGTCCTTCTTTAACTGAATGTTTGTCCATCCTAAATTTGGAGCTAGAAGCACCATACCCTCTTTGTTGACAATTCCAGGCACGCCCACACCGATTCCAACAATACCGTATCTGCTATCAGGCATTTCCTCTTTTATCGACTGCACCATACTTTGCACAATACTCATAATCGAAGGATATGGAGTTCGTTTGACAACTTGATTTTTCTCAATCATAATCTTGCCACTTAAATCGGTTAACACACAAAGTACATAATTTACGCCAATATCAATTCCAATCGCATATCCGGCAGTTTTATTAAAATGAAGGATCACGGGGCGCCGGCCGCCGCTTGATTCCCCTGGTCCTGATTCGAAAATTAGTTCCTCTTCTAATAGTTCATTTACCAGCGAAGAAACGGTTGCTTTGTGTAAGCCTGTGCTTTGAGCGATATCAGCCCTTGATATCGGCTCTTTTTCAATGATATATTGCAATACGAGGGCTTTGTTGTTCTTTTTAACAATCTGTTGGTTCCATGTCATGGTTTCCACTGCTAAAACTCCTTATATCTATTATTGTCTTTAGTTTAACATGAACTTAGTTTAATGGATATACAAACATATAACCCAGAGTTATAATGTACTCAAATAAGCCCTTTCAGGTAAAAAAAACACAAGGGAAGGATTGAACATATTGAGAAAAGTCCGTTGGGGTGTCATTAGTACGGCAGGTATTGCTCAGACACAAGTTATTCCTGCTATTCTTCGTTCAGACAATGCTGAAATTATTGGTATTGCCAGCAGGGGTGAGCAAGCAAAGAAAGTAGCTGAGGCATTTTCCATCCCGCATTCTTATGATTCTTATGAAAAACTGCTATTGAATCCAGATATTGATGCTGTTTATATTCCGCTGCCGAATCATTTACATAAGCGATGGGTAATGGAAGCCGCTAAATATGGCAAACATGTGCTTGTTGAAAAACCAGCTGCCCTGACTATTGAAGAGACAGAAGAAATGACAGCATTCTGCTATGAGCAGAAGGTAAAATTCATGGAAGCCTTTATGTACCAATTTCATCCGCAGCATCAGCGTGTTAAAGAAATTATATCATCTGGAGAGATTGGTGAAATCAAATTCATGCGGGCGAGTTTTTCTTTTTATATGGAAAATAGAGATGATAATATCCGGATGAACAAGGAAATGGGCGGCGGGAGTATTTATGATGTCGGCTGTTACGGGATCCATGCAATTCGCAACATCCTTGGATTTGAACCAACAACGGTTGAGACATTTGCCGAACTAGATCCTCAGACTGGAATTGACGTATCTTCTATTGTTTATATGAAACTGGAAAATGGAATCAATTGTGTGGTTGATTGCAGTTTCGATATGGCCTTTAGACATGAATACGAAATTGTCGGTACAAAAGGGAAAATTACCGTACCAGCAGCCTATCGTCCGGATGTAGCCGAACATCAAGGTGTGATTCACGTTCAATCTGAGCAGGGAAATCGGTCTGAAACAGTGATAGCTGATCAATATAAACTGCAGATTGAGCATTTCTCAGCAGCGATTTTAGAGGATTTCGAGCCGTCCTATACAGTAGAGAATACATTGCAAAATATGCGTGTTATCGAAGCCTGTTACGAATCGATTGAAAAAAGAAAGGCCATAGAGCTCGTCTAAAAAAGAAGCCAGAGTAGGAGAAAAGTAAATACTACCCGGGTGGTATTACCAGGATTTTTTTCTGGAAGACTAGTTGATACACTATAGCACAGCAAATTTAATAGTGAGTTGAAGACTGTCTAGGTTCATCTAGGCAGTCTTTTTTAGTAGCTTTGTAGATGGTAGGTTAAAAAAACCTGTAACAAGCTTTTTTTAAAAAACTTAGTTTATCCAATAGACAAACAAAGTTACAGGTGCTATAATTTCATTAACAAGGGTAACAGATTAATAGATTTTGAAAGCATTTACATTGTTGATCTGATGCCTAAAACCTAAAACCCACTAGGAGGAATAACCATATGGCTTATTTCGATACTGTTAACAAAATTAAATTTGAAGGTGCTTCATCTAAAAATCCGTTTGCATTTAAGTATTATAATCCTGAAGAATTGCTAAATGGTAAAACAATGGAAGAAATTCTTCGTTTCTCTGTTACATACTGGCACACGTTCACGGCTGATGGAACAGATCCATTTGGTGCAGGTACAGCGATTCGTCCTTGGAATCATTTAACAGGTTTGGATTTAGCAAAAGCGCGTGTAGAAGCGGCATTTGAGCTTTTTGAAAAATTAGATGTTCCTTACTTTGCTTTCCATGATGTCGATATTGCACCAGAAGGAAACACGCTTGCTGAATCGAATCGAAACCAAGATATTATTGTTGAAATGATCAAAGACTATATGAAAACGAGTAAAACGAAGCTTCTTTGGAACACTGCCAATATGTTCACGAATCCAAGATATGTACACGGTGCGGCGACATCTCCAAATGCTGACGTGTTCGCTTATTCTGCAGCAAAGGTGAAAAAGGGCTTAGAGGTAGCGAAAGAACTTGGTGCTGAAAACTATGTATTCTGGGGCGGCCGTGAAGGGTATGAAACCCTTCTTAATACGGATATGAAATTAGAGCAAGACAACTTAGCGCGATTCTTCCATATGGCGGTTGCCTATGCAAAAGAAATCGGCCTAAACGTTCCATTCTTAATTGAGCCAAAACCAAAAGAGCCAACGAAGCACCAATATGACTTCGACGTTGCTACTGGTCTAGCGTTCTTGCAAAAATATGACTTAACCAAGTATTTCAAGTTTAATATCGAAGCGAACCATGCGACTCTTGCTGGTCATACGTTTGAGCATGAACTAAGAACAGCCCGCATTAACGGTATGCTTGGTTCTGTTGATGCGAACCAAGGTGATACGCTTCTTGGCTGGGATACTGATGAATTCCCAACAGATTTGTACACAAACACATTAGCGATGTATGAAATTTTGAAAAACGATGGCTTAGGAAGCGGCGGTTTGAACTTTGATGCAAAGGTAAGAAGAGGTTCATTTGAAGCGGAGGACCTGTTCCATGCCCATATCGCTGGAATGGATGCATTTGCAGTCGGGCTAAAAGTGGCAAACAAGCTAATCGAAGATAAGGCGCTGGATAGCTTTATCGAAGAGCGCTACAGCAGCTATACGAGTGGAATTGGCTTGGAGATTGTCGAAGGAAAAACCAACTTCCGTGAGCTTGAAAGATATGCCCTTCAGTTAACAGAAATCAAAAACACATCCGGCAGAACAGAGCGTCTAAAAGCGGTGATTAACCAATATTTACTTGAAACTCTTTCAAGTGTGACCGTTTAAATAGAAAGTGAAATGCGCGGCTGGCTTTTAAGTTGCGAAATAACATATGAAAAAGTGCTGGCGGTTTGTGACTCCAGCACTTTTTTTAAAAAGGATGATTGTGATGAAATATGTAATTGGTGTCGACCTTGGAACGAGTGCGGTAAAAATCCTGCTGGTCAATCAGAATGGAGAGGTATGCCTGGAAGTTTCCAAAGCGTATCCGCTCATTATCGAAAAATCAGGGTATAGTGAGCAGAACCCAGAGGAATGGGTGGAAAAAACAACAGCAGGGTTAGCGGAGCTGGTTGCTGGCTTTGATGGGGACGTTAATGATATCGAGGGCATCAGCTTTTCCGGGCAGATGCATGGATTGGTTTTACTAGATGATGAAAATCAAGTATTAAGAAACGCTATTCTTTGGAATGACACGAGAACGACAAAGCAGTGTCAGGAAATCTATGAGGCAGCGGGCAAGGACCGCCTGCTGGAAATTACGAAAAATCCGGCGTTAGAGGGCTTTACATTGCCGAAAATTCTTTGGGTAAAAGAGCAGGAGCCTGATGTGTTTGAACGGGCCCGCGTGTTTATGCTGCCAAAGGATTATTTACGGTATCGTCTGACAGGAGAAATTCACATGGAGTACTCGGATGCGGCAGGAACCTTGCTGTTGGATGTCGCTAAGCGCGAGTGGAGCGGAGAAATGTTGGGCTTATTCGGCCTTTCAGCTGAGTTATGCCCGCCGTTGGTCGAGTCGCATGCATTGGTTGGAACCGTGACTTCTGAGTTTGCAGCAAAAACGGGTTTATCGGAAGCCGTTAAAGTATTTGCGGGCGGGGCGGATAATGCCTGCGGTGCGATTGGTTCAGGGATTTTGTCTGAAGGTAAAACGTTATGCAGCATCGGGACCTCTGGCGTCGTGCTTTCCTATGAAAAAAGAAATGACCTCGATTTTGCCGGTAAGGTTCACTACTTTAATCACAGTGAAGAAAATGCTTACTATACGATGGGGGTTACGCTCGCGGCCGGTTATAGTTTAAGCTGGTTTAAGGATACATTTGCTGGCGGTGAAGAGTTTGAAGAGTTTTTAGCAGGTGTGGATGAGGTACCTGCGGGCAGCAATGGATTGTTATTTACTCCTTATATCGTTGGGGAAAGAACGCCTCACGCCGATGCTGCAATCCGCGGCAGTTTTATTGGTGCTGATGCTGCTCATGAGCGGAAGCATTTTGTTCGTGCCGTGCTTGAGGGGATAACATATTCGTTAAATGAATCGCTTGAGGTTTTTAGAAGCAACGGGAAAACGATTGATTCCATTGTTTCCATTGGCGGCGGTGCCAAAAACGAGACATGGCTGCAAATGCAGGCGGATATTTTCAATGCGAGGATTGAAAAATTGTCGAGCGAACAAGGCCCTGGAATGGGTGCGGCGATGCTGGCGGCATATGGCTGCGGCTGGTACCCGTCACTGAAGGAATGTGCAGAGGTCTTTATCGAACCAGCGAAAGTCTATGAGCCAATTCCGGAAAATGTGGAAGCTTATCAGAAGCTTTTTGCGATTTATCAGCAGGTTTACACACAAACAAAGCTATTGAACGAGCAGTTACGAGAGTTTAGGAAGTAACTAGAACACCAGATTACCCAAAAAAGAAGCCTCTCAAGTTACTCTGACTTGGCGGCTTCCATTTATTTTACTATGATTATGTATTAAAGGAGGGAAGCGAAATTGAAACTTGAAAAAGGTCAAAAACTTCTATTTATCGGGGATTCGATTACAGACTGTGAGCGAGCTAAACCGGAAGGAGAAGGCTTGTTTGGTGCCCTTGGCAAAGGTTACGTTTCCTATGTGGATGGGCTCCTGCAGGCAGTTTATCCGGAACTCGGAATTCGTGTCGTGAATAAGGGAATTGGAGGCAACACGGTCCGGGATTTGAAGCAAAGATGGCAGGAGGATGTTATCGCTCAAAGGCCTGACTGGCTTTCGATTATGATTGGAATTAATGATGTGTGGCGTCAATACGATACACCGTTCATTAAAGAAGGGCATGTATACCTCGAGGAGTACGAGGAGACACTTAGAGAGCTTGTTACGGAAACAAAGCCGTTTGTGAAGGAAGTCGTATTGATGACACCATTTTACTTGGAGAGCAATGAACAGGACCTGATGCGCCGAACCATGGACCAATACGGCCAGGTTGTAAAGAAAATCGCTGAAGAAAACAATTGCCTCTTCGTCGATACACAAGCAGCTTTCAACGTCGTATTAAAGGAACTCTACTCCGCAACACTAGCCTGGGACCGAGTTCACCCCACAACAGCAGGGCACATGATCCTCTCTCGGGCATTCCTAAAAGAAATCGGATTCGAATGGTGACAGGCACCGCCCGATTTTTGTCGAATGACGAAGCAGAGGGATGGTTCTACCGCTTCATTTAAGTTAAGGAAAGGGGTACAAACAAATGAACTATCGTGAATTAGGTAACACAGGAATGATGATTAGTGAGGTTAGCTTTGGAACGTGGGCGATTGGCGGTTCATGGGGGAAGACTAGCGATGCTGAGGCCATGAAATCTCTGGAGTTTGCGATCGATCAAGGAGTTAACTTTTTCGATACAGCAGATGTTTATGGGGACGGCCATAGTGAAGAGCTGCTGGCCAAGGCTACCAAGGGGAAGGAAGACAAGATACATATTGCGACGAAGTTTTGCCGTAAGGGTGATATTTTTGACCCGAATACTTACAGCTATGAAACGGTTAGCGCTTATTGCGAGGACAGCCTCCGCCGCTTAAACCGTGAGGCGATTGATTTGTACCAAATTCATTGCCCGGCAACGGAAATTCTAAGAGACGGCAGTGTGTTTCAGGTGTTGGATCGTCTGAAGCAAGAAGGAAAGATTCGTCAATACGGTGTCAGTGTGGAAACGGCTGAAGAGGGCTTGATTTGTTTAGAGTACCCGAATGTGAAAAGCCTGCAGATTATTTTTAATCTATTCAGGCAGAAACCTTTAGAAATATTAATACCGGAGGCTTACCAAAAAGGTGTCGGGTTGCTTGTTCGGCTGCCGCTTGCCAGCGGGTTATTGACGGGTAAGTTTACAGCAGAACATGTTTTTGAAGAGGATGACCACCGCCGTTTTAATGAAAATGGCGAGTCGTTTAATGTGGGTGAAACATTTGCCGGATTAGGGTTCCGTAAAGGTGTAGAACTTGCGGAGCAGCTTAAGTGGATTGCAGAGGGCCGGGGGTCAATGGCTAGTGCTGCACTGCGCTGGATTTTAGACCAAAAAGAAATCACCTGTATTATTCCTGGCTTTAAAAATGTAAAGCAGGTGGAGGATAATCTTTCAGCCCTCCATACCAAATCATTTTCTGAGGAAGAAAAGCAGAAAATTCAACGTTTTTATCAGGAGTCTGTGAGGGATTTTGTTAGAGGTCCTTATTAAGATAATAGATAGTAAAGGGACGAGACGGTCAATGGGCGTCTCGTTCTTTGCCATTAAATGATAGAAAGGATTACCTATATGATTAATGAAGTTTCTACCTCGAAAAAAGCAGTAGCCATCACCTTCGATGACGGTCCGAATCCCATCTATACCCCGCAAGTATTGGAGATCTTTTCAGAAGTTAACGGAAAAGCAACCTTTTTTATGATAGGCGAGGAAATTTCCCAAAAACCTGAACTGGTCAAAAAAGCCGCTGAGCAGGGGCATGAAATTGGTAATCATACCTACACACACCCTCAGTTGTCGCGTTTAAGCCGAGAAGAATGCTTGGACGAAATTGAACGAACGGAGAGATTAGTAGAGGAATTGATCGGACAAAAGCCCGTTGTTTTTCGGCCTCCCTACCTTGATTACAACCAAGACACTCTGTCGATCATCGAGCAGAAGGGCTACCGGATGATTGGTGCTGTTAATCTTGATGCGAGGGATTGGGAGCAGCCTGGGGTGGAGCATATTTTAAATGAATCAAGAAGCTGTATCAAAAATGGCAGCATCCTTCTGTTCCATGATGGTTATGGTGATCGTACCCACACGATTGAGGCGGTTCGGACTCTTGTTTCGGAGTTAACCCTACAAGGCTATCAACTTGTCACCGTGACCGAGCTATTAAACGCTCGAAACCAAACGTGAGCAGGAGAACCGTCCCCGTGCACACCCTCGCTCGAAAAAATGAAGCAGGAGAACCGTCCCTGTGCCACTTTGAAATAATTTTGTTAACGGTTCCAGTGAAATGAGGTATAGTATAAAAAACATCCTATGATAGAGAAGGGCGATTATTAATGTTTTCGAGATTAAAGAAATGGAACACCTTACGAAATCAAATTCTCGTTGTATTTTTAGTTGTCATGCTCTTGGTTTTATCGATTGTCGGTATTTTAACATTTAATCGAGTTTCTACTTTATTAAAAAATAACGCCGAGAAGCAAATCTACCAGACTGCTGTTGAGGCAAATGGTAGATTAGAATCTTTATATAAACAAATTGGCACGGCCTCTAAGCTGGTGATGACGAATTATAATATTCAACGGGCATTAACGAAGCGTTATGAAGGCGAAGAAATTTCCTTTGCGGAGCGTCAGCAATTAGGGGGAATTGTGAACACGCTTCAAGCGAATACGGATGGGATTTTCTCATTTGAGCTCTATGATAATCAGATGAACCGAATTTTGCCATTAGATAATACGAACTTAATTACTAGAATTGACGGAAAGTGGATTCAAAGATCAGATCAAGCGAGTGGTGGACTAGTTTGGATGGGGGATGACCCGAGTAACTCGGACAATATCCTCGCCCTTAGACGGGTTAATTTAATGAATCATAACTATGCGAGCGGCGGTTACCTGCTCATTAGTATTTATAAAAATTATTTTCAGTTTGCTGACCAAAATAATCCGATTGAGAACCAGTATTCGGTATTATTAGATAACAATTTAAGGCCAATTTTATCAAACTACCATCATTCTCTCGAGCCAATTATTACAAATGAATCTCCAACCCTTCTCTTGAATGATCAGGAGTACATGGTGACAAGACAAACCTCCTATGAAACTGGCTGGAGTCTAATCATCTTAACACCAATTAGAGCGCTGACAGAAGGCGTCAGCATCCTCCGGGCAGGAATTATTCTGTCTGGAATTATTGGATTTATTATCTTTTTTATTAGTACGTTCCTGCTATCCACTTATATTACTCGTCCGATTATCAAATTGACGGAAACGATGCAGCAGGCAAGTACGGGTTCTTTAACGATGAATCCCAGCGTGACCACTGTTAACGAAATCAAAGAATTAAACAGTACCTATAACCAATTAGTAAAGGAAACCAATCACTTAATTAAGATGGTGTATGAAAAAGAAATTACTCGAAGCCGCAGTGAGCTGAAGGCACTACAGGCGCAAATTAATCCGCATTTTCTTTTTAACACATTAGATGCCCTTCGTTGGACGTTAGAGGATAAGGGCGAGGAAGACTTAGCTGAGTTTGTCGTTAGTATGTCTGAGTTATTCCGCTACACGATTACGAAACAAACGGATGGGGATTGGGTTACGATTAAAGAGGAAATTCATCATATTGAAAACTATATGGAAATTATCAAAATGCGTTTCGGTGATCATTTAAAATGGAAGCTAAACCTGCCGGCTGAGTGGGAGAAGGTGAAAATTCCTAAGCTGTTGATTCAACCGTTAGTAGAAAATGCTGTCCTGCATGGGGCAGGCAATACGGCGAGGGATTGTACGATTTCGGTTTCCATTCTATCCCCGGCCGACCCTGATTACCTGCAAATTGTAATCGCAGATGATGGACCGGGAATCAGCCAGGAGAAGCTGGAGCGGATTAGACAAGCGATGCGATCTGGGGAAGTTATTTCACAAAATAAGGGAAATGGAATGGCGATTTCCAATGTGCATAAGCGCCTTGAATTATACTACCAAGATCGTTTGAAAAGTGGACTTGCCATTATGAGTGAAGTAGGCAGGGGGACGTCCGTTTCGTTTGTTATACCTGTGAATGGGGAGGAAGAATGATGTTAAATTCAAAGACCATCTTAATCGTAGATGATGAACCTAGAACGCGCCAAGGGCTAAAGAAAATTCTAGATACATGCGGAAATGGCTATTATCAAATTCTTACGGCTGCAAATGGCGAAGAAGCCATTGAACAGATGGAGCGGCACAAGGTACATATCTTGGTCACAGACATCCAGATGCCGGAAATAACGGGCTTGCAACTATTGAAAATTGCCAAAGAGCAGGGGATCCAGCCTGTGATCATTGTGATTTCGGCCTACTCTGAGTTTGAATATGCGCAGGAAGCCCTTCGTTTAGGGGTGATTAACTATTTGCTAAAGCCCATTAGCAAAAAGGTTTTAATAGAGGCTGTAGAAGCCGCGGTAGAGGTAGTAGAAAAACAAGAGCGGGCAGGCATGATTGAAAAGGTGGTCGATACCAGACTGGTTGAGGCAGATACACAACATCCTTCGAACCGGGAACCCATCCGCGAGGCAATTGAGTATATCAATAAGCATATAAAGAACGAGCTGACTCAGAAGGAAGTAGCTGATCATGTTCACCTAAATCCTAGTTATTTAAGTGTGCTCTTTAAAGAGCATGTCAAGCTTACCTTCAGTGAGTACATCACAAGACGGAGGATTCAGCGGGCGAAGGAACTGCTTATTTCTACCAACCTACCTGTCAATGATATTGCCGAAGAATCCGGGTATAAAACAGCCAAATATTTTATCAAGATTTTCAGAGAGTTGGAGGGTATGACACCAAGTGCATACCGAAAAACTAACAATGAAAGGGCTTTCTAAAAATAGTAGTATTTTTCCTAATCGTTGTGACCTATATTTTGGAACATCCTGACGGTAGACTAAAAGAAAGAAAAATCTAGATAAGGGTCATAGGGGGAATTCACAATGTTTAAAAAGAAAACGGTTGCAATCCTACTATCTGTAATCATGCTTGTCTCTCTAGCACTTGCAGGTTGTTCATCAGGTTCGTCAAAAGAGAGCAGCTCTGATGGAAAAAAGGTTATTAAATTTATGCATTTATGGCCGGAAGGCAGCTCGAATGCTCAGTTCTCGATTGTGAAAGACATCATTGATGAGTATGAAAAAGAACATACGGATATAAAAATTGTTACAGAAATTCTAAACCCGGATCAGTACCGGGAAAAGCTGAAGGTATTAGCTTCTTCCAATGAACTTCCTGATATTGGGATGACGTGGTCTGATGGGTTCATCAAACCATATGTCGAAGGTGATATGTTAGCTCCATTAGACGATGTTGTGGAAAACAATGCAGACCTTAAGGATGCATTTATCCCTGGTGTAAAAGAATCTTATGCAGTGGATGGCAAAACATACGGTCTTCCATTAGAACTAAACATTTCTTACGTTTTCTACAATAAAGAAATTTTCAGCAAATATAATCTTGAAGTTCCAAAAACCTTCTCTGAGTACAAAAATGTGGTCAAAACGCTAGCGGATAACGGAGTAGTTCCAGCTACGGTTGGAGCGAAGGACGGCTGGCCGGCATCCTTCTGGTTTATGTATCTGGCTGATCGAATTGGCGGATCGACCATTTTAACAGATGTAATCCAAGAAAAAGCGAAGTTTGATGATCCAGCGATTGTGAAGGCAGCAGAAGAGGTACAGAACCTTGTCGATATGGGCGGATTTGTAAAAGGTGCAAGTGCACTATCAAATGACGATGCAAAAGGTTATTTCATGAATGAACAAGCAGCAATGTTCTTAACTGCTACTTGGGAATTACCAAACTATACAACCAGCCCTGATGTGGAACAAGAATTTAAAGATAAGATCGGCTACTTCAAGTTCCCAACTTATGAAGGCGGTAAAGGGACAAGCATCAACAGCTATGTAGGCGGCCCTGGTGTTGGTCTATTCGTAGCGAAGGATTCTAAAGTTCAGGATGAAGCAAAAGATTTTGTTGGCTACCTTGTGAAAAGATGGGGCGAGAAATCAGTGGTTGATGCTGGTGTCATCCCTGCAACAAAGGTTGACACAGCTAGCTTAGACCTAGCTCCGATGTACATTGAAATCTTGAAGGATCTTGGTGAGGCATCGAACGTAACTACTTACTTTGATACTCAATCCAGTCCAGCTGTATCCGAATTACACCATGACTTAGTCACTGCTTTATTCGGAAAACAAGTGACCCCGCAGGATTATGTGAAACAGCATGCGGACGAGCTTGCCAAGGAAAAAAAGTAGACTGGCCTTAAAAGTTCAAGTGTAGAGGGCATACAGGTTATGCCCTCTTCCTTTTACCGTTTTTCACATAAGAAGGGAGTATTACCATGAGAAGTGTAATGTCGAATAAGTGGGTTATCACCCTTTACGTACTTCCTGCGTTAATTCTAATTTTGCTATTAATTTATATCCCCATAGTCTTAACTGGCTATTATGGATTAATGGAATGGAACGGCATTGGCAAGATGAAGTTTATCGGCTTGGCCAATTATATTGAGTTAGTCCAGGATAAAATGTTTTGGAAAAGTACTTGGCACTCGATTTTACTGGGACTTTTTTCGACCTTGAGCCTGTTTGGATATTTAATTTTATCGTTAGTTTTAGCGAGTAAGATTAAAGGGGCAAATTTTTTAAGAAAAATTTACTTAATTCCGATGTTGTTATCATCCGTTGCGATTGGCCAGCTCTGGGCGAAGATTTTTGACCCTACGAACGGTATGATTAATCGGTTGTTAGTATTGTTAGGTGTTGAAAACCCGCCGCTTTGGCTAGCGGATGCCGACATCGTCTTATTTGCTCTCTTTATTCCGATTGTCTGGCAATATGCAGGTTTTTATATCATTATCTTCTATGCTGCTTTAAAAAATGTTCCAGAAGAACTAATCGAGGCTGCAAAAATTGATGGAGCATCTCCTATCCAGATTGCTTATAAAATCAGAATTCCCCTCATTGCTGATGTGATAAAAGTGATGATTATTTTAGCCGTAGTGGGCTCATTAAAGTATTTTGATTTAATTTTCGTCTTAACTGGCGGGGGACCAAACGGTGCCAGTGAGGTTATGGCGTCCTATATGTATAAGGAAGCTTTTAGCAAATATAACTTTGGTTACGGCAGCGCGATTGGTTTCGGCTTATTGATCATCTGTCTTGTGATGACTTGGTTGATTCAAAGATTACTAACATCTAAAAAAGATGTTGAATATTAAGAAGGGGGAGTGAACTAGATGAGTAAGATTGAGGCTGCAAAACAAACCAATACGACCCTGACCGCATCTTATAAAACCAGTAAATCTCTCAGTAATCGTATTGGCTTTGGGATTCTTTACTTTATCCTAGGAGTAATTGCGATTGTTCAAGTGTATCCGTTGGTTTGGTTATTCCTATTTTCCTTAAAAACCAATAAAGAGGTTTTTGGGATGTCCCCATTCTCGCTTCCGCAAGATCCCCAATGGGGGAACTATGTCAAAGCTTGGACAGCCGGTCACATTGATGTTTACTTTTTTAACAGTGTGTTGTACACAGTGGTATCTGTTGTGCTCACTGTCATCCTTGCCAGCTTTGTCACGTTTGCGATCACTAGAATGCAGTGGAAACTCAGCGGGTTAGTTCTTGGATTGTTTATGGCTGGGTATATGATCCCGCTCCATTCCACATTAATTCCATTATTTAATTTCTTTAAAACAGTGAATCTGATTGATAATCCGATTGCCATTATCCTCTCGTATGTCGCCTTTAATTTGCCGATTACGATCATGATTCTCACTGGATTCTACAAATCACTCCCGCGGGAGATAGAAGAAGCAGCGGTAATGGATGGCTGTTCCATTCATCGGATTTTCTTTCAAATTACCCTTCCGATGACCTTGCCTGTTTTATCAACAACGGTCATCATCAACATGATCTACAACTGGAATGAATTCGTGTTTGTCAACACCTTCCTAAGCTCAGACAAATGGAAAACCATCACCGTCGGCGTAAACAACTTCGTCGGCCAATACCTAACCGACTGGGGCGCAATCGGAGCCACCCTCATGATCAGCATCATCCCAGTCCTCATCGCCTACTTCATCCTCAGCGACCGAATCGTCGAAGGCATCGCCGCCGGCTCCGTCAAAGGGTGAGCACGGGGACGGTTCTCCTGCTTCATCCTATCGCGGGTTCGTGGAGGTGACGTCGGTTGGTGACAGGCACCGTCATACTAAAGGCTGCACTCTAAAAATAGAGTCAGCCTTTTTGTGTGCCTTACGTATTCCCCACGTTAAACCTCTGGACTGATTTCATTTTTTCCGGAGTTGGAAGCAGAGGGACGGTTCCTCTGCTTCCTTTTAGTTTTGCAAAAACTCTCCGATTTTATTATCTAGAATTGCTGTGTCCCACGGGTGCCAGAAGTAGGTGTGGCCGTCGAATTGGATTCCATGTTTATAGGCTACGGGTTCGTCTGTGTAAAAGACAGCTTCGTAATAGTGCGGGTCACCCTTTTCAGTATTCGGATTGAAGGTGGAGTTTTTCTCGCTGCTGTTTAATAGCTGAAGGAATTCTTGTATCTGTTCGGCTTCGACCATGTCTATTATCTGCTTCGTTCCATCTGCAGTATAGAGTTGATAGATTTCAATTCGCTGGACCTTTTCTTGTGGCATATCTTTAAAATGCCATCTAAACTCAGTCACATCTCGTGAATAATAAACGTTATAGCGATTGATTGCACTGTCGGACTTCACGGCAAGGAAACCGGGATGCCCTTTAATAGCGAAAATTTCTGTCCCTTTCTCATGGAAGGCGGCATCACCGTTTTTCACTTTATAATTTGGGTTTGTCACATTGTCTGCTACTCTGAATTTCACTTCGCCGATTTTTTCACCAATAAATTTGTCATCAGCCAGCACTCCAGAATAAATCCCATCATACATAACGCCTTCCCATTTTATAAAATCAACCCAATCAATCACCGATTGAGGGCCAAATGGCGCGTGCCGGCAGCCTGCTAAAAAAACAATGATGAAAACAAACACAGTCAGTTTCTTCATCGAATCTCACCTCTTATAAATATAGACGAATTGAGAGGGGGTGGGGTTACAGGTGACAGGCACCGCCCGGATTTTGTCGAATGAAAGAAGCAGAGAGAACCGTCCCTCTGCTTCACTTCTGCTTTAGAGTTTTACCTTCACTTTAGTCCCGTCTTTCAAACTTACGTTTACTAGTTCGAGGCCACGGTAATGTTTGATTTCTCTGATGAGGTGTTTTAGTAGGTGCCTGTTGGTTTCGGAGACGAGATTTTCTAGTGAAATGGGTTTTTCAGTATGTTTGTTTGAAAGATTGACGATCTGTTTCCACAGCCATTCTGAAGACAATATGGAGCTTGAAACCTGTAGAAGAGCATAGGGAACAGGAATGGTGAAGCTTTGCTTTTTGTCTGTTCGGATCGAGACTTTGATCATGGCTGGTTACTCAATAACGATGGCAACGGTATCACCGTTGGCTGATTTAATATCAACGATTTGACCGTCTAGTTCACTTTCAATTGCTTCCATAATCAAGTCAATGTTAATGTCTTTCACATATTTTTGTGAGTCCGGAATGCTGGAGGCAATGCTGTGACCAGCCTTTAAGACAGCTTTGACAAGCTTGATTGGCAGGTTGATGGAGACGTTGTCATTTTCCTGTGAAACGATCCGGACTTTAAGCATTTTATTGAGGTATTGATTTGACTTTACTACTGTTGTTTCTTCTTTCTTTTGTAGCACTTCAATGATTTCAGAAGCTTTCTCGCTATCAATTTTACCTTCTTGCACCATGGTTAATACTTTTGAAATTTCTTCTTTCCTTTTCGATTCCCCCTATTCATCTTTTAGCATTTTTAATGCTTCTTCGGCTGTGATTTCTCCTGCCTGCAACATCGAAACAACGTTTTTCTGATCTACTTCTGGGCTGGATTTCTTTTGAGTTTCGAAGCCCAATGCAGAGATAATGTCATTTAGTTTTCCGCGGACTGTCGGGTAGGAAATGCACAGTTCCTTTTCAACCTCTTTAATATTTCCACGGCAGACGAGAAACGTTGTGACAAAATTAAGCTGTTCTTGGGAAAGAGAAGCCAGTTTCGATAACTCAAACTTGTTCTCAATCGTGGTATGGCAATGGCTGCATTCTAATTTAGTAACTTTTAAGTTTTTACTGCAAACAGGACAATGTGTAAGTATTGGATACGACATAACCAAATCCTTCCTTTCGTTTGACTTAATTATATGACGGTTAATTTAAAAAGTAAAGATGTTAACTCAATAAAATTAATTTTATAATTAAACATATTAATTTTTATATTATACATAATTAATATTAGTGATTATAACTTTAATTGGTGCCTGTCACCATGCCAATAAAGAGGAAAATTCGACTCATTGTAGAATTGTTATAGTGGAAGAGAGTTGAGGGAGGGTTTTGGTTTTGGTTATGATCAGGGGCTTTGTGCTTTTGTTAGGGATTTTGTGTTTTATGGTGGGATGGAGTATTGATGGTATGTATTTTACGATTACAGCGTGCTATCCTCCTTTATGGAGGCGTAGTGAAGAAGCAACAATGATTAATGAAGAGAGACCAATGTTTTTAGTAAGATTCCTGGCTAGGATAATTGATTATATGATTGTTTCAATCGTGATTGGAGTTCTTCTTGTCTTTTTGGAAGTGGCGGTTTCGCCTGAGCAGGCACTATTTCTTGAAAATATTAGCTTTGTATATCTATTTATCTATTTCTTCCTGTCGTTTTTCATGTTTAGAAAAACCATTGGTGATAAAATATTAAAAATTGAATTGACGACTAACAGGGAGGATGGAAGGCTGACATTTTTACAGGCCTTCACCCGAACATTCTTTGCGCCTATTGGTGCCCTGCAAGGCTTATTTTTTCTTTTTACCAATAAAAGGTGTTTAATGCACGACCGTATATCGGGAACTGATATGGTGAAAACACGGAAACTCAATCAAAGTCCGAAAGTTGCTTGAAGCAAAATCACCGGAAGGAAGGAGGAATTCAATTGGAGAATTTTGAGATTGAAATTGTTGAGCTGCCTGCATATAAAGGCATCGGCTTGAGGTGGGAGGGTTCCTATACTGAGGTTGGTATTTTGAAATCGGTGATCAACACGATGAGCAGCAGAGTGGGAGAGCTGGAGTATGCGGTCAATTCGGATGTTCAGTTAGGGTTGTCCTACCATCTTAGAACAGATGGTTTTGTGCATTATTCCGTTTATGAGGTGAGCGAAGAGCAGTTGGCGCCTGAGGAAATGGTCGAAATCCATATTCCGAAAATGACTTATTTAAAGGTGCATCACCAAAAAGGACAGGATATCGGTCAATCCTATGGGAATATATTTAGGTGGCTGAAGCATAGTGAGTATGAGACATATCGTGAACCAGGTGTGGAATATTACGATGTCTTACCCATTAAGCATGAACGATACCCAAAAGACCGGGATAAGAAGGATCCACATTTTGATATCTATATTCCGGTTGTTTTACGGTGTCAGGCACCATGGGAGGAAGGCAGGTAGGAATTGAAGAAAAGACTAACACTTTTTATCCTTGGCCTGCTGCTATTTGTTCCGTCTGCTCCCAACACCATGCTAATGGTAATAGAACTGTTCCATAGTAACATCATGAAAGACCGATACGGTATTGTTAACGTGAGCAAAGGCTATCCGCCGACGGCACCGACTTATCTTTTCGAAGGCAATGTAATTGAGTTGAACGAAGAAATCACTGAAGAATATAGCCATACTGACCCATGGGATTATCAGATCAGTCTGGCCGACTTATCGCTGGAGTTAAATGGGGAGCTGCTGGATGTATTGCGAAACCATCCGATAAGAGGAGAAGAGGAAGGGCTAAATCGATACTACGGTGAGGCAGCATTTTTAATCGTAACCGATCATAAAGTGGATGAAACTAAATTTGTGGCATTGTTAAAAAGAACAAAGGAGCTGCAAAAGAAAAAGCCGAACGGTGATATTGTCGGCTGGGTTCCGGTGGAAAAGCTGCAGTATACGCTATTTGCCATCGATCAGGGAGGGAACGTTGAAACTGAGTCGTTTAGCTTTCATGAGCGTAATGCGCTGCAAACGGAGTTAATGAACGCGGGTGTGGTTACTCCCTATGCGCTTGGGTATTACACAAATGATTGGAAGGCGTATCCATCCTACTTCTTTCCATGGTCGTTTCCGTTTTTAACCTTTATCATAGGTTTGATTTTAACCATTCGTTACTTCCCTTGGAGGAAAAAATAGTAATGACGTGAGACGCTTTCAAAAGAGAGCGTCTTTATTGCGTTAGCACTGTACCTGCAAACAGGTGACAGGCACCAACATCTCTCAAGTTCTCTATATATCAAAATGGAAATTTTTCCATTTTAGCAGGAATTTTGTCAATTATTGCAGAATAATGTGGGAGATAGGAGGTTGCTAGATGAATTTTAACATTGATTTCTCGTTTAACGGTATAAGTAGTTTACTTATTTTATTAGCTTGGTGTGTAATTTTCTTTTTGGCTTACCGGCTTTATAAGAAACATGGGAAGAACGTAAAGGCCTGGAGAGTGGCTTTGATTATACTATTGGGTTTATTCTCTTTAGATTTTGATTTTAACGTAGCTGCTACCATGATCAAAGTCCCCATCCTTCCTTTAGGGGTATGGTTGTTGTATTTGCTTTCCAAAAATACAGCTGGCCAATGGGAGAGGTTTCGTCCTTATGCTTGGCTTGGCTTCTTTGCAAATCTTATATTTCTAGCAGTGACTTTGATTTCAATTCCGATTCATCAGTTATTATATCCAACGGATGCTCCTTCAACCTATTTTGCAAATGTTGAGAATGTATCTGTTTTAAACATTCACCCTTCAGCAGGGGAGATTAATATAAGTGAAGAAAGGTTACAAAAACAAGTACGTATGATGAGTGAAGCGACCGTGGATGGCCATCAATGGTACTACGATGAGCCAGAGCATCGCCAGGGTGGTTTTATTGGGCGGAATGAACGCTTTCCCTACCTGCTTCAGGGGATTGAACCGAAATGGGGAAGCGGCTTGAACACGGTTATCTATTTAGAGCAGGATGGAAAAGGGCTATTGGTCACAACAGCTGAAGGTCAGCTTTACTTACGCTCTGATGAATCGCTGATCGAAGGAGGTAAGTAAAGTGACGAAAAAATGGGTTTATGTCTTTAGCGGGTTTAGTGTAGTGGTTGTGGCAGCGTTTTTTCTTCATTGGTATTATTTCGCAGAGCCGGAATCCTTCCCTGTAAATGAGGAACTAGTTAGTGAGATCAATCGAGTATATCCTGAAGCTGTTGCAAGTGCCATTCAGGACACTGTTTTTATTGATAATAAGCATGTCTTTGTCCCGTTTCTTACCGAAAAAAATGAGTATGGCATTAGTTTTTGGGCGTGGAAAGGGCATGAGTGGAAGGTGTTACAGCTTGATACAGCGGGGAATTCTGTGTTATGGAAAATAGATGAAAACGATTCCTCAAGCTACCATTTTGTTTGGAATATCCATCCTGATGATCAAATTAGCTATCTGAAATTCTACTTCGTTCGGGACAGAGGGTTTGGTGGTTACAAAAATATCTACACCTATAGCCCTAAAGTCCAATTGGACAAAAAGGTTTCGCTTGAAGAAAAGTCCTATGGTGTGCTGAAGGTACCGAAAGACTGGCTTTCGGTTATGAAACCGCTTCTGAAAATGGAGACTGGTAACGTGCGAACCATTTTTTCTTCTATCTTCACTCGAGAATCCATGTATTTCGGCTATACAGCCTATAACGCAGCAGATGAGGAATCATCGGTCATGAAATCGGTCAATGGGAGAGGCTATGGTTACAAAGGAATCGAAACGGAATTCGTTCGACATTTAGATGAATCCCAGCTGGAGGTGTCGTTGCAGGACCCAAAGGTATATATAGAAAAAACACGAACCTATATGGAACATCGCTTACTCGATATTGAGCGAGTCATTCAATGGATTGATCAAAAAGATTATGGTGCTGTTGAAAAACTTAATAGCGGCCCGATGAGCAATCTTGAAATGACTATCACCTATATGAAGCAAGCCAAAGTTCCGGATTCTTTTTCTACTGCTCACCAAAAGCTGCTCAGCACCTGTGAAGATTTATATAACTTAATAGAAACTCATGGGAATCAAGAAATTACAGATGACTATATGGAAAAATATAAACAATATTACCTGGCGATGAAGCAAGCGTTTGAAGAGTGGAAATTGGTATTACAATCATAGTATTGCTATTCAACCTGGCGTTAATCCGAGAAGGATTAGCGCTTTTTTTACTACCAGACTAGGGTGGCCAGGTATAATATTAATCTATCTGACCCACTCGAATCAAAATGGCAAATGAAGCAGGGATATGTAAAATAAATGAACAAAGTAGAATGAATAAACAAGCCTTGGAATACCGCGCCTATGAATTTTGGATTAAAAGGGACGGGGTGACAGGCACCGCCCGAAATTTGTCGAAAAACCTTCCGTGAAGTTTGGAAGGTTTTTGAGATTATTTAGCTATGAGCTTACCAGCAGAATGGATAGCGTTGTTGTGCTTTTTGACTATGATAACAAAGACGACAAGGTAGAACAGAATAAGTAAAATTCCCGCATCCCCAGTTAGGTATGTTACGATGGGCTTTGGATTTTGGGTTAACAGGTCGCCGTAGTTCCAAACTAGATTGTGCATTGTATGGGCCGCGATGGCAGGCCAAATGCTTCCGGTGGCTGTTTTTAGGTATGTCATAAATGCTCCTGCCAATGTCACAGTTACCATGAACATCGGAATATAGACGAACAGATTCACTCCATTGTGATAGATATCTGTGAAAATCATGACAGGCAGGTGAAATAATCCCCAGATAAAACCGTTCAGCAACAACGACGGAGCGAGCCCGAGGCGGCTTAACTTTGCTTCCATATATCCTCTCCAGCCAATTTCTTCACCGAGTGTAACGGTAAGGGATGAAAAAAGAAAAGATACCACGAATTGGACCGCTAGGAAGATTGCTTTCCCTTCATATTCAGGTGCTACTCCAAACGTGCCTAGGCCGCTCAGCCAAACGAAGGAAAAACCTAATAAAATCGGTAACATCGGAACCAATAGGCCGATGGCAAAGAACTTGGTTGAAAAACGGTGGAAGCCGAGCTGGCTCCAGCCTTTCTTTGTAAAAGCTTCCCCTGTAAGCAGCATCGTGACCAGGACAGAAACAAATGGAACAAACATGAAGAAGAACGTATTCAGTTTGATTGGCAGCATGAGCAGCATGAATTCCAGGAAGACGACAATCCCGAGGTACACGGCAACTTTTTGCATATGATTGATTTGCTTTAACATGTGAAACACTCCTTTTATTTGCTTGTTGACCTCTTTATCCTACTGGTAATACCTGTCATAATAGTAGTGAGGTTTTGTCATGACTTTATGTGACGAGAGATTGATAGATATATGTGGGGGCGGTTATTATGGAGGGGAAATGGAAGTTACATGATTGGGTGCTGTTCGGGATCAGATTAATTGTGTTTATATCTGTCCTATATAATGCATCTGTTTTTCAAGATGAGTTGTTTATCCCGTTATCGATGGTCATAATTCTGGTGGGACTGTCATATATAGTTCCTTTATTGCTGCTTCTGAAGAGTCGCAGGCTTTATTTCACAGCTGAGGTTATTTTTTTGGCTGCACTGACGCCAATCTTTTCATTTACCGACCCAACCTTAACTGGCAATTTTGTCACGTACTCCATCATGGTTGGTTTTTATCAAGAGCATCAAACCAAAAGCTGGAGAAGATGGATTGTACTGGCCGTACTTGTGTTTGGTCCTGTTCTTTACCTATCCACGAGCCCTATTTCCTACATAAGCGTGGTGATTTCTGGTCTCGTTTTTTACGGCTTGGGGCTTATGTTTAATCAGCTGCTTTTTGCAAAAGAAGAGATTCAGAGGAAAAATGAGATTATTGAACAGCAATACAGAGTATTAGAAGCGTATGCCAAGCAGGTGGAACAGAGTGCCATTCTTCAAGAACGGAACCGAATTTCAACCTCCTTACAGCACTCGGTTAGTGATACCTTTGCTGGATTAATTTTAAAAATTGAAAGTGTTCAGGGGAGGATGGGTGAACCTCTTTTGGATGATTTAATTGGATCGGCCTACCGTGGCTTGGCGCAGGTCCGCGATGCGCTCTATCAGCTCGAAGATTTAGATGTCGACATTTCCGTCAAGGAGACGATGATGAGTATTGTCGACAATGTCCGAAAAACAAGTCCCATTCAGCTGGAATACATCGTTAAGGGCGAGGAAAAACCACTTTCGAAACAAGCGATGCTCACTTTAAGCAGGTGTCTTCAGGAAATGTTATGGAATGCGATCAAAATTGGCAAGGCTCAAATGATTGTGGTGACAGTCAGTTTTGAAGCCAACCAGATAGAGTTACGGGTTGAAGATGATGGAATAGGTACTGAGAATGAGCGAATGGCAGACGGACTGGCAACACTTACGGAACAACTAGCTGTCTTAAGAGGAGAATTTACTCTCTCTTCTTTTTTGAACAAGGGTCATACGGCCCTATGTAAAATTCCAATCTTAGTGGATACAAAAGAAGAAACAATGAAGGTAATGATTGTCGACCCTAATCCGTATGTTCGTGAAAGTCTCGTTCACCTGCTTGAGCTTCAAAGTAGTTTACAAGTGGTTGGGAAGGCTGGTCATACAGAAGAAGCGATTCGTCTATGTGAAGAGAAGCTTCCGGATGTGATTGTACTGGATGCTAATTTGGAAAAAATCCATCTGACACAACGGCTGAAGCAGGTCCATCCAAGTGTCAAAATTATCATTTTGACAAGTGACGATGTGGTGGAAGAAGCGGTTGAGGCGATTGATGCTGGAGCAGAGGGATATATCAGCAAACAAACTCCGATGCGCGAGTTGATGACAAAAATTCGCTTGGTGTATATGGGTGAAACCATCATCTCCCAAAATGTCGCAAAGCAGTTAATCGCACAAATGAAAAATCCCTCTGACCAAGCCAAGACCCGCCAAGAAAAATGGCAGCAGGAATATGGCCTAACCGAACGAGAAGTAGAAGTTCTGCAATACCTAGCAGAGGGCTTAAAATACAAAGAAATCAGCGAACGCCTATTCCTCGCAGAAGGAACCGTCCGCAACTACATCTCAAACATCTACTCCAAACTCGAAGTCAACAACCGCAAACAGGCGGTTGACATGGTGACAGGCACCGCCCGGATTTTGTCGAAAGATGTACACTCGATTTAACCTGCTATTTTTAATTCCCTTTCCTGGTTGAATTGAGTACATATAATGTAAGAAGGAATCCAAGGGGGAAGTACGATTGGGAACCTTACATGAAGCTGATGGAAAGAAAAACAGTTCGGATTTGGGGATCGAGCAGCAAGATCGAATCTTTCGCCAAGAAGGTTACACCTTTCCGGGTAAAACGTACACGGAGGTTGTGCTGGAGCCGGCTTATAATAAGGCTAAAACGCAGTTGCTGAAACCGATGATGATGATCAATAAAGCCCATCTGATTATGCTGACGGAACAAGGCTTGATTTCTGCTGAAGATGGAAAGGAACTTGGGGAGGCACTCCGAGATTTAGATATAGAAGCAATCCAAACCTCCCGCTATTCGGGGCAGGTAGAGGATTTGTTTTTTCAGGTAGAAAGGGATTTGATACTGGAGGCAGGCGATATCGCAGGGAATTTGCATATCGGTCGAAGCCGGAATGATATGTGTATTACCATGTTTCGCTTAGCATTGCGTGAAAAATTGCAAACGGCCGTAGGTTCGATGTTGTTTTTAAAAGAGCAATTGCTAGAGTTTGCCGAAAAGCATGCTGATAAGCTTATGCTTGGCTATACCCATACACAGCAGGCACAGCCGACTACCTTGGGGCATTATATGATGGCAGTTGTTGATTCGGTTAGCCGAGATGTTGAGCGGTTCCGAAGAGCATACGAACAGTGTAATCGAAGCCCAATGGGAGCGGCAGCCTTTACTACTTCTGGTTTTAAGCTGAATCGTGAGCGGATGAGTGAATTGCTTGGTTTTGACGGTGTGGTGGAGAATTCCTATGATGCGATAGCGGGAGCGGATTATATGGCCGAGGTGATGACGACTGCGCAAATCACAGCTATCGGCCTAGGAAGGTTCGTTCAGGATTTGCTTTTATGGAGTATGCAGGAGTTTTCAGTGTTAAAGGTCGCTGATCCTTACGTGCAAATCAGCTCGATTATGCCGCAAAAGCGTAATCCGGTTTCTCTTGAGCATATTCGTTCGTTACTATCCACATGTGTCGGCAATACCCAGACGGTGCTAACGATGATTCACAACACACCCTTTGGTGATATTGTTGATACAGAGGATGACATGCAGCCATATGCTTGGAAAAGTCTAGACTTGCTGGAGCAATTGTCCAGGCTCTTGGGATGTGTCATCGGGACGGCTGAAGTGAATCATAAGGTGTTGCGCGAGAGGGCGGAGGCTAGTTTTGCAACCATTACGGAGATGGCCGATACGTTGGTGAGAACAGACGCGCTCTCGTTCCGAAAGGCACACGAAATTACAAGTTTGGTGGTTAGTGAGGCATTATCAAAGGGTATGAGTGCACAAGAAATCACATTGCCCCTTGTTAATGAAGCGGCAAGGAAGATTACGGGTAAACCTTTGAGTTTGGATGAAGAAGGGCTTCGTCAAGCACTCAATCCAGATCACTTCGTTAGGGTTCGATCATTAGCAGGCGGACCCAATCCAGATGTGGTGCGGGGGATGATTAAAGGACGGCTAGAGCAGCATGCTGATCAGCAGAGGTGGCTAGAATTTTCGAAAAAGAAATCGGAAGAATCAATTCGGCAGTTAGATTCGATTCTAGCGGGTTGGTAAATAGAGACGAAGAAATCGCCTTTTAATGATGTGAAGGGCGATTTTTATTTGACAATTTTCTCACTTTATTACCCGGGAAAATCGCTTATTTACAGTGTTTTCATTACTTTTAATCAAACGTTTGATTAGGTAGATTTATGGCTGAATGTTGTAGGCTATTAGTTTTTATAGGGAGAATGGGTCGTTTTTTGTAAGATAATTGGTTGTTAGTCGACAAAAAACATAGTACAAAACGGAGGGGATTCTGTTAACAACAGGTGATTTCCTTGTTTTAATCAAACGTTTGATTAATAACAGAAGAGTTAATCAAACGTTTGATTAAATTTTGTACAAAGCTTGTCATGACGGGCTTTTGTTAATTTTTTAAGGGAGAAGTTTGTCGAAAGTGAAAACTGCTCCTGTAAGATGGCTAGGCCGACACATAGCATATAATAGTGAAAGGAAATCTGGATAAGGAGTGGCTGCCGATGCAGTTTAAGTTGAAGGAAGCAATTGAAATTCTAGATCGTACACCACAATCGTTAGAGTATTTTTTAGCTGGTTTGTCTGATGGATGGCTGCAATGTCATGAAGGGGAAGGGACCTGGAATGCAATTGAAGTGATCGAGCATCTGATTGAGGGGGAGAAAACAAATTGGATTCCGAGATTGGAATTTATACTTCAAGAGGGTGAGAGCAAGCCATTTCCGCCGTTTGACCGTTTCTCGCATTTAAATGAACGCGCAGAACAGGGGATCGAACAAAAGCTTCTTGACTTTAAAACTTTAAGAAGACAAAATGTGGCGAAACTGAAGGAACTGATAGGCCAGAATGAACAGCTTGAGCTGACAGGAATCCACCCGGCCTTTGGTTCAGTGAAGGTAAGAGAACTGATTTCGACGTGGGCTGTTCATGATTTAACCCATATTGCTCAAATCGTTCGGGTGATGGCGGAGAGATATCGGGAGGACGTTGGACCTTGGCAAGAATATTTGGGTATTTTGAAAAAGTAGGGATTATTCGTATTAATAGGAAGGCTTTTTAAAAACCGAAATTGTGAGGCAAGCTGTTATAATGAATAGCTAAGGAATTATTTTGCTTCAATGAAGGATGAGAACTGATTGGAGAATAAAGAAACAACAACTTATATTTACACATACGCCTATCCAGAGGAAGAACGCGAATTATGTGCGTTAGAAATGCGCTCGTTATTTGGTAAGGATACTGACGGAACTACTTTGGAAACCAAGGTAGAAATCGACCCGAGCCGAAGTCCGTTTATCAAAGAGCGAATTACCGTTTTGTATGAAGGGGAAAGCCTAGAGGAACTTTTGTTAAAAGTAGAACAGTTACAGTTACCAGGTGGAACTTCGTTTAAAGTGAAGTATGTAAAAAACGGTGATTTGCCAGAGTCGGATAAAGTAGGGTTTGAAGATCGACGTGTGATCGAGCGTGAACTGGGGTTGAGGATTTGCGGCGGTAAAGCAGATTTACGTCATCCTGATCAAATGTTTGGTGTCATGAAAGTGAACGGAAGATGGGTGTTTGGTGAGTATCTTGAAGCTGAGTCAGTATGGTTCCAGCATCAAAAGAAGCCGAATGATTATTCAACTGCACTCAGCACTAGGATGGCAAGAGCGGTGGTCAATATTGCTGTTCCAAATCCTGATGGAGTTAGGGCAATAGACCCGTGCTGCGGTATTGGAACGGTGCTGGTAGAGGCGCGGTCAATGGGGATTGATATCGTCGGCAGTGACAGAAATGGACTGATTCTCCCTGGTGCCAGAGAAAATATAGCACACTTTGGTCTTACCTGCGAAGTGAAGCGGGCTGATATTAGAGAAATCACGGGTGAATATGATGTAGCAATTATAGACCTGCCCTACAATCTATGCTCAGTCATCACACCCGAGGAACAACTAGAAATGCTCCAAAGTGCGTATCGATTTGCAGAGAAAATAATCGTCGTAACCGTAGAACCGATTGAAGAGATCATACAAAAAGCAGGATTTAACATCCTCGATCGAGCCATCGTCAAAAAAGGGACCTTTACCCGGGAAGTGATCGTTGGTGACAGGCACGCCCCGCTTTTTGTCGAATATTGATAGGACTTATGAGGTTGGGAAAGTGATAGAATGGAGTTGTTACGGGGTGGGTGTATAGGTAGACCACCTCATCTCACCTCGTCTCGTTCACCGTTCAAAGAAAATTTTATATGATTGTGAGGAATTGAAATGTCGCGTAAAAGGCGAGTTTGGATTCATGACCAGTTTTATCACATTGTTTGCAGAGGAAATCGCCGCGAACCTATTTTTCTTGATGCTGATGATTTTCATGCCTTCTGTTACATGCTTCAAAAACTCCACGAAGAAATCTTCTTTGAAATGGCCTCCTATTGTTTAATGACCAATCATTATCATCTCCAAATGCGCTCACCAGAAATCCCCTTTTCCAAACTAATGGCGCTGCTTAACAAGCGCTACGCCCGCTACTTTAATACGAAGTATCGTTTTACTGGCCATGTGTACGAAAAACGCTTTTTTGACAAAATCGTTTATGATGAAGGAGCAATGATCGACGTCAGCCACTATATCCACCACAATCCAGTTGAAGCTAATATCGTCAAACGACCAGAAGACTATCCATGGAGCAGCTACCATCTAATCATCAACCCCCATTCGATTACTCCAACCTATATGAACACCAACATCCTATTAAATTATTTTGAAGGAACTTTAGAAGAGAAAATCGAAAGCTATAAGGTGACAGGCACGCCCCGAAGTTTGTCGAATCAACCCCACGCCTATCTATTGGATTAGACTGCAAAGGATATACTATTGAAACTCTATTATGAAACTTTTCCATTTTCTAATCGTATCGTAATGGAGCTTAGATGCAAAATTTTCAAAAATAATATTATTTGAAGGTGAAGAGATAGATGGAACAACGGGAAGAGTTATTGCAGGAATTGTCAAAGATTGAGGTATGGGAAAAAGACCAGAGTAATTTGTGGTTTTGGGAACGTTTGGGACGCCTGCCTTTTAAAATTTTAGATAAAATTACTCCAAAATTTATCCATAATAAGGTAGGGGCGTTGCTCGAGGAAATTGGATCCTACCTCCAAAATGGAGGTAAATATTTAATCAGTGAGAAAAATCTGTTTGAAATGATTGAGAAGGAGATTCAAAGGCCGATCGAGCAGATTTCTGATATAAGCGATATCCCACTTCAAACTATGAGTAAGCTAACAGTAGAAATCACAGAAAAACGAAAGAAGTTAGCTACTGTTCAGGGGGCCAGTACCGGGATTGGCGGCATCTTTACGCTCGCAGTTGACATCCCGGCAATACTGGCTATTTCACTAAAGACATTACAAGAAATTGCCGTTATTCATGGGTATGATCCAAAAGAAAAAAGTGAACGGGTTTTTATAGTAAAGTGCCTGCAGTTCTCATCCGCTGATATTGTAGGGAAACGAGCCATTCTTAGCGAGCTTTCTGCATACTACCAAAAAGAAGAAACTCAATCGGAAGAGATGATGTCCCAGCTGCAAGGATGGCGAGAGGTGGTTTATACCTATCGAGATCAATTTGGCTGGAAAAAACTATTTCAAATGGTTCCGATTGCGGGAATGATTTTTGGGGCATTTACAAACCGCTCCATGATTTCTGACCTATCTGAAGTGGGGATGATGCTGTACCAGAAGCGGAAAATTTTAGAAAGACTGGAGAGAAGTCTAGGGTAATGACAGGAGTAATATAAGAAAGGACTAGATATATGTATTACGTTAAAGCGGAAGTGGATCGGAATTATAGTATTTACGAACTAATAGATACGACAACCCATTCATGGGTCAAGGTGGCGCCAGAACGGGGCGGGATTATCTTTTCTTATGGGGTTGAAGGTGAGGAGTTACTCTACCTTAATGAAGAAACCTTCTATCATGCTGACCAGAATGTAAGAGGCGGGATACCAATCTTGTTTCCGATTTCTGGGCAGTTAGCTGGCGGAACCTATGAGTGGGAAGGCAGGACTTATACCATGGGGAATCATGGTTTTGCTCGAAATGCTGCTTGGGAAGTGGTTGACACCGATACGACCAACAGAGCATCACTCACTATAAAGCTAACTAGTAATGAACAGACGAAGACCGCTTATCCATTTGATTTTGAGGTCGTGTACACCTATTCGATTGAAAAAAGAAAACTAACGATTGAACAAGTGTATAAAAACACTGGAGAAACAGCGATGCCGATGTACCCAGGATTTCATCCTTATTTTAAAACCAGGGAAAAGCATCTTCGTTATGAAACGGATGCAACGAAATACTATGACTATAACGATGGTATTATCAAAAATTTTACCGGCAGCATTGATTTAACTAGCCTAAAAGAATCGGTCATGCTATTGGATGCAACTCAGACGAGTATATCCTTTCAGCCCCCGGCACGATCGAAACCAATTAAACTAAGCTATGGAAATGAGTTTAAGTATATCGTGATCTGGACGGAAGCCGGAAAGGAATTTATTTGCGTCGAACCATGGATGGCCAAAACAGGCGAACTCAACCGAAAAAAAGAACTTGTATCCATCGAGCGGAATCAGACATTGAATACAAGAATGAGTATTGAGTTGGGGTGACAGGCACGCCCCGATTTTTGTCGATCCAACATCCATCCCTCACGCTTCATTCGGTTTCCAGTGTCACGAGGATGATTTCCGGCCGGTTGAAGATTCTAAAGGGGATGATGCTGTTTCCTAGTCCTCGGTTGACGATCATGGTGGTCTCGTCCTGGGTGTATTTACCAGAGGTGTAATCTGGGAATAATCCTTGATTGGGGGCAATTACGCCTCCGACAAAGGGCAGTCTGACTTGCCCGCCATGAGCATGGCCAGAGAAGACAAGGTCCATCTCGTATTGGCTATAAAGTGAGAACAGTTCAGGTCTATGCGCCAATAGGACGGTGAAATTATCACTCTCTTTAAGGCTGGTAAGTGAATTCTTGAGTGCTTCTTCGGTCATACTTCTTTCCGCATAAGCTTCATTTGCATTAGCCGGGTCGTCTATTCCGACCAGTTGGATCTTGCCGCCAGCTCCATCCCCATTTTCATGAGTTATCTCCGCGACTGTGTTTCTTAACACATTGACACCCATATCGATTAATTGATCCTCTAGGGAATCGAACTTTCCAGACCACCATTCATGGTTTCCAGTTACAAAATATACCGGAGCGATTTGGACTAATTGCTCCATCAGCTTTAGGCTAGTTTCCTCATTATATTTCTTTGAATCTACTAAATCCCCTGTAAAAACAATTAAATGAGGCTGTACTTGACGTACCTTTTGAACCAATTTGTACTGGTCTTTACCAAAGCTTTTGCTGTGCAGGTCTGATAGCTGGACCAATCTATATCCATCGAAATCTCTGGGAATTGCATCCGACCTTATTGAAAGTTTTGTGGTGACGATGGCATTGTTTTGAAAATATAAGAAACATATCGTTAAGAGAAGGATCCCTAACGTAATTAGTAATTTTCTTTTCACTTCTTTCACCTCGTATCTAGTTAAAACTTCTCCTTTTAGATTACCATACTACGGATAAAAATGAATAAAATGGTAGAATAAGGTATAGAGGAAAAAGAATCGAAGAATATAAAAGGAGGAAACTAAATGAAAAATCTTTTTTATTATAATTGGATGGTAAGAGAAGAATGGTTTGAGTGGGCAAAGCAGTTCTCAAATGAGGAGTTAGCATCAAAGCGTACGGGAGGCTTTGGTAATATTCTACATACTTTGCTTCACATTGTCGTAGTTGAATATGATTGGATTAATGATTTAAAAGGTGGGGGCGATTACGAATTTAACCTTGAAGAATTTGAAACGCTTCACGATGTGATGGCTCTGAGCAATAGGTGGAAAAAGGAAGTGCAGGATTTTGTCGATGATTGGACAGATGAATTGATAGACAAGCAACTAATCTTAGAAGATGGAAAAAAGATTTTTACATATGGGGAAGTAATGAACCATGTCATCGCCCATGAAATTCATCATATCGGGCAATTATCGGTTTGGGCACGGGAGCTAGACAGCAAACCGGTGTCAGCCAACTTTATCGGAAGAGGCTTAAGATAAGAATGGGTGAAGAGAGACTAACATAGTCTCTCTTTTTCTTATAATTGGTTGGCAAGTAAGGTGACAAATGTACTTAGGATAACGGAAGCGACCATGAAGGAAGCATAAAGCAGGTTTTTATTACGTTTTTTTCTTTGGATGAGTTCTTCGGGTGTGATCCATAGAGATTTTGACATTAAAGTGACTCCTTTTTTGGCCAGCTGGAACTCTGCTAGGCAGTTAATGGCGAACTTTTAGGTTTTTCGGCAAAAAAATAATTTTATCGGCAAAAATGCAAATATATAGGCAAAAGCAGAATTATATCAGCAAAACGGCAATTTATCGGCAAAAGTCCAATAATCTATTATTCTTTCATAAAAGAAAGCTCAATCTGGCGGTCGGCGTCTTTGGCCGCTACCATCATACTCATAATTAACAACATGAAAAATGACCCTACAACTACACCAGCAACAAACGCTAACATTGTTATTCCTCCAGTTGGTCATAAATCGTAGGAAGGTTCAGTTTCGGTAACTGGCTGGCATAGTCATTAACCTTAGCCCCTATAGTTTTGCGTCATCACCTTTCGGTCATTTTGCCCTTTCGTACGAGTTATGGAATTTTTTAGCTAATAAGGCCTTTAGCTTAAGGGACTTGGCAAGAACCAAGTTCTTCTAATAAGTTCTATTATCCTTATTACTATAGTGTATCGGCATCGACATAAACAAAGTTTAGGGAAAAATAAAAAAACCTGTCCAAAAAACTGGACGAGGCATAGGGGAAGTTCTAGAAATGTTCACTATAGTGTATCGGCAACATCAAAGATAAAGTTTAGGAAAAAAATAAAAAATCTCACTTTCACAATTGGAGAGAGCCGGCGGCATCTGAGTTTAGCGCAAAATCACAATGGTAACGCGGCGGTTGGCCTGCCGATGGTCGGCGGAATCGTTGGGGTAAAGCGGCTGGTATTCCCCAAAGCCCGAAAATTGCATCCGCTTGGCTTCTACTTTTTGTGTTTCAAAGTAGTTCAGCACGCTAAGGGCTCGCGCTGAGGAAAGCTCCCAGTTGGAAGCATAGATCGTTTTGTCGGTAGGGACATCGTCTGTATGCCCTTCAATGCTGATCATATTCGGAACCGTATTAATCAATCCGACAATTCCATTTAGCGTTTGGAAGGAGACACCTTTTAACTCTGCTTTTCCGGAGTCAAACAAAATTAAATCTTTTAACGACACTTCAATTCCTTTTTCGGTAACCTTGAGTGAGACCATGTCCTCGAGGTAATTTTCCGCTATGAAACTTTCAAGCTGGCTTTTTAAAACATCCAGCTCTTCGTCGTTACCTTCTTCGGCTTCCTCTTCAGTAGCTTCCTCCTCCAACAATCCCTGATTGGGCTCGGGCAAAGGCATTGTCGGAGAAAGCCCTGCTTGTTGACTTTCGATTTTTGTTCCTGTTAATTCTGATTGAAAGGCTTCCATGATGGATTGATATTTGACCTTGTCGACGGTACTGGCTGCATATAGGACGATAAACAGAGCGAGCAGCAGTGTTAAAAGGTCTGCATATGGTATCAGCCAGGATTCATCAATATGCTCTTCATGGTCAGTGCCAATGGCTCGGTTCCGTTTCCTCATGCGGATTTCGCCTCCAGAAGTTCTTCGTTCTCTAATTGTTCTTCATAGATTTTACGTTCGGATGGTGGAATATGAACGGTTAATTTTTTCTCTAACGCACTTGGCAAAACTCCCTGATAGATGGCAAGAAGTCCTTCAATGATCAACATTTTTAATTCCTGTTCTGTTTTGGATAGACGTTTTAGTTTATTGGCTAAAGGGTGCCAAAGGACATACCCTGAGAAAATCCCCAATAAGGTGGCAATGAATGCGGCAGCAATGGAATGGCCAATTTTATCAATCTCTGATAGGGAGCCGAGCGCAGCGATCAGACCAACAACTGCCCCTAGAACACCAAGCGTCGGAGCATAGGTTCCCGCTTGTGTAAAAATAAGTGCGCCGGTGCGGTGGCGTTTTTCAATGGCCTCCACTTCATCAAGTAATACTTCCTCCACAAATTCTGGATCATAGCCGTCGATAATCATTTCAAGGCCTTTTTTAAAAAAAGGATCGTCGGTTGTTTCGGCAATTTCCTCTAAAGCTAGAAAACCTTCTTTTTTGGCAATTTCTGCGCACGCTATTAATCTGGCAATCTGTTCCGCTTTCGATGGAAGCTTCGGTTCGATTAAAGCAATTTTCAACAATTTCGGAAACTTTTTAATTTCACGAAATGGAAATGCGATAAAAAGAGCTGCTGCGGTTCCGCCAAAAATAATCAGGTATGCTGCTGGATTGTTTAAAGAAGCAAGGGGTGCTCCTTTTAAAATCATCCCTAAACCAACTGCTAGGATTGCTAATAAAATTCCAAAAATACTAGACATAATTTTCTCCTTTAGTTTATCTTTAATTTAGTTTACATTCATTTTTTTCTGTGAAAGGGAGATCTGATTGAAGATCCAACAGAGTCAGGCGATTAACCAAGAACGTTTTGTACCGGTGCGGGAAAGAGGGAATGAAACCCCTTCTTTTCAGCAAATTTTTCAAGAAACCCAGTTTGATTTGACTCAGGACCGCTTACAATCGCTGCTCAAAACCCTGGATCAACATGGGAATCGACTAGCTGCTTCTCAAACCGTCAAGGATTTAATGCTCTATAAACAAAGCATTCAGGATTTCCTCAAAGAGGTCGTCCAGAATGGATACTCTTTAGAAGAGTATCGGAGTTTTCAGGGCGGTGGAAGAGAGAAAAAGCTAAAAATTATTAAAAAAATTGATGAACAGCTCATCCAGCTCTCTGAGCAGGTGATGGAAAAACAAACAGCCGCTGTCGACCTTTTGAAAACGATCGGTGAAATTAAAGGACTTTTAGTTAATCTATACATGTAGAGAGGAAGTATGTTTATGCTTCGAGGAATGGATACAGCTGCATCGGGAATGATTGCGCTGCAGAGAAGGCAAAATGCGCTGACGAATAATTTGGCAAATGTAGAAACTCCAGGCTATAAACAGGATGCAAGTCTGCTGCGTTCCTTTCCAGAATTGCTGCTCCAGCGGATTCATGAAACCGGAACAACGGGAAAGTCTCCAAAGGTTGGTTCGCTATCATTGGGTGTGTACAACCAGGAAACCCTGCCGCTTTTCTCACAAGGAAGTTTGGTTAGCACGAATATGCCATTTGATGTCGCGATTAACGATCAGGGTCTCGCCCCGATTTTGGTAAACGGGGAATACATACAGCCGACTGCATTTTTTGCGGTACAAACGGCGGATGGAAACTTCCAATTGACCCGTAATGGCCGGTTTGCAGTTAATGAAAATGGACAGCTGACGAATTCATCCGGTGATTTGGTTTTAGGAAAAGATGGCACTCCGATTTCGGATCCGGCTTTAACGTCTGGAGATGTTTCGATTAGTGCAAGTGGAGAGATTATCGTGTATCCTGGGGACACAGCGCGTGCCAGAACGGTTGGTTCGCTTGGAATTATGGTCGTGAATAATCCGAATTCGTTGGTGAAAAAGGACAATGGCATGTTTGAGGTAGAAGGGGCTAATCGGGCGATGCTCGCGCAGAACCTGCCAGCTGGTCTCTCGGTTCATCACAAAATGATCGAACAGTCAAACGTGGATACATCCCAAACGATTACCGAAATGATGGCCAATATTCGCCTGTATGAGGCGAATCAAAAAGTACTACAGGCATATGACAAAACGCTTGAACAATTAAATACGATTGGAAGGGTGTAGCGGCTATGAATACATCTTTATTTATCGCTTCATCAGGAGTTCGCGCCTATCAAGGTAAGCTAGATACGATTGCGGCCAACATTTCGAATGTAGAAACAGCAGGGTTTAAGCGAAGAGAGACAAGCTTCTCTGAAAATTTAACCGTTTCAATCCAAAACCAAGCCGAGGCTGAGAGAGAGGTCGGGCGTCTATCTCCACTAGGCATTCGAACAAGCTATGGAGCAAGAATCGCTAGTACAGCACTTGATCTCACTCAGGGTGCGCCAAAGCAAACGGGCCAACCCTTCGATTTCATGGTGACAGGCACCGGTTATTTTCAAGTGCAGCGAACAACCGGGGATACAACGGAAGTACTGTATACAAGAGGCGGGGCTTTTCAACCCACACCAGTTGGGACCCACCGTTTTCAATTGGTAAATGCACATGGAGATGTGCTGCTTGACCAAAATGGCAATCCGATTGAATGTAGCACTGACCGAGAATTTGTCGTAGCCGTTGATGGGACGATCTCGGGAACAAACCAGAGAATTGGGGTAGTGGACTTCACTAACCCACAGCTGTTAATGAACGACGGCGGTGTCTTCCGCTTAACCGGTGGAGCAGTGACCGCAGTGACTTCGAGCTACGAAATCAAACAAGGATATCTAGAATCATCCAACGTCGACCTAAATCAAGAAATGACCGACATGATCAAAGCCCAAAGAGGCTACCAAGCAAACGCCCGCGCACTCAGCTACGCTGACCAAATGATGGGAATCGCCAACGGGATCATGAGGTAGCACGGGGACGGTTCTCCAGCTTCCTTAAGGAAGATGGAGAACCGTCCTTTTGCTTGCTGAAAAAAATGTAATAAAACGCTAAACTCTTGGCGACGATGTGCCGATACTGTAGGTAAGGATATTGTGTAAAGGAGCGGACTGTATGAAAATTAATCCAATTAATCGTATCGATACGGCGTATCAAGCATATCAAAAGCAGCAACCGAAACGGGCAGAAGAGACGAAGCAGGCACAAACGGACAAGATTGAGCTTTCAAGTGAAGCCAAGCTGCAGATTCAAAAAGAAAAGGATGCACGAATTGAGCAATTGAAGGAGCAAATTGCTGCTGGCACTTACAAAGTCGACAGCGAAAAGTTAGCAGATAAATTACTCTCCGCATGGAAGTCAGGTGCGAAATTCGATGAATAGCCTCACAGAAGTTTTGCAGATGTTAACAGACCTGCATATCACCCTACTCGAAACCGCAAAGAAGAAGCAGGACATCTTAATTTCTGCAGAGATTAATCCGCTGCTTGCGATTATCGCGGATGAATCCAGGCTCATCAAAAAAATTAAAGAAGCAGATGAGATGAGAATGGAAGTTTTGGAACATGATAAAGCATACCTTCCACTGGCAAAGTTGATCGAATTGCAGCCGGATGGGGAGACAAAAGTAGAGTGGGCATCGAAACTGGACCTGCTGAAACGATTGTTTGAGGAAATTGACCGGGTTAATAAGCTCAATCAACAGCTATTGCAGCAATCGTTAACATATACACAGTTCATGCTCGAGCAAATGCTGCCTCAGCCAGAGGGTTCCAATCTTTACGGCTCTGATGCAGCCGCGCAGGAATCAAAAGAATATGCTCGTTTGTTTGATTTAAAAGCATAGGGGAGAACAAAAATGTATTCAACCTTTCACGGTCTAGAAATCGGAAAAAGAGCGATTTTATCACAACAAACGGCGCTCAGTATAACCGGGCAAAATATTGCCAATAGCAACACGAAGGGATACACAAGACAAGAAGCCGTATTGCAGGCAACCATCCCATTGGCTTCTCCCAACCCGAACAACGGAACACTGCCGATGCAAATGGGAACTGGAGTGGAAGTGTCCGAGTTTCGGCGGATTCGTGAGAGCTATTTAGATGTTCAGTTTCAAAATAACCAGCAGCAAGCGGGATACTGGGAAGCGAAGGCGAATTCTTTAGGGCACCTAGAAACAATCTTCAACGAACTTTCTGATTCGGGTTTGAGCAGCTCGCTCAATCGGTTCTGGCAAGGCTTGCAGGAGCTTTCGAAACAGCCGGAAAACCTATCTGCCCGTGTGATTGTTGTCGCAAACGGAAAAGAAGTCGCAGACAATTTGAATAGAATCTACTCGGGGATCGCCGATTATGAGAAGAATTTAGCGGAACAGCTCCAGACGAGAGCAAACGAGGTCAATGCAGCAGCAAGTGAAATTGCTGCATTAAATTTGAAAATCGCTCAAAATATCGGTGCCGGTAAACAGCCGAATGACTTGCTAGATCGTCGCGATCTATTGCTCGATCAGCTTTCGAAAATCGTGGACATTAAGGTTGCACCAACAGGCGTAAACGGCAAGATTGATGTCTCGATTGGCGGTGTAAAGCTTGTCGAGGGAAATTCCTCGAACGCTTTTTCCGTAGAAGCCAGTGGAGCAAAGGTCGCTGGAACTGCTGTTGAGTTAAATGGCGGGGAAATCAAGGGACTGCTTGAAACCCATGGATACACTGCAGCGGATGGAACAACCGTCGGAAGGATTCCTGAGTTACGAGCCAATATCGACCTTTTGGCTAGTACGATTGCTGAAAGTCTGAATAGGATACATGCAGGTGACGGGGCCAGAAATCTAGATGATATTCAATCAAGAAGCCTTGATCCTAACGCCCCTTTGGAAAAACTATTATTTTATGTTGATAAAGACGATCCGTCGCAGCCCCCTAAGCACGCAGGGAATATGATCGTGAATCCTGCTTTGATTGACTTCCCAGCAAAAGTAGCTGCTGCAGCATCTGATAATATTGGTGATGGGTCAAATGCCCGTGCGATGAGCGATTTATTTTTACAAAAAATGAATATCGGCGGAACGAGTACAACGATTGGTGATTATTTTAAAAAGGTAGTTGGACAATTAGGTACCGATATTCAGGGTGCCAAGCAGTCGAGTGATAATGCCAATAAGATGGTGCAAATGGTGGATAACCGAAGACAGTCGGTTTCCGGAGTTTCCATTGATGAAGAAATGACGAATATGGTCAGGTACCAGCAAGCCTACAATGCTGCCGCCCGGTATGTATCGGCTGTGAACGATCTGTTAAATACACTGATTAACGGAATGAAGTAAGGGGAGAGAGTATGCGCATAACACACCAGATGGTAAGTCAGCAATTTATCCAAGGGCTACAACGCAATAATGCGAAGATGGAGACGATTCATGCCCAAATTTCCTCGGGGAAAAAATTTGAAAAAATATCGGACCAGCCTGGTGCTGCGCTGCAGGGGTTAACCTACCGTTCCTCCTTGAGTCAAGTTGAACAATACCAAAAGAACGCACAGGATGGCATCGATTGGAGTACGGCGATGGACGGAGCACTTGGGAATGTAACGGATGTCCTTCATCGTGTTCGCGAGCTGACGGTGGAAGCCAGTAATGACTCTGTCAATGCGAATGATCGGAAAAATATCGCGGTGGAGGTTCGGTCCCTGATTCAGCAGGTGGGAAATATCGCCAATACTGCATATGGCAGCGGTTATCTCTTTTCAGGGACGGATTTGAACACACAGCCCTATCAAAATGGAGTGTTACAGCAGACGAATGAAAACGGAAAAGAGTGGACGATCGGACAGGGAATTAGTGTGAATGGAAAAGTCCATGCTGCCTCAGTTTTTGGCTTTTCAGTGGAGGGAAAAAACTTATTTGATACCTTGGGTGTCCTCGCCGATACGTTAGAAAGTGGCGAAAATCCAGGTAAGCTTTTGGGGTCGCTCGACAAACAGATGGATAATTTGATTACCCAGCGGACCGTCGTGGGGTCAAATCAAAATCTGCTCGAGCTTGCGGCGAATAAATTGGAACAAGCCCAGTTTCTAAACCAAAAGATGCTCTCTCATTCAGAGGATACCGACATCGCCAAAGCTTTTACCGAGCTAACCTTGCAGGAAACCGCACTAAAAGCATCATTATCTGCAGGCGGAAAAATCATGCAGCTTAGTTTAGCCGACTTTTTAAGATAATAGCATGGGGACGGTTCTCCTGCTTCCTTGAGGAAGCAGGAGAACCGTCCCCATGCTACCCATGCTAAAAGATCTGAGGGGAAATTATGGGGGAATTTCAATTTATTATAGCAGCGGTCATACTGATCCTAGTTTCTTCTATTCTTTATGTGATGAGAAGGAAAAGAGAAAAAGCGCAGCGGGATTTGAAAAAAGCTGAGAGACCTGTGGCTAATCGAAGAGAAAATTTCAGGCTTCGGGTCAATATGAAAAATTCAGTCATGGAGGTTCTCAAGGTGGGGAGCCTTGACGTGAATCAGAATGATTACTGTGAAATCGTGGACATAAGCGCAGGTGGAGTGGGCTTAATCTCGTATTATGACTTTCCATTAAAACAACAAGTTTACGTAAGAGTCCATTTTTACCTAAATGATGAGGAATTCTCCTTAGACGGCAGAATTGTCCGGAAAATTGAAAGAATCAATAAAAGCAGCTATTTTTACGGAATTCAGTTTCTGAATCTGTCTGCCAGAAATGAAAATCGTCTATTGAAAGAAATTTTTGCGATGGAAAATGAAAGAAGAAAAATTGTTATAAGATAATAACAAAACCAACTTATCACCTAAGTTGGTTTTACTTCTGTATTAAGATAATTTCCGAAACGTATTGAAGGCAAACTGAATACTTTGTCTTACATAGGCATTATTATTAAAATTGCCAATCATATAAACGTCCAGCTCAGGATTATAGAGCATAAAGGATCCGATTGAACCAAGATGACCCCAGGCATGATATTTTTTTGTAAACGGAAGCATTCTAACTCTCATCAAACCTAAGCCTAAATCAATTCCAATTAACCTCTTGCTCCACTGCTGCAATTGTTCGAGCGTTTCCTTCTTGATTAATCTTCCCTCATGCAATGCTTTCATAAATTTTAGCAGGTCCTCAGAGGTGCTCACCGTCTGTCCTCCGGCATAGATGCTTTTGAAACTTCGAAATTGTTCAAACTGCACTTCACGATTTGCCAGAACAATCGATGCTTCGGGGTGAGTGCTTTTAACCAATGGAGCTGAGTACTGCGATAAATAGGTGTTTTCCATTTCTAAAGGTTCAAATATAAAGTGGTGAAGTGCTTCATGATAGTCCATCATGGTGACTTTTTCAATGATTAACCCTAAAAGGTTGTAGCCCAAATTGGTGTAATGGCAACCCTTTCCAGGGTAAAACCGAGGTTTTAAAAATTTCTTTGAGTATTCAATCGTATCTTGTGCCGTCCATTCCCTAGCTGGCTCATCTAGCAGCATTTGCAAAAAGGGTTTTCCCTGCTTTGGCTTATCTTCATAAAAATCCGGTAAACCAGAACGATGGGCTAACAAATGCTCAATCAGAATCTCATTCGAGGTGTCTTTTCCTTTGAGGAGGTGCAGGCCTTCCATAACCTCTTCAGATAGATAGCGGGAAATAGGGTCTTCAAAGCGGAGTAAACCCTTTTCCATTAAGATCGCGACCAAGATTCCAGTAAAGGACTTCCCAATACTTGCTGTATGGAAAGGCTGCTCTGGAATCGCAGGGTAATCCCCCGTTTTCCCGTACGCCATATTCCAATGGATATTATTGCGATCAGAGTGCACTAAAAGGTAAACATTTTTCAAGTTTGCCTTCGATTGGACCATCTTTAGTAAACTATTTTCAATTGTTTTCCGCGTTTCTACTATATTCATTACTAGCAGCTCCTTTACTGGCTAATAAAGAGAAAAACTCCACATGGTTATTAATTTTTTCCATGATTTCTTCCGTACTTTTTCCTTCATTTAGATGCATGTTATATTCCAAAATGAGTGAAATAGAAGCATGTTGATATTCAGTAGCCATTGTTCTCGGATGGATTGCTGCCATTTTTCCTTGTTGAATCATCTTTTCAAATACTAGCTCCAAACAGTCGATCGTCCGCTTCATAATTCCATTGTGATAAATATTTTGTGCTTTCGAGTGCCTGAATAGTTCGATATACATAATTCGCCAAATCTGTTGAACGGTTTGATTATTGATGTGCGCTAGAAAGTTTTCAATTCCTCTTTCTAAAAATTGCTTTAAACTCATCGTTTTAGCAATTTGATCGAGCATTAGCATCGGCGGAAGCAGCGTATCGGTCTGCAGTTGAAAATTGCTAAAGATCGTATCCAGGATTTCCTCTTTATTTTTAAAATGCTTGTAAAGCGAGCTTTCTTTAATCCCAACTTCTTTTGTAATGTCCCTAATAGATGATCCGCTGTACCCATTCTTCGAGAACAATTCAATGGCGACTTCAAGGATTCTTATCTTCGTGCTGTTCGTTATTGGTTTTAGACTTAAGTCATAATACATAGGTTCATCGTTACCACCTTTTTGGCTAACAGTTGTTATCTAAACCTACTATAAGGCTAACGACTGTTATCCGTCAAGTTAAATTTTTCCAGTTACTACCTAAAATTTTTCCGCAAATGTTTTTCTTGTTTCCCCTCTACACCTTGAAAAACCTTGTCGATATATAAAGATAGAGAGGGAAATTATTCCTCAACAATAGGAGGGTACATACAAATGAGAATTAACACGAACGTAGCAGCACTTAACACACACCGTCAGTTGACAGCTGGATCAAATGCAGCAGCAAAAAACATGGAAAGATTATCTTCAGGTCTTCGTATCAACCGTGCGAGTGACGATGCAGCAGGTCTAGCAATCTCTGAAAAAATGCGCGGCCAAATCCGTGGTTTAGAAGTAGCACAAAAGAACGCACAAAACGGCGTATCTTTACTTCAAACAGCTGAAGGTGCATTAAACGAAACACATGCAATCCTACAACGTATGCGTGAACTAGCTGTACAATCTGCCAACGATACAAACACATCTTCAGACCGTGTAAAACTTCAAGCGGAGATTGACACATTAGCTGAAGAAGTTGGCCGTATCGGTTCAACTGCAGAATTTAATGGTAAGAAACTATTAAACGGTTCTTTCGATGGTACATTCCAAATCGGTGCGAACCAAGATCAGAACATGAGCATTAAGATTGGTGATGCTCAGTCATTCAGCTTGGGTGTTGCTGGAAAAGTTGGTATTGAGCAAACTGATACCATTACAGAAGTTGGGACTATAACTGGGGATACATTAAAGGCCGGAACTTACAGTGTTTCAGGTAGTGCTGGGAATTATGAAGTAAAGGATGAAAACGGTAAGGTTGTTGCATCTAGTACGGACGGATTGACTTTTACTACAAAAGCATTTGATGGAACCGCTGGTGATGATAATTTCACCTTCAGCCAAGCAGTAACATCAGGTACTTTAAGTTATGATGGTACAAATGTAAAAGCAACGGCTTCATTCACAAATACTGGACTTGAAGCAGGTTCTTATACTTTTAATTTTAATGATGGAGTCCTATTAGATACACATGGAGAAGTAGTAGCACGTTCTACTGATGGTGTTAACTTTAAAGGTTCAGAAGGAACAACTGTCTTCACAGCAACTGTTGCTTTGTCAGACGGTGATTCACTTAAAGTAGGCGGTGCAGACATTTCAACACAAGCAGCAGCTAACACATCAATTACTGCGATTAACACAGCTATCGAAACAGTGGCAGCGGAACGTTCTAAGATGGGTGCAGTTCAAAACCGTCTAGAGTTCACAAACAACAGCTTAAGCACAACTGCTGAAAACCTAACATCTGCTGAGTCTCGTATCCGTGACGTTGATATGGCAAAAGAAATGATGACATTCACTAAGAATAATATCCTTTCTCAAGCAGCTCAAGCGATGCTATCTCAAGCTAACCAACAGCCGCAAGCAGTACTTCAATTACTTCGTTAAGAATTAGCAAAGAGATTTAAGGGAACTTAAATCTCTTTATTTTTCAAAAAGCCCTGTAATTGTATAGTGTTGATTTTTGCGAAATCCGCTCCCTTTCCGCGGGCTCACCGGTGAGCCTCCTCGGTCGTTCCGACCTGCGGGGTCTCACACTGGCTCATGCTCCCGCAGGAGTCTCGCAGATTTCGCAAAAATCAGCTTTAAATTAGCCAAGCCTTAAAAAATAATATAAAAAGGAGGGAGTTTTTTGAGGAAATTTAGATCACTCCCAATCGTTTTAAGTTTATTGCTGGTTGTTCAGATGTTCTTCCCGATTATTGGTGTGTATGCGGCAGAGTTGCAGGCGCCAACGCACCTTAAAGTCTATGAACGATACCCTGGCAGTGCTGTTGTAGAATGGGATGCAGTTCCTTACAGCTCCGCATACAAAGTGTATCGGCTAGATGGCAGTACAAAAACATTGGCAGCTCAGGTTACCACAAACAAGGCTTTTATTTCTTTAAAAGAGGGAACGTATACCTTTGCGGTAGCGGCCATTGTCAGCGGACAAGAATCACCGCTTTCACAACCCGTTTCGATCGAAATTATCTACCCTGATATGCAAGCTCCGACTAATATCCAATCAAAGGTTGAAAGATTTTATGATGTCACCTTAAGCTGGGATGCTGCAAGCTATGTTCACTATTACAAAATCTATCAAGTAGTGAACGGAGTTCGTAAATTACTTACGACAACTGAAAAGACGACTCACGCTTTTAATACATTACCTGAAGGGAATTATGTCTACGAAGTCACCACCTATAATAGTATTTTTGGTGAATCGGTACAGGCTGCCCGTGTTGAGGCAAATGTTGTTTATCCTAAGATGCAGGCGCCAACGAATCTAACATACACGGTTGCGAATGGTAATGATGTTACGTTAAGTTGGAATCGCGCAGACTATGCGAATAAGTATAATATATATAAAGTGGTAGATAATCAAAGAACGTTAGTTACTTCCACTGCAAATTTGAGTGTAACACTTTCAAAAGTACCAGAAGGAATTCAACAATATGAGGTAACATCTTACAGTCTAACTTTTAAAGAATCAGAAAGTGCAGCTAATATAGAAGTGAATCTTATCCATCCGGATATGCTGATTCCTACTAATCTTAAATTGTCGATTACCAATGGCAATGATGGAACACTTAGCTGGAATTCTGTAGAGTATGCAACAAACTATAAAGTTTATCAGATTATTGACGGTTCAAGGGTTTTATTAAAGCAGACACCATATCCGCAAATCAGTGTTTCGAATATGGAAGAAGCAACTTATATCTATGAAGTAACAGCCTTCAGTGATCGATTTGGTGAATCAAAACCTGCAAGGATCGAGCAGCAAGTCATCCATCCTGACATGCAGAAGCCTGAAGGTTTTACAGCATCGGTATTAAATGTTGATACAATCTATTTAAAATGGAACAAAGCAGAATATGCAACTTCCTATAAGCTATATCAAATCATCAACGGAGAGCGTGTATTTGTTGCTGATATTAATAATACCTACAAGGCAATCAATAACCTGCCAGAAGGCGATTATGTTTATGAAATCACTTCTTACAGCGACAGATTTGGTGAATCGGTAGAAGCCTCACGTGTGGAAGCTACGGTTGTTTACCCTATATTAGAGGCACCATATGTTCAGGCTTATGTTAATCAAGAGGTTAAATCTATTGCTCTTTGGTGGAATGAAGTAGAGTATGCAACTTCTTATGATATCTATCAAGTTGTTGATGGAGAGCGTGTATTTGTTCAAAATACACCTAACACTCGTATTGTGTTTAACGGAATGGATTATGGCCAATATACCTACGAGGTAATCGCACATAGCAAATATGGAGATTCTCCATTTTCCAATCAAGTTACGGTTTCAGTCGAACCTATTTTAGAAGCACCAACAGCTCCAAAATCTTCAGTAAATGGTGACGATGTCGTCCTTACCTGGGATCCAGTAAAAGATGCGGCTTCCTATAATGTCTATGAAGAAAAAAATGGAGAAAGGGTTCTTGTTGGGAATACTACTGAACCTGAATTAACTCTGACGGATCTAGAATCAGGCGAAACTACGCTTATTATAGTCCCAGTTTCACCATCAGGAACTGAATCTAGTGAGTCTACGACAATTACAGTTGTAGTAGAAGAAGCTGACACAACTGCGCCAGTAACAGAATCAAATGTAGTAGATAAATGGTATCTAGGCGATGTACCTGTAGAATTAACCGCAACAGATGACTTAAGCGGCGTGGCAAAAACCTTCTATTCTATGAATGGTACTGACTTTGTTGAAGGTACAAGCTTTGTCGTAAGCGAAGCAGGAACAGTTTATTTTTACAGTGTTGACCACGCTGGTAATGTTGAAGATGTGAAAACAGTTGAAGTGAAAATTGACGAAACTGCCCCAATAACGGTCTCAAACGTAACTGACCAGTGGTTAAACGAATCATTCCTTGTCGAGTTAACCGCAACGGATGATTTGAGCGGAGTTGAAATTACCTATTACTCTGTAAATGGTTCAGAATATGTAAGAGGAACACGTTTTGTTGTTAGTGAACCGGGTGTGAACACTGTTTCTTTCTTCAGTGTTGACTATGCAGGTAACGTAGAAGAAGTGAAAACAGTTGAAGTGATGATTGATAAGGAATCTCCAGTAACTGTATCGAATGTTACTGATGTTTGGAATCAGGGAGATGTTGCGGTTGAATTAACAGCAACTGACGACTTAAGTGGCGTAGCAAAAACCTTGTATTCTATCAACGGTTCAGAATTCGTAGAAGGAACTACTTTTACATTATCTGAAGAAGGTGTCCACGAAGTATCATTCTACAGCGTAGATCACGCTGGCAATGTAGAAGAAGTGAAAACAGTAGAAGTGAAGATTGATAAGGAAGCTCCAGAGACTATCTCTAACGTAACTGATCAGTGGTCTAAGGGAGATGTTGTGGTTGAGTTAAAAGCAACGGACGACTTAAGCGGCGTAGCTGGAACCTTCTATTCTATCAACGGCTTAGAATTCGTAGAAGGAACTATTTTTACAGTAACTGAAGAAGGTGTCAACGAAGTATCATTCTACAGCGTAGATCACGCTGGCAATGTAGAAGAAGTGAAAACAGTAGAAGTGAAGATTGATGCGAATGCACCAGAGACTGTATCGAATATTACTGACCAGTGGTCTAAGGGAGAAGTTGCAGTTGAATTAACAGCAACTGACGACCTAAGCGGCGTAGCAAAAACCTACTATTCTATCAACGGTTCAGAATTCGTAGAAGGAAATACTTTTACAATATCTGAAGAAGGTGTCAACGTAGTATCCTTCTACAGCGTGGACAACGCAGGTAACGTAGAAGAAGTAAAAACAGTTGAAGTGAAAATTGATCAAACCGCTCCAACGATTTCATTAAAGGTCGAAGGTGCACAAGCACTTGGCTCCACATTTACACTGGATTACCTAGCTGCTGATAATCTCTCTGGCATTGCGGTAGAAGAAGTCACACTAAATGGAAAAACTTATCAAAAAGGTGACCAGATTACGATTACAGAACCAGGTATTAACAAGCTTGTCGTTACTGTAACGGATGCAGCAGGCTGGACCACTACGGTGGAAAAGGAATTCGCTGTATATATGGAAGCCACTCTTGAAGTGTTACCGAAAGTGATTAAAGGAAACAAGGGCATTTTTACCGTAAAAGCAATCTTGCCAGCTGAATACGAAGGGTTCAAGTTTGATGTTTCAACGGTTACTTTAAATGGTGTAGCAGCTGAACCAACAAATAAGGGCCTGCAAAAGCAAGCTGAAAAAGGTATGTTCAAATTCGAGCGTTCGGACTTTGAATGGGAAAAAGGCTATGTTACCTTTGAATTGCGCGGCTATATTAATGGTGTGTTATTCGTAGCTCAAAAAACAGTAGAAGTTAAATAGTATCATTCAAGGGCCCTAGGTTTACCTAGGGCTCTTTTTAGTACAAAAAAATATTTCTAGGCATTTTTACATTTTTATCGAAAAATAGACAATATCCCCTATTCACCACCAAAAACCCTGCCGATACTTCTACAGAGAATCTATTTATGTGAGGTGAAGAGCAGTGAACTATTCCTCAATTACAAGATTAACAGGATTTGCTTCTGGCATGGATACAGAATCGATTGTAAAAAAGTTGATGAATGCGGAAAGTTTTTCGCTGAATAAACTAAAGCAAAATCAGCAGAAACAGACATGGATGAGTGATGCTTATCGCCAGTGGAATGCGGATCTTCTAGCATTCCGGTCCAATACGCTCTTAAATATGAATCTATCAAAGACTTACCACACATTTGATGTGAATTCTAGTCAGGAAAACATCGTTTCTGCCACGTCTTCAGGAAGCTCTATCGCTGGTACGTATCAATTAGAGGTGAAGCAGCTGGCAAGTTCAGCGAGCTTTACTGGAAATAAAGTTGCCCTAGACCCTACAAAAACACTACAAGGACAAGGTCAATTAACCGCTGATACCTCGATCACCATCAATGTCAACGGTGATCCGGCAAAGACGACAACGATCGCAATTAAAACAACGGATACCATCAATGATATAACATCGAAAATTAATGCTGCTAAGGACAGCACAGGAAAAAGCTTAGGGCTTCAAGCTTTTTACGACCCAACTCTTCAGCAATTTACTTTGAAAACAAAGGAAACTGGAGCAGCAACAAGTATTGATATTAGCGCTGAAAACCCATCATTCCTAAGTAACACATTGGGATTAACAACCACAACGGCCGCTGGACAAAATGCACAAATCCTCTTTAATGGCAATGAGGTTACCAGTTTAACCTCAAATAATGCGACGATTATGGGCATTAATTTTTCTTTTAAAAATATGGGCGCCAGTACGGTCACTGTATCACAGAACACGGATGGTGTAGTCAAGAATATTACCGAGTTTATTGATAAATACAATAGCTTACTAGACAAGATGAATACTGCCGTAAGTCAGCCCGTTTATCGCGATTATCTTCCCTTGTTAGAGGAACAAAAGAGTGAGATGTCAGAGAAGCAGGTCGAAATGTGGGAGGAAAAAGCGAAAAGCGGTCTACTTCGCAGTGACAGCATTCTAACAGGATTAGTAACAAAAATGCGGAGCGCGATGACTTCGATTGTCGATAACGGCAGTTCTTACAACACGCTCGCTTCGATTGGTATCTCATCCAAAAGCTATCAGGACAAGGGCAAGCTTTATGTGGATGAAACGAAGTTACGAGAAGCGATCCAAACAGACCCCGAGGCAGTAGAAAAGCTATTTTCTGAAATGAGTAATGGGAAAAAAGGACTCATTAGCCAGCTTTCTGATACTTTTCAAGTGGGTATAAAAGAGTTAACAAACAAAGCTGGTTACACAGGCAATAACCAATACGACCAAAGTGTAATTGGCAAGCTGTTATCGAATACGCAAACGGATATTGCCCGCCAGACGGAAAAGTTATATCGCAAAGAAGAACAATATTACCGCCAATTTGCTGCGATGGAACAGGCGATGTCACGATTTAATTCACAAAGCTCGTGGCTGGCTCAACAAATGGGCGGAGGAGTGTATTAAACGATGAATGTTGGACCATTGTCAGGCAACTGGCTGCTTCATAAAACGATTATGGATACGGCGAGGCTAGAGCAGAGTACCCGCAATACTTTCGGGGAACTGCTGGAACAGATGTTGCTGCAAACAGAAGCGAACCAGCAGTCTACTCATCATTTAGATTTAGCCAAGCTTCTGTTTACCAGCTTGAATTCTGTATCTCAACAAGGATCTTTACTTACAACTGCAGCAAAAGATGGGACGATGCTCAATGCCCATTTAAAGGGTGTCTTACAAAACACAGGTCATTTGTTTGAAGCGGCCGGGAAGAAGTATGGAATTGATCCGGCATTGCTTGCGGCCATCAGTATTCATGAAACAGGTAACGGAAGCTCTAATGCCGCGCGCTTTAAGTTTAATGTGGCCGGAATGATGAGCAAAAACGGGTTGAAATCATACTCGTCGGTTGAAGAGAGTATTTTTGATATGGCACGGAACCTCAGGCAAAATTACTTGGATCAGGGAAGAACGACGATTGCTCAAATCGGGGCCAAGTATGCACCGGTTGGAGCCGCCAATGATCCAACTTCTTTAAATAATCATTGGGTAAAGGGTGTTCAGCATTATTTCAATACCTTATCGAACGGAACGGTAGTGTAATAACTATAAAAATAGCAGGTGGCCAACATGATCCAGCTTTCAACGATACAAACTAATCCTATGAATAAATCTGGCAAGACAGCAGATAAAGATGGTGCCCCACGTACTGCGGCATTTGAAGCTTTGTTCCAGCTCTTGGGGCAGCAGGAGCAGGCGAAAGCTGACACAGATTCTGAGCAGGTTTTAGCACAGCTTCCTTTTTTGCAGCAGCAGAATCCATTAATGGGGATCATTTTTGAAAAAACCCCGCTTATACAGGTACCAATTGAGATCCAGCCTGAACAGCCTCAAGTGGTAACAACACCGGCTGGAATAACAACAGAAAAGCAATCGGAATCAGCACCGACTGGGAAAATGCCAGAACCGCAGCCGGACGCTGCAAACATTCTCAAACGACAAATCGTGGAGGGTGAAAAGCATATTTCTCAGACTTTTGTTCAAGCTGATGAGGCTAGTAGTTTGATAGAAACAGTACCATCCGGTAAGAATTCACAAGCGGAGGCTTTCACTATCATTACTTCACCTCAAATCACTCAATCAAATCATTCGAGTGGACAGCAGGTTCAAATGCCAACCGTTCGTGCTTCACATTTCGATCAAGAGGTGACAAAGTTCTTGCAGTCGTCAATCCATATAACAGGTATGGATGATGGAATCGAAGCAGCGTTTACGTTAGCACCGAAGCACTTAGGAAAGGTCGATGTAAAGGTAACGATTCACGATGGGCAAGTGACGGCGGAGTTCTTAACGAGTACTCCTTTAGGGAAGGATTTACTCGAAACACATGTACAGACATTGCGTTCCGCCTTAGAAACTCAAGGGCTTCAGGTCGCAAAGATTGATGTTTCTCAAGCCCAGACGAGTACCTCTGGCACTAGCTTCATGGGGGCTTTTTCGCAAAAAGGTGATTCTAGCGGCAGGCAGCAACAGCAGGATTCCCGAAAACGTAATGAACAATCAATAATACAGACCCAGGATGAATATCGTGAGTATGGAATGGAAACAGGTTGGGTCTCAAAAATAAATACAACGGCTTAAGGAGGCACAACAGTGACGTCCATCAATACGATTAATTCCTACACAACATCAACAGCAAGCGTGATGCCTAAACAGGATCTCGGGAAAGAAGCGTTTTTAAAAATATTAGTGACTCAGCTGCAGAATCAGGACCCGACCCAGCCTCAGAAGGACGGGGAGTTTGTTGCGCAAATGGCACAGTTAAGTGTGCTGGAGCAGCTTTCGAATTTAAATCATTCGCTGACAGCGTATCTAGAGTCAAGTAATAATTTAAGTCAATATTCGTATGTACTTGGAAATCAAGTAGACTGGATTAATCCTGAAACAAATGCACGGGAAAGCGGGACGGTTACAGGAATCAGCTACAAGAACAATCAGGTTTATTTTAAAATCGGTGATCAAGAAGTCGTATCGAATGCGATTATTTCAATGGAGATTGTGAATAATTAGGAGGAGAAAAACATGCTACGTTCATTAAATGCAGGGGTTTCTGGGTTAAAGGGATTCCAAACGAAGCTGGATGTCATCGGTAATAATATTGCTAATGTTAATACAGTAGGTTTTAAAAAGGGTCGAGTGGTATTTGAGGATATCTTTAGCCAGACGGTAAAGGCAGCGACCGGTCCAACGGGAACGTCTGGCGGAACGAACCCGATTCAGGTTGGTCTAGGTTCAAGAGTTGGAAGCATTGATACGCTGCACACACCGGGAAGTCCGATGACCACAAATATTGGGACAGACCTTTATATTGATGGCGATGGATTTTTTGTTGTACAGAACGCAGCTGGCGAGCAATTTTTAACAAGAGCAGGAAATTTCAGAGTGGATAGCAGCAATCAATTGGTCAATCAAAACGGAATGTTTGTCCTTGATGGTACCGGAGCTCCGATTACGATCTCTGACGAATTTATTTCGTTTGCCATTGATATGAATGGTTCAATTATTGGTGTCAATCCTGACGGAACAAGTGTTGATACGGGTGTAAAAATCGGTACAGTTGCGGTGGACAATCCAGGTGGCTTATTAAAATCCGGCGGTTCCTTGTATTCGTTATCACCAAATGCTGATGCACGAAACATGGCAACCTTGCTGGCTGCCGGAAGCAACACAAGCATCATTTCGGGCACACTTGAGATGTCTAACGTTGACCTCTCAGAGGAATTAACCGAAATGATTACCGCCCAGCGCGGCTTCCAGGCAAACGCAAAAATCATCACCGTCTCCGATTCCATTTTAGAAGAATTGGTTAATTTGAAACGATAAAGGGTTTAAGATGCCCGAAAACGTGGTGACCGAGTCAAGTCCAGACTTTTGTGTAAATTCCTTTTTGTACAATGTTTACTTTTATAT
>JBFNER010000023.1:0-64292 GCA_040797665.1 Neobacillus sp. | reverse complement strand
CTTCTAATTCTTTTGGCTCACCTCTAAACATGAAAGTGATTTCCGTTTTTCCGGATTTGCTTTCACCTGAATTACTTTCCTTACCACCACAACCTGCTAATACTGTACTGATCATCATAATTGCCAGAAGCAACATAATGCCCATTTTTTTAGATGATTTAAACAAGTTAACCCCTCCAAAAACTATATTTTTATATTTTTTAAAAATTGAACCCCATCATGAAAATGCTTTGAAAGCACACCCACTTTTATATATTATAGAAAGTGAGATATGTAGCTGCTAGATTAATAGAATACCATAATATAGATGTACGGACATGTTGGACGATTACATAAGAATCCCTCCTAGAAATTCTTCCTAATTAAGCAGATATTCTTAACTTCAGTAAGCTTTTCTAACCTTTTTTCTAGAGTCTCTTGCTGTAAATCTATGAAAGCGTATTCTCTATACTTCAAATAGTAATATACCTGTTCGTACATGTCAATTGGTTTTATAAAAAATATTTACTTTGTACGTACGTGTTTTTTTGAACATTATTTAGTATAATTTAGTCATAGTAAATCTTTTATTACTTTGGTAATATAGTCTTATTAATTCATTTGAACTGTTGTACGTATAAGTTGTTAAAATGATTAATCGAATGAAAGAGTGGTGTAACATGGCACAAAAGACCAAATATAATATGGTGAAAGAAAAGATAACGGAATGGATCACAACAGGCAAGGTTAGCCCAGGAGAAAAGATTTATTCTGAAAATGAATTGGTTAAAATGTTTGGTGTCAGCAGACATACGGTCCGCCAAGCAGTTGGAGACTTAGTTCATGAAGGATTATTATACAGAGAACAAGGAGCCGGAACTTTTTGCTCCCATAGTATAGGAGAAAATCAGACTAAGGAATTACTGCAAAATTCAACCAATCATGGTACTAAGAATATAGGTGTAATTACTACTTATATATCTGATTATATTTTCCCTTCAATTATTAAAGGGATTGAATCTTATCTAACTACCAAAGGATACTCTTTAACCTTTGCTTGTACGGATAACGATATTGAAAAAGAAAAACAATGTTTACAAACGATGTTAAGCCGAAATATTGACGGGCTCATTGTCGAACCAACTAAAAGCAGTAATTATAATCCTAATATTAATTACTACCTGGAATTAGAGCAAAATAACATACCTTACTTAATGATTAACCAATATTACTCACAATTAATGCCGCCACACATTATCATGAACGATGAACACGGCGGTTATATTGCAACGGAGCATCTGATTAAACTAGGGCATGAGAAAATTATTGGTATATTTAAAACAGATGATCTTCAAGGTGTTAACCGTATGCAAGGCTTTATCCGCGCATTTAGAGAGCATGGTTTGCCGTTTTTCCCTGACATGGTCATTACGTTTACAACCGAGGACGCAGAAAGAAAAATATTAGATCAATTAAATAAATATCTTGCTGCAGAAAAAATGCCTACCGCCATTTTCTGTTACAACGACCAAATCGCTCTTAGCGTGTCTGATATGCTGAGAGGCCTGCAATTAAACGTCCCTGAAGACGTCTCACTTGTTGGATATGACGATTCCTATTTAGCGGAAGCATCCGAAATAAAGCTCACGTCAGTCACCCATCCAAAGATGGATATGGGAATTGAAGCAGCTAAATGGATTGTTTCAGCCGTTGAAGGGAATGAAAATATCCCGCAATCCGTTATATATGAACCAGAATTGGTTGTACGGAGTTCTACTGCCGAAGTAAAAAAATCTACATCTGTCAATTGAAGTAAACATTATTTTGTTTAGTATTTAAACAAGAAATAATCCCCCTTTACATTAAGGGGGATTATTTCTATTAGTACAACTTTAATAGCATGGAACTGTGGGGAAGTAAAGTATGCTGGATTGTATCGGAAATTTCTCCAATTTCTTCCTGGTTCCATAAATCTCTAACGTGCTTTTTTTGCGAAAGTCCAAGTTGTTCTAATGAAACCTCTATATCAGTAGTTTCCTCACCAACGTTGAATAACGCAACATATGTGTGGTCATCATTATTTCTAGCTGTCCAGACAACTTTGTCATCATCACGATATACCAGGCGATTGCTATGGCTGTCTTGGTTTACCTCTAATACTTCCTTGTTGCTTAGTAAGGATAGAGTCCATGCATCATTATCTCTTAATTCCCCACCAAACATGAGCGGAGAGCGGAAGATGGACCATAATGTCATCATGGTTACTTGTTCGTCTCTTGAGAATCGAGTCCAGCGGTCCCCTCCTCCTCCATCAACAGAGCGAACTCCAATATGTCCTAGTGGCAGCATATCACAGTCCGGCCAATGACCTTCTCCAACGTATTCACTCCATTTTTCACATCTTTCAAACATTCCAAAGAGAAGATTCCAATGATCCCAATAATCATCTGTCATTCTCCACATATTCGCATTATTCTTTAAGTCTTCTGCAAATTCTAATGGTGCAGGTCCTGGTGACAAGCTCAGAACCATATCTCTTCCACACTGGTCAATCGCCTTACGAATTAGTTCAATTTCTGCTTTATGAATATAATAAAGTCTTGATGCGGCGATATCATCCACTTTAACAAAATCGACTCCCCATTCGGCATATAGTTCAAATAAGGAATTGTAATATTCCTGGGCGCCATCTTTAGAGGCATCCACTCCGTACATATCCGTATTCCAAGGACAAATTGAATTTGGATGAGCAATATCTCTAGCCCTCACACTTGTCCCTAATAACGGTGTATTGTTATGTACAGCTTGACGAGGGATGCCGCGCATAATATGAATACCGAATTTAAGACCTAGGCTATGTACATATTCAGCCAGTGGTTTAAAGCCCTTTCCATCTGATGAGGAAGGAAATCGATTAACGGCAGGAATTAGTCTAGAGTATTCATCCATCTCGAGTGGAACAAAAGGACGGTATGCCGAGGAAACTGCTCCCGCTTCGTACCATTGAATATCTACTACGATGTACTCCCATCCAGATGGTTTAAGATGTTCTGCCATATAGTCCGCATTCCCTTTTACTTCCTCTTCTCGAACGGTGGCTCCATAACAATCCCAGCTGTTCCAGCCCATTGGTGGGGTTTTTGCAAATGTATGGTGTCTCATTATATTCCCTCCTAATCGGATACCTTTTCTATAAATTCGAGAACAGATAGCAACTGGTCTATTTCTGCCAATGGCTTATGTTCAGTAGTTGGCTGTCTTTTGCGGTGATTATACCAGACAGCCTGCCAGCCTGCTTCGATTGGGGCAACTACATCATTCGGCCAAGAATCCCCAATGTATAAAATCTCATTCGGAGAAAAGCCACGCCTTTGGGCAACAAGGTGGAATATTTGCACATTCGGCTTTGCAACTCCAACTTCATCCGAGATGGTCATCATTTCTCTAGGGATATGATTTGTTAGACCTAGCAGCTTAATTTTATTAAATTGGTGTTCGACCGGACCATTTGTAATGATTCCAACATGGATTTCTTTGCTTTTAAACTTTTCGATTAGTTCAGGTACTTCCGGAAATAAACGAAGGTTGTTCAATTCTTCCTCATAACGAGCTTGGAAACCTGTTGCTTGTGCTTCTGAGATGTGACGATTAAAATATTTCATCGCTGATACCAATCTATCAATTCTTAATTGTTCGAGGGTTAGTTCACCAACACTGTATTTTTTCCAAAGCAGGTCGCTAAAATCTCTAAATTTTTTGTATACCGCTTCGATGTCAAGCTGCTCATCATTAGATGGAAAAGTCAGTTTAAATGCATTCGAAAACGGCAAAAGGTGATCATGTAATGTGTCATCTAAGTCAAAAAAGATCGCTTTTATACCCATTCTTTCCTCCATGTTAATCTACTTCTATTTTTACTAAATCTATGCTATTTTTATTGTACTGCTAGAAAATACGAAACTTGGTGAGATTATGAAAGAAATTTTTAAGATACTTGAAGTTGTCACTGCGTTTTTTCAATTGACTGTTCTATGGCTATTATTTTGTTTACCCATTGTCACTATTTTCCCTGCTACCGTGGCTATGTACTGTGTTGTACGCCAATGGGTCCTTCATAAGGACTTTAGTGTTTTCCGCTCGTTTTACCAATATTTCAAAGAGAACTTTAAACAAAGCTTTATATTAGGTATCATTTGGATCGTTTTTGGCGGAGTATTTGTTGTAGATTTTATGTTAATGGAACATCTTGGTTCTTTCCAGTATATCCTGTTACCTGTTTTATTTTTATTAGGATTCATCATCCTGTTTATCACGATTTTTATTTTCCCGACGATCGCCCATTATAATGTCAATTGGCTGAATGCGATTAAGAATTCTTTTTTCTTTTCGATTAGGTATATCCTGGTTACTTTATCTGTTATTGTTCTACTAGTCCTCACTGCGTTAATTCTATTCACATGGCCAATCACGTTTATCTTTATTTTCGCGTTGTATGCCTATTGTAACTATCACTTGTGTAATCTTGTTTTTATCAAGATTCAACATTCGCAGGCTAATAAAATATAGGAATTATGGGCCCTGTTCTTAGCAACAGGACCCTTTTTCTTATCTTAAAGGGGCGAAGTCTTTTATTTCTGCAAGTACTTGATTAATTGCTGTTAATACGTCATTTGTTAATACAACATCAACAGCCTTAACGTTTTCTTCGATTTGTGATGGCCTGCTTGCCCCAATAATCGCAGAGCTGATACCAGGATTACTTAAAATCCAGGCTAGTGAAAGCTGGCTTAATGTTATACCCAGTTCCTTAGCAATGTTGTTTAACTTTTGCACGCTTTCTAGTACATCGTTGCGGAAATAGCTATTAATAACAAAATTAGTAGCATCGTTAGCCGCACGACTGTCAGCTGGCTTTTCAGTATTTGGTTTGTATTTTCCTGTTAGAACACCTTGTGCTAATGGCGAAAAAACAATCTGACTCATGCCATTCTGGGTACTGGTACTAATAATATCTTCTTCTATATATCTCTCTAGCATATTGTATATCGGTTGATTTGAAATAAGTGGCCTTAGTTTGAGTTCCTTCCTAATTCCTGCCGCTTTCTCAATCTGAGCTGCTGTCCATTCACTAACTCCGCTGTAAAGAACCTTTCCTTGTCTCACCAGGTCATCTAGAGCATAAAGTGTTTCTTCCATCGGAACTTCCACGTCAAACCGGTGGCATTGATATAAATCAATATAATCTAAGCCAAGTCGTTTCAAGCTGGCATCACATTGTTCCATAATATGCTTTCTTGACAAACCGCGTTCATTTGGACCATCCCCCATTGGGAAAAACAACTTTGTTGCTACCACATAACTGCTTCTCTGATACGATTTAAGTGCTTCACCGAGTACTTCCTCTGCTTTTCCACCTTCATACGCATTAGCTGTATCAAAAAAATTAATTCCTAGCTCGTATGCCTTATGTACACAGTCATGTGCCGTTTGGTTATTAACAGCCTTTCCATATGTTAACCAGCTTCCTAAAGCAATTTCACTAACCCGTAACCCGCTATTACCAAGCTTGCGATATTTCATTTTAGTCCTCCTAGGCATTCTACTATTGAGCAGAAAAGATATACTCTTTTTAGGTTATAGAAAACCCTTTCTTGTGACAATGTGCAAGTTGAACAACAAACGCCTGCAATTCTTTGGACATTAAGCACTAATTTTTAATAATTCTACGTTTTTTTGTTAAAATAAAATGAATCTATTTATTAAGGGGAATGAAAATGACAAATCATGAGTTTAAAGGTTTCATTGGCACCTATACAAAAGGTGATAGTAAAGGGATTTATTCCTTTACATTAAATGCAGCAGAGGGGAAGATATCAGATATCAAGGTTGCGGCTGCTTTGGAGAACCCTACATACTTAACCATTAGCGATAACAGACAATATTTATATGCTGTCTCAAAAGAAGGCAATTCAGGCGGTGTTGCATCATTCACTATTCAAGAAAATGGTGAGCTAAAAGCGATTAACAGTCAGGCATTAGAAGGATCACCTCCCTGCCATGTAAGTGTAGACAGTAAAAACCGATATGTGTTCAGTGCCAATTATCATAAAGGGAGCGCAGAGTCTTACCTTTTAAATGAGGACGGGTCACTTCAACCGCCAGCATCCATTGTTTACCATGAGGGATCTGGACCTGACCCAAGACAGGAAAAGCCGCATTCACATTATGCCGCTTTAACACCAGATGAAAAGTATTTAACCGTTGTGGAACTCGGGATTGATGCGGTAATTACCTACGATGTAGCGGAAGACGGGGAGCTTACCAAAAAGAAGCTTCTTCCGTTAAAAGCTGGCAGCGGCCCGCGTCATCTAGTCTTTCATCCTAATGGGAAAACTGCCTATATTATGACAGAGTTTAGCTCTGAAGTGATTACCTTAAGCTATAATCCGGAAGACGGCCACTTCTCAGAAAAACAGTATATCTCCACCCTTCCAGAGGATTTTACTGAAAATAACCAAGGAAGTGCGATTCATATTTCTTCTGATGGACGTTTTATATACGCGGGAAATCGTGGGCATAACAGCATTGCTGTTTTTAAGGTTAGTCAAGAAACGGGGAAACTAAGCTTTGTTGAAAGAGTTTCTACTGAAGGGGACTGGCCGAGGGACTTTTCATTAGATCCGAGCGAGAGATATATTGTTGCAGCAAATCAGGAGTCTAGTAATTTGGTGTTGTATGCACGTGATGAGGAAACAGGAAAATTGACGTTATTACAATCTGATATCACCGTTCCTTATGCGGTTTGTGTGAAGTTTTTGTAAACATAGAAGAGCAATACCTTCGTTAAGGATGTGTCTTCAGTGAATTTCTTTCATGGTCAGGAAACACTTACCTCTTTGGAGTGGATTCTAAGAGCAATCGTGTCGTACTTTTTTTTGGTGATTGTAACCAAAGTGATGGGACAGCGCTCCATCTCTCAATTAAGACTTCTCGATTTTGTTGTCGCCCTCGTGCTTGGAAATATTATTGCCCATCCCTTATCTGACGAAGAACTTGGGCTAAAAGGCTCGATGCTAACTACCATTGTATTTGTAGGGTTATATATCGGTAGTGTTTTTACGATATTGAAATGGCCGGGGGTAAGGAAACTTATCAATTCCGCACCGATAACACTTGTTAAGGACGGAGAGATTAAGGCTGCCGGGTTAAAAAAGGCAAGAATTTCGATTGATGTTTTATTAGAGGAACTACGGAAAGAAAATATAGATGACATAAAAAAAGTGGCATTAACATTATGGGAAGCAGACGGGAAAATCTCTGTCTTTTTAGATCCGAAACATGAACCGATAACACCTTCCACCTATAACTTGCAAACAGAGCCCTTTGACCTTCCTAAAATCATCATTAAGGAAGGGAAAATAGATTTAAAACAATTGAGGGAAGTGAATTTGGAGGAAGGGTGGCTTGTGAATACGCTGACCTTTATGTATCAGACAGAGGTAAAGAATGTGCTGCTTGCTACCATTGATCAGAAGGAAAATTTGAAGGTGTTTTTGTATGAATGAAATTAGCCCCTCGGAATAGATTTCTTTTATTCCGAGAGGCATTATATTTTTACATTAGATTTGTTTAGCAGGTATGCCGAATACTGTAGTATCAGGTTTTACTTTTTTTACGACTACACTACCTGCCCCAATCTTTGCAAAATCTCTTACTTTGATACTTGGTGTTATAACTGCATGACTGCCTAAAAATACACCAGTCCCCAACTCAGCACAGCCGGTTACATCTGAATGAGAATTAATGGTACAACCATTACCAATAACGACATCATGCCCGATAGTCGAACATAAATTAATCATCACAAAATCCCCAACTTGTATATCACAAGTTAGTATTGCACGTGGGCTTATTATACATCCATTACCCAGTTGGACATTTTCACCAATTATCGCAGTTGGATGAATCAAGCTAATAAATTTTCCACCGCGATTTTCTAAAGCTTTCCCTACAGCCAGCTTATCCTTTGGGTCAGCAATTGCCATAACTAAAACATGGTCCTCTTCTGGCTGATAATCTTGGATTGTGCTGATAATTGGTAGGTTATAATTGTAGTCATTTAGAATGTCTAATCTATCACTAATAAAACCAATTACTTCCCAAGAATCACTGATAATGCTTGGGAGCCAGCTGTATATCATTCTTGCTAATCCGCCTGCACCTACAATTATAACTTTTTTCATAATATATCTTCCTTTACTATTGAATGGAAGCATCCTGCTGTCTATGTTTTGATAACCTCGAGTTGCTTATTGATTAGATTTAATAAATCGCCTACAACTTTACACTTCTTTAAAGCTTCATTTGAAACAGATAACTTGAAGTGTTCATCAACCATCACAATAATTGAAATTAACGCCAAAGAGTCCCAATTCTCGTTTTCTTCCAGCTGATATTCATTGGTCAAATCCGCTCTCTCAATCTCTAGTAAATCGGCTAATTCTAATAGAAAAGCTTCCATATTCCACCCCTCCATTAATTAAGATACGAATCTTTGTAAAACTGTTGAACTGATTACAGAACCACAAACTGATCAAATCTAACCATAATCTTCCCTTCTTCATAATGATTGACGTTTTTTTCATATCGTGGATTAGTAATACCATTAAGATTATTAATAATGCTTATAATGAAATTTTCTCCCATTTCATATGCATATGGATATCCTCCACCAAATCTTGGATTTATTTCAGATATCACATAACCATCTTCCGTTTTAAAGAAATCTATATCAACCGGCCCTATTGGTTTTAAAGCTTGGATTAGTTTTAATGTTAACTCAAATAGGACAGGGTCTTTTATAGCAATAGATTTATCAGTTTCTCCAGCCCTCATATTAATTTTTCGTTTACTAAAATGACTAATCACCTCATTTGATAGAAGGTCGATATAACATTCTACACAATATTCACTCCCTTCCATAAACGGCTGAGCAATGAGGTTATCGTTATTTCTCCAATAAATTTGAAGGTCGTTAAGATTGGTCACTTGATACAATCCAGCACTTCCACTGCCATTTTTGGGCTTTAACATTAATGGAAAATTAATCTTTCCTAGGTTTAATGCCTGGATTACATCATTAAGATTTTCATAAGTTGGAACTGCTGGTAAGTCATTACTTTTTAAAAATTCATATGTTAAGTATTTGTCATAGCATATATCAATGACTTGCTTATCCGATACAATGATGTGAATGTCTTCTTTTCCAAATTCTTCTTTCAGCGTAGTTAATATTGATAATTCAGGATCTATTAACGATAAAATACCCTTGATGTTATATTTCTTACAGAGGCTTTTAATAACAGTTTTATAGTCAGGATGATCAATCCGTGGCACAAGCTCAAAAAAATCAGCATGATATAACGCAGGTGCTGTGTGGTCGCAGTCTACCGCCAAAACTTTTCCATTAACTTTATTTAGCTCAGCTTTAAAATACTCGATTAACTGTACTCGCCTTCCCACACTTGAAATGAGAATATTCATTCCCTTACTCCTCCCAATAACCTAAAAAGTATATATTTCTTCATTGAAAAATTGTTGTAACGTTTCTTTTTTTCTTACTTCTGATATTTGATTATCTTCAATCGCAACAATACCTGGTTTTTCCTTTATAAAAGAAGGATTAAAAACGATTGTATATGCTCCAACATTTTCAAAAATAATGTAATCATTAGATTTAGGTATATTTTCATGAAAATTATAAGCTAAATAATCTTTTTCCAAACAAGTATAGCCAACGATATGAAAATCCTCATTATTCCTTTGAGCAACACTATCTTGTCTAACAATTTTCATTGGAAGATTCTTTTTATGCATGGTTGGTTTGATATTATGTACACTGCCATCTACCAACACAAAGTTATGATTTTTTATTGATTTTGTATCAATTACTTTAGCAACAAATTGAAATACATTCGCAACCATTGAAATACCTGGTTCTATAATTAAATTGGGTTTTGTTTTATAGTGGCCAAATTCTTTATTCATAACTGTGCACACTGCTTCAGCATAGTCATCAAATGTAGGGATATTATCGATAAGTATCTTCGGTACTTCCCCAAAGAATCCCCCACCTATGTCTAAATAATCTAAGTCTGTTAATTTGTGTTCCTTTGCCAGGTTACACAGGACTTGAGTTATTTTTTGAAAGGTTTCTACCTTTCTTCTGCTTGTAGAAAAATGACCATGCAGCCCTGATATTTGAACATTCTTTATTCTACTTAACTTGTTCATGGCAGAATTGAAATCTCCATTTTCCATACAAATGCCGAACCTACTAACTTCATGACCTTCAACGAGAGGGCTTTCTCCATTTTCTGAGAGATCAAAATTCACTCTTAATCCGACTTTTATTTTTCGATTTGGATTTTTCCTAGCATATTCTTCTACAAAATTTATCTCATATTGGGAATCAAGATTGATTTTACTTTCGTTATTTAAAGCATAGTAAATATCCTCTTTATTCTTTAACGGACCATTAAAAATAATTTTTTTAGGATCTACACCTATTTTTATTGCCAAATCATACTCTAATCTAGAAACTACTTCAGCATAGGCTCCTAAATTTTTAAGTTGTTTACATAAAAAGGGCACGTAATTGGTCTTATACGAATAACCGATAATAAATTGGTCATATCGACTTTGAAAAGCATATTCAATCTTTTTATAGTTTTCTCTTAATTTATCTACATTCAATAAATAAAAAGAAGACCCGTACTTTTTATCTAGCTCTGTCAAATATTTATGGCAAGATATTAGTTCATTCACTTTTCTAAGATTGGCCACATTCTCCAAATGATATTCCCCCATTTAGGCTACAAGTTGTGTACAAACTATAGTTCATGTTAAAATATGAACTTTTTCATCCTGTTTTGTACTGAACTTTGTTTTATTAGCAAAATAGTCTATTACTATATGATCAATATCTTCATCAAATTTTCTAGCAAAGAAATCCCCTGATTTCTCTATTAAAGGAATATCAAGATTTGTTAAGTATTGCGGTGAACTTTGCTCGCTGAACTTTTCTCCCCATTTTAGAAACATAAAATTGTTATTTACTACGTCTGTTTTATAAGGGGAATTCATAATCAGGGTGTGAAAAAACCACTCATCCGGACACAGTGTATTTTCAAAATATTTAAAGTACCATTCATTGTTATCCAGAAACTCTATCATGTATTCAGCAACCTCTAACGGAACACTAAACCATTGAGATCCATTAAAGAATGAGTAATCATTTGGCCAATAGTTAGTGTTTGGAAAAATATTTAGTCCTCTTCGAAATAAGCTCTGTAGTATTCTCCTATAAATTCTATTAGGGTGCGGGGTTGTATACCGCTTACGTGTGTTTTTGGGCCAATTGATTTTCATTAGCCCTAAATTAAATCTGCTAACATCCCGTAAAGTCATATATATTTTTTTTTCATTCCTTAATAAGAAGTCCTTAAATCCATCTTTAATCAGTAAGTCTTGGCCGCTTCTTAAACAAACATAATCATACTTCTTATTAGAAGCCAAAACCTCCCTTAGCAACATGGTTGTAGTTGTGACTTGGCTTATGTCACCCCATTCACAATTAACGCTGTCCTTCAGCACAGTCACAAATGGGCTTTTTATGATTTTTTCACTCATACTGTCATAGCTTCTTTTGTCAATATGAACAAAAACATCTGCATAACCATCAGAGATAAGCTGATTAATAAACTTATTTACTTGATTTGGATTTTTGTGGATTTGTAACATATAAGCCGTTCGTGGTATTGAAGCCATATTCGTATCCCCTTAAAAAATATTCTCCTTTAAAAACACATTTTTCTTTATAAAGAACATTGAAGAAAAAATTTTTTTATGAGACCAACATTCTAACTTATTTTCACTAATTTTAGTTCTTTATAAAGAACTAGTCAATTGATATTTTTCTTTATATAACTACCAATTTCGGCATTTTACTGATTTTTATAGTAATGCTTCCTTTTGTTTTTTTAATAGATTTCCAAGCGCTCCACGTTTCTCTTTAGCTAGTAGATTATACTCTCCATGCTGAATAACCTGTCCTTGGTCTAATACAATAACTCGATTGGCATTACGAATTGTCGACAATCGGTGGGCAATCACGATTATTGTCATTTTTCCTTTGAGCCTGTCAATAGCTTCCTGTATCTTCAATTCGTTTTCGGAATCCAATGCACTAGTCGCTTCATCTAGAATCAGGATTGAAGGTTTCCGTAAAATTGCACGTGCAAGAACAATTCGCTGCCGTTCTCCACCAGAAAGTTTAATCCCCCTGTCCCCAATGATTGTATCCAATCCTTGTGGCAGCTTTCTTACAAACTCTCCTGCAGAAGAAAATTCAAGGGCCTCCCAAATTTGTTCTTCAGATGCTTTTTCATTTACGAGTAGCAGATTATCCTTAATGCTAGTGTTAAAAAGGAAAGGATCTTGTGGAACATAACTGACAGCTCTTCTTAAGGATAATAGGGTTTTACCTGTAAGTGGGATTCCGTCTACTAATAGGTCTCCACTTTCTGGAATATTAAGACCCATTAATAAATCAATTAATGTACTTTTACCAGCCCCAGAACGTCCTACGACAGCCGTAGTTTGGTTAACAGGAATACTTACATTAATATTCTTTAATGCATACTGTGGCTTGTTCTTATCATATCGAAAAGAAATATTGCTGCATTGGATTCCTTCTCTAATTTGTAACGGTTCCGTCTTTTCTGTACACTCCAATTCTTTAGCAGCATGACATTCTTTTTGTAAAGCCATTACCGCCTTAAAAGAAGGGAGAGTTGCAGCGATCTGTTCCATCGATGATTGTATTCCCGAGACTCTTGGCCATAGCCTTGAGAAAATAATAATAATTAACATCAATTCACCAGAATGTGCTTGATACAAATTTATTGCTGCGAAAATAAAGACAGCAATTAGAAGGGCTGATGATGCTTTATAATAGAATTGAGATTTGGTCCTTAATTTTGTATATGCGACCTGTTCATCCCTCATTTGCTGCGTAATATTTTGATACCATTCCATCCGTGACTCTTCCAACGTATTACTTTTAATATCCTTAATCCCGTTAATTTGATCAGTAATACCTGCGAGATAACTCTTCCCTAGTTCAAAATTTGTATTACCCAAGATTAAAGAGCGCCGAAGAAATTTGCGGTTAAAGAAAATGAGGACGAATCCACTTAGTAGCACGAATATTGTTATATTTGGTGAAAGAACAAAGGCCAAAGCAATCTGTATGAAGGTAAAAATCAATGAGGTAATGAATTGTAAAAAAGAATGTGTTCCAGCACTTGCGCGGGTTATTTCTGTAGTTAATAGATTTATAAGATCCGATTTTCTTTTCTTGATAAAGAAATCCCAGTTGGAATAAAGAATCAAATTGTAGGTATTTATCCGTAAGTATCTAAAAAAACTATGCTGGATCATAGCATTTCGGATCGTGATTTGACGTTGTAATACATTTTGTCCAATAACAATTAAAACATAAATGGATAATATGATTGGTAACACCAAATGATTAGGAATTGTTTGTAATACATTGATTTCTCCTATACTAATTACCTTCCCAGTATCAACGTTTACGATTCCACTGATATTTATCATCGGGATTAACAATAAAATTCCAATACCTTCAAGTAAACTAATAAAGACCATAGCAATAAGATTAATATATAAAGTCTTTCCAGCAAAAAAATGTATTTGCTTTAAGAAATAATTCACATGTTTCATCGTTTCCCCCTGAGGAAATGTGGCGTAGATGACATTTTATACAGCTGCCAAAGAAAAAGGATTATCTATGTCCACTCGATAATTTCACTTGCGGCAGCTTATTGGCAAATTTTCCGACTACTGTAAACTTCTCCATTCCTTCTGCTCCTGAAACATAGTAAGAGCCGCTGCGGAGCCATGCATGCGCAATCATTCTTCCTGTTTCATCTTTTCCAGTACCTAAATAAAGAGTACTCTCGATATTTCTCCTTTTAAGCATTTTCATTCCAGCTATTGCTCTTACAAGACACTGACTTTCCCAAACGGTATAACGGCTCATTGTATGGATAGCCCAAGAAATATTACATAAAGTCTCCTTAGTTTGATCATTTAGTTCAAAAGAGGTCTCTTCCATATGATCGCCAAGTGATGGAGCAATTTTATTAAAGGGCATCAATTTTAATAGTCGAGCCCACCCCAATAAAATAAAAGCTTCGAGTAACTGTTTTTTTCTTTTAGAACCGAGAGATAAAAATATTTTAAGTTTTCGTAAAGCTGTTTTCATCACTTCTCCCCTTATCGCTTTTCAATTAATCCTTCCTCTAAGAGATGCTCCACAAACACTAACACCTGCTGCTGACAATCAATCTCCTCCACCTGGTAAACAGAAATTAAAGTTTTCACTACATCAGATATTTTTATTGGTGACTCAAGTAACCCCCAAATTTCACCGCCAATTTCACCTAAGTTGTAGTACTTACCATTCTTAACGCTTAACATTACCTTTTCTCCGCCCATATCGCTGACAATGTTTCCTTTCCCTTGAACAACCATATCTGTTAGTGAAATATTTGTTTTTATTGTCATTTCTACTCCCCCTAATTTAAAGTCGATAAAATAATTGAAGCCAGTTCATTTGCAGTAAAACGTACAGTCGGACGTCGTAATTGATAAAAGTCTAATTTATCTACTAAGCCTGTCGTAAATGAAAAATGCCATTCCATCCTTCCAGAAGGTCCTAGCAGAAAATTACGATACGTGTGATAAAACAAGGTATGCAGCCTTTCAAGACCAAATATTTGGTGCATTTCAATATTCATAGTATCCGTTTTTACTAGTTCAAACACTCCGGCCAGTGGTATAGGTTTATTAACAAATTGAGAAGATACAGGAACAGCAAACTTCGTCTCTCGGTCAACGATAGGACGTAATTCTTTAGTTGAGATACCAAATTCCAATAAGCTTTCCTGCCAAAGTTTTTGTTGTGGATAGGCAGGTGTAACTACCGGTATACCTCCCTTAGCTAACGAAACAGGAATAATATCATCACTAAGAAGTTGATAACCTTGCAATAAAAATGAAGAGGCAAGTGTAGATTTTCCTGCTCCAGAATCACCAACGATTGCATAGGCTTTACCATTGATTTCGATTGCACTCCCATGAAGCGGGAGTATTTTTCGCTGGATTAAAAGAGCCCCCATACATGAACCTAGTAAATAAAGGCGTACTTGGTCTTCACTAGCTCCATCAGCAGGGGAATATTTAACTGTATTACCGTTTTCAATAGAGTACACTGCTACATTTGGGATATGAAACAAGGTTTGGTTTTCTTTAATAACAAAAAAACTGTTAGAACTTGTAAACTCGCTCCATATATCTGTTAATTCATCCTTTTCGAAAACGATATCGTATGATTCATCCTGACAGGTAGACTTAGGCAATTCCGGTAATGCTATATCGCTAAATATACGAAAACCAAACCCTATGTATAAAACTTTTTGGACTGTATTAAGCATAGATCCTCCTGTTTGTTAGAATAATATGCCCTCATTCTTATATGTAAGGATGAGGGCTCTTTTGTGTAAGTATGTGATTTCTAGCTATCTAAACAACTTGCATTCGATCTACCTGTGTGCGTTTCATCCAAACCATCCGAAACATCAAAACAATCAGCATTTGCATTCCCTGGACCATTCATTGTCATACTAATATCTAGTACTTCTAATTTAGGTATTTTCCATTCTTTCTTCAAAACCTCACCTCCTTTTATACGCTTTTTATAAAGCGATACACAATAAGGCTCCTCGTTAGTAATCTGAATTCATTTGAAAAAACATACTCTTGCCGGGGAGTTCCTTCTAGTTTGGTTATGGCCTGTTTAATCAGATCAACATTCACCAATTCGGAAAACAACGAGTCTTTACAAATAGCTTTAATTTCCTCAATAAAGGTATTCCAGTATGGAGCCATTCGATGAATCACATCTGCACCTTGAATACCCCTCGTTCTGAAGTTACGTCTAACTTTTTCAGGAAGATAATTTGCAGTTGCCCTACGTATTAATGAGCGGTCCATACCATCTAGGACGTATTGTTCATCAGGAATAGATAAACAAAAGCGTATAACCCGTAAATCATTCGTAGGATCCCTATCCCAAAGTCCATAACGCAGTGATAATTTTGTCGTGGCAGTCCCGCTTTTATTCCAATAGTAGGGTTGTTCATAATGGCTGTTTCTATATTTGGTTAGACTCTTTTCATGAATGTTTCCGCTTGAAAGGTACATCCCTTGATTTTGAAGTTTCTGATATACTTTTGTCTTTTGAGCAAATAACGGATTGATTAGCATGGAGGATTGTTCATCCGTTTGATTTTTTGGTGTTCTGGAGGTTAAAGAAGTATATGTTTTTCGCATTACTATGGGAAGAATGGCAGATTTTCCAGTCTGAAAATTTGTACAATATTGATTTAACTCATTAAAAAGACGCTTCCATTTTAACCTTTTCAAAAGCTGACTATAATAATTGAGTGTTAGATTAGTAGAACCCCATGAAATTGAATGATTTCCTCTTGCTCCGTTTAATAGAACCTTAACCTCTTGTTTTTGGGCTTCTTCAAATATTCCCTTTAACCAGAAAGAATTCTCAAAGAACTTATAAGGCATTTCCATTAATTTCAGAAAATCATCCACCTCAGTATATGGATTTCTTCCTTTAAAGTTATAATAGTAATCATTTATATTACCAACATGGCTAACAGTTTCTTTGATAAAGGGCCTTTCATCGGAATTATAGTAATAAGGTGTCCAGTCATTAAATTCATCATCTGGTACATAGCTGTATGTATGAAGTTGTTTATTTTGTTCATTTAAACCTTTTGCAGCAAAGCTCACTACAGTGCCAGAATCCAAACCACCACTTAAATGTGAGCCGACGCCTCCGAATGTTCGAATTCTTGCTTTAACTGCTTTATTGAAAATGTCACGAAATGCTTCTTCGTATTCTTCATTTGTTTTGAATCTTATCAATTGGTTTGAGACAACATTTGAATACTTTGAAATAAGTACTCTTCCATTTTTCACTGTAATGGAGTGGCAGGGAGGAAGTTGGTTAATTTCTTGATAAACCGTAAGTGACATATCAACTGCTTCTACCATTGTTGGGATAGCTAGAAATTCTGCAAGCCATTGTTCGCTGAGGCTCCTATTAATAAATGGCATTTTAAGTATTGGTTCTATAGTGGTAGAAAAAGCAAATCGCTTATGATCATGAAAAAAATACAGTGTCCTTGCCCCTGAAAAATCTCTTGCCCCAAACAACTTCTTCTCGCGAGAGTCCCAAATCATAAAAGCAAAATCCCCCACTAAATGTTTAGGAGCTTCTTCCTGCCATTTATGATAGGCTAACAAAATTAACTTACTATCAGATATTCTTTCTCTTTGATTTTGGCTAACTTGCAATTGTTCAAAAAGTTCTTCTCGATTATCAATAATCGCATCTGCAACAATTGCAATACTTGTAGCCTCGTCCCAGTACGGCAGGATTTCATCTTTTGATTGGGGGGTAATCCATTGTCCATGGAATCCCATGCTGATTCCTTCTCCACTCCAGGAATGTAGAATATCAGCTGGAAATATTAGTAGCGTATCCATCATTATTTTAACTTCTTGAGAAACTACGGGGGAACCATCGAAATGTAAACTACCAGTTATCGCACTCATACCTACCTCCGTAAATTTCATTAGAACCAAGAATATACTATAAAGGATGTTTTCATTCTATATAACGAACAAGTTGTTAATAGTAAATTAACATTTATCCAATATTTTGTCAACATTCCTAAAATTCTATAATAGCTTCACTCTCCTTCTTTCAATGTAAGTAAGTTAATTTCAGGGGTATTAAACAGCCGAAATTTTAAAAACGGAATCGCATCGCTGCTTCCTAGACCTGTGCTCACATATTGTTTTATGTTTCGATATTTCCATAAACCTTTGACTCTGTCCTGAGGCGGGAACAGCCCATCCCTTGGGTACCATCCTTCTGGAATAAATAGTGCTCCAATGAACGGAATTCGGAATTGACCTCCATGATAGTGGCCAGCGATGAGTAGGTCATAGTTCAAAAAATGATTGGTTGAGTCAGCTATTAAATAGTCTATCCTTTGGTCGACAACAGGATAATGTGTCAGACCTATTAGGACATCTGATTTCTCTATCTGCTCATGTGTGGATATTTCTTCGAATAATTGCTCCTGATAGGAAACTATTTGTGAAGACTCATCCATCGACTTCTCCTTTAGTTTTCTTAATGTCTCCTCTTTATCCTTTAAGGAAAATTCAAAATCAACAAAATGTAATTTCGAATTGCTGTTTTCAATTGTAACTAATGACTCCAGAAATTTAACACCTCTCAACTCCATTCCAGTAATAAAATCTGATTTAATCAAAGGGTTTTCAGATTTTATACCCATTTCGGGATCTGTATTACCTGGAACAAATAATGCTATTTCTTTATTGTCAATCCCTTCTAACAAATCATAAAAGGGGTCAAAATTGTTACTCGTGTTATTTTTCAACATATCACCTGTAAATACAATTGCATCGTAATGAATCGAATTTATTTTATTTACTAGTTTTGTTTGTTTTTTTCCGAATTCCTTTTCATGTAAATCTGTGATTTGAAGTATCGTGAATCCATCTAAATCTTTAGATAATTGATCAATTTCAACTACCTGTTTTGTTAACTTGATTTGATTATTGTCATAAAAAGTATAATTAATTAGTACGAGTAGAGTTACCAAAGAAACAGTCCAATTTCTATATTTTATTCTTTTCATTCTTCTCACTGCCTAGATAATAATTTAGGAAATTATCATAAACTAACAGAATATGAAAAAAACACCTCTTATGTAATGAACATCTGGAGGTGTTTTAATTTCAATATTCTGTAGTAGAATCATTCAATAAAGATTAATCCACTAGCTGTCATTTCCCCAAGTTAAGTCGCTCCAACGTGTTCCAGCTTCAAAAGTATCATCTAGAAAATCGCCTGGATTTGTATTCGCCATTGTCATCTTGACCTCTAGGACTTCTAATACAGGTTGCTGCCATTCCTTTTTCATTCAATCACCTCCTTTCAAGTAAAATTGTTTAAAAATCTATAGACAATTAAAGCTCGCATTAACAGTCTATAATCTGGATGTGTAGCATACTCTGGTTTTGGTTCAGCAGCATTTTCAATTGCAGCCTTTATCACATTCCCATCTAAATATTTTAATATTCTTTCATCCTTACTTAGCTGTTGCAGTTCTTTAAGGAATTGGTCCCAATAAGGAATCATTCTATGCACCCAGTCTGCTCCTTGGACACCTCTTATCCGCTGGTTTAACCTCACTTTATCTGGCAGGAGTTTGTCTGTCGACCTGCGAATAAGCAAACGATCGACTCCATTTTGAACATACTGTTCTTCTGGAACAGATAAACAAAATCGAATTACCCGCAAATCATTGGTTGGGTCCCGTTTCCACAAAGAATACTTTAGGGATAATTTCGTTCCGAGGGTATTAGTAGCATTCCAATGAAATAGCTTCTCAAAATGGTTTTCCCTTTGTTTGTAAATATTGGATGAAGCGAGCCAGCCGGTTGTACCAACTCCCTGATCCTGAAGTTTCTCATATACTTTTGTTTGTGCTGCAAAACTATTATTTATTAAACTTCGGGGTAAGCCTGGCTGCTCTGCACGATTAATAGCTGGAAAAGCAATTCTTGCTATTAACGGAATTCTACCTAATCTGGGACCTCCTACATTGCGACTATATTTGTGCAGTTCTCTAATCAGTTGGATCCATTTGAGCCGCTTTAATAAAAGGGCATAATAGTCCAATGCTGACCCCCAAGAGATGCTTAAATTTCCCCTTCCACCACTTAATAAAACACCTATTTCCAGTTCAGACGCCTTCTCAAATATCCCTTTCACCCAGAAAGAATTTTCGAAAAATTTATAAGGCATTTCCATTGTTTGCAGAAAGTCGTCAACTTCTAATAAAGGATTTCGTCCGTTAAAATCATAGTAATGATCGTTAACACCCCCTATATATTGGACAGTAGAATAAATAAACTCCCTCTCATCAGGGAGTAAATAGTTAGGGGTATAATCATTAAAATCACTTGGCGGGATATAGCTAAAGGTATGTAATGGTTTATCGATTTTTTTTAAGTGCTTTGCAGCAAAACCTACGATAGCTCCTGAGTCCAGTCCTCCACTTAAATGGGAACCAACATTTCGATATGTTCGCAAGCGGGACTTAATGGATACATCAAAAACTCCCTTAAAAGCCTCAACATATTCATCACTGGTTTTAAATTTCAAATGTTCCCTTATTGATAAAGTACAGTATCTCTTAACTGCAAGTTTATCCCTCACAACCGTGATGCTATGAGAAGGCGGTATTTGGTAAATATCTTTATACGGTGTTATTGAAACATCTACTGTGTCTACTACTGAAGAAATCGCTAAAAATTCAGCCAGCCACTCCTCATTTAATTGTTTATGTATATATCGCATTGTTAGTAAAGGCTGGATTGTTGTCGAAAATGTAAAGAGATTCTTATGCTGATGATAATAGAGGGTTCTGGTTCCCGAGAAATCCCTCGCCCCAAAAAGGGTTTGATTTCGTTCATCCCAGATCATGAATGCAAAATCACCTATTAAGTACTTGGGAGTTTCCTCTCCCCATTTCTGGTAAGAAAGTAAGATTAACTTACTATCAGTTATTGATTGTCGATCTACATGTTTTATGTGTAATTTTTCAAATAATTCCATGCGATTATCAATAATAGCATCAGCTGTAATAGCTAGTTTGCTATTAGAATCATAGTATGGTAACCGTTCACCAATTGATTCTGGTGTAATCCATTGGGCATGGCACCCAAGAAAAACATTTCCCCCATCCCATGCTTGTATATCATCTGCTGGAAAACACTCTAGTGCCTTCATTAGACTTGAACTATTTTGTCTGTTTAATGAGTTATGATCAAAATTGACTAATCCAACAATTGCACTCATTCGTTCCTCCCTTTACAAAGAAACATGTTTACTTCAAAAAATTGAGATGTTCTTTGGAACTCTCCATTTTACTTTCAAGATAAGCTTTTTTCATAGGAAGCTTCTTTACTAAAGAATTAGAGTCTTCTTTTCCAGTACGGATAATTTGGTTGATTCTTTTTGCCATTGGCTTCTCTATGAATGAGTACACCAAGCAGCCAACAATTATAGCTAAAAGCATTAAAGACATTCCAACTAACATATTAGGCATTGGAAAGTCAGAGACTGAACTAAGCAGCTTAGAAACTGCAGACATAGTAATAAAATTGGTAAGATAAATTGAAAACGAAGCATCACCAAGATATTTTATCAACCTAGGCAATCTGATATCTTTCTGCATGTCAATCGATGCTAAACCTACTATCAGTAGAATTGAAGCACATCCGGTAGAAAACTGAAAACTTATATCAATGAAAGAGTGCTGTGTATTCAACCAGGACAATGGAAAGCCAGCAAAGCCAATTATTATCATTACTAAAGATAATAGGTAGTTAAACCTTAGCCTTGTTATTAGATAGGCACACCCTATTCCTGATAAAAATATTAAGTTATTAAAATTGAACAAGAAGTTAAGTAAATAGTGATTTGAGGAAATTATGTTCACACTAAATGCAATTGAAAATAACGCCCAAACTATTAGAGCTAGATGTGAAGCCCATTTACGAGTAAAGAAGGCTAATGAAAACACTAAATAAAAAAACACGGTGTGAACTAATGACCAGGCAACACCAATAATAGGCTCGTTTTGTGTCGGCATTAACAATAAGGATGAGATAATTGTACCAATATCTCTTTCATCCCCTGATCCAAAATTAGGTACAACAAAATAAACCGGTAAGATACATATTGAGAGTACCCAATAAAAGGGATAAATTCTTGAAATTCTGCTTAATAAATAGTGTTTTAATATTTTCCTATTTCCAAACTCCTTATGATACAAGTAATAAATCATAAAACCCGAGAGCGCAAAAAAGTAATAAACACCACCCGATTTTTTTACAGATGATAAGTGCAAAAAATCATAGTTAAAATATGCTGCCATAAAATCTTCAGCGTGAAAAAGGATAACGAAAAGCGGAACTACAGCTCTAGATAACTGGATCAGGTTTAAGTGTTTTCTCATAAGATCCTCCAAAATTCTTACTTACTTTTTTGGGGTGAGTTTGTATTCTCCATTAAAGCACATCTATATTAATAAGTGCTTCCTTGTTTTTCTAATAATTAAAAGAAAAGGTCTTAAAGGAAAATATAATAAAAACAAGTAATTCGGTAATTTTATGGTATTTACATCTGTTATTGATGGATATAAAATACTCAAAAGATATAATATCTTATTCCGTGTAGACTTAAGTGAAAACAAATACTTATTATGATATGATTCAACATATTCTGGAAGTGGATCAGTATGAAGAGAAATCATTTTTTCAAAATAAAATATTGTATCTTGAGCTAACCGAGTTGCAGCCTTTAATTCTGTTAATGCTAATATTTCTTCTTGTAAAGAAGTATTAAGTAATTTTGAAGATAAAATGAGTGCTTGCCCTCCTAAATGAAGGGACTGAAACTCTTTTAAAAGCTTTATACTCCTTACCCAGTCCATTTTATTTTGACTAACAAGTTCATGAATATCCATCAACCACCGAATCCTGGACCAACCATGTCTTGCCCCATGTGTTACTAAAAAGTAAAACAAATCTTCTTTACTTAAATAATTGACGGGATATTCAGCCTGCAAGCTAGTTCTTTTTCTTTCCCAAAGTTCATTAAAACTTGGTTCCCTTCCAGGACCTGAATTTAATCTCCAATGAATTTCCAGTTTTACTTTGCTATATGGCTGATAGTATGTCGTATGGTGGTGCCGCCATTTCCAGTCTATGAAACGTGGGTCGAACTGAAAAGCCTCCTCCCTCACATATCCCCGTTTTAAAAGAAGATTATTTACATGATGTAAGTCCGTTATCGGGACTAGAATATCTATATCCCGGCAGGTTCTTAGCGAAATATCACCATATAAATCCTTTCCAAGTACTGGACCTTTTAATACAATTGAACGTTGCTGATTTTTAGTGAATAAATTACTTATTTCTTCCATTTCTGCGGTTAAATGCATCATTCGAAAAGTGTTTATCCGGTATTCTTCCGAAAATCTATGAATTAAATCACCCGGAACGACATCTATCATTTTTAACCTGGGGTATAGTAGTGGATAAAGACGATGATGGTTAGCCAAGTCAAAGAATAGATTCCAATCTACATCTGATAAATCTTTTTGAATTAATGATTGAAACTCCCCTTCTGTTTCAGCCTTTATAATATTAAGCATGAATTGGAGTTCCCTTGGTAATCGATCCATATATAGACCAAAACTGTTAGTCATTTTCTTCTCCTTCAAAATCTTTTATGTCATTAGTACTAAAAATTACTATTTTTCCTCATCTTCTTAAACCTATCATTATGCATCCAGTTATCAACTATTTCTAACTTTTGCGGAATTTTATATCCTGGCAATTTACCACTGCAAAACTGGATTAAGCGTATCCTAAAATCTTTTACACTTTCAGATGAAGATAGTTTTATAGTGGCTTTAACCATTTGCCCTGTAATAGGGCTGGGTACACTGCTGACAGCTACTTCCTGTACCCCCTCCATTAGCTGTAAGAAACTTTCCACTTCAGCTGGAAAGACCTTTTCTCCTCCAACATTAATGATTTCCGATGACCTTCCTAGGATTTTAATATATTCACCATCCACCTCGACCAGGTCTTGAGTCATAAACCATCCGTCTTCCGTATAAGGAGATGGTGCATTAAGGTATCCTAGCATCGCAGATTGTGCCTTTATTTCTAACATTCCATTTCTCACTCGAGTCTCAAATTCTTCACCGCCGACTTTCACCCAAAGAGAGTTGGAAGATTTTGATTTGGAACGGAGTATTCCGACCTCAGATAGTCCGTACGTCTGCAATAAACGAATAGTTGGAAACAGAGTATGAAATTTTTTAAGTGTAGTTTCTGGCATTACTTCCGTACCATATGTAACCAATTCCAAACTGCTTAGGTTGGAGTCTTTATAAGCTTCGCTCAGCATTATGAGGTTAATAAAGGTTGGCGATGTCGGAAGTGTCTGGACCTGATATTTTTCTATCGCAGAACAAACTGCCTCTGGGGATCTATCTTGAACAGTAACCAGACAGCCTCCATTAGATAACGTATAGAACATTGTATTAAGGCCGCCAATATGGTCAAAAAGCAAAAATGCAATCGTACATTTTGCGTGCCTTTGAATTTTAAATTTCTCAAGTAATGGAACAAAATCATGAACTGCCGCTTTGCTCTTTCCCGTTGACCCAGAAGAAAAAAGGACTACCCCTGGCCGCTGATTGCTGCGTAATTTCCCATAGATATCATACGTTGCTTTTCGGTGTTGTTTAACGATTGAAACATTATCATGTTCATTTAAAGAGATCATATACTCGGCTTCTGCAATTTCACAAAACTCTTGTTTTTTATCCCTTACAGCTTTACTCAACAGAGCAATAATGCATTTCTTTTCAATTAACGCCAGCAGAAGTGCAATGGATGTTGGTGAAAAATCCGCATCTAAAGCTACAATACTACCTTCAGGCAATTCCTCATTTTCTAACTCAAGAGATAGGTTATCAATTAATTCATGCATTTTACCGTAAGAGTAAACCTCATTTTTCCAAATAAGTGCTTGCTTATCGGCATTAATTTTAAAACGTTCAAGTAAAAAATCGATATACATTATACCCCTCCTAGAAATAGCGTTTGTCCTGTAATAAAGGAGCTTTGCTTTTGAAGGAAAAAATCCACCACGTTCGCAACATCTTCTACAGTTCCATATCTTTTTATTGCCTGCCTGCTAATTAGTGCCTCTAACTTTTCCATTGGAACTGACCGGATTAAGTCTGTTTCAATTGGCGTAGGACCAATACTATTGGCTGTTATTCCATAAGGGGCTAACTCTTTTGCGATTATTTCAGTGAACGAAATGACTGCCGCTTTAGAGGCTGCATATATGGATTCCCCTTCAAGCTTTAAGGGGGCTGCGACCGTTGTAAAGTTCACAATCCGTCCGTAACCGTTTCTTTGCATCAGCTTTGCTGCTTCCCTACTAAATAGGAAGGTCCCAATAACATTTGTATTTAGAATCTTGGTTACCGTGGAAGCAGGGGTCAGCATAAAGTGATTCATGGAAGCTATACCAGCATTATTAATTAAATGATCTAATCTTCCGTATTTCTTTTTTATATGAGAAAAGAGAGTTTTTACCGTGTTCTCATCTGAAACATCTACTATAAAATGCTCATACCCTTCAAGACTCCAATCTGGTTCGTTCCTACTGCAGCCAATGACAAGGTGACCTTTTTCTACATAATGCTCGGATAAATATTTCCCTATTCCCTTACGAGTGCCTGTAATTAAAGTGATCGGTCTGTCCACACTGATAACTCCTCATCCATCAAGCTGTTAATGTAGTCAACTAGTAAACTGACATTTAAAAAAGGACTAGTCTTTTGTGACATAGCCCTTTCATCTGCTAATATTAATGTAACTTCAAAATCATCTTCAATTGCTTGTTCAATCATTACGATTAATGAAACAAGCCCTAAAGAGTCTATAACTCCCTCTTTTCCATATAACGGGGTTTCTTCTCCTTTTTCTAGTGGGACCTTTTGTTGATATGCAACATTAAATTCATCTATTGTTTTTAAAACAATCTCTAACAGCTTCTCTCTCATTCTATTTCCTCTATTCCTCATTAATAGTTATACTTCAATCGGGTCTAATATAATGGTCGAAGATAAATCGAGGGTACAGGCTGCCCATGATAAACCAACACCAAAACCACAACAAACTACCTTTTCAAGTTGTCTTCTTTCAGCTAACTTTTTATGTTTGATGGATAACATTAAGGGAATGGAAGCTGGGCCAGTATTCCCCACAGAAGATACAGCAATTGGTACGGCTTCCTTTTGCAGCTTCATTTTTTTTCGTAAATACTCAAGCATAAATTTGTTTGCCTGGTGAAGAGCGTATGTCCCCACCTCTTCTTTTTTCCAGCCGGTTAAATTAAGAAGATCTTCAATCATGACTGGAATTTCCCTTAAAGCAAACGACATGATTTCCATTCCATTCATATACACAGTTTCTTCATTTCGTACATTTCCATCTTCTGATTCAAATGGTTTCGAGGTGGCTTCACTTAATGGCTTGCGTGAACCACCGGCAGGAATCATTAAATTTTCCGCTCCAGAACCATCTGTTCTTAAGACAAAATGCGTTGTATTTTCTCCTTTTTCTATTAGTGTAGCACTGCCAGCGTCTCCAAATACCATTCGAACAGAACGATCTCCTGGATGAACCATCCTTGTAGAAGTATCCCCCACACACACTAATACTCTTTCACAGCCACCAGCTTCGACCAACATTGAAGCTTGATACAGACCATAAACGAATCCCGAACAACCGTAGTTGATATCAAAGGCAACAGCAGTAGTTGGTAAACCTAGCCTATGTTGAAGCAATACACTCGTTGCAGGCATTTTATAATCTGGAGTCTGAGAAACAAAAACAAGCCCATCAATGGTTGATGGACTTACCTCTAGTCTTGTAAGCAATGCTTCTGCTGCTACTGCACATAAATCTGATGTGCATTGATCCTCTCCAGCCATATGGACTTTTTCTATTCCAGTACTCGCAATTATCCGATTGACTTCATCATTCCCATATTTTGTACCTAAGGTACGAAGATCAAGCTGAACTATTGGAATTACAGCGGCAATACCCTTTATACTGGAATTTTTAAATGTAACTTTCATTTTGCTCACCTTCTTAGTTAGACTATTTCCTTATCTTCTTTCAAAACTGGTGTAAGCTGACTGGTAACCTTTCTTGAGAAATAGTTAGCTATTCTTATAGAAGGTTTTTCAATTATTAACCATGCAAAATTAGAAATAAGGATAGTGAGAATTATTGCTGAAATAGCAATTATTAACAAAGGTACTTTTCCATAAAAAAGATAAATTAAACTTAATAAGATTGGTAGGTGGTATAGATATAAACTAAAAGATATCTTTCCTAAGAATTGTAAAGGTTTGATTAACAATATTTTTGAAGCCAGTTCAGAAGATACTGCGATTATAAGTAAAATTGATACACCCAGCGTGGCTGCCCAATCTATTAAAAGAGGATTACCTAGTAAATCAGCATAAATATAAAGAAATGCTCCAATTACAGCAATCGTTATTTTTCTTCCTTTACTAAGAGATTTAAAGGACTCGATTAAGTAAACTCTATTCTTACATAATATTATTCCCATTATAAACATTAGGATATAAAATAATGATTTATAAATAGGTTGATAGGGATCTTGTAATAAAAGGTGAAAGAAAGCACCTACTATTGCTGTTCCAATGCCAATCGCTAAATTTATCTTCCAACCAAAACGAATAGCGAAGAATACTAAAAACGGAAGAATAAGTGAAATTCGCATTTCATGAATAAGAGTCCAGATTACAACATTGTAGGAGTACACATTGTAATTTCCAATAAACAAAAAATGATCAAGCATACTGCCAATGTTTACAGGGTCTTTCCAAACTATGTTAAATAAAGTACCTAGTCTTTGGTTACCTCCATTAGAAAATAGTAAACATAGTAAAATCGCAACAATAATGGAAACAACATAAGGCAGATACAATCTAAAGAACCTTTTAATAACAAAAGAAAAATAAGAAATTTTCTTCCCAGTAAAGTAAATCAAGGATAATACAAAGCCACTAAGGACAAAAAAGAGAATGACAGGCTGTTCCCCAGTAAAAAAAAGATGGAAAGGACTATGAAATAAAATATTCCATAAGAAGCCTTCCTTCCATGTCTCAGGCAGAATCATTGCAATATGAAAAATAAAGACACTCATAGCTGCAATTCCTCTCAAAGAATCCAGCTCCCTATAGCGACTGTTCATCTTGTCTCCTCCAATTAATAAGTCAAACCTATATAATCTTTTTTATTTAATGTTATTTCGCTTGGTATACCTCAGTATTAATCACTTCTAATAAATACCTAATAACTCTCATTTGTTGCTCATCTGTCATACTAGTTCCTGAAGGAAGACAAATCCCTTTTTTAAATAAGTCTTCTGATACGTTTTCATTTTCACTATGTGTATAATAAGAAGTTCCTTTAAAAAGAGGCTGCATATGAAGAGGTTTCCAAACAGGCCTCGCTTCAATGTTTTCTTCATCCAGCTTTCTTAAAAGGTTATCAACTGTTATTCCTGCTACACTTTCTTCTATTAATAATGTTGTTAACCATCGATTTGAATGGGTATAATCTAACTCCTTCACAAAAGTAATCCCAGCCACATCAAGCAGCTGTTCATAATAGCGATGAAATATTGCCCTTCGAGCGCTTACCCTGTCCTCTAGTACCTCTAACTGTGCCCTTCCAATTCCAGCTAAAATGTTACTCATCCTGTAGTTAAACCCCATCTGGCTGTGTTGGTAAAATGGTGCCTGATCTTTAGCTTGAGTTGCTAAAAATCGTGCCTTATTTATTGCATCAACATCATTTGAAACCAGCATTCCCCCACCAGAAGTCGTAATAATTTTATTACCATTAAATGAGTAAATACCAAACTTACCCATGGAGCCACTTGCTTTTCCTTTATATGTAGAACCTAGAGATTCTGCTGCATCCTCGATTACAGGAATATCATACTGATTGCATAATTGTAGGATCTCATCCATCTTTGCACTTTGACCGTACAGGTGGACCACAATAACAGCTTTAGGTAATGCAGCTTTAGATGCAGCATCTTTTAATGCCCTTTCCAGTGCTTGTGGGGACATATTCCATGTATCAGGTTCTGAATCAATAAAAACAGGCTCCGCACCTTGGTATAAAATAGGATTGGCACTTGCTACAAAAGTTAAGGTTGAACAAAATACTCGGTCACTAGGTCCTACATTCAATAGCTGTAATGCCAAATGTATCGCTGCTGTACCTGAACTTACTGCTAATGCAGCGTTAACTCCAACATAAGAGGCAATATCCTTTTCAAACGCATCCACATTTGGTCCCAATGGAGCAACCCAGTTCATATTAAAAGCATCGTTAATATATTTTTGCTCATTCCCACTCATATGTGCTAGTGAAAGGTGTATTCTCTCTTTCCCATTTGTCATTCAACCAACTCCCGCAGTTTTCTTAAGAAATAAAAAAACTATCGAATTAATAAGGTCGATAGTTGTCATTACCATATCCTTAGAATTTTAAACTCAGACGGAAGTATAATTTCGCTTCTGCTGTGGTGTCCCTTCGAAATCAGGCATTGTTACATGATTTTGATTGCTAATTCCGTCTGATACTAGAACTTTTTTTATTGTTAAGAATAGTATTTTTAAATCAAGCTTGAAACTGCGATTATCAACATACCACACATCTAATTTAAATTTTTCCTCCCAATTAATTGCATTTCTGCCGTTTACCTGTGCCCACCCTGTGATTCCTGGTTTTACATGATGGCGTCTTCCCTGTTCCTCTGTATATAACATTAGATATTCTGTTAGCAGTGGCCTTGGGCCAACTAAACTCATATCACCTTTAATCACGTTAAAAAGCTGAGGAAATTCATCAATGCTTAATTTCCTTAAGAGTCTTCCAAAGGATGTTAATCTGACATGATCAGGTAACAACTCACCATTTTTCCCTCGTTCATCTGTCATTGTGCGAAATTTATAAAGGACAAACTTATTACCAAACAATCCAGGCCGCTGTTGTCTAAATATTATAGGGGAACCAAGCTTTATTCTTATGAGAAATGCCGTCAACAATATTAATGGTAAAAACAGAATTAATATGAAAGAAGAAACTGTCAGATCAAATACTCTTTTCATTTTCCACCTCTACCTTATAAATATTGAATTCCTTTTTCAGCATATGTTTTACTACTTCAATATATGTGATAAAGTATTGTTTCTTTCATACCCGTTTGGGTTATTTAGCTGCCAGCGCCATGCATCCTCGCACATTTCTTCAATACCTCTAAAAGCGGACCACCCAAGATGATTTTTTGCTTTTGTCGGATCAGCAAAGCATTGGGCAATATCCCCTGGACGGCGGTCTTCAATCTGGTATGGTATTTTTCTACCTGAGACTTCTTCAAAAGCTTTGATAACTTCTAACACACTATAACCTTTACCTGTTCCTAGGTTATATGCTTCTACACCTTTTGCAGATAAAATCTTTTCTAATGCTCTCACATGTCCGCTTGCAAGATCCATAACGTGAATATAATCTCTTACACCTGTACCGTCTACCGTTGGATAATCGTTGCCAAATACCCTTAGTTCTTTTAGCCGCCCAACTGCAACCTGAGAGATGTATGGCAGAAGATTGTTTGGTAAACCATTAGGATCTTCACCAATAAGGCCACTTTTATGAGCCCCAATGGGGTTAAAATAACGTAAAAGAGCAACACTCCATTCATGGTCCGACACACACAGATCCCGGAGGATTTCCTCTATCATCTGTTTGGTACGTCCATATGGATTTGTTGCTCCTAATATACATTCTTCAGTTATTGGTACGATGTCTGGTACTCCATATACAGTTGCGGAAGAACTAAATACAAGCTTTTTCACGCCATATCTTTTCATTACTTCACAAAGATTTATTGTACCAGTAACGTTGTTATGATAGTACCATAAGGGTAAAGCAACAGACTCCCCTACTGCCTTTAAACCTGCAAAGTGGATCACAGCATCAATTGTGTTTTCTGCAAATGTTTTGTCAAGAGCTTCACAATCTAATAAATCTGCAAGATGGATTTTAAATTCTTTACCAGTAAGCTGACTCACACGCTTCAACGATTCTGCTTTACTGTTAGAGAAATTATCAAAAACTATAATTTCATAGCCAGCACTTAATAATTCTACGCAAGTATGACTACCAATATAGCCAGCTCCACCTGTTATTAAAACCGCCAAAGTCTTCACCCACTTATAATAAAAAAATTGGTAAAATCATTGCTATGTAAAACTAAAAAGGCACCTATTGAAGATGCCTTTATCTTTTAATATAAATATTTAATTACTCTGTTCTTTTACTTTTTGGAACTGGCTAGAAGGATAAACCTCGTTTTTGATAATTGCCCTCTTTCCATAAAAACTAAAAAAGTACCCAACTCCGCTCTTGTCTGTTTCATATACATTACTATCAAATTTTCCCTGCCCATAATATAACCTTTGGCAAGGCTGATTAAAACAATTATAATAATCTTTACCAATAAATATACGATTATTCTTTAATATAGCTTGATTATTTTCTATATAAATGATGGGAATATCATCTTGATCCTTCCCAAGAAATTCTATTATGCTTTCCTCAATTACCAAAGGCTGTTCCGGCAAATCTGACATGATTCTCGCATCAATAAAATGGCTTCGTATGAATTTTGAAGAGCTATACGTATCACTAAAATTGGTTAGTATTACTCCTACTTTTTTATGAAAGTCAAACATTGTATCCTCAAAATACGTACTATTTGTTCCAAGAAGAATACCCTCACCAATTTTACTAACTGATCTTATTACTTTACATCTCTTAAAATAGATTTCCTTTGCTACTTCCCAGGTGGCAAAAATCTCAGCGCCAATATTATGGGAGAATTCACTATCTTCAAAGAAAATATTTTCAGTAGGATTTTCTAAAGTTGCCCCGCCTTCAGGTTCAATGTTTAAACCAGCCCCAAGGGAGTGTGATCCATATGTCCCCCCCTCTAATTGCCCTGCATAACTAAATCTCGAATTTCGAAAAACGAGATTTTTAGCGAGGTCAATTGAAATTGCCTGCCTGGCATTATGCTCCGACACAATATTAATAAACTCTCCATTTGTAACCCAACCTAAATGCCCTACAATAAGGCCATCAGTTACCCAGTTATGTGTAAGAATATCTTTAATTACAAAATTACTAGAATCCTGTAATAACAAACCATAACCATATGCCTCTGCGATACTGTTCGATTCCCTTGTAGTCTGATCCCCACTGCCATTGATATCAAAACCGGACATAGTAAAGTTTGAACAATTTAAAAATACAAAAGGCATGACTGGATATTTAAATGTGTATTTTTCACCCCATAAATCAGCATCTATGGTTTTGTGATAATCTCCCTTTACCTTAATTGTTGACCCATTTCCAATAATATTAAAGTTTGATGCATCTTTTATAAATAAATGTGTTATTTCTTCATTCTTTGAACCTTCCCAAGGTTCAGACGAATCGGTAAGCTTAACCCCAAAATTTTTTGCTTTATAGACCCTTTCAATAAAGTAAGTCCCTTTAGGAAATACTAGGGTTACATTCCCGCCTTTTTGATTTACATAATTAAAAGCACTTTTGAGAGCTTGATAATCATCCGAAACACCATCACCTACTGCTCCGAAGTCCTTGACACTGATTGTCTCACTCGTATTTAAAAGTTTACTCTCCGTTTGTGTATCCACAAGCCTCTCTGTAAATACTTCTTCTCTTTTTTCCGGGTAACTCGAATCTTCAACAAACATAACAAAAATTAGGGGAATTATAACAGCAATCATCACTAAACCAAAATATCTAAGGTATACTTTCATCTAGTTCATCTCTTTTGACCTTCCAAATTAGATTTTTTTGTAGAACGTTTTGCCTTCCTTTCAAGAGTAGCATTATGCGCTTTTTTAATCCGGCGCAGGTAATTAAAAATAGTATTTGTTAAAATGATTAAATATCTATTCTTAAAAAGTGATAATTGAAGTAATACAAAGGCATGCCAGCCAATTTGTTTTGGCCAGTTTTTATTTTTTTTCAATATCATAAATGATTTCTTCGTAAGGGGATGCTGGATAATCTTTTCTATGTTAGACAATCCATTTTTACTCATATTAAGATTCATTTCCTGCTCTAAACACAGTACAACGCGTTTACAAAACAATCCTTCAATGCTTTCGAAATCATTAAATACTTCATTTCCCCATTTTCTTACACAGAGTTCTCTAATATCCTGTAAATAAAGTAATGACTCAAATAAGTTATGAATGTACTTTTGCTTCCGCTCAGGCTTCCTATAATGGTAATATGCCTCTTCAATATATTTGATATTATTTGTTGCATAAAACGCCTTTAGTACAAAGCATCCGTCCTCCCAAACTGTTAAGTGTTCTGCGAATTTATGATTTATTTCTTTAATTAATGATCTTTTAAAAATCATATTCCAAACAGCACTAAAATATTGATCATTAAGGGAATTCCTACGAATATTCGCAAGTGTATTATCAATTATATTAAAAGTATCGAGTTCATAATATCCCTTTTCTATAAAATGGTTATAATTGTGACAGATAACAATATCCAATTCCTCAATTTCAGCAGCAGCATATAGTTTTTCATACATCTCATAACTAATCCAGTCATCTGGATCAACAAATCCAATATATTGACCAGTTGCTATAACCATTCCAGAATTTCTTGCTGAGCTGACACCCCCATTATCTTTATGGATAACCTTTATTCTACTATCCTTTAAAGCGTAATCATCAGCGATTTTCCCCGAAGTGTCTGTAGAACCATCATTTATAAGAATAATCTCTATATCTCTAAGTGTTTGATTCTGAATGGAATCAAGGCATTTAGGCAGATATTTTTCCATATTATATATCGGGACAATAATGCTTACTAAAGGAACCATCATAACCACCCACTATTAATTTAACTCGCGTATTTTTTGATATTTGTTATTCTTTTGAAACAAATTCTTCGCTCTTTTAAATATGCTTTTCATAATATCTGGCTGAGTCAAGGAATTTCCAATTCCTATTACAACAAGTACCCATATCCCAATAATCATAGCCCAAATAATCCACTCAAAAAAACTGGCAGCTTGTATTTTAAAAATTGTCAAAAAAGGTAAAATCGAGATTGATGCGAAAACTAGATTGTAGATAAGTTTTGTAAAAGTATACTTTACTGACCTTTGCAATATATTTCGAGAGGAATACAAAATAAAGTCAACTGTACGATATGCATAAGAGCAGATAGACCCGACTAAAACACCAACTATTCCCAAGGACTGCACAAGCGCTAAGGAAACAGTGATATTAATGACTGCCTCAGTGATAGACCTGTATTTTGTTTGTGTATAGTGTCCTGCAGCATTAACTAAAGTCATAGGTGGTACGCGTATGCTGTTTGATACCCCTACAATAATGAATAGAATAGCCGCTATTGGCCTTATATAGTCAGCATCTTGAATATTTAATGTATAAATCTGAATAAATGGTAAAAAAAGCAATGCTGTACAGGTATATGCCCAAGTCATTACCAAGTAATACAACCCTTCAAACTCACTAAAAGCTCTTAAGAGTGTAGCTCTTTCATCTTTTGCCAGTATTTCTCCAAAGGCAGCCATTAGTCCGTTTGAAAAAGCAGATACCAGCATAACAACTCCGCTAATTATCATGTTGTAAATAGCAAATACACTAACTTCCTTGAGACCACAAAATATTGTCACTATTATAATTGGTGTACTGAAAACAGCTAACCCCGCTATCTGATGAATTAAAGCATCCCATCGGTTACTAATTCCAGAAAAGTTAGGCTTGCTGTTATAATTAATAGCCCGATATCTCTTCTTTACGTAAGATATTAGAAAGAACATCCTCGAAATATAAACTAGAGTACTAGTTATTTGTACAGCTAATACAGTAAAACCACCTTTTACCATGACAATACAGACCAAAGCGTTCAACAAAATTCCTGTTATTTGGACAATATTGACTATATAGCTTTTTTGATCAGCCGTAAGAAGCACTTGATATTTCCCTATTACTAAATACTCCATCATACCGCTTAAACCGAGTATTAATACCATTAACAAAGACAATGAAGAATTGACTTCATCGCCAACAATTAAAGGGTATATAAAAGCCAAAAGCACAACAAGGAAAATAAATAAATACCCAGAACGTCTATAGAAAGTTTTTGTTGCTGACAAGATTCCATTTATACTTAATTTATCACTGAGCGCAATTGGGGAGTACAATGCTGCAATGGAAGCTGCTCCTACACCGGCTTCCACTATAGTTAAATAAGACAAAAATTGTTTAATAGAAGAAACAAGTCCATTAATCTCAGAACCATATGCCTTTATATAAAGTAAAGGCAAAATAAAACCTATTATCGCTGTAATAAACTGCAATAACAGACTGGTTATAAAATTAAACAGTGCTTTTTTACTTCTCATATCGGTATTCCATCTAATAATTCATATAAATGTTTAACTTCATCTTCATTTCCATGTAATTCCCTTTTAAGCTCGGATGAGAACCTGGCTCTTAATTTCTTATTATCTATTAAACGCTTAATTCCAAAATAGACTCCTTCTACGTCCATTGAAACAATTAGACCCGTTACCTCATTCTTTACTTGCTCATAAAAGCCTGGATGATTTGTTACTACCATTGGCTTATGGAATATCTTTACCTCTTCAACAGCTATACTCTTCCCCTCAAACCTTGAAGGCTGAACATATAGATCACACTCATCAATAAAGGGATAAGGATTCCTAACCTCACCCATTAAATAAAAAGTCTTTTGAAGCCCTAACTTTTCAATCAAACTTTCAAGCTTTGCCCTTTCAGGACCTTCCCCAATAATATGCCATTGAAGATCGTAACCAGCTTCAATTAACCTCTTACAAGCTAATATTGCCAAATCAATTCCCTTTTGTTCTACCAGCCTGCCAATCGTAATAATTCTAAGACCTTGATAATCATCCTGAAAAGCATTTTCTTTCTTTGCCATCTCATACATAACCGATGGTGAATTAATATTTTCAATTATTCTAATTTTCTTTTTATAATCAGTATAAATTTCTTCTAGTACAGCTTTGCATCCCTCTGATACTGTTATTAAATAGTCTAGTTTTTCTAAGTACATGCGATCAATTTCAATATTCGGACTTAATTTCGAATAGTCATTATGGTTCCAACCTATTTTTATATCCGCATCCACCTTGTCTATTACATAATAGGTTGGGGCGAAATCAAGGTAACTGATAGCAGCATGATAACTACCATTTAATGTTGGTAATAGCGATTTAATACCGAGATAATTCTTTTGACTCACCACTGCAGGTTTGAACTTTACCATTTCCATTGCCTTCCACTTAACACGTTTATAAACTAAATTAAATGATTTACTTTTCAATAACTCCTTAGTGGCAATATAAATTTGATACCAATATTCCTTTAAAGGTGATGGCGCTTCAATTATGTTTACTTGTTCTGGGACTAATTCAGCAAATAAACCTCTTCTATTAAATACTAATAAATCAATTTCATACTTTTTTTTGTCCATAATTGTCAGCAAATTGATAAGACTTTTCGATGCACCATTTCCGCCTAAGTCTGGGATTACAAAAAGAATCTTTTTCGGCAATTTAAAAATCCCCTTTTATACAGTTTGTAGCCTTTGATTTACTAGTTTCTTTTTATTATTTCGATCCATTACTATTGCCCAAATTACTAGTAAAATTGCTAAAAACTTGTTTCTGTGACGTACTGCTGTTCCTGCTGCAATAGTTCCGTATGCAAATGTAAATATGACTATAATTAGCAGTAATAATAGAATAATCACTAATGGTTTGTCTTTGGTTAATGACTTGCTATATCGAAGTACATAAATTGAAATGATGAAATACACAAGTGAGTCTAAGAAGAAAGTAATAATGTCCATCATCCCACGCCAATCTAATGGCACAGGAGAGTATAAAAAGTAAAACATCTTTAGGGGAGAATATAATAATACATCATAAAAACTGTTGTATGTTAATCCTTGAAGATACTGCGATCCTGCTTCTACATCAGCACCCATAGACTGATAAAATTCCTCAGATGTAAGATCCGCATTACCAAATTTATTAAATATTACATCACCATACATTATGGATGAGTATATAACTATAACCAGAAAAACACCTAACAAAAATGGAGCTTTAATGTCAATTTTAAAAGACCTAGTATTATGTTTATAGAATGCAAACATAAAAGCCAATGGAATAAAAGCTCCTACAACACCTGAATGAAAGTACACTGCAACTAACAAAAATACAAAAGATAAAATTACATTTTGGAAACTAGGTTTTTTATACCATTTGATAAGATAGTAGGTCATCATGATAGTTCCAAAAGAGACAAGATTTTCTCTTAGTAGTATGCCTGAAAATATAATTGCTTGTGGAAAAAAAGTGATTAGTACAAGAATTATTTTCTTAATTCTTTCTTCTATTTCTAATAAATTTAGAATTTTAAAAACCGCTACTAATATCCCAAGGCCTACTAAAGTGTTTAGAAATTGTGCAAGGATTCTTTGGTCTCCGAACAAATAAAAAAACAAACCAAGTAGGTTTGCATATGCTCCCATCGATAAAGTCCCAAATAACTCCAGATTACTAGCTATCAGCATCCCCTGTGCATAAAACCCTTCTGTATCACTGCCACTATGGGGAAGATAATAAATACTCCTTCCGTAAATATCCCATAAAAGAGCAAATAATCTTAAAATATATCCCAAAACTATTAACTTATAATAGCCCTTTTCTTTTATTTTCGTCGAAAGGTAAGCCATGATAAATATAGAATTTATAATAATGATTATTAATGATAACTTTTCTGATTCAGGCAAAATATCCCTTAATACAAAACAGATTAACCCTTCAATTATTAATAGCAAAAAAATTAACATAACAATTACCCTACTTCTTTTGTTTTGTATTTTTTTATTAATTCGTTATAACTGGATCCACTAGCAGTAAAATTAAATGTTTGTGCCCGTAGAATTCCCATTCTGCTCATTTCCTTATATAACACCCTATTTTCTGCGAGCTTTTCGACTTCAATAGCGAGTTTTTTCCAGTCATTTATTGGTACTAATGAACCGTATAATCCATCTTGGAGAATTTCTCTTGGCCCGAAATTGCAATCACTTGCTATGACTGGAATTCCAATTGCCATTGCCTCAATTAGTGCGGTCGGCAGTGCCTCAGAACGACTAGGAAGAAGGAAGATATCCATTTGGTCCAATATCTCAAACGGATCGTCTACAGAACCACTAAAGAGAACATAGTTATCAAGTCCATGTTTATTTATTTGTTCTTTTAATTGTGAAAAATAATTTTCATTATTAGATGCACCGATAATCGTTAATGTTGCAGGGATACTTTTTCTTATTTCCACCAATGCTTTGATAGCAACATCGAATCCCTTTACAGGACTAATCCATCCCATACAAGCAAGCTTTAATGTAGAATTAAATCTTGAACGCACCTTTGAAATACCTAACATACTATCCGAGACAATTGGATTGTATATAGTTATAGGGTGTTTTACCCAGCCAGTCTCTTTCAAAGAAACAGCTAGTGATTCGGATACCGAGATCGTAATATCCTCAGCAGAGTAGATTCTTCTTATAATACTGCTTTTTATTTTTGTGTACCATTTATTCTCTAATCCCCATAACTCAGGTCTAGTATGTACTACCCCTATAACAGGAGGCTTTCCAAGACTTAATTTACTGGCTATTAGAGAAACCATGTCATGATACCAGCCATTAGAGATTACAACATGGATGTTTAGCACGTCGATTTCTTGTTTTAACCTTTTTACTCTTTCAGGAATTTCTAAAGCTCCTAGTCTGTTTTTTTCACTTAACACAATTAGATTTGTTTTATTTATTTCAAAAGAATTCGTATCAGAAATTATGGTACATTGATGTCCAAATTCATTTAATGACATGGCCATGTTAAATGCATACCTTGTAATTCCGCTAGGACTAGTATCCGCAATATATATAGCTATATTTGCCATATGTCACCTTTCCTATTACCTTGTAGACTGAGTAAGATAATATTTTTCTAGTTTTCTTGCTTCATCTATGATATCGTAGCCATGTTTCTTTAGTGCACTATGAACCGAGTCCTCAGGTTTATCCATAATCGCCTGTAGCTCTTTTGCCCAGATAATTGGATTTTCTAAATTTAAAAATCTTACCAATCCCAATCCTACATCAACTTCATTTGTTATCTTGTTTGAAATAAAACATGGAATTCCTACAGCTTGTGCCTCAATTAAGGTTACAGGTAATCCTTCATGAAATGATGGAAATACAAACGCATCGAAGCTTTGAATAAGCTCGTAAACATTGCTCCTTACTCCAAGTAGTTTTACAAAATCATGGATACCAGCATCCGTTATTCTTTGTTCAATTTCCTGTTTAAGCGGCCCATCTCCTATTAGAATAAGAAATGAATTTTTATTATTTCTCCAATACTCCATAAAAATATCAATTAAGAAAGAATGGTTTTTTTGTTTATTAAATCTACCTACATGACCAATTACAAAGGCATCTGAAGGCATTTCAAGTTCCCTTCTAATTATATTCCTAACTTGATATGAAAAAGTAAACCGAGTTAAATCAACCCCATTTTTAATAATAAGAGAGTCTGTTTCTTCACCAAACAGCCATCTTGACGCAGCTTTTGAACAAGCGAATCTTCTATTGGCTGAGTGTTTTATATTACTCCCTGCATACCACTTATACATTTTCGCCAGAATCCCACCTTCACTTTGTGTATTGTGGCTGTGGGCAATCCGAACTGGAATATTATTTTTCATTGCTTCACGAAGAACAAAACCACTCATTTTATCCATGTGTGAGTGGACAATTTTATAATTAGGAAAAGACTTAAAAAATTGGTTTAGAGCGCGAATATAATTTTTATGTCCAACTTCTGTAATATAAGGTATTCTATGAATCCTACCACCCATGTTAATTATTTCTTCGTCAAAAGCTCCATCTCTACAAGTTAAAAAATCAAATTGTACTTTTGACCGATCTATATTCCTATATAGGTTCATTAAAAGAGTTTCCGCTCCACCTCGATTCATATTAACTACAACGTGTAAAATCCTTATTGGGCTAGCCACCTTGTGCCCTCCGTTTCATTCATGAACTTCATATATATTTTACTTTTTTGGTCCATAATTTTTTCCAAACAATACTTCTTTTCGACTATTCTCCTGCCATTTCTACCAAATTCAAACTTGATATTAGTATTATTTACAAGAGTTACTACCTTTTCACCCATCTCCTGATAGTTATTTTTATTGATTACCCATCCGTTATAATTATTCTCTATCAGCTCATTATGCCCACGATTCTCCACAGCGACTACAGGTAAACCACATGACATTGCCTCCATTATATTAACGGGTAAACCTTCTCTAAGACTCGAGGCAACAGTTACATCACAGATTGGTAATATACTAGGTAAATCTGTTCTATGCCCCAGAAAATTAACCATATAATCAACACCAAGCTGATTAGCTAATAATTTGCATTCCTTTAGTAAATATCCATCACCTGCAAGTAATAGTTTAACTTGTGGTGTTCGCTCTTTAATCGTTGCTAACATTTTTATCAAATATTTTTGATTTTTATTTTTATTAAATTCAGCTGCATAAAATATTAAAAAGTCATTGGTTTGATACCCCAATGACTTTTTAATGTTGTCCTTATAACTATTGGAAATTGGCTTAAATATCTCTGTATTAACACCAACACCATAAACATGTTCAACTTGACTAGAAATAAAATGATCCCTTGCAAAACAATAATCCTCTTCGTTAATTGTGATAAGGCAATCTGTATAGCGTGCTAACCATTTTTCAATAGGATAATATAATAACCAATTTTTCATTGGTGCACCATTATAGAAATGAAAACCATGAGCTGTATATAATACCTTTGTACCAGATTTTCTAGCATTAATTCCTGCTAATCGTGTAATAAAACCTCCCATTGGAGTATGACAATGTATAATTTGATAATTGTTCCTATCAATAATTTTTTTCATTTCAAAGTATGAATAGATATTCTTTAGTTTAAACGGTGATCTTTGTAATGGGATATTATATTTCTTATCAACAAATGGTAGTTCTAGATTTCCATATGCCGCAACGTGCACTTCCCAGCCTTTTTCTTTAAACCACTTTAAATAAGGCAAATGGAAAGATTCTATATGAGCATCAACAGTTGCACAGAATAAAACTTTACTTGCCATATATCATCACCCTACCATTTATTTTACGCATTCTTCTTGATTTACAATCATTTTTAAGTATTCAAGTAATTTACCTTTTACAGCTTCGTTTCTTAAAGCAAATTCAATCGTTGTCTGAATAAATCCAAATTTTTCTCCTACATCGTAGCGTACTCCTTGGAAATTATAAGCATAAACAGCTTCAAAATCATTTAATCTAGAAATAGCATCTGTTAATTGAATTTCGCCACCAGCTCCAGGTTGTTGATTACTGAGTATTTCGAATATTCTTGGGTTTAGAATATACCGGCCCATTATCGCAAGATTAGATGGAGCTTCCTCTTGTTTTGGTTTTTCTATTAAATCTGCAACGGAGTAAAGTCTATTACTTATTTGACTTCCGTTTACAATGCCGTATCTTTCTACTTCTTCATAGGGAACTGATTGGACCCCTAGGATAGACGCATTATATCTTTCATATTGTTCAATTAGTTGCTTTAAACAGGGTTTTTCTGCCCTGACGATATCATCACCCAATAATATTGCAAATGGTTCATTACCTATAAACTTGCGGGCACACCATATTGCATGACCAAGCCCTCTTGGTTCCTTCTGCCGTATATAATGGATATCAACCATTTTGGATGATTTCTGTACCTCCTCTAACAACTCATACTTCCCTTTATCTAACAAGTTTTGTTCCAATTCAAATGAATGATCAAAATGATCTTCGATAGCTCGCTTTCCTTTGCCAGTAACAATAATTATATCTTCAATACCTGACTCAATTGCCTCTTCAACAATGTATTGGATGGTTGGTTTATCAACTATTGGTAGCATTTCTTTTGGCATAGCTTTAGTGGCAGGCAGAAATCTAGTCCCTAAACCCGCAGCTGGAATTATTGCCTTTTTTACTTTCAAAGTTATCACTCCTAAATTGATATTGATACAAAAGGTTTGGTAGCACCTCTACTGTTTGCAATCGTTAGTAAGATTTTTCTGAGCATTTCTTTATCCATATGCATAAAATTTTCTATTAAATTATTTATATCCTCAATAAAAAGCTCCGAGGTCTTCCCTATATATATTTTTGGATATATTTGTTGCTCTTGAACTTCTTCCATTTTAAGAAGTTCTTCAAATAATTTCTCACCTGGTCTCATCCCTGTAAATTCTATACCTATCTCATCTAATGAACTTCCCGACAGTTTAATTAAATTTTTTGCCAAGTCAACAATTTTTACTGGGTCGCCCATATCTAATACGAATATTTCTCCGCCCTTTGCGAGGGAACCAGCCTGAATAACTAATCTAGAAGCCTCTGGTATAGTCATAAAATATCGGACCATATCCGGATGTGTAACTGTGACCGGACCACCTTTTTCAATCTGCCGCTTAAATAAAGGTATTACACTACCGCGGCTTCCGAGTACATTCCCAAAACGGACAGCTACAAATTTTGTTTGGCTTTTTCTATCCAATTCCTGAATAAACATTTCAGCTAAACGTTTTGTGGCACCCATAACACTAGTGGGATTAACCGCTTTATCAGTGGAAATCATTACAAAGGTTTTTACATTATTCCAACTTGCCGCTTTGGCAGTATTCATAGTGCCAATGATATTATTCTTTACTGCCTCTTCAGGATTACGTTCCATTAGTGGAACATGCTTGTGTGCTGCCGCATGATAAACTACATCTGGACAATAATTTCTCATAATCATATTAATCTTATCAATATCCTGGACATCGGCAATTTCTGTAATAAAATCTATATTTGTATTAGCGAAGTTCTCTATTAACTCCATTTCAATTGAGTAAATACTGTTTTCACCGTGCCCTACCAAAATTAACCTTTCAGGATTAAAGGCGGTTACTTGGCGACATATTTCTGAACCTATTGATCCACCTGCACCTGTTACCAGTACAGTTTTACCCGTAAGATAATCAGAAATAGTTTCAATATCTAGTTTAATAGGTTCTCTTCCTAATAAGTCCTCAACTTGAACGTCCCTAAATTGATTAACTGACACTTTTCCAGTAACTAAGTCTTCAATCATTGGTAATATCTGTGTCTTAGCACTAGTTTTTGCACATTCTACAAATATCCTGTTTAATTCCTTTTTACTTAATGAAGGTATAGCAATAATTATATTATCAATATTTAATTTTTCCCCTAAAGACTCTATCGAACTTACTCCACCTAATACAGGGATTCCCATAATATCTAACCCTTGCTTTTTTATATCATCATCAATAAAGCCAATGGGCGAAAGCCCCGATTCATTACTCTTCAAGAGCTGTCTAGCTATCATAGTTCCAGCTGAACCAGCGCCTACAATTAAAGTTTTACTTGTATCAGTACATTTATTGACTAGCGAATCACGGTAAACTCTCCAAAAAAAACGCGAACCACCAATTAATAATATGTGGAGCAACCATGTTACTCCTAACAATCTAAATGATATCCTTGAAATAATGAATTGTTGAATGACACCTGAAACTAAAATTGAACTTGAAACAACCTTAAAAATTATTAGCAACTCTCCAATGCTTGCGTATTGCCAAGCCTTTTTATATAGATTTAATTTAAAGGAAAATAAATGATGACTTAATAATACGGAAATGGATGTAATAATAACCGGTAAAGTTAAAACATTCACAGTAGCATTTACTAGAAAATCACTAAAGTAAACCGCTAATATTACGATACAAGAATCAACAAAAATAAATAAAGAAACTCTTTGGTTATAAGTCATATTTTCTTCCCTTTCTTTTTATTAATTCATTATTATTAAAATGCAAATTATTAAAAATTAAAATCTTTCGTTGTCAGAACTCCTTAAGATCTGACAACGAAAGATTTTAATTACTTAGGGCATTTAACCCCACCTCACATCATACTCTCGACGACCCGCGTCTAAGGTTTTTTACAACCCACAGTATGACCGAGTGCCTTCATTGATAATGATAAGAAGACATCACCATTTTATATTTTAAAACGAATCAATTGTTAGTTATAGAGAACACAATGAGAGAAGCGAACCGCATTTTATCGAAGTTAGGCTTTACTATTTAATATTACTCCTAACAATTTTACACTTGGGTTCTCTAAAAACTTTTTAGCTTCAATTGCTTCCTCACTCTTTGTTTTTCCACTCCGAATGACTAGAATTAGACCATCACATTGATTTGCAATAATTTTTGTATCAGCTACTTCAAGAACCGCTGGTGTATCAAATAATACAAAATCATAGTTTGTTTTTACTTTTCTAATTAGTAACTCCATGGCCTGTGACCCTAATAATTCTGCTGGATTGAAGGGTACTGGACCACTTGGTAAAAAGTCTAATCCTCTAATTTCTGTTTTAACTATAGTTTCCTCAATAATCGTCCTTCCTTTAAGCACACTACTTAATCCATAGTTATTATCAGCCTTAAAAGAAATATGCAGTGTGGAATTTCTTAAATCGGCGTCGATTAACAATACTTTCTTCCCTTGTTGTGCCAATGATATTGCAAAATTGGCGGCAGTTGTGGATTTCCCATCTTCACGATTTGGTGAAGTAATTAAAATTGTCTTGGATTTATACAAATTAATGGATGACAAAAAATTAGTTCGTATTATTCTATATTGCTCTGAAATTTTACTATTTGGATTAATAGAAGTTACTAAACATATTTTCTTAAGCCAGTTTGATGTTTTCCTATTTATAATCTCCAAGCGATTCCCCCCAAACTTCAGCTTTCTGCTTTAATTTTTTTTTTATAGTTGTGTTCTTCTTAGTCATTTTCGAAACACTCCCTAAAACAGGGATACCAAGTACCTTCTCAACATTTTGTTCACTCCTAATGGTGTCATCCAAGAAATCAATTAAGAAAATAATTCCAACACCTAAAATCAACCCTAGTAAGATACCTACTAGTAAATTTCTAGTATCATTTTCATTTATCGCATCCGAATTAATCTTTGCCTCAGATAAAATATTAATTCCACTAAACCCCAATAAAACTGGCATTTTTTCTTTAAAGACAATAGCTGTTGTGTTCGCAATCTTAGCTGCCATTTCGGGATCAGGATCAAAAACGGATATTTTTACAATGGTTGATCCCCCAACACTACCTGCAGAGATTTGTTGACTTAATTTTTCAGGAGTTTTATTTAAATTCATCTCGCTCACTACATATTCCAAAAAGCTTGGTTCTTTCATCATTACCATTAGGGTTGTCATTAACTCTGGTTCAGCATTTACTATTATTCTAGAAGAAGATTCGTAAATTGGTTTAGAGAAATATAAATTATAAATACCTACTAAAACTGAACAAGCAATCGTTGCGGTTATAATTATCCAAGCACGTTTCCATAATAAATTAAGTAGTTTTTTTAGATTAATTTCTTTTTCCAAGATTTTACCCCCATAAGTTTCTATTTGTTTTTATAATTATCTAAAGGATTCTTTCAAACCTTTCTCAGTTTTCATTATTTATCCCACTTTCCTCTAGTTAGATTTATTCCTGTCTATATATTCAATATAAAGTACAAATAAACACCCTTAACCGATCAATAGTTAGGTAAAAGGTCATAAAAATCCACAACCATACTTTATTAAGAACATTATAGCACCATGGTACAAAAAAACAATTTCAAAAATACTCTAAAATACTTGGTTTTCCGCTATTTTAAGACAAACATTCTAATATTTCTAGTAATATAGCTCTAATTTTTTATCAGAATTTAGTTTTTTAAAAAGAACAAACTTTATTTTATAATATTATTAACTTTGAAAGGTCTAACTATATGAAAACCTCTACTCATAAAAAGAAATTCTACATCGAATAGTATCATGACCAACCACTTCAACTAGCCTTGCATCATGAAGACTGACCCGTTTTATTTAAACGTTGCCTAACTCCTTTACCGGATCCGCTTTACTTCCAATTATCATATGTGGTTCGATGCTGCTATAATCTCCATCTTAATCCCACCATGATACTCGGAATAACCCCAAATCTGATCCATGATAAACAGAACATGATATTTCATATTCATGGCTCCTAACCTATGTTAGTACGTACTACATAAAAGTCTTAAGGCAATGTCACTAATACTCCAGTCAAATAAATATATTCAAAGCAATGATATTTAAGTGAGTTATCTTATTAGGTAGGTAAATAGTAACAGGTGTATTAACTAAATCTTTACACGAGGAGAATACTATGATTGGAGAGAGAATAAAGAAACTCAGGGAAAAAAAAGGGTATTCTATTACTGAGCTAGCAGAACTTGCTAGTGTTTCAAAATCTTATTTAAGCTATATTGAACGGGATCTTAATAAAAACCCTTCTATTCATTTTTTAATGAAGGTTGCGAGTCCTTTAGATGTAACAATTGAATACTTACTTACTGGCATTGATCAAATTGAGGATGAAGTAGATCACAATGGAAAAAAAATAATAGATGATGAATGGAAAAAGATGATTCAAAAGGCGATTGAGGATGGAATTCAAAAAGAGGATTTCAGAGAGTACATCAATTATATTAAGTTTAAAATCTGGGAAAAAAACAATAAACGAGGGTAAACGCTTACATTAAATGCTATTTTAATTATATCTTAAAAATCATTGACACCACCGCTTCACTGTAGTAAATTATTATAAATAATCTAAATATTTTGGGTTCTTATCAAGAGAGGTAGAGGGAATGGCCCTGTGAAGCCTCAGCAACCATCAATGTTCTTCATTGAAAAGGTGCTAAGTCCAGCAAATCTTTGTGTTTGCGAGATAAGAAGAATGACATACAGGTCGAGCCGGTAAAAGTCTTCTTCTTAGAAAGAAGGCTTTTTTGTTTATATTCAGAAGGGATGAGTTAACATGTATAAAATTGACACGAAGCTAGCTCAAATCGGGAATCGCAGTGAGTCGGTGACAGGCACCGTGAATCCGCCTGTGTATTTTTCCACAGCCTATCGTCATGAAGGGATTGGGCAATCAACAGGGTTTGATTATACGCGCACGGGGAATCCCACACGTCAGATCTTAGAGAAGACGATTGCCGATTTAGAAGGTGGAGACCGAGGATTTGCTTGTAGTTCGGGGATGGCAGCGATTTTTACGATTCTTTCATTGTTTGAATCTGGCGATGAATGGTTAGTAAGTGAGGATTTATATGGCGGTACATACCGTTTGTTGGAAAGAGGGTATAAAAAGTGGGGATTAAGCACGAAGTATGTCAACACTTCTAACCTTGATGAAATTGAGACTAATATTTCACCGCAGACAAAAGCAATATTTATCGAAACTCCAACAAACCCGCTTATGCAGGAATCGGATATTGCCGAGGTTTCAAAAATTGCAAAAAAGCACGGATTATTATTAATAGTAGATAATACATTCTATACTCCACTTCTTCAACAGCCGATTAAGCTTGGTGCAGATATTGTTATGCATAGTGCGACGAAATACTTAGGTGGTCATAATGATGTGCTTGCCGGCCTCATTGTTGCAAAGGGAGAGAAACTTTGTGAAGACCTGTTTCTCTACCATAACGGGGCAGGAGCTGTGTTAAGTCCATTTGATTCTTGGCTGTTAATGCGCGGAATGAAGACTTTGTCGTTGAGAATGGAACGTCATGAAAAGAACGCCAAGGACATTGTTAACTATCTTTCCACCCACGAAGCTATAACAGATGTTCTATATCCTGGTAAAGGTGGAATGGTTTCTTTCCGATTAAAGGATGAAAAATGGGTGAATCCATTTTTGCAAAGTATGCAGCTGATTACCTTTGCTGAGAGCCTAGGAGGAACGGAGAGCTTCATTACCTATCCAGCGACACAAACACATGCAGATATTCCGGAAGAAATTCGGATTGCATCCGGTGTCTGTAATCGACTGTTACGCTTTTCTGTTGGAATAGAAGATTCAGAGGACATCATTTTCGACTTAGAACAGGCTTTAGCTAAATTAAAAGAAGGAGTGATTGGATAAATGGCACATAATGAGATCAGTTTTGAAACAAAGCTCCTTCATAATAAACATAAATTTGACCCGGCAACAGGAGCGGTAAGCGTACCGATTCAGCATGCTTCTACCTTCCACCAATCTGATTTTGATCAGTTTGGCAAATATGATTACGGCCGCAGTCTTAATCCAACTCGTGAAGCACTTGAAGATGTGATTGCAGATCTTGAAGGCGGGGTAAAAGGCTTTGCTTTTGCTTCTGGAATGGCTGCTATTTCAACATCCTTTCTACTCCTTTCAGCCGGAGATCATATTGTTATTACCGAAGATGTGTATGGCGGGACGTTCCGCATGGTTACACAGGTTTTAACTCGATTCGGGATTGAACATACCTTCGTGGATATGACAAATTTAGATGAAGTAAAACAAGCGATTCAGCCAAATACTAAGGCCTTTTATGTGGAAACTCCCTCTAACCCAACGATGAAAGTAACAGACATAAGGGCCATTACGAATATAGCAAAAGAAATTAACGCGCTAACCTTTGTTGATAACACATTCCTTACTCCTTCCCACCAAAAACCATTGGAATTAGGGGCAGATGTTGTTCTCCATAGCGCGACAAAGTTCTTATCAGGACATAGTGATGTAGTCGCAGGACTAGCAGTCGTTAAAGACGAAGACTTGGCTACGAGACTTGGCTTTTTGCAAAATGGATTTGGTGCCATCTTAGGCGTTCAGGATGCATGGCTTGTCTTACGAGGGATCAAGACTCTTCACGTACGTTTAGAACAATCACAAAAGTCAGCAATTAAAATAGCAGAATATTTAGAAACTCATCCACTTGTTGAAAAAGTTTACTATCCTGGTCTTACCAATCATCCACAATACCAGCTTCAGAAGGAGCAAGCAGCTGGTCCAGGTGCTGTCCTATCGTTCGAATTAACCAGTGAAGATGCGCTTAGAACCTTCCTGGCACATGTTCAACTGCCAGTCTTTGCTGTTAGTCTCGGGGCAGTTGAATCCATCCTTTCTTACCCGGCGAAAATGTCACATGCTGCCATGCCGCAAGAGGAACGGGAAAAAAGAGGTATCAGCAATCGTCTCATCCGCTTGTCTGTTGGACTTGAAAATCCAGATGATTTAATTAGAGATTTTTCTCAGGCGTTTGAAGCGGTTAAACAACCAAGAGGAGAATACGTATGACCCTTCTAGAAAAATTAAAACAACAAATTTTAATTGCAGACGGTGCCATGGGGACCCTTCTCTATTCTTTTGGGAAAGACAGCTGTTTTGAAGAATTAAATCTTTCACGTCCTGAAAAAATCCAAGAAATTCATAAAGCCTATATTGATGCAGGTGCAGACATCATTCAAACCAACACGTATGCAGCGAATTATTTAAAGCTGCAAAGATATGGTCTCGAGGATTCGGTAAAAGAAATAAATAGTGCAGCCGTTAAAAATGCTAAGCTTGCGGCACAAAGAGATGCATTTGTCGTTGGTACGATGGGGGGAAACCGTGGAATCCGCCCCACTTCTATTTCTATAGAAGAAATAAAACGCAGTTATCGTGAGCAGCTGTACTGTTTATTGTTAGAAGGCGTCGATGGTCTTTTGCTCGAAACCTTCTATGATCTCGAAGAACTTGAAACGGTTTTAAGCATTGCCCGAAAGGAAACAAACCTGCCAATCATTGCTCAGGTTTCCCTTCAGGAGCCAGGCTTCCTACAGGATCGTACTCCTGTTAACGGTGCATTAAAAAGGCTTGAGGAACTAGGTGCAGATGTGATCGGTTTAAATTGCCGTCTTGGCCCTCATCACATGCTGTTAGCACTGGAACAGGTGGAAATTCCAAACACGGCATTTCTTTCTGCCTATCCAAATGCCAGTCTTCCCACTTATACAGACGGTAAATTCCACTATGAAGGCGATGCCGATTATTTCCGTAAATCTGCCCGTGCTTTTCGTAATGAAGGAATTCGTTTACTCGGAGGCTGCTGTGGAACGACACCTGAACATATTCGTGCCTTTGCGGCTGAGCTAAAAAATAGTGCACCCGTTACGAACAAAGTTGTAAAATTAGAACAAGCGAAGGTTATTGTTGAATCCAAAACTGTCAAAAGAGAGTTTCAGCCTCTTGAAAATATCGTAAAAGAAAGATCTTCGGTCATTGTAGAATTAGATACTCCTAGAAAGCTAGATACTAGCAAATTTTTCGAGGGAGCAAAAGCACTAAAAGAAGCAGGAATTGATGCGATTACGATGGCGGATAACTCGTTAGCACAAGTGCGGATCAGCAATGAATCATTGGGCTACTTAGTGAAACAGGAATTGGGGATGCGTCCGCTTATTCATATTGCCTGCAGAGACCGGAATGTCATCGGTCTTCAATCCCACCTAATGGGACTTCATACCCTTGGGATGCATGATGTTCTTGCGATTACGGGTGACCCTGCAAGAGTCGGCGATTTCCCTGGTGCCTCCTCTGTATATGATGTGTCTTCATTTGAATTAATTCAAATGATCAAACAGCTAAATGAAGGACAGTCTTATTCCGGCAAGGACCTTGGACAGAAAACAGCTTTCAGCATTGCTGGTGCCTTTAATCCTAATGTTCGTTCCGTTGAAAAGGCAGTTAAAAGGCTCGAGAAAAAAATTGAATATGGAGCTGATTATTTCATTTCTCAACCAGTATTTTCTGAAGAAAAACTAATCGAAGTCTATGAACATACAAAGCATCTAAAAGCACCAATCTATATTGGGCTTATGCCGTTGACAGGCAGTAAGAATGCAGAATTTCTTCATAACGAAGTGCCAGGTATAAAAATTGCACAGTCCATCCGCGACCAGATGGCTGCTCTAAGCGATAACCCTGTGCAAGCTGCTCGTGAAGGGATTGCCATCACAAAATCATTAATTGATGCCGCACTAGATTTATTTAACGGGATTTACTTAATCACTCCATTTTTACGATATGAAATGACAACTGAGCTGGCAATCTATGCCCGTCAGCGTGCAGAAGAAGTTAGGGGGAACAGCAGCTATGCCGAGAGCAGCATTCGTTGATCAACTAAAAAAACGCATTCTCGTAATGGACGGTGCAATGGGAACAATGCTTCAAAGAGCCAATCTGACAGCTGAGGACTTTGGCGGTGAAGAATATGATGGCTGTAATGAACATTTAAATTTAACCGCCCCTTCGGTCATTGCAGATATTCATCGTGAATATCTAGAGGCCGGAGCCGATATTATTGAAACCAATACCTTTGGGGCAACAAGCATTGTCCTTGATGAATATGACCTTGGCTATAAAGCCTATGAAATTAATAAAATTGCTGGTTTTCTTGCAGTGAAAGAGGCACAGCGCGCTTCAACCGATGATTGGCCTCGTTATGTAGCTGGTGCGATGGGCCCTACTACGAAAACGCTTAGTGTAACAGGCGGTACAACCTTTGATGCACTTGTCGCTTCATACGAAGAACAAGCCATTGGATTAATTGACGGCGGCGTAGATCTTCTTTTATTAGAAACAAGTCAGGATATGTTGAATGTTAAGGCCGGCTATGTTGGCATCACAAGTGCTTACCGGAAAACAGGAAAGACTTTGCCGCTGATGCTTTCAGGAACGATTGAACCGATGGGGACTACGCTTGCTGGTCAATCCATTGAATCCTTCTATATTTCAGTTGAGCATATGAATCCTGTAGCGGTAGGGTTGAACTGTGCAACAGGTCCTGAATTTATGCAGGACCATATCCGCTCACTTTCTGATTTAGCGACCACTGCCGTCAGCTGTTATCCAAACGCAGGATTGCCTGATGAAGAAGGACATTATCATGAAACACCTGAAACCCTTGCAAAGAAACTCGGAGATTTCGCTGCTCACGGCTGGCTTAATATTGTCGGCGGCTGCTGTGGTACCACTCCTGATCATATCCGGGCAATCGCTGCTGAGATGGAGAAATTCCAGCCAAGAGAAACTAAATCAAGTTCTGTTCATATGGTTTCAGGTATCGAACCTTTTGTTTATGATGATCCAACTCTCCGTCCGATCATGGTTGGTGAGCGGACGAATGTCATCGGCTCTCGTAAATTCAAGCGGTTAATCACAGAAGGGAAGTTTGAAGAGGCATCCGAAGTTGCTCGGGCACAGGTTAAAGGCGGTGCACATGTAATCGATATCTGCCTTGCAGACCCTGACCGTGATGAATTAGTGGATATGGAAAACTTCATTAAAGAAGTCGTGAAAAAAGTAAAGGTTCCTCTTGTCATTGATTCTACCGATGAGAAAGTCCTTGAACGTGCTCTTAAATATTCACAAGGGAAAGCAATAATTAACAGCATCAATTTAGAAGATGGTGAAGAACGTTTCGAAGCGGTGGTCCCGCTCATCCATCAGTACGGTGCTGCGGTTGTTGTTGGAACAATTGATGAAATTGGAATGGGTGTTACGGCTGAACGGAAGCTCGAAATCGCCAAGCGTTCTTATGATCTTTTAGTAAATAAATATAAGCTTAAACCACAGGATCTTATTTTTGACCCGCTTGTTTTTCCAGTAGGAACAGGTGACGAACAATATATCGGATCTGCAAAGGCAACCGTTGAGGGAATAAAATTAATTAAGGAACATCTCCCTGAAACCCAAACCATTTTAGGGATTAGTAATGTCTCATTTGGACTGCCTCCCGTTGGAAGAGAAATCTTAAACTCTGTCTTTCTCTACCACTGCACTCAGGCGGGCCTAGATTATGCGATTGTGAATACTGAAAAACTTGAAAGATTCGCCTCAATTTCTAAAGAGGAAGTTGAATTGGCAGAAAAACTTTTATTTACGACTACAGATGAAACTTTAGCCGTATTTACTGAGTTTTATCGAGGTAAGAAGAAAGAATCAAAAGTAACGGTTCCTGATATGACGTTAGAGGAACGACTTGCCTACTATATTATTGAAGGAACAAAAGAAGGGTTGATCCCGGATTTGGAGATTGCTCTAACCACCTATCCTAAACCGCTTGACATTATAAACGGACCATTAATGGAAGGTATGAAAGAGGTTGGCCGACTATTTAATGACAACCAGCTAATCGTTGCCGAGGTATTGCAAAGTGCAGAAGTGATGAAAGCATCTGTTGCTTTCCTAGAGCCTCATATGGAAAAAGGCGACGTATCGTCATCTAAAGGTAAAGTCATATTGGCTACCGTTAAAGGCGATGTTCATGATATTGGCAAAAACTTAGTTGATATCATCCTGAGCAATAATGGGTACGATGTTGTAGATTTGGGAATTAAAGTTTCCCCAACTGATTTAGTTCAAGCCGTATTAAAAGAAAAACCTGACATTGTGGGCCTATCTGGGCTTTTGGTTAAATCAGCACAGCAAATGGTGTTAACCGCACAAGATATGAAGGAAGCGGGAATTAACACGCCAATCTTGGTTGGAGGAGCGGCCCTTTCAAGAAAGTTCACAGATACAAAGATTTCGAAAGAATATGACGGTCTAGTCCTTTATGCAAAGGATGCGATGACTGGCTTATCACTTGCCAATCAACTGCAAACTCCAGAAGAGCAGGAGAAGCTGATTGCTGAAAAAAACGAAAAGCTGGCATCACTGGATAAGGCAAAAGATTACGCTGCCACGAGAACTTCAGTCTCTGTAGCTGTGAAACCAAGATCCACTGTTTCGACAGAAGCACCAGTATTTACGCCCATGGATACGAAAAAACATATCTTAAGATCTTATTCACTTTCTCATATAGAGCCATATATCAATATGCAAATGTTGATTGGACATCATCTTGGCTTAAAAGGAAAGCTTACTAAATTACTAGCTGAAAAAGATGAAAAGGCTGTTAAGATTAAAGAAGTTGTTGATGATTTGCTGTTAAACGCGAGTAAAGAAAACTGGATTACGCCGGCAGCTGTGTATCAATTCTTCCCTGCTCAGTCTGATGGAAACAAAGTGTTGATTTTTGACCCAGAAAACACAGATCAAGTCATTGAAACGTTTGAGTTTCCACGTCAGGAAACTGAACCATTTTTATGCTTAGCAGACTTTGTCAAATCGGTTGATAGCGGTGTGAAGGATTATGTTGGCTTCTTTACCGTTACTGCTGGCAGGGGAATTCGTGAAAAAGCTGATCAATTTAAGCATGATGGCCGCTTCTTGGAAAGCCATGCACTACAATCACTGGCTCTAGAATCAGCCGAGGGCTTTGCCGAATTAATTCACCGGCAAATGCGCGATCGCTGGGGCTTCCCAGATCCGCTGAATTTCTCGATGCAGGACCGCTTTGCTGCGAAATATCAGGGTCAGCGTTTTTCCTTTGGATATCCGGCGTGCCCGGACCTTGAGGACCAAAAGAAACTGTTTAAATTAATTAAGCCTGAGGAAATAGGGATTGAATTAACAGAAGGCTGTATGATGGAACCAGAAGCCTCGGTTTCTGCAATGGTATTTGCCCATCCAGAAGCTAGATATTTTAATGTATTGAGATAGTTTGCTAGTCTCGCGGATTGATTTCCGTGGGACTTTTTTTTACTCGTGTGTGTTGCCACTTTACCTGCCGACCTATCTATAATCTCATTCCTTGACATTTACTCTACCACTCTATATAGTTACCTAGGTAACTATATTACAAATTTATCGGAGTGATCCTCTTGAATAGCCATGAATTATTTCATACCCTACATCAACTCTCCCGTCATCTAACGAATAAACTCAATGAAACGTTAAAACCTTTTGGCTTGTACAGTGCACAATGGTCGGTCTTGTATACATTGATGAAGAAAGGATCCTTAACACAAAAAGAATTATCCGATTACTTATTTGTCGAAGCTCCGCCAATGACTCGTACCATTCAACGTCTTGTCAAACAGGGCTATGTAAAACAGGTGCCTGGAAAGGACAAACGTGAGAAATTGATCGAACTAACAGAAGGTGCATTAAAGGAATTCCCTAAATGGGAAAAGGCAGTCATTCAGAATAATGAAACACAATTAATGGGTCTGCCAGAAAAATCACAAGAAGAACTAATTCATATCCAATCCTCTTGGTTAAAGCACCTATTGTAAAGGAGTCAGATATAATGAATAAACCAAAATTATGGACAAAAGACTTTCTTAGTATCAGCTTAAGTAATTTCTTTCTGTTTTTAACCTTTTATTTTTTATTAATAACGATGCCGAGCTTTGCATTAGCTGAATATAACAGCAATGCTTCTGAGGCCGGTTTGATGACGACCGTTTTTTTAATCTCGGCAATTCTATCAAGACCCATTGCGGGGATATGGCTGGAACGCGGTAAGCACCAAATGGTCCTTATTGCTGCCTTAATTGTATTCTTTGGCGCTTCACTGTTGTATTTTTTGCCGAACTCAATAAATGGGTACTTAATGATTCGTTTTCTTCATGGAATTGGCTTTGGTATGGCAACAACGGCAGCAGGTGCGATCGTCGCGGATCTTGTTCCAAGTTCACGTCGGGGAGAAGGCATGGGGTATTTCATTATGTCATCCAATTTAGCAATGGTTTTAGGACCCTTTATTGGCCTCACTTCCATTCAGCAATGGGGGCCAAATGTATTGTTTACCATTAGTGTAATCGGTGCACTAGCGTCACTCCTCATTGGAATGGGCGTTAAGCTGTCTACAAAGCCGGAACAAAAAGTGGTCCATTCAGCCTTTTCTTTTAGAAACATCTTTGAAAAGTCTGCCATCCCAATTTCATTAGTTGGTGCGTTTTTTGCGCTTGTTTATTCTTCAATCCTTTCATTCGTTTCGGTATATGCCAATGAAATCAATCTTACTGCCGTTTCTAGTCTTTTCTTTGTGGTTTATGCAGTTGTCTTATTGATATCAAGACCGTTTACGGGAAAATGGTTCGATTCACAGGGACCGAACGTCATTGTTTTCCCTTCTATCGTCTTATTTGCAATTGGGATGTTTATCCTTAGTCAAACAGAGACAGGTGGTACCTTCCTCCTATCTGCAGCATTAATCGGCTTAGGTTGGGGCACATTATTTCCCACCTTCCAAACGATTGCGATACAAAAGGCAGCACCGAACAAACGTGGACTTGCAACAGCCACTTTCCTCTCGATTTTCGATATAGGAATTGGCCTTGGTTCATTTCTAGTAGGTTTAGTTGTTGCTAATATTGGTTTCAGTTCTTTTTATCTACTAAGCTCTTTTTATATCTTATTAGGGATCGGACTGTACTATATGCTTTACATCCGAAAACAAGCTGTCACACCACAATTACAACGGCAGCAACAACTATAAAGTAAATCTTCCACAGAATTCACTTTTGTTATATAATGGAATTCATTATGATTTAGGAGTGATTGTGGTGGCAAAATCCAAAGCCAAAAAGCTTCGTGAAAAGCTTGAAAGAGAAGGAAAAATGAATCCCGAAATAAAGCGGAGTCCATTTGTTTTAACAGACATGCGAACAAGAATAACGAAAACGAGAAAAGATCATATTTATCAGTTTAAAAATAAGAACCATCGATTCCAAGACGGGAATGATGGTTTTTATTTTTTATTAAACAAATATTAACTCTAAGTGCAAAGTCCCATCAAGATCATATATTCTATAAGAGGGATTTGTAATTTCCTCACCTGTTTTTAAAAAATGGTTCAAATCATCATTTAGATTATCGTAAAAGTCATATTCTGACCAATCTTTTAAGAGGATATCCCTAAATGTATCAATATATTCGTAATCTACAATATAATTAGCTAGAGTATTGACCAATATGATCTCATTATTCTTTCTAATGAAACCCGTATCTGTACCTTCAACACCGTACCCCACTGCGTCAGTTCTCTCAGCAAACTCCCTCTTTGAATCCTCCCAATTATGCTTATGATAACGAATACCTGCATCAACATATTCATCTGGTGCATTCTCGGATTGAAAAACGTAATCTATATCATCTTCATTAAAAAGCTGTATGCTTGGATACGTTGATTCTTTATTTGGGTTGAATGTATTTGTTACATACTTTATACGTAATTCAAAACTCTCAACACTTTCCCCTAGTTTGAGGTCCAAAGCCTTTAATTCATCTACCCCCTCGTAGTTGTAAATAATGTAGGGAAGATTGTTACTGGGTTTTTGGCTAGGAAGTAGCGAAGTATCATCTGGAATAAAGACATACGTATTCCAAGATTCTTCAACGCTATGCATTTGGATTGTGCCAGTTATCTTTTGGTCTCCTATAAATCGAGATTTAAAACTTCTAACCTCAAAACTCTCTGGACTTGCATCCTTCTCAAGTAATGTCCATTCACCAACCTTCTCTCCAACTGAACTATCAATAATATCGTATTCATTTGAATTGAGCGGCAGTTGTTCTTCTTTCATATCTTCATCTTCAACGTTACTTTCTTCGGGTACTTCCAGTTCGTCAGTGTAGACAGGATTTTTTTCTTCCTCATTGGTCTCATTATTTGTCGCACTTCTATTAGGGTCGTTGAATAAATCTTGAGAGAAAAATACTCCTGCAATAATACAAATTAATGTTGCTACTCCAATAACAGAAAGGATTTTCGGCATAACACTTTTGATTTTTCTAGACTTTTTGTTTCCTAATTTGCTAATTTTCTCAAAAACTTTCTTTTCATCCGATTCAGTAAACACCTTGTCAGGGGCAATATATTGCTCGATATCACTTTTTAACTTATTCTTTTCATACATGAGATTCACTTCCTTCCTGTTCAGAAAAGGTTAAACGAAGCTTTTCTCTTCCTCGATGCAATCTAGTTTTGATTACCGATTCACTTAGTTGTAGAAGGTCGCTCATTTCTTTTATAGATAGTTCTTTGTAATAAAATAGAATGATGACCTCCCGATATTTAATTGGCAAAGAAAAAATCTTCTGCATCATTTCTCTCGATTCATCTTCCATTAAAAGGTGATGTTCAGGTGTTTCAGTTGATGATCCTTTTCCGAGCGGCAATTTCTCTAACAGCTGCATATTCCGATAATGCCAACTTTTTAAGTAGTCTTTGCTGCGATTGATAGCAATTGAATAAATCCAACTTCTAACAGAGGACTTTCTCTCAAATTGATCTAGATGAGAGTAAACAGATACAAACACTTCCTGTGATAAATCATCTGCACTTGACCAATTTTTCGTATATGTGTAAATGAGACGTTTTATTTCTTCACCATAATCCTTCATCAATATTTTTAATGCCATCTTTTTATCCATCTCAAAAAGATAAGCTTCATCCTCATAATCTCGGGAGCTATGTTTCTCTTTATATCCCAATTTGCTTCACCCCTCTTTAATTCCAATACTAAGACATTCCTTTTGTTTTTGTTTGCCACTTCCTGTCCTTAAAATAAGAACCTGATATGAAAAACTCCATCTTTATCAAAAATTAAGTAAGGTTCTGGTTCACTTACTTCAATCGTTTCACCCGTCTGCATAAAGTGCTCGATATCACTTTTTAAATTTGGATATGCTTCATTCTCGAGCAAGTCATTTAGGGCCGTTTCTAAAAAAAGATCAATATAATCATAGTCAACTGTGAATACCCCGAGACCATTAGTTAAGATTATTTCTCCGTTTTTCAACACAAAGGAATAATCAGAGCTTTCTATGCCATACTGAATTCCGCCTGCCTGTTCTGCAAATATAACCGTTGGATCATTATGATCAGTCATAAATTTCGTTAAGGTGATACCATTATCAATATATTGTTGTGGGGCATTACTTAAAGAAAAATTTACATTTGAATCTTCTGGATTGAAAATGTCGATGCTAGAATATGAAGTTGGTTCATTGGGATTGACTGAACTGTAAAAAGTGCTAATACGGACTTGAACATTTTCGACCTTCTCGCCAACTTTAAGATTGTAATTATCCTCAAATCCTCCTAAAAATATTAATGGGTTTAGTTTACTTTCTTGTATTGGAATTGGCAGGACTGAGTAGTCATTAGGGGTAAAGAGGTACCCATCTCTTTGATAATCATTTTGTATAATCCTTGAATAACTAATCGTTCCTGTAAGTGTCATATCACCCTCAAAAGTGGCTTTGAAACTCCTGTTAGTAAAATTCTGGGGACTTGAATCTATATTTGTTAATACCCACTCGCCAACCTTATCTCCAATTGCGATTGTAGTTAAATCATACTCATTAGGCGCTTGCGGTTCTGTTTGCTCTTCTACTGGTGTGTTCATTTCTTCGTTATCATTATTTGGTTCAACTTTCGGTTCCTGATTCTCCGTTTTGGGTCCGTCTTCGGCATTTTTATTTGTATCCTTTAGAGCATCTTGTAGGACGAGAACCCCGATAATAATAGAAATCAAGATTCCTATTCCAACGAAGGACAGAACTCTTGGGAAAAATGCGATTTTAGCTGTTTGTTTTTGTTTTTCTATATGATTAATTTTTTCAAATACTTTTTTTTCATCTTCTTCGGTAAATACTCGCTCTACTGAGATGAACTGTTCCATATCATTTTTAAACTTCTTGTTTTCATACATGAAATTCACTCCCTCCCCGTTCAGTAAAGGTTAAACGAAGCTTTTCTCTTCCTCGATGCAATCTAGTTTTGATTACCGACTCACTTATTTGAAGTATTTCACTAATTTCCTTTACTGATAGTTCTTTATAGTAATAGAGGATAATAAGCTCCCGATACTTAATTGGTAAGGAAAAAATCCTCTGCATCATTTCCCTTGATTCATCTTCCATTAAAAGGTGATGTTCAGGGGTTTCAGTTGATGATCCTTTTCCGAGCGGCAATTTCTCCAAGAGCTGCATATTCCGATAATGCCAGCTTTTTAAGTAGTCTTTACAACGGTTAATGGCTATCGAATAAATCCAGCTTCTAACGGATGATTTTCTTTCAAACTTTTCTAAATGAAGATACACTGAGACGAACACATCTTGTGATAAATCAACAGCACTGGACCAATTTTTGGTATATGTATAAATGAGTCTTTTAATCTCTTCCCCGTATTCCTTCATTAAAACCTTTACTGCCATTTTTTTATCCATTTCAAAAAGATAAGCTTCATCCTCATTCTGGGAACTATGTTTCTTTTTATATTCCACTTTCCTCCCCCTCCCTGTTTCACGAGTAAGACGACACCATTTTCACATTGGTTACATTTTACAGCAAACAAGACCCTTACATTGAAGTAAGGGCCAAATGTTTGAATAACTTTCTTCTTAATACAAATTCTGTTTGTGCTTTTGGCATGGAAATTTCTTCAAACATAACACTAGTCCCTTGTCTAGCTTGTGCTAGAAGTGGTAGATCTACGGTAATGACCGTAGCCATTCTTGTATACCCCCCTGTTGTTTGACGATCAGCCATTAATATGATGGGCTGACCGCTTGCCGGCACTTGAATCCCGCCAAGTGGAATCGGATCTGAAATAATATCAGGACCCTTGAGATGCTCCAGCTTTGGGCCCTTTAATTGATAGCCCATACGATTTGACTGTGGGGTGATCGTAAATTCCTCCGTTAGGAAGCTCTCCACACTATCCTGCTTAAACAGATGCCGATGAGGTCCTAGGATAACCCGTACTTTGACATGGTTCTCATACTTTGGAATTAGTGTTGGATGGAGCCTTTTTAAAGGCTTTTTAATAAAAGGTCTACCTAACAATATGTCCCCTTTTTCCAATGCACGCCCTTCAAGCCCTCCAAAGGCAGCATTTAAATAAGTAGATTTACTGTGTAAAATGAATGGGACATCGATGCCCCCTGCAACACTTATATAAGCTCTCGCACCTTCACTTGCAGAACCTAAAGTTAGAACCTGTCCCGTTCTCAACAAAAAGCTTTTCCAGGTGGGAATGGCTTGGCCGTCCACTTCGGGTGAAAAATCTCCACCGCAGATGGCAATGACTGTATCAGATAATGCCTCCAGCGAAGGACCGATTAGGCTTACTTCAAGCACCGCTTCTCCTAAACTATTTCCCGTTAAGATGTTGGCCATCTGCAGGGAATAGGTGTCCATAGCACCTGAAGGGCTGATTCCATATTGCTGATAGCCGTATCTGCCCAAATCCTGAATGGTAGTTTGTAAGCCAGGTTTGATTATTTTTAAAATGGGAATACTCATTCTGTCTCATCCCAACTTTTTCCGATTTGAATGCCTTCTATTTTTAATGCTTGTTTTAACTCAGTAACAAAGTTCAATGCTTGAGGCTCATCACCATGAATACAAATGGTATCTGCTTGGATGTTGATATCAGTGCCATCCACGGCACTCACTTTTCCTTCCTTAATCATCCGAACCACCCTGGCGATTGCTAGCTTACTATCATGAACCATCGCATTTCCTTCCTGCCTTGATGTCAAGGTTCCGTCAGACTGATAGGTTCGATCAGCAAAGATTTCCTGTGCCGTTCGCAAGCCTTTTTCCCTACCTGCTTTCACTAATTCGCTTCCAGCTAGACCGAAGATAACAAGCCGAGGATCGATATCACTGACAGCCTGAGCAATTGCATCTGCCATCACTCTATCTTTAGAAGCCATGTTATAAAGTGCTCCATGTGGCTTAACATGGTTCAGTTTGGTCCCATTTACCTGACATATTGAAGATAGTGCACCGATTTGATATACGAGTAGATTGTATATCTCACGTGCAGACAGATGCATTTCCCTTCGTCCAAAGCCCGCAATATCTGGAAACCCTGGATGGGCTCCAATTTTGACTTCAAACTTTTTTGCTAGCCTTACAGTCTCAAACATAACGTTATGATCACCCGCATGATATCCGCATGCAATATTAGCGGAAGAAATATACTTCATTACTTCTTGATCATTACCAACCTTAAAGCTGCCATAGCTCTCGCCTAAGTCACTATTTATATCAATACTTCTAGTCATTTCGTGCACCTCCTGCTTTAACCGTTTCAACTTGAAACCTTCCGTGTTCTACTAACCTTTTAATCGTTTTATACTCATTTAAAGTGATGGAGTAAAAGTGAATATAATTGCCTGATGAAAATAAAAAAGGTTCGCTTTTATCAAAATCAAACAGTTTGACTGGTGTAATCCCTAGAATTCTCCACCCAGAAGGAACTTCATTTGGATATATTCCTGTCTGGTTACCGCCAATTCCTACAGAACCTGGCTCCACCCTTGACCTTGGATGCTCAAGTCTTGGAACTGACAAACCCTCTGGCAGTCCTCCTAGGTAAGGAAAACCTGGCATAAACCCAATCATGTGAATCAGATATTCTTTTTTTGTATGGAGTTCAATGACTTCCTGTTCTGTAAGCTGATGATACTGAGCTACAAATGAGAGGTCCGGGCCTGTTTCACCGCCGTAGTAAACTGGAATTTTATATATTATTGGTGCAAGAGTGGCTGCCCCAACTAATGAGCTATAAACACTTTCCACTTTTTTTATTAAATTCGAATAACTAATGATTTCTGGACGATAATAGATGGCAACTGAGGTGTAAGTGGGAACCCATTCAACAATGCCTGGAATATTTTCTTGATTAAGTGTTGACACAAACCTTTGAATTTTTTTGTGGGTGGTCTCACTAATTTCATTACCGAAGGAAATCCGAATGGCTACGTCTCCTAGTGGTTGAATCTCGATTCTCATAACAACCTCCTCCCTAGAGTTTATAAGCAGTTCCTTTTACAATTAGTTCGAACTGCGATAAGCTTTTTTTGTTTACTATTTTATCAAAGTTGGAGGGGAAATTGATGTTTGATGTTGTAATTATTGGGGCAGGACCAACTGGTGCTAGCGCGGCAATCTTCACTGCAAAAGCTGGAAAGAAAACTTTAGTACTTGATAATGACAAAACCGTAACGAAGCGTGCCTGGGTTGAGAATCATTATGGTGTAAATGCCATTGAGGGGCCAGAACTTGTTGAGATTGGTAAAAAACAGGCCGGTAAATTTGGTGCAGAGTTTATTCAAGCAACTGTTTCTGATATCCAAACGGCTGAGGGCGGCTTTAAAATTGAATCCGATCAGGGTGTTTTCGAAGCAAAGCATGTGATTGTGGCGACTGGCTTCCTTACTGACCTGGCAGAAAAAATCGGACTTGCCACAAAGCCAGGTACTGAACCTAGAGTTAAGACTATTCTTGATGTGGATGCTGCTGGAAAAACTAGTATTGAAGGTATTTGGGCAGCTGGAACGGTTGCTGGTGTAAGCGTACATACCATCATTACTGCTGGTGATGGGGCTAAAGTGGCAATTAATGTAATTAGTGAGATGAACGGTGAACGCTACGTTGACCACGACATTTTAAAATCGTAAAGTTAGGGTGAATGGGATGGCAGGAAAGAAGATTGATCATGTTGGTGTTATGGTTAAGGACATTGACAGCGCAATCAAATTTTATCAGGATGTTGTTGGTATGGAGTTGAAAAATAAATTTCAACATACAGATGAAGCTTTGACACTAGCCTTCCTTGGATTTAATGGATCAGATGAAACAGAATTGGAATTAATTCAAGGCTATAATGACAGTCTTCCAGAAGAAGGTAAAGTTCATCATTTTGCTGTGACAGTTGATGATGTTGAAGCAGAATTTGAACGAATTAAAGGCTTGAATGTTCAATTAATTGACCAGGAAATCACCACCCTTCCTAATGGCTACCGCTATTTCTTTGTCCACGGACCAGAAGGAGAATGGGTAGAATTTTTCCAAAGAAGTTAGAGTCAATCCCCTTGTTGAGGGGATTTTTTTATCAAATAGGCTGTGTTAAAGATGAATGTTGATTTTGAACAATATTTGCTAATTCTGCGAGACTCCTCGAATGCTATTGCATTTCCTTCGTGGGTGGGAGATTCAAAGAAGCAGCTATTCATTATCCTGTTGGAGTAAGGGGTAGGGGAGACTCCACAGGTGCTTTAGCAAAGGTCCACTGAAACCAGTGCTAGCCTTGTTCTCCCGTGGAAGACGCGGGACAAAGTTAACTGAGACCAGTGCCAGGTTGTCTCTCCCGTGGAAGACGCGGGACAAAGTCAACTGAAACCAGTCTAGGTTGTCTCTCCCGTGGAAGACGCGGGACAA
>JBFNER010000022.1:0-74081 GCA_040797665.1 Neobacillus sp. | reverse complement strand
TAAAAAAACCCCCGTAAACGTTAGAATGGTGTCTAACATTTACGGGGCAGTTCAAACAAAGATTGGGCTTTTTGCTTATCAATTATAGGTGGGTGGAACAATCTGTGAAACGGTTGTCACTGTGACACGTTGGTACCTTTCAAATTCACATACAAGCTTTATATTCACTCATAATATTGTTGATGATTGTTTTTACTGGCAGGATTTCTTTAATTTCATGAACTCTTGCCCCGGCAAAAACAAGACCATTCTCGCAATCTCCATTCATTGATGTTATCAATGAATCCAGTGTACAAAAACGATAAGAACAATTTTTAAGGCAATCTATACACTTTTTAATTCTTACCTTTTTATCATCAGAAATAAGTTCAGTAAACTGGTTCTTAATGGCACGACCGTGGAGACCAACAGTTGTTTTTACTAAAATGGTATCTTCCTGATCGGCATGTACATATTTTTCTTTAAATGTTAATGGTGCATCACACTCTTCACTAGCAACAAATCTAGTTCCGATTTGTACCCCAGACGCACCCGCACGAAAAGCTCTCGCAAGATCTTCCCCCGTCATAATTCCACCAGCAGCAATAACCGGAATCTTAACAGCTTCAACTACTTCAGGCAAAATATCAAATAACGGTCTTTCTGTACCAAGGTGTCCGCCGGCCTCATGACCTTCTACAACAACTGCTGAAGCACCAAGACGTTCTGACAACCTCGCTAGCTTCGCAGAAGAAACAATTGATATGACAGGTATCCCAGCTTCTTTGCCCCAAGCATACATATCTCTTGAAATTCCAGCACCTGATATGATGAAATCAACCTTTTCATCAATGGCTGCCTTCATTTTTTCAGCAAAGTCATTCATAGCAAAAAGAACGTTTACCCCAATATAGCCTGATTCCTTAATATTTTCCTTCGCTTTCCTTATATGTGATCTCATTTCGTCGACGGTAATCCCAGTTCCTGATATGATTCCAATTCCCCCTGCATTCGCAACTGCCGAAGCAAGTCCACTTAATGATATTCCTACACCCATACCACCTTGCATAATTGGAAACTTCGGCAGCATATGACCTATTTTTAATTGTGGAACGTTCAAAATATAACCCCATTTCATTATGTTTATTATGTGAAACTAAATTTTCACTCATTGTATCAATAGGTTTTTCAAAACAATAGTGACGTATGTAATGGTTAGTCCTAATAGTTAGTAATAAATATTCTTTTGCCACAAAATGTTCACATATAAGGAAACAAGGGGCATTTATGGGGGAGATTTTAGCAGGGGATATTTTGGAGGCGCAGAGACGGTAAAGTTAAAAATTAACATTTCCGTTCAGATTGATAAAAAGTACTCAATAATGGTATAAGTGTAAAATAAGCATGGATTTTCTGCTTCTTAATTTTTGCATAAGAGGTTAGTCTGACCCAATAGTGAGAGGATTTGAGTTTAAAATGATAGATAATTTTTGGCGTGATTTACCACGACCATTTTTTGTACTTGCTCCAATGGAAGATGTGACAGATGTTGTTTTCCGCCATGTAGTGAGTAAAGCAGGTAGACCAGATGTATTTTTTACAGAGTTTACTAACTCGGATAGCTATTGTCATCCTGAGGGCATGAAAAGTGTGCGTGGCCGGTTGACTTTTACAGAAGATGAACAGCCAATGGTGGCACATATTTGGGGGGATAATCCCGAATATTTCCGTCAAATGAGTATTGGCATGGCAGAGCTAGGATTTAAAGGCATCGATATTAATATGGGCTGCCCTGTACCGAATGTGGCTTCGAGAGGGAAGGGGAGCGGCCTCATTCTGCGTCCAGACGTTGCGGCAGAGCTTATTCAAGCAGCAAAAGCGGGCGGACTGCCTGTCAGTGTAAAAACACGACTTGGCGATAAGGATGTGAATGAGTATGAGGAGTGGCTATCGCATATTTTAAAACAGGATATTGCCAATCTTTCTATTCATTTACGTACAAGAAAGGAAATGAGCGAAGTAGATGCGCATTGGGAGCTAATTCCTGAGATCAAAAATTTACGTGACCGTATCGCACCCAATACGCTGCTAACAATCAATGGCGACATTCCTGACCGTCAAGTTGGACTGCAGCTTGCTGAAAAATATGGGATTGATGGCGTTATGATCGGGCGAGGTATTTTTAAAAATCCTTTTGCTTTTGAAAAAGAGCCAAAAGAGCATAGCAGTAAAGAATACCTTGATCTTCTAAGACTGCAGCTTGATCTACAAGATCAATATGCGGAAGTAGTGCCGCGTTCCATCACAGGGCTTCATCGCTTTTTCAAAATTTATGTCAAAGGATTCCCTGGAGCTGCTGAATTAAGAAATCGATTGATGAACACGAAATCAACAGATGAAGTGCGAGCATTGCTTGATAACTTTGGAAAAGAATCTTGATGGTACAATCCCCCCGATTTAAAGATTCGGGGGATTTTTTGACGAAAACAGGCAATATCCAAGAGCATTCGAGAGTTATTATAAGAATAGGCCTTGTCATCTCCTTTTACGAAGGAATAGCAGACGAGAGCCCTAATTAAGCTTGATTATCCTGTTTGCGTGGTACAGACCACTTTGATATAGTTTTAATATTCCCCAAAATAACCTGTAAACAGATTCATACAAAGCACCTCCGCTGTTTTCAATTAACTAATGATCCAATACCGAAATGATAGACAATGGTATTTTACTAGATTTAACATGTCTACTTAGAGTAAATGTTTGAACGCATAGTTATAAGGGTTAGGTTTCATATTACTTCGTAAAAAATACTTTAATCATCTGGTTTTGCATTTTTATATGTTCACCAATTGAAGTAAAACCCTCTGCGAATCTATCAAAGATGGGAGTTAAATTTAATATGAAGAATGCAACAACAGTATTTTATGTATCACTAGCCATATTGGCTGGTCTTGTTTTCATGGGAATCATGATGCCCGCATCGTTAGAAAAGGTCACGAGTAGTGCCCAAGGATTTATTACGGATTCATTTGGGTGGTATTACCTTATACTTGTTACGTTGTTTGTTTTTGTGTGCTTCTATTTATTAGTAAGTCCAATTGGCCGGATTAAGCTCGGGAAACAGGAGGATAAGCCTGAGTTTTCACGTCCAACTTGGCTTGCGATGCTTTTTAGTGCGGGTGTAGGGATTGGGTTAATGTTCTATGGAACATATGAGCCTATTAGCCATTATATGATTAGTTCTCCTACTGGCCAAGAGGGGACAAATCAAGGGATTAAAGATGCGATGAGATTTACTTTCTTCCATTATGGGATCCATGCATGGGCAATCTATGGTTCGGTTGCGATGGTTCTAGCTTATTTTACCTTTAGAAAAGGGGAATTGAGCTTAATTAGTCGAACTTTACGACCGCTGATCGGAAAACGCGCGGATGGAGCTGTCGGAAAGGCGATCGATGTCATTGCGGTCATTTCTACGGTTATGGGTGTCGCTACCTCTTTAGGATTTGGGGCTATGCAGATTAATGGTGGCCTGACCTACCTATTTGATGTACCCAGTACATTAACTTCCCAAACCATCATTGTTCTCGTTGTGACTGTCTTATTTATGATTTCAGCTTTAACTGGGCTAAGCAAAGGGATTAAAATCCTAAGTAATGTGAATATGGGGCTCTCGGCAGTCCTCTTATTAATTGTTTTTATTCTTGGACCGACACTTTTCACTCTTAACTTATTTACAGATACGGTAGGAGCTTATATGCAAAACTTCATTAATATGAGTTTTCGGATTGCTCCCCTGAATGAAGAGGGACGCAGCTGGATTAATGGCTGGACGATCTTTTATTGGGCATGGTGGATTGCCTGGGCTCCCTTTGTTGGGGTGTTTATTGCTAGAGTCTCAAAGGGCCGGACGATTCGTGAATTTGTTGTAGGTGTCTTACTCGTTCCGTCACTTATTGGATTTATTTGGTTTACAACCTTTGGGAGTGCCGCGATTGTTACTGAAACTTCAGGGCTGCTTTCGATTTCTTCATTAGCTCCCGAGGAATCTCTTTTCGGAATGTTAGAAGGTTTTCCATTCGGCATGATGTTATCCCTTTTATCCATTTTGATTATCGTTACGTTCTTTGTTACATCGGCTGACTCAGGTACGTTTGTTCTAGGTATGATGACCACGAATGGATCACAAAATCCAAGTGCAATGATTAAAGCTACTTGGGGAGTGTTTCTCTCGGTTACTGCTCTTGCTCTCCTTTATTCTGGGGGTCTTCAGGCTCTTCAAAACACAATGATCATTGCAGCTCTGCCATTTTCAGTTATTATGGTATTAATGGTCGTCAGTTTCCTTAAATCTTTAAAAAAGGAAGCAAATGAGCTCGGGCTTGGTCAGTTACGAATGGACCGAAAGAAAACGGTGGATAAACAAAGGAAAGAGAATATTAAGGAAGCAATATAATAATCACAAGTATTAAACAGCAACGTTTCCAACTTCCGTTGGGACGTTGCTTGTTGTTTTTAGGCAATTCTTTATCACCTTGTGTTTATTTGCTAAGATAATAGTTAATACCATATCTTAAGGAATTTGAGAATTAATAAATAGTATTTAATATTATTAGTAAAAACAGTAAGGGGTAAATGAAATGACTAATAGCAATGAGATTATCAATAATAAGGGGTTATCACTAGAACAACGTGAAGAATTACTTACTACATTGAAAGCCCGTTTTGAGAAAAATATGCATCGTCATATGGATCTTGAATGGGCTAAAGTTCAAGAGAAGCTTGACGCTAATAGTAAAAAACTGTGGTCGCTTTCTGAAATGGAAAGAACAGGCGGAGAGCCGGATGTTATTGGTTATGATCAAGAGAAGGACGAATACCTCTTTTATGATTGTTCAACGGAAAGTCCCAAAGGCCGCAGAAGCGTTTGTTACGACCAAGAAGCCCTGGAAGCAAGGAAAAAACATAAACCAGAAACCAGTGCGATGGAAATGGCAGCTTCTATGGGCATTGAACTTCTAACGGAAGAACAATACCGAGAATTGCAGAAACTTGATAAATTCGATATGAAAACGTCAAGTTGGGTGCAAACACCCTCTGATATTCGAAAACTCGGCGGGGCTCTTTTTTGCGATTGGCGCTATGGGCACGTCTTCTTGTATCACAACGGTGCGGACTCCTACTATGGTGCTAGAGGGTTCCGTGGTTCGTTAAGGGTTTAAATATTATGTTTCTTCAAAACAAAACAAAGTGCCAGGCACCATCCCAATATATTGGGATGGTGCCTGGCACTTGTTTTGTTAAACACTCATGTGTCGACGATGGAGCTTCATCAATTTCATCGTGGTCTCAGTTACTTCATTTTCATTTTTGATGGTCTGAATGACCTGACCTTGTTCCATGAACAGGATCATATCGCCTGTCTCAGCTGCTACATCCATCATATGCGTAGAAAAAACGATAATGGTTCCCTTTTCTTTTAGCCGGTTAAGAATCTCAACAAATTGATTTACCCAGTAAGGGTCGAGACCGTTTGTCGGTTCATCAAGTAATAAAACAGCGGGTTCGGCTAAAATCGATTGACCAAATAAAAGGCGCTGCCTCATACCCTTGGACAAATTCTTGACTAACTCTCGTTTCTTATCGTCAAGGCCGATTATTTCCATCACTTCGTTAATCCTATCTCTGTTAACCTTCCTTAAAGAACCATAAAAAAGCAGGAATTCTTCTACCGTCATCATTTCCTGGGCATGAAAATCATCTGGCATGAAACCAATCTCTCTTAAATAGTTCTCACGGTCATATCTAAGCTCTTTGCCATCAATAGAAGCTGTCCCGCTTGATGGATATAGAATACCCGCAATAATTTGAAGTAAGGTACTTTTCCCAGCACCATTTCCACCGCATAATACCACACATGTTCCTTCTGCTACTTCAAAAGAACATGAATACAGCGCCGTTTTCTTCTTATAAACCCTTGAGACATTCTCCACCTTCAAGACTGTCATCGTCTTTTCCTCCATTCCAACATGCACACAGAAACTAGTAACATTACAGTCATGAATCCAATGAAATATAAAATATTCACCAATACACCAGAAGAAGAGTCTAAGAATCTCATCAGTGGATCATATGCTTGACCAAAAACGGCTCCTCCGTCTAGGGAAATGACAAATGCTACACGGAGGAATTCAGCTGGATTGGCAAATAAACCAAACTTCATCAATGGGAAGATCCAAGTGTAGGGAACCAAACCTAAAATACTAATTAATGCCGTCGGCCAGATTAGGATGAGGAAAAACCAAATCATCACGGAAATCGATAATGCCTGCCATCTTGTTGATGTGCTGCATCCTACTGTAATACCAAATACGAGAAAGAAGAATATTAATCCAATAGAGAAAAAGTAGATGGAGAAAAGCCATTCACTCGAAAAACTATTACCCATTAATAAGCCTAGACTTAAGCTAATTCCATAACTAAACGTGAACACAATGACTTGTGCGGTAAATTGCCCGCCTATTTTTCCAATAATATAAGCTAATGAAAATAGGGGATAAGTGGTTAATAACCGCCATTGACCATTTTCCATTTCATTTGTGATGGAGAAAGAACCGATGATTAACATAAATAGCGGTATAATATATAATGCTATATTTACTACTGTCCCGGTTAGATTTGTATATCCGGTTAACGAAGGAGCGCTTGCTTGCAATAAAAATAACAGAGACAAAACCGCTATCCATAAGAGTAAGAAAGAGTAATAGGATCGTTGTCTTACCGTCACACGCAGCTCATAGCGCCATATATTCCACATCTTCATTCCTCTTTTCAAGAATTCATCTACGAGTTAAAAACTTCTATTAATTAATAGTATAGTAAGAAGGACCAGTCTAAGTTGAACCGGTCCTTATCTTCTAATGTGACGTATCACTTTCATCTTCTTCATCTGTATCAGAATGTGAGTGGTTCTCTTTATTATGTCCCTTCATCATGTCTTGATTTCTTTCCCAGCTATGTTCAGCTAACTCGGCAGCTGTCATTAGTGTACTGCCTGCGTTTTCTACAGCAAACGCTTCTGCAGCTGCTTTATCCTTAAATGAAATCACATTATAGGCCATCGGTGTTTTAATCGACTGATTATAGACATAGGTAGCGTCATCAACTAATAGCCACTCTTTATCATGGTAATCACGAACAAACTGAGCCTTCATTTCTTCATTTTCATTGGAAAGAATCCACTCATACATACATCCTACATCATCAAAAACCATCGACTTACCGTTTTCGAGTATGATTTGAGTCGCATATTGATTATTCACTACAGCCATATTACATACTTCACAGGTGTCTGTTGCTTCATTAATATCTACAGGTTGTACCTCAGCGTTACCACATGCAGCAAGAATGAAAATAAACCCTATCATTCCAACTAAATAGACTAGTTTTTTCTTCATCGTATTTTCCTCCCAAGTATAAATAAACTTAAACTAGCTACAATCATTACTCCACTAATCGTCCATAAAACAGAATTTGAGGTTGTTTCTTTTTCAACAACCATCGTCATGTTCATTGCTGGGGCTACATCTGTTAACAGCTGTTCAGGCGGACTTTTCAACATGTTTTGCAGCAGGATTAGTCCCGGAGCTTGGAAAAATAATTGGTACTCCGGAACATTAGCGGTCAAGGTAAGGAAATACGGATCAGCTGTGAAATTAATTTCGCTCGTACCATTTCCATTTACATCAACCTTACTTGCAGCATCCCAATAGTTCCCCTCCATGTTATTGTTCGAGCTTGCAATCGCCTGCGCATCGTTAACATTTCCAACAAACGTATTGCCCACAATATGATTGTCAGTAGCTTTCTTGAACTGAACACCTATAAAATTATCAACAATTTTATTAGAAGCGATCAGGTTATGATCAGCTTCTTCAATAAAAATACCTACTCTATTGGACTTAAACTCATTTTCAGTTACTACTGTTTCTGAAGCTGAATAAATTAATAAACCTTGTGAATTTACATTATCGCTATTAGAGTAAAATGAGTTACTAGTAACAGATGTCCGTAACGATTCCATCAGCATGATACCTGTAATATTGGATGTAGAAATATTTTGACTAATAGCATTGTCATTTGAAAACATAAGATGCATACCATAACGGGATTTTTGGATGTCATTGTTAGTTATCATATTTTCATGACTTTGCTCTAAATATATTCCGTCAGCCACATTGCTAATGATTAGATTGTTGAGCTGATTTCGGTTTGACTTCCATAAATCAATTCCATTTCCTCGTTTTTTCCCCATAATGTTGCTGCCCTGGATTGTTACGTCATTTGCATGATCAAGTCTAATACCAAAACGCTTAGTGACAATATTCAGTTCCTCGAGAACGTGTTTTGAACCAGAAACAAAAAGGACAGTGTCTTCTAATTGATCTCCACAATGTTCTATCGTGATATTCTTCAAGGTAACAGATTCACCAGTGATAGCCACAACAGAGCCAGGTTCACATGAACGAAGAAGGACTTCACCTTTTCCTACTAAGGTTATAGATTTGGATACGGTGATTGTTTCCTCAAACTCCCCCTCATCTATTTCAATGACAGCTCCATTTGAAGCCGCATCGATTTTAGATTGTAAAGTGCTTGCAGCTTCAGAGACAGTCGGTATAAATAATAGTAAGAGTAGAAACAATATGTATTTCAAGATTCTCATTGTCATTGGATTCCCACCCTTATATCCATATCGGAGTTGTCTAGGTCTAGTTATCCTAAACATTATAGACTCAAGTAAGATATTTATTAATAACTCCAAAGAGTGATTTTTGCCGTTAAAAGTTAACAATCTATGAATAGGTGATAAAATATAGGTACATATTTAAATAGAAAAAAGGTGAAGGTTTGAAGTATACACAAATCAAATGGCTCATTCTTATTCTGCCGACTGTTACGATTGCTGCGTGGGAATATATTAGGCATGAATTTCTCCTCTCCTATATCTCAATGGAAATGGGAAATGTTCTGGCACCTTTATTAGTATTTATTGTGACCCTTGTGTTTTTACGGCATTTATTTACCATTCTAGAACGAATTCAAGAAGAGTTAAGATGGGAAAAGACTAAGCAAGCGGCTCTTATTGAACGAGAAAAGTTAGCAAGAGAGCTTCATGATGGTATTGCTCAATCACTCTTTCTTTTATCTGTAAAAATGAATAAGTTTGGAAGAAAGAACCAGCTTGAAAAGGATCCAGACTTTCAAAAAATAATGCAAACATTACAGCATGTTCACGAGGATACGCGTCAAGCGATTACCAACTTAAAATATTTGCCAAATGAAGAAGTATTCAGTTGGACAGAAACGATTTATCAATATGTAACCGAGCTTAAGAATCAGCATTTGGTGGATATTCATTTAGAATGGGGAATTAGAGAAGATACATTATCAACGAAAGAAAAGGTTGAGTTATTTGCCTGTATTAAAGAAGCGGTAATCAATGTCATTAAACATGCAAAAACAAATCAAATATGGATCATTTCAAAAGAACTGAGCAGTGGCTGGAGTTGTCAAATCAAAGACGAAGGGATAGGATTCACAGATGAAACACTTCAGACTAGTAAGGGCTACGGGCTGCAAATCATTAAAGGCAGAGCAAAGGATATGGACTGGGAATTTTCTTTGAAGAGAAACAATCATGAAACGATTATTGAATTAAAAAAGGAGAGCAAATAGATGCAGCCTTTTCGTATACTCATTGTTGATGACCACTCACATGCAAGAGAAGGAATTCGAGAAATCCTAGAAGAATATGAAGAATTTCTTATTGTAGGTGAAGGAAAGAATGGAGAAGAAGCAATCAAGCTTACCGAAGAATTAATGCCTGACATTATACTCATGGATATTCAAATGCCGGTTATGGATGGACTTGAAGCAACTAAAAGAATCAAACTCAAATTCCCTTACGTGAAAATTGTCATGATTACCGTATCAGATGATATTAGAGATTTGTTTGATGCATTAAAAAAAGGAGCTCAAGGCTATCTATTAAAAAACATTCAATCGGAAGCGTGGCGTGAACATTTAAGAGCATTTGCCATAGATGAAGTCCCTATGTCCAAAGAAATTGCTTTTCAAATTCTAAAGGAATTTCCTCAAACGAAAGCGATCACAAAAGAGGAAACACCCCTATCTATCCGAGAACTAGAGGTTCTGCAATTAGTGGCAAAAGGTTTGTCTAATAGAGACATTTCAGAGGCTCTGTTTATTTCGGAACATACGGTTAAGAGTCATTTGAAAAATATTTTAAGTAAGCTACATTTAGAAAATCGTGTTCAATTAACCAGTTACGCCTTTCAACAAGGCTTAATGAAATGAGAATTGACTCGTTCCTTTTAGGGGCGGGTTTTTATTTACTTTTATCAGGAATAAAAGGATTCTTTTTATGGAAAATAACATTGTAATGGATAGAAATGGAGATGACAGAATGAGAAGTGTAGTCTTTAAACGAATGGTCCTTGTATCGTTGTTCATATTTCTAGCAACAGGAAGCGGAATGCCAGTTAATGCCCAGAACGAAAGCCTGCCAAATATGCAGGGAGGGGCCGAAAAGAAGGAACGGGTCCGCTATCCTGTTTCAAATGTAATCTTACAGCAAAGATATCCAGAAACCGTTGTTTTAAGAGGGCCGCAAACGGTGAATGCGGTAGCATTGACATTCGATGATGGACCAGATCCGCGTTTTACTCCGCAAGTCCTAGATATTTTGAAGGAAAATAATATTAAGGCAACATTTTTCTTAATGGGCTCACGAGCACAGGCATATCCAGACCTTGTCAAACGGATCATAAATGAGGGCCATATAGTGGGAAATCATACATATTGGCATCCCAATCTTGTTAAGCAAGGAGATATTGCAACATTAAAAACAGAGGTGCAAAGATCAGAAGACGAATTAGCTAATTTAATTGGGTATCGAACAAAGCTGTTTCGGGCCCCTTATGGATTTTTATATAATGAGTTAGTGGAAGAATTAAGGGATATGAATTATACCGTTGCTGGATGGTCAGTTGATTCACTAGACTGGCAGGAATCACCTCCAGAGCAAATCACCTACAATGTAATGAGCAATATCCATCCAGGTGCGGTCATACTATTGCACGATGGTGCTGCCTGGGATGAGGATCGGACCAATACGATTCAATCACTCCGGCAAATGATCCCAGCCATTAAAGAGCAAGGATTAAGGTTTGAGAATTTACCACAGTTATTAAATATTCCTTATAAGAAATAAAAGCTAGGGCCTTTCCTTAAGTAGAAAGGCTCCTTTACTTTATCTATTGTTAAAATAAATGGATAGAGCATCTGAGATGTCTTGATCATGTCCTTCTGTTTGTATTTTGTAATGGTCTCCGTCTAATGAGGTGGAAAATTCATTAATATTTTGCTGCCGTAAAAAATCATCTATGTCAGATAGCTGTTCTCCTTGAGTCTTTAGGGTTTTATGACCGACTAACTGGTTGTTGACATATACTTCATACGTGTCTTCGGTTAATTTAACATTACTATTTTCATCCAAGTTAACTAAAAATGGAAAATTTCCATGGGGACTATTATTAACTGGCAAAATGATTACCTCCAATCAGTTTTAATATTATTACCATTTCCCTAAATGGAGTGTTTATGACGACATTTGATTTGTTTCATCCTTTTCCACTATTTTGGTAAAATCATAAAAGCTAAAGTATTTTGAAACTTAATGAGTATTTTTAACGTTATATTATTTATGGCTGTACAATGAAAAAAAGGAGAGTGTAGGATGAAACTTAAACTGTTTATTAAAATTACGGCAATAATTGCACTTTTTTCACTTGTTTTCTTTGCAGATAGAAGCGGATTGGTGATGGCTGCTGACAACGACGAGGAAAGTATTAATGAAAAGTATGGCTTACCGGTTGTTGTTTATGGAGCAGCCTTGTCTGAGGCTCAGAAGGAAAAGGTCAGAGAACTTCTAAATGTAACAGATCCCAGCAAAGTGAAGGAGATTACCGTAACAGGAGATGACCTTGTTACGTATATTAAGGGTGACAAGCATTCTAATATGTATTCTTCAGCGAAAATCACGAGAAAAGATACCGGTGAGGGGTTAGTGATTAATCAGGTAACACCTGAGAATATTACAGAGGTTACTAGTGAAATGTATGCGAATGCTTTATTAACTGCGGGCGTTCAAGATGCAGTTGTTGATGTCGCTTCTCCAGTTAAGGTAAGTGGACATTCTGCTCTCGTTGGAATCTATAAAGCATATGATGCAGGGGACGGCGCTGGGTTAAACAAAGAGCGTACAGAGGTTGCCAATGAAGAATTAAACTTAGCTACTGATCTAGCTAAGAAAGAAGGACTTGACCAGGATAAGGTTAGTGAGTTGTTGACTGAGATTAAGAAAGAAATTGCTGAGCAAAACCCTGCAACAAAAGAGGAAATACAAAAGATCATTGATGAAAAGCTTCAATCGTTAAATATCAATTTAAGTGCAGAAGACCGCCAGCTGTTAATTGACTTGTTTGAAAAAATGCGCAGCCTGAATATTAACTTTGATAATGTAAAATCTCAGCTTGAAACGCTCTCGCAAGACATACAGCAAAGAATCAAAGAGACCATTGGTGACGAAGGTTTCCTTCAAAAAGTCGCAGACTTCTTTAAACAATTGATCGACAGCATTAAAAGTATCTTTGCCTAACATCTTGTGTATTAGGAGTGAATATTGGGGATGGAATAGAGAATTCTAATAGTAAAAGGAGGCCATCCCTATGAAGATGTTTAAAGGTGAAAAGGGTGAAGAAAAAGAGATACTTGAGAATGTTCTTAAAAATTCTATTGAAATTGAAGAAGATTTAATGCGGACCTATCTAATTACAGCAGAACGTATTCATGATGATCCTGAATTGAAGGACCGCTTAGAGAATTTTGCAGAAGGAAATGCTAAAAGAACAAAACAGCTTATTGATGAGTTGAATGATATTAAAGAATAATAAAAAGGGTATCAGAATGGAATTCTGGTACCCTTTTGGTGAAATTTATCTGATGCCTTTCATTAGTCCCTGAATTCTTGGCGCTAATGCGAATAGGAGTATGCTAAGTAAAATGGCAGAACCACCGATGATACCAAAGTAGGCCATTTCGTTTTCTGGAGCATAGAACTTAACGACTTGTGCATTTAGAGCTTGGGCAGCCGCACTAGATAAGAACCATAAACTCATGGTCTGTGCTGAGAAGGCTGCAGGTGCTAATTTGGTTGTTGCGGATAACCCAACAGGAGATAAGCACAGTTCACCAAATACAACGATTAAATAACTTAATACGAGCCACATAGGACTAACGAGTGAGTCTGTACCACCTAAGTACGCCGGTAAAAGAATGACAAGGAATGATAAACCAGCGAACAATAATGCCAGTGAAAATTTTTGGGGTACCGTTGGCTGACGCTTGCCTAATTTAACCCACATCCAAGCAAAAATAGGTGCAAAGACGATAATGAATAACGGGTTTAACGACTGAAACCAAGCTGGGGAAATATGAATACCAGCAAAGTCTAATTGTGTCCGCTTATCCGCATAGCTCGCAAGAATGGTTGAGCCTTGTTCCTGGATGGACCAGAACATAACTGATGCTATGAAAAGGGGGATATAAGCAACAATTCTAGATCGTTCCACAGCAGTTGTCTTTGGACTGCGGTACATAACCATGAAATAAATAGTAGGAATTAATATCCCGAGTATTGTAACAATATTAATGAAACTAGAGAATGTTAATAGTCCCATTGGGATCAGAATAGCGGATAAAACTGCTAATCCTGCAACGCCTAACCCAATAAAGGTGTATGTTTTTTTTCTTTTCTGCTTTTGATAATGGGTTTGGAATAGTAGTACCAGCTAGTCCAAGGTTCTTCTTCTTTGTGACAACAAACATCACAAGACCTAGGAACATACCGACAGCGGCGATACCAAAACCTAAGTGGAAGCTATAATTCATCACACTTCCAACAATTAATGGTGCTAAAAATGCACCCATATTAATTCCCATGTAAAAAATGGTAAAACCTGCGTCTCGTCGTTCGTCTTTCTCACTGTACATTTCACCAACAACGGTAGAAACGTTTGGCTTCAGAAGTCCCGTACCGAGAACGATTAATACCATGGAGACAAAGAACATGGCAACGCTGCCTGGTACTGCGAGAACTAAATGTCCGAGCATGATTAAGATACCACCATAAAACACGGCTTTTGAAGTACCAAATAATCTGTCGGCCATCCATCCGCCAATCACACCGGACATGTAAACAAGAGAACCGTAGATAGACATAATGGATAGTGCTAAGTTTTCATCCAGCCCTAAACCGCCTTTTGAAACTTCATAGTACATATAATAAACAAGGATAGCTCTCATACCATAATATGAGAAACGTTCCCAGAATTCTGTGAAGAAAAGAGTGAATAATCCCTTTGGATGTCCGAAGAATCCTTTTTGAGGAACACTATCCACAATTTTCTGCCTATTAAAGTTTGACATACTTACTACCTCCTTGATTACTATACTATAATACTTTTCTTCGTTTTGGCCTGTCAAAAGCTTTTTTTGGTAATCGAAGTAATTTCGTGTAATTACCCTAATATATCAGTAGGATTGTTGATTTTATGCGGAATTGTAAGTTTTTTTGAAATAATTATTTAATTTAAATTTACATAAATTAGTTTTTTTGGAAAAATGCTATTCTATTAAAATATTGTCAATTAATCACTTTCTTGATATATTATTAGAGAAAATTAAATATTACCTTATCATTCCGGTGGGGTAGAGGCGCGGTATTTAAGAGTAGGCTGTGTGAGGATGACAACGAAGATCACAGATGAAAGGGAATACTGCCGAAGTAAATAAACTTGTCAAACGTTTATTTTACTGGGTTTACTTTGAATAAGAGTAAAACTGTCATTTTGAGGGATACCTTCATAATGAGGAGCTACAGATCGTGATGGAGAAACTTGTTGCTTATTAAGAGCAGCGATAGACTTTCTCTATTGCTGCTCTTTTTTGTATTCATTTTTACAATAAGCTTGTAATTATGATTAGAAAAAGAGTTACTCTTTTCATGTCAGGTTCCCCCCTCGAAAAATTTAGGAGGAGGACAAAGGAATGGAAAACACAATTTATTCATTAATACCGCCAGTTCTTGCAATTTTAATGGTGGTATTAACAAGAAGGGTACTGCTGTCGCTTGCTGCAGGTATCCTAGCATCAGCTCTATTGTTAGCTGAATTTAATATCGGCCAGACGTTTGCGATTATTTGGGATGCTGGAAAAGGAATATTCGTATCAGATGGTGAGTTAAATACTTATAATTTGTATATCATCCTATTCCTGCTTATGTTAGGAGTCATTACGGCTTTTATTTCGATTTCAGGCGGAAGCAGAGCTTTTGGTGAGTGGGCGATGAAGCGTGTTAAATCACGTACGGGCGCACAGTTAGTGGGTGCAGCTTTAGGTATTATCATTTTTATTGACGATTATTTTAATGCACTTGCAGTTGGACAAATTGCGCGCCCAATTACAGATAGACAAAAGGTTTCTAGAGCAAAGCTGGCTTATATTATTGATTCTACTTCAGCACCTGTGTGTGTAGTATCTCCTGTTTCTAGCTGGGGAGCATACATCATTGCTTTAATTGGGACAATCCTAGCAGCTCATGGTGTGAAAGAATATAGTGCGTTTTCTGCTTTTATGCAAATGGTACCGATGAATTTCTATGTTTGGGCTGCACTAGGGATGGTTCTCATTGTTGCCTTTGGTAAATTCGATATCGGTGCAATGAAAATGCATGAAGATAATGCTATGACTAAAGGGGAATTGTATAACCCTATTAAACCGGTACCTGGTGAATTGAAGGAGGACCTTCCAACCAGTACATCAGGATCAGTGGCAGATCTTATTGTGCCAATCGCAGCACTCGTAGTCGGAACGGTTGGGGCTATGGTTTGGACAGGATCTCAAGCGGTTGAAGGAAATGCTACCATTCTACAGATTTTCGAAAATACAGATGTAACAAAATCACTTGTAATTGGTGGACTTTTAGGATTACTTGTCACATTAGGTATGTTCTTTAGACAAGCGATGGTACTTCGCGGTGTGAATACAAATGTCGTTGGCAAAGGAATTGTAGAGGGAGCAAAATCGATGCTTCCAGCGATTTATATTTTAATTTTTGCATGGGCAATTGTGGACTTAATCGGAAGACTTGAAACTGGGACATATTTAGCTGGAATAGTAGAAAGTTCAAATCTTAATGTTGCATTCCTTCCAGTTATTCTGTTTCTTATTGCAGGAATTATGGCATTCTCGACTGGTACCTCATGGGGGTCTTTCGGAATATTGCTTCCGATTGCTGGGGAAATTGCAGCCTCAACTGATATCACGATGATTCTGCCTGCTTTGGCGGCAGTCCTTGCGGGTGCAGTATTTGGTGACCATTGTTCACCGATCTCTGACACGACCATTCTTTCGTCAACGGGTGCAGGTTCGAATCATATTGACCACGTTGTGACTCAATTACCATATGCGCTAATTGGTGCGTTTATCGCGTTAATTGGATATCTTATTCTTGGATTCACTGGCAGCACATTAGCTGGATTAGCGGTTGTCGTTGTTTGCCTGTTTGCTATTTTAATTTGGACTAGAACACGTCAGGTGAATACTACAGTTAAAAACGTTTAAAATGTATAAATAAGAGTGAAAAGCTGTCCGCTTGAAACGGACAGCTTTTCTTTCATGTATATCCCCAAATCAGCTATAGGAGTTAATTTAATGGCAGAAGAACAGTATTATGATGGGTTATTAAACATAAAAACGAGTGAAATTCAAAAGGGGTTTAGTCATTCTGTCCATTACCACCGGTATGAACCAACACCCTATAGTGCCTTGGAGAAACTATTTGAAGAATACACGATCGAACGCGATGACCATCTAGTGGATTTTGGGTGTGGGAAAGGTCGTTTGAATTTCTATGTTCATCATGTTTTTAAAGCGTCTGTGAATGGAATAGAAATGAATACCCTTTTTTATAAAGAGGCAGTGGAGAACCGCACTCGTTATTTAAGGAAATATAAACGAACGGGTGAGAATATCCAGTTTCAATGCTTAACTGCAGAGCAATATTCAGTCAGCCCCTTAGATAACAAGTTCTACTTTTTTAATCCATTTACATTGCAAATTTTTATCCAGGTCATTAATAATATATTATTTTCTTTTGAGCATGCAGCACGTGAAATCGACTTAATCTTGTATTATCCATCTAGTGACTATATCTATTACTTAGAGAACAAAACTTCCTTTGAATTATTCAAGGAAGTCAGATTGCAGGATCTATATGAACAAAACCCTTACGAGAAATTTCTAATCTACCGGCTTGCGTAATGACTATAATTGAAAAAGGCAAATAATAACGGTGAATTTGTACATACTATTTAAGGAAGTTAGGTAGGAGCGGGTGTTCTTTATGATATGGCTGCTCGTTTCACTCGTTGGATTAATAGTGGTGATTCTTGCAATTCGACATTATTATCTAATGAATATAGACATTATTAATAAGAAAAAGCGGGGAGTAGTATTCGTTTTGTTTTTAGTTGCCTCTGCTGCAAGTGAGTCGACTGTGTTATATCTTGGATTATTACTCATATTGTTTGGTTTTGTAAAAGCAGCAGGTTTGCTTTAATTGCTTAGGCTGTGTAAAAAGGTTGCTTTAGATTCGTGCTCTAGGTGCTTCGCTTTCCGCAGGAGGTCCAGGGAGCCTCCTCGGCGCTAAAGCGCCTGCGGGGTCTCCCCAGCCCCTTACTCCTGCAGGAGTCTCGCACCTTTCGCGCAAATCAACATTGACTTTTAACACAGCCTTAATTAAAAAAATACTTAGCCCAAAAGGGAAGGAGATGCTCTTGTTTTAGAGCTTCTCCTTTCTTCGTAAAGGGAGAGGATATGACATTTATCATGGGTTTGGACATGACAGCTATGACTGCAGGTGAGTATTTTACATCCTATCATTTTTAATAAAAAAGGAAGGGAACTGACATTATGATGGAACAAAATCAAAAACACTTGAGAAAGCAGGTTATTCCATTTGAAAAGTCAAATTTAAAGGCTAGTTTATGGCAGTTGGTTAATACCTTGGTACCATTTTTCCTATTATGGATTTTCGCCTATCAAAGTCTGACTATTTCTTATTTGCTTACACTTGCCATTACAGTTATTGCTGCTGGTTTTTTGGTGAGGACGTTCATTATATTTCATGATTGTTGTCATCACTCGTTCTTTAAAAACCGCCAGGCGAATAAGATAATAGGAATGATCACAGGTGTCATGACGTTATTTCCCTACAGCCAATGGCAGCATGATCATTCCGTACACCATGCAACCAGCAGTAACTTAGACAAACGGGGAACAGGAGATATTTGGGTCCTGACGGTAGCAGAATATATGGAAGCCACTCCATTGAAACGTTTGCAATACCGTCTCTACCGAAATCCTCTTGTTATGTTTGGATTAGGTCCAATTTACAGTTTTCTTATCAGAAATCGCTTTAATCGAAAAGAAGCTAGAACAGCTGAGAGGCTAAATACTTACGTAACGAATCTCCTTATTGCTATGGTGATTACGCTTCTTTGTTTTACAATTGGCTGGGAAGCATTCCTTCTCATTCAAGGGCCGATTTTTCTAATCTCAGGTTCACTGGGAATATGGCTGTTTTACGTACAACACACCTTTGAGGATTCTTACTTTGAAGAAGATGAGCACTGGGAATATGTTAGAGCGGCGGTTGAGGGAAGTAGCTTCTATAAGCTCCCGAAGCTCCTACAATGGCTGACGGGTAATATTGGCTACCACCATGTTCATCATTTAAGTCCGAGAGTGCCGAACTATAAGCTTGAAGAGGTGCATAACAATACTCCTCCATTGCAAAACGTACCAACCATTACGCTTGCAACCAGCTTAAGTTCACTTAAATTTCGTCTCTGGGATGAAGATCAGAAGAAGTTTGTTGGTTATCGAGCAGTAAAGAGTCTTGTAAAGGAAAAGAACCTTCTGGGACGAAAGATGTCTGAAGTTAAATAGGAAGATGAAGAACAAGCTCGGGTAACTGGGCTTGTTTTTTAAAAGTACTTTTTAACACGGTTGAATAGGAGTGAGAGTGAAATATGTGTTAAAATGCAGAGAGATTATCCATTCTTAACCAAAAAAGAGGTTCTAGTATGATAAAGAAGTACTTCACTTTCCAAAAAACGAATGGAATTGCACCATATATTTGGACAGTTCTTTGTATTTTACCGTTTTATTTTATCTTTCAAACAGCATCCCCAATAAAAATTATAATTGGTGTGTTTCTTACCGTTCTGTTTTTTATATTCTATCGAATAGCCTTTTTTGCCAAGGGGTGGCCTGTTTATCTTTGGGCTCTTATTTTGATAGGAATTTCGATTACCTCGACAAGTCTTTATAGTTACGTTTATTTTGCTTTTTTTCTAGCCTATTTTATTGGCAATATTAAAGAGCGCATACCGTTTTTAACTCTTTATTTTATCCATTTGATTAGTACATCCGCATCTATTAATTTCAGTATCGTTCAGCATGATGGTTTTTTTCTAAAGCAATTGCCTTTTGTCATCATTATCTGGATTAGTGTCATCTTGCTTCCCTTCAGCATTCATAATCGGAAGGAGTTAGGCCAGCTTGAAGAGAAGTTAGAAGATGCAAACAAGAGAATTTCTGAGCTAGTAAAAATAGAAGAGCGTCAGCGAATTGCCCGGGACCTCCATGATACACTAGGGCAAAAGCTGTCATTAATAGGTTTGAAAAGTGACTTAGCCAGAAAGTTAATCACAAAGGACCCGGAGCAAGCTCGTAATGAATTGAAGGATGTTCAGCAAACAGCCAGAACTGCTTTAAGTGAGGTTAGGAAAATGGTATCGTCAATGCGCGGTATCCGCCTCAAGGATGAAATGGTTCGTGTAAAACAAATCCTAAAAGCGGCAGAAATTGACTTTGTTGAAGAACAAAATTTCTCGTCTAAGAATGTATCCCTGCTAACAGAAAACATTCTAAGCATGTGTTTAAAAGAGGCAGTAAATAACGTAGTTAAGCACAGCGGTGCAAAATCGTGCTGGGTTACCATTGAACAAACCTGGAAAGAAAGTGTGTTGACTATTCGGGATGATGGGAAGTTCAAAAAGCCTCGTGAAAATGAAGCAAAGGGCAGCGGGCTGCTTGGCATGAAAGAACGACTAGAGTTTATTAATGGAAGTCTTGACATACAGACTGATCATGGAACAACTCTAATCATTAAAGTACCAAACGATGTAAAGCCGACGGAAAAGGAGGGACAAAAATGATTAAAATCGTGATTGCGGAAGACCAGCAAATGCTGCTTGGAGCCTTTGGTTCGCTGCTTAACTTAGAAGATGATATGGAAGTAGTGGGGAAGGCGACGAATGGGGAAGAAGCTGTAGCCTTAGTAAGGAAGTACCAGCCGGATGTTTGTATTATGGATATTGAAATGCCGGGTAAAACAGGACTTGAAGCTGCAGAAGAGTTAAAGGGCTTGCCATGTAAAGTCATTATTTTAACTACATTTGCCCGAACCGGTTATTTTCAGCGTGCCATAAAAGCTGGTGTGAGAGGGTATCTATTAAAGGACAGTCCGAGCGATGAACTGGCCAGCAGCATCCGCAGTGTGATGGCAGGGAAAAGAATCTATGCACCTGAGCTAATGGATGATGTTTACGGGGAAGAAAACCCGCTAACAGACCGGGAAAAAGAAGTATTAGAACTTGTAGCAGACGGCAAAAACACACAGGAAATAGCAGAGCAGCTAAGCATCAAAACCGGAACCGTCAGAAACTATATCTCCACCATTCTAGACAAACTCGACGTCAAAAATCGGATCGAAGCCATCACCCAATCTAAAGAAAAAGGCTGGTTCAAATAATTATATTGGTGAAAAATTGGTGCCTGTCACCGCTCGTGGACACTTTCCACCCCAGAAAGACACTTTGGTCAAAAATGGAAATAAGATGCCAATCTTATTTCTATTTTTTTCTGTTCTCGTGTTATAATTAGACAGAAAATTGCGATAAATATTATGTGAAAAGGGTGTGATTATGAATGAATATTGCATCACACGAGATAGAAAACCGGGGACAAAATAAGTATACATTTGATGATTTTGTTACCCGGCGTGAGAATTTAGATTGGTATCGGGATGAGCCTTTTCTACAAAAAGTAGTGGAGAAATTCACTGGTACTGATTTTGAAAAGGTCCATGAGCAAGTCCTTGCCTTCTCACCGACTATCTCTTCAAAATGGAACCAGCTCGCTGAACGAATTGCACGGCCGGAAGTCCGTCCATATTTGCTCCATTATGATGCTTTTAACCACCGGATTGATCGGATTGTCCGCCCCTATGAAACTCACAAGCTAGAAAGCGAGGTTTTTGGACACGGATTATTTTCTAGTAAGATGCCTCCTTGGGAAAGCTTTGTGAAACGGATGCTGCTCCATCAAATTGGTGAGGGAGGAGTCACGTGCCCATTAACCTGTACCCATGGATTAATTGCTCTTCTTGATCAATTTCCTAACCAGGATCTTCCGGAACTACAAGAAGTCTTACTACATACAAAAGAGGGGGCAGGCGGAGAATTTGCAATTGGCGCCCAATTTATGACAGAAATTCAAGGTGGTTCTGACCTGCCTGCGAATGTCCTCGAGGCTGTACCTGACGGAAAGTATTACCGTTTATACGGTAACAAGTTCTTTTGTTCAGCGGCGCACGCAGATTATTCTGTAGTGACAGCGAAAATAACGGGTACAGACAAAGTGTCTACCTTTATTGTTCCTGCCTGGCTGCCTGGTGATAAGGAAAAGGAAAAACGTAATGGCTATGAAATTAACAGGATAAAGTGGAAGCTAGGGACTGCCGAATTGCCCACAGCGGAAATACAATATAAAGGGGCATTAGCCTATCCAATTGGACCGAAGGATAAGGGGATAGCGGTTGCTGTCGGAATTGTACTTACCTTGTCCCGGCTTGAAATCGGCATTGCATGTGCAGGCTTTATGCTTCGCGCCTCAAGAGAAGCGAATCTTTACGGTGATTTCCGAACGGCCTTTGGCAAGAAGATTAAGGAATTTCCATTAACGGCTAGTAAGCTGAAAAAAATTGAAAACGCTGCCAAAAGAACCACTGCAGGTGCCTTTAAAATCTATGATTTGTTTTTGCGATTAGAGAAGCCACTGAACCCTGGCATTCATTCAGATCAACCGATTGAATTGAGAAAACAGCTATTTAATTTACGGGAACTTGTGCTACTACAAAAGATTTGCGCTACCAACGAAGGAGCTGAGGTCCTGAGAGATGCCATTTCTGTTTTTGCGGGGCATGGTGTGATGGAGGAGTTTTCATCACTGCCGCGCATCTTCCGGGATGTGGTCGTAAATGAACAATGGGAAGGACCTAGAAACCTGTTATTAACGCAAATTTACCGGGATCTACAAAGAGTTTCAGATTGGTATACACCTTCTGATTTCGTCAACCGCATACTTGAAGGGGCGTCGAAGGATACTATTGTTGAATACTCACAGCGGTTGGAGGAGCTTCTCAAAAGGCCTGTATTAGGTGAAGTAAGTGATAGGTCGATGGAAGCAGCAGCAGATTGGGATGCTTTTTGTGATTCCTTCTTTAAAGCCTATCAGCAAGTCGCTCTATCAGAAATATAAACTTATTAAGCCGGTATACGAGCTAATAACACTCGTTTCCGGCTTTTTTACTTTTTTAAAAAAATAGATAAAATAGTAGTTGACCTTGACGTTACGTAAAGGTGTATGGTTATGTCATGAGGAGGTATTCGTATGGAGTATACAATACAAAAACTAGCACAGCTCGCAGGCGTCAGCACCAGAACTTTGCGGTACTATGATGAGATTGGGATTCTTAAGCCGGCAAGAATCAATTCATCGGGATATCGAATTTATGGGCAAAGAGAGGTTGACCGCCTACAGCAAATTCTATTTTATCGGGAACTTGATGTAGGCTTAGATAGCATAAAAGATATTGTAACGGCTCCTTCCTTTGACGGTGCTAAAGCGCTAAGAGCACATTTGGAAAAACTCCTCGAAAAAAGAGAACAGCTCGATGCATTAATTGCAAATGTGAATAAGACCATTGCTGTAACAGAAGGGAGAATGGAGATGTCAAATAAAGAAAAGTTTGAAGGGTTTAAGAAAAAAATGGTGGAGGACAATGAGAAGAAATACGGAAAAGAAATTCGTGATAAATATGGTAAAGAGACAGTAGAAAAGTCAAATGCAAAAATGATGAACATGTCTCAGCAACAATACGAGGAGGTGACTGCACTTGAAAAACAAGTACAGCTTACCATTAAAGAAGCATTTAAAACAGGTGATCCTTCTAGTGATTTAGCACAAAAAGCGGCTGATTTACACAAGCAATGGCTGACCTATTACTGGGCCGAATATAACAAGGAAGCACATGCTGGTCTTGCCCAAATGTATGTTGATGATGAAAGATTTACTGCTTATTATGACAAAGAACAGCCAGGTACAGCAGAATTTTTGCGCGATGCTATCCTTATTTACACAGGATCAAAAAATTAACTTCATTTTAGTATCTGTAAAACCACCTGATTTTAACTCAATTGGGTGGTTTTTGCATGTAAAACAGCTGAGGTCATATGCAGTAGCCATTCCTTGATTTTTTTAGTAAGTAACATCACAATATTGTTATAGGGATTTTAATACTACATAAATGAATGCATAAATACGCTTAATGAAAGGCGATTTGAAATGACTGATACATTTAATTTAGATAATTATCTATTTTTTAAGTTATTTAATAATATGTCAGACTTAGTCTTTCTTACACGGGTGGAGGATGGAGACAAGTTCAGCTATGTCCTGGCAAATAAACCAGCCAAAGATTTATGGGGGCTAACGGGGGAATCGTTTGGAAAAAGAATTGAAGAGGTTCTGCCCGAGGAAGTATTTAGGGTTGTGGAGTCGGTCTATAAAGTAGCAGTGAAACAAAAAGAACCGATAACTTACGTAGAAAAGCTGGAGGCTGCACCTACACAATTGAAGCTTCAGCATAATAACTCGTTTGTGTATTGGGAATCTACGATCACCCCCGTCTTTAATCAAAATGGGATATGTACTCATTTGTTAGCGGTGGTTCGTGATATTTCAGACCGTCAACTCAAAGAAATGGAATTGAAAAAGATGTATGATCGCTTTGAATTGGTTTGGAACACTGTAGCTGAGGCAATGTACACCTTTGATAAACATGAAAATTATGTATCAGTCAACAAATCTTTTGAGAAGCTGCTTGGTTGGACAGAAGAAGAAATTTTACGTGATCAAACAATAAGTATTATTCCAGAGGACAGTAAAGAAGATTTAAGAGAAATCATTGAAAAATTAAAGCATGGTGAAACCGTACCAACACATGAGGTAAAACGGGTGACAAAGCGAGGCACATTGGTTGATTTCCTAGCTTCCTATTCACCAATTTATGATGAAACGGGTGAATGGGACGGCGGAGTTGTTGTCTACAAGGATATTACTGAAAGGAAGAGATACGAGGAAAGGTTAAAGCATATTGCCTTGCATGATTATTTAACAGGACTTCCTAATCGAAACTATTTTTCTCAGAAACTTCACGAGGAAATGGAGCGGGCAAAACAAACTCAAGGTCTGCTCTCCGTTTTCCTCCTTGATATCGATAAGTTTAAAATGATTAACGATACTCTTGGTCATGATGTTGGAGATGACCTATTAAAGGAATTTGCCCATCGGGTTAGCAGCTCATTGAGGAAAAATGATGTAATGGCTAGAATAGGCGGGGATGAGTTTGTTATTCTCGTGCCAGATTTGTCTCATCAAACAAACGCTAAAGAAATTGCAGATAGAATTCTCCATTCACTTCGCAGGGATTGGAAAATTGCCAACTTCCACAGACAAATTACTTCGAGCATCGGAATTGCCTTTTTTGATGATGAAGCATTAGATGAAAAGACTTTATTTAAAAATGCAGACCTTGCCTTATATGAAGCAAAGAAAAAAGGCAGGAATAATTATCAAATCTATAAAGGTGAAAAAACTGACTAAATTTAGTCAGTTTTTTCAATTAAAGCCAATTCATATTTAAGTATTTGACTAAGTAGTATTTGGTGATGGCTAGATACTCTCTGCCGTAGGATTTAACTACGGCTACGGCTGGAGTATCTGCGGGCAGGCCGTCAAGCTCTAGTCCCTGGTCCCTTGCAATTGCTTTGGCTCGGTAAATATGAAAATCATTTGTTACCACTAACCCGCTAATCCATTCATCGGTTAATAGCTGTTTAGAAAATTTAATATTTTCAGCTGTATCAGTGGATTGATCTTCTACTAAAATTCTCTCCGCACTAATTCCGTGATCCATTAATCTTTTTTTTATCGCTTCTGCTTCACTTATATGCTCTCCAGGACCTTGACCACCCGATGCAATTGCAATCGTATCAGAATTTTTCTTCATATATTCAGCAGCAGTGTCAATCCGATACTGAAGTGCCAAGGAGGGAATCGTCCCATTTACCTTTGCACCTAATATGATTAAGTAATCGACATTTGCTTCAGCAGTCATTTGGCTGTGGTTTTTAATCTTCATATGCAGAACACCGAAATAGACTAGCATACTAAGAAGTAACAGACCTACAGTAAACCAAATTCGTTTTTTCCCCTTCATCTGATCTCCATTCCTAACGTATTTCTCAAACTATTTTACCATGTACTTCCACCAATTCTCTATAAATAAAGCAAACCGTCCTATTTTTCCTAATTGTGCTAAATTAATGTGAATTTTTCTCTTGCTACAAGGCATACTAAAGCCGACTATTAGTAAAGGGGTTTGGATGATGAATTTTTATCCGTATGAAGAGGATTCACTGCTTTTTTCAAAAAAGTCAGCACGTAATGTATTTATCGTGTTAGTTATTGTCTTTTTTTCCGTTTATATTGGATCTGAAGCATTTGGATATTTTGATATGGCCTTATATGGATATTTGTGGGCAACGATATTATGCTTCGTATTATTAACCATTCGGATTACATCCTGGACGCTTCGTCCTCCTACTCGAAGATTGTGGAAGCAAGGAATTAAAATGATGTTTAGCGCAAAAGGGTTCATGTTTGTGCTGAAAACCTTGTATGTCAATATTGGAGAACAGAAGTTTATTAGAAAAAGATCTGTTTATCGGTGGGCACAGCACATGTTTATTTCTTGGGGAGTCCTATTTTCGTTTGCCATTACCTTTGCGCTTGTTCTCAACTGGCTTCATTTTGAACTGGTAGAACCAAAAACATATGCAGCGGTGGTATTTGGGATTCCGTTATTTCGGATGGGTGTCGCCTCACCACTCGCAATTGCAATTTATCACGGATTAAACTGGACAGGAATTGCGACAATCATTGGTTGTGGAATGGCGCTTTATCGAAGAGTAACGGATGAAAAGAAACTAGTTGAACAGTCAAAGGAATATGACTTTTTTCCGCTTTTCCTATTAATCGCCATTTCCATAACAGGTTCATTATTAACGGTATCGGCACTATGGATGGAAGGTGCATTCTATTTAGGAATTGCGATTGCTCACCAAGTGACAGTGATTATCTTCCTGCTGTATTTCCCCTTCAGTAAATTTTGGCATCTGCCGCTGAGGTTCTTAGCTGTTATGGTTCCTATGTATCATTCCATGGCAGAACAAAAGCCATGTGCTAGATGTGGCCGAGAATATGCTACCGCCACTCAAATTAAGGACGTTCAATTTGCGTTAGAAAAAAGGCATTTGTCGGTTCCTATTGATCAAACGAATGTGCATTTTTCAGATATGTGTTCAGAGTGCCGCAGAGTGAGTCACCGCTTAGGCGGTTACGGAGCAAAAATTCATTTAGGTGAAGCTAATCTTGTATTAGAACCTAATGGCAGAAACGGACTTCAACTTGAGAAAGGAGGAAAACAGTAAATGGGTCATGCTCAAAATAAAGATTACGCGCAGCGGGATTACGATGCGATTGTTAGAGATGGAGAGGAACTAATCTCAACACATTGCTGCTTTTGCGGCATGCAATGCGGGATGAATATCCGGGTTCGAACGGAGGATCAATCTGTGGTCGGTGTTGAACCTAGATACGATTTTCCGATGAACGGGGGAAGACTTTGTCCGAAAGGTGTGGCAGCCTACCGTCAGGCTGAGCATCAAGAGCGGATCCTCCATCCGCTCATTCGCAAAAATGGAAAGCTAGAAAAAGCAACCTGGGATGAAGCGATGGATTTAATTGTTTCAAAAATCCAAGAAATACAGGGTAAGTATGGCAAGGATGCATTTGGTATTTATAGCGGCTCTTCGATGACGAATGAAAAGTGCTATTTGATGGGTAAGTTTGCCCGCATTGGGCTTGGAACAAAAAACATTGATTATAACGGGCGTTACTGTATGTCATCTGCTTCATATGGCTTCAACCAGAGCTTAGGGATTGACCGCGGCGGAACGAATCCTTGGTCTGATATCAAATTCGCAGATGTTCTTTTAATTGCCGGCTCCAATACAGCAGAATGCCATCCTTTATCGATGCCTTATATATGGGGTGCAAGAGACCGTGGGGCAAAATTAATTGTTATTGATCCACGGCAGACTAAAACAGCACTTGTGGCAGATGTTCATTTAGACATCCGCCCTGGAACAGACGTGGCGATCACGAATGGTTTACTACATGTCATGATAAAAGAGGATTTAATCGATCATGAGTTTGTTAAAAACCATACCACAGGCTTCGAAGAGCTTAAGGCACTCGTACAAAGCTATAATCCTGCTTATGTTTCTGAGGTTACGGGTGTTTCAGTAGAGAAAATCGTAACTGCGGCAAGGATTTTCGGACAAGCGAAAAATGGTTTTTCATTATTTGCAAGAGGTGTCGAACAGCATGCTACAGGAACAGATGCTGTTTCCAATTATGTCAATCTATGTTTAGTAACAGGGAAGATGGGCAGAAAAGGTGCCGGTGTTGCCACCTTTACTGGTCAGGGCAATGGTCAGGGCGGCAGAGAGCACGGGCAAAAAACAGACCAGCTTCCAGGCTTTCGAAAGATAACCGACCCTAAGGCAAGGGAGTATATTGCGGGTGTTTGGGGTGTGGATGAATCTGAAATTCCTGGTCCAGGCTTATCGGCCTTTGAAATGCTTCAGGCTCTCGGCAAGGAAATTAAAGGTTTACTGTTAGTCTGCAGTAATCCAATTGTTTCCTCACCGTCGGTTGGTGATGTAGGAGAATACCTGAAAGGTTTAGAGTTTTTTGTATGTATGGATATGTTTTTATCAGAATCTGCTGAACAGGCTGATGTTGTTCTTCCTTCAACAGTTTGGGTGGAGGATGATGGCACGACGACAAACGTCGAAGGTCGTGTTTTAAGATTAAAAGGAATAGACCGGACACCAGGAGAGACAAAACGTGATTGGAAGGTGATTTGCGAGATTGCAGAGCGTCTAGGCAGAGGCCAATACTTCCAGTTTAATTCTCCAGAAGAAATCTTTAATGAGCTAAGGGTCGCTAGTAAAGGTGGAATTGCCGATTACTACGGGATTACTTATGAAAAATTAGAGAGAATGCAAGGGGTATTTTGGCCGTGTCCAACAGAGGAATCTGAGGGTATGCCAAGATTATTTGAAGACTTAAAGTTTAATTTTCCTGATGGAAAAGCAAGAATTTTAGCTTTTGAGCATAAAGGACCAAATGAAAGAACTAGTGAAGAATACCCTGTCATTTTATCTACCGGAAGGGTTGTCTTCCACTATTTAAGCGGAAATCAGACTCGCAGAATTGAGACTTTAAGGAATTTTTGTCCTGACCCATATGTAGAAATTCATCCTAATTTAGCAAAAAAATATAATATTTCGAATGGTGAAATGGTTAAGGTTTCAAGTGCAAGAGGAAGCATAGAATTGGTAGCAAAGATTACGAAAATCATCAGAGAAGATATGGTGTTTGTCCCATACCATTGGGGGAAATCGCTGGCTATTAACCATCTAACCAATCCAGCGTTAGAGCCGAAATCAAAGATACCAGAGTTCAAGGTTTGTGCAGTAAAGCTAGAAAAAACAGCAGCAAATGCAGGTGAGAGACATGGGTAAGGTATTATACATTGATTATGAAAGATGTATTGGCTGTAAAGCCTGTGTCATTGGCTGTGAAGAATGCAGTGGTCACGACCATCTTTCAAGGATGTTTGTGGATGAATTAAATCCTGGTGAAACAGTAGCCGCATCACCTACACCATGTATGCATTGTATTACACCAGCATGTGCAGAGTCGTGTCCGGTTCAGGCGATCGCAATTGCCGCAGATGGTACAGTACTTTCTGCTTCATTAGAAAAGTGTATTGGCTGTAAAAACTGTACATATGCTTGTCCATTTGGGATTCCGAAAGTAGATGACCAAAAAAAGGTTATGTACAAATGTGATATGTGCTATGACCGTACCTCAAAAGGAAGACCGCCCATGTGTGCCAGTGTCTGCCCGACTGATACGATTAAATTCGTTGACCAGGATGATATTAAACATGATCCGCCAAAGCCAGTCCAATTTAAATGGGATTTTGGCGGAACAATCATCGAAACTCGTACGGTAATTGGGCTCCCAGATACAGAAACAAATAGATTTGGATATAGAGAAGGCGATGGTGTTCAAGGATGAAGAAAATAGAAGAGTTTCTTCGTAAATTGTCTTTTAATATCAGAAGAGATCGTGAACTAGATTTAAATCGTAGAGGCTTCATCGCCTCTACGATGAGCTTAATGGGGGTATTCTTTTTAAGTTCTACTCCATTAATGGTGCTGTCAAGAAATCGTAAGGAAGAAGGGAATGAGTCAGAATTATTCCTTGCAAATGAAGGAGATATTGAAGTGGGTGAAACGGTCTCCTTTAGTTATCCTGAAGAGAACGACCCTGCGTTATTAGTTCGGATTTCAGAAAATGAATATCGCGCCTATAACATTAAATGTACGCATCTCATGTGCCCGGTATATTGGGAAAAGGATACGTGGCAGCTTACTTGCCCTTGTCATAATGGTTTCTTTAATGTCGAGGATGGTTCTGTTATTGCTGGACCTCCGCAGCGAGGTTTACCATCGATTAAGCTTAAGTTTAAGAACAAGAAGATCTACGCTGTTGGAATTACCCAGGCACAGCATTAGGAGGCGATTTAAATGAAAATGGCATGGTGGGTCTTTATGAGTTTACTGACCGTGCAAATCATTCTGATTCAATATATGGTAGAAGAATATTTGGCCGGACATTATGATAGTCTATTCTACTATATTTTAGCTCTTGGGTTTATGTTTATCGTAACAGTGGTTACCTATATTTTCTTTAGAAAAATTGATAAGGTAATGGATCATTAAGGAGGAGGTTGGAAGAGTGGAATTAAATCAAGAAAAGTTTTCTTCATTGGTGAAAGATTTTTTCCATAAGCTGCATGCAGACGAGCTTATGAGTAAATTCTTTAAGGATCACGACCAGGAACGAATTCAGCATCATCCCGAGACCTTTTTGTCACATGGGCTGGGGGAAAAAACCTACAGCAATGAAGAAATCGCAAAAGCTCATAAGGATATTCACATTAATGATGAGCACTTTGAATCAATGATCGGCAACTTTATTACGACATTGGATGATCATGGGTTTACAGAGGAAGATAAGAGCAAAGTAAGGGGCATATTACAGGGCTATAAAAAAGATGTACAAGGTCATTAAAAAAGGTGGTGTCCAGTAATCAGGACACCACTTTTTTAAGCTATTGAATCTTGCACTTTATCTGCTAATTCTTCGTATTTATCAAATAGAAGCGAGCCTTTTTTATAGATGCTGGGTTCAAAATCATCTTCCTGCGGTGCTAGAATTGGCAGTTTTGCGATGAGATCTGTTCCGAGTTTTGAAGCTAGCTGCTCTGAGCCGCCTTTACCAAAAAGGTAATACTTTTGATCATGATCGGGCGGCTGAAAGTAGGCCATATTTTCGACAATGCCGAGAATCGTATGATTGTTGTTTACCGCCATTTTTCCTGCCCTTTCAGCAACATGAGAAGCTGTAGGGTGCGGGGTGGTCACGACAATTTGATGTGAACTCGGAATTAGCCGATTCACGTCCATTGCAACATCCCCCGTCCCGGGAGGCATATCAATCACGACATAATCCAATGGACCCCAGATTACCTCATTGATAAATTGATTAATTACTTTTCCAAGCATCGGGCCCCGCCAAACGACAGGGTCATTGTTTTTTACGATAAAGCCCATCGACATCGTTTTTACCCCATGTGCCTCAACCGGGATAATCTTATTATTCATTGATTTGGGGCCAGTTGCGATATTCATCATACTTGGGATACTGCTCCCGTATATATCAAAGTCAATTAGCGCAACGGTATGTCCCTTTCTAGCTAAAGAAACAGCAAGATTGGCAGAAACCGTTGATTTTCCTACCCCGCCCTTACCAGAAATGACGGAAATAATCTTTCCAGATAGCATTTGTATCACCCCTATTTTATAGACAGTTTTTCATAGAGTTATTTATGTGGGTAAGCCACGGTCTCCAGTTGGTAACAATAAACGCCGGTTCGCCGTCAGCTAAGTACCCCAAAAAACTTCTTGAGTCATCTATCTCTACAGCTCCCATTTCTCTTAGCTGAGAGATTAAATTATGAATAATGATATATTCCTCCAAAAGTAGTTCGCTTGAATACTCTAACGTTACGACGTTTTTATTCATTTTTATTTCAGCGATGAGCTTATCTATCTTTTCCAGATAGATTTGGAAATGGCCTTGGCTTTTCTTCTTTAAAAAAGGTGAAATAGATGTTGAGATCTCAATAGGTTGATCAAACGTTACAGTGGTTGATAACATTGCTTGCCTCCTTCACTTTAACAGTATCGACCATATACAAGCCTTTTCAAACTTACATTTAATGATTGACGTTCAATATCAAAGATAACGAAAAAATTTCAGCTGTACTTGCATATAGAATGTATAAATTTGTCTTTTAAATTGTAAGCGTTTCCAAAAAAGGATATTGATAAATATCAATAATAAACTGAAAAATGAGTTACTTTTGTATTGAATATTTATTATGTTCTATGTATAATGATTCATTATGAAGAAGGCATTGGAGTTGAGATTATGAAAACAGCTGTTATCGGAGGGACTGGATACGGCGCAATTGAACTAATTAGATTAATAAATAAACACCCTTATCTGGAACTTGGATCAGTTATATCCAACTCGCAGGCTGGTACTACTTTTAGCCAAAGTTACCCACACACAGAAGGTGTCGTTAATCATACACTTGAAACCTTCGATGCTGAGAAAATAAGCAGCGAAAACGATATCGTTTTTCTTGCAACACCCTCAGGTGTCAGCAGTAATTTGGTTCCACAGCTAGTGGATAAAGGGATGAAGGTCATTGACCTTTCGGGTGATTATCGTTTGAGGTCACAGAATGAATATGAATCATGGTATAAGCACAAAGCGCCGGAAGCGAAATATTTAAGTCAGGCGGTCTATGGATTAAGTGAAGTTTATTTTGAACAGATTAAGGATGCCTCACTCATAGCTAACCCTGGATGCTATCCAACGGCAGCGACACTTGGGCTGATTCCCATTTTAAAAGCAAATATAGCGGATGTTAATTCGATTATTATTGATGCAAAATCAGGTGTATCCGGAGCAGGCAGAGGACTTTCGTTAACCGCTCATTATGCGGAAATTAATGAAAACTTTAAAGCCTATAAGCTGGGAGCACATCAACATATACCAGAAATTGAGCAGGTCCTTAGTGATGAAAGCGGAGAAGAGATTACCATTTCATTTACGACCCATTTAGTCCCGATGACTAGAGGAATCTTATGCACCATGTACGTAAATTTAACTGAGCAAATAACAACAGAGGAAGTTACAAAGCTTTACCTAAAGTATTATGAGCAAGACCCTTTTGTAAGGATTAGACCGGCGGGCACTGTACCCGCAACAAAAGAAGTATCAGGCAGTAATTTTTGCGATATTGGTTTACATGTGGACCAAAGGACCAATCGTTTAACGGTTATTTCAGTAATTGACAACTTAGTGAAAGGCGCCGCAGGGCAGGCAATACAAAATGCGAATTTGCTAAATAATTGGGATGTCAGGACAGGTCTTATCGACATACCGATATATCCTTGAGTAGTTTTACAAGTTGAAGAATTAAAGTATTAGAGATTCATAGGAGGCATTTGCCACATGAGTACGAACGAGGGGGAAAATAAATTGACACCAGTAACATCAATAAAGGATATGGTTGTTTTAGAAGAAGGAAGTGTAACCCTTCCTAAGGGCTTCAAAGCTGGAGGAATGCACTGTGGAGTAAAGCGGAAAAGGCTTGATCTTGGATATATTGTCTCAGAGGTACCGGCTGTTGTTGCAGGTGTCTACACTACCAATATTTTTCAGGCAGCACCACTCCTAGTCACTCAGGAGAGTATTGCTAAGGAAAATAAAATCCAGGCAATCCTCGTAAACTCGGGAAACGCAAATGCTTGCACAGGGGAGCAAGGATTATTAGATGCTTTTGAAATGCAAAAGGAATTCGCAAGTGAACTTGGCATACAGGACCATCTTGTTGCTGTTACATCAACAGGGGTTATTGGCGAAAACCTTCCGATGGATAAAATCAAAACAGGAATTAAACAAATACTCAAGAAGGAATATCAAGATGAGGATCATTTCAAACAAGCAATTCTTACAACCGATACTTGTATAAAGCAAATTGCCGTCCAAGTCGAGATTGACGGAAAAACAGTCAGTATCGGTGGTGCAGCAAAAGGGTCTGGGATGATTCATCCGAATATGGCTACGATGCTGGGGTTTGTCACAACAGATGCTAATATCGCGCATGAAGATTTACTTTGCGCACTTAAAGATATCACCAACCAAACGTTTAATATGATTACGGTAGACGGTGACACCAGTACAAATGATATGGTGCTTGTGTTGGCCAATGGTGCAGCAGGAAATAAAGAATTAACTAAAGATCATCCAGACTGGGAAACTTTCAAATCTGGTTTAAAAAAGGTCAGCGAGGAATTAGCGAAAAAGATCGCAAAAGATGGTGAAGGAGCAACAAAGCTAATTGAAGTCCAAGTAGACAGTGCAGCTAATGTCAATGATGCACGAGCAGTTGGGAAGTCCATCATCTCTTCGAATCTAGTAAAAACAGCTATATATGGAACAGATCCAAACTGGGGACGTATTGTTGGTGCCATTGGTTATTCAGGTGTCCAAGTAGAACCTAATGCTGTGAAGGTAGCAATCGGACCTTTCAAGGTATTTGAAAATGGACTTCCTTGTCCGATTGTCGAAGAGGATGTTAAGGATTATTTAATGCTTGATACCGTAAAAATTTCAGTTGAACTTAATCAAGGAAATAGCAGTGCTACCGCATGGGGATGCGATTTAACATACGATTACGTAAAAATAAATGCGTCCTATCGCACTTAATAGGGGGACCAAAATGAAATATATTGTCATTAAGTGTGGGGGAAGTGTGTTAGAAAATCTGCCAAGGTCCTTCTATCAGGATTTGGTTTCGATTCATGAAGCAGGCGAATGGACACCCATTATTGTTCACGGTGGTGGTCCGCTCATCAATAGTTTGTTAAAGGACCTTCATATTGACACAACGTTCATCAACGGGTTAAGAGTGACCAATAATCAAGTTTTAGATGTCGTTGAATTAGTTTTAAGCGGTTCGGTTAATAAGCAGGTTGTAAGAAACATCATCGAAGTTGGTGGAAAAGCACTGGGGATTAGCGGGGTGGATGGTTGTTTATTAAAGGCAAAACCAACTAGCCAGACAAAAACGTTAGGGTTCGTAGGAGAAGTGGTCGATGTTAACCAACAGATTATCACAGGGATTGTCCAATTAGGATTCATCCCAGTTATCTCTCCAATCGGTATCGGAGCTGACGGGCAGCGCTACAATATCAACGGTGATGTTGCGGCATCTGCCATTGCTAAGGCATTAGGTGCCAATCTCTGTTTTATTAGTGACATACCGGGCATTCTTGTCGAAGAAAATGGTGTGAAAAGCAAATTAAATAAGGTTTCAAAAACAGCAGTCGAGGAACTGATTGCCAATCAAACCATCTATGGCGGAATGATTCCAAAGGTAAATGCTGCTATTGATGGCCTTGTTCATAACATACCGGAAGTTGGAATTATCAACGGATTTGAGAGAAGAAGCATCATTGATTACCTAAATGGTAATGAAATCGGAACCAAAATTGTGTTAGAAGAGGAGATCGCATAATGACTGAAAATAATTCCCTCTCCACTATATCATCCGTAATGCCAACATACAGCCGGTTCCCTGTAACTCTTGCAAAGGGGAAGGGAAGTTATGTTTGGGATGATCAAGGTGTAAAGTTTCTGGATTTTACCTCTGGAATTGCAACCTGTAACCTAGGTCATGTTCCAGACAGTGTAAAAGAAAAGCTAGAAGAACAACTAAGCAACCTATGGCATTGTTCTAACCTTTATCATATACCTAATCAGCAGGAGCTTGCTGGTCTGCTTACAGCAAACAGCTGTGGTGACCAAGTTTTCTTTTGTAACAGCGGAGCTGAAGCAAATGAGGCGGCAATTAAGCTGGCGCGAAGATATGCTCAAAAGGTAAAAGGAACAGAAGCTTTTGAAGTGGTTACTTTCCAGCAATCGTTTCACGGCAGGACGTTAGCAACGTTATCTGCAACAGGCCAGGAAAAAATACAGCAAGGCTTCGCACCTTTAGTTCAAGGGTTTCACTATCTCCCATTTAATGATAGCGAGGCACTTGATCAAATTAAAACACTTCAGCCAGCGGCCGTTCTACTAGAACTTGTGCAAGGTGAAGGCGGAGTCATTCCTGCTAATCTAGAGTGGATACAAAAGCTCGCACAGATTTGTAAGGAAAATGATATTTTACTAATGGTTGATGAAATTCAGACAGGGATTGGCAGAACAGGTACTCTTTTTGCCTATGAGCAGTTTGGGATTGAACCGGATGTAATTAGTATTGCCAAAGGACTCGGGTCAGGATTTCCGATTGGAGCAATCATTGCCAAGGAAAAAGCAGCAAAAGCTTTTGAGCCTGGTACTCATGGAAGTACCTTTGGAGGCAATCCATTAGCTACTGCTGCAGGTGTTGCAACCATTCGTCATATACTTGATACCAATTTATTAAATCATGTGAATGAAATCGCAGCATACTTAGAGAATGAGCTCCAAGTGCTCAAGAATAAGTATACTTTTATAAAAGAAATACGCGGCAAAGGACTTTTAAAAGGTTTAGTCGTTAATACAAATGCTCTGGAAATTGTACAAACGGCACTTAAAAATCAGCTGCTCATCTTAACCGCGGGGCCGAATGTGGTACGGATTTTACCGCCGTTAACAGCATCGAAAGAAGAGCTTAATGAATTCATTATAAAGTTGGAAAAGACTTTCCAAAGTATATAGAGAAAGGCAGTGGTGGTAGTGGATCATGGTTACCTTACTTTGGAAACCGGCGAGATTTTTGAAGGAATGCTAATAGGAGCGAACAAGGACTCTCTTGGAGAAGTCGTTTTTAATACAAGTATGACAGGGTATCAAGAAATTATCACTGACCCATCTTATGCTGGGCAGATCATTACCTTCTGTTACCCGATGATTGGAAATTATGGAATCAATGCTTTAGATGATGAAAGTATTACGCCAGCATTATCTGGAGTCATCATTGGAGATTTATGTGAAACACCAAGTCATTATCAGTCTATTTATAAATTTTCGGAAAAGCTAAAAGCTGCAGGAGTACCCGGGATAGCTGGAGTTGATACTCGTCTGCTAGTCAAAACCATCCGCAGCAGAGGTACAGTTAAAGGGTTTTTAAGTAAAACGAAAAAGGCTGAATTTACCGTAGAGGAAAAGGCTTCATTATGGGTAGAGAAGGTTTCAACTAAAAAAATCCAAACCTATAAAAATAATGGACCACATGTTGTCTTAATGGATTATGGCTACAAAAAATCGATTCTCAATGCTTTATTAGATGAGAATTGTGCTGTAACCATCGTTCCTTATAACACACCGTTTGAGAAGGTCAAGGCCCTGAATCCAGACGGTGTGTTGTTCAGCAATGGACCTGGTGATCCGATGATGTTAAAGCAATGGTTCCCGGAAATTAAAAAAATTACCCAATATTTCCCTTCACTCGGAATTTGTTTAGGACATCAGCTGATTGCCCTCTCATATGGGGCTAAAACAGAGAAATTAGCTTACGGTCACCGAGGCGGTAACCACCCTGTTAAAGAGTTATTGACGGGTAAAGTGAAAATTACTGCTCAGAATCATGGATATGTGGTTGTTGACCAAAGCATTGATACAAATGTTTTTCAAATCACATACCGAAATGTGAATGATCAATCAATCGAAGGATTGAAGCATCAGCGATACCCAATCCAGACGGTACAATTTCATCCTGAAGCCCATCCTGGACCAAGCGACACAGCACATATACTAACAGAATTTGTAAATCAGATCACATCTGCGGGAGAAGCGCGCTATGCCATTAAATAAAAAATTAAAAAAAGTATTAGTTATCGGATCTGGTCCAATTGTCATTGGTCAGGCTGCTGAGTTTGATTATGCAGGAACACAGGCTTGTATTGCTCTTAAAGAAGAGGGAATAGAAGTGGTGTTAGTAAACAGTAATCCAGCGACTATTATGACAGACGAGACGGTTGCCGATAAAGTATATATCGAACCACTAACTGTTGAAACGATTGAAAAAATTATTCAAAAAGAAAAGCCGGATGGAATTATTGGAACTTTAGGCGGGCAAACGGGCTTAAACCTTACTGTTAATCTTTTTGAACAAAATATATTAGCTAAGTACAATGTTGAGCTGTTAGGAACTTCTGTTGCCTCAATCAAAAACGGTGAAGACCGTGAAAAGTTCCGAAATTTGATGATTGAAATTAACGAGCCGATTCCTGAGTCGGCAATTATTCACAGCTATGAAGAAGGAGTTACCTTTGTTAAGGAGATTGGTTACCCGGTAATCATTCGTCCTGCCTATACACTTGGCGGACATGGCGGCGGATTTGCAAACAATGACGAGGAATTAGAAATCGTCTTGAAAAAAGGATTAGCTGCAAGCCCCATTCAACAGGTGCTCGTTGAAAGAAGCATCAAGGGTTGGAAAGAAGTCGAATATGAGGTCATGCGCGATGCAAATGACACCTGCATCATTGTTTGTAATATGGAAAATATGGATGCGGTCGGAGTTCACACAGGCGATTCCATTGTGGTTGCGCCGTCACAAACCTTAACCGATGTCCAATACCAAATGCTGCGTGATTCTTCCATTAAGGTAATTAGAGAATTAAAAATCATTGGCGGCTGTAATATTCAATTTGCCTTGCACCCAGAATCAAACCAATATTACATTATAGAAGTAAACCCAAGGGTAAGCCGTTCTTCTGCACTTGCTTCCAAAGCAACAGGCTACCCAATAGCTCGTATGGCTGCTAAATGTGCGGTTGGCTATCATTTAGATGAAATCATCAACCCAATTACGGGTAATACATTTGCATCGTTCGAGCCAGCGATTGATTATATCGTTGTTAAACTGCCGCGCTTTCCTTTTGATAAATTCCCAGAAGCAGACCGTACGCTAGGAACACAAATGAAGGCCACTGGTGAAGTAATGGCGATTGACCGGACATTTGAAGGGGCTCTTAATAAAGCTATTCGTTCAATGGAAATGTCAGTTTATGGATTATGCACTGCTATCACCAAATCCATGAATCACGAAATGATAATTGAGAAACTTGAAATTGCAAATGATCAGCGTTTGTTCGTGATCGCAGAGGCATTTAAGCGTGGGTTCTCTCTTGAGAAGATTCAGCAATTAACATTAATTGATCCTTGGTTCCTTCACAAGATTAGCTCCCTCGTTCAATTAGAAATGGAACTTTCAGCATACAGCTGGAGCGAAGTCCCTGTTGAACTGCTTAAAACGGCTAAGCGTCATAATATCTCAGATAAATACCTTTCACAGCTCTTTACGATAGAAGAAAAACAGATCCGTAATAAGTGGAAAGAGCTGAACTGGAAGCCAGGCTATAAGATGGTGGATACATGCTCAGCAGAATTCGATGCTGTGACACCTTATTATTATTCTACTTGGTTAGGTTTTGATGAGGTGGAGGTTTCCAATAAAAAGAAGATTCTTGTTATTGGCTCCGGCCCGATTCGAATTGGTCAGGGAATTGAATTTGATTACTGTTCTGTGCATGCAGCAAAAGCAATCAAAAAGCTCGGCTATGAAGCCGTTGTAATAAATAATAATCCAGAAACCGTCAGTACAGATTACTCTGTGGCGGATCGACTGTACTTTGAACCGTTAGCAGCGGAGGATGTACTCCACGTCATTCAAAAAGAGAAAATCGAAGGAGTGTTAATTCAGTTCGGCGGGCAGACTGCTATTAATCTAGCACATGATCTTCAAGAAGAAGGGGTTAAGATTTTAGGCACTTCTGTTGCAGATGTGGACCGTTTCGAGGATCGAGAACAGTTTTATCAACTATTAGATAATCTGGAGATACCTCATATTGAGGGAGAAATTGTAAACCATCCAGATGAGCTGGTGAAAGCAGCCGAGAAGCTTAGCTATCCTGTTTTGGTTAGACCGTCCTACGTAATTGGCGGCCAGTCCATGTTCACGATTTTTTCTGAAGACGAACTAATGCAGTATATTACTCAATTAGCGGAAAACTCATCTCAAGAAAAGATGTGGCCGTTATTGGTAGACAAATATATTCCTGGACTAGAATGTGAGATTGATGTCATTAGTGACGGTGAAAAAATCGTTGTTCCCGGAATTTTTGAACATATTGAACGTGCGGGAGTTCACTCTGGTGACAGTATTTCTATTTTCCCTCCTGTCTCCTTGTCAGCGGATGTGAAAGAAACATTAATTGAGTATGCAGGGAAAATTGCTAAAACAGCACCTATTATGGGCATGATGAATATCCAATTTGTTATTCATGAACAAACAGTCTATGTGCTGGAAGTAAACCCGCGCTCATCTAGAACCGTGCCAATCATTAGTAAGGTAACTGGTGTTCCAATGATTGAATGGGCTGTTATGGTCCAATTAGGCGTACCATTAACATCACTATGTCCGACAGAAGGGTTATTGCAGGAACCAAACTATTACTCAGTAAAGGCGCCTGTTTTTTCAGCTAGTAAGCTAAAAGGTGTTGACCATGTGCTTGGTCCAGAGATGAAATCAACAGGTGAAGTGCTAGGGATGGGAGTTTATTTTCATGAGGCACTTGAAAAGGTATTACCAGCAACTGTAGTTGACTCTGAAGAGATTATATTCTGCTCTATTTCAGATCGAGAGAAAGCAGCAAGTCTTCCGCTTCTTCAGCAAATGATTAAGAAGCAATATAAAATTGCAGCGACTGAGGGAACGGCAAAGTTTCTACAGTCAAATGGAATTGCAATAGAGAAAATCATCAAAGATGCCACAGAGGTTAATGAGCTTTTCCGTCAGCAGGGAATTAAAGCGGTTATTAATATACCTAATCAAGGCAGAAATAAAATAAAATTTGGCTTTCAACTCCGTGAGCAAGCAACACGCTACAATGTTCCTGTGTTTACACATTTGGATACAGTCGGCGCAATTTTGGGATTCCAAGAGCATGCTCTTGCTGACTCGACAGTCAGAACCGTAACAGAATACTACCAATTAGAAGAGAGGGGTGCAGCACATGTCAAATGTGATTAACTGGAATTCGATGAGTGTAACGAAAAAGACGCAGTTAAAGGGAAAAGATTTTCTTAGTTTAGCAGATTTTCAATCGGACGAAATTCTAGCTCTGCTTGAGGAAGCACAGGAGCTAAAAAGCCTGCAAAAGCAAGGAAAGCCACATCCGTTTTTAAATGGTAAGGTGTTAGGGATGATTTTTGAAAAATCATCCACCCGTACCAGGGTCTCGTTTGAGGTTGGGATGTTACAGCTGGGCGGTCATGCAATCTTCCTAAGCTCAAAGGATATTCAGCTTGGCAGAGGAGAAAGTATCTCAGACACAGCAAAGGTACTATCCCGGTATGTAGATAGCATCATGATTCGAACGTTTTCACATGACTCCGTCAAGGAACTGGCAGAACATGCAACCGTTCCAGTCATTAACGGCCTAACAGACCTGCATCATCCAACTCAGGTAATGGCAGATTTGCTGACCATCTTGGAGCATAAGGGTAAGCTTGCCGGTTTAAAAATGTGCTATCTAGGTGATGGAAATAATAATATGGCCCATTCTTTAATGGAAGGTGCTGTCAAAGTAGGGATGGACATTAGCGTTGCTAGTCCTCCTGGATATTTACCGGATGGGAAGATTACCGAGAATGCTATTAAGGCAGGAGAACAAACAGGCAGTAAGGTGATGATTACGAATGATCCGAAGATAGCGATTGCGGATGCTGATGTGGTAGTCACAGACGTCTGGACGAGTATGGGCCAAGAAGCTGAAACGGAAAAGAGACTGAAGGCATTTCAAGCATTTCAAGTTAATGAAGAACTATGCAAGCTTGCAAAAAGCGATTATATTTTTCTACATTGTCTGCCTGCCCATCGAGGAGAAGAAGTGACTGCAGAGATCATTGACGGCCCGCATTCCGTTGTTTTTGATGAAGCAGAAAATCGACTGCATGCTCAAAAGGCAATTTTAAAACTTTTATTAGTTTAAAATAGTAGCAATTTTGATGCAATCTATTGTATAATAATTCTATCATTTGAATATTCATTCACAAGAATGCAAGGAGAGTAATTATGACAAAAGAAAAAATCGTATTAGCCTACTCAGGCGGTTTAGATACATCTGTTTCAGTAAAGTGGATTCAAGAGAAATATGGCTATGATGTTATTGCACTAGGCCTAGATGTTGGTGAAGGGAAAGATCTTGAAGCAATTAAAAATAAGGCACTAAAAGTTGGTGCCATCAAGGCTTATATGATTGATGCAAAGGAACTACTAGCGAAAGAATACATTTTACCTGCATTGAAAGCAAACTGTTTATATGAGGGGAAATATCCATTATCTTCAGCGCTATCCCGCCCATTAATTTCAAAGCTTTTGGTTGAAGTTGCTGAAAAAGAAGGAGCAGCTGCAGTTGCTCATGGCTGTACTGGTAAAGGAAATGATCAGGTACGCTTTGAAGTATCGATTCAAGCCCTAAACCCAAGCTTAAAGGTTGTTGCGCCAGTCCGTGAATGGGGTATGAACCGTGATGAAGAAATAGAATATGCAGAGAAACATGGTATTCCAATTCCTGTAGATTTAGATAATCCATTCTCAATTGATGCCAATATTTGGGGACGTGCTTGTGAAGCGGGCGTTTTAGAGGATCCTTGGGCAGAGGCACCAGAGGCAGCGTTTGACTGGACAGCTCCGATCGAATTAACTCCTGATCAAGCGGAATATGTAGAAATTGAATTCGAAAAGGGTGTACCAATTGCCCTTAACGGTGAAACACTACCATTAGTACAATTAATAGAAACTCTTAATGAACTTGGCGGCAAGCATGGAGTCGGCCGTATTGATCATATTGAAAATAGATTAGTAGGGATCAAATCACGTGAAGTCTATGAAAATCCTGCTGCGTTAATTTTAATTAATGCTCATAAAGAATTGGAATTTTTAACTTTACCTCGTGAAATCACCCAATTCAAGACTCAGGTTGAACAACAAATGGCTAAAATCATTTATGAAGGTCTATGGTATTCACCTTTAAAGCCAGCTTTAGATGCATTTATTGAAGAAACACAAAAGAACGTTACTGGAACGATTCGTGTCAAGCTGCATAAAGGAAATCACATGGTTGTCGGCCGTAAATCACCGTTCAGTCTGTACAATGAAGAATTAGCGACCTATTCAAAGGGAGATGCATTCGATCATAATGCAGCAGTTGGTTTCATCAAAATCTGGGGCTTACCAACAAAGGTTTATTCTGAAGTGAATAAAGAGAACACTTTTATAGCTGAGGATGATAAGGCTAAGACAGAAGCGTAATAATTATGAGAGTAAGGATATAAATCATTGTGCCCTCGAACTCCATTCGAGGGCAAATTTCTTAAGGTACTAGGGGGAGCTATTCATGTCTAAATTATGGGGCGGACGTTTTACGAAGGAAACCAACAAGTTAGTCGAGGAATTTACCGCTTCGATATCATTTGATCAAAAGCTTGCACAAGAGGATATTGCCGGCAGTATGGCACATGTCCAAATGTTAGGTGAATGTGGGATTATTCCAGCTGAGGATGCTGATAAAATTAAAGACGGGCTTCTTGCCATCAAGAAGATGGTTGACAACAATGAGGTTGAGTTTTTAGTCGAAGATGAAGATATTCATATGAATATCGAAAAGTTGTTAATTGAAAAGATTGGTCCTGTCGGTGGTAAGCTCCATACTGGCCGCAGTCGTAACGACCAGGTCGCTACAGATATGCACCTATATTTAAGAACAAAGACAACGGAACTTATTAAACTTATTGAAGATGTTCAGCAGGCTTTGATTGGGCAGGCAAAAGCGAATATCGATACCTTAATTCCGGGGTATACTCATTTGCAGCGTGCTCAGCCAGTCTCATTCGCCCATCATTTAATGGCGTACTCATGGATGTTCGAGCGTGATAAAGAAAGATTGATTGATAGTTTGAAGCGTATTAATTGGCTGCCGCTTGGTGCTGGTGCCTTAGCGGGGACGACTTTCCCTATTAATCGTGAACGTGTCGCTGAACTGCTTGGTTTTGAAACAGTTTACCCAAATAGCATGGATGCTGTGAGTGATCGAGATTTCATTCTAGAATTCCTCTCCATTGGTTCCATCATTATGACCCATATATCAAGATTCGCAGAGGAGCTTGTGATTTGGTCAAGCCAGGAGTTTCAATTTGTCGAGCTAGATGATTCCTTTTGTACCGGTTCTAGTATTATGCCGCAAAAGAAAAATCCAGATGTTCCTGAATTATTAAGAGGAAAAACTGGAAGAGTTTACGGCAATTTAATTGGGCTGTTAACTGTATTAAAAGGGTTGCCGCTAGCATACAATAAAGACCTTCAGGAAGATAAAGAAGGTATGTTTGATACTTTTGAAACACTTGAAGGTTCTTTAAAGCTGTTGGCACCGATGGTTGAAACGATGACAGTTAATAAAGATGTCATGCGAAAAGCGATTAACAATGACTTCTCAAATGCTACTGATATTGCTGACTACTTAGTTAGAAAGGGATTACCATTCCGTGAAGCACATGAAGTAATTGGAAAAATAGTCCTTTATTCGATACAACAGCAAAAATACTTGTTAGATTTAAATTTTGCAGAATATCAGGAATTTAGCCCGTTATTTGAGGAAGATATATATGAAGTACTCTCACCTGAGCATGTTGTCGCCGTCCGCAACAGCTTTGGCGGAACATCACCAGAACAAGTGAAACAGCAAATCAAACTAGCTGAGAAAAAACTGGAAAGATAAAAAAACAAGCCACCGCTAGCAAGGTGGCTTGTTTTTTTCTGTATAATCAATTTATTTGTATTAGAAACTAAAATGTTAGATAATTTCTTCAATAAGAGTATTGGGAGGTAACAAATGAAATTACGTGTATCTGTCGTGCAGTACCACCTGCATACAATTCAATCATTTGATGAATTCGCTGCACAGTGTGAGCATTATATAAAAACGGCTGAGGAATTTGGGGCAGAATTTGTTCTATTTCCTGAGTTCTTTACAACACAGCTTCTATCGATTGGAGATGGTCAAGGGAAAAGTCTCACCATTAACGATCTTCCAAGCTTTACAGAACAATATCGAGAACTTTTCATCAAATTTGCAAAAGAAACGAATATGCATATTATTGCGGGTACCCATGTAATTGAAAAGGATGGCAAGCTTTATAATACCGCTCATTTATTTTACCCAGATGGCCGTGTAGGTGAGCAGGCAAAACTTCATATCACACCAACCGAAGTAAAAGAATGGAATATGGCACCAGGTGACAGCTTTCAAATCTTTGAAACGGATAAAGGAAAAATTGCTCTCCTTACTTGCTATGATATTGAGTTTCCTGAAATCGTCCGTATGGCAAAGGCAAAGGGTGCTGATGTTATTTTCTGTCCATCCTGTACAGACGATCGTCATGGTTTCCATCGTGTTCGTTACACAAGTCATGCGCGTGCAATTGAAAACCAAGTATATGTTGTTTTAACGGGTACTGTCGGGGCACTTCAGACCGTTGACTTTATGCGAGCGAATTTCGGGCAGGCAGTAGTTATCACGCCAAATGATATTCCTTTCCCGCCGAAGGGAATCCTCGTCGAAGGTGAAATAAACGATGATATGGTAGTAACCGCTGATCTAGATCTAGATCTATTATATGAAGTAAGAGAACGAGGGGCAGTCACAACTTGGCGTGACCGCAGAATCGATCTATACACCGACTGGAAGTAAACAGAGATTGGAGGGATTAGCATGTATCAAAGTGAATTTTATGTTTTTGATCAAGATAAGCCAGTCCCGATTTGTATCCGAAACTATACGAAAGATGATTTTGATCAGCTTATTCAAATTCAGTCAGAATGCTTTCCTCCTCCTTTTCCATCAGAGTTATGGTGGAACAAAGAACAGTTAACGAACCATATCACCTTGTTTCCAGAAGGGGCATTATGTATTGAAGTAGATGGCGAACTAGCGGGATCACTCACTGGTTTATGTGTGGAATTTGATCCTAAGCATATGTCCCACAACTGGGAAGAAATCACTGATCATGGGTACATAAGAAACCATAATCCAAAAGGGAATACCCTCTATATTGTTGATATTAGCGTCCGGCCAAAGTACCGAAAATGGGGCCTTGGCAAGTTAATGATGCAGGCGATGTACCATGTTGTCATCCAAAAAGGGCTTGATCGCCTTCTGGGTGGCGGTAGAATGCCAGGTTATCATAAAGTAGCTGAAACAATGTTACCAGAACAATATTTACAGGCACTCATCAAAGGGGATCTAAAGGATCCCGTTATCACCTTTTTACTGCGCTGCGGTCGTGTCCCATTAGGCGTGGTAGACAATTATCTTCAGGACGAAGAATCACTTAACTACGCTGTATTAATGGAATGGAAGAATCCATTTAATAAAAGGCTGTGTTAGAGGTAAATGGTGATTATGATTTTTGCGAAATTTGCGAGACTCCTGCAGGAACACGAGCCAGGTGAGACCCCGCAGGTCGGAACGACCGAGGAGGCTCACGGGTGAGCCTGCGGAAAGGGAGCAAATTTCGCAAAAATCAACACTAAACAATAACACAGTCTAATAAAAAGGAGACTTGATAAAATGGAATATAAACGAATTACTAGCATTGAAGATCCTAATTTTAAAAAGCTTCACACTTTAATGGGAGAAATATTTCCACCTGAAGAAGTATTAGAATATGATTTGTGGAAAGAACCGCTAGAAGACCCAGGGATTCGTGTATTTGTGGCTGTGGATCATGACCAAGTGGTTGGGGCAACAGAATATCGTTATTATCCAGATTGGAATATTGCTATGACAGACTTTACCATTATTAGTAAGCCAGGGTTAAGTCTGGGCCGCTTTTTAGCACAAAATCGACAAAAGGACTTACAAAAGCTGGCCGCTGAAAATGGAAAAGAATTGTTTGGGATGTTCGCTGAAATTTATGACCCTTATCGGGTAGAACACCATGAGTTTGGCGGTGTGAAAGTAATGGATCCATATGTACGACGTGAGGTGTTATCACATTTAGGTTATAAACGCCTTGACGTAAATTATGTACACCCTTCATGGGAAAACAATGGGGAGGCTGTGAAGGGATTAGATTTCTGCTTCATGCCAATGAATGATGAACTTGAAGCATTACCAGCATCACTTGTGGCTGATTTCCTTACTACTTATTATGCCATTCTTTCGAATAAGCCTCAGGAATGGGTTGAAATGATTGAAGGTATTAAGAGTAAAGAAACAATCACGCTACTTCCACTTTAAAAATTTCAAAATATATTGACAGTTTCTAAAGATTCTACTACAATTCACTAAACAATAAAAAATTAATCAAAATATAAAATAATAATACTCTTATCGAGAGTGGCGGAGGGACATGGCCCGATGAAGCCCGGCAACCTTCAAGGTAATCCTTGAAAAGGTGCTAATTCCTGCAGGTTATTTATTTAACCTGAAAGATAAGGGGAGGAATCTAGCCCTCTTCTTATGAAGAGGGCTTTTTCTAATTAATGCACTTTTTGGTGAAAGACAATTACTTGAGGGGGGAATCTTCTAATGTCAGTTATTAAAGTTGCAATATTGGGTTTCGGTACAGTCGGAGAGGGCGTTTATAAAACGATACAATCTCATAGGGATGAGTTAAGTGCAGTTCTTGGTAAAAAGGTAGAGGTTGCAGCTGTTTTGGTCAGAAACAAGCATAAGTATAGAAATATCGCTGAAGGTGTATTAGTAACCACAGATTTTAATGACATATTGCAGCTGCCTGAGCTCGATGTAGTTGTTGAAGCCATTGTAGATCGAGAGCCGACCTTCACCATGCTAAAACGGGCAATCCAAAGAGACTGTCACATTATTACCGCAAATAAAGAAATGTTTGCCCATCATGGAGAGGAACTTCTTGAGCTTGCAGAAAACCATCATGTATCTGTTGGTTTCGAAGCTACAGTAGCAGGTGGAATACCGATTATCCAAACACTTAGACAGCTATTAAAAATTAACCGTGTGAGTGAGATTCAGGGAATTCTTAATGGTACCTCCAATTTTATACTTACCGAAATGCGGGAGAAAAAGCAGTCATTTAAAGAGGCCTTAGTATTAGCTCAAGCGAAGGGTTATGCTGAAGCAGATCCAACTAATGATATTGAAGGTCTTGATGCTTTTTATAAAACGATGATCCTCAGTCGTATTGCTTTCGGAGAAGAACTACAAAAACATAATGTAGAACTAAAGGGTATTACCGCAATCTCAAGTGAACAAATTGTAGCAGCTGGGAATCTTGGCTTAAGATTTAAGCATGTTGCAGTGATTAAGAAAACAGGTACAAAGGTTACTGCTACAGTAATTCCAGTGCTGGTTGGACCATCCCATCCATTTTATCATGTAGAAGGAGTGGAAAATGCAGTGAATGTTCAGTCTGATATTGTCGGCAGTATTACGTTACAGGGGCCAGGTGCGGGTATGTTTCCTACCGCCAGTGCTGTCATTGAAGATTTAGTATATGTCTGTCAAAACCATTCTAGAAATAGAGTAATAATAAATGATCCTATTCAACCAGTCAGTTTTACTGAGGAAATAAGGGAATACTGGTTTATTCAGGGACTTAACAGAGAATATAAAAATACTAACATAAATTGGATGGAAAGAATTGACCACGAAACGTATATTGTAGAAGCGGCAAAAGAAGAGGTTTTAAAACTGAAGGTGGATAATCAAGCGGTCCATGCATATCCTATCCTTGGTGATTACGTTAAGGTTCACAAAGGACTTCAAATGATATAGCAGAATAGCTTTTTGATCATAGTTGTGCACAGAAATATCCACATCAAAAGTCCTATGATATTAAGTATTCCACAGGCTTATGCACAATATCCACAGCTTGCTGATATGTTATCCACATGTGTGCTCTGGTCGATGGAAAGCAATTAACCATATAAACATGATATAAATTCACAGTACATTCACATTTTCACTATAAATATGTTAAGAAACTGTGAAAGTCATTGTCTTTAAATCGAAAGGGAAGTATAGTTAAGACAAAGTTTTAGCGAGTTCTAGCTTTAAGGCATAACCTCTCTTAGAACTCGATGAATTCTTTCCCCCTTTATTGAAAGAAGCAGGAATGCCTGCTTCTTCTTTTTTTTCGGCTTATATCTTAACGTTTGTTTTGAACACGCTGATTAGCTGCGTTCGCCCGTGCTTGAGCCTCTAAGTCCGCATGATCAGCTAATTCAGCTGAATATTCCTGGTCCACACCATCTGTTTTCATATTCTTAGGAACTTGTGGAAGTGATCCCTTATTCTTATCACGAGATTTATGTCCATGTGAACGACCCAAATTAAAAACCCCTTTCATTTGCTAACTAGGGTGAACCTTTTAAAAAGAGGTTCCCGTAACTAGTTTCTGCAACTTAAAGGGGTTCATGAATGGAAAGAATTGTTTTAGCTTGTAAAACTACAGACGAGTTTTTTTGTCTGTAAAGCCTCCGGCACGGTCAGCCATTTTAAAATCACGCTGATACGATACTTCCTGCATACTAGTTAAGTTGAATTTTCCTCCGTCCCTGCTATCTTTTTTCTTTTTTCCGCCCATCATCATCATTCCTTTCAACAAGTTTTGTTACATCATAAAAAAGCAAAAGCGGTAATTTTATGTACCTATTCCCATTTTTACCTTTTATAAAAAGAATGATACAAGCTTTCACAAATATTTGTTCCTCGATAGGTGAATGAACATTATGGTAAAGTATTGTTGAGGTGAATGAAAAATGGCTATCATAACGAAAATCACCACACAACAGAAAAACCAGGATCGATTTAATGTATTTATGGATTATGGTAAAGGTGAGGAATATGCTTTTAGTGTGGACAGTGATGTCTTAATTAAGTTTAATTTAAGAAAAGGGATGGAGCTAGATGAGTTCTCATTCTTGGAAATTCAATTTGCAGATGATATCAGAAAGGCTTATAACTTAGCCGTTCATTATTTAGCAAGAAGAATGAGGTCTGAAAAAGAAATCAGGGATTATTTGCTTCAAAAAGAGACAGATGAGCCAATTATTAATGAAGTACTACATAAACTGACCGCTCAAAAATATATAAATGATGAGGAATATGCTTTTTCCTATGTTAGGACGCAAATAAATACTACGGACAAGGGACCTGAGGTAGTTCAGTTAGAACTAAAGGATAGGGGAATTACTGAAGATATTCAAAAAAGGGCATTGACGGAATATCCATTGGAAATACAAATTGAAAAAGCAGCAAAACTCTGTCATAAAAATGCAAAAAAAAATATGAAAGAATCCCAGCGAACGGCCAGGCAAAAGCTAGAACAGCTGCTTTTAAGAAAAGGCTATCCTTTTGAAGTGATTCAAGCTGCTCTCAATGAAGCAGACACAGATAAAGAAGTCGATGATGAACTGGAAGCGATAAGATTTCAAGGAGAAAAGATTCAGCGTAAATATAGTAAATACAGCGGCTATGAGTATAACCAAAAAGTAAAACAAGCCTTATATCGGAAGGGATTTACGATGGAATTAATTGAGAAATTCCTTTCAGAACAAGAAGAATCATGACCGTAGATGGTCATGATTTCTTACTTTCAATAATAATGGTATCTTCATCTAGCTGTTCAAAAATAAGCTGTGCTACCTCTTTAGGTGAGCGGAAACGCGAGGCATCTCCAACATGGGTACTGTCTTTCCAGAACGGTGTATCCATTCCCCCCATATACACAGCATTGATTTTTAACTTGCTGTTTTCATACTCCTTCTGCAGGCTTTCCGTAAATCCTCTAATCGCAAATTTACTAGCCGCATAAACAGCTTCATTGACTTTCCCGCGTAATCCTGCAGTTGAGATAATATTGATCAGGCGTCCCTCCCCATTTTGAAGGAGCAGTGGCAGGAATGTTTTCGTCATAAGAATTGTTCCCAGTATGTTTGTATCAAGCATTTCCTTAATGCTTTCATCTCGCATTTCGGTAAAGGGACCAAAATGCCCGATGCCTGCGTTATTAACCAGCCCATAAATCTCATATGTACTGTTTAGCTTGCTTGTAAGCCCCTCGATGTCAACTGGATTTCGAATATCGAGTTCCATGATGTCGGCATTACCACCTGAGCTTTCTATCTCAAGCCTTGCAGCTGATAATCTCTCGTAGTTTCTGCCCGCCATTAAGATATGAAAACCTTGTTGTGAAAATAATAAGGCTAGCTCTTTACCCAACCCAGAGCCTGCACCAGTAATGATCATTGTTTTCAAGAGGAATCCTCCTTAAGTAAGTTGCACTTTATTTATAACTCAAATATCACTATACTAAAATAAATAGATAAATGAAACGGGGAGTGTTTCTTATGCAGCAGGATAGACGATATAGTACGATGTCGGAACATGAATTGAGACAAGAAATTGCTCAACTTCAAGAAAAAGCAAGAAAAGCAGAGCAAATGGGTATGGTAAATGAGTTTGCGGTCCTCGAAAGAAAAGCAACAATGGCTCGTGCCTATCTGCTTGACCCAAAATTATTTACTCCCGGAGAGATATATGGAATTGACGGCGATCCAGGCCAATATTTTAAAATTGACTATATGAATGGTGTATTTGCGTGGGGCTATCGTCTAAAGGGGTCTGGACAAGAAGAGGCTCTGCCTATTTCTTTGCTGAAGGAGTTAACAAATAACAAACCAGAATAGTTTCTGGTTTGTTATTTGTTTCCATACTAACTAGAATTATTGTTGTTTGCGATGACTTGAGGCATGCATTCTTTCTTGTGGATGCGTATTAATGGTTCCATCAGCTCGTCTTGAAGCAAATTCAGCTTTTGCCCGCGGCTCATCTTGCTGCATGTCTTTTGGGAAACCCGTTACTTTATTTCTCATCAATATACCCTCCTTTAAAAGGAATGAGAAGCGTGAAAAACATTGCTTCATCATGCAATGCCTAACACGTGTTAATAGTATTCGACTTTAGCCTTGCGGTTATGTTATAAGAAAATGGCAGAAAGGGTGATATCATGAAGGACCATCAAGAAAGACTAATAAACCAGTTATTAGAAAAGAATGACAGGTTATCTTATTCCTTAGCTCGTACGTGGATTGAACTATTATGGGATGATTTTGAAACAACCCAAGCTAAGGCGGGAAGAAACTATCTTGGGAGTGATATGACAGAAAGAATTGTTCAGCAATGGATAGAAAACTATGGAAGCAGGCTTGATGAGTTTGTTGCCAATAATCCCAAGTACAAGCACTTTCTAAATCAAGAAAATAATTGAGGATGACTCTATGGGAGTCATCCTCTGTTTTTAATTTGGAATGATGCTTAGTTTCTTTCTTAGCTTATGCTCACTAAATACCCACCCCGTGTAGGAGCTTACTGGGGTTAACTCAAGGTCTAATTGTACGACAGCAACGAATGGATAATGACCGTTACTACGGTAACGGAGGTCAATAAATCGAACTTCATAATGGTCATCATATTCATCCATTTCCCATCTATATACAGGTGAAAAGGAGAGAAAGGCAGCTAAGTTTTTGTCCTTTTTAGCGGCCTCTAGAACAGGTGTGTCGGGAACAGGAACACGAATAAATTCGTCTAAAATTTCAATTTGATGATCGATTCCTTTACCGACATAAAATTTATCCTCACTCATCGCGGCAATTCTCCATTGATGAAATTTCATCGTCGGAGCAATGATGATTTCTGTCGCATCAGGTATAATTTTTTTAACCTTTTGCAAAACTTTGCGCTGTGCCTGAAATCGTAAGAGATAGTAACCGATTAAAACAGCAAACATTAGAAGGAATGTATAGCCAGGGTCTGCTCCTAATACCCAAATGATAATTGCTACAATATGAATCGCAAAGATGATCGGATCGAAGGTATTTATTACACCCAAAGCAACCCATTTGGAAGAAAAAGGACGAAGTGCTTGTGTTCCATATGCATTGAAAATATCTACAAAAACATGAATGAATACCGCTGCAAACGTCCAACCCCAAAGGTGCAGCAGATTTGCATCTGGAAAGAAAGGATAGAGTACGGCTAATATCACTAGCGGCCATAGTAATACTGCTGGCATAGAGTGAGTGACTCCACGATGATTTCGTATATAAATGGCATTATTCCTTAATTTTAAGACAGTATCAATATCCGGGATCTGTGACCCGACAATGGTAGCAATTAAAACACTGCTGGCAGTGGCAGTACTAGCTGCTACAACTGGATCAAGTGTAGCAAGACCTCCTAAGGCAATTCCCATAACAACATGAGTTCCTGTATCCAAAAGGAAAAATCCTCCTTTAATAAGTTCTTGTCAAATTAAACATATTGGCTTATCGTAAATACTTACTATTATATTCCCTTATTTTTAATCGTTTAACTATCTGGAGGACCAAAAGTATGGAAAATGAACAAAAAAATATAGATAGAATAGATAAAGATAAATTCCAAGAGGATCTAATCTCCTGGTTCAAGGAAGAACAGCGAGATCTTCCTTGGCGAAAGGACCAGGACCCCTATAAAGTATGGGTTTCCGAAATTATGCTGCAGCAGACAAGAGTGGATACTGTTATTCCATACTTCAATCGGTTTATCGACTGGTTTCCCACGATAGATGACCTTGCCTTGGCAAATGAGGATAAGGTTCTTAAAGCATGGGAAGGGCTCGGCTATTATTCAAGGGTTCGTAATTTACATGCTGCTGTTAAAGAAGTGAAAGAGAAATACAATGGACAGGTGCCAAGTACACCCAAAGAGATTTCAGAACTTAAGGGAGTGGGTCCATATACGGCAGGTGCCATTCTAAGCATAGCTTACGGAAAAGCAGAGCCAGCTGTTGATGGAAACGTCATGCGGGTGTTTTCAAGAATTCTTTCAATTTGGGAAGATATTGCGAAACCATCCTCAAGGAAGGTCTTTGAAAAAGCCGTTAGACAGCTCATTTCCCATGATGAACCATCAGAGTTCAATCAGGCATTGATGGAACTTGGAGCATTGATTTGCACACCAACCTCTCCTTCATGCCTGTTATGTCCCGTTCGTGAACATTGTCAAGGCTTCCATGAGGGTGTCCAAGAAGAACTTCCCATTAAGACGAAAAAAACGAAGCAACGGAATGTACAATTAGCGACCATCATTCTCACGGATGAACAAGGAAGAATTTTAATTCACAAGCGTCCGGATAACGGATTGCTGGCAAATTTATGGGAGTTTCCAAATGTGGAAGTCCACCAGTCCATGGTCTTCGACCGCGATCAATTAGTGAGTCTATACAGAGATTCATTTAATATGAATATTAAGGTAGAAAAAGCCATAGGTCAACTAAATCACATTTTTTCCCATTTGATTTGGGATATCACTCTTTATGTTGGCACCATTCACTCTGATTACTTGCTAGGCAGTGAGTGGAAATATGTCTCAATTGATGAAGTGGAAGATTATGCTTTCCCAGTTCCGTATCAAAAAATGTTTAAACTTTTCCAAGAATCAAAGAAATGAACGCCATACAAGGGCGTTCATTTTTTTAGATAATAGAAAAAAAGCACAGGCCTTAAGGACTTGGCGAATACCAAGTTTTTCTAATCATAGCTTACGGTTGTCCCATGGGTATAATCAGCTTCGTTTCGTTTAATACCGCCACGATTTTCAATTTCTTCAATGATTTCACGATGAATCGTGACGCCCTCACTGTTTAAGTAAGGCATAATTTGTTGTAAAGAGTGGTGAAAAAAGGCTAATTCACTGTCTGACCAATCAGCCTTCGCCATCATGGAAAGCTCTGTCATATCCCTGCCTACATACATACTTTGTTCCTCCCTTTTTGAAACGATAGGTTTAGGTTTTGTAATCGATTGTCATCTATACATGAAAAAGATAAAATGAAAACAATACATAAGTAAAAGGGGATTTTGAAATGACACAAAAAGTAGCACTTATTACAGGAAGCAGCAGGGGAATTGGGAAAGCTACAGCGCTTCGGCTCGCGGAAGCAGGATATGATATTGTGATCAACTATGCAAGAAGTAAAAAGGGTGCGCTACAAACAGCAGAAGAAATTGAAGCATTAGGCAGAAAAGCCTTTATCGTAAAAGCAAATGTCGGTGATGTAAGTAAAATCAAGGATATGTTCAGTCAAATTGAACAAGAATTTGGCCGTTTAGATATTTTTGTTAATAATGCAGCTTCAGGTGTTCTTCGTCCAGTTATGGAGCTTGAAGAAAGTCATTGGGATTGGACACTAAACATTAATAGTAAGGCGCTATTATTCTGTGCACAAGAAGCAGCGAAATTGATGGAGAAAAATGGGGGAGGAAAAATTGTTAGTATTAGTTCCCTTGGCTCTATCCGCTATTTAAAAAATTACACAACTGTGGGTGTGTCTAAGGCGGCACTTGAAGCATTAACTAGATATTTAGCTGTTGAGTTAGCACCGAAAAATATTGTTGTCAATGCAGTTTCAGGGGGTGCCGTTGATACGGAGGCATTAACACATTTTCCTAATCGTGAGGAGCTTCTTCAAGAGGCAAAGGACAAAACTCCTGCGGGAAGAATGGTGGACATCGAGGATATGGTTAATTGTGTTATGTTTCTTTTATCCGAGGATTCAAGCATGATTAGAGGGCAAACAATTATTGTTGATGGCGGTATTTCTTTACTTGTGTAAACCGATTTAAAAAAATATTTTTTTAGGATAATCTCCACGGACCTTGGTCATATTAATTTCGTGGAGGTGATTACAATGGCAAACAACTTCAACCAACAACCAAACAAATCTCAATCTGGAACTAACATCCAGGAAGTAAGACAACAAAATGCACAATCTGCTGGTGCTGGCGGCCAATTTGGTACTGAATTCGCGAGCGAAACAAATGCTCAAGAAGTAAGACAACAAAACCAACAAGCTGAAGCACGTAAAGCTAAGAACTCTGGCCAATTTGGTCAAAACCAACAGTCTTAATCTAACAGAAGGTACTCCCATACGTGGAGTGCCTTCTTTGTTGTGTTTAGCCGCTTCCGCTTTTCTTACCTTCGACAAAACTTCCAAATAGTCTACATAAGTAGTCAAAGGAAATTTAAGCTTATTAAAGAATACATAGTAAGTACATTTAAAAAGGCGGTGCGTGCGATGAATCATTTTAACCGTTTAGTTTCCGAACAGATGATGACAATGGAAAAATTATTATATCTTCAATCTGAGCTTGAGCGGTGTCAGGAAATTGAAACTCAATTACAGAAAATCCAAAATGAAACAGAGCTGGAAAGTGTTCAATTTGATATCAATCAGATGAAAAAAGAATTAAAAGAGATTCAAGAAATATTTGAAAAGCAAACAGAAGAGGTCATACAATCATACCGAGAAACAGACCTTGAACCGTCCATTTAGCCGGGAATTTATGATTTAAGTCGAAAAATAGGTAAATTTTTAAAAAGAGCCATTGATTTCAATGGCTCTTTTGTTTTAAATTCTGTATTCAACCGTTATAATAATAAGAAATAGGTTTTGAACTTTGTTACCATTTGTCGGAATTTGAATATATAGTTAGGTTACAAAGCGTTCAGAAATGAAAGAAGGGGAGAAATCATGGGCGTACCCATCGAAGGGGAACCAATACAAATACATAGCTATAAACACAATGGGCACATCCATCGCGTCTGGGATGAGACAACCGTATTGAAGGGATCGCAGAATTTGGTGATTGGCGGAAATGACCGGACCATTGTAACCGAATCAGACGGCAGAACGTGGATCACGAGAGAGCCGGCGATTTGTTACTTCCATTCACAATACTGGTTTAACATCATCGGTATGTTACGCGAGGACGGAATTTACTACTATTGTAATCTTAGCTCACCTTTTATTTTTGATGGTGAAGCTGTTAAATATATTGACTATGATCTGGATATTAAAGTATTCCCAGATATGACGTTTAATTTGTTAGATGAGGACGAGTATGAACGTCATCGCCGTGAAATGAGATATCCTGACGTAATAGATAAAATCTTGAAACGAAATGTTGATGAGCTGATTCAATGGATTCGTCAAAGGAAAGGTCCTTTTGCACCGGATTTTATTGATATTTGGTATGAGCGCTACTTAACCTATAGACGATGATTAAAAATGAGATCCTGTTGATGGTATTCAACAGGTTTTCATATGAATAGGAAAGTAAAATATAGGAAGGAGGGCTAGCTTGGGCAGCGTACGCAGATACCTCCAATTCGTAAAACCTTACAAGTGGCAAATTATAGGTACGATTTTTATTGGTATACTTAAATTTGCTATCCCGCTTGTCATTCCTATGCTTATTAAATATGTCGTAGATGACATTATTGGTAATAATGGGATTGGTTCAGATGAGAAAATAGATGAATTAGTAGTTGTAATGGTGATTATGCTTGTTATTTTCGTTGTGCTTAGGCCGCCTATAGAGTACTACAGGCAATATTTTGCTCAATGGACATCAAGTAGAATTCTATATGATATTCGTGACAAGATGTTTACCCATATTCAAAAGCTAAGTTTTAAGTATTATGCTAATACTCGCGCGGGTGAAATTATCTCACGTGTCATCAATGATGTTGAACAAACAAAAACATTTGTGATAACGGGTTTAATGAATCTGTGGCTTGATATAGGAACAATTGTAATTGCGATTGCTATTATGTTCTATATGGATGTAAAACTTACTCTTGTTTCAATCCTGCTTTTTCCCTTATATGCCATTTCGATTAAGTACTTCTTTGGTAATTTACGCACACTTACCAAGTCTCGTTCACAGGCACTTGCTGAGGTTCAAAGCTATCTACATGAGCGTGTCCAGGGAATGCCCGTGATCAAAAGCTTTGCAATTGAAGACTTTGAGCAAACAAAATTCGATAAACAAAATCGGAATTTTTTAACTAAGGCCCTAGAACACACAAGTTGGAATGCTAAAGCTTTTGCTGTTGTAAACACCATTACAGATGTTGCCCCTTTAATCGTGATTGGCTACTCAGCATACTTGGTGATTAGTGGAAGTCTTTCTTTAGGGACGATGGTGGCGTTTTTTGCCTATATTGACAAACTATACAATCCATTAAGAAGACTGGTTAATTCCTCCACTACTCTAACTCAATCATTGGCATCAATGGATCGGGTATTTGAGTTCTTGGATGCTAAATATGATATCGTTGATTCACCGGGTGCTAAAGAGTGTACCGAGGTGAGAGGCGACGTTACTTTTGATAAAGTGAGCTTTACTTACAATGAATCAGAAGAATTGATTTTAAAGGATATTAATCTAAATGTCAAAAGAGGAGAAACGGTTGCCTTAGTTGGGATGAGCGGCGGAGGCAAGTCATCACTTGTAAGTTTGATTCCTCGTTTCTATGATGTTACAAAGGGGAGAATCCTCTTAGATGGGATTGATATTCGAGAATATAAAGTCCAAACACTGAGAGATAAAATTGGTGTTGTGTTTCAGGATAATATATTGTTTAGCGAATCAGTTAAAGAAAACATCCTATTAGGAAAACCTGGTGCCTCCGATGAAGAAGTGTATTTGGCTGCAAAAGCGGCCAATGCTCATGACTTTATTATTAATCTTTCAAATGGTTATGACACGAAGGTTGGAGAACGAGGTGTAAAACTCTCAGGCGGCCAAAAGCAGCGGATCGCCATAGCCCGTGTTTTTCTCAGAAATCCTCCCATCTTAATCCTAGATGAAGCCACTTCGGCTCTTGATTTAGAAAGTGAACATCTGATTCAAGAAGAGCTGGAGGAATTAGCTAAGGATCGGACTACGTTTATTGTTGCTCACAGGTTATCTACGATTACACATGCAAACCGTATCATTTTAATTGAACATGGTTCAATCGTAGAACAGGGTACACATGATGAATTAATGAGTAAACAAGGGAATTATTATAAGCTATTCCAAGTACAGCAGCTTGAAAAGAAAGAAGAGAAGACAGCTTCAGTCTAATAGAATGTGGATACAAAAAACCACACGATTTGATTAGAAATCGTGTGGTTTTTTATTATTCCATGAGAAGACCTATAGTGTGTCTTCTTTTTCAATGGAGACTTCGTTATCGTGGTAGGAATGAAAGCTGGAAATCAATGTATCAAGATGCTCAACTTGCTCTCCATAATCAATAATGGAAGAGATAATCTGCAGTGCATGATAATGATCCGGCTGGTTTGTATCTTCTTGATGATAGTTCACAAACAAATCGAATAACTCTTTATTATTTAAGCAGATGCTTGCTTCTGTTGGTATATGAGAAGTAGGAACCTTACCAATATATCTGAGCATTAGCTGCTCATGATGATAGATAATGCAATCTAACTGCTGTCGGATGTTTTGCTCTAGATTCTCTGGTAAATGAAGTAATTCATTTTCATAACGATGAAGTCTTTTTAATGTATCCAACCCACGTTTAGCGGTAGAATTCATCTGTCTAAAAACCACTAGTTTCCTAGATTTCTCTAGGTCGTTTTTCTTAAAGTAACTTCGTTCCTCTTTGTACATTAAGTAAAACTGCTCCATTTTAAGGACATTTTCTTTTAATTTTTCAATGTCAGCTTTTAGAAGATTATGGTCAACGTCATGGCGGGTACTCAAACGGATCCATCTAATAATTTCATCTGTTGTGCCTGAGAGCTTAAGATAAAGCTTATTTTCATATTTAGGCGGGACAAATGCAAGGTTTACAATGAAAGCGGAAAATACACCGAGTATAATCGTTGAAAAGCGTACACCTGCAAAGGGAATAAAATCGTCTCCAGGGTTAACCATTATTGAAATTAATGTAACCAGCGACAATGCAATGGTATTTTCAAGTTTAAGCTTTAGGGCTAATAAGATAACAATGATAGCAGCAAGACCAATAACAACATAATGATTTCCTAATAGAAGTACAAATACTACAGCCATTACTGCACCTATTAGATTCCCTTGAATTTGCTCGACGATTGTTAAGTATGACCTATAGATAGTCGGCTGGAGAGCAAAAATGGCTGCAATTCCAGCAAATACGGGGGAAGGGGAGTGAACTAGCTGAGCTAGATAAAGTGATAAAACAATCGCGATTCCCGTTTTTAAAATGCGGGCTCCTAACTTCATTAAATTGATTCCTTTCAATATGTGAAATTTAACAATTATGTACTATACATGTAAGTAAATATATTATCAAGGAAAATTATATGAATTCAAGAGGTAAAAGTTGCTTATTTTTTTAAAACGGTGAGGTATTTGCTGACGATTGGAGCGAAAGGTGCTTCGCTTTCCGCAGGAGGTCAGGGGAGCCTCCTCGGCGCTAAAGCGCCTGCGGGGTCTCCCCTTGACCTTACTCCTGCAGGAGTCTCGCACCTTTCGCTCCAATCAACATATTTTATATTCAGAAACGATAGAAATATAAAAACCCGTCCGCATAAATTGTGGACGGGTTGGTTCATTATTCTGTTGATACGGATGGGTCGGCTTGTTCTTTTACTGGGAGAATTTGAATAAAATGTGCTTCAAGATTTTCTAATAGGGTATGAAGCTGATTAGCTTCTTCCACTTGTCCGTCAGTTACAAGTAACTCAATATATTTACTTAATAGTTCAGTTACATCTTTTTTGCCGTTTTCAGTTAAGCTAGTGACGGATACTTTAGCACCTTTAGCAATTCTTTTCTGAATTTTTTCTTTTGTTAAACCAACTTCTGGCTGATGTCGGACATAAACAACTCCGCCTGTCATACCTGCACAAATCCACGGGCCTGGATCGCCGAGAACAAGTCCTCGTCCGTTTGTCATATATTCAAACGCAAATCCTTTAATATTGGCGTTTGCTCCAATGTTTCCTGCTTCATGCTCTGGTATTGGCTGCTTAACAAAGCCACCGATAATTAAATCAGCCCCAGAAAGACGGATTCCTGCTCTTGCATCTGCGTTTCCTTGTGCTACAAGCAAGCCTTTTTGTGCACCATATCCAAAACCTTTTCCGACAGAACCATTGTAATAACGTCCGTCTTTTCCTTTTGATTTTAAGATATGGATGCTGCCGCCGAAGGAAGTTTTTCCTACGCCATCTTGGCCGCCACCATTAACGGTGATTTCAATTCCACCGCTATTATAAGCCCCTAAGCCGTTTCCAGGAATAGAACCTTCTTTATACTTTAACTGGACTGCTGGTAACTGATGATAAGAGCCATCAAGTCTTCCTCGTACCCGATGACAAGAAACACGGCTTCCCAACACGCGCTGCTCAGATGTGACGCTTGCAAACTCACGTGAGCTATGCAGCTGATCCACACTTGCATCTAGATATTCAGCACCAGCTGCTACTTGCATCTGTACTTCCTTGAGAGATTGAGGTTCTGCTGCTTTAGAAAATTGGCTAATTTCCAGTGTTTTTAGTAAATATGTCAAGTTTAGCTGATTAGTACCCTTAGCTTGCTCTAATAAATCAGAGCGGCCGACTGCATCCTGTAAATTCGTAATACCTACTGAAGCAGCAAGTGCCTTTAATTCGTTAGCGAATGAAGTGAATAGATTCATTAGTCCATTGACAGCTAAATCAAACTGTCTTGGAACGAAGCGACGAAGGCCATGCTCTTTTGCCTGAACTTCTGACTCGATTTGGGTAGCAATCCCAACATGGCAAGTATCTAAATGACAGCCGCGGCAAGTTGTACATCCGATTGCCAGCATTGACAAGGTACCGAAACCAACTCGGTTTGCACCTAGCAGCATAATCTTCATAACATCCATTGCACTTTTCATTCCACCATCGGCCCATAATTCAACTTTATCGCGGAGACCGCTCTCGAGTAAGGCATTATGCGCTGCTTTGACACCAATCTCTACAGGGAGTCCAACATGCTGGAGAGCATGAATTCTCGCAGCACCTGTACCGCCATCAAAGCCGCTAAGTGTGATAATATCTGCGCCTGCTTTGGCGATCCCAACAGCAATAGTACCGATATTCGGAACAACCGGAACCTTTACAGCAATTTTCGCCTGATCATTACCAGTCTTTAATTCTAGTATCATTTGTGCTAAGTCTTCAATTGAATAGATGTCATGGTTGTTGGATGGTGATATCAAATCTGAACCAAGAGTTGCATTACGTGCTGCAGCAACTTTCGCGGTTACTTTAGATCCTGGTAAGTGTCCGCCTTCACCTGGCTTTGCCCCTTGCCCAATTTTAATTTCTAGCAAGTTTGAAGAGTTTAAGAGCTCAGCGTTTACTCCAAAGCGACCAGAGGCAATTTGTTGTCCTCTTGTTTTTGGATATTTTCCAAGCATATCCTTAATCTCTCCGCCTTCACCGTTCAAGCTAATCATATTTAAACGATCTGCACCTTCAGCATAAGCACGGAATGCAGTTTCGTTCTGTGAACCAAAAGACATAGAGGAAATGATAAATGGTAAATCATGCTCCCCAACACGAAGATTTACTTCTTCAGGTGCTGCAGTCTTGTCGCTCTTTTTTAATTGTACTAAATGACGGATGGTTGTTGGATTTTCAGTTTCCTGCTCGCTGATTTTCTCGCGGTAAGCACTATAATCACCAGTAGCAGCAACTTCACCAATTGCCTTCCAAATACGAGGGAAGAGATGGAAGGTTTTCCCGACTCGTTCTTTTTCATTTTGGTAGTCTTCGGATCTTGAGAAGGCATCCTGCTTCATAGCCTCGAAATCATTTGCAATCTCTTTTGAACCAAAGAAGTTAACAATATTTAACACATCTGCTACATCCTCATGTAAGCCAATACTAGAGAACAGTCTGCCATAGCCGCGTAGTTCATGAATACCAATCGTTGAAATGACCTTCTCCAGCCCTTTTGAAAGTGCACTATATAAATTCACTAATGGCTTGGTTGATTCGTCCAAAACAGTTAAAAACATGTAATATGGGCTAATTAAGTCAGCACCTAAACCAAAAAGAGTGACAATATCGTGTAATGAACGAATTGCGGCAGAGCGAACAACTAATGAACAATTCCTTCTTAATCCTGCCTTAACTAAGGCTTGATCAATGGCTGAAACAACTAAATGTGGATCCATCCAATAAAAGCCTTCTTGATGTGCTTTTCCATCGTCAAGAACAAGTAAGCTTTTTCCACTGTTTACGGCTTGAACGGCTTCTTCAGCCAGTCTGCTAAGAGCTGTATCGACATTTTCTTCCTTTTTAAAGGTGGTAGATAGGAAGGATACTAATTTTTGTTTTTGGAAATGATTGATAACTTGATCAAAGCTTGGTTGACCAATTTCCTCAGCACAGCTAAATCCCGCTTTGCCTTCTACCAGGATAGGTGTCGTCAATTCAAGTACTGCCTCAGTACTTTGCTTCTTAAATAAAGCAGGCCGTTGGCCGATGATAACGCGTGTAGAGAAATGTTCTGTCTCTCGGTCACGGTCAATCGCTGGATTTGTTACAACAGCTACACTCTCTTTTATATAGTCAGCAATGTTCTTACGCTCAGGGTTAAGTGCTGCAAGCGGAGCATCATGACCTAGAGAACGAATAGGTTCAACACCTTTTTCGGCCATTTGCTCAAGCAATTGGATATGATCTCGTTCCCAGCCAAATGCTTTATATTGGCCATTATGAATTTTATCAGGATAATTCATGGTTATCATTTTATCTAAACTAGGTACTTGAAGGCGTTCACGTGAGTTTTCAATGGAAAGCTTTGTTAGGAAACGGTTATATACCTCTGTTTGAAAACGATGCTGTTCGTAAACTTCTAAAGCAGTCCCATTCCATTTAAAACCGACCTTCTCACCTGGTGCCAGTGGCTTTGGATCATTTACATATTCGCTTGATGGGATAATTCCAGGTTCAGATGAGAATAGATAAGAGCTCTCAATTTCAAGCATCCAGAGAGGGCGGAGTCCAAGTGCATCAACACTGAAAACTGCTTCATCACCAAATCTTGAAATGATTCCAGCTGGACCTTGTGCGAAATGACCCCAAGCTTCACGCAGATAAGTGTATAAATCTTGCATTTTAGCCGGGTATGCCTTTATTTCATTAATAATTGGCGGGAATAATAGGTCCATGGCTTCAAATAAAGAATAGCCTTCCCGGCAAATAAGAGTTTCCATTGTCCGGCTAAGATCTTGAGAGTCACTGCCGTCCTTTACAAGCGGTACGCCGATCATTCTTGCTTCATCACGAAGCTTAGCAATAGTATTAATTTCACCATTATGTCCTAGAACACTAAATGGCTGAACACGGAAAAAACTAGAAAGTGTGTTAGTAGAGTAGCGATTATGTCCAAGTGTGATGGTTGAAGCAACGAGAGGACTCGCTAAGTCTTTATAATAGCGCGGAAGAATATCTCCTGCACCCATTACTTTATAGACAGCGTGATTTTGGCTTAATGAAGCAACGTGAACATCTTCATTCTTTTCAAAGTCAATCAATGCTTCAAAGAGGATTTTCGTTACTTCTTGTTTACTCTTAGTCGACTTACACGCAAACTGCCAGAAAATAGGATTTTCTTGAATGGCAATCGGTCCAAGAGCAGAAGAGTCCGTAACCTGATCCGTTTCAAAGATTACATCCAATTCATAGTTTGCAAGCTTTTGAAGCAGCTCTTTTTTGGTAGAATTCCAGTTGGCTTTTTGACTGATAAATATATGACCAACAGCAAATCCCTCTTGGTCTGTTACGGCAGGATCAAGACCTGCATTTTGCAGCTTCTCTTTCCAAAGAGCAGTTGGGATATCGACATGAATACCAACACCATCTCCTTCGCCGTTAATAAAACCAGCACGATGATTCATGGTTACAAGTGCATCTATACAGTCGAAAATGTTTTTTCTAGTAGGGGTTTTACTTTTTTCAAGACAAGCTACAATTCCACATGCATCATGTTCTTGTTTATGGAATTCTTTGAAAAGGGAAGGGTTCCATCTCTGAGTCATAGTGTAAGGCTTTAGCAGATTTAACTCTAAAGCCGTTTCACCTCCTATTAAACTAATGAAATGCAATTTTTACGGGGCACAGCACTAAAGTGGCACGAGAAAAATAATAAATTAATAGTATCATATGAATTTTCAGAAATCAAATATTTATGCAAAAAAATGGATAGGAAATAGAGGAAAAAAACTATTATAAGAATAATAAAACATAACATTGTAAGCGTTTGCAGAAAAGATAATAAAGAAAAGGAAGTGATTTCCACTTCCTTTAGTGTATATAAAATGTATATTTATTCGCCGGTAAGTTGAGAAAATGCATGGTCAACAGCGTGAAGGGTCGCCTCAATATCCTCTTGTGTATGAGCAATGGTTAAAAACCATGCCTCATACTTAGAAGGTGCAAGGTTAATTCCTTGATGAAGCATAAGCTTGAAAAATTTAGCAAACATTTGTCCGTCCGTGTTTTCTGCCTGATCGTAGTTCTCAATTTTTTCTTTCGTAAAGTAGACGGTTAATGCGCCTTTTAATCGATTAATCGTTATAGGAACATTATATTTAGTTGCAGCCGCTAAGATTCCTTCCTCAAGAATGGCACCTAAACGGTCTAAATACTCATAAACCCCATCTTGTTTTAAAACCTCAAGACAGGCAATTCCCGAGAGGATGGAAGCGGGGTTACCTGCCATTGTCCCTGCCTGATAGGCTGGTCCGAGTGGAGCAACCTGCTCCATAATATCTTGTCTGCCACCATAGGCACCAATTGGCAGACCTCCGCCAATTATTTTCCCTAGTGCAGTTAAATCTGGCTTGATCCCCAGCAAATCCTGAGCTCCACCGTACATGAACCGGAAGGCGGTAATGACTTCATCATATATAACCAAGGCGCCGGCATCATGAGTTAAATCGTTCACCTGCTGGAGGAATCCCGGCTTTGGCTCAACAATACCAAAGTTACCTACAATGGGTTCAACTAAAACAGCTGCGATTTGATCGCCCCATTTTTCTAAAGCTTCTTTAAATGGCTTAATATCATTAAATGGAACAGTGATGACCTCTTGTGCAATACTTTTTGGAACACCAGCTGAATCAGGTGTTCCGAGGGTTGATGGACCTGAACCAGCAGCCACGAGGACTAGATCAGAGTGGCCATGATAGCAGCCAGCAAATTTAATAATTTTATCTCTTCTTGTGTAGGCACGTGCCACGCGGATGGTCGTCATCACAGCTTCTGTACCGGAATTAACAAATCTTACTTTCTCTAGTCCAGGCATAGCTTCCTTAATCATCTTGGCGAATTTCACTTCATGTGGTGTTGGTGTGCCATAAAGAACGCCGCTTTCCGCTGCCTTTTTAATGGCTTCGGTTATATGTGGATGAGCATGACCAGTAATAATCGGTCCATAAGCAGCTAAATAATCGATATATTGATTTCCATCTACATCCCAAAAATATGCACCTTGTGCTCGTTCCATTACTACTGGGGCACCGCCGCCAACCGCTTTGTATGAACGAGAAGGACTATTCACACCCCCGACAATATGCTCTAGTGCTTCACTATGTATCCGTTCAGAATTTGTAAACTGCACATCTTTTCCTCCTTGGAATCATTTCATCATCTATTTTAGCACTTTTTCTTGTGACGTTTATCTATTTAACTTTTCGAAAAGTTCCACCGAATATCCAAGAGTTGTGATACATGCGTAATTTAGCTACACTATTTGCTTAGGGGAATATGTCCCATCAGGAGGAAATTGCATGAAGAACATGATAGAAGTGAAGAATCTAAGGAAAGAATTTAAAATTTATTCAAGCAGGTCGGGCTTAAAGGGAGCCTTTAGAGATTTATTTACCCGAAACTATAAAATTGTGCCAGCTGTTCATGATATTAGTCTTTCGATTAAACCTGGTGAAATGGTGGGTTATATAGGTGAAAATGGAGCTGGGAAATCAACGACAATTAAAATGCTTACCGGGATTCTGACACCCACCTCAGGGAGTATACGAGTAAATGGGATGAATCCTCATAAAGAAAGAGAGCAGTTTGTCCAGTCGATTGGTGTGGTTTTTGGCCAGCGTTCTCAATTATGGTGGGATATCGCTGTGCAGGAATCATTTCGCCTGTTGAAAAAGGTTTATAAAGTGTCTGACGAACAATATAACGACCATATGGCACATGTGATTAAAACTTTAGATATAGAACCGCTGCTTGATAAGCCTGTTCGCAAATTATCACTAGGACAAAGAATGAGATGTGAACTAGCAGCTGCCTTGATCCATAATCCGCCATTGTTATTTTTAGATGAGCCGACAATTGGTTTAGATGTGTTAGTAAAATTGAAAATCCGAGAATTTTTAAAAGAAATCAATGAAAAATATAATACAACGATTCTTTTGACGACCCATGATATTTCAGATATCGAGGCTTTATGTGAACGTGTGGTGATGCTGGATGAAGGGAAAATCATTTATGATGGAGCGTTAAGGAGTTTAAAGGAAAAATGGGGTGAAGGAAAAGAACTTCAGTTTCAATTCCTTGATTTAATCAATTTAGTGGAACTACAGGAGGTAACAAAGGGGATACCTGTTAAATGGGAGCGGAATGAGAAGGAACAGATTTATGTTGCTAGCTTGGACGATGATGATGAATTAATTTCACAAGTAATCGCAAAGGTTGTAGCTGCTTTTAAAATTAAGGACATAAAAATAAATGAAACCTCTACTGAAGAAATCATTCGTAACATTTATGAAAAAGGAATCGTTTAAAAAAAGGAGAGCAGAAATTGGATAAATATCTTGAAATGATTAGAATACGGTTTTTAATGATGCTCGCCTATCGGACTAACTATTATACAGGGATTCTCATTTATAGCATTAACATTGGGGCGTATTATTTTCTATGGTCAGCAATCTATGGAGGGAAGGAAGAAATCCAAGGCCTTTCAATTCTGCAAATGACTACATATGTTGCGGTTTCCTGGATGGCGAGGGCATTTTATTTTAATAATCTTGATCGGGAAATGGCGCTGGAGATTAAGGAAGGAAAAGTTGCGATTGAATTAATTCGACCGTATAACTATCTAGGGATGAAAACCATGCAGGGGCTTGGTGAGGGGATCTTTAGGCTGTTCTTTTTTTCCGTACCCGGTCTTATCATTGTGGCATTCATATTTCCATTACAATTTTCGTGGGATTTAAGTGTTTGGGGTATGTTTACTATTAGTATTTTACTCAGTTTTCTTATTAACACAGAACTTAATTTACTCACGGGAATTACCACCTTCTTCTTATATAATAATACTGGTCTCATTAGGGCTAAACGTGTGGTAATTGACTTATTTTCCGGCCTGCTGCTGCCCATTAGTTTCTTCCCTGGTTGGGCTCAAGAAATGATGAGGTTTTTACCCTTTCAAGGAATCAGTTATATTCCAAGTATGATATTTACGAATGGTTTTACTGATCAACAGGCGTGGGATGGTATCTTACATCAATTAATCTGGGTAGTCATTCTCATTCTTCCTATCCAAATATTGTGGTATTTTGCTAAAAAAGAGCTTGTTATTCAGGGAGGGTAGGAAATGTTTTATGTTTCAATGTTTTTTCAGTATTTATCACAGTATTTAAAAACAAGATTACAATACCGTGCTGATGTATTCGTCGAGTTCCTCTCTGATTTATTGTCACAGGCAATTAACCTTATCTTTATATTAGTTGTTTTTGGTCATACTAGCCTGTTGAATGGGTGGTCTAGGGATGAGATTATTTTTATCTATGGTTTTTTTCTTGTACCATATGCAGTATTTTCCGCTTTCTTTAATATTTGGGACTTCAATGAACGATATATCGTAAAAGGTGAAATGGATCGTATTTTAACAAGACCGATCCATAGTTTATTTCAAATCATCCTTGAACGGATTGAGTTGGAATCTTTATTAGGTGCGATAACAGGTCTGGCCATTATGTTTTATGCTGGAAATAGACTTGGGCTGGATGTGAAATGGATGGATCCTATTTTGTTCATGATCTTTGTTATTGGCGGAGCGCTTGTATATGGCGGGGTTTTTGTGATGATCGCTTGCATAAGCTTTTGGGCGGATGCAAGAACAAGTATTATGCCGATGATGTACAATATCAGTAATTATGGCCGCTATCCGGTTGATATTTATAATAAAGTAATACGTTTTGTATTAACCTGGATTTTGCCGTTTGCATTCGTTGGAGTGTATCCAGCAACCTATTTTCTTGGAAAAGAAGAATGGTTCGTCTACGCCTTTCTTACCCCAGTCATTGGCGTTAGCTTTTTTACACTCTCCGTTATTCTTTGGAATCAGGGTGTAAAGAAATATCGTGGTGCAGGAAACTAATGAAGGAATAATTGATATTTTATTGTCCAAGCATGCATATGAATAGACTAACTGAGTTGATTGAGGTGGTTAGTTTGTTTTATTTTCTGCTTCCGATTGTTATTTTTACGATATTTATGAGTCTAAGAACATTATTCATCCCCAACACGATTAAAGGAAAGTTTGTATCTATAGAAAATGCACTGTATTTAGGTTCCATGTATTTAACGGTTATTATTGGCTTTGGTCTTATTTATTTGTTATTTGAATTAAAAGGTGTCTCAATTTTAGTAGAGGCCAATAAGGATAAGGTTTACAATATCTTTGAAACTAGCTTTTACTTCAGTGCGATGACGCTATTCTCTGTAGGAAATGGGGATGTTGTTCCACATGGTTTAGGGAGAATGGTGGCAGTAATTGAAGCGTTAATTGGATATACCCTTCCTGCAGCGTTTGTAGCACGAGCCTTATTGGATGGAAGAAATGAGGAAACATCTATTAAATAGTTGTCTTGTCAGTAGATTTTGGTTAGGCTATGGGAGAGGAAAACTTTCCATGGGGTGATTAAGAATGGCACTAGAGTTAGGAATGAAAGCACCAGAATTTACACTTGCAGCAAGTAATGGTGATACGGTCCAATTATCAGATTTTCGCGGGAAAAATGTTGTACTTTATTTTTACCCAAAGGATATGACTCCTGGATGTACAACAGAAGCATGTGATTTTCGTGATCAAATAAACCAATTTACTGAAGTAAATGCGGTAATTTTAGGAGTAAGTCCAGATCCTATCGACCGCCATCTAAAGTTTGCTGATAAATACGGTTTACCATTTTTGCTAATAGCTGACACAGAGCATGAGGCGGCAGAAGCCTACGGAGTATGGAAGCTAAAGAAAAACTTTGGTAAAGAATATATGGGGATAGAGCGGTCCACCTTTATTATTAATAAAGAAGGTTCACTGGTGAAGGAATGGAGAAAAGTTAAAGTGAAGGGGCATGTAGAGGAAGCATTACTTTATATCAAAGAAAACCTTTAAATGACGCCTATTTTCATGTTTAAAGGCTTTTGTCCAATGCAATAAACATAAGCTTGAATATCATTTTATTAGGGCATACCTCCTCAGATAAACTTTTAGGGTCGTTAAGATCCTATTTTTTTTTGGAATTAACTCGATAATTTTTTATAAAATGGTCCATAGGTGATATGATTTTTAAAAGCACAAATAAATACATAGAAGAAGAAAAATAGAATTTCTAAGGAGGCAGTAAGTGATGAAAATTTATACAAAAACCGGGGATAAGGGTACAACCTCATTGATTTATGGTCAACGAGTTGCAAAAAACGACTTGCGCGTAGAAGCATACGGAACATGTGACGAAACTAATTCGATGATTGGTCTTGCACTGAGTTATATGCATAAAGAAAGTTTTCAAAAAAAAGAATTAATAGAGAAAGCCTATCATAAAATACAAACAAATCTTTTCCATGTGGGTGCTGAATTAGCTACTCCAAAAGGGAAGGAAGTTAAATGGTCTCTTAAACCTGAAGATATAGAAGAAATGGAAAGTCAAATTGATCTTCTAAATGATGCGCTTCCTGCATTAACTAATTTCATTTTGCCTGGCGGACATTCATCAGGAGCAGCCTTCCATGTTGCGCGTACAACAGCTAGAAGAGCTGAAAGATGTGCAGTAGCATTAGGAGAAGAGGTTAATCCGCTTGTTTTAGCATACTTAAATCGGCTCTCAGATCTCTTATTTGTTACGGCAAGATACGTTAATCATGAAATGGGCTATACAGAACACACATTGCACAATTAGTAAAAATATAACATTTCTAAATTATAGACATTACAATATTGACAAAAGTATTAATTAGTTAGTAAACTAATTATAACAATTACAATGTAAGAATATCTTTTAGAAAAGAGGTCCATGGCGATGAATCAGTTAAAAGAAGCGTTGGATACCTTAAAGGAAACAGGTGTAAGGATTACCCCACAACGTCATGCGATACTTGAATATTTAATAAACTCGATGTCACATCCTACTGCAGATGACATTTACAAAGCCTTAGAGGGTAAATTTCCTAATATGAGCGTGGCAACGGTTTACAATAATTTAAGAGTATTTCGTGAAGTAGGCTTAGTAAAAGAATTAACCTATGGAGATGCATCTAGCAGATTTGATTTTGTAACATCACATCATTATCATGTGATTTGTGAAAAGTGCGGGAAGATCGTTGACTTTCATTATCCTGGACTTGATGAAGTGGAGCACCTTGCTTCGCATGTGACAGGCTTTAAAGTAGCTAATCATCGAATGGAGATTTACGGTTCTTGCCCGGATTGTGCGAGTAAAGAGGTACACTAAGGCTCGATAATAATGTAAAACACTTGGGAGCTCCCAAGTGTTTTTTGCTTTTTATAATAAAATGAATCCGATAAATGCTGCAAGAGTACCGACTGTTATGGAAGTAAAGACGTAGATGGCGGCTAAAAATCTTTTTTTTGCTTGAACTAAGGATAGAGTTTCAAAACCGAAAGTAGAGAAGGTTGTATAAGCGCCGCAAAACCCAATCCCCAATAGATACCACACCCAGTCGGCTAATTGGTTTGATAAATGAAGCTTTAAAATAAGACCTAAAAGCAATGAACCTGAAATATTAATCAACCAGGTTGCAAAGGGAAACGGATAGAATATATTTTTCTCTCGGTTGATGTAGTTTCCTAATAAGAAGCGTAATGCTGCCCCTAAACAACCGCCAAAACCAATTAACCAGATCATATTGGTTCTCCTTCTTTTTTTCTCGATAATGCCAGCCGATGGCCCGAATATGCCAATAATAATCCTGCTATAGTACTTGTTGTAATATAGAGAAGTGCTAATAAGATGGAGCCAGTTTGGAATAGACTAATTGATTCAACTGTAAATGTAGAAAAAGTGGTAAAAGAACCGATAAACCCTGTGCCTATTAAATATGTCCATTCGGGTTTAATTGTTTTATTTTGACTCATAAAAGTTAAAAACCAACCAAGGGCTAAACAACCAAGAAGGTTAACAAATAATGTTCCTAGAGGAAAGCCATTGTCAGAGTAAAGCCATTCTCCTAAACTATATCTGCAAACGGCACCAAAAAATCCGCCTAACATTACTAATAAAAGTTTCATCTGATCAACTTCCTCTTTCATATGTAAAAGAAAACTCCTGCCGCAGACATAGATTTTCTATGCGTTTGACAGGAGTCATTAAGTAGAAAACCTACATTTCTAATTTGGTGTCTTTTTATTATAGGCTTCATCAAATTCTTTACCTTCTAATTTTGGATCAAGTGTTAACGGTTCTCTGCAGTACATGCACATATCAACCCGGCCAAGCATTTTAGTTGCTTTCCCGCAACTAGGACATTTAACCTGAATTGTTTTTGTTGATAGCATTCCTATCCAAAAGTATACAACGGTACTTGCAATGATAAAAAGGAGACCGATTAGCATAAAGATGGTCATAACTAGTGGTGAGTTGCGAAAATAAATACCACCATACATTACGATAAAACCGATGAATATTAGTGAAAGCGCAAAGCTCCTTATTTTATTTATTTTGCTTGAATATTTAGCCATTTTTACTCCCTCCTGTAAAAGAATATACCATAGAATTGAACAGAGAATAAATGGTATGTTAATGTGTGTCGAATTTTGTCTCATTTTTTTGAAGGAGTTTTAGGGTCACTGTCGAACATATAGCTATTGAGAAAATTGGAGGGATGCTGAATGAAGGACATTCTTCGGCCTATTTATCAAGAAAGGGCTAGTCAATCCAATACCCTAGGCGTATTGATGATCGAGAAAAAACATAAGGCAAGCCATACAACAGATACCTTTGATGTTGTTTTATTAATTATTGTTAAAGAGGCCGATCAACCATTATTAATAAAACATTACACTTATAAAGATAGTAAGGCATCAATGCATATCCTAACAGAGGATCGTTTAAAGGAATGGCTTCTGTTAGGAACAAATAGAAAAATATTTGAGTGGCTTCATAATGCGAAGATTTTATTTGACCGAAATGAGTATATGGCTAATTTGAAAACAGAATTACGAGAATTCCCTTTTTACGGACGGAAGGTAAAGATGGGGTTAGAGTTTTCAAAATTGATTCGCCGATATGTGGACGGGAAGGCGCTTTTTGAAGGTAAACAGTTTTTAGATGCATATAACCACGTTGTTCATTCCTTGCACCATCTGGCAAGACTTGCCGTTATTGAAAATGGCCTGCATCCAGAGTTGACAGTCTGGCATCAGGTTAAACAAATTGAACCTGAAATCTTTAAATTATATGAAGAACTTGTTAATAGTGAAGAATCAATAGAAAAAAGACTTGAACTACTATTCCTTGCCAATGAGTTCATGATTCATTCTAGAACGAGTGTAGGTGCGGAACATCTATTAAATGTACTTATTAAGAGGGAATACTGGTATTTTAATGAAATTATGAATGACGAGGAATTATCGCCGTATTCGGTAGACCTGGCGGTTTTTCTTGAATTTTTAATTGAAAAAGGATTAGTGAATGTCGTGAACATTGAAACAAAGGGACAAGGGATTTATCACCGATGTTATCAAGTGAATAAAAAACTATCGTAAAAAAACAAAAAAGCTATTGACCTTTTTTTAGATACTTGGTATATTAATAACCGTCGCTGCTAAACAACACAATAAAGTTTTTGTGAGTGACGGTTTTTTTAAAAAAAGTGATTGACATTTTAAATCACATCATGTTATATTATTAAAGTCGCTTACGAGCGATTGATGAAATTGTTCTTTGAAAACTAAACAAACAAAAACGTCAACAAACAATATTTTTTAC
>JBFNER010000021.1:0-76218 GCA_040797665.1 Neobacillus sp. | reverse complement strand
TTAATAATAACCTGATCCCCATCTACGGAGTAGGTGGGGATTATTTGACGCTTACATAACACAAGTCTTCGGACATATTTTCCTTTGGAGGAGGATAATTTAGGAGTTGGAATAATCATGCTGCCCTTAACCGTTATCATGTGGATTATATTTATTTTAACAACCTTTTTTGGAACCTATATTAGAAAAAAGGCAATTCACAGGAATTCTTCACTCATGTAATATGCCGAAGATACTGTTTACATTAACAAAAGTGTACAGGTTTAAACAATGTACTTTAAGTAAAATAGCGGTTGGTGTTAAATTGAAGAATGATACTAAGACTTATTTTTATTATAAAAAGGATGGAGAAATTATTCTAGAATCCTATGTAGAAGATGGAGTTGAATATGTTCAATAGCATTTTATATGTTTTAAAAAACTATACAGTTGTTATGATAACTTGCAGACTAAAAAAAGGCTCCAGTTAAGGGACCACTAACATGGCTTTAATTCTTTTCTAATTCATCTAATAAAGCCTCTATGGCTTTATTCATTTATTAAATTTAAGTAGGTGGACAATATGCGAGGTACTATTGTTATAGAAAAAATGGACTTAGTTGATTGGGAGCCAGTAAGAGAAATCTATCATGAGGGTATTTCTACTGGAAATGCAACTTTTCAGAAAGCAGCTCCTTCTTGGGAGGAGTGGGATAGTGGTCATCATCATCATTGCCGAATCGTAGCCCGTTCAGAAGGAAAAGTGGTGGGTTGGGCTGCTTTAAGTCCTGTATCAAGTAGAAGTGTGTATTCTGGAGTTGGGGAAGTAAGTGTATATGTTAGACTAAAAGAGAATGGAAGAGGAATTGGCAGCTTACTCTTAAAGTCCTTAATAGAAGTTAGTGAACAAAATGGGTTCTGGATGTTACAGTCTGGGATATTCCCTGAAAATGTGGGAAGTATCAAATTACATAAAAAAAATGGTTTTAGAGAAGTAGGAAGACGGGAACGGATTGGTTACATGGATGGTGTGTGGCGAGATACGATCCTGTTAGAAAGAAGAAGTAATCAAGTAGGTATTAATTAAATTGCGAAGATGAATGGGGGACACAAATGAATAAAAAATGGGTGCCCTTTTTAATTATTATCACTTTATTAGCAGGTTGCTCCAAACAAGAAAGTATCCAGGCTAATGGCGAGGGGGAAAATTGGAAGGGACATATTATTTATGAAGTAACTGATTCCCAGCTTTACGATAGAGGTGGGATTGAGTATACAGGAAATGAAGAACTCATCTATGTCGCTTTTACACTGACTACTGACGGAGAAGAAAGTTATAAGGGGGAGCTCCATCCTTCAGAAGGTCAAACTGCTATATCATTTGGAACAACTGTGACAAACCATCCTCCAACTAAAGACCAGGCAATTAGTAGTTTAAATTCCTCTAACATAAAAATTGAATGGCATACTAATACCGGTGAATATGAAGAAACAATTAGTTTGAAAGTTAACTAGTTTGGTTTTACGTCAAAATTTCTAGTTGAAAATTCAATGATGTTTCTTAGTTACTAAGGGGTAAAGATCATGGTAAAAAGTTCTTCCCGCATTATCTCATAACTTTATAAAGTTTTTTAAGGAAGTTTTAAAAGGAGAGATCGTTTATGTTACGTATAAATCATTTGATCGTATTGCTACTTTACTGTTTGCTTTTATTTGTTATTCAATTTTCCCTTTATAATACGGTGATAGAATTCCTATATGATGCTGAAACTTTTCCAAGAATGAATATTATGACTGTAGCATTTTTAGCATTCATTGGAGTTTTATTGGTAGCTTTAGGAATTAGAAGATACATATCCATTTCTACAAAAGATCATAAAGAACGATGGAAACTTAGAGTAATGTTTATAATCGTTACGCCTATCCCAATTATTCTATCCTCAACCTTATTATAGTTATGCATTTGAGGCTTAACATAAGAAGAATCAAGGGGATTTTATGATTGGATTTGGATGCCTATTGTTTAAGCTGGTTAAGGTGTTGAAAAAATAATGACGATATGAGGTGGGCAGTATGGGAGAGGAAAATAAACCATTTAATGATGTTATCGACCATTTCAACAAAATAGAAGGAAATGCAGCTAATCTGTCCAAAACTGATTTAAGAAAATTGCCGAAACCATTAAGATACTTTGGCTATTTTATGATTGGAGTCTTTTCAATTTCTATTCTGTTGATGATTATCTTACAGCTATTAAACTGACTGCAACTTAAGTTTTAAGACCAGCTGCCCCATTTCTTAGGCGGCTTTTCCTATTAAGCCAAGAGCGGGTTATTATCAGTAACCCTTGCGAAAGTTTTTACGTCTATAACCATAAAGGAGGGATGGTATATGAACAAATGTCTTTTAACATTAGTTGTTCTCTTTGGTCTTACGATGAACGGTTGTTCTAAATTGGGAATGTTAGAAGATAAGCCTCCAGAAGTTTATATAAAAATTGGTGATGAAAGGTATGATACAAAGCTTGGCACGTATTGCTGGAAAGGTACATGTGCTGATACGGTTGGACCTGTTGAACTTTTAAAGGGAACAGAACCGATAAAAGTCGCTCCTGGTGAGAAAATAGCATTTCTAATGGAGTATGAACCAAAGCCAAATGAATTTCATCTTACTCAGATTAGTGAAAGTAATGAAGGCCAAATTGCGATTAAAGAAAACAGTTTTAACGCCCCAACAGAAAAAGGGATTTATTATTATGTTTATGGTGTATGGTGGATGGATGAAAAGGAAGAGAACCTATCACATGGAGATGCTTTTTATGCCTTCGTTTTAGAAGTAAAGTAGTTTTATATTAACAGGGGGATCAAAGGAGGTAACGATGACAATAATATGGTCAGAAATCAAAGAAGAAAATGCAACTGAGCTCAGAACGGTGATGAAATTGTATGATCAGTCATTTCCGATAGATGTGAGAGAACCACATGAAATCTTTCATCGAAGTATAAAGTACTCTCGAGAAAGATATCCAAACAATTTTCGCTTTTTGATTGGAAAAGAAGACGACCAACTTGTTTCTTTTGCAACTGGACATTATTTAGCTGATGATAATGTAGGTTTCATTGTTTATATCGCAACCAATCCATTAGCAAGGAACAGTGGTTTAGGTTCAAAGACGCTAGTAAAATTAGAGGAATTGCTAAACGAGGATGCTCGTTCAGCAGGACACTCATCGCTAAGAGCGATATTTCTAGAAACTGAGACAGAAGATCTGGTACATACAGAACAAGAAAAGGCAGATTGTGAAAAAAGGAATCGATTTTTTGATCGGAATTCTTATAAAAAATATGAAGAGATTTCCTATCTACAACCACCTTTACATGAAGGTATGGATGAAGTTCCATTAAACCTTTTTATTAAAAACGTACAAAAGGATGAGTTAATGAAACAAGAGATACAACATGCCATTCAAGCTATTTATAGAGAAAAATATATAAATGTAAATAACATCAATAAAGAGATGATACATCATTGTTTGAAAAAGATGGGAATCAATGAATTACCTAATTGAACGAAAGATGAGCATTACGTCCTCGATACTTTTAATGCTCTTCATTTGTACTGGAGAAATCGTAAAGAATGGGAGGTCTGGCTTTTGGCCGTCCTTTTCTTCTTCACTTTTGAAAAGAAATGATAATTCGATTTTAGATTGGTCTTTTTGAATCTTTTGGACAAGCAGAAATACCTTTTGATAAAATTCTTCGTTTATTCTTTCATCAGCCTCTTGATCAAAGCGAATCACCAAGCTAAGTGTGGGACGCGCGTCCTTATAATTTGGAATATCTCCGCTAGAAACCTGCTCCATCCCTGTCCCATATACAGTTTTAGCATTAAACCTTTTAAAGTCAGGAAAATACTTTGTTATGAACGGACTGTAATCTTTCTCTACCTGCTTAACCCAAAGCTCCTCTAGATAATAGTCTACATATTTGAAATCACCATAACCGTCCATTGTTCTAAATGATAGAGATGGGTCAATTTTTGGATGAACCACTATGTAGAACTTTCCATTAATAAAATCATATCTTTTCTTATCAACCACAAATTCCTGATCATATTTATCCTCTAAATATCGGGTCATTTGAAACGAGGCTATAGTTTTGAGAAGCATGAAGACACCAAGTAAGAGGACAAAGAAAAGCATAACAATCTTAAATACCTTTTTCACACTGATCACCTCAAAGTTCACTTATGTATCATTTAGTGTAATTTTACACTAAGAGTTGTGTTATTGCCAAGTCTTTCTTTTATTAAAAAATAGTTCAATAAGAGATTTCCTTAGTGTTATAAAAAGATACATAATATAGGCTTTGTATTAGGGGGAATTGAAATGAAAGTTCGGCTAACTGAATTTAGTGAAAATTGGGCCCAAATGTTTAAAGATGAGGCTCAATTTCTAGAAACAATATTTGGGGATGTAATCATCAGATTTGAGCATTTTGGCAGTACATCAGTTTATGGTATGAAGGCAAAGCCTGTAATCGATATGATGTGTATCGTAAAAAATATCGAAAAGGTTGATCCATTCAATGAGAAGATGAGGAAACTTGGATATGATGTTGCTGGAGAATGGGGCATTCCAGGCAGAAGGTTATTCCGAAAAGGCGAAGAAAACAGAACACATCATATCCATTTTTATCAATTTGACAACCCCGAAATCGAACGACATCTCATCTTTAGAGATTATCTGCGGTCTCACCCAGAAGAAGTAGCAAGGTATAGTAGATTTAAAGAAAAATTGGCTCAAAGTTTCGAACACACAAGTCAGTATAGCCCAGCAAAAAAGGCATTCGTGAAAAAAATGGAGCAGCAAGCACTTCTTTGGTTTAAAGAAAGTCAGGGAAACATTAATAGGAATAATAATTGTCCCGGTAATTACAATCCAAACCAATAAAGATATCTACAAAAATAGAGTTTCTAATTACCTGATGGAAGAGGAAGGTATTGAAAAAGAGGATATAGAATCTATTAAAGGTAAATGGGGTTTTATGCTCCCGCCATACTATGTCATTGTAACGTTTAAAAATGAACCGAAAGTTGAATATATTTACTTTGCACACGATAATGATGTATTTCAATTTAATTACAAACTTACTGATGAAGGACAGAAAGAAGGCATTACAGAGAAGGATTTAAAGAACTTTAATCCCCGTTATAACTAAAAAGTCTTTAAATCCAGCCGCATTTATTTGGCTGCTATTTCTGAGTTAGCGGATAAGGTACGTGCTCGAGGGGATTCAATAGATTATGTAGAATTAAGGTATAGAACTATGTTGGAGGTATTGAATTGAGCAACCGAACCACTATCATTATTATTCGTTGTCTATGGGCATTTTTCTTGTTTAGTTTATGTGTCATATTGTCTCTTAATAAAGGAACAGAAGGTGAATGGTGGTCAATGTTCAAGTTGAATTCAGATGAATATGGGCCGATGGCTTTAGAATTTTCCCTTTTTAAAATATCTATTTTTGCTTTTCTCTCCGTAATAACAGCATATCTTCTTACAAAATGGAGGGGGGGAGAAAAAACGTAGGAGTTTATGGGTGTGATGCTAACAATAGCAGTCGCTCTTTACCTAACGAAGAAGTTTAATACAATAGCGAAACTTAATAACTATTTTACGACTATATATGAGGAGGTATATGAAAATTCATAAGTTATTATTTGCTTTTATTTTAGTGTTATTATTATCTGCTTGTAATCAAACCGTTGAAGACCCTGCAAATTCAAAGGTTAATAGTGAATATAACCGTTCAGCAGATATTAAAGGAATAATAGTAGAAGTTGATGAAGATAAAGATCAACTGTTAATTCAAGGCAATGGTTTTGGGCTGAATGATGAAGGTAAGGGAATTATTCAATTAGATACAAAGTATTATTCACCTACAAACGTTGAAATAGATCAAAAAATTGAAATATGGGTTGATAGTCAAGTGCAAGTGGCAGAAGAGCATAACCTCCCGATTATTAGTGATGTTGCTAAAATTAATTTTTCTCCTAAAAAAGAAGAATGATTTATGGTTGTGAAAAAAACTGTAAACATTTTAGGAATACTCCAACTACTTATTGCTAACGGGGCAAGAGTTTTATGACGTTGATCGCTGCGGCGGTCATTTTTCTTGTTGCACAAACGAGGAAGGTTAGCTTAATAAATCTTTTATGTAAATTGGATTTACATACATAGAAATTCTATGTATAATTTATCTATGAAAACTAAAGGGGAATCCAAATGAATCGTCGGCTTTTATTTATTTCTCTTGTTATTGGATGGCTTGCAGTTTCAATTTCGCCATTATTTGATACTGTGATTGTGTCAAATGCTAATGATTTATCCCATCTTAGACTTGGTTTTCCACTACCGATAATCGAACAGAACACAACATTAACGCCTATGGAAGATGACTTTCCTCTAACAGTAGGATTACTAAGTCCCCAAGAAAACGCAACCGATTTACTGGTCTTTAATTATGTTTTTTCAATTTTAATAATTACTTTAATCTCTTATTTCTGTGTTTTAGTATTGAAATTATTAGCAAGAAAACTAAAAGTCTAACTCAATTTCAAAGTTATAGATAAAATTTTAATTTTGGCAATCAAATGATCTAGGCATGACTTTAATAGTGATACTAGTTTTTTTTGTGTAACAAATAGCGACTAGATAGTTACATAAAACAGTGAATTACCAAAGAACAATGGAGCTATTTTCATAGGTAATCAAAGAGTATGAAAAGTTCCAGAAAGATGGTTGATGGTAATGATATTCTACAACTAATAGAAGCGTGGAAATCAGGATCTGAGGAGCAGTTGGCGTCTGTAATATCAATAGATGAGGTTGGTAGAATAACAGAGTATAAAGCATATCAAGAAGAATTAATGAAAAAACGAAATACCAAAATGGTTGAGAAAATTAAAGGCTACCTCACAAATGGTTCCGGCCAAATCTATTTTGTAGTGGTAGGAGCAGCACATTATTTAGATGAGATTGGTTTAGATAATCTATTAGAAAATGAATTTACTGTTCAATCTTATGCGGAAATGAACTAATTGAAAGAGAAGTATATGGTTATTCATCTTTTTTATTCTGAGAGTTAGAGTAATAGGGGATTCGCAACACTTTTGCTTTATTGAAGTAACCTGGGAAAGTTAGTTGAATAACAAAACGTGGTTGGGAACACTAAAATGAGGTGTTAACCAATGAAAATAGTAATCGTTTCACTATTAGCTATTCTTTTTGTAATTGCCCCTAATAAAGCAGAAGCAACAATTCCAGGATATACTGTGATAGCAAAATCTGATGAAGATAATATAACGATTTATGCCAAGAAAATGGATGGTTTATATTATGACTTTAAAATTGATTTTAAGGGGAAAGTTTTTTCAAGACCTTTTTGGATGAATGCTACCAATCCTACCTATGCTCCGCAAATATATTACGGAGACATTAATAACGATGAAAAGAAAGAGTTAGTTATTGTCCTGACGAAAGGATATGGTACTGGTGCCTTAGACCAAGAAGTTAATGTATTCCATATTGATAATAAACGGTTTGGCGAAGTGCTTGTTGACCATCCAATGGCAATAGTAAATAAAAACATTAAAGCAAGCTTAACTCCTAGCAAAGCCGAGATTACTATCGGAAAGAAACAGTATTTAATTAATGTTAAGGAATTAAAACTTCTTCCTGAAACACTATTTGATGAAATTAACTTTGGGAGCATTATTAAGTATGAAGTGAAAAATAATAAACTTACTGCTACATTACATCCCCAATTTTCGCCTGGGGCATTTGTTGGTAGCATTCTTATCACTTATGAATATCGCGATAATATGTACCAAGAAAAATCTATTGAATTTCAACTAAAAGATTATAAATCGGTGAATTTACTGATGAATTCCCTTTAGAACGGTCTGCTAAAAATGGCAGCCTTTTTCTTAATTAACTAAGCAGTTTAGTTGAAAAACTTTAATCATCGTTTTGCTAGGAATGGACCAAGAGTAAGAATGTAAATAGATGTACGTAAAGTAACGGGGTGCGATTGCGTAAAGACAGTCGTTCCTTAACAAAAATAGTAATGCTTGTTTACTAAACATCTATTAAAATTATTGTTAGAGGTGATAACGTGGATAAGCAAATTATTGATTTACTTACTGAAATGAATAAAGAAATTAAAAGTTTGAAAACAGATGTAAATGATTTGAAAACTGAAATGCATAATCGATTTGATACTATTGAAGCAAAACTTGAGGGTGTAGGCGGACAGTTTGAATTAATTAATCAATGAATCAAGAATTATTGACGTAGATTTTATCGCTGATAGGGTAAATAAACTTGAGAGAGAGCTTTACATTTTGAAGAATAAAAGTAATAACTAGGAGTGCTATATAGGCACTCTTTTTTGTTAATATAGTAATGTGAGTATACAGAGGGAGTGCTTAAAAATATGGAATACATAACACTTAATAATGGGTTAAAAATGCCAATTGTTGGTACAGGTACAAATACTTATGGAAAAGAAAATAATGAGTATAACGGGGCGTTAACAAATGAAATTCCTGAACTCGTATCAGCACTTGAGTTGGGTTACCGTTCAATAGACGCAGCCATCATGTATCGAAACGAAGAACTTGTCGGAAGAATTTTAGCAGAAAGCACAGTGCCACGAGAAGAGTTATTCATTACGACCAAAGTTCCAGCCAATGAAGAATATACTTCTTCAAAGGAAGCTACTCGAGCAGCTATCGATAACAGTCTTAAAAACTTCCAAACAGACTATCTCGACCTGCTTCTTATTCACTTTCCAATCGAAGACAAAGTACAACTTAAAAACACTTGGGAAGTCTTTGAAGAATATTATGATGCAGGCAAACTAAAAGCAATCGGCGTTTCAAACTTTGGAAAAAATCATCTAGACGAATTGAATGAATTCGCTAAAGTGAAGCCAGCTGTTAACCAAATACAAATTAACTTAAAAGAACCTAACAACGATCTCCTTGCCGTATTAAAAGACGAGGGCATTACACCTGTTGCATGGGGACCTATGAAAGCCGAAGCCCGTCAAAAAGAAGTTTTGGATGAAATCGGTAAAGCCTATAATAAATCTGGTGCACAACTCTTATTAAAATACCAAATCCAACGCGGTGTGATCGTTATTCCTAAATCTCACAACCGTGAAAATCAAGCATCTAATATAGATCTTTTCGATTTCGTAGTATCTGCAGAAGATATTGAAAAAATTGAACACTTATAATTAGTTAGTCCTCATCCTAGTGATATGAATAATATCGCTAGGATTTTATTTTTTTCAAAACAATGAGAATGGTTTATATTATTTATATACATTTTCTTCCTTATTAACTTATATGTGATCATTAAACAAGTGATAGCTAAAGCAGAAATAATAAATCAACCTTTTTCGGGACAGTACGAGGAGAGAATTTATGACATAAAAAGTTCATGGAATTCACCCAATTGGACTTGGGTAAAATTTGAAGACGAAGATTTCAATGAATGGTGTGGTGAGTTTAGAGGTTCACCATGGGGTATTGCAGTATCAACTAAACATAAAACAGTTCTTGTCCTTACTTCCGATTACTTATTTCAAGTTGATTGTGATAGTGGTGAATTAACCGAATATGTATCCGAGCCACAATATCAATGTTTAACAGTAACACCATCAGGTGATTTCTTAATAGCGGATTATTATGATATTGAAAAAATTGAATCATCAATAAAATATACGAAACCAGTGGAAAGTCCAATTAAAATGGATACAATTATGTTTCATGATTGGTCTAAGAATAAGTTAATAATTACATGTGATGAATTTTTAAATTGGGATAATCATCTAGAATTAGAACTTGACGGCGATACACTTGAAATTACTGTAAAAGACACCGATAGTTAAGATGAATTGCACCGTACAGAAGCAGAACTGAGAACCTAAACATTGATGAAGTAAGTAAAGACAAAACCATTGGACAAAGGGATATTGATGCAAATTCACCCTATGTTGAGTTTTTTTGGAAGACCCTTTATTCGAATTGAATTTGAATCTAAAAACGCATTTCAACAGTTTATAGATTTTATCACAGCCACTGGCTGGAATACAATTGATTTATCTTAAAGATGTACTTCTTCAACTATAGTTTGCGTTGATCCAGGAAGGATTAACACTTCTTTTTGTTGAACTTTATTGAAGAAACGTTGGAAGCAACAAACTATCCTAAAAGATGACATAGAATTACTTTATGTAACTGGTGCAAGCGATTAAGAGGGATCGCTGTCGTGCGATCTTTTTTTCTTGTTGCACTACCGTATGAAGGTTACTTGAAAAAAGAATATTGGCAAATTGTAAAAAAACTTTGGGAGTTAGAAAATGATGACAAATAATGAAATGATAGGTTCTAAAACGATCCCTTATAGATTAATTGAACAAATTGAAGAAACGAATGAATTAGTTATTGTCTTACCTGGGGCGGGTTACACTACACAGGCCCCATTGTTATACTTTACAACAGGGTTATTTTACAATAAAGGTTTTGATGTATTACATATTAACTATACATTTAGTAGGCAAGAGATGTCTGCTCTAGATGAAAGGGATTTCGCAAGAGATATTCAACTAACAATTGATAACGCTATTAAGGACAAAAAATACAATAATTATTATGTAGTGGCTAAATCAATGGGAACAAAAGCTTTGAGTTATCTACTCGAAAATACCATATTTAAAGATGCTAGATTAGTATGGTTAACGCCATTACTACAAAATGATAACGTATTTAATGCAATGGTTAACAGTGATCATAAAGGACTTTGTATTTTTGGAGAAAAAGATAGCTTCTGTTTTATTTTGGAGCGTTTTGAAAAATTGAAAGATAATCAAAATCTTATCTTAAAAGTAGTTGAAGGTGGTAATCACAGTTTAGAGCTTGATAAAGACCCAATGAATTCTATCGAAATGGTGAAAAGTGTAATCTCTTATATTAATGAGTTTTAAATTAAAGGGGTATGTTGGTCCAGGAAGGATTAACCGTCATTAAGGGAAAATCTATATGAGAAAAGGAGACAAAAGTTTGGAAAATAAAGAACAATCTAGAAGAGTAATCTTAGATTTAGCTGTATCATTAGATGGTTTTATTGAGGGGAAAAACGGGGAGATTGATTGGTGTATCATGGACGAAGAGATGGGTTTTATTCATTTCTTAAATCAGATTGATACAATTTTATATGGAAGAAAAAGCTACGATTTATGGGGGCAATTTACTCCAGAAATGGAAGGTGCTGATGCTGAAAAAGAAATTTGGGAACTCATTCATAGTAAAGAGAAATACGTGTTTTCCAAAACACAAAAAGGGACAGATAATAAAACAATATTCATAAATAATCATATTCTTGAAGAAGTAAATAAAATAAAGAATAAGGCAGGTAAAGACATCTGGCTATATGGTGGAGCCAGTCTCATAACAACTTTTATCAATTTAGGGCTTGTTGATGAATTTAGATTATCTGTTCACCCTGTTATTTTGGGAGAAGGAAAACCTTTATTTACTGAAATTAGGGAAAGATTGAATCTAGAACTGGTTGATACAAGGAGATTTTCATCTGGCGTTGTTCAACTTTGCTATCATCCAATTGAGGAATAATTGATAAACGTAATGTCATGCTTAAGCCAGTCAGAATTATTTTTCTTCTTTCAAAGTTGGCGATAGCTAAACCTAGCTGAATAGGTAGTCAGGAGGTAAAACTGTGTCAGTCAAAGGTCTAAATCATTTTTTATTTTCTGTATCGAATTTAGATGATTCAATTGAATTTTATCAGAATGTATTTGATGCAAAGTTGTTAGTTAAAGGTAGAAGCACTGCCTATTTTGATTTAAATGGTATATGGCTTGCCCTTAATGTGGAAAAGGATATTCCTCGTAATGAAATTCACCAATCGTATACACATATAGCCTTTTCAATAGAAGAAACGGAATATGATCATATGTATGATAAACTAAAAAATTTGAATGTAAACATCCTTTCAGGTCGTACAAGAGACGAAAGGGATAAGAAATCAATTTATTTTACCGACCCAGATGGTCATAAGTTTGAATTTCACACAGGTACCTTACAAGACAGGTTGGATTACTACCAAAAAGAAAAAACACATATGGAGTTTTACAATTAATTTCTTTGGAGAAATCCGAAGTATTCTACTAAAAGAGCGGCAGGAGTTAAAGGTCAGCGGCCATTACTGGACTGCTTTTTCTTGTTGTACGAATGTGTAGTCTGTCATAGAAAGGATTAATCCTGCAAAACGGTGCACAAAATGTCGGGAGGATCGATTCAGAACTTGCTATTCTATTGATGAAGGAGGTCATGGAATGGATTTGCTTAAGAACATGAATGATGCAATGAAGTATATTGAGGAAAATCTTACGACCGAAATAGATTTTAAGATGGTTGCAAGGTTGGCTCATTGTTCTGAATATCATTTTAAAAGGATGTTTTCTTTTCTTGCAGGTATTCCGTTATCAGAATACATCCGCCGTAGACGACTTAGTCTAGCAGCATTAGAGCTTACTAATAGTCAGATAAAAGTAATCGATGTTGCGATGAAATATGGTTACCATTCACCGGACTCTTTTACAAGAGCTTTTCTACATTTACATGGTGTTACACCGTCAGAAGCAAGAAATAATGGCCAGCCGCTTAAAGCCTATCCACTCATGACCTTTCAGTTATCCATTAGAGGAGGAAATGAATTGAATTATCGAATAGAACAAAAAGAGGCTTTTACCATTGTTGGGCTCATGAAAAGAGTTCCTATTATTTTTGAAGGAGAAAACCCAGAAATTGCAGCGATGTGGCAGTCGTTGACTATGGAGAAAATCGACCAATTAAAAGAACTCTCAAATGTTGAACCGAAAGGAATGATTCAAGCATCAACCAACTTTTCTGAAGGCCGCATGGAAGAAAAGGGAGAGCTTGATCAGTATATTGGTGTGGCAACAACCCAAGAATGCCCTGAAGACTTTTCAAAACTTGTTGTTCCTGCCTTAACCTGGGCGGTATTTAAATCAACAGGACCTTTTCCTCATACACTACAGGAAACTTGGGCAAGGATTTATTCTGAGTGGTTTCCATCTTCTCACTATCAAGTAACAGAAGGACCTGAAATCTTATCAATAAAAACTAAAGACTTAACTTCTCCATCGGTAAAAAGCGAAATATGGATCCCAATTTTAAAAATATAAAATTCCTTATCACTGAGCTGTTTCGACAGCTCTTTTGTTTTTTCATAGGGAAAGGTTAATTTAACAAGACATTAAGAAACTCCAAGTATTTTTCCACATATGTTAAAATATAGGAAGTACTGTTAGAAAGAGGGTGTTATTTTGATAAAAACAGTGTTTGTAGGTTTAATAGTCTTTATCATTGCAAGCAGTATTTTTTTATGGATTGGGAATGTATTTGATATTAAACTATTGAAATTTAGTTATTATGAAGAGACCGCGACTGGCTTTGAAGCAGGCGGCTCGGTGATTCCTTTTATCATCGGGTTACTTTGCAGTTATTTTATCGGTAATGCCTATCAAAATAGAAAACAGGTATGATCTTCAATAAGGAAGAATCGCCTTTTTTAATGAGGTAATGGGTGAGGAAAGTCTAGAAGGTTGACAGAAAGACCATAGGAAGCTATGTGTTAGGAGTAAATTCTTGTGAAATTGAAGAGGGGCGTTGGTAGAAAAGGACCACGCCTTCCAATTCTTTAGATTATAGGGAGGGCTGTTTATGGCATTCGTTGCAATTTATACGGTAGGCAGGCTGCATCATCCTTATGACCACCCTGCATCTCGTGACTTTTATGAAATGGGCTATAAAGTCATGCGGCAGGCATCAGTATCAGGCTATCTGATTGAAGAGTTCTCATCAGATGGAGTGTCTATCCCAGAAGAAGCGAAAGGGAATGGATACCCTGTTCTAACACTAACGGTATGGGAAAGCCTTCACTCCTTATCTCGGTTTACCTATTCAGGTAAACATAGCCAAGCGCTGCGGAATAGGAGCAGATGGATGGAGCCTGATCAAGAGGCACATCTTTCCTATGTAGTGTGGTGGACAGAAAAGGTGAAGGATGTATCATGGGAGCAGGCTTTTAAGAGATACAACTATTACCTTCAACATGGACCCACTCCTCTTGCGTTTGACTTGAAGCATGCGTTTGATGAAAAGGGGAAAAGTGTACGATTAAGTAACAGTTAACCAATAGAGTTTTCATGTTTTAAAATATATTCCAGTCTTTGCCTTATTTACATAAATGTGAGCAAAATTATAAAGGATTGTTATGAACAATTAATCTAATGCATTCTTCTTAATGTACGAACAACAGGTTATCCGATAGAAAACATTTTATAAGGAGGCTAGTATGAGCGAAAAACGAAATTTGGTGTTATTTATTGCTTCGAGTTTAGATGGGTATATTGCTACAAAAGAGGAGTCACTTGAGTGGCTATTTGCTGTCGAAGGGGAAGGGGATAACGGTTTTTCAGAATTTTATGAGACCATCGATACAGTTTTAATGGGGAAAACGTACGTACGATTGGGTGATGAAACAAGATTTAGCGGAATTTCCGTATAAAAACAAAGAATGCTACGTGTTTACACGGTCTTCTATAAAGGATACAGAAGATGTTAAGTTTGTGAATGGTGATGCAGTTGATTTGGTAGATAAACTAAAAAAACAAGACGGAAAAAACATTTGGATTGTTGGTGGAGGAGAGTTGTTACATACGTTTATCCAAGAGAAACTAATCGATGAATACATTATTACCATTGCCCCTACCATAATAGGTAAAGGAATACCATTATTCAAAGAGGGCGATCATCAGATAGAGCTTGTTTTGAAAGGAACAAGGAACTTCAACCAGTTTGTTGAATTACATTATGTAAGTAAAAAGTAACTACTAACAGTAAGGGTAATGGACAAAAGGAGTTATCGCCTAATGCAAGTACTAGAAACAGATAGATTGTGCCTCCGCTGGGTTGAGGAAAGTGACGCAGGGTTTATTTTTCGGCTGTTAAATGAACCTGGGTGGTTAAAATATATTGGTGACAAAGGGATACATACATTGGAGGATGCCGTTGCGTATATTCAAAAGGGACCGAGGGCTATGTACAACCGAGAGGGATTCGGCCTGTTTCTAACCGAGCTGAAGGAAGGACACATTCCCATTGGTTTGTGCGGATTGATTAAACGTGATGGACTGGAAGATGTTGATATCGGGTTTGCCTTTCTCTCAGACTATCAATCACAAGGTTATGCCTTTGAAGCAGCAAACGGTACAGTGGAGTATGCGAAAAAAAGAGGGTTGATGCGGATTGTTGCAATTACCACTAAGGACAATCATTCCTCATCTAAACTTCTGGAAAGGCTCGGGATGGTGTTAGACGGCTACGTCACACTGCCGAACGATACAGAAAAATTAAAGAAATATGTGTTGGAGTTGTAATTCGTTTATTAGCAGGCCGTTTCCATTTGGGAACGGCTTGTTTTGTTAGGATAAAAGGAAGGGAAAGGTGATGAACTATTTTAGTGATGAGTGTTTTTCATTTGAAAACACTGGCGATAATGTTGAAAAGGAAACAGATGGATATGTGGAAAAGATAGGAGAAAGATCGATGTATGTGATTACCGTAAGCCTTCCAACCAAAAGGATTGAAGGTGTGATGACGCATTTAATGGGGAACGGGTATTACCAAACCTATTATGAGGTTCCTTTAGATGTCGTGACAGATAGCAACGGGTATGCCTTTGTGGAAAAGAAAAATGAAACGACCGAGCTTAATATCTATATGGAGGTTTATGACGATTCGAGGGAACGGCCTAAACTAGCAAAAATATTAAACATAGATGACGCGAACCTGGTGGTGAAGCCCTTTAAAGATACGAGTTACCAGCAAACCTTTGATGATATTTTTCTTGAAAATGGCTGGGTGATCACCACGCCGGATAAAAGGAACCTCTATGAAAAAGCAAAGCGGATTATTCTAGACTCTCAAGGGAATTTTGGTACAGGCTATCATGAAACGACCAGAGATTGCTTGAACCTAATATTGGAACATGATCTTACAGGAATGACTGTTGCAGACATTGGCGGGGGTTCAGGCGTGTTAAGTATTGCTGCAGCCCTTAAGGGAGCGGTTTGTATAGATACATATGACATTCAGCCAGTGGAAAGGGAGATTCTGTATCAATGCGGATTAAACCAAGTGAAGCAGGTGAGAGTGTTTCAATGCGATCTAATCAAAAGTAAAGAACGTATCAAGAAAGAATATGATTGGGTCTTTCTTAATATTGGAACACAAGAAAATATCGATATCCTTCACGCCCAGGGACTCTTAACCAACAAGGATACAATCTTTATATTGTCAGGTATGCTCGAATGGAATGCACACCGAGTGGTCAATTTAATGGAAGAAGCAGGATTCCTGCTAGCAAAGAAGAAGCAGACCAACGAATGGGTAACCTGTCTATTCAAGTGACGCAGGGACGGTTCTCCTGCTTCTTTCGTTTCGCGAAACGAAGGAAGCAAGAGAACCGTCCTTATGCTTTCTCCACTTTTTTCCTGTATAGTAGAGGGGTAAGGGTTTTTTAGAGGAAATTGGGGGAATTTGATGAGGAATTTAATTTTGACGACAGAGAGTGGTGCGGATTTGCCGCAGGATTTAGCTGCTAAACATAATGTTCACGTGGTCCCGATGCACGTGGTTATGGACGGGGTGGATTATTTAGACGGCTCGTTACCGGTAACGGATATTTATGATTTTTACGAGCGGACAAAGAAAATTCCTTCTACAACGTCCACCAATGCTCATGAATACCATGAATTTTTCACGAAGATCAAAAGTGATCATCCTGGATGTACCATTATACATATAGGATATACGTCAAAGGCATCTTCTTCTTTCCAAAATGCGGTCATTGCAACAGAGGAAATGGATGATATTTTTCTTATTGACGCTTTGAACGTTACAGGCGGTTTGACTGCTGTTGTGATGTATGCGGTTAGCTTGTTAGAGAAGGATCCTATGATAGAAGCGGTTGTCTTAGTAGAGAAGATTAAAGCAAAAGTTCCTAAAGCAAGACTTGCCTTTGTGCCAGGAAGCTTAGAATTTTTAAGAGCTGGCGGACGTGTAAGTAATGTAGCATACCTTGGAGGGGCTCTGTTAAAAATCAAGCCGCGAATTGAACTGGTTGACGGAAACCTTGTTTCAACCAAAAAGTATCGTGGGAAAATCGACGTCGTTGCAGAGAAACTGATGGCAGACTATTTAGAGCAATACGACATTGAGAAAGAGCAGCTTTATCTCATCTACTCCATCGGACTCGATGAAGGAATAAAACAGCGTATGAGTGAAATCGCAAAAGGGGCAGGATTCCAAACCATAAAATGGATCCAAGCAGGAGCCATGATCTCCACCCACGCCGGACCTGGCGGATTCGGCATAGCAGGATTAGAATAACGCATGGGGACGGTTCTCTTGCATCCTTCGATACTCGAAGGATGCAAAAGAACCGTCCCTGTGCATTTTTACGTAAACCAAGACATCAATTGAGGTGTTTTTTCATACGATATTTTGGAGGTGGTAATATGGCAAGAGTTAATTACCGAAGTTCAGACGTGGATTTAATGGCAAGGATGATGAGAGCGGAAGCAGAAGGTGAAGGAAAATTAGGAATGTTAATGGTTGGAAATGTAATTATTAATCGTGTTAAAGCAGACTGTTTAGACTTTAAAGAGGTTAGAACGATTAACGATGTTATTTTTCAAATCCAAGGAGGAAATTATTCCTTTGAAGCTGTTCAAAAAGGGAATGTGTTTTATCAAAGAGCGAGAACGGCGGAAAAAAGATTAGCACAACAGGCTATAGATTCTTGGAGAGAGCACCCATCAAAATATGCCCTTTGGTATTTCAATCCTTATGCACCATGTCCTCCTACCTGGTACGGTCAGCCTCACTCTGGTCAATATAAACTGCATTGTTACTATGAACCAAAACCTGATACATGCGATAGTGTATATATAGGAAGTTAAGCTTACCATTTGAGGTAAGCTTTTTTACATAAAAAGGACGCAGGGACGGTTCTCCTGCTTCCTTCTTTCATTCGGAAACCCAAATGAAGTGAGCAGGAGAACCGTCCCTTAAATTAAATAACCTCCGTCGAAGGAATAGGATCTACTTCAACGGAGGTTATACACATTAACTTACATATAATCATAAACAGAATCTACAAAATAAAGCCAGTGGTAATATTCAATCTGGGAATCTGTCATCTGTGCAATTTCATTCTCATTAAATTTTTGCTTTTCTAATAACGCTTCAACTTTATAATCTCGTTCGAATTGGCTCATCTTATTTCCTCCTTATATATAAGAAGTAGCAAGGAAGCTACAACGTGACCTGTAAACGCATACATTGTCTATGCTTTTATTATATATATTGAAACAAGATTAAACCAATATCAAATTTAGATTGTTTTTTCAGAACTAATATAGTGACGTGGGGACGGTTCTTCTGTTTCCTATATTTCGCTACACGAAGGAAGCAGGAGAACCGTCCCTATGCTCAGGCAGTTCGATGGTGAAGACTGTTCCGATTCCTTGTTGGCTCTGGACGGTTACTTTTCCTTTCATGTCTTTGATGATTTTATAGGTGATGGTTAGGCCAATTCCTGTGCCTTTGTCTTTGGTGGAGTAGTAGGGGGCACCTAGTTGTTCTACTTGTTTTTGGGTCATTCCAATCCCGTTATCTGTTATTTCGATCAAGATATGATGATTATTATTATAGGAGGTAACGGTCAAGGTTCCGTGTGTATTAATGGCCTCTATACTATTTTTCATAATGTTTAATAGGGCTTGTTTAAATTCACTTTTTTTACCGTTTGTTAGAAGTCCTTCTTGTATGGAAGAATTAATTTCAATATTACGGGTGTTTGTATAGGAAGTAATAATATCCAATACAGAATGTAATTCAGCAGTAATGTTTAAAACGGCATGAACTTCTTTAGTTGTCGGTTTTGCTAATGACAAATAATCATTAATGACACCCTCAGCACGTTCTAATTCTGATAACGAGATGTCTATATATTTATATTGGTTATCTCTTAAGTTCTTTTCTTCCCTAATTAACTGTAAAAATCCCTTGATAGACGTCATTGGATTTCGCACTTCATGGGCAACAGATGCTGCAATCTGACTTACCACATTCAATCGCTCTGCACTCTTAATATGCTGGTCATAAATAATCTGCTTATCTAAATTATCTACGATAAAAATTAGGATAATAAGCGTAATCCAAGTAACGAATGAGAAAATAAGCAAGAATGAAAAATGATTGATGTGATTGATTTGTAAAAGAGAAATCGCTCGAGTACTTGTAATTACCCAGTATAGGATACTAATAACTAAAATTCTTCGTTTCAATGTATAAGATTCAAATTTTTTAAGTATTAGTAAAAAAAATAAAGTGGCGATTGTGTAATTTACAAAAGTGATTAGCAAGCCAGTACCACCGGATGTAACCTTAAATACTATCATGATGATAATTAAGGCAATACCAGGTTGTACACCACCATAAAGAAACATAAAGAGAATCGGAATTACTCTAAAGTCATACACATATCCCTCTGAATCCAGAATGGGATTGGACATCGTAAGGATAAGGCAAATGACCGAGATCAACATTAATTTTGAATTAATTTTCCCTCGATCAACCTTTTCCTCTCTAATAAACAACTGATAAATAATAAAAGGAAGAAGAACAATCAAGATATGATAGGAAACCTGTTCAATGGAGTCAAACAAAACAGTACCAATCCCTTCAAGAACAACCAATTTACTTTTGTTACATATATATTACCATTCTATAAATCATTAATCTTTCAAAAACTGGAACAAAATGTGAAGAAGAGGGGACTTTTCGTTCGCAAAGTCTATCGTTGTATGGGGGAATTTGGAAATGGAGTTGTTTCCGGACAATTTGTCTATACTTCTAAAGGAAATGCTGTCATGCCTGTTCATTATTTTGGCCATGCAGAAATAAATTTTATAATAGAAACCTTAAAGAGAAGGTAGAGTTAATTCTCAGTATGACTCTCGAAGAATGGTAGCGAGTGCTGGTATTATAATACAATCGGAACAATAAGACATGATTAGAGGGATGAAAGTGGATCAGATCAGGTTGATGAACTGGGTGGTAGAGGTTGATGTCAAGCAAACAAAGGATTTCTATACCAATAATATGGATCAATGCGATTGTCTATTCTGTGAAAATTATATGGAAGCGTGTAAGCATTTAGATCCACCTCTACTGAAGGTATTTACTACGTTAGGAATTAATCCTTCAAAGCCGAGTCATTTATCAGAGTTCGGGGAAGTGAGAGATGGATTACGCTTATATGTTGGCAGTTATCATCTAGTTGGTAAACTAGTTCAGGGAGAGTATTGTACAGATTCTAAATGGAATGATACCACGACTGCTAAACTTCAAAATTTCACATTTGCCTTTGGGAAGGACGTTAAGTTTTTACACGATGAATTTCCACACCCAGTATTGCAATTAGATTTTGAAGCTCAGATACCTTGGGTTTTAAACGAAAAACCTGAGGACGAGTAATATCTCCTAAGGTCTGTAACCATAAGTTTTCGTAAAACGATTTGGAGGCATTGATATCTTTAACATTTAAACGTACAGAAAAAGCACCTAGCCTCATATTTTTCTCCCATTCTTAACATATATCAAGTATAAATAACTAGTCTTGATTGCCTAATATTTCCTAAGATCACAATAAATGTATTCGTTAATAATTAAACAACTGGTTCGAAAGTTCTTCAAAACTATCGATATTTACTGCGTTAGTATTCCTTGAAATGTAATAATTTATATTACTAAATCTGTGTAGGATTGTATAAATCATGAGTTTTTTCCGAAGTGTGTCATTTAATTCTTCTTCTTTAAATCCATAGCTTAATAAGAATGAATGAGTAAGTTCTTTATTTCCATTAAACATAAAAAGAATCGGACCGAGTAAATCATATTCAGGATCACCCAGAAAACAATCGGCAAAATCAATAACCCCTGTTAACTTCCACTTATGATTCTCTCGATTAAAAATTAAATTAAATGGGGTGTATTCACCCGTTAACAGTTTAAGTTTTGGACGATAATTGATAAAGGATTCATCTACATATTCAAGTAAAGAATCACATAGAATTTGTGGTAAGTTAGACTTTTTTTGATTTTCAATCATATTAAGGTATTGGTTTTTAATAAATAATCGCCAATCAACATCAATTGTGGCAAATAGATTGCTAGGAATGGAATGAAACTCACGCATTACATTAGCCAAATCTTTACTAAAATCTTTTTTTTCATCTATAGACAGTTGATCCCATAGATCGATTAACAACGTACCTTTTAGTTCATTCATGATTAGGTAATTCCAGCCTTCATAGGATCCTACTGAAATAATTTTTGGAGTTTCTACTGTTGTTATGAAGGTTTCTAAATGTTTTAAAACTTCTACTTCACGGTCAAATTCATCTTGGGAGTAACTAGGATACAATTTAATTACTAATTCATGATGATAACTATATACAATGGTTGAACCGTATGAAAAACGCGAAAGACTTCCTTTAGGTAAATTTTCTTGCTTAATAATCCCTAACATTTTCATGTCCCAAAAATCTCTATCCTCAAACAATGATTGATAATCTTCATAAGTTAAATCCGACAACAACATATACTTTTCTCCCTACTCTCACTTTAAATGAATTTCATCCTCGAAGTCATGGGGACGGTTCTCCTGCTTCTTCTGTTAATAACAGAATAATTTAGGTAGAATGGTAGTGAAACATGAACGAAAACTCTGAGATGGGTAAAATGCCTGACCCGGATGGACGGTTGAATAATCGTCCATAGGGTCAGGTACATTTTTTGTTTTTATAGTACAGAAGATTCAGTCCACTATGTATGCATGCTTATCGGTGTTGATCAATAAGAATCTGATTCCCGTCTGGATCTTCAAGTGTTATATAGGCTGGTCCTTCAGTTGATTCATCTGCTTCAGTTAATATCTTTACTCCTTTTTCTTGAAGCTGCTTTTGAAGGTCTCGAACGTCGGTAAACGAATCAATATTTTTCGCATTTTGATCCCATCCTGGATTAAAAGTCAGGATATTCTTTTCAAACATACCTTGAAAAAGGCCGATAACGGTATTTTCATTCTTCAAAATAAGCCACTTTTGGCTAATATCCCCACCTAAGGTCTGAAAACCTAAATTCTCGTAGAAAGATTTAGACGCTTCAATGTCCTTAACATTCAAACTCACAGAAAATGCACCAAGTTTCATACTTATCTACCACCTTTTTCCTTTAATATAACACAGGGACGGTTCTCCTGCATCCTTCGATTTTCGAAGGATGCAGGAGAACCGTCCCTGTGACTTTTACAAATAAAAGGAGCATGATTTGTCTTTATTTGTAAGAGAATACTGTTATTGACTTTTTTAAAAAGGAGTTTGGACAGTATGGATTCATTTCAGAGGTATGAGTTAAGACAGATTAATCCTCAAAGCGAAGAGTATGAGATTGTACTACATTTAGCCGACCATTTGTCGGAGTTTGCTGATGAGTTAGGTACGTTACCTAGAGAAAAAAAAGATGTAATGGTGCTAGCAAAGCAGATTGTTAGAGAGCGTTACCCTCATATAAAGGTTACGATGGTAAAAGTGATAATTGGTGGGTTTGCTATTACATCTCTTCCGTTAATGGGAGGAAATGAAGCATCTGCACAGGCAACTGCTCCTGTGCCTGCCGCTACTCAAGCATCACAAGATGGCTCCATCTATTATCATGTTGTTGCTGGCGACACTCTTTGGACTGTATCGAGGAAGTTCAATACGACGGTAGACAATATAAAAAGAGCAAACCACCTAACTTCCGATCTTTTACAACTGAATCAAAGGATCATGATTCCAAAAGCATTTCATACAGTAGGAACCGGTGATTATTTGACGGTTCTTGCCAAAAAATACAATACAAGCGTTGCCGCAATCAAAGAAGCAAACGGGCTAACGAGTGATAGTACTCGTTTAGGTCAAATGTTGATCATCCCATTACATATTGATGGACAAACGAGCCAGCTGGCTCCGTCTTCCTCTCAGCAAACCGAAACAAGCACTTATACCGTAGTAGCAGGAGACACGTTATCTGGAATCGCAAAGCGCTTTGGAACAACCGTTGAAGCCATACGTGCTTCAAACAGTTTACCATCAGACTTTTTGCGAATCGGTCAAACGTTGACTCTTCCACCTAATACAACTACAAACTCAACACCTGACCCAACAGCTTCAGTGACAAATCAAGTCCCGACGAGTTATACGGTTGTTGCGGGCGATAGTTTATCCGTCATTGCAAGACGTTACGGGACAACCGTTGAGGCATTGCGAAGTGCAAATAACCTAACATCAGATTTATTAAGAATCGGGCAAACGCTCACCATTCCGGCTGGAACATCTGCCGCACAACGAGGAACAGCAACACCGGGACCAACTGAAACACAAACACAGGCTCTAATAGAGAAACGAACTACCTTTACATATTCTGTTCGAACAGGGGACAGCCTCTCTGTGATAGCCAAAAACTTCGGAGTAACAGTTGACGCCATCCGTTCAGCAAATAACTTGAGCTCAGATCTCTTAAAGGTAGGCCAAGCATTAACCATACCAAATGGCATTAACGCACCAGCACAAACGGGTGCAAATACCATTACTTACACCACTCATACAGTAGTATATGGTGACAATATTTGGGATTTAAGTGTGCGTTATGGCATTCCACAGTCCGAGTTACTTCGAGCAAATAATTTGACGGCAACCAGCAGGCTTTCAATTGGTCAAAAATTAAGGATCCCAGTTCATAATATTGGAGTTAAGTCAGTTGTTAGTGAACGAAATGGTGAATATATGGAATGGTCGACGGAGGCGCAATATGTCTTTCCTATAGGTAAAACCGCAAAAGTGACCGATTTCGCAACAGGAAAGAGCTTTTACATTAAAAGAACAATTGGTGCTAACCACGCAGACTGTGAAACCGTCACGATCAACGATACAAATATCGCAAGGTCAATATGGGGAGGTTTCTCATGGACACCTCGTGCTGTTATTGTAGAAATTGACGGCAGAAAAGTAGCCGCAAGCATGAGCTTTATGCCCCATGAACGTCAATATATCACAAATAACGGGATTACAGGGCATTTCGATGTCTATTTTGGTAACTCGACTCGGCACATCGATGGAAGAGCTGATGCTTCTCACCAAGCACAAGTTGAACGAGCAGCAGGACTAAGATAAACTTTGACCATGCTATTTACTGAAACTATTCACCTTACAGGTCATAATTCGCCTAGATAGAACCCCAAATTAATTGCCACGGTAGCAAGAAAAAATACACAAAAATGCCAGGCATCATCAAAAAAAAGGAACGGTGCCTGGTACTTTGTTATGAGGGGCAATTCGATTAGGAACATGAACTCTTTCGTTCATGACCCTATTTTGATAATCCTTTAATCTACCCTCAAAATGTAATTGGAAATTCGCGGAATGGGGAAGGTCACTTGGTTTAACTAGAGCGATGTTTTTTTCAAAGTCAATGGCCTTACATTGTTGTAGGACAGATGCCACAAACTGAGAACAGAAGAAAGCATTTTTTCTTTTGATCGGTCGATTTAACATGACACCAAATAAGCCGATAAAATTATAGCGATAGTGCTTTCTATTGGCAGCTATTGCTTGGATATGCTGATTCATCTTTTGATATTCATCATTTGTTATGGTTAAAGAATAAATCGCACAGTTTGCTTGTTGAAAAAGGACCCACTGCATATCTTCTTTAACAAATCCTCCAATAAAAGGGTTTTTCGCTGTTTTTCTCCCAAAACTATATACTTCCATTAAGTCTGAATCAAAGGCGATGGAGGCATGATTATATGGCTTCTTTGTATAGGACTGAATCAACCTTGTTAAAATCGTTCGAGTATCAGTTAACACTAAATATATCTTTCTATCTTTAATCATGATTATCACCTTCTATCATTTATGTATTTAGTATAAAGAAAAAATCTTACGAAAGACCTAAACAATTTCTTAAGAAAAACTTAATATTAAGTAAATTTGATACTTTTAAAACAGAGCAGGTGGTAACGCCACCTGCTTTGTTCATTTTATAAATCCTTCAGTATCTTCGTCATTTTTGTATTCTAAAATATCTCCAGGCTGACAGTCTAAAGCCTTACAAATCGCCTCTAAAGTGGATAATCGAATTGCTTTTGCCTTTCCGTTTTTTAATATAGAAAGATTAGCCATCGTGATTCCCACTCTCTCCGAAAGCTCTGTTACACTCATTTTCCTTTTGGCCAGCATTACATCAATATTAATTATAATCGCCATTGTTATCACCTCAGACCGTTAAATCATTTTCAGATTTTATATCAATTGCCTCTTTTAAGAGTCTTTGAAGAACAGCAGCAAAGACGGCGATTACCAATGGAGCACCAACGAAGACCATTCCTACTAATATAAGACCAGGTGCGTCATCCCACTCGGCTACGATATAGACTAATGGCAGGGCAACCACATACATGCCGCTGATGGTGAGGGCACAGGTTTTTATTTTCTTTAGAGCTGTTACCGATAATTCCGAGAAAGCAAGGTTCTTGTCAATATAACGTAAAAGTGTAAATGCCTGATACAAGGCAATGTAAAACGGTATTGTCGATCCATACATAACAATCAAAATACCGAATACCACATAAGCTAGTGTTGCACCATTTTTTGCATGTTCATAGGCTTCACCCGCAAGCTGAGGCAATAAAAAGATACAAGCAGCAAGTATAGGAATTCCCATTAGAATAACAGCTGACTTTAAAAAAAGTGTTGATCCATTTTTCATAAAAAGCACCTCTCATCATTGTTTTCAAATTGATTCTAACACCTTATTTATCGTTTTGCAATAAATATTTATTAATTTACACAAAGAAAGAGAACCGTCCCTGTGATTTCCTCGAAAAATGTCGACATGAACGAAGAAAAGAAGTAAAATGGATTTTGTCAATCAACTGAAGACAAATCCGCACCCGTGCGGTGGAGGTTCTAGCACCCCTCTGTAAAAAAACTAAGATAAGCGGGACTTCTCTTAGAGGTGCCGTTTTTTATTTTTCTAATACACGCTTATAGAGGTTCTAGCACCCCTCGATAAAAAAACTAAGAAGAAGCAGTACTTCTCTTGGGGTATTGTTTTTTTTGTTGAAAAGGAGTTCTTCCATATGTTAAAAGATGAAAAAGCGATTGTTGTGTTTAGTGGTGGTCAAGATAGCACAACTTGTTTAGTTTGGGCGTTAAAAAACTTCAAAGAAGTAGAGGCCGTTACGTTTAATTACAATCAAAGACACAGCTTGGAAATTGAATGTGCAAAAAATATTACAAATGAACTAGGTGTAAGACATCATATTTTAGATATGGCGTTACTAAATCAATTAGCGCCGAATGCGTTAACTAGATCTGATATTGAAGTAAAAGATGGAGAGGATGGAGAACTTCCATCAACTTTTGTTCCAGGCAGAAACCTTTTATTCCTTACTTTTGCCGGCGTGTTAGCACAGCAAGTTGGTGCCAAGCATTTGATTACCGGTGTGTGTGAGACAGATTTCAGCGGCTATCCTGATTGCCGTGATATTTTTATTAAATCCCTAAATGTTACCTTGAATTTATCAATGGACGCTCAATTCGTGATCCATACCCCGTTAATGTGGCTAAACAAAGCAGAAACCTGGGCATTAGCTGATGAATTAGGGGCTTTTGAATTTGTTCGAGAAAAAACCTTAACATGCTACAATGGCGTCATTTCAGATGGCTGCGGGGAATGCCCTGCATGTGTATTGCGAAGAAATGGGCTAGAAGATTTCTTGAATGGAGGGTACTAAACGATGTATGGCTTTAGAATAGTAGATAAACTTCAGAAATTCGGTGAAGACATTCAGCAAAAAGAACTTAAGTACCATACGAAACGAGTTTTAGTGAGCAAAGAGTTTACCTTTGATGCAGCACATCATCTTCACAACTATGAGGGGAAATGTAAAAATCTTCATGGGCATACGTACAGAGTCATTTTTGGTTTGAGCGGATTTGTTGATGTCCGTGGGCTGTTGATTGATTTTGGAGATATTAAAGAAATCTGGAAAGAAGAAATAGAGGTCTTTCTGGATCATCGATATTTGAATGAAACACTGCCGCTAATGAATACGACGGCTGAGAACATGGTTGTCTGGATTTATGAAAAAATGCAGCAAAGTTTACAAAAAGAAGATCGTCAAAAGCAATACCATGGAGCACGGGTAGAATTTGTCCGCTTATATGAAACGCCAACAAGCTATGCTGAAGCTAGAAGGGAGTGGATGGAGGAATGAGTTTGCCCATACCTGTATTAGAAATTTTTGGGCCTACCATCCAAGGTGAAGGCATGGTCATTGGCCAAAAAACAATGTTTATAAGAACTGCCGGATGCGATTATTCATGCAGTTGGTGTGATTCTGCCTTTACTTGGGATGGAAGTGCGAAAGAAGATATTCGGATGATGACTCCGGAAGCCATTTGGGAGGAATTACGCCAAATTGGCGGCGATCACTTTTCTTTTGTAACCATCTCAGGAGGAAACCCAGCACTACTAAAAAATCTTGATAGGTTGATTGATTTATTAAAGAAAAATCACATCAAATTAGGAATTGAAACACAGGGGAGCCGCTGGCAGGACTGGTTTTTAAAAATAGAGGAATTAACAATCTCACCTAAGCCCCCGAGCTCTAACATGATTACCAATTTTGAAGTGTTAGATGATATATTTTCAAAACTAGCTGAAAACCAATTCGAACATAACGTTAGTTTAAAAGTGGTAATCTTTAATGAAGAGGACTTTGACTACGCTGAGTCAGTGCATAAAAGGTACACAAAAATTCCTTTTTACCTCCAAGTGGGGAACGACGATCTAACCAATTTAAATAACCAAGAATTATGTCAAAAACTACTTAAAAAATACGAGTGGTTAGTCAATAAAGTAATAGAAAATAGCCAGTTAAACAACGTAAAAGTACTGCCACAACTACACGCACTACTCTGGGGAAACAAAAGGGGAGTATAGGTACATGGGGACGGTTCTCCTGATTCCTTCGCTTAAAGAAGGAATCAGGAGAACCGTCCCTGTTATTATATAAACAAAATTGATGTTACCATAAAAAACCCTAAATTTACTTAAGTATATTTTGATTATACAATAAATTTAGATGATTCTAAAAATTAAAAAAGGCAGCGGGTCGATAGGATGTATTTTTTTTAACTTGCTATATAACATCTATATACATCTATAGATGTGTAGGGAGGAGTTAGGATGAGTGTAAATCGTGATAGTCACATTCCTTTGTATCAACAAATTGCGAATGATCTTTGGAAGAAGATTAAGGATCAGACCTATGAACCGGGTCAAAGATTACCGAGCGAACATGAATTAATTGAAGAATATCAGGTAAGTAGACTAACCGTTCGAAAATCGTTAAAGCTTTTACTAGAATATGACCTCATTATTATTCAACAAGGGAAAGGGATGTATGTTAAATTTCCAGCCATCCAAACAGATATTTTGAATGATGTATTAGACGTTAAAAATTTCAGAGGAATCTTTGAAACATTAACAGGACAAGGTCTTAACCTCAGAATAAAATTAGTCCAATACGTAGAAGAACAGCCGCCAAAGAATATAGCAGAAGCATTAGAGTGTCCAATAGATACAAAAATACGGACCATCTACCGTCTATTCTATTTAAAAGACATGCCGATTGCGTACAATGTTACGTATTTATCTCCTGATGTAGCTTTTACAAAAGAGATGGTTGAAAAACTAGAACACCAGCCTTTAAGTACACTGATTAAATCCAATAACGGTAATTCTCAGCTAAGTGTGGAGGAAATAAGCTGTTCCATTGGAGTACGTCCTGTTACAGATGAAATCGGAGAAAGGTTAAACGTCCCTGAAGGTCATCCGCTCATGACCTTAAGCCGAATTTTCTACTACAAAGATGCAACTCCACTAGTGGTCGGCCTCATGTATTTAAACACCGATTCCTATCAATTCACCATTAGAAGTAACAAGAAAGATGAACATAATCAACCAACTTTGGAAATGTTATCAATCTACTAATTTATAGAAAATAGGGAGGAATTTTTTAATGAGGAAGAAAATGAAAGCGGAATCATTCGTCATCATGGTAGTTACAGTACTTATGTTGGTGTTGGCTGGATGTAATTCATCGGATACGGCATCCTCTTCTGAAAAGTCAAAAGGCGGTGATGAGGGCCTGCCAAAAGATTATCCTAACAAATCGATTGATGCCCTCGTTGGATATGCTCCTGGTGGTGGACAAGATTTAATTATGCGTACGGCAGGGCAAATTTTAAATGATGAAGGAATTATGAAACAACCTTTTGTCGTTACAAACAAAGCAGGTGCCGGCGGTAAGATTGCAAGTGAAGAAGTGGCAAAGCAAAAAGATAATCCTTACAAATTAATCGTGATCCCCGAATATGGTCCAGGATGGGATCCAAGGATTAATCTGAAATTTTCCGATTATAAACCAATCGCAGCGATTGCCACTAGTGAACTATTTATCTATGTCCATAAAGACTCACCCTATCAAACGATGAATGAGTTACTCAGTTCGTTAAAAACGGAGAAAGATTTGACCATTGGCACTCTTGGCCCCGTTGATGGTGGTGAAGCTTTCAAATGGGACCTGATCAGACAAGGAGCCGGTATTGAAAAGTTAAACTATGTTCCGATGGCAGGGGCTTCGGAAAGTTTAACTGCCGTACTAGGCGGGCAGATTGACACGACATTTGGCGTACTTCCAGTTATTAAAGACTATATCAAGACGGGTGAAGTGAGAGTGTTAGCTGTCCTCTCTGAAGAACGTTCTAAAGATTTACCAAATGTCCCTACATTGAAAGAATCTGGAGTTGACGTAGCTTTTAATAGATATACAGGAATTTGGACAGGCGGAGAGGTTCCAGATGCAGTTGTTACATATTGGGCGGATAGTCTTAAGAAAATGACCGAAACAGAAGCGTGGAAAGACTTTTTGGGAAAACGTGGACTATCTCCTTATTACTTAGATTCGGATGAGTATTCAAAGGTAATAGAAGTTGAAGGTACTAAATTTAAAGACTATGTTGAAGGCCTTGATCAATAATCTTTCATTGATTAAACGGGAGTGACCAAGAAACCAAGTGGTACCACTCCCTATTTATTCGATCAATCCAAGAGAAGGAGGGTCATTATGTTAGTAGAACGCTACTTTGGTATTTTTTTACTTTTGCTTTGTTCTGTTTTCGTCATCATGTCTTTTGAATTACCGTTATCTTCGACAAATCTAGGGACGGTAGGTTCAGGATTTTTTCCACGGATTGTTTCCATATTACTTGTGATTTTTATTGGTTTATTTCTCATTCAATCAATGAGACCAAAAGGATACAGGCAAGAGAAACGTTTAGATAAGCGAATTCGTTATCAGCAAATTTTCCTCATTGTCTTTCTTGCCGTTAGTATTGGTTTAACGCAAGTGATTGGCATGCTGGCAAGCATAGGAGTTTTCTTGTTCATTATGTTAACGTTTGTGCAGAAAATACCATGGATTAAAGCACTTGTTTTTACACTGGTTGTTTTAATGGTCATGTATGCGATTTTTGTATTATGGCTAGAAAGTCCGCTGCCACAAGGTATGTTTGGCTAAAAGGTTAATGACTCGGGGGTGAGAATATGTTATCGGAATTATTTACTGGATTTACAACGATGCTCTCTAGTCCAGAAGCGATGCTCTGGTGTCTAATTGGGGTAACGTTGGGGACCATTATAGGTGCCTTACCTGGCTTAGGTCCAATTACTGGTATGGCACTTTTACTACCATTAACTTTTCAGATGGACCAATTAAGTTCTTTGGTTTTGTTAATGAGTATTTATTTAGGAACGATGTATGGCGGGCGAATCAGTTCCATCCTAATTAACGTACCTGGTGATGGTGGGGCGATTGTAACAACGTTTGATGGATATCCATTGGCAAGAAAAGGAAGAGCAGGCTTTGCACTAACGTTAAGTGCCATTGCTTCCTTTGTTGGTGGAGTTGTTGGTTTTGTCGGAATGGTATTCTTGACGACCATCCTTGCAAGGTTGGCGCTCATGTTTGGTCCTGCCGAGTATTTTTCGCTCATCCTATTCACATTAATTGCTGCTTGTGGATTAACCCAGAAAAACCCCTTAAAGCCGATAATCGCTACTTTATTTGGCCTAGTACTTTCCACAATCGGAACTGATTTTGTAACAGGTGACGAACGTTTAACGTTTGGCTTTGTTGAACTATGGGATGGAATAAACATTGCTGTCGTCGGGATCGGGCTTTTCGGGATATCGGAAGCTCTATTCAGACTTGAAGAGAAAGCTAAAGGTGAGATGCAGACAGAATTGAAATTCTCATCTCTTTTTCCAAAAGTAAGTGAGGTAGTTAGTTACACGGGTTCGATGATCAGAGGTTCAATCATCGGATTTATCGTAGGGATATTACCAGGGACAGGTGCTCTGCTTTCCACCTTTATGTCATATAGTGTGGAGAAAAAATTATCAAAAAATCCTGAAGAATTCGGAAAAGGTGCACCAGCAGGATTAAGTGGTCCTGAAGCTTCCAACAATGCGTCAGTAGGCGGAGCGTTAATTCCAACCTTTGCATTAGGAATCCCTGGTTCTGCATCCGCAGCCGTATTAATGGGCGGGCTTCTCATGGTTGGCTTACAGCCAGGACCGCTGTTATTTGAGAATTCTTCAACGATTGTGTGGGCATCCTTTGCAGGCTTCTTCATAGCCAATATTTTGCTGTTAATTTTGAACATAGCCTTTGTGCCAGTGTTTGCGCTATTAATTCAAAAAATAGAACCTTTTTTAATTCCATTTATTGCGGCCTTCTGTTTTATAGGCGTCTATATGATCAATTATAGTCTTTTTGATATTTGGCTACTGCTCATTTTTGGGGTGCTTGGATATCTTTTAAGAAAAACGAATTTCCCGTTAGCTCCGTTCTTTTTCGCCTTTATTTTAGGACCGATGCTTGAAGATAATCTCAGGAAAGCCATCTTGACAGCCACGGGCGATTTAACCGTATTTTTTACTAGACCGATTTCACTGTTTTTCCTGGTTGTAACGGCAATTGTCCTATTACTTCCACATGTGAAGAAGAAGAAAGAAGAGGATAAACCGTCTTCTAAAAGCTTTTAAATGCTAGTTTTATATAGCTCGTTTCTAAAAAAATTAAAGAGTGGTGGATATTGATGATAATAACGAAAGAAATTGATGTACTTCGTACTAAAATGCATGATTTCATATACAATGAACTGCTTCCATATGAAAGAGGGATGAAAATAGATTCGGAAGAGGCTATTCCGATGGAAGCGATTCAGTGGGTTAGAAATCGATCCATTGAGCTAGGGTTTTACGGAATTGCTCTTCCTGAAGAGTACGGGGGACAAAATGTAAGTTTAAAAGAATTGTGTGTGCTGAAGGAAGAACTAGCCCGTTCAGGAGCTGCTTTATGGGGCTATGTTTTAGGTGAAAAAGGCGGCGTTTTAAGAATTGGGCAGATGCTTGAATCCTTTACAAAAGCTCAAATTGAAAAGTATGTAAAACCTTTAATAAGGGGAGAAACAAGCTGCTGTTTCGCTTTAACGGAACCGGGTGCAGGCTCGGACGCAAAAGCAATCCAGACAACAGCTGTGAAGGTTGGAGACGGGTACATATTAAACGGCAAAAAGCATTTTATTAGTTCAGCACCTTATTCCGACTTTGCCATTGTCATCTGTAAAGAAATCGTTGACGGTGAAATGGCTGGTATAACGGCATTCTTAGTTGATAAAAAAACAGATGAAAGACCTGGCTATGAGCTAGGTGAGACTCAAATTCCAATTTCGGGAGAACATGGGACAGGTGAGCTTATTTTCAATAACTGTCATGTACCAGCTGAAAACATTCTCGGTGTCAGAGGAAAGGGTTTTTTACTCGGAATAAAAAGAATCAGTCAAAATCGGGCCATTTGGGGTATCACGTACATTGGTGTTGCCCAAAGAGCATTGGATTTAGCGATTGAACATGCAAATAATCGAAAACAATTTGGACGGTCAATCGGTGACTTCCAAGCCATACAACACATGATTGCCGATATGGCGACAGAGCTCTATGCCGCTAGATGTATGGTGTACGATGCGATTGAAAGGCTGGACCGTGGTGAAGATAATCGAGCGATTGCCTCAATGGTGAAGTTGTTTACATCCGAAGTGGCAGGACGCGTATTGGACAAGGCCGTACAAATTTTCGGCGGGCAAGGGCTTATGAAAGGTCATCCGATTGAAAAAATGTACCGATCAGTAAGAATGTTTAGAATTCTAACAGGTACGTCCGAAATTCAGAGAAATACCATAGCGAAGGAATTGATCCATGCTAAGTAAGAATTCATGAAAGGATAGTGATGATTGTGAGTATTGAAACACTTCAAGGCTATATGAATAAAGCGTTAAAACGATTTGAAGAACATCCTGCCATCACATTTTTACCGACAAACGAAACTTTAACATACCGTGAATTGCGTAAAGAAATAGACAAAGTGGCAAGTTATTTAGTTCATCTTGGTGTAAAAAAGGGGTCTCACGTTGCCTATCTTATCCCAAACAGTATTGAGTATGTGCTTTTTAGCCTTGCTGTCATGCGATGCGGTGCAACTTCCATTCCAATGGGTGTGAAGTTAGGCATTCGCGAAGTGGATTTTATCTTGAACCATGCTGAACCGGAATTTGTGATTATGGCAACGGATTTGCATATGGAGACGGTATTGAAATATGTACAGGATAAAAAAGAGCAGCAGCATATTGTGAAAGTGATTGGGTTGGAAGGATTTAATTTGCAATTCCCTGAACAGTTCATCACGTTTAACAAACAAGCGTTAGATGCGATTGAGAAGGTATCCTCCTTTCCAGTCTTTTCTCCTGATGATATTTCATCTATTTCCTATACAGGGGGAACGACAGGGATGCCCAAAGGTGTCATGCATTCTCAAGGAGGCAAAGGGGCAGCACTTATTGCCAGTTTCATAGAGTTTCCAATGGATGATCGTGATAAAGTCCTCCTAACAACGCCCCTCCAGCATTCAGCAGGGAGTTTATTACTACGGGCGCTGGCTGGTGGAGCACATGTATATATTGATAGCTTCAAGCCGGATGCATTTTTAAAGACGGTTCAGGAGAAAGGAATTACCGTTACTTTCACGGTGCCAACGATCATTTACCGGATGATTGATGTGGCGAAAAATAGGGACTATGACCTTAGCTCATTACGAAGCATTCATTACGGGTCATCGCCTATTTCTTCCGAAAGACTAAAAGAAGCGATTGAGTTGTTTGGTCCTGTGTTTGTCCAGCAGTATGGAGCAACAGAAGCGAATGTTCTCATTACGAGAATGCATAAGTTCGATCATGTACGAGCGCTAGAGACTGGTGCAAAGTTTCTTCAAAGCTGTGGGAAACCTTGTTTAATGACACAAATTCGAATAGTAGACGATCATGGCAACGATGTAAACCCATATGAAAAAGGAGAAATTATTTTAAAATCTCCTTACATAATGGAGGGCTATTACAAACGACCTGATTTAACAGAAGAAGCAATGAAGGATGGATGGTTCCATACAGGCGATATCGGACAGTTTGATGACGAAGGGTTTTTATATATTGTTGACCGAAAGAAAGACATGATCATCTCAGGTGGAATGAATGTTTATTCTGTTGAAGTTGAAAAAGTGGTCAACCAGCATCCCGCTGTTGCCATGAGTGTATGTATTGGAATACCTGATCCTGATTGGGGCGAATTGGTAACGGTTTTTGTTGTTTTACAAGCCGAAGTTACATGCTCAGAAGAAGAAATAATCGACTTTTGTAAAGAACAAACATCCGCATATATGGTGCCTAAAAAAGTTTACGTTAAAGATAAATTACCATTAACCCAGGTAGGAAAAATTGATAAAAAGGAACTGAAAAAAGCCTTCTGGAAAGATAAAGAACGATTAGTAAATTAAAAGGATGAATAAACCTATGTTCATATAACCTATCTCATCCTGTAATCCTAGGAGGTATATAAATTGGGTAGTAATCGAACGGCAAGTCAAATATCCTCGCAACCTAAGAACGCTACTTCCTTTACAAAAAGGGCAAACAAAGAATTATTTGATTTTCTTCCTTTCGAAGATAAGCAAGATTTTGAAGATGCAGATAGAGGTCTCATTGCTTCATATGAAAATACGATAGAAAATTTACATGTTCAAGACCGACCGTCACCCGACACGGTCAATCCTAGCTTGTGGAGAAATACACAATTACAGGCTAAGTCTGGTTTATTTAAGGTCGTTGATGGTGTTTATCAGGTTCGCGGTCTATCATTAGCGACAATGATCTTTATAGAAGGGAAAAGTGGCGTCATTGTCATTGATACTTCATCTGGAAATGAATCGGCGAAAGCAGCGATCGAATTATATTATCATCATCGACCAAAAAAACCAGTGGCTGCGATTATTATAAGTCAAAGCCACGCCGATCATTTTGGAGGGACACAGGCGCTTCTTCAATATGCTGAAAATGCTTCTATTCCCATTATTGTCCCTGAGCATTTCACAAAAGAGATGTTCAGTGAAAATGTCTTATTAGGTCCAATTATGTCTCGGCGAGCCGCATACCAATTTGGTGCAGGATTACCTGTGGGTGAAAAAGGGTTTTTATCCGCAGGCATTGGCTCCGTTTTTGGTTCTGGTAATGGGTTTGAATTGCCCAATAGAGAAATAAAAAAGGATTGTGAACAATTAACACTAGATGGTGTTACCTTTGAATTTCTATTAACACCAAACACGGAAGCTCCTGCAGAAATGCATGTTTATATTCAAGATTATAAAGTATTATTCGTATCAGAAAATGCAAATAAAACGATGCACCAAATTTATACGATTAGAGGGGCTAAAACTCGTGATACTCTTGAATGGGTGAAGGCCATCGACAAAACCATTCATCTATTTGGGAAAAAAGAGATTGACGCTCTAGTAATGGCCCATGCCTGGCCGGTGTGGGGGAAAGAGGAGACTACTAGACATTTTGTCTTGCAGCGTGATCTATACAAATATATCCATGACCAGACCATTCGCTTAGCAAATCACGGGTATACGATGGAAGAAATTTCTGAAATGCTCCAACTTCCTAAGAGGTTAGACAACTATTGGGGTAATCGAGGATACTATGGGACTTTAAAGCACAATTCTAAGGGCGTCTACAATTTTTACTTAGGCTATTATAGTGGCCATCCTTCTGATCTCGATCCACTTCCGCAGGTGGAAGCAGGTCAAAAATATGTGCAATATATGGGTGGGACGGGTAAGGTAATCGAACAAGCAAAAGTCGATTTTGAAAATGGTGAGTATCGTTGGGTGGCTCAAGTATTAAAACACGTCGTCATGGCGGATCCGGATCATACAGAAGCAAAAGAATTGTTAGCAGACGCTTTTGAACAATTAGGGTACCAGGCTGAGTCGGCTAATTGGCGGAACTCTTACCTCGTGGGTGCATCTGAACTTAGAAATGGGTTTAGCAAGAAGGCGCCAAAAGGGATTCCAGCGATGATGCTGAGAATGCCGTTTGATGAATTTTTTAAATGGCTTTCTGTGAGGCTAAATGGTCCAAAAGCAGAAGATGAAAAAATGAAAATAAATGTTTCTTTAGTAGATTTAAATGAAAATTATACCATCTACTTAGAAAATGCCGTTCTAAATAGGAAGAATCACTTAGATGAAAATCCAGATGTCTCCCTACTAGCTGATAAGGTCACATTTTATGCAGTTGCCATTGGAGCCCTTACCCTTGAGCAAGCAATGGTTTCAAATAAACTAGAGTTATCAGGTGACCAAAATAGATTGGATGAATTTCTTCAACTATTTGATACCTTCAGTCAATCTATAAATATTGTCACCCCGTAATTGTTCGGATACCTAATTCATTTTTCAAATGGCCGATTGGAAATTCCTTTTCTAACATTGTAAGGGTTTACTATTAAATGTATGATTCTAGTAAGAGAACCGAAGGAGAACCTGCTATGAATATTGAACAATTGGAATATATCATTAAGGTTGCAGAAATGCAGTCAATTTCAACGGCATCAGAAAGCCTCCATATCTCTCAATCTGGAATCAGCATGGCCATTACAAGTTTGGAGAAAGAATTAGGAATCAAAATCTTTAAGCGTTCACGAATCGGCACAATTCCAACAGAAGAAGGGAAGGAGATTATCCAAAAAGCCTATGAAGTGTTGAGTAAGCTGAATGAAATCAAAGACAAAGCACAAATCCATTCAGATACAATGGAAAAAGAATTACGTTTATCCTCGACGCAAGGCCTTTTTTTGACGATTTTACCTAAATCATTGGCCTTATTTAAGAAAAAGTATCCCAATGTAAAGATTCTAATAGAAGAAAAAGGCGGACAAGAGGTAATAAACGATGTCTTACAGAATAAAATCGACATTGGGCTGCTGAATATTCCAAGAAATAAACCAAGAGATGAAGACCTGGACTACCAATCCTTACTGGAAGCAAAGATCATCGTTTCAGTCAGCAAAGATTCACCTCTGGCTGCACGTAAAAGCATGACTCCACAAGAGTTACTCGGTCAAACTATCGTTGTCTATAATGGCCCAAGGATGCAGACTTATATCCAAGATTTTTTTAATCGATATGGCGAGATGGATATTTTGTTTTACACCAATAATACGGAAGTGATAAAGAAAACCGTTGCTGAAGGTTTGGCGATATCATTTAATTATGACATTGGCCTAAATAGCGATCCCTATTATATGAGTGGTGAACTAATACCCATTCCATTGGTCGTCCAAAACATGATCACCGATTTCGGCTGGGTTCGCTCTAAAAAACAGCACTTCTCAAAGGCAGCTAGAGAATTTATCAAATGCCTTGAAATTTATACAAGCACTCATAAATAATGTTCTCATGGGGACGGTTCTCCTGCTTCCTTCGCTTCACGAAGGAAGCAGGAGAACCGTCCCTGTGCACTTATTTTGTTTTTGTGAAGATTTTTCCATTATTTAACTCACACCAATCTATTTCGTCATATGTTTCTTTTTCTCCATATTTATTGAAAAAATCTTCCCTAGTTTCAAATACTTCCATCATTCCAGTTTCTAGTAATGTTAACATTTGGACAGTATTTAGTTGGAAAACATTTGAAATAGCGATTAACTCACCGATATGGATCTTTTCAGCAAAATTTTCCATTCATTATTCTCCTTTACAGATCGAGAGACTTTCCTCATATTCCTTTAATTTTTGCATTGCTGCACTTTATCATACATAGGATATAAAGGGACGGTTCTCCTGCATCCTTCGTGTAACGAAGGATGCAGGAGAACCGTCCCTGTTTGCATTTACTCGAGAAATTTTTTACAGATTTACTGGAATTATGGGAGAATATTGTTCAAAATAAGAGAGAACAGCGAAGTATACATACAGCGTTAGAAAATAACTTTAAAAAGGTGAGAATATGAGCCAACTATCAGAACGTATAGCGAATGAACATCAACAAAATGTGGATGAATTGAAAGAATTGCTAAGAATCCCAAGCGTTAGCTCCTTATCCGAACATAAGGAAGATATCCAAAAAGCCGCTACATGGATTGCGAATAAATTAGAATCCATTGGAATGGAACATGTTGAAATCATCCAGACAAAAGGTCATCCCATTGTATATGCCGATTATATTCATCAAGAAAACGCTCCAACCGTTTTAGTGTACGGCCATTATGACGTACAGCCTGTTGACCCTGTTCATTTATGGGAAACGCCTCCGTTTGAACCAACCATCCGTGATGAAAAGATTTTCGCTAGAGGAGCAACGGACGACAAAGGGCAAACGTTCCTTCATATTAAAGCGGTGGAAACACTATTGAAACTTGAAGGGAAATTACCGGTTAACGTTAAGTTTTGCATTGAAGGAGAAGAAGAAATCGGCAGTCCTCATCTTCCGGCATTTTTATCTGCCAATAAAGAAAAATTATCCTGCGATGTGGTGGTAATTTCTGATTCTGATATGTGGGACAGAGGCGTACCTGCGATTACCTATTCTTTAAGAGGCCTATGTGCACTAGAATTTTCACTCAAAACCGCTAATTCTGACCTGCACTCAGGCATGTATGGAGGTGGAGTGCAGAATGCTAACCATCTATTGGTCCAGCTGCTGTCAACTCTTCATGATGAAAATGGAAAAGTAATGGTTGACCATTTTTATGATGATGTTGTAGAGCTAACACAATTTGAGAAAGACCAAATTAAGGCACTAGGATTCAATGAAGAAAAGCTTAAACAATCGTTAGGAATAACGGAATTAACAGGAGGGGAGGACCAATTTCCTTATCCAGAGAGAATCAGTTCTCGTCCAACTTTAGAAATAAACGGACTATGGGGCGGCTTTCAGGGAGAAGGGACAAAAACGGTGATCCCAAATGAAGCTCATGCCAAAATAACCTGCCGTCTCGTCCATAATCAAAACCCGGAAAAAATTCAGGAACTTATCAAAAGGCATCTGGAAGACAATCAGCCAAAAGGCTGCACGCTGAATGTGACTTTGCAGGATACGGGAAACCCATTTTTAACCCCAATTGACAGTCCGATGATTCAAAAAGCGGCCGAAGCGTATGAAATTGTTTATGGGAAAGCACCTGTTTACAAAAGAGAAGGTGGTTCGATTCCAATTGTATCGGATTTCAGTCAGTCACTACAGGCTCCTGTTGTCTTAATGGGGTTTGGCTTGCCGGACGAGAATCTGCATGCACCGAATGAACACTTTAACTTAGAAAACTTTGATAAAGGAATTCTAACCATCTGTTCGTTTTTAGAGCGCCTAAGTAAGTAGTCGTGGTGCCAGGCACTTCGTATCCCGGGGCCGTGACTTCATTCTTCTCTGGCAATCCGCAATGTTCCGGAAGGATCTTCTGCCTAGAAAACAGTAAAGGCACAACTAGCTGGTTAACGCTAGTTGTGCCTTTTTGCATTCAAAACTTCCGATTGTCCTCTTTAAGAACCTTCCCTTTGCACCTTTCACAAATGGTAATCATTCGTTATCATAAAAGAAAAGCGACAAAGCTGAATAGGGAAGGGGTTACGACCATGCCACTCGAAATCGTCCGCAATGATATTACCAAAATGAACGTTGACGCGATTGTCAATGCTGCCAATCCACAGTTAAAAATGGGTGGGGGAGTGTGTGGTGCAATTTTTAAAGCTGCAGGCAGTCAAGAACTCCAACAGGCATGCTCTAAGATCGGGGTTTGCCCAATTGGTGAAGCTGTGATCACGGAAGGATTTCATCTACCTGCCAACTATATTATTCATACACCCGGCCCGATGTGGGTGGGCGGCTCTCATCGGGAAGCGGAGCTTTTGAAGGATTCCTACAAAAATTCTCTAGAGCTTGCGAAACGGCATCACTGTGAATCAATTGCCTTCCCACTCATTTCCACCGGCATCTATGGTTATCCAAAGGAAGAAGCTTTGCAGATTGCGGTTTCTACGATTAGTGAATTCTTATTGAAATCAGACATGCAGGTATATCTTGTCGTATTTGATAAAACATCGTTCGGGCTAAGCCAAAAGCTCTTTGCTTCTATTAATGAATATATCGATGAGCATTATGTGGAGGAAGCCGAAATAACCTTCTACCGAAGACTAGAAGAAAATGAGGTAATGAACGATCTTGCAGAAGCCGATTCCATTCTGAAGCAATCTTTAATAGAGGTGATCGACGATTTAGAAGAATCGTTTTCTGAAAGACTACTACGCTATATTGATGAAAAAGGAATGACCGATGTTGAGACTTACAAACGTGCCAATATTGACCGCCGGTTATTTTCAAAGCTTCGGAATGAAGAAGGATACACACCCAAAAAGAAAACGGTCATTGCTTTTGCGATTGCCTTAAAGCTTAATGTCGATGAAACGAATGAATTACTGTCTGCGGCTGGCTACACATTGTCCCGCAGCAGCAAGTTTGACGTCATCATCGAATATTTTATCAACGAAGGCAGTTTTAATATCCATGAAATTAATGAAGCATTGTTTACCTTTGACCAACCATTGTTAGGTGGGTAAAAATGTCGCTTTCCAAGTGACCAAATGAAAGCAAAAGCTTGTTATCCTAAGTTTGTAAATGAAAATGAACGGAGGATTATAAGCGATGAAAAAAGATGTAACAGAATTAGTGTTTGTTTTGGATAAAAGTGGGTCCATGGCAGGTCTTGAAGGGGACACCATCGGCGGTTACAATTCAATCTTGAAGAAACAACAAAAAGGTGAAGGTGAGGTCATCGTCACCACGGTGCTATTCAACCACCAGTATGAATTATTACATGACCGAATCAACATCAAAGGCATTTCGCCAATTACCGAAGAGGATTATGAAGTAGGCGGGACCACCGCTTTATTGGATGCCATTGGCTTTGCCATTCAAAAAATCAAGAACGTCCAAAAGAAAACAAAAGAAGAGGAACGAGCAGAAAAGGTTCTCTTTGTGATTACAACGGACGGAATGGAAAATGCAAGCCGTGAATTCACCTCTAGTAAAATAAAAAACATGATTCAACATCAAAAAGAGAAGGTTGGATGGGAATTTATGTTTCTAGGTGCGAATATAGATGCCATTAGCACTGCAGCCCAATTTGGTATTGATGAGGATTTTGCTGTAGAGTATCATGCGGACAAGGTAGGAACTCAATTAAACTATCAAGTCTTAAATGAGGCGGTCATGAACTTTCGAAAAGAAAAGAAAATGGACCGAAACTGGAAACAAGAAATCGAACGGGATTACCATCGCCGAAGAAGAAATCAGTAAAGATAAGGGGAAACAAACTCCGATTGAATTGGTTAAGTGATATATTTTGTATACCTTATAAAGAATGATGATGGCGCACTAAAGAAGTGGCAGAACGCAGCCACTTCTTTTAGTGCGCCATCAGTTAGCTATTGATGAAAAATGATGCATGAGAACCGTCCCTTTGATTCATAAAATTGAAACAATTACTCCCTTTTTTGTGATTTATGTCACATTGGTTGGATGGTAAATATTTTAAAATGACTTTAAGTTAATCCAAAAGGGGGATAAAACATGTTTTTAGCTTGGTTGATCACGATTGGTATATTTTTAGTTTGTATTTATGCAACATTTACTATTGTTAATGGCTTAAAAGAAAAGGACCAAAAGGATTTAGAAATTTTACAATCCCAATATAAAAATTTAACCATTCAAAATAAAGGTACAAAGAAACAAATAGCATAAATTTCATCAAAAGTAAAAGTGTCAGGCACCATCCAGAAAAATGGGTGGTGCCTGACACTTTTACTTTTATTTTAAATAGGGAAATCCTTGCTGACGCAAAGCCTCATATACTAATATGGCAGCTGTATTCGAAAGGTTTAGTGATCGAACCTTATCATTCATGGGTATTCTCAAAAAGTGATCTTCATGTTTTAATAGTAAATCTTTTGGTAAACCGGTTGTTTCTTTTCCAAACATAAAGTAATGATCCTTTGAACGGTCGCTGAAATTAAAGGAGGAATGTGGTTTCTCTCCAAATGTCTCAATATAATAAAACTCACCCTGGTTTTTCGAAAAAAAGTCATCTAAAGAGTCATAATAGTGTATGTTGACAGTCTGCCAGAAATCTAAACCAGCTTGTTTGATCATCTTTTCATCTGTTGAAAAGCCAAGCGGACGGATTAAATGCAAGACTGTTTCTGTTGCTGCACAAGTAAGTGCAATATTTGCCGTATTAGCTGGAATTTCTGGTTGATAAAGTACAACATGAATGGCCAAGAAGGGTCACCTCGATCTAGATTTTACACTCTCAAGTATAACACACAGAATGTGAAGATATGTACATAACTACTTGACCTATGCATGGCGCTCTACCTATTTAGAACAGAAGGAAGAAAATTGTAATAAGATCGAGAGCATAGAGGGTGCCCCAAACTTTTAGGGGCACCTATTTTTTTGGATGGGGGCAGACCCTACTTGCTGAAACCTAGATTCATCGACAATTTTCAACATCAGTCTGCTATAATAATCATTGAAGGAGGTGAAAAAAGTGGAAAAAACACTAAACTTGATTTTGGATGAGCAAAAAAGACAGGGGGATTTATTGCATCAATTAATCAATGCTGTTGCAGCAACAAATGTAAAAGTTTCCGAAATGGACAGTAAAATTACCCAAATGGATGGAAAAATTACTGAAATGGACAAGAAAATTACCCAAATGGACAGTAAAATTACTCAAATGGATGGAAAAATTACTGAAATGGACAAGAAAGTTACCCAAATGGACGGAAAAATCACCGAAATGGACGGGGAAATAGCCCAAATGAACGAAAATATAACCGATATAGATGGAAAAGTAGATACACTAGGGAAAAAACTAGATTCCATCTTCGGGGAGGTAAAAGAAATAAAGGGGACAATGGCAACAAAACATGACCTCGAATACTATGATCAAATGATTTCAGAGCATTCAAGGGAAATCTATAAACTAAAAAATCATTAAACACCTTCAATAATATTCCTCAAAATGTATGTAACTCAATCTGAGAAATTCCTAAACTTTATTAATTGATTAAGGATAACAAATGTATGAAATACATCCAGGAGAAATAAAAGAACAGATCTATTTATTCTTGGGGCTATGTGGTCAGTCAACCACACGGGTAGTGTTTTAATCCGGTGGGGGATTGACCTTTTTTGTGTTTTCCAAATCTTTATTATGGGGTTGACCTGAAACGCGTTTCATACTTTACACTCAAAACAAATACAGAAAGTGAGGAGAGTTTGGTATGTTATCCTTAATCATAGTTTGTTTTTTAATATACATTTCCGCTTATTTTTGTTTAAAGGCGTCAGGTCAATCGATGGATGTTAAACCTATACAATCCTATGAAGATTACTTCACTAATTCCAAGGAAGAATAAAAGAGAGACAACGAACAGGGTGAGAGAATGACAAATATAAAGGATCTAGCAAAAATGGCCAGAGTTTCAGTCGCGACGGTATCGCGTGTATTAAATCATCATCCTTATGTAAGTGAGGAAAAGAGGCGGTCCGTTTTAGAGGCAATACGAACTAGTAATTATCAGCAGAACATAAATGCCGTTCATTTAAGTAAGGGAAAAACACAGATGATTGGAGTGGTTGTTCCATTCTCAGATCATCCCTATTTTGCCTTGTTATTAAAGGGAATTGCTAAACAAGCATTAGACCAGCATTATAAACTGGTCTTGTTTCAGACGGATTATCGTGAAAGTATGGAGCTGGAAGCATTACAAATGCTAAAACAAAAGCAAATTGATTCATTAGTCATTTGCTCCAGGACTTGTGACTGGTCAACGATAGAGGAATATGTACCGTTTGGTAGGATCGTTGTCTGTGAGGATAGTAAGGGGAAACAAGTGTCATCCACTTCCGTAGATCAATATAAAATCTTCCGTAGTGCACTAGAATACCTGTACCAAAATGGCCACAAAAAGATTGGATATTGTATAGGAAGAAAATCGGGAACGAATGCACAAAATCGTGAACGGGCGTATCGGGACTTTCATGAAAAATACCAATTGTCCTATCACCCTGAATATATTATGGATCAGTGTCTCTATTTTGAGGATGGAGAAAAAGTCATGAACCAACTTCATGATATGAATCAACCACCAACGGCATTATTGGTAACAAGTGACCAGGTGGCTGCAGGAATTGTGACCTGCTGCCAAAAACTAAATATATCTATACCAGGCCAACTTGCGATTATTGGTTTCGATAATGAACCCATTGCGAAAATGATGGACATTACGACGATTGAAATTCCACTTGTGGAAATCGGCAAGAACCTTTTCCTTCAAGCAATAAACGATGAAATAACGAACGATGAAGTCTCTTTTCGCCTTATTGAGAGAGGATCAGTTTCTGAAAAGCGGGACTAGTCACCACGGGTAGTGCTAAAACTGGTTTCACTCAATCGATTTCGATTATCTGTTATTTCCAGTTTCTTGTACTACAATCAATTTACTAACAATTCCAGATTATTCGATGTAATCACAAAGGTATTCTTGTATAGCATTCCAATGACCATTGTAGAAACTTGGCTGGAAAGGAACACGCAGTTAGTAAAATATAAAAAAGGTTGGAATGGGATGTCTTCATTTATATCGATCAGTCTTACTTTTTTAGGAGTACGAATGGTAATCGGTATGGTGAGATATTTTTCAAATAAGCAACAACACCGATCGAAAGAGATAATGTATGAATCGGATCAACAGCGAGTAAACAAATAGGGAGAACAAAGTAATAATGCCTTGTAAGGAGGATATTTTTAGAGGGGATTAGTCCCCCGGCGCTTTAATGCTTTACTCAACTGGGGGACTGACTTTATTTAATTATTGGAACCGTAAATTCTCCATATTTAATTTCTTGCCTTTTATAACTATCTGATAGGAACCCCAAGCTACATACAAGGAAATTGTAAATAAGACGAGTGCGAATGCTGAATGAATTGCACCGAGCCAACCGATAGTTGTATAGTATTGGAAATTGAGAAAGAAGAATAACAGAAAGCTCACTGCATTATAAAATTTAGGAATTCCACCAGCAACACCAAAAATAAACATCAAGGCCGGAATAAACTCGATTACATCCATGACAGCTCTGTGTATTTGCCACACCCCACCATCAACAAAAACAGCTAAGCCTGCTAAAGCAACCTGTGTGACGATGCCTAGCAAAAGAATCCATGATAACAGGAAAAATAGGATTCGAGAGTATCTTTGTATCTTAGGAATAATTTTTTCACCCATTCTCATTTAAACTTCCCTTCCATTTCTCTTTTCAAATACCATGCAAATCGATCAAGACACTTCCTGTTACTTAAGAAATATATGTAATGTTTTAATAGTCTTAATTTGACTATATAATAAAATGTCTGCAAAAATTGTGAATTTTTTATGTATATTTCCCAATTCATGAGGTCAGTCTCCCCACGGGTTTAAACACTCCCGGTGCCGGGGACTGCCTCTTTTTTAGTTTATTAAAAAATATCCAGTTAATTGGAAAAAATGGATACATTTATTAGCTATCAAAAGGGAATGCTCGTATTGTAGCCTTTTTTGGAAGGAAGTTTAAGTAATGGAAATTGCAATTATGGGTGCGGGAATCTCTGGTTTAGCCTGTGCGATCACGCTTGAAAAGAACGGCATTACCCCAACAATCTTTGAAAAAAGAGACAAGGTAGGCGACCGATTTGTTAACGGGGAGGCCATGCTTGATATTTTTACCCGGCCGGTTCAGGATTGTATTGCTTCCTTGTCAGATGAATACGGCATATACCTTAAACCGACTTCAACCATACAAAAGATCGAGCTTTTTTCAAAAAACGAACAAGCGGTGATTGAAGGTCATCTTGGGTTTACTAATATTCGCGGGAGAAGAGAGGATTCGTTTGAATCACAATTAGAGCGTCAAGTTAAGGGAACAATTCACTACCATTCTGAGAAAACCTATGAACAATTACAAAGAGAATATACTCATGTAGTCGTGGCAACGGGTGATGGTGCTTATGCAAAACAGGCAAAAAACTACAGAGAAGATTTATCTGTTAGCATTAAAGGTGCGACAATTGAGGGTTCCTTCAACCGAAATACAGTAATGGCGTGGATGGATTACGATCTTGCACCGTACGGATATTGCTTCCTCATTCCCTTTTCTGACAAAGAAGCGAGCATTTCGTTAGCTATTCCCGAATTGCAAGAAAACGCTGATTTGAATATAGAAAGCCTATGGGATAATTTTTACGAAAAGCTAAAGTCCCAGCTAAAGCAGGAACTACCGATAACTGATGAATTTCAAATTTCCAACTATCTGATAGGGATTTGTCAGTCTCCACGAATCGGAAATACCTTTTACATTGGGAATAATTTTGGCACGATGATGCCTTTTATGGGCTTTGGCCAATATGAATCGATCTTAAGCGGAGTTCATGCTGCCTATGATTTATGCGGGTTAAGTAACTATCAGGAATTAATGGAACCTCTTCGCCAAAGCTATGAAGATGCTCTTGTGTTAAGACGGACGATGGAGCGAATATCCAATGAAGGATTAGACCGCATTGTACGATTACTTCAAGGCTATTGGGGTGAAAAGTTATTTTTGACAAAATCTATTAATCCGCTTAAAACAGCCAGCTATTTACTAAGACCGTTTATTAAGATGAAAAAAGGAGCGACCTACGAATGAGTGATTCAAAGGGTATTCCTCTTACAGCCTCTGAACTCGGCTATCTTTGGACAGGATATTCGATCAATCAAATGGCAAAGTGGTATTTAACCGTTTTTGCCGAGCATTCAAATGACGCAGAGGCAAAGAACCTATTTCGTTTTGCCCTGCAAGTAACAAATAATATGCTTACAGGGAGACAAGAAATTCTCGGAAGCGCAGGCTGTCCCATTCCGCTAGGTTTTTCCGAACAAGATATTTCTGTCAGTTCAGCGCCCCTATTTAGTGAAAAGTTCATGCTATTCTACATGCATAAAGCGGCTCGGATCGGACTTGAATTTCATTCAAGAGCGTTAGCGCTTACAGCCAGAGTCGATATACGCAAGTACGAGGAAGAATGTTTACAATCTGCTATACAGTTAAATGAAAGGGTAATTGATCTCCTGTTAACAAAAGGGATTTATTCGCGAACACCTCCATTACCCATCCCGACAGTGCCGGAAGACATTCAAAAAAGTAGTTATTTGAATGGATGGTTTGGAGATACCCGGATGTTGAATAGTATGGAAATTGCCAACCTTTATTCGATTATTGATCTTCTGATCATGATGGAAACACTTTTTACCGGTTTTGTACAGACAACTGACTCTGAAGAGGTGGTTGAACTGCTTCAAAAGGGAGCCACAGTGGTCCAAAAGCAACTTCATGTGTTAAATGAATTTTTAGAGAAAGACGAATTACCAATCCGGCCTACTTATCTGGCAGAATTAACTGATACCACTAAAAGGTTATTTTCTGACAAAATCATGGTTTGTCATGTAGCAGGTTTATTTGGCTCTCTTTTGTCCCAATATGGTTTTTCGCTAGGGTCGGTCATGAAGCATGATTTACTGGCGGCGTATAGCACACAAATTGCTAAAGCCGGCAGCTTTTCAGAAAAGGTTACTAGATTCCTCATTGAAAAAGAATGGTTAGAAAAAGTACCTGGGGCAACACTGAATGGGTCCCAATGAGATTGTTACATATATGAAAATTCGGGTCAGTCCCCCGGTGTTTTAACGCTTACCTGGGAGACTGGCCCCTATTTTTTTACTTCGTGACGACAATAAAGTAAAATAAAATGATGGTAATAGGAGAATGTGAGGGAATCAGGTATGACATTTTTAGAAAAAATTAAACCGCATTTGATTAGTGATGATTTTTTAATCCAAGATGTAGTGGTACATGCACTGCACGACTATCCACTTGTTCCAGAAGAATGGACCAATGAACTATTAAAAGAAGCATTTCGAAACGAGGATAAACAACTATCCATCTTCATTTATGTTGAGAATCAAACCTTCAATGAAGAAGCTGTTAAGATCTTAATTAAGAATATTCCTTCAATGGAGGCATCCAAACGTCATTTAGCAGTGAGTTTGGTCCACCGGATTGAACCGGAACTTGCCCTGAAATATAAGGAAGAGCTCCAGAACTATCTTCCAAAGGAAACGTGGACCCTTTATGAGCTGTTGTTACATGGGAAGGAAGAAGAAGTATACTCAGAATATGGACAGGTATTGAATGATCTTGAGAATCCAGGTAACAAACAACACGATTTCTACATAAAAGCTAAAAAAATTGCGGCGTGTCTGGTGAAAAAGGGGTGGGTGACAGAAGCTGAAATTGATCTAGTGCTAGAAGAGGAGTTAGCGGAAGATTGGTTTTCCTTTAATGGTGTATTAGCCGTCTATATGATTGGATTGCTACAACTGCAAAGATACATCCCTTTATTGGTTAGCTTGTTGGACCGCGATGATGACAGTTTGTTAGAGGAAGTGTCTGCAGCCTTAATCCGTTCCCAATCAGATGAAGTAGTAAGAGAAGTGGCTCCTTATCTTAAGAAAGATCATTCAATCATTTATGCCTCTTCCATTGTTGAAAACATTAAATCAGACTATGCGGTCGAGGTATTAAGAGAAGCGTATCGTTCTGCAACAGAACTGAGCAATCGAGACATCCTAATTGAAGCACTTTGTCACCAGCTTTCAGAAGACGCACTACCTGAAATAAAAGCACATATGAAACTAGAATATTCTTCTGGTCTTGTTGATATTGAACAGACGGTTTATAGCTACTATTCAATCCTAGGACTCAAGCATCCTGAACTTGATTTTTGGAGACAAGTGGCTTTGGAAAGTAATAGAAGCAATGGGGAGAATTCTCTCTCACCGGCTCCTGTTCGAACCGAACCGAAAGTCGGCCGGAATGACCCATGTCCTTGCGGCAGCGGGAAAAAATATAAAAAATGCTGTGGGAAATGATTGATTAAAACACCTGATCAAGATAACTCCTATCTTTCCTATCAAGGAGAGAGAGGGGTTATTTTTTTGCTACTTAAGTGACTTTGTGAAAGAATGTACTTAAGTAACTCAGGATTGTTTAAGAAGAATGCTAAGGTGAAGGGAACTTTTTATTTATGGATATTATTACATTTGGAAATAAAGAAGATGGAAAAGAATACATATTAAGACCTGCTGTTTATTGTGTTATGTTCAATAGTCAGAACAATAAAGTAGCCATTATTAAAACAGGTGATGGAGATTATTTTCTTCCTGGTGGTGGAATTGAAGGAAATGAGACTCACGAAGAATGTATAAAAAGAGAAGCCTTAGAAGAAATGGGAATGGATATTGAAATAGGTAATTTTATAGGATGTGCAAAAGGTTATTTTTATTCTCCACACGATTTAAAGTATTATCTCAGTGAAGGCTATTATTATAAATGCGATATAGGTAAGGAAATAAGCAAACCAATAGAGGAAGACCACTTATTACTTTGGCTAGAACCATCCCAAGCAATAATTACCTTACTTCACGAACATCAAAGTTGGGCAGTTATAGAAGCTTTGAAGATTATGGAAAAACTACTAGAGTTCAATGAAAAACAAATAGAATTTTTAAATAATACATTAGAACAGTTCGCAAACTCTATTCAAAGTGAACAAAATCAACCAAAACAAGCACTTTCTAAAATCCAAAAAATGAAAACTGATATCTAATATTTATAGAAGCACTGTTAAAGAATGTTGTTCTTTCCTTTCCTCTTTAACTATTCTTCATAGCAGGGTCGTATGTATTAGAACAATAATTAAAAATAGTATTGCTGCGCAGTACAACCTTACTGCGCTATAAATTTCTTCATCTATTGTTTATCAAAGGATGAAATTATAAGGAGAAAAAATAATGAATTTAGAGCTTGAAACAAAAAGACTAAAGCTTATCCCTTGTACTGACGAGTCATTATTAGTTTATTCCACAAAAGAATATGAACTTGGACCTCATTTTGGGATGTATCTTGACAATCTAAAAGAAGATTCATCTGTTTTAGGTTGGGGTGTTTGGCTTGTTATTGATAAACAAACTAATAAAATTATTGGGGATATTGGGTTTAAAGGAAAGCCGGACGATGAAAAATCAGTTGAAGTTGGTTATGGTATTACAGCTTCAGAACAAAATAAAGGGTATGCAACAGAAGCATTAAACTGTATTGTTAAATGGGCATTTAACTCTAATTCGGTAAATAAAATTATAGCTGAATGTATTGAGGATAACAGCTCTTCAATTAGAGTATTGGAGAAGCTAAATATGACAAAAATCCATAAAGATAAAGGTATGCTTTATTGGCAGTTAAATAAATGATTCTTATTGATTATCAATTTTGTAACTAAACGAGGCTATTCTTCAAAGATGGAGAATAGTTTTTTTATATTGAGATATAGGATTAGATATGTTTAATAACTCGGGGAGTTTATCACAGGGCAGGTCTATACCGTAGTTGGCGGTAGGATGGACAAGTTGAGCCTCCCTAGAACAAGATGTACATTGCGCTTGCCTGCCCAGCATTTTCAGATATTAATTTGATGATTAATCGTATATTACAGCAATTCCTTGTTCTCGTAGCTTTTTTAAAGATGTAAGCATATGATTAATTTCTTCGTCGGAATGTCTTTCCCATGAACGTAATTCAGCTACTATTTTCAAAGGCGATTTTGATCGATAAGAACGTGTAGGGTTTCCAGGAAATTTTTTGTCCGTTAAGTTTGGATCATTTTCAAAATCACCTAATGGCTCTACCATGTAAATTCTTTCTTTAGATTGAGATGTCGCTAATTCAGCACCCCATTTAGCAGCATCTAATGTTGCAGTGAAATAAATATAGTTAGATTTCTTGTCCTGATAATTCGATAAGTGTCCCGGTTCTAAAAGATCACCAATTTTTAATTCTGTTTTCGTGCCATGAAAGAAAGGACCATGATCTAAGACATCTTGTTTGTTCATCATACTCATACACCTCTTTTATAGATTTGTATACATCAGTATAGGATAAGATCCTTAGAAAGAGTAGTCTATAAATAATTTATGATTAGTAGTATAATCTAAGTAGAGAGAATGATTTCGTTCGGAAAAATGTAAATCTTTATAACATGGGTCGGTCCTTAAACGGTATTCCTAATACCAGTGGGGACAGACCCATTTTTCATTAGATTGCATGGTTTGAAAGCTGAATGTTTGTTAAGTGTAAGCTAAATAGATACAATATGCCTTGTACAAACTAGTACCCATACAGCCCTAGTTATTCCAATCTATGAAGAAAAGGATGAATTCCATGAGCCATCACGACGCAAAAAAACAAGAGATCCTTGATGCATTTCATTTTCGCCATGCAACAAAGGTATTTGACCCAACTAAGAAAATTTCTGATGAGGATTTTACCTTCATTTTAGAAACAGGTCGTTTGTCACCAAGTTCGGTTGGGTACGAGCCGTGGAAATTCCTCGTTGTGCAAAATCAGGAGTTTCGTGAAAAGCTGAGAGAAGTTTCATGGGGCGCACAAGGACAGCTGCCAACTGCAAGCCATTTTGTGGTGATTCTTGCACGTACAGATGCAAGATATGATTCTCAGTATGTACAGCAGTTACAAAAGCATGTGAAGCAGATGCCGGATGATTTGCTCGAGACGCTGCAGCCTAGATACAGAGAATTTCAAGAGGAGGACCAGCGTCTGTTTGAAAGCGACCGGGCCTTGTTTGATTGGGCGAGCAAGCAAACCTATCTTGCACTTGGCAATATGATGACAGCAGCGGCACAAATCGGCATTGACTCTTGTCCGATTGAGGGCTTTAGCCGTGACAAAGTAAATGAGATTTTGGAGAACGAAGGACTTCTTGAAGATGGCAAGCTTGCCGTTTCAGCTATGGTTGCCTTCGGCTATCGCCAAGAGGATCCGGCACGTCCAAAAACGCGACGTGCCATGGAAGATGTCGTACAGTGGATTAAATAACATTGTAACCCCCAAAAATAATCCACCTTGAGTTGAAGGCTCAGGTGGATTATGTCCAAACAGCTAAATTTAATAGTAGATAATAGTTGTCAGTTCTAGTCAACTGAGACTTTTCTTGCATTAGTGATAGAAGTAAATAGTTCAATAAGATGGAACCATGAGTGTTATGATTGCTTTCTTGCAGCGTTTCTGCCTTTTTCAAGATTCATTTTCATTCACACTTGAAAAGGGTCATCTAATGACGTCCCTTTTGCATGTTTAAGCCCTAATATTGTTCATATTATTTACTTTGTTTATCATTTCGCTCCTCATCGCGGTGTCCCCAGCCATGTCCGCCGTGCCCCCAGCCATGTCCGCCGTGTCCCCAGCCATGTCCGCCGTGCCCCCAGCCATGTCCGCCGTGTCCCCAGCCGTGCCCGCCGTGCCCGCCGTGTCCCCAGCCATGCCCGCCGTGTCCCCAGCCATGTCCGCCGTGTCCCCAGCCGTGCCCGCCGTGCCCACCGTGCCCACCGTGCCCCCAGCCATGTCCGCCGTGCCCACCATGACCCCAGCCTTGTCCACCATATAGTCTCTCGTCATTTTTTTGGTTCACTTTTTGCCATCCTTTCGTGAATATATTGTTTAATACGTTCACTTTATGATATGTCTCAAAGGTTGGATGGGGGATAGGCAATAAGCTTATTTTAGAGACAAGGGGAAGAAAAGCAACACACAGCATCTCACGAATCCAGGCAGACCACCTTGTGCGGTCGAGATAAACTCGATATGTGTTAATCTCTCAATATAAAAAGGATTCTAGTGGAATAAGGGAATCTATCAGATTGATCCTATCAAATGTTTAAACGGAAAAAGCCCGGCTAAATTGGGAAATAGCCATATTTCCTTAAAGATAAGGGGAGTTTTTCCGTTTATTTAGTCAAAATCCTTGGATTTTAGCTGATTTAGAGCAGTTAACCGGAATATCTCCGCTTATTTCCGCTTTTTAAGCTTCCTAATATACAATAGGAGGAAATTCTCCGCTTAGTCTCAAACCTCCGCAAAGTTCGATACAAGGAGGTAGAAGGGAATAAACCTTGTTACCTCGCACCCCTAGAACTTATTTTGATGGCTTCAGCAATAATATCTTTAATCAGACAATCAACTGTTTGATTTTTAGCTAATCTTGGACTTTGACCAGACCAAAGTGACATGAACTCTTGATTATTTTCTGCAGCAGAAGTATTTCTGATTTCTTGAGTTAAAGTGTTTTGAACAGGAAAGTCAGGTAAAAGTGTTTCATGATCCTGCATTTCTACAATAAATTTGTTTTTAATTCCTCTTGCCCATTTACCGGAGAAGGAACGAGTTAAAACAGTTTGGTCTTCTTTCGCTTTCAGTATGGCTTCTTTATGAACCTTGTTTGCTCCACTTTCCATACAAGTTAAGAAAGCAGTCCCCATTTGTACGGCCATTGCTCCTAAACAAATCGAAGCCATTAATCCTCTTCCGTCCATAATTCCTCCGGCAGCAACAACAGGGATGTTTATATTGTCAACAACCTGTGGGACTAATGACATTAACCCAACCAGATTATCTTGAAATTCATTCAAAAAGTTCCCACGATGCCCACCAGCTTCACTACCTTGGACAACCACAACATCCATTCCTGCTTTTTGGTTTTCAACTGCTTCTCTAACAGTTGTAGCGGTTCCCATTAGAAGAATGTTTGATTGTTTTAATTCAGTGATCACTTCTCTAGAAGGAATGCCAAATGTAAAAGAACAAATAGCAACCTTTTCTTCTATGACAACCTTAATTTGTTCATTGAACTTCTCAGCAACATTTTTAAAATTAGGAATTTCTAAGGGGGCTCTTTGGTGTATTTTTAACTGCTGACCAATAGGGTTTAACAACTGGTTTGCCGATTGAATCTCATTGTCTGAAACGTGAAACTCATTCGGAACAAATAGATTAATACCAAACGGTTTGGAGGTTAACTGCTTTATTTCCCTAATTTGCTCCCTAATATGAGCTGGGGTCATATAACCTGCCCCGATCATCCCTAAGCCCCCTGAATTTGAAACCTCAGAGACTAAGCTTGAAGTGGTAACCCCGCCAGCCATAGGAGCTTGAATAATTGGAAGTTCAATGTTCAAAAGACCTGTCAATTCATTTTGTAACATCCTTTCACACCTCGTTTTCAGTTATATTTTTGTAATCAAAAAAAATCCACCCTTGAGTGGATTATCTTACCCAACAGCCAATCACCATTGAGGAAATCGTCTATTACTCGGCCGGAGATGTAGTAGCATGTCCTTTTTTATTTCAATAAATATTACAGGAGTGGGGGAATGATAGGGTGAACTTATATACAATTAACTCAAATGGTTCTCTGATTCCTTCGTATAATGCGTCACTTGGTCAAGATTACCATTTTGGAGTTTTACTGCCCATTCTGGATCAGCCAGCACGGCACGGCCGATTGCCACGTAATCGTATTCGCCTGCATTGATTTTTTCATCTATTATTTTAAGATTGTCTTCAATGGTTACCTGAGAATTATCTTGGTTACTCAGATAGGCACGGTTAATGCCAACAGAACCGACGGCAATCGTTGGCTTTTTCGTAATTCGTTTCGTCCAGCCGGCTAAGTTTAATGATGGATCTTCCTCTTTAAATTCAGGTTCCCAAATTCGTCTGGTCGAGCAGTGGAAAATGTCGACCCCCGCTTCCGCCAAGGGAGTAAGGAATTGTTCAAGCTCCTTAGAGTTAGTAGCTAATTTAGCTTGATAATCGGTTCCTTTCCATTGAGAATAGCGGAAGACAATAGGAAAGTCAGGGCCAACAGCTTTTCGGCAAGCACGAACGACATCAGCCGCAAATTTTGTTCTCTCCCCAAGGTCGCCACCATACTCATCATCACGCTTGTTGGTTACTTCCCAAAAGAATTGATCAATTAAGTATCCATGCGCTCCATGCAATTCAATACCATCAAAGCCAATGCGCTTGGCGTTTGCTGCTGCTTCGGCATATGTATTAATCATTTCTGCGACTTCATCTCTTGTTAAAGCCTTTATTTTCTCATTTTTTTGGCCTCTTAACGTATAGCCAGACGGACTAACAGGTGGAGCTTCACTATTTGGTTCACTGCCTGCTCTTCGTGCTGCACCAACATGCCATAATTGAGGGATGATTTTTCCACCTGCTTCGTGGACTTCCTTTACGACATTTGCCCAACCGTTTAAAGCATCCTCACCATAAAAACGGGGAATATCTGGACTCATGACGGCAGCAGGGTGGTTGATCGCTGTCCCTTCGGTGATGATAAGACCAATCCCATTCTCCGCACGTTTCCGGTAATAGTGAGCAACATTTTCTCCTGGAATCCCATTTGGTGAAAACATTCTTGTCATCGGGGCCATTACTAACCGGCTTGCTAACCTTTCATTTCCAAACGGTACTGATTGTAACAAAGTATGACCTGCGTACTTTTGATCCAAGGTGACAACATCCTTTCCCTAATTCATTTTATCGTGCTTCCTTAATTATACAATTCTACTAAACAAATAAAAACGATAAACCCTGCTGCAGGAAAATATATTCCGTCAGACTAGCCAAGTCTTTACTAAAGCGGAGAACTGACCTCTATTTTTTCCTTTTTTTGTAACATAGCATTTAATTTTTACTGAATTTTCAGAGTATAATTAAAGAAGGGGTGTATTTGATGCGGCCCAAATTATTTAAAGGTATCATCATAGGTGCTGTTGCCGGTACGATAATCGGTTCACTTATAGGACTAGAACTGTACGGAAATTACCCAAGAGACGTTATATTCAATGGAGTTCGTGGATACGAAGCATTTGGACAAATCGGAGCAATTATTGGAGGACTATTCGGCGCAGTGTGTGGTTTTTTCCTTGTTTTTTTGATAGCACTTAATAGAAACAGAAAATTAAAATAACCGATTTATACTATTAGGAAATTTATTTTGAGGGAATTCATATCTATTATAGGAAGTGCTTAAAGATGAGAGATAGTAATGATACTCAGTTCAGTTTCTTATTTGGATTTGGGGTAAGTATCTTAGTCTATGCAGTAAGCAGTTTTCTATTTTTTTGGTTTTCGATATTTAGACGGATGGCCGTGCTTAATATACCTTTCAAATTGGACTCAGATGTATTTTTCGCTATTATCATCATCCCAGTTATGGTCGCTATCCCTTGGATACCAACTGCTTTCATTACAGGGTTTATCTCTTTGAAAAAAGGTAGTAAAACAGGATTACAATCTTTATATGTTTTTTCCACTGTAATTACAATTGGTCTACTGATTGTGTTTTGGAATTTACAGTACACTTAGAAAAAAATGGTGCAAAAAAATGGTGCCAGGCACGATCCATTAAATTGGAAGGTGCCTGGCATTTTTACTTATTTAAAATCTATTTTTTCGCCACAACGATGACAGCTGCAGAATTTATTGTATAAGATTCTTTTTCAAAATTCCCAAAAAGTTCAACTGATTGAAATCCGCCATTTTTCAAAGCTGGAAGCAGTTGCTTTGATGTGACAGGATATAGAGATGTTGTATTAGAAAAGGTTTGTTCAGCCGTTTCTATAGTGGTGGTAAAGAGCACTTTCTCACCCTCTAAGTCGTACCGGCGTTTAAATTCAAATGTTTCCTTTTGGATGGTCGGAAAGGCAACAACTTGTTTTTCTAATACTCTCTCAAAGTTAACAATTTGGCAAACAAACACACCATCTTGATTTAACTTTTTATATACTTGTTGAAAAAATTCGCTGATTTCTTCCATATTGTTTAAATGAACAAGTGTGTTACCAATGCAATAAATCCCATCAAAAGTTTCCTCTATATCTGCTATTTGCTGCATCGGTTTGGTCAGTACAGTAATGGGATGGTTTCCTGCTTTTTCTTGAATTTGTTTCGCCATTGTTTCCTCAGGTTCAGTGGCGATCACGTTAAATCCTTCTTTGTCCAGATTGAGTGCCATATTCCCCGTACCAGCACCCACGTCAAGCAATAATCCTCTCTCTTTAAAGTTGGAGACTAAAAAATTAAGAGTTTTAATATTAGTAGGAAAAATTTCATCATAATAAGGTGTTAATGATTGATAAAAGGTCAATATAAATCCCTTCTTTCAAAATATGAGTTTTTATTAGTCCTTCTCTTTTCATTATAAGCTAAAAGGGTAATTTAAATCCTCATCAAGAACGTATATCATCAAACGATCAAAAGAAGGTATGATTAATGTGATACTGTATAAATGTTAAAAAAATATCTATTGACACATTCATTCACTAGGAGTAATTTATATTTATCATTTTAGAACTTAAAACGTAATGCTGAATCATAATTGAACGGGGGAACCACTACTGATAAACATTTATGTTTATCTTGGGGTGAATCTTAACATTTTAGGTTAAGAAGGGATGCTCTCAATCCCTAATCCGACAGCTAACTCCGTAAGCGGAATGGAGAGAAGGTTAATAAAATATTGACCATTCTTATTAGGAATGGTCTTTTTCTTATTCAGCTAGATCAATAACTTTCTATAACAAACTAAATGGTTCGTATTTATGAGGAAATTCCCAGTCCCCGAAGAAACTTCATAAAAGATTAAATAAACAGATTTAAAGATAAAGTCATGTACCCTTTTTACTTCACAAAATTGTTAGGGGATTGTAAAGGATGAAAAGATTAAAGAATTTAAAATCAATTGAGATTTCGAGTAATTGGGTGAAAATTAACCCCGCTCAAACATTATCTTTAGGCTTTTTCTGTTTGATCATGTTAGGAACTTTCTTGCTTATGCTGCCATTTGCAACAAAGGATCGCCATCATCTATCCTTTATTGATGCATTATTTGAAGCTACTTCAGCTGTTTGTGTAACCGGGTTAGTTGTCGTTGATACTCAGACAACATTTACCGTTTTCGGCCAAATTGTCTTGATGTTTTTAATTCAAATTGGCGGTCTTGGTTTTATGACAGTTGGAATACTCATTGCTTTATTTCTTGGAAAAAATATTGGTCTAAAGGGTCGACTCATGATTCAAGAATCCTTAAATCAGCTTTCATTAGAAGGAATGGTGAGATTAGTAAAGTTCGTTGTCATTTTTACTTTAATGATTGAAGGTTTAGGAGCAACCATTCTAGCCATTCGGTGGGCTTCTGATTTTGGATTTCCACAATCTATTTTTTATGGCATCTTTCACTCTATCTCAGCATTTAATAATGCGGGTTTTGATATTATGGGAGGATTTAAGAGTATTACAGAGTATGTCGGTGATTTTACCGTTATTATGACACTAAGTTCATTGATCATTATTGGTGGTATTGGCTATACGGTGATCATAGATTTATTGAAGAAAAAATCATTGAGAAAGCTTTCTTTGCATTCAAAACTGGTTATATTGGTTACTGTAATTCTTAATGTACTGGGTACGATCCTAGTTTTTGTATTGGAATACAATAATCCAGGAACTTTAGGTGATTTATCTTTTAAGGATAAATTACTGGGAGCATTTTTTCACGGAGTTGTACCAAGAACTGCTGGCTTTAATTCCTTGAATATGCCTGATTTAACACAAAGTACCCAGTTGATTACGATGCTTCTTATGTTTATCGGAGGAGGTTCGGGTGGTACAGCAGGTGGGATAAAGGTAACTACATTCGTGATTTTAATCCTTGCGGTTTGGACGCTAATTAGGGGAAGAAATGAAGTAAATGTATTTGGTAAAAGACTTCCTAACGATATCATTTTTAGAGCCTTTTCAATCACACTTTACTCGACTGCTCTCATTGCTGTATTCCTGTTTATTTTAACCATTACGGAAGAAGCACCTTTAAATATCATTTTATTTGAAGTGATCTCAGCGTTTGGTACCGTTGGAATGTCTTTAGGATTGACGACTGATTTAAGCCCAATTGGGAAAATATTAATTTCACTTCTGATGTTTATGGGCAGGGTGGGACCACTTACAATTGCCTTTGCATTGGCCAGAGCGAATAAGAAGCTGCCATATAAATATGCAGAAGAGAAGGTTATGATTGGTTAAAATAAACAAAGTGCCAGGCACCATCCAAACTTTTGGGAGGTTCCTGGCATTTTACTTATTTAGGCTGTATCAGGTTAAAGGATTATAACAATTTTAAAAAGCGATTTCTCCAATCGTCTGCTAGGGCATCAACGGTTAATATCTTTTCAATCGATGTTTTATCCTGTTTTTGATGAAATAGAATTTGTGTAGCAAAAGAAACGGAAATTTCTTTTGCGTGCTTTTCTACAAGCATGATTTCCGAATCTAGCATAATGGATCCTTCTTCCAATACGCGAAAAAAGTAACCAGTCAGCGTCGTTTCAACCACTTTTTTTAAAAACTGATTTTCGTGATTATATTTAGAAATCGTGGCGCAAGGAACCCTGCCTTGTGTTACTTGAACCACTGTATCCCCAATTTTAAATATATCACCAATACAAACCTGATCTTCAGCCATTCCACTTGCCGTAATATTTTCCCCAAAAGCAGGGAGAATGAGCTTCTTTTGAAAGATTTTTTCCCAATAAGCGTAATGTTCAAATGGATACAAACATACTGCACGTTCTGGACCACCATGAAACTTGTGGTTGGCAACATCATCACCAACAAAGCCAGATTTTTTCAACTCAGCAGCTTGAACAGTTGATTTTCCGATTGCGGAAACCTCTACTTTATTGTTCCAATTAAACTCCTTCGGTTTACCAACAGCTAAATGCATAATGCTTCGCTTCAATGACATACCCTCACTTTTACAAAACTCTTTTATCAACATATGTAGTTAGGAAAAGGATAACATACTTTAAGTTTGTATAACATTCAAACACGAGGTAATCCATGTAAATAGAACAGTGAGGATCATAGCAAACATAAAATCTTCGGGGGAAGGATGGCAGAGGGAATATGACGACATAAACAAGATAAATGTATCATATTTATCATCAACAAGAGGTAAAGAGGTGAAAATATGTTACGCAAAGTTGGCAGAAGATTCTTCTGGTTACTAATCGGAAGTACAATTTTTACTACCTTAATTGGATATGTCCTATTCAAGGCCGGCCTCCTAGCTATTCCGGGTCATCCTAATTCCCAAAGAAGCACAAATATAAAAATCCGTCATCAAAATAAAAGAATTGGCAGAATGAAAGTAAATTAGCTACCTTCAGCAGTGAACACAGGGACGGTTCTCATGCTTCCTTCGATTAGCGAAGGAAGCATGAGAACCGTCCCTGTGCTCTGACCCTTTTTTCTCCATTGGCAATAGCTGTTTTCCACAGTATAATTTTGATGATATAGAGACATTATTTTGATTATAAATTCACACGGTTTAATAGATTGATAACTTTTCTGATCGAGGTGTTTTGTATGTTGAAAATTGAAGAACTTACATCGATTGAAACACATATTGATTCACTCACTGACCTGTTGGTACAGACGGTGGATGATGGGGCTTCCATAGGCTTTTTGCCGCCGATGAAGCAATCAGATGCAAGAGACTATTGGCAAACGGTATGTTCCCCCAATGTTATTCTTTTTATTGCAACATTAAATAACGAGATTGCCGGAACGATCCAGCTTCATTTATGTTCCAAGCAGAATGGACTTCATCGAGCAGAGATTGCCAAGTTGATGACAGGCCCCAATGCTAGACGTAAAGGAGTTGGACGTTCGTTAATGAAAGCAGCGGAAGAAAGAGCGATGGAGGAAGGTAGGACCTTAATCGTCCTTGATACGAGGGAAGGGGATCCTTCCAATCTCCTCTATCAATCACTCGGATATATTCAAGCCGGAAAAATTCCCCACTTTGCCCTTTCTGGTGAAGGAGAACTAGATACAACCGTAATCTATTATAAAGAACTTAAAAAGGAGTATTAAATGAAAAATATATTATTTGACAGCAATGCAATCGAACGCCAGAGCTTGCCGTATTATTATGATTACGGCAAAATCATCGCAACGCTTCAAGAGAAGCTCTTAAAGGAAGTAGGCATCGATTTTGTCCTTTATTCAGATGTCGATACCTCTAACGAAATTTGGGATATTCTTGAAGAAGACTTAAAGGAGGAATCTGCTGAAGTCCAGCTGATTTCTTATATCTATAAAGAGGCTGAGACAAAAAGCATTTCCTCTAACCATACCGATAAAGCGATGGAGTTAATTGTGAAGCCAAGAATTGAGAATGGACTTTATTATTATCCAACTTATCAGGTTGCGCTTTCAAGGTTGAAAATTTTTCAAAGTGATGGTGAGGGTACACGGGATGTGATTTTCGCCAAAAATGATGCAGCAATGGTTTCTTTTCTTAAATATGTGTTAAAACGAAAGCGCGATTATATTAAAAACTACGTAACCGTGTTTACTGATACAGAGGAAGGTGTAGAAACTGAGATTGATAGCATTACAACCTTGGTTAACCGCGAGGATGTCTTTTTAGAAGAATCGCTTAAACGGGAAATCTATCGTTCGATTGACGAATTTTTCTCCGAAAGCAGTGAGTTTTTCAAGCTGTACGATATCCCTTACAAACGCGGGATTCTTCTTTACGGAAAGCCTGGGAATGGGAAGACGACACTAGTGAAGTCTATTGCCAGCAGCATCAACGCTCCAGTGGCCTATTGGCAAATCACGGAATTTACATCAAGCTACACGATTAAAGAGGTATTTAAATCAGTCTTAAAATTAACACCACTAGTATTAGTAATAGAGGATATTGATTCCATGCCATCAAGTGTTCGCTCTGTTTTTCTAAACGTACTTGACGGGGCGACATCAAAGGAAGGGATCTTCATTATTGGGACAACGAATTATCCGGAAAAAATAGACCCAGCCTTAATGAACCGTTCTGGACGTTTTGATCGTGCCTATGAAATCAAAGTGCCGACCAAGGAGCTTCGCTATCAGTATTTAGTGAAGAAAAATATTTCAAGAATTCTTCAAGAAGAGGGTCTTCAACTGGTGGTCGATTCTACCAAGGACTTCTCCTATGCCCAGCTGAATGAGCTGTACACGTCCATTGCCCTTGAATGGCACTACGAACAGAAGGTGGATGTCGTTCGTTTATGTGCTGAATTGAAATCGCTGCAGAACAAACAGAAGAAGCAAGAATGGGACAGGGATTTAGCGGCTTCCTCGATTGGGTTCTCTAGGTTCACAGATGAATAGAAAGCGAGATTGGTGATGAGAGTCATCGGCATTGATTTATCCGGCCCGAGTAATCATAAAGATACAGTTATGGCGATCTTTGAACGTCAGAAGGGTGAATTAAAGTTTCTCAACCTAAGGAGTAATATTGGAGATCTTGACATATTGGAGGAGATCCAAGCTCAAAGTCAAATAGATGAAGTGGTTATTGGGATCGATGCTCCCTTGTCTTATCAGGACGGCGGGGGAGACCGGCCTGGCGATAAACAGCTGAGACAGTTTATCCTCTCTTTCGGGATGAAGTCTGGTAGCATCATGCCGCCTACGTTTAACCGAATGGTTTATTTAACATTGAGAGGAATTAAGCTTTCGAGAGAAATAGAAAGTCTCACACGTCATCACCCGATATCAATAGTGGAAGTGCATCCTGGAGCCGTGATCGGTTCAAGAATCCGTCCGGTCGACCTAGAGTATGTATTAACGTATAAACAAGAAAAGTCATCGAGAAGTTTTATCAAGCATTGGCTAAGGGAGCAGCACATTACACAGCTCCCTTCATACATTGATGAAGAAAGTCATATGATCGATGCATGTGCGGCAGCACTTGGGGCTTGGCATTGGAAGGATCCGGCGCTAGAACCGAAATGGCTGCTTCCTGCCCATCCTCCGTTACATCCTTATGATTATTGTTGTTAATCAAACTAAAGTGCCAGGCAACAGCCATTTTTTTGGTAGGTGCCTGGCACTTTGTTTTGTGAAAATTCGACAAAAATCATCACTCTTCGGGTTGTCACAGTCATGAATGCTTTCACCCCTAAAATTTTGTAACCGTTTACGAAAAATTGAACCTAAAGAAAAATAATAGAAAAGGTTAAACTAAAGAGTGAGCTGAAACGAGTGGTGAGATCATTTTAAAAATATGATTTAGAAAGGAATACAGCATGAAAAATAAATCAAACTTGTACCTTGGAAATGCAGCCTTGCAAGCTGGAACAAAACCGGTTTCTCTAGAAACGGTAACAATAAATGAGGATACTTATTTCAAGATTGAAAACTACAATCAAATGGATCCCTTCTTTATGACAGTAGTAAGTGATGTTGACCTTTGGATGTTTATATCAAGTACTGGCGGACTGACTTGCGGTCGTAAAAATGCAGAGTCAGCCTTATTTCCATATTATACAGATGATAAAATCCATGACAGTATTGAGACAACTGGTTCACACACCATCCTAATCGTCAACAAAGATGAAAAGAATTTTCTGTGGAAACCTTTTTCCCTTCATCATAGCAATGTATATAAGATTACTAGAAACCTCTATAAAAACACCATCGGTAATAAGATTATGTTTGAAGAGATTAACCATGACCTGGAAGTTCGTTATTCCTATACATGGAAGAGTAGTGATTTATTTGGGTTCATAAAAGAATCTAGCATAGCTAACCTAGCGGAAAGGGAAGTAGAGATTAGAGTCCTAGACGGCATTCGTAACATCCTGCCTTACGGGGTCAATACGCTTTTGCAAGACACAAAAAGCACGCTTGTTGATGGATATAAACGATGTGAATTAGTAGAAACAGCCGGACTTGGTATTTACACGCTTAGTTCGATTTTAACCGATAAAGCGGAGCCAAGTGAATCTCTGAAAGCAACGACGGTTTGGTCAAAGGGACTTGAGAATCCTAGTTACCTATTGTCAGAACAACAAATTAAAGGTTTCGCTCATAACGCAGAGATTCAAACGGAAGTGGATATTAAGGGCAGAAGAGGTTCTTACTATGTTGTCGATTCTATCCACCTTAACGGTAATGAATCAAAAAACTGGTATATCGTAGCTGAGCTTAATCAAAGCGCTTCAAAGGTTGAGAAGCTGATTAAGGAGATTACCGACAATCCATCGATACTTGAAATGGTAGAAGCGGATGTGTTAAAGGGTGAGTACAATCTTCAAAAGCTTGTATTTGATGCAGACGGATTCCAATGTACGGCGAATGCGAAGGCGGGCTATAGACACTTTTCCAATACCCTTTACAATATTATGCGTGGTGGAATTTATGCAAATGGCTATGAAATTGATCGAGAGGATTTCAATGCATTTGTAGGGAAGTGGAATCAAGAAGTATATACAAAACAACTGGATTTTATGAAACAGTTGCCTGAAACGATTAACTATAATGAACTGATTGCTTTGGCAGCAGAGCTAGATTGCAAGGATTTTGAACGATTGGTATTCGAGTACTTACCACTTACCTTCAGTAGGCGACATGGCGACCCAAGTCGTCCGTGGAATAAATTTAATATAGAGGTTAGCAAAGAAGATGGAGCTAAGGAGCTGAAGTTTGAAGGGAATTGGCGTGATATCTTCCAAAACTGGGAAGCGTTATCCATTTCCTACCCTTCCTACACGGAGAGCATCATTGCTAAATTTGTGAATGCATCAACAGCAGACGGTTATAACCCATACCGAATTACAAAAGACGGAATTGACTGGGAGAAGCTTGACCCTGAAGATCCGTGGTCCAATATTGGCTACTGGGGAGATCATCAAATTATTTATCTTTTAAAGCTAATGGAATTATCAAAGGCTTTTCATCCTGAAAAGCTGCAGGACCTTCTGTATAAAGACGTGTTTGTATATGCGAATGTGCCTTATCGAATTAAAGGATTTGATGCATTAGTCGCCGATCCAAGAAACAGTATTGAGTATGATGAAGAGCGTGAACAATGGATTGAGAACAAAACTGCAAGTCTTGGATCAGATGGGAAGTTAATCTTCAGCAAGGACGAAATTTATAAAGTTAACTTAATGGAAAAACTTTTGGTTACGCTTCTTGCCAAGTTCTCGAATTATGTGCCAGAGGGTGGCATCTGGATGAATACGCAACGTCCTGAGTGGAACGATGCGAACAACGCTCTTGTAGGGAATGGATTGTCCATGGTTACCCTGTATTATTTGCACCGTTTCCAAGCGTTTATGAGTGAAATCGTTAACGAAATGAAAGAGGACTCTATCGAGGTTTCAGTTGAAGTGCATCAGATGTTACAGGATACGTTGGCGGTATTGAACGATAGTAAACCAGATCTTGCTAACAAAATGTCCGATGACACTCGTTTTGATATTGTCCAAGCGTTAGGCAGGATTGGAGAAACGTATCGAACTTCCATCTATGACAATGGTTTTGTAGGAGAGAAGGCAGCACTTTCGATAGAAACACTTAAAGAATTTATTAAGGTTTCGATGGTCCATTTACAGGATTCAATTAAAAAGAATTTACGAGAAGACGGTCTATACCACTCTTACAATCTCATCCGCTTTACTAAGGAAAGCTGCAGCATATCAAATCTTTATGAGATGTTAGAAGGTCAGGTGGCTGTTCTAAGTTCAAAAGCGTTAGATGGAAAAGAAACGATTGAGGTCCTAGAGGCACTTAAAAATAGTTCGATCTACCGTGAAGACCAAAATAGCTATATGCTTTATCCAAATCGTGAGCTGCCAAGGTTCTTAGAGAAAAATGTAATTCCTGAAGAACTAGTACTGTCATCAACCGTTTTACAAGCTGAACTAAATCAAAATCGTACACGGTTTATTGAACAAGATGTGAATGGGAAGTACCATTTTAATGGTAGTTATAGAAACGGTGAAGAAATTCAAGCAGCACTAACAGCCACAAAAGAGTATAAGGATGAGGAAATTCAAATCATTGCAGAAATCTTCAGCAACCTTTTTGACCATCATGCTTTTACAGGACGTTCCGGAACCTTCTATAAGTATGAAGGCTTAGGAAGCATCTATTGGCACATGGTATCAAAGCTAGTCCTGGCGACTCAAGAAAACTTCAACGAGGTCTATTGCCAAAACGGTATGAATGAAGAAGCTACGGTGCTTATGCACCACTATGAAGCGATTAAGGCAGGCATCGGTTTAGATAAATCACCAGAACAATACGGCGCATTTCCAACAGATGCTTATTCCCATACTCCGGGCTTTGCAGGAGTACAGCAACCGGGTATGACCGGACAGGTTAAAGAAGACTTTATCTCTAGACTAGGTGAGGTAGGAGTGAAGGTTGAGGAAGGGCTTGTTCGTTTTAAACCGGAGTTACTAGCAAAATCTGAGTTTTTAAATGAGAAGAAAATCTGGTCCCTACCTAGGAATAGTCATACTACGGACCCAGAAACGATCCTGTTAGACGAGAATTCCTTAGGATTTACATTCTGTGCAATTCCAGTAATCTATTATTTAGACGGCACAAAGAAAATCATCGTTTGTTATAAAGATGGTACAGAAGGTATCCTTGAAGATGTGGATACTTTAGATGCTGTAACAAGTCAGTCTATCTTCAATCGTGAAGAGAAGATTGATAGAATTAAAGTGTATATGGACGGTAGTCAATTGAAATAATCAAATATGCAGGGTCAGCCCCCCGGTGGTGTAATGCTTTACTGAACTGGGGGACTGACTTTTTTTATTTGTAATCGGCTTAACGTTTAATTCTGCATTTCCAGTCTCTAAAATATACTACCTACTAAGCAATTTACTTTGACTTCAATCTATTTAAAGCTAAGATATATTTTGAGTCAAAGTGGAAATTTTTTATAGGCATCATAGGCCCCTTTGGTTCCCGAAGTCAATGAAATATGGCTAGCACGGGCATCAGAGCCGCCCTTTGGTTCCCGTAAACATTGAAAAATGGCTAGCACGGGCATCATAGCCGCTCTTAGGTTCCCGTAACAAGTGAAATATAGCTAGCACGGGCATCAGAGCCGCCCTTTGGTTCCCGTAAACATTGAAAAATGGCTAACACGGGCATCATAGCCGCTCTTAGGTTCCCGTAACAAGTGAAATTAAGCTAGCAGGGCATCAAAGACAATCTTTGGTTCTAGTAAACTGTAAAAACGGTCATAATGGTCTTTGGTGAAGAGGAACGTTTCTCCAAAATAAGAAGAATTAATGCAAGGAGGAATGAAGGTGAAGTTTTATATAGTAGATGTGTTTGCTGAGAACAAATATGAGGGGAATCAATTAGCTGTATTTATTCCAGATCGAAAAATGGAAACGACTGAAATGCAGAAAATAGCTCGAGAAATGAACTTTTCGGAAACAACCTTTATTCTGTCTGGCTTACAGAATAATGGAGGGTATGATGTGAAGATTTTTTCTCCTGATTCTGAATTACCTTTTGCGGGACATCCGACACTAGGCACAGCCTTTGTGATCAAAAACTTGGTACACCATTCGGAACAAAGTGAAATTAAATTGAATTTAACGGTTGGGCAGGTTCCAGTTGTATTTAAGGAACAGTACGCTTGGATGACACAAAATCAACCTATATTTGGTTCCCAAGTTGAAGTTAATAGAATTGCATCAGCACTACAAATTAATCCTGAAGAGATCAATCCTGATTTTCCCATTCAAATTGTCTCAACAGGGCTACCAAGTGTAAATGTCCATTTGAATTCATTGGATGCCGTTACCCGTTGTAAAATTAATCATAGTGCCTATGAGAAGCTTTTAAACGATATTGGAGAAGTGAATCTACTCGTTTTTACAACTGAAACTGCCAGCCCTGAAAATGATCTTAACGTAAGATTGTTTATGTGCAATGCTGGTTATTTAGAAGATCCGGCAACAGGGAGTGCGAATGGAAATTTAGCAGGTTATCTACTAAAATATAACTTTTTCAATTCTAATGAAATCTGCTATCGTGTTGAACAAGGGGCTTGTATTGGCAGACCATCATTACTAAAGATCATCGCGAAAAAGTCCGATGACCATTATCACATCCAAGTCGGCGGCCAAGTCATACCCGTTTCAGAGGGTAAGTGGTACTAACAATCAAGTGAAGGGACCTATAAGATGCAACCATTGCCACAAACACAACCGGTAAAGAAATACATACCACTTTCATTTTTTGTAATTTTTCTTGGATACCTTGTTTTTGGATTGTCTGAGAATATCAAGGGACCAGCAATTCCTCAAATGCAGATCGATTATGGTATCGATGAGCTGCAGGTTGGTTTTCTATTAGCGATTAATTCGATTGGGTTTTTAATCGCGTGCAGCTTTACGGGTGCTTTTTCAGCTAAAGTCGGGATTAAGCTTACGAGTCTATTAGCCTTTGGAACGATGGCCATATCTGGTGTTTTCATTTATCTTTCTAGTAATTTCGCGATTTTTTCCGTTTCTTATTTCGTTATGTACTTAGGGAATGGGATGTTAGAAATTGCATTGGCGATATTAGCCGCAAGAATCTTTACAAAAAACACCGGCTTTATGATGAACCTATCTCATTTTTTCTACGGACTTAGTTCGACGGCTGCCCCTTTGCTGGCGGCGGGTTTAATGGGTATGACATTTATCGGGGGACGCGAAATAGGCTGGCAGGGAATGTATCTTATCATGCTTTCCTTATGTATCATTCCGATGATCCCAGCATTTTTCAGTACACTACCAGTTGATCAAACAACCACTCATGAGCGCCTGCCAATTAAGATGTTCTTAAAGGATCAGGTAGCGTGGTTCATTATTATCATTCTATCGCTTGGGGTGATCGTAGAGCTTTCGATCGCTGGCTGGCTCGTTAACTTTCTGGAGAGATCATTTCATTGGAGTGGAGCGGCGGCGTCTGGTATGTTATCCATCTTTTTTCTCTGTTTTATGGTGGGAAGGTTACTGCTAGGTTTTGTAACCGATAAAATCGGATTTATGATTTCGATCATTGTTTTTTCCGGTCTCGCTGGGATGGCAACCATTTTGGCTACATTATTCGGACCATCCGGAGTTTGGTTATATGCAGCCGCTGGATTTGGGATTGCACCCGTGTATCCAACCGTCATGGCGCTTCTTGCGAAGAGATATCCCAATGGAATTGATGCTGCCATTACCGTAACCGTAACAATTATGGGGATCGTGGTCGTTATCAGCAACTTATTGTTAGGGGCACTGATTGAATTTTTTAAAAGATGGTTTACCAGTTTCCAAGGAACCGAAATGGGCTTAATGAGAGGATTTCAAGCAGGATTTATCTTCATTGGTGTCTGTGGGGTATTATGTTCTATTTTTAGTATTCTTTTATATCGGTATTTAAAAACGAGAAATGAAGTGATGTAAAAGAGGTTACCATTTTGGTTGCCTCTTTATTTTTAGCGGAGAAAGAAGGTATTAAGGAATGGATGTATTTAGAAGAGGAATTACGTACATTAAGTGGTCTTCAGATCCTGGTCGTTGTATTTGAACTCATCCAAATAAATGAATGTTAATAAATCGGGTCAGCCCCCCAGCACTGTAAAGTTGTACAAAAATGGGGGACTGACCCTTTTCTCGAATATGGCTACGCCCAATAAGAACCCCAGTATTTCATTTCTTTTATGATGGTATGTAAGGATTGTCCCTTTTCAGTAAGTGAATATTCAACTGTTACGGGTACTGTAGCGTAAACCGTCCGGATGAGAACACCATTGGATTCTAAATGTCTTAGCGTATCGGTTAAGGCCTTTGGACTTACATTTATTATAGCCTTTTGTAATTCTCCAAACCGTTTTGTCCCTTCGAATAACTCTCTCAATACGAGAAAAGACCACTTTCCTCCAATTACACTAAGTGCTTTTTCAATCGAACATTCAATCTCTAAAAGTTTCGATTCTTTTATTTCGCTCATAGACTACCTCTTTCTAATTTATAGAAACTATAAATTTTATAGTAATTAATATATAGGTTAGTATATCAAAAATATTTCAGTGGTTGTTGTTTAACTTGTGAAAACGTATACTTTTTTGTGTAAGGTAAATGTAGAACAAGTTGAATTAAATGCACGGGCTGCAGACTTAGAATTGGTATCAGTTAATCATCCACAAGCTGTAGAAGTGTAAATGGGAGGAAGTAAAATGCCAAAAGTAGTGGTAACAGGTGGCAGCGGCCTTTTAGGTCGAGATGTGATCAAAGAATTTTTAAACCATGGGTATGAAGTGGTTAATGCCGATATTAAGCATCCAAAAGAACACCTTTGTAATACAATCATTACAGACTTAACAAATCTTGGTGAAGTTTATGGCGTCTTAGCAGGAGCTGATGCGGTGGTACATCTGGCAGCTATACCCGTTGCATACTCCCATCCAAACGAAGTAACCTTCCAAAATAATGTGATGAGTACTTATAATATTTTAGAAGCAGCAGGGAATTTAGGGATTAAAAAGGCGGTGATCTCTTCGAGTGAATCGTCCTATGGTATTTGTTTTTCTAGGCAAAATTTAGCACCGAAATATGTACCAATCGATGAAGAACACCCACAGCTGCCTGAAGAAAGCTATGGTTTATCGAAAATCGTGAATGAGAAAACCGCTGATATGATCCATCAAAGAACGGGTATGCAGGTTGTATCGATGAGGTTAGGTAATGTCATCTCGCCTGAGATGTACAAAAATTTCCCTAGTTTTATACATAAGCCTGAATTAAGAAAAACGATTCTTTGGAGCTACATTGACACAAGGGATGCAGCAACCGCTTATCGGTTAGCCGTAGAAATAGACGGACTAGGTTCAGTCCCTCTATGTATTGCTGCGGATGATTCGAGTATGGATATCGAGAGCATGCAGCTTATGGAAACATGTTTTCCAGAAGTGCAGGATTTCAGAAGTGATTTATCAGGATTTCAATCATTGTTAAGTAATGAAAAGGCGAAAAAACTATTAAATTGGCAGCCTGTTCATCAATGGAGAAATTATGTAGAGCGATAATCAATCATTTTTTATAAAAAGATAAAGGAGAGAGAATATAATGACAACAGGTTTGCTTAGTACGACAACGTTAAACAATGGTGTAAAAATGCCATGGCTGGGGTTTGGTGTGTTCAAAGTACAAGAAGGAGAGGAAGTCGTTCATTCTGTAAAGACAGCCATTGAGGTCGGCTATAGAAGCATCGATACAGCTGCTATCTATCGAAACGAAGAGGGAGTTGGTAAAGCGATAGCTGAATCCAATATACCTCGTGAAGAGTTATTTGTTACAACAAAGGTCTGGAACTCGGATCAAGGCTATGAATCTACCTTGGCGGCTTTTGAAACTAGTTTGAACAAATTAGGGTTAGACTATTTAGACCTTTATTTAATTCATTGGCCGGTACCTTCTAAAGGATTATATGTCGAGACATGGAAAGCGCTTGAGAAACTTTACAAGGATGGACGTGTCCGCGCCATTGGAGTAAGTAATTTCAATGTGAACCATCTCGAAAACCTTCTTGCAAACTGCGAAATTAAACCTATGGTGAACCAAGTGGAATACCATCCCGTCTTTAATCAACAGGAATTACAAGATTTTTGTAAAAAGAATGAAATTCAGCTTGAAGCATGGTCCCCGCTTATGCAAGGAAGTCTGCTAAACGACCCGGTCTTAGTTGAGATTGCTAACAAATACAATAAGTCTACTGCCCAGGTTATACTTCGCTGGGATATCCAAACAGGTGTTGTGACGATTCCAAAATCAATCAAACCACATCGTATTGCTGAAAATGCAGATATCTTTGATTTTGAACTTACAGAAGAAGATTTACAGCAAATCAGCAAGCTTAACCAGAATAAGCGCCAGTTCGGCGACCCTGAAGTGGTCGGCAAAGATTAATAGGAGGGAAGTATATCGAGCACAATTTGGGGTCAGTCCCCCAGCACTGTAAAGGTTTATAGAACTGGGGGACTGACCCTTTTCTCTCAGAATAAGTTGAATGCTTTTTGCAGAAAGCTTACTATTGGTATTGAAGGTTTGGGCCTATATCCATTGAACTGGATCCTGGTTGTTGTACTAAATGTACGTTAAGAATGAAGGAGGAATTGCTTGTGAAAATGGAACATGTGGGAATTATGGTTAAAAATATGGATGAGTCTTTAGCGTTCTATCAGAACATTCTTGGTTTAGAATTAAGGAATCGAGAATGGTTAAATGAATCGATTGAGCTTGCATTTTTATTTTTTCCAGAGCAGCCGAGTGTTGAAATTGAACTTGTCTACGGTGCCCCCGCTGAAAACGAAGGCATCGTGAGCCATGTGGCCTTTACGGTTGAGAACATCGAAGCTGAACTCGTACGCTTAAAAGAAGCAGGAGTTACGTTAATAGATGAAGCACCCTTAACGGTTTTAAATGGTAGCGTTAAAATCGCCTTTTTCTATGGTCCGGATGGGGAGAAGCTGGAATTGGTAGAAAGGTAAATAGTGGGGGTCAGACATGTCAATTGAGGCAGTAGTTCAACAACAAATAGAGTACTACAACACACAAGATTTAGAGGGATTTGCAAGTACATATGCTGACGATATTACCGTATACAACTTCCCGGATAACACGATCACGTTATCCGGCAAACAAGCACTGATGGATCGATATTCAGAAACGTTCAAAAAGAAAATGTACGCAGAAATAAAAAACCGATCCATCGTCGGAAATAAGGTCATTGATTGGGAAATCGCCACAAATGGACTGACAGGGGAGAGTACCAGTTTAATGGCTATTTATGAAGTAGAAGATCAATTGATCTCAAAGGTTTGGTTTATCCGGGAATAACGAAAGGTAGAAACGAATCGTGCACGGCACCAACCAAGTAATGGGAAAGTGCCTGGCACTTTTTTGCTTTTACTCCGAATTTCAGCTATTTCATTTTGTTCCAAAATTCGACGGTACCATTTTCGTGCAAGATGTTATACAATAAAGATAAGTAAATGTGAACATTTTGTGAACAAACAGGAGGTGTTTGTGATTACGAAAATCCTAATTGTCGAAGATGAAACAAGAATAAGCAGCTTATTAAAGCGTTATCTGGAAAAAGAATCCTTTATTGTTGACGTAGCCGAAGACGGAGAAATTGGGTCTAAAATGGCCTTAACGAATGATTATGATTTGTACGTTCTCGATGTCTTGCTTCCTAATAAAAATGGTTATATCATTCTTGAAGAAATTCGAGCGGTTAAGAATACACCAGTTGTGATGCTGTCTGCCCAAAATGAAAGATTTGATCAAAAAAAGCGGGATGGTCTCGGAGCAACGGACTTTATTCCTAAACCATTTAGTTTTACGGATACCGTTCAACGCATTAAGGAACTGATTGAAGAGAATCGATATAAGAATAGAGCTATTCAGTAATGGAATTGAATAGGCAGGGTCAGTCCCCCAGTTCTGTAACGCTTTACTAAACTGGGGGAATGACCTTGTTTTCTTTGGGGGGATGGTAGTGAACCAACACAAATTCATCATAACGCAGTATGATCCAAAGTATGCCGAGCAGACAGTGGCAATGTGGCGAGATAGTAAGGAACAGGCGATTGGGCAGAAAGAAATTCATAGCTTTGAAAATCATCTTCATTTTTTGAATCATATATTACCTGGACAGTATCAAATAGATCTAGCTTTAGTGGATGACAAGGTAGTTGGGATGATTGCCTATAATGAAAAGGAGATTAGCCAGCTTTATATTCATAATGCCTATCAAGGTATCGGTATAGGTAAAAGATTACTCGAAAAAGTCAAAGAACAATCAAGTGGGCGATTAACCTTATATACTTTTGAAGTAAATAAAAACGCACAACGATTTTATGAGAAGCATGGATTTAAAATCATTGGAAGAGGACAAGAGAATGAAGAAAATCTACCTGATATTCAATATGAATGGATAAGTGCATAGGGACGGTTCTCTTGCTTCCATTAGTTTACCAAGCCAAATCCAAAAAGGTTCCTATCGTTGTTAGGAACCTTTTTGATTTGTAATCTGCATTTCCTGTTGCTATCTCATCAAAGAGAGTGGGTTTGTTCTATAGTGTACCACCTTCTAAGCAATTTACTTTGATTTCAAGCTATTTGAAGTTAAGATAAATTTTGATCGAAAAGATAGTGAAAAGCTTAGTGGATTTTAATCCAAGCTCTGAGACGAGAAGGAATGACTTCTTAGGAAGAAACGAATACTAGAGCGTGCAAATATATTTCATAAATAAGGAAGTGCTGTTCATGCGTGCAGTAGTCATCAATGAATATGGTAGTAAAAATGTGTTAGTGGAGCAGGAGCTGCCGAAACCAGAAATAAAATCAAACCAAGTACTGGTTGAGGTGTATGCAACTTCCATTAATCCGATTGATTGGAAGCTTCGTGCGGGTTACTTGAAGCAGATGCTAGATTGGACATTTCCGATCATCCTTGGCTGGGATGTTGCTGGTAAGATCGTTGAAGTTGGAAGTGAAGTGAAGAATTTTCAGGTCGGGGATGAAGTTTTTGCGCGACCAGATACGACCGCTAAAGGTACTTATGCGGAATTTACAACTGTCGATGAGGAATTACTTGCGAAAAAGCCTAGCAACCTGACATTTGAAGAGGCCGCCTCCATTCCATTAGCAGGGTTAACGGCTTGGCAGTGTTTAGTGGATCATACAAAAGTGAAGCAAGGAGATAAAGTCCTCATCCATGCTGGAGCTGGTGGTGTAGGAAGCTTAGCGATTCAAATGGCAAAACATTTGGGTGCCTATGTGGCTACAACAGCAAGTGAAAAAAATGAAGCATATGTAAAAGAGCTAGGTGCAGATGAATTCATTAATTACCGCACACAACAATTTGAAGAAGAATTACATGATTATGATGTGGTGATTGATACGATGGGCGGCGACATTTTAAATAAAAGCTTCCAAGTATTAAAGCCTGGTGGCAGACTCGTAACGATTATTGGACAACCCGACCCAGCATTAGCTGAAAAGCATCAAGTAACAGCAAGCTCCTATTGGTTAACGCCAAATGGTAAGCAGCTAAGTGAACTAGGCGAATTACTTGAAAAAGGAATACTTAAGCCTCAAGTGGGCCATGTATTTGAATTCTCAGCAGAAGAGCTACAAAAAGCACATGAATTAAGTGAAACACATCATGCCAAAGGGAAAATTGTCATTAAAGTTAGGGAATAGCACACCGTCCATAGAAATTGAGTTTTAACATCCTCGAAGAAATTCGAGCGGTTAAGGATACATAGGACGTCTTAGGTTACCGTAAACAGCGAAAAATGGCTAGCAAGGGAATCATAGGACGTCTTAGGTTACCGTAGGAAGCGAAAAATGGCTAGCACGGGCATCATAGGACGTCTTAGGTTACCGTAGGCAGCGAAAAATGGCTAGCACGGGCATCATAGGACGTCTTAGGTTACCGTAGGCAGCGAAAAATG
>JBFNER010000020.1:0-77122 GCA_040797665.1 Neobacillus sp. | reverse complement strand
CCAGAATCCCCGCTCACGGGCAAAACATCTCGTCGGTCTTTACCTTACTCCCCTTCATTCCCCGCTCACGGGCAAAACTTCCCTTAATCTCTATCGTATTCTCTACATTAGACCTTCCAAACCCACAAAAAAAAACCAGCATCTACTGCTGGCCTTGATGTCTTTCTTCTAAAGTTTTTAGCACCACGCTAAACGGAAGGCCTTGTTCGACCAGTAACACTTGAAGATGATAAAGCAAGTCAGCCGCTTCCCATCTCAACTCTTCTGTATCGCGATTTTTAGCCGCAATGATCACTTCGGCCGCTTCCTCGCCGACCTTTTTCAAAATTTTGTCGACACCCTTTTCAAACAAGTACGTTGTATATGCCCCTTCTGGACGCTCGACCTCACGTTGTAAAATTACCTGCTCTAACGTTTGCAAAATCTGATAGTCCGCGAGTCTCCCCGCTGCGCCACGTTCAACCACTTCTTGTGAAAAACAGCTGACGGCACCGGTATGACAGGCTGGACCATTTGGTTCTACCAGAACAAGGATGGCATCTTGATCACAGTCATACTTCATGCTGACTACAGATTGGGTATTCCCGCTAGTTGCTCCTTTATGCCACAACTCTTGACGTGATCGGCTATAAAACCAGGTTTCTCCTGTTTCAAGTGTTTTTGCTAACGACTCTTCGTTCATATAGGCTAGGGTTAGTACTTCCTTTGTTGCTGCATCCTGAATGATTGCAGGTACAAGCCCTTTTTCATCGAATCGGACATTCATCGGACCGTCACTCCTTTTTCTTGCAGATAGCTCTTTACTTCATTTACAGACGTTTCTTTATAGTGAAAAATCGAAGCAGCGAGGGCAGCATCTGCTTTTCCCTGAAGAAAAGCCTCTTCAAAGTGTTCAGCATTTCCAGCACCGCCAGAGGCAATGACAGGAATCCCAACCGCTTCACTTACAGCCTTAGTCAGCGCTAAATCAAACCCATTTTTCTCGCCGTCACTGTCCATACTCGTTAATAAAATCTCACCCGCACCTAATTCAGCAGCTTGCTTCGCCCATTCAATTACCTTCCACTCTGTTGAAGTCCGGCCTCCATGGGTATAAACGCGCCAAGTCCCAATGGTATCATCGTATTTGGCATCAATGGCTACGACAATACATTGGGAACCGAAATAACTCGCTCCCTCGGCAATTAAGTCCGGATTTAAAACAGCAGCAGTATTTAAAGAAACTTTATCGGCACCCGCCCGAAGGATTCTCTTCATATCTTCAAGTGCATTAATTCCTCCACCCACGGTAAATGGGATCGCAAGCTCTGAAGCAACGGCTTTAACTACCTCGACCATTGTCTTCCGACCTTCTACAGATGCTGAAATATCAAGGAATACCAGTTCATCTGCACCTTGCTCGTCATAGAATCGGGCCAATTCGACTGGATCGCCGGCATCACGAAGCTGGACGAACTGAATCCCCTTTACTACTCGTCCATCCTTTACGTCTAGACAAGGTATAATTCTTTTCGTTAATGTCATTTTCTCACCTCATCCAGCGCTTCCTTCAACGTGAAACGATTTTCATAAAGGGCTTTACCGACAATGGCACCCTCTACATTGGTTTTATTCAACGAAGATAAATCATGAAGGCTGCTTACACCACCAGAAGCAATGACATTTTTCCCTGTAATTTCAGCTAGTTCAATCGTCGCCGCAATATTGGGCCCGGCAAGTGTACCATCTGTAGCAATGTCGGTAAAAATGAAGGTTTCAGCTCCTGCATCAGCAAATCGCTTACCCAAATCAAGTGCCTTTACCTCTGATGTATCCAGCCACCCATGTGTAGCAACATAGCCATTTTTCGCGTCAATCCCCACCGCAATCTGACTGCCATACTTCCGAATCATAGAAATCGCAAACTCCGGGTTGGAAACCGCGATACTTCCAATAATTACACGAGTAATCCCATTTTCTAAATAATGAACGATATCCTCTTCCGAACGGATTCCACCGCCAATTTGGATCCGAACAGCTAGCTCTCTAGCAGCTTCAATGACAAAACGGTCATTTACCCGCTTGCCGTCCTTTGCACCATCTAAGTCCACCATGTGAATCCATCCTGCCCCGTCCGCTGCAAAGCGCTTTGCCATATCAAACGGGGAATCTCCGTAAATGGTTTCCTGATTATAGTCACCTTGTAAGAGGCGGACGCAATTCCCGCCGCGCATATCAATTGCTGGATAAATTGTAATACTCATCGTACCAAATTCCTTTCGTCCACCATTAGTAAAAAATTCTTTAACAGTGCCATTCCAAGCTTACTGCTTTTTTCAGGATGAAATTGCATGCCATAGATATTTCCTTGTCCAACAACCGCAGATACTTTCTCATGATAGTCTGCTTGCGCCAACAGAACATCAGAGTTCTCTGCATTTACAAAGTAAGAGTGGACAAAATACACATAATCTTCTTCTAAGCCTTTTAAAAGTGGAGAGGATTGGACAAATTCGAGTCGATTCCAGCCCATATGCGGAACCTTGTATAACTCGCCTTCTGATGTTTCTCCAGAAAAGCGTCTAACACTGCCTGGAAGCAATCCTAAGCCTTTTGTATATCCATTTTCGTTGCTATCCTCAAATAATAACTGCATTCCCAGGCAAATGCCGAGAAGCGGCTTACCTGTAGCAGCAAATTCTTTAATGGTGTCTACCTGCAGACGCTCCATTGCATCACGGAAGGAACCGACTCCCGGAAGAATTAAGGCATCCGCCTGGAGAAGCTCTTCCTTTTCGCCTGAAATAAAGTAGTCTGCACCTAGTCGCTCAAGAGCCTTGCTCACGCTAAACAGATTGCCCATTCCATAGTCTACAATCCCGATCATAGTAACAGTCCTTTCGTTGATGATGTCATTTACCTCTAGAGAAATCAGACTCTAGAGCATGCCCTTAGTTGAAGGTAGCACGCCTTTCATACGTGGATCAATGGTGGTTGCTTCATCAAGTGCACGTGCTAATGCTTTAAAAATCGCCTCAATCATATGGTGTGTATTTTTTCCATAGTGAACAATGACATGGAGGTTCATTCTTGCCTCAAGCGCTAGCTTCCATAAAAACTCATGAACGAGCTCGGTATCAAAGGTCCCCACCTTTTGGCTTGGGAAATCCGCTCGAATTTCTAGATGAGGGCGATTACTTAGATCAATTACAACCTGAGCTAATGTTTCATCCATTGGGACAAACGCATTACCGTAACGCTTAATCCCTCTTTTGTCCCCAAGGGCTTCTCGAAGTGCCTGACCTAAGCAGATCCCAATATCCTCTGTTGTATGGTGATCGTCTACCTCAATATCACCTTTTGCATCGATATTGAGGTTAAATTGTCCATGCTTTGCAAATAAATCAAGCATATGGGTTAAGAATGGAACCCCTGTTTCAAGATCAGCACGACCTTGACCATCAACATCTAATGATAGCTTAATTTGTGTTTCATTTGTATTACGTTCGATTCTAGCAAATCTCTCCATAACCTAAGGACCTCCTATTGGTTCTTCAACCTGTATTCAACTGCCCTTGCATGTGCCTCAAGTCCTTCCATGCGAGCAAATTTGGCAATTTTTTCACCATTATCTTTTAATGCTTTTTCACTATAGATAATTACACTAGATTTCTTCTGAAAGTCATCTACATTTAATGGACTAGAAAATCTCGCTGTTCCATTTGTCGGCAGCACATGGTTGGGACCGGCAAAGTAATCTCCTACTGGCTCGGTACTGTAACGACCGATAAAAATGGCTCCAGCATGACGGATTTTACCCAGAAGCTCCACTGCATTTTCTGTAATAATTTCTAGATGCTCAGGCGCTAACTGGTTAACGGTTTCCACCGCTTCCTCCATTGAAGCCGTTACGTAGATCACTCCGTAATCCTCAATTGAACGAGCAGCAATTTCCTTCCGCGGCAATTGCTCCAATTGTTTTTCCACTTCGGCTGAAACAGCTTCTGCTAACTCCATAGAAGGTGTAACTAAGACGCTGCAGGCACGCGGATCGTGCTCGGCTTGGGACAACAAGTCTGCTGCCACTTCATCCGCCCTTGCTGAATTGTCAGCAATGATGGCAATCTCACTCGGGCCAGCAATCATATCGATATCGACATCACCGAAAACCTCGCGTTTTGCTAATGCCACATAGATATTTCCTGGACCGGTAATCTTATCAACAGAGGCAATGGTTTCTGTTCCATATGCTAACGCTGCAATCGCCTGGGCCCCGCCAATTTTATAAATTTCTTTAACCCCTGCTTCCTTTGCTGCAACCAGTACAGCAGCTGGAAGACTTCCAGATTGATCTGGAGGTGACACCATCACGATTCTTTCTACACCAGCCACTTTCGCAGGAATAACATTCATAAGAACCGATGACGGGTATGCAGCCGTCCCGCCTGGAACATATACGCCAACCGAATCAAGCGGAGTCATCTTTTGCCCTAATATCGTCCCGTTCTCTTCTGTAGTCATCCATGATGGACGGAGTTGTTTTTCATGAAAGCTTCGAATATTTTCCGTGGCTTCTCGAACGATTTCAATAAATTCGGCGTCCATCTGCTTGTATGCGCGATTAATTTCCTCTTCCGTTACCTCAAAGGATTTCAAGCTAACTCGGTCAAATTTCTCTGTGTACTCTCTTAATGCTACATCTCCGCGTGAACGAAGATCAGCAATAATCGCTTTCACAGTGGAAGTCTGTTCTGATGTCCCTGATTCGACTGAGCGTTTAATGGATCGTTGGTCACTAACATTCAAAATTTTCATTTATTACCCCTCCAACTGTACCACTTCACTCAATCTTTTGACGAGCTCATTGATACGGGAATCTTTTATCCGATAGCTAACAGGGTTCACAATCAATCGTGACGTCACATCTGTTATTCTTTCAAACTCAACGAGACCATTTTCCACCAATGTTCTTCCCGTTGAAACAATATCAACAATACGGTCAGATAAGCCAATCAATGGGGCAAGTTCTATTGACCCATTTAGCTTTATGATTTCTACCTGCTCCCCTTGCTGGCGGAAATACGCTGCAGCCACATTGGGGTATTTCGTCGCTACCTTAGGTGCAACATCGTTCATTTTTGTTCCTGGCAAACCAGCGACCGCTAAGTAACATTCGCTGATTTTTAGGTCGAGAAGTTCATATACATTGCGTTCTTCCTCGAGTAAAACATCTTTTCCCGCAATTCCTACATCCGCAACGCCGTGCTCCACATATGTAGCAACATCCATTGGCTTGGCCAAAATAAAACGAAGATTCTCTGCTTCAACATCAATGATTAATTTTCGGTTTTCATCAAATTCTGGAGGCAGTTTGTACTCTGCCTTACGTAACAATTCTGCTGCTTCTTCAAATATTCTACCCTTCGGCATCGCAATCGTTAACTTATCATTCATCATTGTGCCCCTCCGATCAGAAAGGTCGTATTGGCAAACTTTTTCGTATAAGTATCAAGGTTTTTCACACCGTTAATATCTTGTAAGATTGTTTTCTTTCCGTCCATTTTCATTTTCTCAGCTAATTGAAAGGCTTCCTTTCGTCTTTCCTGGCTGAAAAAAATACACTCGACTTCCTCTTTCGTACCCATATCCCCGAGTGCTTCTAATAATTTGTCAAGCCTCACCGCAAACCCAGTGGCGCTTGCTTGTTTACCGAACTTTTCCAATAACCCATAGCGTCCGCCATTCCCAATAGGAAATCCGACATTGCCAGCATAGACCTCAAATAAAATACCGGAATAATAGCTCATGTGACTCACAATCGTAAAATCGAATTTGACAAAGTCCTTTACTCCGTAGTCATCAATGACCTCAGATAATTCTTTTAGCTGGAGAAGCGCCTGCCTGCCTTTTCCATCCTCGATGATATCGAGCGCCTTGCCGATCACTTCTTCTCCGCCTCTTAGTTCAAGCAGCTGCAGAAGTCGTTGTTTATCAATCGAAGAAAGACTGTAAGAATTCACTTGTTCACGATAGCCGACAAAATTCTTTTCATATAAAAAGCGTCTCAATGCATTCGCACGTCCATTTGTCCCTAGAATTTGCATAAACAATTCCTGTGCAAAGCCGATATGCCCTACTGATACTTGAAATTTACTTAGTCCTGCTTTTTTTAAAGAAGAGACTAACAGAGCGATTGCCTCGCCATCACTCGTTACCGTGTCATCATTCATATACTCTACACCAATTTGCTCAAACTCTGCCGGTCTCCCACCTTCACGCTGCTGAGCCCGGTAGACGTTTCCGGAATAGGCGAGACGAAGGGGTGAATCCTCTTCAAGTAATTTAGATGCTGCAACCCTGGCAATCGGTGCGGTCATATCCGGCCTAAGCACAAGTGTGTGTCCATCCTTATCAAGTAGTTTAAACAGCTCCTGATCAAGGATAGCGGATGCTGCACCAACGGTTTCGTAATATTCTAAAGTCGGTGTCTCGATAAATTGATAACCCCAAGCCTTAATCGCATCTTCCATTAATGAACGAACGCGATGCTTTTTTTCATATAACTCTGGAAGTGTATCTCTCATGCCTAATGGTTTTTCAAACATAAACAATCGGCTCATTCAAACCACCCTTTATTTTCAGAATCCTTAAAAATCCTTTAGTTCGCTAATATGCTAATAAATTAAAGTTTACTAGTTTGGGAAATTTTCGTCAACCAAAGTCTCAGAGATTTTACAAAAAACCAATCATAACCAACTTACATATAAGCAAAAAGCCTGGTACAAAGCCAGGCTTCTTCTATTTATTAATTGTTTTTCCATAAATCGGGTCGTTTGCCCAGCGTTGTTCCATTTCTTCTTTTGTGTAGATGACTCTCATTGGATTGCCTCCGACAAAGGAACCTGCAGGAACATCTTTATGAACAAGTGTGCCTGCAGATACGATCGCACCGTCACCAATTTTTACACCTGGGAGAACGGTGGAATTAGCACCTATCATCACTTCACTACCAATTTCAATCGCTCCGAGACGATATTCTTTAATTAAATATTCGTGAGCAAGCAGCGTGGTGTTATAGCCAATAACCGTATTACGGCCGACGCTGATTTTCTCAGGAAACATCACATCCAGCATGACCATTAGAGCAAAGCTCGTTTGGTCGCCAACCTTAACACCTAAGAACGTCCGGTAAAGCCAGTTCTTCATTCCGAGAAACGGAGTGTATCGTGCTAACTGTATGACAATAAAGTTTTTAACTACCTTCCAAAATGGTACGGTTTTATAAACATGCCATAAGGAGTTTGCTCCTTCAACAGGATAGCGGGTCGTGTTTCTCATTTCTATTCCTCTCCAAGAACCTTTAAAAGGTCAGGCATTGTCTCAAGGATGTAGTCAGGTTCATATTTTGCAATATATTCTCTTCCTTTAATACTCCAAGCAACCCCCACTGTTTTCGTTCCTGCATTTTTTCCTGCCAGAATATCATGGAAGTTATCCCCAACCATCATCGCTTCTTCAGGCTTGGCATTTAGCTGCTCAAGCGCTAATAGAATTGGCTCAGGATCTGGCTTTACTTTTTTCACATGGTCATAGGCAACGACCACATCAAAAAATTGATCAAGATTCATCAGACGAAGGCCTTTTAAGGCAACATCCTCACGTTTTGTGGTGACAATTGCCAGTTTATAGCCCTTATCCTTTAAAATCTCAACAGTTTCAATAACGCCTTCAAACTCTTTCACAAGTGCATCATGATTGGCCAGATTGAAGGTACGGTAATCAAGCACCATTTCCTCAACTTTTTCAGGATCCATGTTTCCAAAAACCTCATGAAGCGTTGGTCCTAAGAAGGGTAGAACATCCTCCCTGACATATTGCCCTGGGAAGTATTTATCAAGTGTGTGCAAATAGGTAGAAATAATTAACTCATTCGTATCAATTAATGTCCCGTCTAAATCAAATAATATAGTATTGATGTTATTGTTCATACGTTGTTTCCTTTCTGCTAATAAACCCAGACCGTTTCCAGATGAAACCAACAATCATCGTCAACATAATGGCTACGCCTACTCGAATGAGTAACAGCGGCCAGACTGGAATTCCAAGAGGTATAAAGATCAGTGTGTCTTCTACTACAGCATGACAGGCCACTAGAAAAATAAACGCCAGGGTTAAATCCTTCTTGCTGACACCATCTTCTTTCACGGCTTGGATCATAACACCTGCCCCGTATGCAAGACCAAATAATAATCCAGCAGCCATCGTTGTTGATGTGTTCTCATGCATTCCAAGGGACCTTGTGATCGGCGACATCATCACAGAGAACTTTTGCAGCCATTGAAGATCTTTTAAAAATTGAATCACGATCATGAGTGGAATGACAATTAGTGCAAGCTGGAATATTCCAAGCCCAGCCTTTTCAATTGCGGCTAGAAGGATTGCACCTAGACCAGTAACTTGTTCAGCCTCAACCGAAATGAATCCATATTTCGCCGTTTCACTGCCGCCCTGCCAAACTAGATGAATGACAATAGCCGAGACAAAAGCAAGCCCCAGTCTTGTTAAAAGAATAATCCAAAGCTTGACTCCGACCTTTAGGGCAACGGTCGATTCAATAATCAAATTATGTGAAAATGATAGCATAACTGCTAAAATGAATACTTCTTTTACAGTAAAATCAAGTGTCAGAATGGCCCCTATTGCTGCATAGAGGTTGAGGAATGTCCCCAAAACAAGCGGAATCGCAGCATCACCAGACAAGCCCAGCAATTTCATTAGTGGTGTAATCAGTTCTATTAGCCATGGTAAGACCGGTGTGTATTGCAGTATAGCGACAATAAGTGTAACTGGAAAAATGATTTTCCCCAATGTCCATGTTGTTTTCAAGCCCACCTGTAAACCCTTTTTCATCGAGTTAAGCAACATTTCTCCAATCTCCTTTTTAATGCGTTAAAGCTTGATTGTTTTTATCTTGGTATCTGTCTTCTGCCAGCCGCTTCTTCCTGCGGTAGAGAAGAATCACAACGGCACCAATAATCAATGCGATTGAAATCGATTGTGCCATACGAAGGCTTCCTAACATTAAGCTGTCCGTTCTCATGCCTTCTACGAAGAACCGGCCGATCGAATACCAGATCACATAGGTCAGGAAGAGTTCACCACGACGCAGGTTTACACGACGAAGCGCAATCAAAAGGGCAAATCCAGCAAAGTTCCAAATGGACTCATATAAGAACGTTGGATGATAGTAGGTTCCGTTTATATACATTTGATTGATAATAAACTCAGGCAAATACAAGTTTTCAAGGAATGCTCTCGTGACTTCTCCGCCATGTGCTTCTTGGTTCATAAAGTTTCCCCAACGGCCAATGGCTTGGCCTAAAATAATACTTGGTGCGGCAATATCCGCAATCTTCCAAAAAGAAATCCCGCGTTTCTTCGCAAAAATATAGGCAGTTGCAACAGAACCTATCAAGGCTCCATGAATGGCAATACCGCCGTTCCAAATCTGAAAAATCTGTCCTGGATGACTGGCATAATATTCCCATTCAAAAATGACATAATAGATTCGGGCAGAGATGATAGCGATCGGAATCGCCCAAAGCATTAAATCTGCAAAGGTATCCTTTGGAAGACCCCTTTTATCTCCTTCCCTTATCGCAAGGAAAAGAGCAAGTGCAAGACCTGAGCCGATAATAAGACCGTACCAGTGAACTTGAATCGGTCCAAGAGCAAAGGCTATTGGATCTAATGGCTGTATCGTTTCATTCATTGTAAAATCTCCTTAATCTTAATTATCATCATGCTCTCCGTCTTCAATGACATCTGAAAGACGCTCAGTAAATTGCTGTGCTGCGTTTACGCCCATTCGCTTTAGACGATAATTCATGGCAGCTACTTCAATGATTACGGCTAAGTTTCGTCCAGGACGTACCGGGATCGTGATTTTTGTAATCTCTGTATCGATAATCTTCATCTTTTCTTCATCTAAACCGAGGCGGTCATACTGTTTTTGTGCATCCCATAACTCTAAGTTCATCACAAGTGTAATCCGCTTATTACTGCGAACTGCTCCTGCTCCAAATAAAGTCATGACATTGATAATACCAAGACCACGAATTTCTAGTAAATGCTCAATTAAATCTGGCGATGTTCCTACCAATGTATCTTGGTCCTCTTGGCGAATCTCGACACAATCATCCGCCACTAGACGATGTCCGCGCTTTACTAGCTCCAGTGCGGTTTCACTTTTACCAACGCCGCTTTTTCCGGTAATAAGGACACCGATACCATATATATCGACTAAAACTCCATGAACAGCAGTTGTCGGTGCAAGCTTACTTTCAAGAAAATTAGTCAGACGGCTGGAGAAACGGGTTGTCTTCATACTCGAGCGAAGAACAGGAACCGATTCACGTTCTGAAGCCTCAATTAATTCCGGTGGAACATCCAGGCCCCTTGTAATGATAATAGCTGGTGTAATATCGGTACATAATCTTTCCATTCTTGCTTGGCGTTCGTTGGCAGATAATTCATGAAAAAAGGATAGCTCTGTTTTGCCCAATAGCTGAATTCGCTCAGCTGGATAAAATTCAAAATAGCCAGCCAGTTCAATTCCAGGCCTTGAAATATCACTCATTGTAATCGGGCGGTCGATACCCTCTTCACCGCTAATTAGCTCTAAATTAAATTTCTCATAAATATCCTTGGTGCGTACTTTTGGCAAGGGGGTTCCTCCTTTACTGGTTAAGCGAAAGTAAGATTGACTTTAAATAAAAGCCTGCAAGCTGACACTAAACAGTAATAAAGTTTTTAATGTGTATTTTCCATTCCTCTTATTTTAGCATTATTTAAAAATCATCACAAAACTATAGTTGTTCAATTTCATACAATCTTATGATTAAGGAAAAATAAACTAGAATAGAATGGGTTAGTGGTATAGACAACTATTCCACATGAGATTATAATAAAATTAATGACAGAACAACCGAAACGGAGTTGAAGGAAATGAGCCTACTATTATTGGTTCATGGAAAGGCAGTTTTAGAAACAAAGATTGCAGAATCTATTTATATTTTTATCAAGGATGGAAAAATTCACACCTTTGGTCCTTTAGAGAGTATTCCTTCACACTTGAAATCAATCAATACCATTGAGCTGGGGCCTGATCAAATACTAGCGCCAGGATTTATTGATGTTCATATTCATGGAGCAGCAGGTGCTGATACAATGGATGCTACCATTGAGTCACTGGATACGATGGCAAAAGCCTTGCCTGCAGAAGGAACAACCAGCTTTTTAGCTACAACCATTACCCAAAAACATGCAAACATTGAGCGAGCCTTAGAAAATGCAGCCGATTATCAAAAACACTCGAATGGATTTGGAAAAGCCGAGGTACTCGGGGTTCACTTAGAAGGACCCTTTATCAATAGTAAGCGGGCTGGAGCACAGCCGAAGGAATACATTATCGACCCGAATCTAGACCTATTTAAAGAATGGCAGACCAAAGCTAACGGAACAATTAAATTAGTTACCGTTGCACCTGAATTGGAAAGTGGGACAGCCTTTATTCGATACCTGCATGATACAGGAGTAATTGCCTCTATTGGGCATTCTGACGCAATATACGAAGAGATGGAGCAGGCTGTACAAGCGGGTGCAAAACAGGTTACTCATTTATTTAATGGAATGAGAGGTCTTCACCATCGTGAGCCGGGAGTTGCTGGGTCAGCTCTACTTTTCAAAGAATTAATGGTCGAGCTGATCGCTGACAAAATCCATGTCCGTCCTGAAGTCATGAAATTAGTCATTCAAGCAAAAGGGACTGAGGGAATGATCCTTATAACGGATGCAATGCGAGCGAAATGCTTAAAGAATGGTATCTACGATTTAGGCGGACAAGACGTTTCGGTGGCGGATGGCAAGGCTCTATTAGCCGATGGAACCTTAGCGGGAAGTATTCTAAAAATGAATGATTCCATTGAAAACATTATCGAAGCAGCGGACGTCACCTTACAGGACGCCATCCAGATGGCGTGTGTCAATCCTGCTAAACAATTAAATGTGTACGACCGAAAAGGCAGTATTACCGAAGGCAAGGATGCAGATTTAACCGTATTATCCAATAATTACCGAGTAGATTTGACTCTATGCCGCGGAGAAATTGCTTACAAAAGGAGGGAATAGTATGAGAATTATTCACGTTGAAAATTATGCAGACATGAGTTTGCAGGCCGGAAAGCTATTGGCAGAAAGAATCCGCTCGAACCCTTCCATTACTCTTGGATTAGCAACTGGGAGCACTCCAAAAGGGGTATACGAATATTTAATAGATGATTACCGAAGAAACCAAACCTCTTATCAACAGGTAAAATCCGTAAATTTAGATGAGTATACCGGCCTCCCTGCTAATGACCATAATAGTTATCACTCTTTTATGCGGATGAATTTCTTCGATCACATTAATATTAATCAAAGAAACACCTACCTGCCAGATGGAACAGCTACCGATTTACTCTTTGAATGTCAGTGGTACGAGGAATTAATCAAGGAGATTGGCGGGGTTGACCTTCAGCTATTAGGGATTGGCAGAAATGGCCATATTGGATTTAATGAACCTGGTACATCCTTTCAAAGCCGTACACATGTCGTTACTCTTGCGCAAAATACTCGTGAAGCGAATGCACGTTTTTTTAATTCTATAGAGGAAGTACCGAAGCAGGCAATTACGATGGGGATTGCATCCATTCTGGATAGCAGAGAAATCTATCTCCTTGCATCAGGAGAAGCGAAAGCCGATGCCTTATATAAGTTAATCAATGAAGAAATACATGAGGACTTCCCTGCATCAGCATTAAAACAACACAAAAATGTTACGATTATCGCTGATAAGGAAGCTTTAAGTAGAATATAGCGTTTTCGTGAGGAGAGTGGAAAATGATTAATAAACATTCACCTGTTCCCATCTACTATCAGCTTGAGGAATATTTAAAGCAACAAATAGACACCGGAGTATTCAAAGAAGATGATGCCATTCCTTCCGAGCGTGAAATCGCAGAAAGGTATCAAATCAGTCGAATGACGGTTCGACAAGCCATTAACAACCTGGTAATGGAAGGCTATTTAGTACGTCAAAAAGGCCGGGGGACGTTTGTCAATAAGAAAAAGGTTGAACAGGAACTTCAAGGCATGACCAGCTTTACCGAGGATATGCTGTCAAGAGGATTGGAACCAAGCAGCAAACTACTTTCCTTTGAGATTATTCAAGCAGATCATAAAACTGCCCATGAATTAAAAATTGATGTAGACCATGATATTTATAAAATCAAGCGAATTCGTTTAGCCAATGGTGAACCAATGGCCCTTGAGACGGCTTATATTCCAGTTCATCTCGTACCTGGACTTACAGAGGATAATAGCAATCAGTCTCTTTACCATTACATTGAAGAAAACCTCTCCCTTTCTATTAGTGAAGCAACACAAGAAATTGAAGCCTCGATTGCAACCATTAGTGAATCACTGCCGCTTACCATAGAAGAGGGAGACCCTATTCTATTAATCAGCCGGATATCCTATCTAAAGGATGGAACACCTTTTGAACTTGTAAAATCAACCTTTCGCGCCGACCGTTACCGCTTCACACATACTATGAAAAGATAAAAAGCAACTGGAATTGTCCAGTTGCTTTTTGATTAGCTTGTTTTTTTCTTCGATGGCTCTAGAATGGTTTTTTGAATAATTAAGTTTACGAACGCCATAAGGACCGCTACAAATAACGCCATTCCAAAGCTGGAAATTTCAAACGAACTACCCATTAAATAATCTGTCAGCTCAAGCGTGATGGCGTTAATTACAAATAGAAACAATCCCAGGGTAAAGATCGTTGCCGGCAGCGTAAACAGGATAAGAATTGGGCGCACCAAAACATTCAAGATAGACAGTAAGAAGCTCGCACCCATTGCTGCCCCAAATCCTGTCAAATGAAAGCTTTCCGAGAAATATCCAGCTATCGCCATGAACAAAACTGCATTAATCAAAATACCTGCTAGCCATCTCATTTATTTCTTCTCCTATTTCGTAGTGCTCTCATGATCAAGTTTATGAAGAGTAATCGAACCCGTCTTTGTATCTGCAAAAACCTTTAACATCCGCTCAGGATGATTGACAGATTGAAACCGAAGCATCTTTTGAATCATCTCACTCTTTTCCTCGAGGATTTGGATACCATCCAGCTTTATATTGAACCCGCCAAGATTCGTTTTTAATTCACCGCTGGCAGCAATATCATCTGAAATAAATAAATCGATTCCTCCAGTTGTCGCCTTTGCTGCAAACATTTCACACCGATTCCCAGTCAGGTTACAGGTAGTGTTCCCATTAAGTGTCTGTGTCTCTACCTTTCTGAAATCACCATCAAGCTTAATTGAACCATTTATTGTTTCCGCTTCAATGTCATCAATCTCACTAGTCTTAATCGTAATATGACCATTGGCAGCTTCAACTTCAGCCTTTTTTCCATTTAAACGGGTAAATTCAATCTTCCCGTTAGCTGTTTTAACACGTAGATCTCTTATGGTTAATTCTTCACCTGAAATAGGACCGTTAAACATTCTGACGCGAACACGTTCATATTCTGCTTGTGGAAGATAAACAAGTGCGTCCACCTTCATCCATTTTTGCTGTGTCATAAACCTTAGCTTCTGACCCTCAATCGCAAACAAAATATCCTTCAAGAAGTTTTGCCTTGCCTGTTCAGTGTTTTCCACTCGGTATACTTTCGCCTGACATTCAATACGGACATCATTTTGGTCCCAAGGGATCAATTTCAACGAGCCGTTAGCTAAATCAATATCGATATCCTTCAGATAGACGTCACCATGCTGGAAGATATGCGATATTTCCACAGATTTTCCAAAGTTTAAATCAAGGTCAAGATCTTTGACTTTCTTCAAAGCGGTATCGACAAAATCAAAAATCTTTTCCTTAGTCGATTGAACCTTGCTATTCATGCTGTCTTCTTTTTTTGCTTCTTCGAACTTAAAGGCTGTCGATAATTCCTGAGCAATCTTTTCCTGTTTTTGATCCATGGTTTGCTCTGCTTTTTCAAGCTCTTCCAGTAAGGTTAATGCCTCATCTACCGTTAACTTTCCTTCTTCCACCATCTTCAAAATACGTTTTCGCTCTTCTTTCATCATTTTCCACCTCATAAGTTTATTCTTTACTATGTTTATTCTGCCACTAATACCTTTACCCCTTTTATCACATTCCAAATCGTAACCCCTAAACTAACCAAGACAACTACTGCAGCTGAAATAATTGTAAATACCGGAATTTCGCCTTGAATGGTTGATGCATCAAAGAACAAAGCTATAAATATGAACGGAATGAGGATCAACGGGATTAAGTGGGAGAGAAATGCCTTTTTTGCATGCACCTTTGTGATCTCATCACCAGAGGCAAAATAAACAACCAATGGAAAAATAAATCCTGCAAAAAAAATACTAAAATAACATAAGCCTGACAGAACCTTTCTCGTTTCCATTTCGTTTCAACTCCTTCTCCCTTAATACGGAATGGGAAAATGAAAGTTTCAAATTTTTATAAGTCATTCCTAATTGTTCGATATTTAATTTCAAAAAACCTCTGCATCCCATCTGCAAATAAATTAAACGTAAAAATGGTCAAAGTAATCGCAGCGATGACGGAAAATGGGATCCACTCATATGAAAAAATGTCACGGGTAATCGTCTCAAACATCGTCGGCCATGCTAAGGACGAATTGACCACTTCATATGCTCCGCTTTCTAACGTAATAAACTTATGTGTCACATAGATATGAACAATTCCTAGCTGGGCTAATAAAAAAAGTACACGCCCCATGTCATTAATAATTAAAATAATGATATGAGGGATGACAACCGGTAAATAGTAATTACGGAACATTCGCAATTGAGTCCCACCTGCTACAATTCCCGCTTCTATATACGGTCTTTTTTCCGTTTCCTGCATATGGTCAAGAATAATCTCAGCAATTCTCCCCGCTTCCAGAAGTGCTAGGACGGCAATAACCCATAACCCTCGATTCTCAGCAAAAAACATAATTGGTAAAGTGACAAAGAATGCTACGAAGAAAATCGGCGGCATAAACGAAAATAATTGCTGCCAAATCTTTAGAACATTTTCAACGAATTTCGAATAAAAACCACCGATGGCTAACGGGATAGCGACGATATATCGAAGGATGACGACACTAATTACAATTAAAAGAGTCTCCTTTGCTCCTAAAATAATTAAGCTAAGAATATCAATTCCTTTGTGATTACTTCCTAACAGATATCCCTCCATTGGCGGAAATGGCGGTAGAAGAAACTGTCCCTCTTCCGTTTTAATCACACCTGTTTCCTTTAAATCTGTATCAACAAAGGGTAAATGGGCTCCAGCAAAGACGATAATCAATAAGATCATTAGTAAAAAAGAGCTGACAAAAAGCTTCCAATTATTCAAATCTATCAATTCCTTTCCAATGGTGACACCATTCCTCTAGCAATTTGACTTAGTATTTTTGAGATATAAATTACCCCAGTAAAAAGAATAATATAACCTGCTGCCGGATAAACATGAAAGCTAAATTGCTGACCAACGAAAAATTCCTGCGGGGCGGTCATCGTTTCATAAAAGAAAATAGCCGCCCCCCTATAGTTCGTCAGAAATTCTACTATAAATAAGTTTGATAGAGTATAGATAGTAATGGTGTTGGCATGGCTTAAGATTTTCACAAAACAATTTTTTAGTACATGACTGTACAATATTTTAAATGAAGAGGTTCCTTTTGAAAGGGCTGTACGTATGTAATCCATTCCTTGTTCATCCCTTATACTAAAAAACGTGATATTTGCTATGTAGAACAGCGGATAAATCATTAAGAAGATAATAGCAAGAATTACAACGCTTACTTCATCACTGCCATATACGCTTATATGTGGAATAATCCCCTTTTCATAAAGTTCCATAATCAAAAGCTGCATGAAGATGATGAGAAATAAATCTGGCACAGATAGGAAAAATCTTGTGACCGTCACTCCAGCCAATCTTCCTTTTCGGTTTCTGACCCGATAATCAAAAACTCCTTTTGCTACGCCAAGGAAAAATCCAAGCAGTAAAGCGGGGATGGTAATGAGCATGCTTTTCATAAAGGTACGCAAAACATTTTCATTTAGAGAATGACCATTATAAACAGTTCCTAATCCCTTATTTTCTTTTATGTACTGAACAAATTCCTTAAACTCATCCATATGTGCTTCGAACGAATAATCGTATTTGGCACCTGTGTACATCCCTCCTTGTCCTTCTGAGTATGCCGCAGAGCGTGGTAAAAATAATAGTGATAAAAAGAGCAGCATAACAATGAGCCAGAGTAATCCATCTTTTAAAATTGAACGAGCAATAGCCATAAGCATCTCCTTATTTGGGTATTTGTAAAATGATTTTATGATTAATTCAGAATAGCTTCAATATTAACGAAACTTATCACTCAATATGTAGACGTATAAATCTCCAAAAAGTTTACAGTTAGAAGGAATTTTTAAGATAAAAATCTTTACAAAAACCGCAAAAAAAAAGCTAAAACATGATGTTTTAGCTTTTTGTGATCATTTCTTTTTCTTCAATTTGTTGTTTCATTCTGATCCTGTCGCGTTCAAGGATTGGTTTTAGGTATTTTCCTGTATACGATTCTGGTACTTCTGCTACTTTTTCAGGTGTTCCCGATGCAATGATGGTACCGCCTTTGTCTCCGCCTTCGGGGCCAAGGTCAACGATATAGTCAACAGCTTTGATAACATCAAGATTATGTTCAATGACTAGGACGGTATCTCCGTTTTCTACTAACCGCTGTAATACCACCAATAATCGAGATATGTCATCAACATGAAGACCCGTTGTCGGCTCATCCAGAATGTAGAAGGTTTTTCCGTTTGATCTGCGGTGCAATTCAGAGGCAAGCTTTATACGCTGTGCTTCTCCTCCAGACAGAGTGGTAGCCGGCTGGCCTAATGTCATATAACCAAGACCCACATCATAAATCGTCTGCACCTTGCGGCTAATTTTGGGAATGTTTTCGAAAAATTCTACTGCTGCTTCTACTGTCATATCTAAAATGTCTGAAATGCTTTTACCCTTATACTTCACTTCCAATGTCTCACGATTGTACCGCTTGCCATGGCAAACCTCACATGGGACATAAACATCAGGGAGGAAATGCATTTCGATTTTGATAATACCATCACCACGGCAGGCCTCACAACGCCCGCCCTTTACATTAAAGCTAAAGCGGCCCTTTTTGTACCCTCTGACTTTCGCCTCGTTCGTTGACGCAAATAAATCGCGAATATCATCAAATACACCGGTATAGGTTGCCGGGTTAGAACGTGGTGTTCTGCCAATTGGAGATTGGTCAATATCAATGACCTTTTCTAAGTAATCAATCCCCTTAATACTCTTATGTTCTCCAGGCTTGGTTTTTGCACGATTGAGCCTTTGAGCTAAAGATTTATGAAGAATCTCATTAATAAGTGTACTCTTACCTGAACCGGATACTCCTGTAACAGCAACAAATACGCCAAGGGGGAGCTTCACATTTACGTTCTTCAGGTTGTTTTCTGATGCACCTTTGATTTCGATATAGCGGCCATCTGGCTTACGTCGCTCAATTGGCAGCGGGATAAACTTTTTACCGGCTAAGTACTGACCCGTTAACGAATTGTCATCAGCCATCACTTCTGCTGGTGTTCCAGAGGAGATGATTTCTCCTCCGTGTACCCCTGCTCCAGGACCGATATCAATTAAATAGTCGGCAGCAAGCATCGTGTCCTCATCGTGTTCGACGACAATTAACGTATTGCCAATATCACGCATGTTTCTCAATGTTTCAATAAGCCGGTCATTATCGCGTTGATGAAGACCGATAGAAGGCTCATCTAGAATATAGAGAACACCTGTCAGCCTTGAGCCAATTTGTGTCGCCAAACGAATCCTTTGTGCTTCACCCCCCGATAGTGTTCCTGCAGCCCGGCTCATACTGAGATAGTCAAGACCAACATTCATCAGAAAACCAAGACGCTCTCTTATTTCTTGGAAAATCAATTTTGCAATTTGCATTTCTTTATCAGTCAGGCTTAAGCCATCAAAAAATGCTTGGGCCTCAGCAATTGAAAGGTCGGTGACTTGGGATATATGTTGACCAGAAATAAGAACTGCTAGTGTTTCTTTTTTCAAGCGGTATCCTTTACAAGTCGGACAGGGCTGCTCGGCCATATATTTTTCCATTTGCTCACGAATATAATCTGAACTCGTCTCCTTAAAACGGCGCTCCACATTGCGAATGACACCTTCAAATTCGATATATCCATCGCGGATCTGTCCAAAATCATTTTCATAACGAAAATAGATTTTGTCACCTTCCGAGCCATATAAAATCTTATCTAGAAGATGGTTTGGAATATCTTGCACTGGTATATCCATATCAATTCCATAGTGGTTGCAGACCGCCTCTAGGAGCTGCGGATAATATTGTGAGCTTGTCGGTTCCCATGGCGCAATGGCATGTTGTTTAAGCGATAATTCTTTGTTCGGAATGACTAAATCGATATCGACCTCTTGTTTTGAACCTAATCCATCACATTCTGGGCAGGCACCGAAGGGACTGTTAAAAGAAAACATCCTTGGCTCCAATTCACCTATGGAGAAGCCGCAGTGCGGACAGGCGTGATTTTCACTAAAAAGAAGTTCTTCCTGACCGATTACATCGACAATTACCTTACCTTCACCAAGACCTAAAGCGGATTCAATCGAATCAGCGATCCGTGCAGAGATTCCTTCTTTCACCACAATCCGGTCCACGACCACTTCGATTGAGTGCTTTTTATTTTTCTCAAGTTCTATCTCATCACTTACATCAAGGATTTCTCCATCTACCCTAACTCTGACAAACCCCTTCTTCTTAATATCCTCAAGGACCTTAACATGAGATCCTTTTCGCCCAGATACGACAGGAGCAAGAATTTGCATTTTCGTTCGTTCCGGAAACTCTAATACCCTGTCGACCATCTGCTCGATTGTTTGCGAGGAGATTTCAATATTGTGAATGGGACAGGTTGGACGGCCAACACGCGCATAAAGCAAGCGCAGATAATCATAGATTTCAGTAACCGTTCCAACAGTTGAGCGGGGGTTCCGGCTGGTTGTTTTTTGATCAATACTAATGGCTGGTGATAACCCTTCTATCATATCAACGTCTGGCTTATCCATTTGCCCTAGAAATTGTCTGGCGTAGGCCGAAAGCGATTCAACATAGCGGCGCTGACCTTCAGCGTAAATCGTATCGAAAGCGAGTGAACTCTTTCCAGAACCTGAAAGACCCGTGATCACCACAAGCTTATCTCTTGGTATCGTGACGTCTATATTTTTTAAATTATGTGCTCTAGCACCTTTTACAATCAATTTATCCATTGCCATGTTTTGTTATCCTTCCGCTTTCAATTCCAAAATTAAATCACGAAGCTCGGCAGCACGTTCAAAATTAAGCGCTTTTGCCTCGGCCTTCATTTCGTTCTCCATTGTAGCAAGCAGTTTCTCTTTTTCCTTTTTTGACATCTTGCCGAATGATGCTGCTGGTTTATAGTCTTCCTGTTCCTCGGCAGCATGCGTCGCGCGAATCACATCACGGATCGCCTTCTGTATCGTCGTCGGTGTAATTCCATGCTTTTGATTATACTCTTCCTGAATAGCACGACGGCGCTTCGTTTCACTGATCGCCAGTTCCATTGAGTTTGTAATCCGGTCGGCATACATAATAACATGACCGTTCGAATTACGAGCGGCACGTCCGATGGTTTGAATGAGTGACCGTTCTGAACGGAGGAAGCCTTCCTTGTCTGCATCCAGAATTGTAATCAGCGAAACCTCTGGGATGTCGAGTCCTTCCCGTAGCAGGTTAATGCCGATGAGAACATCGTACTTTCCAAGACGCAGCTCACGAATGATTTCAATCCGCTCGAGCGTTTTGACTTCAGAATGCAAGTATTGTACTTTGATTCCGATTTCTTTCAGATAATCGGTTAAGTCCTCTGACATTTTCTTTGTCAATGTTGTTACGAGCACCCGTTCATTCCTTTTCACTCGTTCCTGAATTTCACCAATTAAATCATCAATTTGACCTTCAATCGGCCGAACCTCAATCGTTGGATCGAGCAAGCCAGTAGGACGAATAATTTGTTCAATCATTTCTGGCGTATGCTCCAACTCATATGGTCCAGGCGTAGCTGATACAAAAATCGCGTTGTGGACATGCTTCTCAAACTCATCAAAAGTAAGCGGTCGATTGTCTAGTGCGGATGGGAGACGGAAACCATGGTCTACCAGTACCTGTTTCCGCGCTTTATCTCCGTTAAACATCCCGCGGATTTGCGGTAAGGTCACATGTGATTCGTCAATAACTAATAGAAAATCCTCTGGAAAATAATCCAGCAGTGTATAGGGTGTCGAACCCGCTGGTCTTAAAGTAAGATGCCGCGAATAATTTTCGATCCCTGAGCAGAAGCCCATCTCTCGCATCATTTCAAGATCATAGCGTGTCCGCTGTTCAATTCGCTGGGCTTCGAGTAATTTGTCTTCGGAGCGCAGTTCCTCTAGTCGTTCTTCTAGTTCCTTTTCTATATTCTGAATCGCAATTCGCATTTTTTCTTCTCTTGTTACGAAGTGGGAAGCTGGGAAAATCGCGACATGCTCTCGCTCGCCAATGATTTCACCAGTAAGCGCATCGACTTCTCGAATCCGATCAATTTCATCTCCGAAAAACTCTACCCGTAAACAGTGTTCATCACGCGATACAGGAAAAATCTCAACAACATCACCGCGAACACGGAAGGTCCCACGCTTAAAGTCAATATCATTTCGTTCATATTGAATATCTACCAAACGGTGCAGCAAGTGATTGCGTTCCATTTCCATTCCTGTTCTTAGAGATAACACCATTTCTCGGTATTCTTCCGGAGAACCGAGGCCGTATATACAGGAGACACTGGCAATAATAATCACGTCTTTTCGTTCAAAAAGCGAAGATGTGGCCGAGTGGCGCAGCTTATCGATTTCATCATTGATGCTGGCATCTTTTTCAATGAATGTATCTGTTTGAGGTACATATGCTTCAGGCTGATAATAATCGTAGTAACTGACAAAATACTCTACTGCATTGTTTGGAAAAAAATCCTTGAACTCACTGTATAGCTGGCCAGCTAGAGTCTTATTGTGGGCAATGACTAATGTTGGTTTATTGACCTCTTTAATCACATTAGATACGGTAAATGTTTTACCCGTTCCAGTGGCACCTAATAGCGTCTGATACTGCTTATTTTCTTTTATACCATCAACCAGCTGGCGGATAGCCGCTGGCTGGTCGCCCTGGGGCGTGTATTTTGAAACTAATTCAAATTGGTCCTTCACACATGTATCCTCCCTGGCCTCTAAATTTTCATATTAACATTCTATCACAAATTACCAGAAACTAACCAACAATATGCGAACTGATATTCGTTTTTTCAAAATAACCACCTAAAAAAGCCTGCGCTCAGTATGCGCAGGCTTCTAGATGGTTGAAATGATTTAACTCCTTTTTACTGCTCTCTGCTTCAGTTTTAAAGCTAACCAAAAACCGGCTGTGAGCGAAAAGGCATCAAGCACAATTAAGGTAAAAGTATCTGTGTAGCCTTTATAAACTGAAGCCGCAATTAACCCAACGGTTAAAGCAAGTCCGATGTATCGATTATAAGTGACCCGTGTAAAGAGCAAAACGAGTAAGCCCGGCAATATTAGCGCAGATACATATTCAATCGGCATGGGTCCACCTCATTCATTCGTTTCTGAATATATTCTAGAAATATATGAAAGAAATTGCAACAAAAAAGGTATGAATAGAAAAAACAAGACTCCCAAATAGTGAGTCTTGCCCGCTAACTGCTACTTAATCCATGCACCGCTTGCTCCGAGCTTGTACCCGCCAATTGTTATATTGTAGGCCATAGCTCCGCTGCTATAGAAGTAATACCAGTTTTTCCCTACTAGTTGCCAGCCTGTTTTCATAGCTCCACTAGTGGATAAATAATACCACGTCGTGCCTAGCTTTAACCAGCCAGTCTTCATTGCACCGCTTGAAGTTAAATAGTACCATTGGCCGCCAGTATACAGCCAGCCTGTTTTCATCGAGCCATTGGCATTCAAATAATACCAACTGCCTCCATCTAAGAGCCAGCCCTTTTTCATTGCACCGCTGCCGGTAAAGTAGTACCAAACGTTATTAATCTTCTCCCAGCCAGTTTGCATTTCACCATTTTCGTTGAAATAGTACCTTACACCTGCTACATCCTTCCAGCCAGTAACATAGTCACCGATAGAGGGATCATAATAATACCAAATGCCATCATAGTACTCCCAGTTTGAAGCTGTCGTAAACTGGATGACAACATCGTTTGCTAAGTTCGATATAGCTTCTTTTTTTACGGTTAAGGTATAGGTTGTACTACCATTCAGAAGATAGGGAACAATTGTTAAGGTATCCTCTTCTGCCCCACTATAAAGTTCGACATTTCCCTCAGGGCCTTTCAGCGTAATTAGGGTTTCATCCATTACTTCTACTAAATTGTCAAAACCTAAAACAAAAATACTATCTAAGGAAACATCCTTTACTCCGTTAAATAATTCTTCGTAATAGTACTCTCCGTCCCAATCCCACCATAAAGAAATAGCGTCAATGAATTCGATTGATATAGGCTCTTCTGGAGTGACTGGATCTTCAGGATCAGTTGGAGTCCCTGGCTCTTCAGGATCAGTTGGCGTAGACGGATCCTCTGGGATTCCTTCCGTATTCTCATCAATACCTTCAATAAAATATCGACCATTTGAATCGATACCAATCGCAATTAACTGCCCATCTTGATAATAAAGCTTTTCTACAGTCAGATCCGTTCTGATGGTATACAGGTAGTTTCTTGTATTATATTGATATACATCAATTCCACCGTCTGTTCGAGCAGCAAAGGTCAATTCCTGCTGTAGACTGAACTCATAATCATTGTACTTCTTGCCTAATGTAAAGGTGTAAGTCAGGTCACCCGATCGATACATGGCCAAATCAAAAACTACGCCGCTGTTATTATACATGCTATAGCCATCTGGGGTGATTTTTGCAAATGGCTCTAGCGGATAGTCACCATGATAAGGTGAATCATAGTGTGCTTTTATCGTTCCATTACTTACTTCATAAGCATCGACATCTCTTGGACTAGTATCCGTATCAATGGAATACACCTTTGATGTTTCAGTATTATAATAGAGATATGACCATGCTCGCATTTGAGCAGTGTAACCAGCAGGTACTTCTCCACCTGTGGCTAACGAATATATTTTCATATTTACCCACTGGTTTGAGCCTGGAGCAATATAAATATAGCCATTCTCATCAATTGCAATATCATATGGATCTGTATCCACATCGATAATTTTAGTTGCTGTAAAGGATGTTGTATCAACCTCAGCAATGGCTCCGACTAATGGTTTCGTTGTGTAATACTCATGTGCCATTTTGTGCTGGGTGACATAAAGTCGGTCATTGTATAACTCTAGTCGCTCTGCAGGATACGGTAAGGCTAGTGCCTTAATTTCTCCTGAAACAAAATTGACAGCGTAAATCGTCTTACTCCCCAATTTTGTCATATAGATGATTGGTAGATTGGGATCAATCACTGCATCATTCGGTTTAAATCCAAGATTTTTCAGCGTACCAACTGGATCAGGAATACCAGGGTTTTCTGGCAAGCCTGAGGTTGGCTGTGAAGCAGCACTAAAAGTTTCTAGAAAGTAACTCCCAGCGGTATTCTTACTAATTGCAACCAATACCCCATTTTGAATATGAAGCTTTTGCACAGCCAGATCTTTTCTTAATGAATATAAAAAGGTGTTTGTACCATATTGATATACATCAATTCCAGTGGTTGCACTAGCTGCAAATGTCAACTGAAGCTGCTCACTGAACTCATAATCGTTATATTTTTTTCCAAAAGAAGTATGGAAAGTCATATCTCCAGATCTATAGGTTGCGAGATTAAATACATAGCCGCCATTATTGTACATATACGAGCCATCAGGAGATATTTTTCCTGCTATCCCGATAGCATAATCACCATGATAAGGTGAGTCATAGTTATTTTGGATCACACCATTTACCACTTCATATCCTTTGATATCTAGTGGACTACCTGTAGTATCGTTAGCATAAATCTTTGATGTCTCAGTATTGAAATAGATATTGCTTCTAGCGTAAAGGGTTGTACTTAAAGAATTTTGAGTTATTTCCTTTTTTTCTGTCATAGAATAAACGGTTAGTTTTCCATGCTGACCTGAACCAGGGGAAATATAAATATAGCCTTTGTCATCAACTGCGATATCAAAGGGATCTGCAGTAATGTCTAAAACCTGGCTTACCGTGAAAGTATCTGTATTAATTTCGGCAATCGCTCCTGTATAAGGGCCGAAATTGTAGTAATCATGGCTCATTTTATGCTGAGTTACATAAAGCTTGTTGTTTCGAATGTCTAGTCTCTCTGCTGGATATGGTAATGTTAGTGTTTTAATTGCTCCAGTAGAAAAATTAACTGCATACAATGTCTTACTGCCAAGCTTCGTCATATAAACGACAGGTTGGTTTGGGTCAATTGCTGTGTCATGTGGGGTAAACCCGAGACTTATTGGTGTATTAACTGTTTCAGCCTGAACGGTTTTTCCAACTAGATATGGTCCCACAGCAGAGAAAATGATAAGAAAAGCTAATAATAAACGGCCAACCGCTTTCAAATAAAACAATCCCCCTAAATAATCTATCTATATTGCAAAACTATCATAGCATCAAACAAGATTTTATACTATTACCAATTTAATAGAAATCATTGCAAAAATCAGGGAAAAAATTCTGTGTTAACAGGTCTCATAAATTTGTCAAAAAATCTAAAAAAGTCATATTCTTATTTACAAATTCATAGATATATTCTAGAATTCAAAACGTAATTGTTACGATTTGTTATAATGAAGCAAGCAGAAAATTTCTGCAATAGGAGGCTATAATGTATCAAATTATTCGAAATAACATTTTAGAAATTACTGGTATTAGTATGCTTTGTCTAGCATTTCTGCTGATTTCATTTAGTACAAGCTATACTCTTCCTTTTGATATACCTTCGTCTGTACTAAATCTTAATACAATCTTTTTAAGTATTTTAATAGAAGCGCTCCCCTTTGTATTAATCGGAGTTCTTATTGCGGGGATCATCCAAATCTTTGTTACCGAAAAACATATTCAACGGTTAATACCCAAAAATAAGGTTTTAGCTGTCATCATGAGCTGTATCGTCGGAGCACTATTTCCTGCCTGCGAATGTGGAATTGTCCCGATTGTCCGCAGACTCATTGGGAAAGGTGTCCCTATTCACGCAGCAATCGGTTTCATGCTGACTGGTCCGCTGATTAACCCCATTGTTATTGCCTCTACCTATATGGCATTTGGGAACGATATGAAAATTGCAGGGTTACGAATGGGACTAGGCTTTTTTATCGCGGTGGTGGTTGCCTTTATCGTCAGTTGGTTTTTTAAGGGGAATCAATTCAAAGCTTCATTACAAATAGTTGCCACACATTCACACGCTAAGAAGGAAAGCTTTTTAAGCAGATTCTGGGCCATGCTGAAACATTCAGTTGATGAGTTCTTTGATATGGGAAAATATCTCATTTTAGGTGCTTTTCTTGCTGCACTTGTCCAAACCTACATGCCTGCAAAAGCACTCTTAGAAGCAGCCGATGGAACAGCATCTTCTACAGCTATAATGATGGGTTTGGCGTATGTTTTATCACTATGTTCAGAAGCAGATGCCTTTATTGGGGCCTCTTTTAGCAGTATTTTCCCAGCTTCAGCGATTCTAGGATTTTTGATCTTTGGACCGATGATGGATTTGAAAAATACACTCATGATGCTCAGCGTGTTCCGAGCGAAATTTGTTTTAATCCTGCTAGCATTGATTACGTCTGTTGTTTTCATTTCAATTATGATCACACAAAGCTTTTTATAAGGAGGGGGGATTAGATGAAGTTTCATGTTCAGCAGGCTGTTAGAGCGTTTATTTTATTATCTTTTTCCGCCCTGCTCTTTAAAATGCATTATCTAGGTGAGATGACCAAATTTATTAACCCAAAATATGAACTATTAAGTCAGATTGCTTCTGTTTTATTTTTGATTTTGTTTTTTATCCAATCTACAAGAATTTGGACCCTTAAAGAACAGCATAAAGGTAATTCCTCTTGCCAGCACGATGATCATGACCATCACTGTGGTCACGATCATGGGGATTCTCACTTTAACAGTAGAAAACTATTATCCTATCTGATTATTATTTTTCCGTTAGCTACTGGGTTCCTGCTTCCAGCAAAAGTTCTAGATGCGTCGATAGCGGAAAAAAAAGGTGGCATGGCTGTCATAACCAATAGAGCTTTTGAAAATAGGCCAGGAACAAATACAAGTGATCAAGAGGGGCCAGTATTAACTGTTGACCCTTCAGATCCCTCCCTTTTAAAGGATAGAAAAGTATATACAAAAGAGGAATACAATCGCCTTATCCAAAAATTAGAGCAAAGCTCATCGATTGAAATGTCTGAAGAGGTTTTCTCAAGTTATTATGAAGAGATCCATATGGATGTTGAAAAGTTTAAAGGAAGAGAAATTAAATTAACAGGATTTGTATATAAAGAAGAAGGTCTTCCGCCAAACCAGCTTGTCCTATCAAGATTTTTAATTACTCACTGTGTTGCTGATGCCAGCATTATCGGATTTATATCGGAGCTGCCAGAGGCTTCATTACTTGAAGAAGATACATGGGTTGAAGCGACAGGGATAGTGGAGATAATCCCCTATGATGGTTTAGAACTACCGATGATAAAAATTACCGAATGGAAAGTAGTCACAGAACCTAAAGAGCCGTATCTCTATCCAATCAATGTTAAAGTTATGTAGTAAAGGAGCAGATTTTCTACTGCTCTTTTTTCCCATATATGATTTTTTACTTTTTCCTATTTAAGTAAAACCTCGAATCTATCCATCAAAGACATGCAATAGCTCCTTTGAATAAGGGTGCCTGCCGTCTGAGTACAAATCATGTTTATCGCACTCGTCGACCACTTGCCCTTGTTTCATTACCATGATTCGGTCACTCATATAATGAACAGCCGCCAAATCATGAGAAATAAATAAATATGAGATTCCCAGATTTTGTTGAAGATCTTTTAATGAATTTAATATTTTTGCCTGTATGGTTACATCCAGGCTTGCTGTCGGCTCGTCAAGAATGATTAACGAAGGCTGTATACTTATCGCTCTTGCTATGGTAACTCTCTGCTTTTGTCCACCGCTTAATTCATGTGGATAATAATATAAATACTTCGCTGGAAGGTTAACCAGTTCAAGCAAGTATTCGGCAGTCCTTTCTCGCTGATGCCGTATCCCTTTTAAAAAAGAGGGCTCAATATTTGGCTGAAAATCAAGAGGTTCCATTAAGGAATCTACAATTTTCAGTTTTGGATTTAAGGCAGCCGCCGGATTCTGGAATACAACTTGCAATTCACTTCTGATTGAACGAAGCTCTTCCTTTTTAATCTTATGCAGTGACTTTCCTTTTAACCAAATTTCTCCCTGATCCACTTTTTCTAGTCCCAGGATACATTTTGCCAAGGTGCTTTTTCCGCTGCCGCTTTCCCCGACAATCCCAAGACATTCATTACCTTTTAATTCAAAAGAAACTTGATCAACTGCTTTATGTCCGCATGAAAACTGTTTTGTTAGATTTTTGACGACGAGTAGCTTATGTGTAACCAAGTTGCTGTTCCTCCTAATTCTGCTATTGAATCGATAATAATCGCTCTGGTGACGTTCTTAGAGAAGGTATTGCCGCCAATAATGATTTCGTATAGCTATGCTTTGGCTTGTTTAGAATGGCATTTTTACAACCTGATTCTACTATTTCTCCCTCTAGCATGACAGCCATCTTGTTGGCATATTTTCGGACATGCCGTAAGTCGTGTGTAATAAACAATACAGCACAGTTGGTTTCCTGCTTTAAGTCGGCAATTAACTGCAAGACACTGGCTGCCGTTATACTATCAAGTGCTGTCGTTGGTTCATCGGCAATCAACAATCTCGGTTTAAGAATCATCGCCATGGCGATTGCGGCTCTTTGCAGCTGCCCTCCGCTAAGCTGAAAAGGATAACTCTTATATACTCGCTCTTCTGGCAGATTTACTATTCTTAATGATTCCAAGGCTTTAGCTTTTCTTTGTTTTTTTGCATCGTTCGTATGTGTTTTTAACATTTCATCAAATTGGGCCCCAATCGTCATAAACGGCGTGAATGCCCCTTGATAATCTTGAAAAACATAGGAAACAACTTTCCCGCGATAGGTACGCCACTCTTTTCCCCTTATGTTTGAAAGCTCCACATCATCCAAGCGAATGCTTCCTGAAGAAATCAACTCACGTGGCAGCAGCCCTCCGATTGAGGATGCTGTTAGACTTTTCCCGCTGCCACTTTCGCCAACAAGGGCTAGCCAATCTCCCTCATTTATGCAAAGATTAACATTTTTCACTAGCGAGTCCTCTTTATGTTTAATCGTTAGATTAGAAATGGTTAAGACAGCCATCAATTTCCCCCATTCTGATTTTTCACGTCATAACGGTCTCGCAAATAATCTCCAATAAGATTTAAGATTAGAACGACCAACATAATGGATAGACCGGGAATCAACATTAATTGCGGTGCATTATAGAAGAATGCTTTTGACTCATTCAGCATCGCCCCCCACTCTGGAGTTGGCGGCTGAGCTCCTAACCCAATATAGGAAAGAGCTGCGATCATCAAAATGATCTTTCCTGCATCAAGGGTCGAAAGGACCATTACATTCCCAATAACATGGGGAATCAGATGCCTTCTAAGGATATTAATAGAGCCGACCCCGTTTAGTTTGGCGATTAAAATATAATCTTTTTGTTTTTCAGTCAGGACAGTGCTTCTAGCCAGCCTTGCATAGCCAACCCACTTGACCATCACAATGGCAAAAATTAAATTTACCATGCCTGGTCCCAACAAGCCGCTTAAAATAATTGCCACGATATAATCAGGGAATGCCATAAAGGCATCCACTACCCGCATGAGAACACGGTCTAGTTTCCCTCCCACATAACCTGAAATTAAACCAATTGGAACACCTAAAAGCAGTGAAATAGCTAAAATGAAAAAGCTCGTTCCTACCGTGGTTTGGGCTCCTGTTAGAATTCTTGAAAACACGTCCCGTCCTAAATGATCTGTCCCAAGAAAATGCTCCGTGCTCATTGGTTTTAAGCGATCGGTCATGTTTATCTGTATGGGATCGTATGGTGCTAGATATGGTGCAACGAACAAGGTAAGTACAAAAACACCGAGGAGAATGGTGAGTGATTTTGTTGTATCTATACGAGCGTTCATCCTCGGTCTGCCCCCTTTAAGCGAATTTCCGGATTGAGATAGCGATAAGCCAGGTCAACTAATAGATTAATAGTAACCACAAACAGACCCATGAATAGAATGTATCCTTGAATAACCGGATAATCTCTTCTGATAATGGCTTCTACTACAAGCTTACCAACACCCGGATAGGCAAAAAGAACTTCTATTATGACGGTTCCGCCAAGCAAACTTCCTAAGCTGACTCCAAAGATCGTGATAACTGGAATCAGACTGTGTCTAAAGGCATGATAAAAGAAAATCCTGCTTGAACTTAACCCGCGTGCCTTTGCTGAGCGAATAAAGTCCTGTCCAAGGCTCTCTAGCAAACTAGACCGCAGCAGTCTCACGTATACTGCTGCCATTGCAAGGCCCAATGTGATGGAAGGCAGCACTAAATGAAGAAGAGTTCCTTTGCCCATGGATGGAAGAATCCCCATTTTCACAGAAAAGAACTGCATCAATATGAGCCCCAGCCAGAAGCTAGGAACCGATGCAGCTAATAAAGAAAATCCTCTGCTAAGGTGATCAATCCATTTATTTTTATATAAAGCGGCAAGTGTTCCAAACGGCACTGCAATCATCATCATGACCAGTACCGATGAGAAAGTTAAGGCAAGAGTATCTGGAATTTTGCTCGCAAGCTCTTTCGCAACCGGCTGCTTAGTCATGTATGACTCGCCTAAATCAAACTGAAAGAAACGAACGAGCCATTTCCAATATTGAACATAAATAGGTTGATTAAATCCCAGCTCTTCTCTTAACTCTTCGATCTGTTCATTTGATATGGAAACATCGTCAATGTTCAGCATGTACCTTACCGGGTCTCCTGGTGCTGCTTTCATGAACACGAAGCTGACGAAGGAAAGCAAAAATAAAAACAATACAAGCTCTAGCAATCTTTTCCCTATCTGTTTCATTTAATTCTCACATCGATATCTTTCGTCAGGGTGTAATATTCACTCTTACTTGTCTCCCAATTAAGAACATAATCTTTGTATGCAACAAAGTTGTTAGGGTGTACAATAAATGAATGAAGAATCTCTTCATCAATGATTTTGATTGCTAGTTTCGAGAGCTCATTCCGTTTATCATGATCAAACGTTTGGTTTAACTCTTTAATAAGCTCTGTAACCTGATCATTTCTAATTTGTCCAGGGTTAATGGCTCCCCCTGCCATATAAGCGGAGTTTAAGAAGTAGCTCGCATCGCCTCTTGGTGCTGTTATTAAGCTGTATGTCGCCAGATCCCAGTCTGATTTTTCTGCTAGATACTCATCAATATTTTCAACCTGTTGGATTTCAAGTGTAATTCCAAGTTCTTTTGCATTGGATTGCAGCAGTTGTGAAATTAACGGCAACTCCGGACGATAAGAATAGGTTATAAGTTTAAGCGTAAGGGGTTTTCCTTCTTTTACGGCCTTTCCGTCTTTTATCTCATAGCCTGCTTCTTCTAAGTATTTTCTTGCCTTATCAAGGCTGAATTCTTTTTCGGTATAAACCGGCGAGAATGGAGATTCAGCATGGAAAGGTCCTTCTGCTGCTGTTGCTTGGCCTGCCATGATGTCAGCTGCTATTACTTCACGGTCAATCATGACATCAAAAGCTTTTCTTAATGCAGGGTCTTTAAATACGTCTTTTCCGGAGTTATACATGAGCAGATGTGTCCGGAGACTTGAAACGACATCCGTCTTGATTGACTTGTCATTCTTAAGAGTTTCGATACTTTCAATCGCCGGACGATACACGATGTCGGCATCTCCTGATTGCAGTGCCGTTGTCCGTGCATTCGCATCCTCATTAAAGATCATCGTAGCACGATCAAGCTTAACCTCACCATCCCAATACTCGTTGTACTTCACAAGCGCAAGCTTGCTGTTTGGATCAAAGGAAACGACTTTAAAAGGCCCCGTTCCAATTGGCTGCTGCTCAATACCTCCTGCACTGACATCTACGATCGCACTGTTCGGATGGACAAGCTCGGAAGGAAAATGAGGTAAGGGCTGTTCGGTTGTGATAGTTAGATGATGTCCGTCGGCTTCCATGGTTTCTATTTTTAAAGCATTTTTCATTGCTTCACTTACTTGTATGATGCGTTCTAAAGAAGCTTTAACGGCTTCAGCATCAACATGATTTTCATTCTGAAATGTGATGTTTTCTCTAATCTTGAAAATCCAGGTTTTCCCTCCGTCACTTGTGTCCCAGCTCTCGGCAAGCCACGGCTCAAGCTCCTGTTCCTGATTAACTTTTACTAACGTTTCTGTTATTCCTGCGCGAACTGCCGTGTAGTTTAGGTGCGGGTCAAGTGTTTCACTCGGGAAATTAGAGAGAAAGGTGATTTCCTTATCTTTTTTTGTTTCTTCAGAATTACCTGTTCCCTTTGATGAACATCCTGCTATGAATAATAAAATGAACAAGATTAATATAAACACTTTTTTCATACTATTAATACCCCCATAAATTGAAATCATTACGATTTAGATGTTAAAAATTTTTATACATTACTAAACTATAACATTAGGTTAGTGAGTTAGATTTATATCCCCCTATGTACGGTGTTATCCCTTTTATTACAGTCTTGAAAAAACTTAATAAATCGAAACAATTACGATTTACAAAATGTATCTTAGCATCTCTTCATAAAACTAGTCAACTAGAAAATCAAAAAAAATAAAGAGCCTTTCATTTAAAGGCCCTTACTAAGAATTACTATTTAGCTAATTACACGTTCCATGCGGACTTGGACATCCGTTTGCTGCTTTTTCAACTTGAATGGTGCTATGCTCAATATGGAAATCATCGTGTAGGATCTTTTGTGATTGATGAAGGATCTCATCATGATCCGCTTCGTCGGTAATGGTCAAATGACAGCTTAAAACGGGATAACCTGAAGTAATCGTCCAGATATGCAAATCATGGACTTCCTTTACAGATGGAATTCCGCCTAAGGCAACCTTAACCTTTTTCATATCGATTTGTGATGGAGCACCTTCCATTAAGATATGGAAAGAATCTTTTGTGACGCGAAAACCACTGATAATGATTAAAACCGCAACAATCACGCTTGCGATTGGATCCGCTAGTGTCCAGCCGAAGAACATAATCAGTAATGCTGCAACAATAGCACCAACTGAACCAAGCATATCACCAAGCACGTGTAAAAATGCACTGCGAACATTGAGATTTTCTTTATCACCGCTCATTAAAATCCAAGCCGCGATGATATTCACCACTAATCCCGTAACTGAGATTACTAACATTCCTGTACTCTGAACCTCTTGCGGTGCAAAGAAACGCTGAAAGGCTTCATAAAAGATATATACGGAAATTAAGATTAGCGTAAGTCCGTTTAAAGCCGCGGCAATAATCTCAAATCGCTTGTACCCGTATGTTTTTTCTTGTGAAACCTGTCTCTCACCCAGCTTGATAGCGAAAAAGCTTAAACCGAGTGCCGCAGCATCACTTAACATGTGCCCTGCATCAGACAACAGAGCCAAGCTGTTTGTTAAAATCCCGCCTATGACTTCTACAATCATAAATGTAGCAATTAAAATAAATGAGATAAACAACGCTTTTTTATTACTTGTATGTGAATGACCATGTCCATGACCATGTGAATGGCCGTGGGAGTGTCCATGATGATGTCCCATAAAAACCTCCCCCAACAATGTTGGTCTATTTTTAGTTTTTTCTAATCAGTATTTTCCGATACATTCCTCGAAACAACACATCCTGGTCCTCAATAATCCTGAGTTCTGACCGGTGTTTGTTGATAATTTTTTCAAAAGAAAGGCCAATATCAGTGCCGAGAATCCGAATCAAGGGACGGATCACTTTTATAAAAAAGGTCCTTCTTTGAACAAATTTATCAAAGATTATGATCTGACCGTCCTTTTTTAGAACCCGAACCATTTCTGAGAAGGCCTTTTCACTGTCAGGAACAACAGAGAGTATTAAGCTTGCCATCACATAATCGAAGGTAGCATCCTGGTATTCCAAATTCTGTGCATCCATTTGCTTAAAGATAATTGGGGAGGAAGGGAACTTCTTTTTTGCCTGCTCTAGCATTTCAGCTGAATAATCAATGGCCGTAATATTCAAAAGCTGTTCTGGCATAAGTTCAATGTCTGCACCTGTACCCACACCAACAAACAAAATCTTATCATCTTTAAAAGGAAGTGACTTAAAAACCTCTTTTCTCGCTTTTAAGAACGGACCTTTGTTAAAAAAGGCATCGTAAACAGGCGACCATAACCGGTAAATCCAACGGTTCCATTTATTATTCATTCTTATCCTTCACTCTCAATAGTCTTAACGCATTTAAAGTGACCAGCAGCGTCACACCCATATCAGCAAAAATGGCAATCCATAAAGTAAGCCAGCCTGGTACGACCAGAAGGAGTGCGAATAACTTCACGCCAATTGATAAGGCAATATTTTGTTTTATGATTTGTAAGGTTTTACGACTTAATTGAATCGTGAATGGAAGTTTTGTTAAGTCATCGTTCATTAACGCAATATCCGCTGTTTCAAGTGCGGTATCCGTTCCTGCGCCCCCCATTGCAATCCCAACTGTTGCTGCTGCAAGCGCTGGAGCATCATTAACACCATCCCCCACCATTGCCACTCTGCCATGTTCAGCCTTTAGTTTCTTAATAAAGTCTAGCTTATCCTGCGGCAAAAGTTCAGCTTCAAAATTAGTAACGCCCGTTTGTTGACTTATTGCTGCAGCCGTTGCCTGGTTATCACCTGTCAGTAAAATCGTTTGTTTGATACCAAGCTCGTGGAGGCGCTTAATCACATTTTTGCTGCTGGCACGGACCTCATCTGCTACGGCGATTAGGGCAATAATCTCTTCTTCTGCACCGGCAATCATCACGGTTTTTCCTTGTTTTTGCAGTAAAGAAATTTGCTCCTGTATGGTGACAGGTATGATTGTAAATAACTTATCATTTCCAACTTTGTATTCAATTCCATTTATCTTGCCTTTAATGCCCTTACCCATCATTGACGTAAATTCATCCACAACAATTTCTTGATAGCCCTTAGCTTTTTTTATAATCGCTGCGGCAAGAGGGTGCTGCGATTTATTTTCAAGTGCCGCAATCATCGCCAGCAGTTCATCGTCATGAGTTGTTTTACTTAAGTTCACAAAATCCGTAACAGTCGGAACCCCTTTTGTTAATGTCCCTGTTTTATCAAAGGCGATTGCTTTTAGTGCTCCGGCTTCTTCTAAGAAGTTTCCGCCCTTTATTAACACACCGTTTCTTGCACTATTTCCGATTGCGGTTACGATGGAAACAGGTGTAGAGATGACTAATGCACATGGACAGCCAACCACTAATACAGCAAGACCTTGGTAAATCCACTCACTCCAGTCGGCACCGAAGAAGAATGGTGGAACGACTGCAACCAACGCAGCAATCGCAATAATTAACGGTGTATAGTACTTCGCAAACCTATCAACAAATCGTTGCGAAGGGGCTCTTTCCCCTTGAGCCTCTTCGACCAAGTGAATGATTTTGGCTATCGTCGTATCATCAGAAAGCTTTGTAACCCTTACTTTTAAATATCCCTCTTCATTTAATGTCCCAGCGAATACCTCATCAGCAACAGCTTTTTCAACAGGTACAGATTCACCCGTGATAGCAGCCTGATTGATACTGCTGTAACCCTCAACAATAACGCCATCCATGGCAATTCTTTGCCCCGGTTTGACGATCATGATGTCGCCTACTTCAATATCCTCTGCTTTTAAAAGCAGCTCTTTTCCATTCCGAATGACAAGCGCTTCGGCAGGAGCTAACTCCATCAAGGAACGAATCGAAGCACGGGCTTTATCCATTGAATATCTCTCTAGCACTTCACTAATGGCAAACAGAATAACAACAACGGCACCCTCGCTCCATTCGCCAATAATGGCTGCTCCGATAATCGCAATCGTCATTAATGTTTTCATATCAAAATCAAGCCGAACTAAATTTTTTAAGCCCGTTTTAAAAAGAGGAAATCCTCCAGCTAAAATGGAAGCAGCAAATAAGATATTTTCAGAAAATATATAACCTGAAAGTAGGAACAGCAAAGAAAGTGTCAGACCTGCGTATTGCTTCCAAAATGGTTCTTTAACTGCTGGCTGTAACTTTTCCTTTTCAGGAGTAAGGGTAATTTTATCAAATGCACCTGCTTCATGTAATTCATCAAGTGATGCATTTCCATAGACTGTTAGTTTAGCAGCGCCAAAATTTACCTTTGCATCAACAACACCATCCAGGTGTTGTACGTTCTTTTCGAACTTTGTGGCACAGCTCGTTCAGGAAAAGCCTTGGACACGATAAACCTGTTTTTCAGCAGCTTCACTCACGGCCGGCCACCTCCTCTTGGTGTTCAAAAGCAATGTGAATTAATTGCTTTACATGGTGATCATCAAGGGAATAGTAGGCTAGCTTCCCCTCTTTCCGATATTTTGCTAGACCTAAGCTTTTTAAATGGCGTAAATGGTGTGAAGCCGTAGCGGTAGTTGCCCCGACGATATTGGCGACATCACAAACACAAAGCTCATCTTCAAGTGTTAGTGCATAGGCAATTTTCATTCGTGTTTCATCAGACAATGCTTTAAATATCTTGGTTACCTCAACTATATTGCCCTTTTCAACTAAGGGCTGAACACGGGTTGTTTTATCTTGATCCACACAGGTTATTTCGCAAACATCACGTTCTTTCATAAGCTCACCTTCTTTTCATTCAAATGTTCGTTTGATTATATGATATTCAAATAGACGTTTGAATGTCAATCTACTTATAAATTTTTTTTGTATTATCATTGTTTAAAAATAAAAGAAAAGACCAGTAAGCATTAAAAGTTTGTCCATTAACGCTTATTTTGATCTTTTCGAGCAATTTGATTAATAAAGCCATACCAAGCCTATCTTTACGCCATTATTCTTTAATCCTAATTTTTCGGTTTTTAAACGACCCCGAATGTTCTATTGTGATATTCACATCAATTGATCTAAGGCTGTCTTCCTGAAGCAGTGAACCCTGATTTTTTAGTTTTTTCCAGTCAGTATGATGCTTTCTGTAAAGCTGGTGCTCTAAATTTAAAAAGTCGATATTATGTTCCAAACCTAATTGATATAATTGTCTTACTTCAGCAACAATCCCTTTCTTTACGAACTCCTCCATTTCCTCTACATTAATCGTGTTGTTCTTCATGCGGTTACTCACAATTCCATTAGCAAGGTAATGGATTGTAAAATGGAAGTTTTCGTTGTGCTCTACAGGATCGATATACACCTTTTGGTCTTCTAGCACCGTAATAAATTCTGGATTTTTTTCGCTTGGCAAAAGCAAAGAAGCACGAACGGTTTCCGAAGTCAGCCAGCGTATGCCTTTTAACTTTTCATATGGAAAATAGCCTTTGTATATTTTATTGCCTAGAAAAAACGCTCCATCAATCATTAACTTTGCTTCCGCCTTTTTATTATTCTTCCATTGATGATCATCAATGGTGAGCGAAGGTATATAGGTGGTGCGGCCAGGATCAAAAAACTCCCGAGCAAATTTATTTAGCTTAACCGGCCTAATGGTAGAGCTCTGCTCATACGAGCTTTTCGGACTATGAAGAAGCGTGTTCAATGACGTTTGTTTAAAGAATCCAGTTGTAGATAAGATATCGACCATTGAACTTTTTGTCCCAAAAATCCATGGAGTGGGACGGAACTCATAGTATCGCGTCAAGCCATCAAAGACACTATCCAGCCCTTTTTCCAGTGCAGTTTCACTCAAAACAATTGCAGTGACATGGGCCCATAGAAACTTTTCTTGCCCCGTATGCTAAGCTTTAAAAAATGCATCGATAAACGTTGCACCACTCGTCTCAGAAACATATATTTCTGGCGGTTCCTTATTTCCGCCTTCACTTTTCGCAACAGAGCTTAAGCCTAGCATTTGAATATAGACAAAATATTTCCCATCTCGATAATCAACTCCGATGGCGGTTGCAAAGTTTTGATTTTCGATTTCACCGATGTCGTGGTCACAAGCCGTAACAAGTAGGAGACAAAATGAAAGGATGACAGCACAAACCATCTTGGATTGACGCTTCATATTATTTACTCCGCTTCTGAATAAATGATATTCCAAATTTTTTTCGATCAAATGGATTCACCAACAAGGCTGCTAAATATTCTTTGAATGTTAATGAGGCAAAAGGTTCTAGATAAGCCACTTTGAATGACTCCAATGTAGAAAAATAAATAAGAATGCTAAAGAATCCAATAAAAAGCCCGTACACTCCTAGAAAAATGGATAACAGTAAGATATAAATCCGCATGACACTTACAGTTCCAACCAATGATTGATTCACAAGTGTGTAACTTGCGACAGCAGTTAACGCAATGATTACAATCATCGTTGGCGAAGCAAGTCCTGCTCGGATTGCTGCATCACCAATGATAATTCCACCAACAATTGAAACAGTTTGTCCAAGAACGGTTGGCATTCGAATTCCCGCTTCTCTTAACAATTCAAAAAGTCCGAGAATAAAGATCGCTTCAATTCCTATTGGTAACGGTAATCCTTCTCGTGAGACAACGACGGTGGCCAATAAAGCAAACGGCAGTTGGTCAATATTGACAGAAGATAGCGATACCCAAAATCCTGGCAGGAAGATAGCAACCATTAAGCCAACAATCCGTATAAAGCGTCCTAACAGAACAAGATAGAAAGGAAAATGCACATCCTCAGGCGATTTGATTAGCTCCAATACATTTGTTGGTCCAATTAATACAGAGGGAGATCCATTGACAATTAGAATAAACCTTCCGCGCAACATGGATTCAATAACATAATCTGACCGAGTAGCATAATCGAATAAGGGAAACAAAGAGAGCGAGCGATCGGAAAGCCACTGCTCTAATTGACCACTGCTGACAACACTTTCGCCTTGAAAGTCTGAAAGTCGTTTCCTGACTTCCTCAATGATGTTCATATTGGCTTTATCTTGTAAATAAAGCAGAGAAACTTCTGTTTTACTCAGCGACCCTACAGTAAAGGCCTCGCAATAGAGCTGTTCCGACTTTAATCTTTTGCGGATCAAGGAGATATTGACATTCATCTCTTCTGTAAAACTATCCTTTGGTCCTTTAATGGAAACTTCTGTCGTCGATTCTTGTGGGTTCCGTTGTGGAACCTTGCTTATATTGAACACATAAAAAAACGGAGTGCCTTCCCGAAACACAATTAAGGAACCTGAAAACACAAGATTCAACATTTCATCCATACTCCTTATATGCTGAAAAGGTGGTAACACTTCGGAATGTCCTCGTGGTTCTTTTTTACTGATACTTATGAGAATTCGATTAAAATACTCATTTAACTGTGTTGCATCAAGCATCCCTTTGCAATAAAAAGCTTGGAAATTTTCGTCATTCTCCATTGGAATGAATTCAATATCGGCATAATGATGAAAAAATGCTTTGATTTCTTCGCGAGTCAAGGTTCCTTTTGCTAAAACATGATCGAAATGCTTAAATTTCATATGTTTTGTGCTCCTTTCCTCAGTGGCAAATAGCTTATGATTAATAATGCCAATGAAATTATCACCGCAAAAAGCAGCGCCGCTGGGTAAAAGAATTTACCGACCATCTCTTGAACCCATATGTCACTTAATGGAATAATTGTCAATAATCCTAAAAGAAGCAAAGCGACAAAAAACACATGCTTTTTATTCGAAGCCGGAGAATGACTTTTAACCAGATTCCATAGCAGGTAGAGTCCTAATGAAACCCGGATAATTTCACCGCTTAATAATTGAAACACTGCCATAAAATCAACATGGGAAATATACTCTCCCAAGGTTATTAGGCGCCATTGTTCAAAGGCCGGGAACCGCATATCTGCTGCAACTGCTGGACCAAACGAGGACAATGAGCCCATGGTAGGGCCAAGAATTAGACCAACTAAAATGGTAATGAGTAAGAACAGGTTAAACAACGTAAACGATTTCTTTAACTGGTGCTGAAGAAGCAAAAGCACAAGTAAATCCGCGCTCCCCCCAAGAATTATGACGGTCGCTTTTACGATGGGTTGATGACCGTTAACAAGGACTGGAAAAAGATAGGAATAATCTTTTTCTGGAAAAGTAAAGCATGCTACAAAAATTCCTAGTATCCAAACAATCGGCAATAAAACCGCTGAAACAGAGACTATTGATTTTAAGCCACTATATGCTGACCAAGCACTAATCAAAAGGAAAGGGAGCATGACAACAAAGGGTGGGGTTCGAGGCAAAAAATAAATATTAACGGATTGAATTAAATCATAAAAAGATATAGCACTAATCGCGAAAACATATGCCGTAAGGATGTAAATTAATACGCGTGAAATTACACCGCCTGCCCGGGCTTCTATCCAGTCATAAAGACATATTCGCTGCGGGTTTTTTCTCATAATCAAATAAAGGATAAACCCCCAAAACAATAGAAAGGGATAGGCAACCAACACAGAAATCCATGCATCCCGTTTACCAGTTGCAAGCAAGTGAGGCATGATGAGCACATGGTTGGAAATCCCTATGAAAAGAATGAGAGCAATTAATAACTGAGCACGGGAAAAACGCATTTAAACACCACCAATTAAATTCCACTGCTGTTAGGTTTTGTTCGTGATTCCAGATTATGCATGTACTGGAGTAAGAATAATCTATATGTAAGGTGCGGGATATGAAAAAAAGAGAATCCTGACGACCCTCTTTTATTCTGTACTTGTTCTTTTTCTTCCAATAACTTCTGGTACCCAGTCATCGAATGGATGTGATTGATGTTCGGCTGGGCCAAGTGGTACTTTTGGTCCTTCCTTTGGCTTATCATCCTTTTTCGCAGCCGTTTCCATGGCTGTTGCTAGTGGCTTCCATCTCTTCAGCATCCATACAACAAAGAAAAGAAACACTCCCATAATCGCATAGATAATCCAAGGGAAGATTTCAATCTCATTTCCGAGTTCATATAATTGACTGCCAGCAAATTTTCCACCAGCTTCCCCCAATCCATAGATTACATTGGCAAGGGCAAAAAAGAGGCCAATCAATTCCGCAGTCGATAATTGGGAGATGGTACTATCAATCGTTGGCAGTAATAGCATTTCTCCCATTACAAATATAGCTCCGCTAATCACTAGATGAAAAAACGAACTCGAAAAGTACAAGGAAGCTACTCCGATACCGACGATTAAAACACCGAACGCCAACGAATTTAGTGGATGAATCTTATTAATCACCCGCTTGGTCATAACACCTTGTAAACCAATGACGATAAAGCTATTAATCGTCCAGATTAGCGCGACATTTTTCGGGTCGGGTAGAATTTCAGTCGCTCTAAGGGGCAGAACTAAAGCTAACTGAGCATATAATACCCAGATAAATATACTTACCACCCCAAAGACAACAAAGGACTTATTCTTAAAAGCAAGGCGATAAGCTTGTGACGGAACCGGCGGGCACGGAAGTTCACCACATTTTTTCGGAAGTAACGTCCAGGAGATAAAAGCTAGGGCAATATAAATAATTCCAGCGATCCAAAAGATGATTTTAGAAGAACCGGTAATCAGAAAAAATACAATTAGGCCAGCCGCGGCTGTTCCGATATTTGCTGCAATTCCGCGCATTGAGAAGGCTGTTGTCCGATTTTCAGTTGACACTAAAGCAGCAATCGCTGCCTTTGTAGAGGGTGCATTCAAGCCATTCCCTAAACCTGTAATAATAGAAGTAACCAAAAGCAGAAAAAATTGATTGAATACACCAAAGCCGATTAGTCCAGCAGCGGCGACCATGGCACCAAGGCCAATAATAAACCTTCTCCCAGCACGGTCTGCCAATGTACCGCCTGCAATGCTCCCAAACTGAAAAGAAATCGACATACTTGCCAGTATCGTACCAATCTGAACTAGTGTTAACCCCGCATCTACTTTTAACATAATGGGAAGCATTGGAGTGGCCATTAATGTTCCTAAATGAGAGAGCAATACACCCAATAATAGAACTTGCATTGGTCGTCCCATTTGCATGGTTTCTTTAAACATTGTTTCCCCTCTCTTTCACTAATTTCAGCACTCCAATTAGTGTTCCCAAACTTTTTTCATCATACTTGGAAAAAGAATCTTTTAAACCAATAAAAGCCTGTGCAGGATACTAACCTGCACAGGCTTTTATTGGTTAATGATTAATCAATGTCATTTTATTCACCTTATACTCTGTGACTCATAGGCAGTGAGAATAGATAAATATTAGCAATTGCTAGTGCAAACATGAGTACATAGTATGGGAGCATTGCTTTAAATGATGAGTTCTTACCCATTCTATACGTCACATAAGTTGTACCGATCAGTCCAATAACAATTATCGCATACTGAATCATTTGAACAGTTGGGGTTGAGGCAAGACTCAGGCTGCCAGGATTCGATTGAACTCCAAACAAACCAATTGAGTTATACCAAATTGCTTTACCCTCGGTGAAGATATGGAAAAGATTGTGACCTAAGTGACCTGCAAGATCTAAAGGAATAATCGCGTATCCAAACCGAGTAAAGTTCTTTTTAACTGTACCTTCCATACCGAAGGATGAAGCTATTTTTGCAGTTCCTAATAATAATAGAATTGGAATCGCCATTGCAATGATAAAAGCGATGGTGAAGTTGACAGTGTAGTTTGAGGTACCAGTAACCGTTCCGATTGCATTTAATATATCCTGCCATGGTTCAAGCATGGTAATGTTTTGTACGAACACGATTCCCATAATTACCGCTGCTAAGGAAGCATGCTCAAGCTTTGGATTCTTTAAGCCCCATAATTCTTTTGTCGGAACTCGAGTTGTGATTTTAATCGAGTTATACGGACAGTTTTTCACACAGTTTGCACATATATTGCATTCAGCACTAGATTCCATTGTTCTTGGAAATTGGAACATCGGACATCCTTCTACTTTCTCCGTTCCTTTGTAGCATGATTGAACCTTACAGGTTTTACAAATATCTGGTGTTGCCTGTACTTTTACGGCTCCAGAACGCGCATAGTTCCCGGCAAGACCGCCAAGGAAGCAAAGCGTCTTACAAAATGTTCTTCTTTCATAAAAAACAGAAGTTGCGACAACCATTGTAACTAATAGCAGCAACAAGTAACCTGATCCGCGTGGCGATTCTACAATTCCCCACACGTGGTCACTATATGTAATGGCGATAAAGAATAAATCAATTAACCATATTCCATATCTTCTTAGAAACTTAGGCATTGGGCGATTTGCACCAATTGTTTTTCTGATGATGTCGCTTAGCTTGCCAAAAGGACAGATTGCACACCAGAAACGACCCGCTACTAGAAATAAAATAGGGATAATCGGCCACCATAACACCCAAGTCATTGTTGTTCCAAAGTTTTTACTCGGATTTACCGTTCCCATTACCAATTCAAACACAATAACCGAAAATACAAAAATAACCATCCATTGAAAGATTCCGGGATACCATTTACTTTTTACAAATTTTTTAACCAGCGGAATAGACAGAAGGTCAAAAGGTTCCTTTTCTGGTCTTAGTTTTTTCTCAGGCATTGCCATGTCTATTTCCCCTTCCTTCTAAACCACTTAGTCCAAACACCAATTAAGATAAATGAAAGATTCACCGCTCCATACGTTCCTAATACTTTATAGTTTGGCGGTGTTTCAACTACCGGGCCATGATGTCCATCATCTGCCTCTTCTTCATGTTCTTTCTCCTTGTCCTCAGTAGATTGATTCTCTTTTCCATCAGAATGTGAATTGGCATCGTTAGAATGCTTCTCTGCCTCTTTTGAATGTTTCTCCGCCTCTTTTAAATGTTCCTCTGCTTCTTTTGTATGATCGATCTCCCCAGTTTCCGTTTCCGTTTGTGTTTCCGTTTCTGTGACCTCTGAAGATTCAGGTTTGCTATCATCATGGCCCTTGTCCGCAAAAACTAATAGATTAAAAGAGAAGATAAATGCTAAAACAAATAATGATATAAAACTTTTTTTCAACTTTTCCACCTCCAACAGTTATTTGAGTAATACATGGTTATTTTGCTTTCTACGTTAAATTTAGGGCCAAAGTTTGCAGTTTTAATGCATTTTTAATGGATTAAATTTGTCTGTAACCTAATGATTGATTATTGTTCATAAGTTTGTAAAAATCTCTTCTAAAAATAGAAGAGATCGTCCTCAAAAATGAGAACAATCCCTTTTAATTTCGTCTTTTTATACACAAAGCAATATAACTCAATAATGATATTTTCATCTTAGTTTTTTTGATTGACTTTCCCTCCTTTGCCATTTGACGTACGCTAAATTTCATTAAATGTTCATGATTCATATAAATCCTCCTCTATTTAACCTTCGGTAAAGATCAATTAATCTGCTTTGATTGTATGAAATGAATGTGCAGAAACTAACGAGATTTTGTAACAATTTTAAAAACATAAAATACGCTTCCTATCTAGAACGAATATATGCAAATCAAAAAGCTTGAGGACTTCCCCAAGCTTTTTAAATGACCTTCTATAAGATTCTTATCCTAATAACCTAACTATCTGTTGCTTGCAGTAGGGCAGCGAAACCTACTCTATTAACAAACTTATAGAATGGTTCACGTTTTTTGCCTTGCTCGCTGTAAAAACGGATCATTCGTTCAACCGCTGAATATAATTCATCTGGACTAAGATTCTCAAGTAATAATTTACCTGCCTCTGCATCTTGGCCCTTTGACTTTCCTCCAACATATAAACTGTAGCTATCTTTTATTTTCATAATCCCAATATCATTGATTAAAGGCTCCCCACATCCCACAGGGCAGCCAGTATATGCCGGCTTCAAGGTAAAAGGGACAGGAATACCTGCAATTCGTTGATTTAGCTCAATTGCGACAGGCATTCCTTCTTCCTCCTCTCCCTTACAAAAATTGCAGGTTCTTAGACTTTTCACATAGTTGCCAACCGAATAGGAATGTAGTCCCACTCCCTCAAATTCTGCAATAATTTCATCCTTATTGTCTGCTGGTATTTCAATATATAACTGCTGAAAGGTAGTTAATTCGAGGTCATCATCTTGTAAATATTTTGCCAGAACAAGCAGTTGCTTTGCATTTAGCTTAGACCCAAAACCTATCCCGCCATTAACAGCAATTTTGACTTTCATAGCTGCTTCCCCCTTCTCTTATCCCATAACTTTTAGTGGCCGCCTCCATGACCGCCTCCATTTTCTTGGATAATTTCTAATTTATCATCAAGTATTCCTTGAACGGTAAATGTGATATCTGTTTGCGTTCCGATGATAAATCCATGATTATAAGGACCTGTTGTAGGGTCTTCCTTGAAGGTTGGTTTAATCGTAGCCATAAATTGATAAATTGGTTCCGTTACATTCCCTTTATCCAGCCAAATAATCGGTGCATGCTTTCCTAAATGGGAAAATGGAGCAGCAGCGATTGCCAGTTCTGGACTTTCGGTCGAAATAAAAGATAAACCATGACCTGGCTCAGCTAACCCCCACCCAAAACCAGTTGCTTGGTCTTTATACTTCGCAAATTCGATTGAATTGCTGATAACATCCTTACCACTAATCCGAGTTACTGTTCCGTATTTTTTCAAATCACTAACTACTGAATTAGAAATGATTGTTTCAGGTCCTAAAACATAGATATTGGGGTTATTTCTTTTGGTTAAGGCACTTTTAGTAGCAGCAGGAATATCCTCGGCTGTAACATATAGAACAGGTTCTGGCATATGGGCAATCCAGTTTGCGGCAGCTAATGAAAATAGCTTTGCTTCTTCATCCGTTGAAACCACAATCACACTGTTCGTGAATTCTCCTCCTGAAACCTCTGCATACTTTTTATCAACTGCTTCAGCAAATTTTGCAGGCTCCGTTTCATTCATAACTTCTACTTTATATTGATTTAGAGAATCTAGAATCAATTGATTCACAGCGCCCATCACCATTACCTGTGTACCTTCTGTATTTCCCAATGGGTTCAATCGTTTGATTTCATTCAGTGTAAGATCTGGAATACCATCGTTCGTAATGAAAAGGATGGGTCCGTTATTTGGATGATGAATTAAATTTGCAGAAGCCAACCCTATTTGCCAATTATCTAAAGGAACCAAAATCACAGTTCCTGGCTGGTTTTCTTTATGTGTTGCTGGAAAAATAGTTTGAGAAACTAACACTGCTGCTTCAATTGGCTGACTTGAGTTTAAGCGGGTAATATTTTTTGTATTTAATGATAACAAATTTTGGTCAGCATATTGGTTCATTTCAGTCGGTGCCTTAGCGAACTCATCTTTTACTCCACTAGAAGTATCTTTTTCTGACTTTGTTCCTTCCTTATTCATGTCCGTATGATTATTATCTGTACTACCGTGACTAGCTGAATCATTTTCTTTTGAACAAGCAACTAAGAATAATGTTAGAATTATCGTGATTAGAAAAAGTAGCTGAAGTTTGTTTTTCAAGTTTCAATTCCTCCTTAAAATTATTTTATTATCCTACACCATAAATTTGCAGAAAGTATGCATTTATACGTTAATTACGTTACTTACACCATTAACTTATTTTCCTTTTGGTGCAATCACTTTATACAAATAAAAACAGCAAGCCTCCGACGGACTTGCTGTTAGATTAAAAACCTTACGGTAGTAATCATCAATATGCTAACAAAGCCTATGATGACAAAAAAACTGGTTATTCCATTAAAGGTTTCTCTTTCTTGTAATCTTTTGTATTCTTTATAGGTAATCTCCCCTTTTGCAAAACTTAATCCAAAGGAATTTGGTTCAACAGAATAACTCAAACCCGCCTCATCTTCTAAGATTACCTTGGTAATGAAGGAGAAGTCATTTTCTTCTACTCTACTAAACTTATATAATGTATCCTTACGAATCCTTTGAGCATATTCATTTGCTTGCTGCTCAACAAAATCATTGGAAAGACACATCATCATCACCTCTTGACATTTGTGCTCTCTCTTTTTCATATGCACCATTATTTTGGATTAAACCAACTTTCTTTAGTTTATTGTATGAATACCGAATGATATTGTCAAAGGTATGTATTAAAAAAGTTTACAGCCTGTAAGCTTTTATCTATTATTCAATTTCATCAAGCGAATAACCATCCAAAGGAAGCCAAATACTCCTATGGCGAATAGGAACATGCAAAAGGTTTTACCAAACCATAAATACATATGCTCGAGTAAAATCCCTTTTTTCATTACAACCTCCACATTATTTGGAGAAAACATTGTAATAACAAAAATTAATAAGGAGATACCGAATACCATTAAAACTATTTGGACAGTCAGCGGTAAAAGTCGCTTCATCGTCTCACCTTATTCTACCTTATATCCTATTCCCCAGACGGTCTTAATCAATGGCCATTCTATCCCAGCGAATTTCAACTTATCTCGAAGGTTTCGAATATGAGAGTCAACTGTCCGATCTTCTCCTGCAAACTCTAACCCCCAAACGATCTCAACTAGCTGCTCTCTAGAAAGCACCTTTCCTTTATGTTTAAAAAATACTTCTAATAAGTCAAATTCCGTCTGAGTAAGGTTAATCTTTTTATCCAGATACATCGCACTACGCGCACTAAGATTTAAAAGAATTCCTTTATATTTTAGAATTTGATCACTTATCTCATTCGGCTGGGACCTACGAATAATTGCCTGAATCCTCGCTAATAGTTCCTCTACTTCAAATGGTTTTACTAAATAATCATCTGCTCCCCTAGATAACCCAGTTACCTTATCCATAAGCGAACCTTTTGCTGTCAACATAATGACAGGAATATCCGAAATCTTCCTGACCTGATCAATCGTTTCCCATCCGTCCATTTCCGGCATCATCACATCTAAAAGCATTAAATCATAACGACCTTTTGCCACTTTTGACAGAGCTTCTCTTCCATTTTCCGCTTCATCCACTAAGTAGTTCTCTTGCAGCAAATATAATCGTAATAGCAGCCTCATTTCCATCTCATCATCAACAATTAATATTTTCATGTACTTCTCTCCTAATTACCACTAAAGTTATTAGTTAAAAAAATGGTAAAGGTAGTCCCTTCATTTTCAATACTTGTAACCGTAACCTCACCACCATGTGATTCAATAATCTTCTTTACTACATATAACCCAATCCCTGTACCACCCGTTTTTCTTGTTCTAGATTGATCGACACGATAAAAACGTTCCCATATTTTAGGAAGATCAGATTCTGGTATTCCAATTCCCGTATCGCTTATCCTTACCATGACAATCTCTTTTTCTATAGCTGAGTGAATCGTAATTCCACCTTCATTCGTATATTTCATTGCATTTTCAACTAAATTGTAAATAACCTGCTCCATTCTCTTTTCATCTATATGAATCTTCGGGACAGGCTGGAGACTAACATTAAACCTTAATCCCTTTTTTAAAACCGCTGGTTTAAGATTGGAAATCACTTTTTCAATCACATGGTTAACATCCGTCCACTCTTTCACCAGTTCATAACGGCCTACTTGCAGTTTGCTTAATTCAAATAAGTCATTGACTAGGACGGAGATTCGTGTTGCCTCTTTATTAATAATCTTAAGATACTCCCTCTGTTCATCAGAATTTTTAACCATGTCTTTGTTAAGGATATCGCTATATCCTTTTATATATGTTAGTGGTGTACGAAGTTCATGTGAAACAGCTGCAAGAAAATCATTTCTGCTATTTTCATAGAATTGGAGTTGTTCTCCTAGCGACTGGATTGATGTTCCTAACTGAGCAATTTCATCCTTACCACTTACAGGTATTTTTTGCTCATATTTTCCCAATGACATTTTATTCGTTGCATCCCTCATCATTAGAAGTGGTTGTGCGAGTTTTTTAGATAGGATTCCAATGAATCCAAATGCAAGTAGTACAATTCCGATGCTAACCACTAGCATTAGAACATTCAAAACATTTACTATTTCTTTAAGTATGTTTGCTGGATAGTACATATACACAAAACCCTTATTTGTTCCAATCGGTGAAACGGTAATCATGTAATCATGCTCTCGCCAATCATCTTCTAACAATAATCCATTAGATAATTTCATGTTCTTGGGTAATAAGTGATCAATCATATCTCGGTCAGGAGTAGACGAGGAAGCCAATATGTTTTGTTCAACATCTATAACTAATACCTTCGTTGTTACATTTTTCTCCATACTAATAACATGTTCAATGGTTTCCTGATTAAACTGACGTTCTAAAACATTCGCATGATTGATACCTCTCTCAAGCAAGTCCTGATTAATATAATTCACAAATAAATTCGTAAAAACTACGTATAATATGGTTCCAAGGATAAGGAGTAAAAAGGTAAAAACACCACTTAACAGTAAACCGAGCTTTACAGATATACTTTTTATTTGAATAAACCGCTTCATTAACTTTCTCCTTCAAAACTTTGAAGTTTAATTTTTACTAACATCATAACCTAAAAAAATCGAGAAATTATGAAGAAAATCAAAACATTTAATACTAAGCTTTGTTAGTTATCATTTAATTTTTTTCGAAATCCATAGAATCTGCAAACTTTTTATTTACAATACAGGCTTATTTGCGGATTATGGATAGGAGATCAACGATTGAAAGGAATATAAAAATGGAAAATTTCATCCCTCAATGGATTCCTCTAAATACAACAACTGCATTGTTTATCAGTGTCATTCTTAATATCCTAATTGCGATTTCAGGTGTCGTTCCAAGTGCTTTTCTTACAGCATGGAACATTACTTTTTTTGGTTTTAGCAATGGATTAATGGTTTCAATTATTGGGGAAGCAGCGGGCGCCATTATCAGTTTTATTCTGTATCGGAAGGGACTAAGTAAACTAACTGAAAAATTACAATCAAAGAATAGACTTGTAGCTAAGCTCAAATCCACTGAGAATCTAGAGGGAATATTTTTGGTTCTCGTCCTAAGAGTTCTACCTTTTGTTCCTTCTGGAGCAGTTACACTAGCAGCTGCAATTAGCAAAATGGGAATCATTTCATTTAGCATCGCTAGTACAGTGGGCAAAATCCCCTCTTTATTAATTGAGGCTTATTCTGTACACAAGGTCCTCCAATTTAAAACCGAATGGCAAATTGGATTACTAGTAGTGCTTGTCATAAGCTATATGATTTATCTTTTCTTAAAGAAAAAATAAAGGGACCTCGGCTGGTCCCTCACTTTCTAATCATTATATCTGCTGGTTACCCGTAGATACGTCCCCCATAGAATGCCTCCGTACTGCTAAAGCCAGTTCAGCTAAAAAATATAGACCGACCGCTGGCCAAATCCAGGACCAAACCGGCTCAACCGCTCCCAAGATTCCGACAATAAAAGGATGGATCCATTTAATACAGGCAAACGACAGGACAATCCAACATAAAGAGAACGGCAAACAAATATGACCCTGTATCTGCAATGGCATATCCTGATAATCCCACCAGCGCTGTTGAAAAAGCTTAAATAATAGTATCCCGCTTACATACTCAACTGCAGTTGGGACGAAAAAGCACAGCAAAATCACTATCAGCCAATTTGTCTCTGGTCTAATCAAATAAACTAATAAAACTGGGGCAAAACCATACATGGGCTTAAAAGGGCCGCGAAAGAAATTTGGCTTAAAAAAGCTGCGGCCGGTAAACTTGCTATAACTATTTTCTAGTAACCAGCCAAAAAGCGAGTAAACCATAAAATAAAAAATGATCGCCGATGCTGCTTCTAGATTTAAATGGGCAGGGTTGTAAAAATCTAAAAAGTTAAGCATATAGGCTAAACCACCTTCCGATTAATAAATTTACCCATTTAGCTTTAACTGACAAGCTGGTAAATATACAAAAAAAGCCAAAGGATTAATTCCCTTTGACTCTTCTCTATTACCCAATTTTCTTATCAAATTTACGCTCATCTTGAACAAATAGAATGCCAAGCTCGTGATGGTCGCCTTCGTATAGTGCACGTTGAACGAACCGGACTTCCCCATTGGTATCAAGGACCTCAAGCTTACAATGTGCCCGATTTTTTTGTAACGCTTCATAGAATACTTGTTCATCGCGAACAACTACCCCATTTGCTTTGGCAATGATTTCTCCAACCTGCAGCCCCATTTTATCTGCCGGTGACTGAGGGATAATACCGATAATCATAAGTCCATTATTTCTTTTCGAAAAATAGAACGGCAAACTATCGTCCTTCATCCGCTGCATCAATGAAATTGTTTCACGCCCAATGATCGCAAGTGCAGCCACTACAATAGAAGTAAGTGGATACCAGAAACCCGCTGCCGATAAAAGTGTTACGAAAATACCAAGAATGATGATTCTTTGCCCATATAGCTGAATCGCAGTTTTAGGAAGTCTGCCTTGAATCTGTTGTTGTATGCCAACTGCAAATGGAACGAGTATGAGTGAATAGGATTCTGCTCCTAAGTGAAAAACCGGCCACCACTCAAAAGGTATTTGAAGTGCTTCACCTGGTATTAGCAGAAAAACAGGCAGCATCCACAATCGTTTTACTTCATGCGTACCAACACTCTGTCCTCGTCTGCTTTTTATCAGTTTAGGCGATGTTCCTTTACTGCCATTTTTCTTAATCAGCACACCCTCTGCGATGATAAGCATACCTAAAAGAAGTACAACGGATGGATATATGATCTCACCGCTCGGTTCAATTACATTAGAAATCAGTGGTATGCTCCAGTTATTCTCCGTAAAGATGATAATCGCAAAAAAAGCAGCACCGACTGTGTAAGCAGGAGACATCAGCCTGATATTTGTAGTTAAACTCCATATAAATGTAAAGGCAGCGATAAGGAGAATAGCTACTAAAGGTATAGCTAATCCTGCCATCAATATAATGAGTGAGAGTACCAACCCCGTGATGATCCCCGGTGGAAACAACTGCCTAAGCTCAAAATAGGCATCAAAAGCCCTTATATGGAAATTCTTCCTCTCCCGCTTCACTCTCATTACGCCTAAAATCCCTGAAAGAAAAACTAGATAGTAAAAAACAGGGTGAAGAAATAATTTTCCAATCCCTTTTAACAGCTCTATAAGCCATTCTAGCGCCAATTCCTGCCACCTGCCTCTATTAAACTTCTTCTACTATTTTATCTCTTAAAGATTATTTTACCAAAAGCTTGGAATAAAACATATTGCTAGTTTCTTGAAAAAATAAAAAATATGTCGAAAAAACATCTGTGATAACAGGCTATGAGCAGTACATACGTTTTTTATAGCATTAATCAGTCCTTTTTCAACATTCTTCAACAATATTTCCGTGGAAATTCTGTTAATTTCCGCAACACAATAACCAGTTGACCATAGGGCTTATTGTGAAAATTGTTGAACAAAAATTCTCATCATGGTAATAAAATTAAAAAGGCACTCATAATTCCATGAGTGCCTTACTCTTGTATTATTGTGTAAGCAGCCTTAACGCCGTTTGCAACTGAATGTCATTTTTTTCTTTTTTCATTTCTTTTATTGCTTCCTCTTCAAGAGCTGCCGCTGTCTTTGCATCGATTTTTCCGGTTGGCTGCAATCCATTATGCTGTTGGAAGCCTTTAACAGCAATTTCTGTTTGTGAGCTAAAATAACCATCCGTTCGCCCTGGTGCAAACCCTAATCCTGTTAAAATTTCTTGCGCATTTTTAACCTGCTCATTGTTCATGTCTTTTTCAAGTGCCTTCTCAATCTGAAGTGGATGAGTGTTAAAAATAGCTGGCTGATCGACCCTTACATCAGGTTCGATTCCTTTTTTATGAATCCAGTTTCCATCGGGTGTAAGCCATTTGAAAAGTGTTAATTTTATATTACTGCCATCGCCCATTGATAGCGCCTGCTGAACGGTGCCTTTTCCAAATGTGGTTTCACCTACTAGTTGATACCCCACTGCTTCTTTCAAAGAACCCGCTAGTATTTCCGAAGCCGAGGCACTTCCTTTATTTATCAAAACGGCTACCGGATATTCCTTTTTCTTAGTGATATTGGAAAAGTATCGTCTCTTTTCTCCGTCTCGCATCTCAATTTGCACATATGGCTTATCCTTTGGTACAAATTCTTTCAATATATCTTCAACACTTACTAACAATCCGCCAGGGTTACCGCGAACATCAATGATCAATCCTTCAATATCCTGTTCCTCTAATGAGCTTAACTCTTTTTTGAAATCTGCTGCTGTGTTCTCTGAGAAGCTAGTAATTTCGATATAGCCGATTCTCTCACCATCCTGCTTCTTAACCGAAGCATGTATGGTCTCAAGCGGTATTTCATCACGAGTAACTGAGATTGATAATGGTTCCTTTAAACCTTGGCGGGCAATTTCCAAAATGACCTTCGTCCCTTTTTTCCCACGAATCTGCAGTGTTGCTTTATTCAGGTCGAGACCCTCGACACTTTTGCCATCCACTTTTAATATTTCATCATTTGGCTTTAGGCCAGCCTTTTCAGCTGGTGAATTTTTAAAGGGGGAAACAATTACGATCTTCCCGTCGACCATGCCGACTTCTGCACCAATTCCTTCAAATGATGATTCTAATGTTTGAGTAAATTGCTGAGCTGTTTCCTTATCCATATAAACGGAGTATGGATCTTCAAGGACACCGAGCATTCCTTGAATGGCTCCCTCAACCAATTTATCACCATCAACTTTTTCGACATAACGGCTTACGATTAAATCATAGGCTTGGTTAACCTTTGCAAGTCCTTTTGAATCAGTTTGTTCGGAAAGAACCTTTTCTTTATCGGATACGGAATGCTCAAAGCTGCTGCTATTTGTATACCCCAGCCATTGCATACCTGCGTATGTTCCGCCTCCTCCTGTTAGAAGTGCTCCTATCAAAAGCAAGGCAATCCATTTTCTATTCATGTCTAACCCCCTCATGTTTAGCAGAAAACCATTACTATTAAATTTAAATATTAGGCTCCTTTTTCCTGCTGGATTATTAACTTATATGTGTGAATGGGACAGGTTATGAATAGAAAAGGAAAAGCACCATGAAAAAAGGAAGAAGCTCGGCTTCTTCCTTTTTTGTTCATATTATGGCAGTGGTACAATGCCTCTTGGGTTAATAGCATTACTGCGATTTGGCAGCCATTGTCCTTGATGAAGCTCGAAATGTAAATGCTGACCAGTGGAATCACCCGTTGTTCCCATAATTCCGATTTGCTGTCCAGCTTTCACAGTTGCTCCTTCACCTACATGTCGGTCCTCCAAATGGGCATATACCGTTGTATAAGTTTGACCATTTACTGAATGTGCAATGAAGATGCAGTTTCCATAGCTGCTAGAATAATAGGAGCGGATAACCACACCATCGTTCGCGGCCCAAATAGGTACACCGCTAGCTCGATTAGCAATATCGATTCCATAATGGAATTCGCCTGGACGGAAGTCTGGACGTGAACCAAAGCCAGATGTAAAGATTCCATTAGCAGGCTGTACCCAGCCTCCGCTTGCTGCAGGAGGGGGAGCAGAGCTTCCACCTGAAGACGGATTGCTAGCAGCTGCTTGTTTTTGCTGCTCTAGTTTAATCGCCTGTTGAATGGCAGCAGCTTGAGCAGCAAGTAATTTTGCTTCCTCTTGCAGCTCCATTTTATGATTATGTGCTTCTTCTTCTTCATGTTCCAAAGTTGCTAGTAATTTATTCTTTTCCTCACGTTGTGAATTTAATTGCTTATTCATATTTTCTAATTCGGTCAGCATAGTTTGTAAGCTTGCTAGCTCTTCTTCCACTTTAGCCTGGTTCATTTCAAGGTCTTTCTTATCTGCTTCATGCTGTTTTAAGATATCCTGGTCAGCTTGCATAATGATCGCAACAGCGTTCGCACGGTCGATAAAATCACTAAAGCTTTTTGAACCCATTAACACATCTATATAACTAACCATACCGCCTGTCACTTGATAATTACGTGCTCTTTCCTTTAATAGCTCATTACGCTTTTCAATTCGCTCTTTCGTAACTTTGATTTCTTCTTGGAGCTTAGCAATCTCTGCTTCAGTTTCTTCGATCATAGCTGTTTTTTCGCGTATGTTCGCATGAGTTTCACCTATTGCTAGATCAATACGGGTCATTTCTGTCTTAACAGCCGCTTGTTCATTTTGGAGATTATTGATTTTCTCTTCCGCTTCATCAATATTTGAATTAAGGTTTGACCGGTCTTGTTGGATTTTATTTTGTTGCTCCTTGAGGCTAGAGACAGAGGTTGCCTCAACTACTCCGCTTAGGGAGCTCCCGGTCCCTAGCATAAAGATTACAGCAAGCGTCACATATAGTTTCTTCAATGCCGATTTCTCCTTTCGTTTCTCTATGTACGGGCAAACCGTTGTTTACCTAGTCAGTGAATACATGCTGTAAAATTTTTAATCTAGGAAGGGCCTCCTATGCCCTTCCTAGCATTCTATACTTTTAAGAATTTTCGAACTGACATCAAACTTCCCCAAACACCAATTAAGGCCCCCATCAAAATCAGGACACCAGAAACCTGGTAGACAAATGGATTGAATGGAAGGATTTGAATAAAATTGCCCACTAACTTTGGTGCTAAATAGTCATATGCGTGGTAGTACGCTATCGAAATGAGAATAATTGGTAAAATCGCCCCAAGGACACCCAGTATTAACCCTTCGATAAAGAAAGGCCAGCGAATGAAGTTATTGGTTGCACCTACTAATCTCATAATCTGTATTTCTCTTCGTCTAGCAACGATTGTAATTTTAATCGTATTGGATATTAAGAAAACAGCAGTAAAGAATAATCCAGCAATTAAAACAATCCCAACATTACGGCTAGCATCAATAAACTTAAAGAGTTTTTCAATAGTACCTTTACCATAGACAGCCTTACTTACATACTCTAGCTTCCCAATTTTATCAGCCGCCGCCATTGTATCCTGTGGGTTAGTCGTTTTTACGATAAAAACATCGTTAAGCGGGTTGTCCTGTTCAAATAATTTAAAGGCTTGTCCATCCTCACCCATACTCTTAATGAGGTCTTGGAGCTCCTTTTCTTTTGATGAAAAGGTGACACTTTTTACTTCTCTAAGGTTTTCAATATTCTTTTTTAACTTTTCCTGGTCCTGCTCATTTGCAGCCACATCAATGTGAACGCGAATTTGCACGTCCTCTTCAATGGTTTGTGCCACTTTATTTAAATTCATCATAATAACGAAAAAGACACCAACTAAGATAAGCGTTACCGTTACCGCACTAACAGACGCAAAAGTCATCCAGCCATTTCTGCCAATACTTTTTAAGCTTTCGCGGGCGTGACGGCCAAGAGTTCTAATTTTCATAACCGTACTCACCTCTTTGTTCATCACGAACAATTCTCCCACCTTCAATGGCAATTACACGGTGCTTAATTGTATTTACAATTTCACGGTTATGTGTTGCCATGACGATGGTTGTTCCGCGATTATTAATTTCTTCAAAAATATTCATGATTTCCCATGATGTTTCGGGATCAAGATTACCCGTCGGCTCGTCAGCGATGACAACCTTGGGTGAATTTACAATGGATCTAGCGATGGATACACGCTGCTGTTCTCCGCCTGAGAGTTCTGTCGGCAGCATTCTAGCTTTGTGCTTAAGGTTAACAAGATCTAACACTTCCATCACACGTTTTTTTATATATTTGGGTTGTGCTTCGATTACTTCTAAAGCAAAAGCGACGTTTTCGTAGACAGTTAGCATCGGAAGAAGCTTGAAGTCTTGGAAAACAACTCCTAAATTACGGCGAAACAAAGGCACCTTCTTCATTTTAAGCTTTGCAAGATTTACGCCATTCATTGTGATCGTGCCTGAAGATGGAACTTCCTCGCGGTACATCATTTTGATAAAGGTCGATTTACCAGCACCACTTGGTCCAACGACATAGACAAATTCCCCTTGGTTGATTCTAACATCTATCCCATTAATAGCCGAAACCCCATTCGGGTATTTCTTATATACTTCTTGCATTTCTATCATTTAAAATCACCTTCATAGAATTAGTTTCGAAACGAAAATTCGACAATAATTCTTTATTTTCTTGCATGGAAACAAAATCCTCAGACAAAATCTGCAGGATTTCGCATAGACCCATTATAACATTCTATACCGCTATTCATAGCGGTAAAAATATTACAGTTTCTTTTCAAATAATACATAGATTGACAGTTATATCCAAGCTTTCGTTATCGATTTTTCGACATTCCTCGAAAAATCTTTCTATATTCATAAAAAAAACGTCCTGTCTATTAACAGAACGTTTTTATGTAAGTTACTTTTTAGTTGCTAACCATTCAGCTACTTTGTCAAGGTCATCTCCAGAAATAAGACCCGCTGGCATACCGCCTTGAGTACCATTTTGAATGATATCAGCAATTTCATCTTGTGAATAATTTGCCCCAACCGCTGTTAATTCAGGACCCATTCCACCTTTAAGATTGTCGCCGTGACAGCTTGAGCACTTTTGATTGTAGATCTTTTCAGCATCCGCATGAGCTGAATCCGTTCCACCGCTAGCAGTATCGTCACCGCCACCACCGCATGCAGCTAAGCCCATGACAAGACCAACACCCACTAACATTTTAAGCAGCTTGTTTTTCATACCCTACTCCCCCCTAAGAAAAAATTACCATACAAAAATATTATACCAGCATTAAGCCCTTTTGAAACCTTCTCCTAATACCTCTGAAGCATCCATAACGACGACAAATGCAGTTGGATCAACGGCTTTGACTAATTGTTTCAATTTTGTGAACTCCCGTTGATCAACCACACACATGAGAACCGGGCGTTCATTATCGGTAAAACCACCGTATGCAGATAGTTTTGTCACACCACGGTCGATTTTATTCAAGATTCCTTGTCGGACTTCATCTTGCTTATTTGTTATGATCATCGCGGTTTTGGACCTGCCAAAGCCAACCTGTACTAGGTCTATCGTTTTACTGGTTACGTAAAGGGCAATGAGGGCATATAGACCTCTTTCTATATCAAAAACAATCGCTGCTGTGATTACAATTAACCCGTCAATCAGTACCACACAGGTGCCCAAGGTTAAACCTGTATATTTATTGATGATTTGGGCTGCAAGGTCCGTTCCCCCTGTAGAGGCATTTCCTCTGAAAACAATTCCTAACCCGAGGCCAACACCGATTCCGCCGAACAGTGCACCAAGTAAAGCATCCATCGTCCATGGTGCAATATCTTTTGTCAGGAACACCACAAATGGCAAAAACACCGTTCCAACTAGTGTTTTTGCTCCAAATTGTTTACCTAACAAGATAACTCCTGCAATAAATAAGGGGATGTTAAAAGCCCATTGAACATAGGCTGGCTCCCAGCCAAATACATTTAGCAGGATGGTACTTATCCCGCTAACGCCGCCGGATGCAATTTGGTTTGGCAGTAAAAAGACATTAAAGGATAATGCTATAACCGCTGAACCAATTAATACATTAACGTATTCAAAAATCCCTTCCAGCTTAGGGTTGATTTGATTATTCTTTCTCTTATTCATACGCTATTTCCCTTCCATATTCACCGATTCTACTATAACTTTGAATGAGTATAGCATGGACATTATTTACTGTAAATGCTAGTCAGTTGCCGTGGTAAAGCGGTAAATTTTTATTAGTGTTTGTAATTATTCAGTTTTCATGAGGCACTCTATACTAATTAGTAATTCTTATCAAAAATAAAGCCTTTGCCCAAATAGTATAGGCAAAGGCTTTCCGTTGATATTTAAGATATTCTAGAACGCAGGTAAGCGTCGATAAACATATCTAGTTCTCCGTCCATTACGGCCTGGACGTTTCCACTTTCAGCACTAGTTCGGTGGTCTTTGACCATCGAATATGGATGAAAGACGTAAGAGCGAATCTGGCTTCCCCAGCCGATTTCCTTTTGCTCACCACGAATTTCGAGCAACTCTTTTTCCTGCTGCTCGATTTCGCGTTGATAAAGCTTTGCCTTCAGCATTTTCATCGCGGCTTCACGGTTTTTGATCTGTGAACGCTCAGACTGACAGGTAACAACAACTCCAGTTGGCGTGTGAGTAATCCTGACGGCTGAATCTGTTGTATTGATATGCTGTCCTCCAGCCCCGCTGGCACGGTACGTATCAATTTTCAAATCTTCTGTACGAACCTCGATTTGAATTTCATCATTAAATTCAGGCATGACTTCACAGGATACGAAGGATGTATGACGACGTCCTGAAGCATCGAATGGTGAAATCCTAACTAGCCTGTGTACGCCCTTTTCAGCCTTTAGGTAACCGTAAGCATTGTGACCTCTAATCGCTAAGGTTACACTTTTAATCCCAGCTTCATCCCCTGGTAAGTAATCAAGTGTTTCCACCTTAAAGCCCTTCTTCTCCGCCCAACGTGTATACATTCGGAGAAGCATGGAACCCCAGTCCTGTGACTCTGTTCCACCTGCACCAGGATGCAGCTCTAGTATGGCATTATGTTTATCATATTCTTCACTTAGGAGCAGTTGAAGCTCGAAGTCACTTAAACGTGTTGTAAGCCTTTTGAGTTCATCCTCTAGTTCAGCCTGAAGCTCAGCATCACTTTCTTCTTTAACTAACTCGTAGGACACTTCAAGATTTTCAAACGTTTCGAATAAATCCTTAAACTCATTTACCTGGTCCTTCAAGGCATTTGCTTCACTGATTACAATCTGTGCTGCCTGCTGGTCATTCCAGAAGTCAGGATGAAGCATCGTATCATCAAGCTCAGCAATCCTGGCTTCTTTATTCTCTAGGTCAAAGAGACCCCCTAAAGTCCGCTAATTTTTTAGCTGTTTTCTCAAGTTCATTACGAATTTCTGCTAATTCCATTTTCGTCACCTCTATAATGATTCGGTCTTTACCGTAGTTTATGCATTTCGATCATTAGTTCCTCATCCATTATAGCCTGAGTTGCGTGGGAATTTCAAAATTAACTTTTTCTCTTATTGTGGATAACCTCCTACTTAACAACATAGTTTTAGATAAATCCATAAAATGATAGGTTACTTAATAGATGTTATTAACATAATTTTTAAATATTCTAAAAATAATATCCACATATCAACAAATTTACAGAAGTTATCAACATGTAATGGAGTTTCATTGAAGTAAAATCATGGTTATCCACAAAACAAAAACGAGAGGAGTATTCCCTCTCGTTGGATTACTTATTAGAAGATTATGCAAAACATCCATTAATAACTATTAACATGGCATTTTTTACAATCGCTGTGTACATCTTTATGCGGCTCATGACATGCCTTACAAGATGTATTCTTTTCATTGATAGCTGTTACTACCATAGTATCAGTACTTTGGTGACATGTGTTACATGTAATCGGGTTATTATTTTTATCTGTTCTATCTTCCCTGGCGTGTTCACGAGTAAGTGACTTTGCGTGACACTCCGTACAGGTATCTTCGGTTTTGTGGAGTTCAGGAATATCGTGATTACTAAGTGTTCTTGTAGGTGTCGTTTGATAGCCTTGATATCCCTTAATCAAAGATCCCGGCTGGTGACAAAGGATACAATCGTTCATGGATCGGTTAACCGCCACCCGAATCGGCGAATTTGGATCAAAGTTTGTAGCCTGATAGTGGATGGTTGGTGTAGACCCGTGCGGAGCATACTTGTAATCATCACCTTCAGGGTCATCATGACATTGACTGCACCCAGCATCAGCGGTTATATATTTATGACAATTTTCACAGTTGTTTTGTACATGCGTTCCACTAAAGCTTAATTTTGCTTTATGGACATTCTCCAGAACCCCATTAGTACCACCTGTGCTTGAAGCATCATGGCATGTTGTACAAACTTCAGGGTTAGAATCATCCATTTCGGTATAAGTATTGGAATAGAACTTCCACTCTCTAACTAAAGAGAGCCCTGTTTGGTCGGCTACCGAAATATTAACTGTATGGTAGCTTTCATTTTTTAAGTCCTTTGATGGCGTATAACTTATTAGCCCCTTATTTTGGTCAAAATTAAAATCAACCTCTTCGTTATCCACCTTTACAGCAATGGAATCAGGGTTAATCGAACCATTTGGGGATGTTACCACAGCTGAAATCGTAGGTCTTAAATTTTCTTCACCATATTTCAGCGGTGTTACTTCAGAAATCTTTGGCTTTAATGCAACAGTGAAATTAAATTTGCGAGTGGTATGATTCCCAAAAATATCTTCCATAAATAATTCTAGTGTTTGAGCACCGTTTGGTAGCATTTTCTCATATGTTAAGGTTGCTGTTTTTTTAGATGTGACAATATACTCCCCATAATAATAATATCCTTGATATTGAAAATTAATTGGCAGTATTTCTCCGTTTAATTTTAGAGTTACATTTTCCTTGATGTCCACTAAATCCCTTAGCCCCATACTAATCTTGAGTGGACCATCTGTAATGGTCATGCCATCTTTGAAATAATTTAGATAACTAATTTCAGGTGGAGCAGAATCCACAATGAATCTCCAAGTCTTAGTTGCCTTTTTTCCATAACTATCAGTTATTTCTAAAAGAGCAGTATGGGTTCCTGTCGGAAAGGAATTAGTATAGGTAATGGTTCCGGTTTCCTTGTTAATCTCCAGCGGGCCCTTTACCACATTATTTATTTTAAGTAGAGCTGTATTCCAATTGATTCCACTATTATCCGTTACAACAGCAGAAATTTGATTTAAGGTAGCCTGTTCACTATTGTTAGCAGGAGTCACATCTAAAATCTTTGGCGGTTCTGCAACGGTAAATGTCCAAGAATCACTAAACAGGTTTGGTGGATCTGCTTTGTCACTCATCCTTACTTCAATAGTGTTAACACCATCCTTAAGATTGGTTGCATTATAACTGATTGTACCTTCCTTGCCCCCTGTATTGCTTTTAGGAACGAAAGATGCTTGAACTGGCTCGCCGTTCACCTTAAGTAAAACACTGGAACTATTCAATTCATTAACACTTTTAATATTAACTGTAACTTTTGTGTTTGAAACGGCCAAAGTGGAGTTCTTAGCTGGGTAGTAACTTGAGTAATAAGTATCTGACGCCGAGACCATGAAGGTGCTGAGTACAATTGCAGTAGAAATTACTAAAAATAGAATAATGATTTGTTTCGTTCTTAACCTATAACTTCCCCATTTTTCGGACACTTTTTGTGCCTCCTTCTCTAATTTTTTTTATAGAAAAAAATATTTATGTTTTCATTCATCAAGCCCCCTTTTTTTTGGTAAATAATAAAAAAGACCTTCTGAATTGAGTATTTAGGTCTTATTTTAATCACTACTATTAAAATACTTTATCACTATAACAATATTATAAATTACCAAATTATCCCTTTTTATCTCTTTTAATGTAACATTTTACTCAGGTATAATTACCTGTAATTTGTTACAAATCTGTTAACTCTTAAGACAAAATAACCATAAAAATGAATTTCTCTTGACATCAATCTCATTATTGATTTAACACTCTTGTTAATAGGAAAAGCAAAAAAAAAACGAGAGTTTTCACTCTCGTTCCCTTACGGCAGTACTTTTATCCTCTTTGGAGAATGTGCCGCTTCAATAAATGAACCGTTATTGCTGTGGCATTTCGAACATGCTTCTTTATTGTCTCTATTATGACCCGTTTTAGCTGGGTCAATTGTTATTCCCGTTGTTTTATCAAAAAGTGCTGTACCAGTTATACCATATATACCTGTCTCGCCGTTATGACATGTTATACAAAACACTCTTTCTTTAGCAGCATCCCAATCACCGGTAAGTGCTTCAAACGGCTTAGGGTTTTCATGTCCAATCAAAGTTTTTAGCTGTTTAATATTATTTGATCCATGGGTATCATGACACTCTGCACATGGAATCTGTCCCGCTAAAAGGCTGCCATCCTGTGCCTTTATGATATGTCCAGAATTAGTTTTTTCCGTTGTTAGATCACGATTGGAAAACGTCGTTACATTATCAAAATTGTCATAAATATATTTTTTTGACAAGTAATTGTAGTACTGTCCTATATCTGGAGTTGCCTCATATTTTGTTTTAAAACTTTGATTGTGGCATCGAAGGCAAAGGTCATAATCTTCATATATTCCAATAGCTGTTGTTGATTTTTTATATTGGAAGAGACGATAACCATCCGTGCCTGCCTGAAAAAGTGCTTCCTCTATCTTTTTATCAAGATCTGATTCATGGCATGACTCACACGTCTGGTCCTTGCTGCTAATTTTTCCAGTTGGCTTTTCTGGATCAATAGGATTATCTACTTTGTGTGTATAAACAATGTATCCAACAGCTTCCCTTATCTTCTTAGCACTATCTGATTCGTGACAGGATTCACACATATATTCTTTTGAGCTAATCTGTCCACGCGGCTTTTCTGGATTAATAGGATTTTCAACCGTATGGGTATAGACAATATGCCCCTGTGCTAAATTTGGATTTTCTTCTGACCAATCCGCATGGGGATCATGGCAGCTAGAGCAGGAGCTGCCATTAGGTTTTCCTGAAATGCTGCTGATTGCTGCATCATGCTTATTGGCACTATCACTATTCTCATGTTTTGGTGCTACGGTTCCATCATGACAGGCCATACAATAATCATCTACATATAGATTATTATTAGGTTGGGGTTCAGCCCCATTGCTCTGATTCAATAAATTTGGGCTGCCCGCCACGTGAGTACTGTGACAATTTGCACAAGTGTTCACATTAGAAGCATAGATGGCATGTGGACTTTCACGATGAAAATTTTCTCCGTTATAGGTCAAGGAATACTGTTTTTTGTTGTCAACCACTACTCCTGGACGAGTTTCTGTTGTGAAAGACCATAACCGAGGAAAGGCATTATTGCCTGCCTCATCTATCAACCCAAGCGGACTAACCATAACATGGTACTTTGTGCTATAAGCCCATTCTTTTTCTGGAGTAAAAGTAAGTAGTTTGGTGTTATTATCATATTCAATTTTCCCAGAAACAGGAGAACCATTTGAACTAGATACTATAATGCTTTTGTTGATTTCTGATAGTTTAATGGATGTTGAATCTATTACCGTAACCTTTATTTTTGTATCTACACCAACCGGCACCTGCGTCATGTCCTGTTTCGGGTATACATTTGGTGATACGATAGGACGGGTTTTATCTAAAGTAAAAGTACGCTTTTGATAAGGACCAACATTGCCAGCAGCATCAATTGCTCTTGCATAAATGGTGTGTTTACCATCTAGTAAGCCTGTGTCTGTCAATATCCATTTCCCATCACTGTTTGCAGGAATTGATTTCCAATCTCCTGTTACTAACCCGTTAAGCTCTGTACAATTGATACAAAATTCAACCCTCGAAAACGGTTCGGTTGTAACTTCAATAGAAGGATACTTGGTAATTGCGCCTTCCACTGGTAAAACAAAAGTGACCTCTGGAGGTGTTGTGTCTGTCGGAGTTACAATGGTTACTTGAATAACATTCGAATTAAAAGGCGTCCCATCAGAGTCTGAAGCTACAGCATAGAAACTATGAGTACCAACTGTTTGTAAGTCCACCTCAATGCTCCAAGTTCCATCTTTTACTCCCACTGGACCGAATTGTTTTGACCCGCTTATGATCATAACGGATACATCGCTTAAAAAGTTTTGAGCAGTCCCAGAAATTTTGATCGTAGTCTGCTCTAGGACACTATTTGTTATCGGCGAATCAATCGTTAAATTGGGTTCTGTAGTAACAGGGACTTCATCATTAGCTGATGTTATATTTAATAAATGGTAGGATCCTAACCATTGAAAACATAAAACAAAAACAATAAGAATATGTACCTTCGTTTTATGCAGGAGTCCTCCTCGTCTCATTTAGTACCCCTCTTCTCTCTTAAAATCTGTATTTTACACATGACAGTCTTATAATAATATTTTAAATGTTAACTATTGGGGGTACTAGTAGTTAACCTGATAATTCAACAAATATTCATATATAAATGTCAAATATATAATGATTTGGCTTAGTTAAATGTGACGTATTTTACAGTGAATATAGTGGATATATAATATTATCAATGTAAAAATGTAATCATATTATTTGACGATTAATCTCACTTTTCATTAGCATTAGGATTATCTAGAAATGAGTATAAGGTGCTATGCTGAGCATAACACCTTATACTAAATTCTCATTTCCCTTTTAGCTAAGATTAGTTGCCGCTAATCTTTAGCTTTTTTAATACTTTTTGGTAGATGGATCAGGGATCATACCATCTGGGTGAAGTTCATCACGGTTTGTATTCTTCAATGATGCAGCCTTAGAGCTGTTATGACAAGCCCAACATCCAGACATGTTAGTGAACTTCTTAAGTGCTGAAGAAGGGTTCCTGTCAAGCATATAATCTTTTGCTACCTCTTCTGTCCAGCCTTTACCTAATGTTTCAGTTGTTGGTTTTTGTAAATCATGAATAGTAGCTCCATCTCCATCTACCATGATTTCAACATCAGTACCGTGTGCAAAGTGACAGCGTAAGCAAGTATATGTTGCACTACTTGTTGTATGTCCATAATACTTTTCACTATTATAGTTGCCATGCTTACTTGTAGCACCATTCCAACTTGAAGAGAATAGGTAGTCAGTATGACAAGTAGAACACCATTGAGATACTTGAGGACCGTTTCCACCAGAAGCCCATAATGCAGAAACATCATGCTTGGTTACAACATCAGAAACTGCACCAGGTACAGCATCAAGTTTTAATGTTACAGCATAAGCACGTCCGATATCAGCTGAAAGTGCACTATTTAGTAATGCTTTTCCTTCATCTGTTTTTGCATAAACTAGACCTTTGTCATATTTAAATGCTAATATACCTGCACCATTCTTATAATCGTTTTGGTCAATGACTGCATTTGTATAATCGTTTGCTGCAACATAACCTTTAATTGTGCCATCAGCATTTAATACTGTACTAATTTGATCTTTGGTTACTGTAAATAGTCGTGATTGATAGTTTCGGCCATTTGATGTTGAACTATAACCATATAACCATGGATTTGTTGTTTTTGCATAAGCAGTATTACCAGAGTTTTTCTCATAAACCATAATGATAACTGCATCTACCGGGATACTATCATATTTAGCATCAGTTAAAGCATGTTCAGCCTTTGTGGCTCTAACCGCTCTGAATTTATCAGAAGTTGCAGACACACCTGTGTTACGATCAGCATAATTAACAACATCAATTTTAACTGCTTTATTTCCACCTAGTTCAGGTGCTGTGTTCCCCATGTTGGCCGGGTTGTAATGTAATAAACGGCTGCTGTAAGATCCGTGTGGAGCATGGCAGCTAGCACAAGTAAAAGAACCGCCCCATGAAGCTGTGTCAGTAGACGTTTTATTTCCACCTGGTGCAGCTTTAACTTGAACTGCTCCTGTAGATAAGTGAACACTCATGTTCCCAGAATGTGTACCGCCAAATGTTCCAGCAGTAGATCCGGAGTTAAAATAATCTTCTCCATTTTCAAATACATTGTAAAAACCTAATGTACCGTCATGACATGCTGTACAAGTATTATAGGTGCTATCAGCAAATAATAACTGTCTAGCTTTTGATGTATGTGTTTGGTGACAGCTTGCACAAGCGTTAGTGTTATTTTGGTAAGATCCGTGAGTTTTTTGGTCACCTTGCACACCGTGATTATCTCTCATATCTTCGGACTTGATAACACTACCAAATGTTGAGCCGTCGTTTGTATTGATACCTTCAGTTGTTTTATTAGCATTTGGATTTGCATTCTCAACTGTAATCGGCAGATTAGCTTCTTCGTTATCAAATTCCGCCGAGGCTACTACAGCAAACATGCTAAGGAGCAACATTGCAAATATTAGACTAAAACTAAATTTTTTCACTCTTAAAACCTCCCAATAAATCTCTCTCTTTTTTCTCTCTTTTTTAATTGTCTAGGTATTTCATATAATGGGAAATCTATGCAATCAATTTATCTTTCTATCAACCACCCCCTTTAATATATAAATTTGTTGTATCTCTACTTAAATACAGAAACCCTTTGGTTTAGTGTATCTGTAATATAGACGTTGTCTTTTTCATCAATAAACAATCCGTTTGGTAAATAGAACTGGCCATTAGCCTCTCCCATTGATCCAAATTGAAATACTTGATTACCCTCTTGGTTAAATCCATAAATAATATGGGTTAGATTGCTTACAACATAGATAATCCCTCGTTGGTCAATACCAATTCCCCTCGGATTTACAAAAGCTGAACCGCCTCCGCCTTTTGAGCCATTAATAATGCTTACGAACTCTCCATCTTTATTAAATACTTGGACTCTTTGGTTTCCTGAATCAACAACGTAAATATTTCCTTCTTTATCAGCAGTAATGGCATTAGGAGCAATAAATTGACCATCTTCACTGCCAGGAGCACCAACCTCTAAGATTAATTCCCCTTCCATACTAAATACAAATGCTTTACTAGATTCAATGTCTGTTAGGTAAACTTTGTTATCTATAATTCTTAATCCACCAGGTGAAGAGATGACTTTATCTTTGCTATATTGGGGAGCAAAATAATCAATAAACTTTCCTTTTTCATCAAAAATTGAGATGTTTCCATTGTATAAATCAGCTACGAATACTCTATTGTTTGAATCAACAGCTATCCCATATGGAAAGTTAAATTGCCCTTCTTTGTTACCCTGTTCACCAAAATTGAAGATTGGAGCCCCCGATAGATCAAAGACGACCACTCGCTTATTGTTTGTATCCGTTACATAAATAAAGGAGTTAGATGAGGCAACATCCATCGGTTTATTTAATGAAGTTTCAAAATCTCCATTTAGCTGATGACTGAACTGTGGTGCACCGTCAGGATTCAATACATTTAATAAACCTTTATCGATCGCCTTTGTTGAATTAAGAAAAAGGAAGGTAAAAACCGCAGCCGTGGACAAGGCAATAAGAGCCATCCCAATATAAACATTACGTCTTTTCATTATCAGTCACCTTTTTCCTCTGTATCTATGTCTTTTAACCGGTCTAAAGCAGCAACCGCCTCTTCAAATAAAGGATCGTATTGGAGTGCTTCCTTGTAAATGTCAACTGCTGTTTGGTAATCCTTTTTAGCTTCAGCCACCATACCTATTTGATAAATGATGTCTGAATTTGCAGGGTTTAGTTTGTTGGCCTCTTCCAGTGATTTCATCGCTTCGTCATACATTTCCATTTGTCTATAGGTAATGCCTAGTTGCACATGACCTTTGAAATCCTTAGGAGCTATTTTCACTGTTTTACCAAATGAAGTAAGTGCCTCGTTATAACGTTCCTCATCTAAAAAGACTAAACCTAAGTTATAATGAGCGTCATAATAATTCTTATCCTGCTCAATTACATAATCAAATTCTCTAATTGCTTTTTCGTTTTGTCCTTTTAGAAAGTAGGTATATCCTAGAATAATTCGGTTCTCAAGATTAGCTGGATCTTTACTGACTTGCTCTTTATAATATGCCAACTGTTCGTTTACCCTCTTCATATCCACTTCATTCCAAAAGTAGAAGTGGCCGATAGCATATCCTGAACCCGATGTAATCACTAATGATAGCAACAATAACAGGATACTTTGGAATATAGTAAAGGTCTTTGGTTGTTTTCTTTTCGACCTTTCCTCAGCTTCTTGATGTATTCGTTCTGCTTCCATAATCATTCACCTCTCGGAATTTCTTGGCTTTCTTTATGGTTTTTTCTTAAACTGCTGTGACATTTTGTACACGTTTCTTCAACATGGCAGCTTAAACAAGATTTATCAATTTTTTGGTTCTTTGCTAAGGTTACAGGATGCTTCTCTTTCCATTCACCTTTGTGTGAACTCGGATGGCAAGAGGCACATTGTACCTGTGTAACTGGTGAGTCACTCACAATTCTGTTGTCATGACAGGTGAAACATGTGTCTGTGGTTTTTGAAAGGCGTCCATGCTCTGTTTCAAAAGCTTTAAGTTGATGACTAGCCGGTCTCTGTCCATGGCAATCCTTACAGAAGGTATTTACTTTAGCAAATTGTTGAATAGAAACATTATCGGAATCCTCTTTATCATTGCTTAAATACTTTTTATAGTTTGGTTCCTCTTTAAATAAGTCATATTCTTCTGTTGACATATAGGAGTGGCATTTTTCGCATTTCTGTAGTTCATCAGGTTGTATTTTTCCGTGCTCCCCAGCTTTGAACTTTTCTGTTTTGTGATCGTCTGGAACCATCGTTGACTCATGACATGCAGTACATTCTAGAGGGGCTTTTTGCAATTCATGACAATTCATACACGTTTCCATTTTGGGACTCGTATACTTTTTATCACTCATTAACATAGCACCAACATTTTCATTCCATTTCCCATAGTCACTTTTATATGTCACTTTTCGATCTGAGATTTCCCCGTGTGCAGTACCGCTATGACACTGTACACACTCAATGCCCTTTTCCTTATGCTTGTCATGTGGGATGATTAAATCCCCAGAAGGAGTAACACTTCGAGCATTCATATTGTGACATCTTTCACAAGACTCGTCCGGTATCAAATTTGGCATTTTGATGGGAGCTAGATAGGTGTCCGTCTGCTTCTTATAAAGTTCAACAACACCATTTGCTTTTGCTTTAGCGTAATTTTCTACCCCCGGTTCAACATGGCAGCTGGCACATTCTACTTCACTATGACTCGATGCTTTTAATGTATAATATTGTGGCTTCATCTCATGACAGGAGGAGCAGAACTCCGAGCTTGAAGTAGTTTCTACTCCTATCAGTCCTAATGAGAAGAAGACAACGATAAAAAACACAGCAACTGTTAAACGTTTAAATAATTTATAGCCTTTACGGGGAGGGGGGGTTTGTTCTAAATGTTCTTCTTCCATTATCTTCCCTCCAGTTCTAAATCTCATTTAGTTCTTCACATCATCTTTAAAACCAGTTCTATGACAGTATTGGCAATATACATCTGTCGGTGCTTGAACATCTGTTGAATCTGCTTTTGGTTTATCACGATCGTGACAGACGAAGCATTCTGCTTTTAAGTCAGGTGTTTTTGCTTTTTCAGCGTGAGATGTTAACCAGATGTCGCTATCTACGTGGCTTTCAGGACGTTCGCCGTGACAAGCACTACAGAATTTATTGACACGTGATTGTTCTCTGACAACCGTAATATTTGGTTTGTATTCGTGGTCTTTGTCTTCTTCCTTAACCTCGGCCATTTTCAGCATTGAAACTAAGTCTTCTTTCGGAATGTCTCTGAGCCACTTTGAATCCTGGTGACAGTCCACACACTGATCTAGCTCTTGAAGTGCAGTGCCGCCGTGATCTCCGTTCCAGTTTGCAACTCTATGACTCTCTGGAACTTTTACGCGCTGGTGACAGGTTTCACAGGCCATTGAAAGTTTTACATCATTTGTCTGCTTTCCAATTGCTTCTAGGATGATTGCTTGAGTTTGGGCATCATGCTCAGCTAGTGCTTCTTCCGCCTCTTCCTCAGTCGTTCCCTCATGTGTTGCTTCATTAGATGTTTTCTTTGCATTTTCTACCGCTTTTTTATCTAGGTGGTTCGGGTTAGGCGGTACAAGATAGGCAACATCTTCCCAAGGTTTTTCACCGTTATTTACTTTGTCATGACAGTCGATACATGTACCCATGTTTGGTGCTAAGTATTTTTGTTCCATCATTTGCTGTGCCACTTCTTCGGTCCACATGCCGCGAACCTCTTCAGTATTAATACCACGTGCAGCAATTTTTGCGTGGGCTACCCCAGCGTGGCAGGCAATACATGGGACGCCTTCCTCGATATGACCTTTGTGGTTAACAATTAAGTCTTTTGACGCTGTAACTAGACGGTTCTTTGAGTGACATTGTAAACAGTTTTCATCAGAAACCGCTTCATGCTCTGTTTGAACAATTTGTTCAGGTATTCCCATTACGTGGTGATAGACTTCTTTTAACGAAATTACCTTATGTGTCATCATGTTGACGAATCCTGGCTTAATATGACACTGTACACAGGAAATTTCACTGTGAGCACTCGCTGTAAATGTCGTATATTCCGGCGCCATCTCATGACAGCTTGCACAGAATGTTGGAGAGTTGGTCATGGAGAGTACTCCATATCCTCCTCCAAAAATAACAATAGACCCTATTAGGCCGACAAATAATGCTTTCCACCTATTAACTGGATCCTTCCAGTCTATTTCTCTAAGTTTTGTCCAGAGTCTCCGAATCAGGCCTGGTTTCTTTTTATTCTCTCTAGTCTCGGGATCTATATCTTTATTCTTTTTCTTCCCCCAAAAGGCCACTTTACTCACCCTTCCCATAATTGTTTTTGTTCTCTCTCTATTTTTTCATTAACCTCTCTAATGGTAGTATCTAACATTGTAAGAGTATAATCCAATGTACAAATTGTGAATAATTTTTCATAAGTGATTTATGTGACATTATTCCTAAAAACAACATTCAAACGTTGTAAATACAAGGTTTAGTTAACAATATACAAGTAGTAATAAACACTAAAAAATTTTATTTTTATACAAAATTATGTATATATTTTTAGCAATAAAGTGCTTTTTCCTAGCTGTTTTCTCATTTTTAGATGTATATAAGATAATTTTGACATTGACTAATGAGACACTTACTACGTGTTTTCATTTTCGCCATATATGGCTATAACAGTAACAATGTTGTCACTACATAACGGAAGTGGTAAGATGGAAAGGGAAAATATCGAAAGACTTTGAGAAATTTACTGTACTTAATACATTAGGAAAATTCGTAATAAAGGAGCGTTTCATCTTATGATGGGGATCTTAAATAAAGTGTTCGACTTAAATAAGCGTGAACTTAAGCGGTTGGACAAACTAGCAAATAAAATAGATGCACTTGCCGCTAATACTGAAAAGCTTACAGACGATCAACTCCGCGAAAAAACGGAAGAATTTAAGGCGCGATACCAAAAAGGGGAGTCACTTGATGATCTGCTCGTTGAAGCCTTTGCGGTTGTTCGTGAAGGAGCAAAGCGGGTTCTAGGCTTATATCCCTATCATGTTCAGTTAATGGGTGGTATTTCACTTCATGAAGGTAATATTTCTGAGATGAAGACCGGGGAAGGTAAAACCCTTACTGCGACGATGCCTGTTTATTTAAATGCACTCTCTGGCAAGGGTGTGCACGTTATTACAGTTAACGAATACTTAGCAAGCCGTGATGCGACTGAAATGGGCCAGCTATATCAATTTTTAGGCTTAACGGTTGGTCTTAACTTAAACAGTATGTCAAAGGAAGAAAAGCAGGAAGCGTATGCTTGTGATATTACATATGGTACAAACAATGAGTTTGGCTTCGACTATCTTCGTGACAATATGGTTCTCTATAAAGAGCAAAAGGTTCAGCGACCGCTATTTTATGCGGTTATTGACGAAGTTGACTCCATCTTAATCGATGAAGCACGGACGCCATTAATTATTTCTGGTTCGGCTCAGAAGTCAACCTCTCTTTATATTCAAGCTAATGCCTTTGTAAGGACTCTTACTAAAGATAAAGATTATACGTATGATGAGAAAACGAAGGGCGTTATGCTAACAGAAGAAGGAATCAGTAAAGCTGAAAAAGCGTTCGGAATTGAGAACCTGTTTGATATTTCACATGTTACCTTAAATCATCATATAAACCAGGCTTTAAAAGCCAATGTAAGTATGCATTTAGATGTAGATTATGTGGTACAGGACGGCGAGATTGTCATTGTTGACCAATTTACTGGCCGGATGATGAAGGGACGCCGCTATAGCGAAGGATTGCATCAGGCAATTGAAGCCAAAGAAGGACTTGAAGTACAAAACGAAAGCATGACAATGGCGACAATTACCTTCCAAAACTACTTCCGAATGTATGAAAAGCTCGCTGGTATGACGGGTACAGCAAAAACGGAAGAAGAAGAGTTCCGAAACATTTACAATATGAATGTTATCGTCATTCCAACAAATAGACCTATTGCCCGTGATGACCGCCCAGATTTAATTTATGCGTCAATGGACGGTAAGTTCAGAGCAGTTGTTGAAGATATTGCTGAACGCAATAAAAAAGGCCAGCCAGTACTAGTTGGTACCGTTGCCATTGAAACATCTGAATTGATTTCTACCTATTTATTTAAAAAACGAATTCACCATAATATCCTGAATGCGAAAAATCATGAGCGTGAAGCGGAGATTATTGCTGAAGCAGGTCAGCAAGGTGCTGTAACGATTGCAACGAATATGGCCGGACGCGGTACGGATATTAAGCTTGGTGAAGGTGTAAAAGAATTAGGCGGTCTTGCTGTTATTGGTACAGAGCGTCACGAAAGCCGACGAATTGATAACCAGCTGCGTGGTCGTTCTGGTCGTCAAGGTGATCCGGGTGTTACTCAGTTCTATCTCTCCATGGAAGATGAGCTAATGCGTCGTTTCGGCTCTGATAATATGAAAGCCATGATGGAACGACTTGGAATGGACGATACACAACCCATCCAAAGTAAAATGGTTTCAAGAGCTGTAGAATCAGCACAAAAACGTGTTGAGGGCAACAACTTTGATGCCCGTAAACAACTCCTCCAGTATGACGATGTACTCCGTCAACAGCGTGAAATCATTTATACTCAGCGTGACGAAGTAATGGAATCAGAAAATTTACGTGAAATTGTTGAGAAGATGATTCTTTCAACCATTCAACGCAATGTTGATGCACATGCTTCTAAGCATGAGGATGAGGAAGAATGGAACCTTCAGGCAATTATTGATTATGTAAATGCTAATCTGCTGCATGAAGGGGATGTCACGGTTGATTCTTTACGCGGCAAAGACCCTGAAGAAATAAGCGAAGCCATTTTTGCAAAGGTGAAAGAGCGGTACAATGAAAAAGAACAACTGCTTTCACAGGAGCAAATGCGTGAATTTGAGAAGGTTGTTACGCTGCGTGCTGTTGATACAAAATGGATTGATCACATCGACGCAATGGACCAGCTTCGCCAAGGGATTCACCTGCGTGCATATGGACAAATCGATCCGCTTCGTGAATATCAGCATGAAGGGTTTGCAATGTTTGAAGCAATGATTCAATCAATCGAAGAAGAAGCATCTAAGTACATTATGAAGGCAGAAATCCGCAATAACCTGGAACGCCAAGAGGTTGCAAAAGGGCAGGCTGTTCATCCTAAAGATGATGGCGAACCTGTAAAGAAGAAGCCGAAGGTCAACCAGATCAACGTTGGACGTAATGATCCATGTATCTGCGGAAGCGGTAAAAAGTATAAGAACTGCTGTGGAGCAGCGAAATAAAAGTGGGCCAGACGTTTTTATACGTCTGGCCTTTAATGTTTAATGGAGAGGTTTTCCTCCAGGAATTCGTCTAACCAATGTGCTGATAATATCCCTATCTTCTAGAACAACGACATTTATCGCTTTTTATAGATTTATTCCTCTAACACTTTACGAATTTCCTCTATTCTCCGAATCTTTTCATCTTCGTTGTCTAAAAGGATACTGCCGTATTTTGGCATCATTTCAAAATAGCCCTTTTTTGTTGAGGTTACGGCAAATAAATACATCGTATCCTCTTTTAGCATAGGAGTTTTCTCATAGGAAAGAAGGTATAAATTCCCTTTTTCTTTAAAATATCCGCCTTCTTGGTTGACTGTGACGTCACCTAGTAATGCCCCTTTGATATTTTGTGTAATTCTAACTGAAAATTGGGTATTAGGAGCACCGGAGTATTCTTCATTTCCAACCTCTCTAATAACTTCGCCGATAAAAATATGATCTACTGCCTTAGTTAATACTCTAATATCTTGATAGTTTTCATCAAACGAGTAAGGTTTGTTAATGACGATAGCTGAATCCTTCGAATCCAATAACATAGTAAAATATTTAGTAGAGAATAATCCTATTACTAACAAAAGAATAACAATAATAACTACCATTTTTTTCACTGAACTAAATTCCTCCTTCTAATGAAGACCTTAACTGAAATTATATCTTCAAGTGTTATTCTTTTTCCGTATATCGTATGAACCTTTAAGGAACTTTTTAGAAGGTGAGGATAAAGATAGAAAAAAAGTGCACCCAGATAGGTGCACCTTCGATAGTTTATTTTCCGTTACCTTCGCCTTTATTGCCTTGGTTCCCTTTGCCATTGTTACCCGCATTGTTTTTCTTTTCTTCTGCTTTAGCAGCTCCAGCGGTTTTCTTTTCTCCCGCTTTTTCTAGTGCTTCTGCTTTCTTTTCTTGACCCTTGTTTACCTTTTCAGTCTGCTCTTCAGTTACTTCAGTCGTTTCTTCTTCAACTACGACTTCTTCAACAACTGTTTCTTCAGATTTTTGCTTTTTATTTTTGCCACTTTTCTCTGCAGTCTCTTCCTCTACTGTACCCTCATCAGATACCTTATCCTCTAATTCTGCCATTTTTTCTGCAAATTTAGCATCTTTTTCTTGTAATCTAACAGCCTTCTTTTCTAGTTTTACAAAGGTTTTTTGAATGTTTTTCATGATTGCTTGTTGTGCTCTTGGGTTTTCAACCTTGGCAAGGACCACTAACAAGGCATCAATATTATGGGCAAGCTTGCTCTCAACTTCGGCTGCTTCTGTTTCTTCACCTTCAACAGCTTCTTCTGCATCAGCCTCTTCGCCTTCAGGTAATGATTCATTTGCTTGTTCTTGAGTCTCTATCGCTTTTTGTAAAAGCGCTTCTGCCTCTTCTGTTTTACCTTCTGCAATTAAAGCATTCGCTTCTGCAATACGTTCAGCCGTAAATTCCGCTAAAAGCTGTGCTTCTTTATAATCGTTAAATGTAAAGGCAAGACGAATCTTTTCTGTCATCGTTTTAACAAAGTAGAAGAAATCACCAGGAACGAGTGAAGGCGCTTTAACTTCATCTTCAGTAACTTCTGTATCACCTAGGTCAGCATCCTCTTCTGTTACTGTCTCATCCACTGTTTCCTCTCCATCTTGTAAGTCAATGGTTCCCTCAGTAGCTTGTCCCTCATCTGTAGTAGTTTCTGTTACCAAGTCCACCTGCACCATTTCCTCAGTCGACTCCGTACCTTCATTCGCAAATACTGAACCTGCCCCTACAGAAAAAATAAGTGTCGAAGCTATCATACTGCTTGTTAATATAGATGTCATTTTATTAATTTTCATGTCACTATTTGCCTCCTAAATATTTTCTAATAAAAACTACGTTAACAGATCATCACTTATGTGGGTATATATAAATAAAAAAACGACCATTTTATGTAAATGATCGTTTTTCCATCTCTTAAACGGTAAATTTATTATCCGAGTTATAGGACTCGAGAAAAACTCATCCTTCTTTTCATCCAGATTGTCTCGAGATTCCAGTTCTCCAGACAAACTCAACCTCTTTTTCATTCAGATTGTCTCGAGATTCCAGTTCTCCAGACAAACTCAACCTCTTTTTCATTCAG
>JBFNER010000019.1:0-77530 GCA_040797665.1 Neobacillus sp. | reverse complement strand
AACTAAGCGTTCATGCATTAAGGATGACATCATGAACGCTTAGTCCGACTATTTCTTTAAAAAGTGGTCTTTAAGTAAGGAATAAACATAGGTATCGTGTGCTATCCCATTTTGAAACATATACTTTCTTAAAATACCTTCTTGTTGAAATCCTGTTTTCATGAGCAAGTGACTTGATGCTTCGTTTTCTAAGAAGACGATTGCACCAACGCGAGTTAAATCCATTTCATCAAAACCATAAGAAAGTACTCTTATAGCCGCTTCTGACATGTATCCTCTTCCCCAGTAATCTGGATGAATTTCATAGCCTATTTCAGCCCTTTTATGTTTGGGTGACCAAGTATGAAATCCAATGGTTCCTATAATTCCCGGTTCTTCTTTTCTTTCAATGCCCCAGCGAATTCCTCTTTTTTCTATAAAATTATTGGAAAATACATCAACAAACTGCTCTGCATGTTGGAGAGTCTCCAGCTTTTCTTGCCCATAATATTGAATGACCTTGTCGTTTGAAAAACAAGCAAAAATACCTTGTGCATCCTCTTTCTTTAATTCTCTTAATCGTAATCTCTCAGTCTCGAAAATCGGGATCATATCTCTCCTCCTATAACTATTATAAATTTTTCCTTCATTCTTCTTATTGATTATATGGGTAATATCTGAATCAGAAAATAGTTTTAATCAAACCATTGTGTTTACAATTAAATAAATAAGTAAAACGCCCTGATTCGCCTGAATCGGGCGTTGTTTGTGTTACTCGTAATCGAATCGGCTACAAAAACTTGATTGTGGAAGCTATTTCTTTAATGTGGTTTTGGTCAGCCCATAGAATAAAGAAGTTGTAAGTGTCGGTTCCGATTTGAATCGGCTGAGGATAGCGGACAATGAGAGCGGCCTGCCCTCTCATTTCAGCAGGTTGGTCTTCCGATGGATAAATGAAGCATCCCTCTTGGTTTTGAATGGTAGTACTGCTGATCTGGGGTTTTGTGCCGTATGGAAGCAGTTGATGAAATGCTTCGTTTTGGCACACGGTGTTCAACGATTTTTCTGAGAAGATGGCGGCAATTTGCAAAAAGCCATCTGTTCCTTCCGCTCGTTCTTCATTTACTTTTTGCCAATGTCCTGGATATTGAAGTTGAACTTGAAGTTCTGTATTGGTTAGTGTCTTCTTAAAAGGAACTGCAGCGGTAGGAGACCATTGTAAATTTGTCACTCTAGCTCCAGCTATTATCCTGATTGGAACGGGATTCAATACGTCCAAGACCCAGATTTCACTCGCAGCTCCTTGACCGTTACACCCTGACAGATAAGCAATTTTCCTTCCATCTGCGGACCAAGTAACAGGCGTAGCAAAGCAATTGGAAATCGCCCTCGTTCGGTCATTCCCTCCTTGCCTTTCAACCGTTCTAATTAGAGAAAAATAGCCGACATCTTCAAACGCGGTCGCACTGTACGCAATATTTTGGGAATCTGGTGTCCATGCTGGGAAATAGTTTTTCGCAAGCGGTCCGCCTTTTACTTCTATTAGTCTTCCGGTTGTAAGTTCTAGGATAAAAACAAGCGAAATACTAGCGCCTGGAGTGGTATAGAGAATGAACCTGCCATCCGGAGATAGACGTACATGATTATAACGTCCGCCGGTGTTTTGGGTGATTTGCCGTTTATTAGCTCCGTCCGTTTGTATCCGGAACAGTTGACTAACGCCTAAAGCATCAGGAACTTGAAAAAGCAGTTCTGTTCCATTTGGGAACCACTGGACATCTGTAGCTCCTGGCTGAGGAATTCTCTGAATCTGGTGGGTAATAACATGATACATAATAATTTGATTCTCTTTCACATAAACAAGCTTTTGACTGTCTGGTGACCAATCCAGGTAAACACCCTCCCCACCCGGTAACTGGTCAATCCGAGCGACACTGCCATCAACCAGATTTATGATAAATAGAATACCGTTTCTGCCAATAAAAGCTATATGCCTGCTGTCTGGAGACCAAAAAGGATTTGAAAAAGACTCTCCAAGTCCAGATGTAAGCTGAACATTTGCACCGTTGGAAGGATGATAAATCCAAATATCATAACCAGTCCCAGCTCGATTTGAGGTATAAGCAATTAACCCTAAGTCACCTGGTGGTGCATATGGAATGATTAACTTCATCCCTGGAAAAAGATGATAGGATGGTAGTTGGTTGACCTGCCTAATGAACTCAAAATTGTTTTGTCCCGTTGTTGTAACATTAAACCGACGGGCTATTTGATATAGGGTATCACCAGGCTGCACGACATAGTATGGATTGCCGGGCGGAACTTTCAACAGTTGGTTCTCTTGTATCGTATACGGAGGCTGGAGTTGGTTTGCTTCAATAATAATTGTCTGAGGAACACCGAAGAACTGGGCAATAGTATAAACAGAATCACCCGGTTTAACAAGATAGACGTCCACACCAGGTGGAACGGAGAGCTGTTGTCCCACAAAGATCGTATAGGGCGGGGCAAGATTGTTTGCAGCAATCAAAGAATCAACGGGAAGCTTCCATCGGTTCGCAATTTGATACAGGGTATCACCCGGACGAACGGTATAAAAAACTTGCATCCTACCCCCTCCAATATTTTAAGAGTTAAATCATCAAAATTTCATTAAAACCTACCCGTGGCAGAAGACTATGGAAATTCCTCCTCCTGCCTATATACTTATTCAGCGGAGGAGTCAAAGATTCATCTAAGGAAATAGGAAGGGTACTCTTACTATTTAAGTGCCTCTCGGTGGACTCTTTCCAAAAATTCTTTTACTACATCTTGATTGCCTTTCTTGTTCGCAAGTTTCATCATCGCTCTGCCAATAAAGTTAACACCCTTATTTTCCCCTTCATAAATAAACTTGGTTTGGTTGTCACTCAATTTAATCAGTGTAAAACCAAGGGAAACTTGAAAGGCTTTTCCAATAACAAAGCTTATCTGCTTATGCTTTTGGTCAGGAAGATCTTCATACGCTACTGTATCTACTATATACGTTTCCAAACGCTTTCCTTCACGATAGGTTTGACGGTGCTTGGCTCCCGCCTCATGTTCCTGTTTTTCGATCAGCGTATGGTCTTCTACTTTAGGCATAATCCTCTTGATATTTTGGTCGGAAAATAAATCCCATACCTTCTCAATATTTTGGTCAATCTTGATTTCTTCTTTCCACTCGATCACTCTTCTTCCACCTTCCCTGATGCTAGAAAGTCATCAATCTCTTCAATTTGATCTTCAAGGTCTTTCATTTGCATCTTTATTTTATTTCTTTTTTCTATTAATAACATTTCTAAATTTGCAAAAGATTCATCGTCCATGACGGAGATCATTTCCTGTATCGTAAAGCCAAACCTTCTTAACTTTATTAACAGGATAGCCAAAAAAAAGCTGCCATCATCATAGTAACGATAATGATTTTTTGGATCGATAAAGGCTGGCTCCAGCAATTTAACTTCCGCATAATATCGTAACGTTTCTTTCGATAATCCGGTCATCTCAGCAAACTCGCTAATCTTGTACATATTTTTCCTCCCCTTACCATCATAAACTGTGGGGTGCACTGCATGGTCAACGTTTTTTTCTATATTTACATACTAATACTTCCTCTTTCTATAATAAAGAAGCGCTTTTTACAGTAAAAAAAAGAACAGCTAATGCTGCTCCCTGATCCACCTATTATGAACTTTTCATATTTAAAACTAATTCAGAGAAATGAACAAGTTTAATTTGGTCCTTTGTTCCATTTTCTGCGAGGATTTCACAGAAACCAGATGCATCTTGGCGAAGAATAATATATTCTTTGCCTTTGTATATAACCTTTATATTACTCATCGTGATCACATCCCACTACTTTTCTTTAATAGTAGTGGAAATCTGATCATATGTCTGTGTCGCACTGATGAACCTTTCGGAAAAAATATTTATTGTCCCGAAATAAATATTGACACCCTATTACTCATAACGTAAAGCATCAATTGGATGTAATTTTGATGCTTTGTTTGCAGGCAGAATACCAAAGATAATGCCTATGAAAGCAGAGAAGCTAATGCCAATAATGACAATCAGCGGATTAACGCTAACCGCTAACGGAGAAAATTTAGTGATGAGGATCGTTCCTACACTTGCTAACCCGATCCCGATTAACCCTCCTAGTGACGTAAGCGTCATCGCTTCAATTAAGAATTGTAATAATATTCTTCCTCTTGTTGCTCCTAATGCTTTTCTCAGACCAATTTCACGCGTCCTTTCAGTGACGGAGACAAGCATGATATTCATGACACCAATACCCCCAACGAGCAAGGAGATACCGGCAATACTGCCGATAACGAGGGTAATGATCGTTAAGAATTTATTGATTTCATTCTCGTATTCTGACATATCATGTGTTCGATAAATAAGGTTTTCCATATTTTTTACTTCTGTGAGCCTTGCAGCAGCCAGCCTTCCCGTCTCTGCAACAGTTTCGGGATTATCCCCAAGGACAGAGATATTCTCGATTTCAGGGTTCCCATACATCATAGAAATTAAGGTCCGTGGCATAAACATCTCGCCTTCCGGATTCCGGTATTGCTCTGGTATTAGGGATTTAAAGACACCAATCACTTTATATGGGTTTCCTTCAATTTCTACAATTTCCCCAATAACAGGCTGGTCCTTTTTAAAATATTTTTCCCTCGCCGCCTGATCAATCATCACGACTCGGCTGATACCCTCGATATCATTTCTAGTAAATGGTCTGCCTTCCGTAACCGATATCTTTCTTCCTCTGATATATTGTTCATCAATACCGATAATTTGAGGATTTCCCTGTACTTCATTATAGGAAAGCATACCGTAGCCATAATTGGTTCCAAAGACAGCTTTCACACCAGGAACCTCTTTCACTGCCTCCAAATCCTCCCTAGTTAGAACAGGCATTTGCCAATACATGTCCATTTCTTCTTCTTCGGTAGGGATATATTCAGGGAAAATCTCAATGATATTTTTATCAGTTCCAAAAAGATCCTCTGTCATTTGCTTCTTAGCCCCTTGTCCAATAGCGACAATGACAATTACGGCACCTACTCCGATAATAATTCCCAGCATTGTTAAAATCGACCGGATCTTATGACTCCAGATGGAACCAAGAGCGGTCACAAAGCTTTCCCAAACACTCATGCTTCTTTCCTCCGATCTTCCGTTATAACTCCATCACGGAGGATAATGACTCGATTGGCGTAAGAAGCAACCTCTTCTTCATGGGTAACAACAATGACCGTTTTTCCTTCTTTATTTAATTGGACAAACAATTCCATAATCTGCTCACTCGTTTTTGAATCCAGGGCACCAGTCGGTTCGTCTGCTAATAGAATGGTCGGATTGTTAATCATCGCTCTGGCAATCGCAACCCGCTGCTTCTGACCACCTGATAATTCATTCGGAAGATGCTTCATTCTGTCTTCCAAACCAACCTTTGTCAGCATTTGCTTTGCTTTTTCACGTCGTTCCTTCTTTGACACCCCCGCATAAATCAGCGGTTCCTCTGTATTTTTTAAGGCATTTTGCCGTGGAAGCATATAAAATTGCTGAAAAACAAATCCAATATGTTCATTGCGAAGCTTGGCCAATCTTTTTTGCTTCGCTTCTCTAATTTCTTCGCCATTTAATTCAAAGGATCCAGATGTAGGTACATCCAAAAATCCAATAATATTCATGAGAGTAGACTTCCCTGAACCTGAAGGGCCCATAATGGCGATAAATTCACCATCCTCAATGGTTAAGTCAATTCCGTGTAAGACTGGAACTTGCAGGTCCCCGCTTCCGTACACTTTTTCAATCCTATTCAACTTCATCAAAGTTGGTCACTTCCATTCCATCGAACATTTCTTCCGTAGGACCAAGAACGACTAACTCATCTAAAGCAACCCCGCTTATGATTTGGATAAACTCATCGCCCATTGCTCCTGTTTCAACTGTTCTTCTTTGCAAGACTCCATCCTTTAGAACATAGACTACTTGGATTCCTTCCTCTGGTACCTCCCAAATAGAATAGGCAGGAACAACCAAATGCTTTTCGCCGCTGCTCAAATTCACTTCCAGGGAGACGTGGAAACCTTGTCGAAGCTCAGAAGTATCATCCGTTATCGCAACTTTAAAAGGATACATCGTGACATTTCCACCGCCGCCAGGGCCGTACATTCCTTCACCACCGCCGGCATCCCCCTCAGGAAATTGGGAAACCGATTCAACTACTCCATTCCAGACACGATCCTTGTACACCTTGGGACGGATGATAACCGGCTGGTTTGGTTGTACCTTAACCGTATCAAATTCGCTCATCGTTCCAATTACCTTATAAGGCTGATTGGAAATAATATGGATCACAGGCTCTTGAGATCCAGTTTCTGTTTTCGCCACGTTTTTATTTACCTTAACAATAATACCGTTGATTTTACTTTTTACTTCCATGTTTTTTTTCTGTGCTTCTAGTTCATTGATTCGTTCTTGTGAGTTTTCAACCTCTGTACTAGTCGACTCATATTGCATTTCGATGTTAATTTTTTCTTTCTCTAGTTCAGTAATACTCTCTTGTGGATCTCCGTTCTTTTTCGCTGTTGAAATTTGACTGTTCATTTGCGCAATTTGATCTTTTTCTGTCTTTAGACGCTTTTGAATAAGCTCCTTTTCTCTCTTCGCTTTCTTCAATTCGGAATCTAGTTTAGTAGTGTCATAGACGAAAATCACTTGGTCGGCTTCGACCGTTTGATTTTCTTCCACCTTGTATTCAACAATTTCTCCATTTTCCGGTGATAAGTAAATTTTCTGCTCTTCCTCTGGCACAATTTTTCCTGTTACTAAAATCGTGTCAGTTAGCTCCTGCTCTTTCACCTTTTGAACGGTAATGGGCATGGTATTTTCCGCCTCTGCGTCTACAGGAGCAGGTCCATATGATTTAAAGGCAAAAAAGCCTCCAACAGCCAATAATAAAACACCAATCGTAACACCGCTCCAAATCCATCCCTTTTTCTTCATCTTCATAACCCCGCATACTCCCCTTTGACAATTCTTTTACGTAACGATTCTTCTTTTCTAAAAAATGATTACATATATTAAACGCAAAAAACTACAAAAAAGTTTCAAAAAATGAAAAAATTGTAATTTTTCAGTGAGAAATGGAAGCTAGGAACAGAAAGAAGCTGCCCCGGCATCTTCCGGAACAGCTTCTTCTTTTGTGGAACATAATCTTGTGAAACAAGATTATTCGGGCGGTGCCTGTCACCTTTACTCAAATAAAGGACTAACGGCTTTTTCGTTGTGTATGCGGTCGATGGCTTCGACTAAAAGTGGTGCAACAGAAATCGTTTTGATTTTATCAATCATTTTTTCTTCTGGCAGTTCGATTGTGTTGGTAACGACAAGTTCTTTAAGCGGTGATGCTTCGATTAATTTCACTGAATCAGCGGTAAGCACAGGATGAGTACAGCCTGCATAGATCGCTTTGGCACCATTTTCTTGTAATGCCTTGGCTGCTCCCGTAATCGTTGTTGCAGTATCAACTAAATCATCAATCAGAATAGCCGTTTTTCCTTTTACATTCCCTACGACATTAATGGTTTCAATATCATTTTCTTCGAACTTTCTTTTATCAATCAGGGCAATAGGAGCATGTAACAAATGAGCCATTTTTCGTGCTCTCCCTATACTTCCATTATGTGCAGCTACCACCACTACATCTTCCAACTCTTTACTTTGGAAATACTGTGTAAGAATGGGAACACCGATAAGATGTTCAACCGGGATATCAAAGAAACCTTGAAGCTGTGGTGTATGAAGGTCCATGGTAAGCACTCGGCTTGCTCCTGCAGCTTCAAGGAGGTTTGCGACTAGCTTCGCCGTAATCGGCTCACGTGAACGTGCCTTCCGATCTTGTCGGCCGTAACCATAATAAGGAATGACAACATTAATCACACTAGCCGATGCCCTCTTTAATGCATCAACCATTACTAGCAGTTCTAGAATATTATCATTAACCGGATAGGAAGTAGATTGAACGACAAAGACCTCACTGCCGCGAACACTTTCTTCAATATGTATTTGAATTTCACCATCACTAAAATGAGTAACGGAGCATTTTCCTAACTCACATCCTAGTACTCCTGCCATCTCTGCCGCTAGCTTCTTATTTGAATTTAGTGAAAACATTCTAAATGTGTTTTTTAAATGATACGTCAACTTAAATCCTCCACACTTTTTATTTATAAGTAGAACTACTCAATACAGTTTGATTCACCTTATTCTACTATATTAAGTACCATAGTGGTAGGAATTATCCTCACCAAATATTAGCTTTTCTATGAATCCATAATGAATTGGTTATCCTCTTTGCTTTTACAGCTGAAAATTTTTTTATTATCAGAGTAAATAAATTGTAACTTTTGGAAAAGGATTTGGTCTATTTAATTGAAGAACTTACATTTTAGGGGTGTTAATATGAAATTAAATAAAAAGGTTTTTTCGATCTTGGCAGTTTTATGTTTAGCTGGAATCGTGCTTTTTAGTTACTCATTTGGAAAGGGTAAATCAGCAATCGGAAAAGGATCGAATGAAACCCCTACTGAACAAGAGGAGCAAGTTGTTAAACCACCTGCTAGTGAACAAGACACTGGTGGTGTAAATACTGGAGGAATCGTAGCAGGTGATATGATGTCAGGTCTAGTTGATTTAGGTAACGGCAAAATGCAGTATCAGGTGAAAAACCAAACAGAAAAAGAAATCACCTTAGATTTTACCAGCAGCCAGCGTTTTGATTATGCAGTTTATAAAGAGAATGGCGAACAAATATACCTATTCTCAAGTGTTGCCTTGTTTATGATGGCATTAGGTGAAGAAATCCTTCCACCTGGCGATGAATTAAATTATGAATTCGACTTAACAGAACTAGGACTAGAAAAAGGGAAATACACCGTAGAAGCGTGGCTGACGCCTAAAGGTGGGGCTAATTATAAAGTCAAAATGGATTACATTGTCGAATAACACACATGTGGAACGGTCTCAATGGACGTTCCCTTTTTATGTGGTGGCAGTCACCATTTAAGAAAAATTTAAGAATTAGTTTAGAATCCTTTTATATTTATGATTTAGACTGTGTATATATCATAATCAAAAAGGAGAAATACAGATGACACACGCCCATTTAACTGCACTTGTTTTGTCGCTCATTTTGTTTATCATTATTCTCATCCTTCAAAAGAAAGGTAAGAATATCAAAATCTTGCATATGGTTTTACGAGCTTCTTATATTTTAATATTAATCACGGGCTTTATTCTATTCTTTGCCGCCTATTCCATTCCCTTTTCGTACTACCTTAAGGCGCTCTTAGGAATTGTCATGATTGGTTTATATGAAATGGTGATTGTTAGAACTCAAAAAGGAAAAGCCGTAGACGTAATATGGATTGCTTTTTCAATCGTATGTGTAATCCTTTTTGCCCTGGGCTTCACACTTCCACAAGGGTTTGACTTATTAAGATAACACGCTATGATTAAAAAATTGCTTGGCTGTAAATAGCCAAGCTTTTTTTAATATATATTATTAAAAATAATGAAACATTCACGCTTGGGAATCGTAAATAACAGGAGTAGAAAGGATGTGTGAGCATGAATAGATATTCAATCACAGAGTTTGTTAAGCAAACGGAACAAAAGGACAGAGGCGAGGGTTTTTTCGAATTAGAAACACCTCGGATGCTCGAGGTAAATCTTGATGGGCAGGTTTGGGCAAAAGCAGGATCAATGGTGGCCTACAATGGCGAAATTAAATTTGTTCGCGAAGGTATTCTCGAGCATGGATTAGGAACCGCCTTTAAAAAGGCATTAACGGGCGAAGGTGCCGCCCTCATGAAGGCAAATGGAAAAGGTAAATTATATCTAGCGGATACGGGAAAAAAGATTGTCATCCTCCATCTGCAAAATGAGGTCATCTATGTTAACGGGAACGACCTGCTTGCTTTCGAACCAAGCATTAAATGGAATATTAAGTTAATGAAAAAAATAGCCGGGGTGATGGCTGGAGGTTTATTTAATGTTCGTTGTGAAGGTACAGGGATGATTGCTTTTACCACGCATTATGAACCCATCACATTAAGGGTTACGCCTGGAAATCCTGTTGTTACGGACCCAAATGCCACGGTTGCCTGGTCTGGCAATCTTCAGCCTGAAATTAAAACAGATATTAGTTTTAAAACATTCCTTGGCAGAGGCAGCGGTGATTCGATCCAAATGAAATTTGAAGGTGACGGTTTTGTTGTCATTCAGCCTTTTGAAGAAATTAAAATGAATCCTGTACAAGGGTAAAGGTTAACAGCGGCACATACATAAAGGGACGATTGCCAGAGGCACTCGTCCCTTCTCTGTATTAGTAGCTAGGAAATTGTGAATCGTGAATATTACCTGGCTCTTGTCTGACCGTTAATTCTTCTAGAGCAGCCAGTAATACCTTCATTTGTGTTTTTTTATCGTGCGGCTTTCCTAAGGAATGGCCAAATTCAAAGCCAACCGGATGAATCGCACGCGGCGGTCTCATTAGACTGGACTGTTCAACATCAAGTGTAATGAGAACAGTTGGAATCCCTTGTGCCTCAATTCCACGCTGCACTGTAACTACAGTGCGATGACAAAGAGGTCAGCCAGCGGTTAATAGAACGGCGTCTGCTTTTGAGCGGACAACCTCTTTCACGAGTGCTGGAATAGTTTCATTATTAATTTTGTTTAAACGCATGGAATAGCCCATCATCGTTAAATGCTTTTCAGCTATCCCGCCCAGATCGCCATCCTCGACCAATTCTCTTAACCGGTCAATCGGAAATACACAATTGATATCCTCTTTCGGATAGTCTGTATTGTAATGATCCTTTGGTGCTGCATGTGTCACCGTTAAGTCTTTCGCATCAACATCCCCCGGAATAATGCGGAAGGTTGCATCCCCTTCTGCTGGATCAGTGTTGTATGCTTCTTGCGTCTTTAGATGTACACCGGATGTAGAAACAATCATGATCGTTAGTTCATGCAGTGGTTTTGTAACGGGTGTATATGGGATCGCTTTTCTTGAGAGTTCCATACACAGCCTCCCTTTTTCTATCAATAGTAATATACAAACCTACAGTTTGCGAAGGACATCAAATAATTCTTCATTATCAGGCTGTTGTCCAATCGGGTGAACGTCAATGAAGCGAATGATCCCTTCTTTATCGACGATAAAGAGGGCACGTTCGGAGGCTCCATATGCTGGTTCATCTCTGTTCGTACGGAGGACACCGTATTTTTCTGAAACTTCCCCGTGAGGATAGAAATCAGAACAAAGCGGATAAGAAATTCCTCCAATGGACTTTGCCCAAGCATCATGACTATGAACACTGTCAACACTAATACCCAAGACCTGGGTATCAAAATCTTCAAAACGAGGCAGATCATCCTCGTATGAAGGCATTTGCGCGCCTCAGACCGGTGTCCAATCTAGAGGATAAAAACATAAAAACACATTTTTGCTTCCGCGATATTCGCTTAATGCAACTCTGCGATTACCATGAGCTTCAAGGGTAAAATCAGGTGCCTGATCACCCACTTTTAGAGTACTTGTTTCAGCAGCTCCTTGTGGCATTTTAACTCCCCTTTCTTCCTTTTTTATGGGTTTAACCAATTTCAGTATCGGCTATTTACGATCACTTTATCCCCCTTTAGACAAAGTAATCTTCATAAATGGACGGCTTTCATTGAAAAAAGAAGCAGCTGAATTCAGCTGCTCCTTAGACGTCAGTTAAACTTTGTTTTTGAGAATTTCATTTACTGTTGTTTTCATGTTGGTTATAACTGTTTTTTTATAACGGGCTGCTAATAGGAGGATTCTTATTTGTTGGGATCGGGTTAATTGTTTGAAGCGAGGCTCTTGTTTTAAAAAGGATCGAAAAATAGACCAGCTTGCGGGCATTAATGGAAAGTCGTCAAGGGGTTGTTTGTTGCGGATACGGTAATACCACGATTGAAATCTAGACCCTGAATGTTGATCGACGATACACGGAGCATAGAGATTTTTCGTATGTTTCCTGAGGGATTCATAGCGCTCTTGGCCGCTTATAATCGTGTAGCTATCATTTTTTCGGTTTTTTCTTACAACTAAAACAAACATGCAGTCCCACATCAGGCTTTGGAGTCTCTTTATACGTTCTGTCATTTTCACCGATACATCTGGCTTGATTTTTTCCAGTGGAATATACTGGATGGTGAATTTCACGTACATCCCCTCCTGTATTTTTGAACAATGGCCCAATTCCTTATAATTTCTTTTTAGTATTGTATGAAAGAATTGGGCGCAAAGTACCGATGAAGTGATGGTTATAAATTTTTTACTAGCAAATCTTCTAACGCATGGTGAAGTGAGGGATATTTGAACTCAAACCCTTCTCTCAGCAGCACTTCAGGCCGTACATGTTGTCCTTCTAGTACGAGTGCGCTTTTTTTCCCAAGAGCTAGTTTCATCGCAAAGCCTGGGACAGGCAGCCAGTGTGGCCGGTGTAAGACAGCCCCAATCGTCCTGCCGAACTCCTCCATCCGAAGTGGTGATGGTGAAGTAACATTGACTGGTCCACGGATGTTTTCATTTTTAAGAGCAAAGGCGATCGCTCGTACTACATCGCTCACATGCACCCAGGATACCCATTGCTGACCTGAGCCGACGGTACCACCTGCGAATAATTTATAAGGCAGTGCCATGAGCGGCAGTGCACCCCCTTCATTTCCGAGCACAACACCAAATCGCATCAGTACGGCACGAATACCAGCCTCTTCTACTTGTTTCGCCTTGTTTTCCCAGTCCCGTACTGTTTTGCCGAGAAAGTCTGCGGCTGTTTCTACTGACGCTTCTGTATAGGTCGCTTCAAGTGATGCGGGGTAAATGCCAATTGCACTTGCATTGATTAAGACAGAAGGCTTTTCTTTAAAAGCTTCGATTATTCTTACTAACTCGTCCGTTGCGGTCATTCTGCTTTCGTAAATTTGTTTTTGATGATTGTTTGTCCATCTGCCATCGTTAATGGAAACGCCGGCCAAGTTAATGACTGCATCTGCATGGATAATTTCTTTTTCAGGGGCTAAGTTTTGCTCAAGCCATCTTACATAGGTTATTTTTCCTGTTGAGAGCTCTCCCCTCCTTGTTAAAATGACAATTTGATGCCCTTCTGCAAGGAGTGTCTCTGTTAATTTCTTTCCGATAAATCCGGAACCGCCGGCAATCACAATCTTCATCTAATCCCCCCATTTAGTTACCTAATCCTTATCTTACTAAAACTAAAAAAGGACATCCAATCAAGATGTCCCCAGTTGTTTATTAATTTCATTAATTTGATAATTTCGGTAGTAATTTCAGGCTATAAATCGCAGCCACTCCGACAAGAATGTAAACAATCTTAGCAATTACACTGTCCATTCCGCCAAAAAGTCCTCCCACAAGATCCCATTCAAACAACCCAACCAATAACCAATTTAAACCGCCAATAACTAATAAAATGACTGCGACAAGATTTAATCCTTTCATCACAACAAAACCCCTTTGTATAATATTTTGTATAACTTCTACATTTTTATTATACGTAATCTATACGTAATTGGCAATATTTTTTAAAAATTCTTTTTTTATCCGCTTTATCTGGTGTAGGTTCTTGTGTTTTGTATAGTTATTGTGTAAATTATATATAAGTATATCGAGGTGAATGTGTATGTACAGCATAAAGAAGGTTTCAGAACTGTTAAATATCCCTACAGTAACTATTAGAGCATGGGAGAATCGATATCAGGTTATAAGCCCTACCCGGACTGAGGGCGGACACCGTTTATATAGTGATAAAGATATTGCCACACTAAGATGGTTAAAGGAACAAGTAGAAGAAAACAATGTGAAAATCAGTGAAGCGGTTCGACTTTTAGCACAAAGGCCAGAAAAGCCCCAGGAAGAATCAAGTTCAGCGATTTATGACAGCATGATTGAAAGGCTCTACGAGGCATTAGTAGACCTAAACACTCAGGAAGCGAACACCCTTACTGACCTAGCCTTCTCTCTTTATGATTATGAAGAAGTTTTCCATCATATCCTCACACCAGTTCTTTATAAAATTGGCGATGACTGGGAAACCGGGTTGATTACAGTTGCACAAGAGCATTTTTCATCACAGTTTATCCTTCATAGGTGTACGCAGTTTTTCAGAATACTGCCTGTTAATCCAGCGCTGCCAAAGGCACTTGCTTTTTGTCCAGAGGGAGAGCAGCATCATATTGGCTTAATGCTTTTCAGTCTTTTTTTACGGAAAAAGGGCCATGATGTCATCTATCTCGGTCCAAGCACGCCTTATTCAGGGTTACTTGAGTTAATCGAAATGAAGGATGTTTCTGTTGTCATTGTTTCCTTAACGGAGCCAAGTTTGTTTGAGGAAGCCATGGGCTGGATCAACACCTGCTTGAAAAAGAGGCCCGGTCTCAAGTTTATTATAGGCGGAAACGGGATCCATTCTCATGAGACACTAAGCAGAAAATCGGTCTTCTTTATGGGAAAAATAGACTGGGAAGAAGGCTATGATACTTTTATTAAGTAAACTCTTAAATGAAAGAAACCACCTAGAGCAGTAAGAATCTCTAGGTGGTTTTTCTTTATGGCCGCATCCCGTGACTTGAAGGGCCGAGCATTTGCGGTAGCAGGGCGTAAGCATCCTTTACCCATTCGCACAATAGCGGTCTTGTTTCTCTAGGGTCAATGATTTCCTCGACCCCGAACGCTTCTGCTGTTCGAATGGGTGATCTGACGGATTCCATCCGGTCTAATAATTCCTTTAAGAGTGCCTGTGGATTATCGCTAGCCTCAAGCTCACGGCGGTAGGCAACATGAACACCACCCTCAACAGGAAGGGATCCCCAATCGCCAGAAGGCCAGGCGTAACGGAGATTTAAGCCGTGCCCATTCGTCATACCGGCCCCGCCTACACCAAAAACACGACGCATAATGATCTCAACCATTGGGACCTTTGCTTGATAAATAGCAGAAATGGCCCGTGCTCCTTTACGAATCGTCCCCTTTAATTCATGTGGAAGTCCAATCACCATCCCAGGCTGGTCGACTAGATTTACTATCGGTAAATGGAAGGTTTGGCAAAGATCGACGAACCTCTCGAGTTTTTCTGCACTCTCTGCCGTCAAGCCCCCGCCGTTCACATATGGGTCTGGAGCTAAAACTCCAACTGGATGACCATCAAGCCTTGCAAAGCAGGTAACCGTTCCACCCCCATAATATCTGCCCATTTCGAAGACAGAATCTTGATCAAAGATGAATGGAAGGATTTCACGGATTTTATAGGGAGTTCGGCGGTTTCTTGGAATGACTGAAATTAACTTCTCCTCTTTTCGTGATGCTGGGTCTGAACAAGTTTCAACTGGAGGAAGCTGCCATACATTTGCTGGCAGATAGGATAAGAATCTTCGAGTTTGCAGAAATGCATCTTCTTCTGAGCTAGCGATATGATCGATTGCCCCGCTTGACCGATGAACGTTAACGCCGCCCAATTCTTCCTTCGTCAAGTCTTGGCCCATTCCATATTTGACAACAGGCGGACCTGCCACAAACAGCTGTGAGGTTTCCTCGACCATTACAGAGAAGTGTGAAGCCACGACTCTAGCCGCTCCAAGTCCTGCGACAGATCCTAAACATAGAGCTACGACAGGAATTCTTTCCAGGTTGGCAACGACCAAGTCCCATGCAGGATTTACTGGTACGTATGTATAGCCGTCCGTATCCAGGAACTTGACGCTCCCCCCTCCGCCTGTCCCATCAACGAGCCGGATGATTGGCAGCTGTAGGTCGTTTGCCATTTGTTCCGCGTAAACCTGCTTTCTCATAATCGCTCCATCGGCTGCACCGCCCCGTACGGTAAAGTCATCACCTCCAACCACTACCTTCCGGCCCTGGATTCGCCCTGTTCCTACAATAAAATTTGCTGGGGTGAAATCGACTAATTCTCCATTTTCATCATATCTAGCTTTTCCAGCAATCGCGCCGGTTTCATGGAAGCTATTATCATCTAGTAAACAAGCGATTCTCTCTCGGACAGTAAGCTTGCCCTGGGATTTATGCTTTGCAACCCTTTCTTCCCCTCCCATCTGCTTAGCTAATGCTTCACGGCGCTTAATTTCCTCTAATTCACGTTCCCATGTCATGACAATTCCCTCCTACTTTGAATACATTATGTTTATGAGAATTCCAATAATAAAAGAAGTTGCATGTAATGTTGTGTTATCTGAATATTAGAAACATTCTATGCAAGTTGGTGGACTCCTTTAAAAATATAAAATTTTCCCATATAAAAAGGTCCAGCCTGAGGACTGGACCAAAAGGAAGTGAATATAAACTAACTGAGAAATAATGCTCCAATGGCTAAACCGCCAACAATCACAAACGCTGGATGAACCTTCCATTTTTCTAAAAGCAACAAGCTCACAGCTGCTAAACCTAAGGTTACCCATACACCGCTAGACTGATAGGAAGTTTTAAAAAAGTCAAAAGTAAGGGTTGCCATGAGGACGGCTACAGCGGGAAGAACGATCTTGGACAATCTTTTCACTCTTGGTGAATCTTTGAAACGATAAATGAGCTGCAATAAAACAATCATGAGAAATAATGAAGGCGCTACAGTTGCAAAAACCCCCACTATTGCCCCGAACACACCACCAACTTCATAGCCGATGTAGCCAGCCATTTTTGTAGCGATTGGACCTGGAAGGGCATTTCCTAACGCCAAAATTTCACTAAATTCACTGGTTGTCATCCATTTATACCGACTAACCACCTCATGCTCAACTAGCGGAATGGAAGCTGGGCCGCCGCCATAACCAACAATGCCCGGAATAAAAAAGGCGATAAATAGTTGTAAGTAAATCATTGACTCTCACCTTTTTCTGTAACAGGTTTTTTGGAGTTTTTTTCAGGCATCACTAAAGCCGCAACTAACAAGACTCCTACCACAAGCCCTGGGTGTACATTAAGAATTTCAATGGCAACAAAGCTGCCGACAAGTAATAGACTGCCAGTTTTCCAGCCCAGACCATTTTTAGTTTTTTTCAAAAAATCCCAAGTTAACACACCTAACATCACACCCACAATGGGAACAACGGCATCCGTCATCCCTTCAACCCTGGAGTTATCTTTAAATTGATTCAGAGATGTCAGTAAAACTAACATTAATAGAATCGTTGGCAGGACAGTGGCAGTGAGTGCCGTTATCATTCCCGCTAATCCTCCTACCCTATAACCGATATAACCTGCCATCTTTGTAGCAATCGGACCAGGAAGTGTGTTGCCTAATGCTAGTACATCACTAAACTCTTGATCATTTAGCCATTTAAATGTACCCACGACTTCTTTATGTACTAATGGGATTGTAGATGGACCACCGCCAAACCCTAACATTCCAGACCTAAAAAACGCAATAAACAGATTCCAATGAAGCTTCAAGTCTATCCCACCTCCCGTTGTTGTTCTAGATTGCTAGACTTTTTGAATTTAATTTAACCCTTCTCCTCTACATAGAAACAAAGGTCATGTCAATTACATCTAGATTACCATTTGTCCAATACTCTTGACTAGTAGCAACAAGAATCCTTCCACTTGAAAACATAACCACTGGTTCTTGCAAAGGCTATTCGAGTAAAATGATAAACCCTTGAAAAAACTAACTTTTCATTATTATTTTGCTATTCCGCCTTTTATGAAAGCGCTTTTATGTGAAGGGGTTCACATGTATAATAAAGGTGTAGGAAAAACCTATAACCTAATTGGAGGAATCATGATGCTTACCGATCTTTTTATTGAAATCAAAAACTGGTTGTTGAACGATTCTAATTCTACAGATGTATTAGAGGAGTTTGAGAGAATTGAGTCCAAGCATACTAGAGTCCATCATGATGAAGATATTTTCGAAATCATCCGTATTCATTAATCCTATAATAATGCTCAAAAGCCTTCCTCATGTTGGAAGGCTTTTTTATGAAAGGCTGTGTTATTGTTTAGTGATGATTTTTGCAATATTTGCTCCCTTTCCGGAGTCTCACCCGTGAGCCTCCTCGGTCGTTCCGAGCTAAGGGGTCTCACCAGGCTCGTGTTCCTGCAGGGGTCTCGCAAATCTCGCAAACATCATAATCAACATTTACCTTTAACACAGCCTTATGAAAAGATGGCTAGTTTTGATGTTAACCGACTACATGGTTTGTTCATTAAAGAAGTTAATTCTTTTCCAATTGTTCGACTAAAAGATTGCTGTAGAACTCTCCCCCAGCTTTTGATAAATGTACCCCGTCTTTAACAAAGTACTCCTCATGACCAGCGCTTGCACTATACCAATCAATAAGTTTGATGTAAGGCAGACTTTTGACGACTTCCTCTAACGTAGTATTAACGGTGCTTTCCCATGGCCGAGGAACACGGCAGTTTACTAGAAAAACCTTCTTCGTTCCTAGTCCTTGAATGACGCTGATTAGGTCTGACTTTTTAAAAGGTCCATTTGTTCCAGTTTGGATAATGATATATTCCCCTATTTGCCCCTTTTCGTTCAGTTGGTTGATCACTTCTGATACTTCAGACATTTGCCTTCCAATACTATAATCAATGACCGCTTCTGGATAGACCTTTTTGAAATAAGGAATTACATCATGAATGAGAGAATCTCCTATTATGGTAATTGTTTTTGGTTTCGGTTCTGGGGTGGTCCCTTCTTCCTTAATAGGTGTTACGGGAAGTACCTCGGGGCCGGTAATGAGACTATTTCCACTACCCATTTCAGGCGCAGGTTCAGTAACGGCCGGTACAGCAGCCGATTCAGAACTTGTTTTAGAAACAAATAAGGTTCCTGCCCCGATAAATAAAACAAAAACAACCACTAATCCTGTAAGTTTTCGATAAAATCCCAGAGTTCTCCATACTGCCATGTTCAAGTTTCCTGCTCGGATCGGTGCTTCGATATAACGGTAAGACCAAGCGGATAAAAGGAGTGTAGCTGCAATTTGAACTAGAACTCGCTTTAGATCAACTCCGTCTGTGTTAATCGACGGAGTAGTTAGGATAATGATCGGATAATGCCAAAGGTAAATGCCGTAGGAACGTACGCCAATCCAGCGAAGGGGCATAACACTTAACCACCTGCTAAAAAGGCTGGCAGGATGAGCAAATGCAGCTACCGATATCATCGTAACAAAGGATAGCATAAACATCCCGCCGCGATAAAGAAATGCATCATATTGTGATGTAATATAAAACAAAAAGATAATGAAAGCTAAACCAATACCTCCTGCTGCGTTTAAAACGATGTTTGCAGGCCTTGGTAAGGTTTTTGATAGTTGCTGACTTGGCCATACGAATGCAAGTGCTGCGCCGAGAAGAAGTGAAAACGCCCTTGTATCTGTTCCATAGTAGACACGCGTGGGATCTGTACCCGGTATGTAGAGGATTGCCATTAACAGAGCCGAGAGTAGAACGCCAGCGAGAATGACCAAAACATGCGTGCTTTGTTTTTTAAAAAGGGTCAGAACAAGAATGAGCAGGAACGGCCAAATTACATAAAATTGCTCTTCGATGGCGAGAGACCAGATATGTGTGAGCGGTGAAGGTGAACCGAATGATTCAAAATAGGAATAATCGTAAAAAATGTACCACCAATTTAAGCTATAAAATAGCGCCGGTAACCATTCGGTTTGAAGTTTTGTCAGTGCCTCATGGTTGGTGAGAGTTACCCATGCGGATACGATAAACAGCATGGTTATAAAGGCTGGAGCTAAACGGCGCAGCCGCCGAATCATAAACCTTACGTAAATTAATTTCCCTGTATTCTTCCATTCATCTATTAATAAATCGGTAATCAAATAGCCAGATAATACGAAAAATACTGTCACACCTAGAAAACCACCGGGAAGCCAATTCAAATGTAAATGGTAGATCACCACACCAATCACAGCGATGGCTCTTAGCCCATCAATACCTGGCATGTACCTGCGTTGTTCTTTATTTGGGATAGCCATATGCATCCACTCCTATGTTCACTCTAGAAGAGGCTATTTTCTGATAAGTTAAATATAGCAGGATACATCCGAAAAATGTTAGTTCAAACGGAATAATCATTCGACAATAATCAGCATTGTTAAGAAGACTCGGGTTTGTCTCGAGCGAGCCATGTAATAAAAAAAAGCCCCAATCCTCGTTTTAAGGACTAGGGCTTACTTTGACTATTTAACAATAAGCACTGGGCATGTTGCTTTTTGAGCAACATAGTGACTGACACTTCCTAGGAACAATTCCTTTAGTCCGCTGAGTCCCCTGCTGCCCATCACCACAAGATCTGCATCATGTTGCTTGATAAAATCTGTAATCGTTGGTCCAGGATTTCCTTTTATGACAAATACACTTGTTTTATTTGGGAGTGATGCTAACTCACCCTCAATTTCTTCTCGAATCATTTTGATTTCTTCACTTCGGTCCTCATAATAGGAACCTGCTGGAATACCATATGAGTATGGTGCTGGGTTATCTGGGTACAGGGCGGTTACGACATTCAATTGAATGATTGGATCCTGTTTTGCCAAATTCATGGCCATTTTCAAGGCTTTTTTACTTAAATCTGAATGATCATATGCAACTACGATTCTAGAATAATCCGTTAACATGATTGTCATCCTCTCCTTAAAAACTATATCCCTCTACTATAATTATACGCTGGATCTTTCAAGAAACGATTGAAGATATTGACAACTTTGTTATATTTCAGAAAAATTAACTAGGATATTGTAGGATTAATAAGTTTGACAAAAACTAACTCTGCCATTATCATCAACTCAAACTTATCTACGGGAGAATTCAAGATGAAAATTTATGTTGATGCAGACGCTTGTCCAGTAAAAGATATAATTATCTCCGAAAGTAAGAATGCTAAAATCCCTGTGATCCTGGTAACGAGTTTTTCTCATTTTTCAACTGCGGAACAACCATCAGGAGTTGAAACCATTTATGTTGATTCTGGGGCAGATGCTGCCGATTATCGAATTATGAAGTTAGCAGAAAAAGGAGATATTATTGTTACGCAGGATTATGGTCTTGCATCACTTGGTTTAGCAAAGGGTTGTACGGTTCTTCACCATACTGGGTATAGCTATACCAATGAAAACATTGACCAATTATTGCAAACACGTTATTTGAGTGCGATGGCTCGAAAAAGCGGAAAACGTACAAAGGGGCCGAAACCATTTACAGCAGAGGATAAGGAGAAATTCAAGTTGCATTTTAATAGAGCGATTTCACAACCTGATAAATCTTAATAAAAAAAAATGACGTATGCCAAAACATACGTCATTTTTCGTTGAGAAGTTTGTAGCATTCGTTTATGCTACTTTTCTGATATCGACTTTCTTTCCTTCTTTAAGACGCTTTTTGTATTCAGCTGTTGCTGTAAACACGACATCTGTTGACGAGTTAAGGGCTGTTTCAAAAGAGTCTTGAAGGACACCAATGATAAAACCAACGCCAACAATCTGCATAGCAACTTCATTCGGAATTCCAAACAAGCTGGCAGCAAGTGGAATCAATAATAGTGAACCACCGGCAACTCCTGAAGCACCGCAAGCGGCAACAGCGGATAAGACGCTAAGGATGATGGCTGTAGGAATGTCCACTTGAATACCCAATGTATGAACTGCGGCCAGTGTCAAAACCGAAATCGTAACGGCTGCCCCTGCCATATTAATGGTGGCACCTAGTGGAATGGAAACTGAATAAGAATCTTTATCCAAACCTAGTTTTTCACATAGTTTCATATTAACCGGAATATTAGCAGCCGAACTTCTTGTGAAGAAGGCCGTAATACCACTTTCCCTAATACATTTAAAGACAAGCGGGTATGGGTTCTGACGGAGCACCGCAAATACCATAAGCGGATTCACTACAAGCGCAACAAAGAGCATACAGCCGATCAATACAGCCAGTAACTTTCCATAACCTAGTAAAGATTCAAGGCCGTTTGTCGTGATTGATTCAATGACTAGACCCATAATTCCAAATGGTGCTAACTTGATGACCCACCCGACCACTTTGGACACGGCATCAGAGAAATTAGAAACCAATGTTTTAGTAGTATCTGGCGCATTTCGTAATGCAATCCCTAGAACGATCGCCCATGCTAAAATTCCAATATAGTTGGCATTATAGATGGCTTTAACTGGATTATCGACTACGTTCAACAGCAAGGTTTTCAGGACTTCTACCACTCCCCCTGGAGCGGCTAAATCTTCAACACCCTTTGTAAGGGTAATACTTACAGGGAAAATAAAGCTAACAACAACGGCAATTAATCCTGCCAAAAACGTTCCTAAAAGGTATAGGCTAATAACAGATTTCATATTCGTTTGCTGTCCGCTTTTGTGCTGCGCAATCGCAGACATAACAAGGAACAGGACCAAGATTGGTGCAACTGCTTTTAAAGCTCCGACAAATAACGATCCTAAAATGACTAGAGGCTTCGCAACTGCTGGTGTGAGTACCGCCAGGGTAATACCAATGACCAACCCAATTATGATTTGTTTAACGAGGCTGATTTGATTCCATTTCTTTAATAAATTTTTCATATAAGTCCCCCCATTTGTATAATATAAACTAGCATTACTACCTTGAAAACTCTTTTTATATTAAAACATAATAGACGTATTATAGTGAATATTAAGATATTTTACAATAGTTTTATTATTATTCGGAATTAATTAATAATTTAGACAAAACTATTTATTCTTTCCAAAAAAAAGATTCACTGTTATCTATGAGAAATGTATAATATAGTTCTTATAAAAAAGTGGTTAAGGAGTTTTAGAGTATGAGGCTTTTTGGGGCGATTCTGGGATTTTTTGCAGTGGATTTTCTGTTTCATCTAATAGATGCATTGGCTGTTGGTATGAAAGCTGAAACAGGAGCGGAGCGAATCGGTGCTGTTGGTGTTGGGGTCATCGTTCTCCTCCTTTTGATTGTTCTATTTTACCGTTTTTTTTCGAAATCTTTCTTTCACGGCTTTATCGTAGCAACCGGCCTTTTCTTGAGTTTTGACATCGTCGTCTTTCACTGGATCTTTCAGCTGCACCGGATTACTAGCGGTCCAGAAGCCAATTGGTTAGAACCAATCTTTGTGGTGACAGGCACCATTCTAGTCATTTATGGAACTAAAAATGAAAAAATTATTACGATGACGAATGATAAAGAGATAGGCGTATAGAAAAAATCCTCAAATAAATGGTTTGAGGATTTTTTCTTTATTTACCGCAGCATTGTTTATATTTTTTGTTACTGCCACAAGGACATGGTGAATTTCTACCTATCTTTTTTTGGAAGTCGATGACGTTATCTTTACTAGAAGGCATAGGATCGGGTGATTTCTTTCGATTTGCCGATAATTCAAGGGGGAAATAACCTTTGAGAAACTGTTGTCTTGTATGGTTCATGAGATCGACGGCTATGTCCATGCATTCTTGTACGGATTCTAAACAATCGAATTCTAATCGTTTTTGTAAAAATTGAAAAACATTATTCGGACCTTCGCCAATATTTGTTGCATAAACGCATTCTTTTACAATAGTATCAGCGTCTTTCCTACTGATTTCATAATTTTGAGTTAAGTAGTGAACAAACCGTATAAAACTATCATTACGTTCTACATAGCCAGGTTCTCCTGCTTTTAGAAGCTGGTCCTTTGAAAAAGGATAAAATGATAGGTTACTTCTCTTTTTATGTTCCTGCTTTACTTGTTTAGGATCAAACACTCGATAATTTGAAAAACCAATTTGGTCATTTTTGAATTGGTCATAATACACTCTGGCATCTTCCATTACTGTTAGATAGTTTCTAAGATCAACTTTTTGATTGGTGTATTTTTCCAAAAGTTGTAGGAGTTCGTTAATAGTCAGAGTTCCGTAATAGTATAGCATTCCTTGTGTGAGCTTAATCCACTCGCTATTTCTTTTACAAATAGATTCTAACCTACTGTTATCGACTAGATGTGATAGGTTGTTTACCACTTCCGTTGGCATGACAAGGATTTTCCTATCTTCATAGGTTCCAGGAAAGAGGATTCCCCTCGAACGAAGATATTTAATTTGCTCATGTTCAAGACTAGATTCTGAAATTATGCCCCCATTATGAACTATTTTCTGAAGGAGCTTTAACCGCTCAAGGTCCATGTTGATGATTGTCCCTTCAAGCAATTCCGGAATCTTAGTTTCCAATAAACGGATTAAATCTCCTTTTTTTAAGTGACTAGCACGTTGAATTTCTAACCGGATCCTAATGTTGCTTAATTCATCCTTTGTCAGCCTCTCGAGCCCTGCTGATAAGTCTAAAGGAACAGTAATACTGCTCCAAGTTTTTAAATCATGTTTTTCTTGCATTTTTTTCGTCATTTCCTTCATACTATTCAGTGCATCTAGTAACATTTTTTGTGATTTTTTATCTAATTGTTTATTCATAACGTCCACCTCGACAAAAATATAACATGTATCTCATGACTATTATATCAATAAAAGTGAATGAACGTTTTGGAACTAGCACTTAAATCATTAGAAGATAACAAAGTACAACGGCTTTTCATCAAATTGTTAGATATTCTTTCGTAGTATTTAAAGCTAAACCATAGCTTTTAATAGGATATTAACGAACCTCTGGCATTTCTTCAGATCCTTCGCTTGCGGTCTAAGTTCAACTTTCATCGTTACCGCTAAGCGGCTTTTTCGATAAAGCATGTCCCGAAAAAGGTCTACAGCACCACAGAAATGCGGATAACCGCTATCTCCTGTCCCAAATACTCCAGTCATTACATTTCTAGCATCTTGTCTTTCGAAGGCTTGAAACAAACCCATCATTTCAAGAGGAATTTCCCCACTCCCCCATGTATAGGTTCCAATCATCACCGCATCAAAACTCGTTAAACGCTTAGAAGGAAAATCTTCCACCCGATAAAGACTTACGTCTGCTTCCTGTTCGAGAAACAACCTCAATAATAGTTTGGCGAGTTCTTCGGTATTCCCAGACTTAGAGGCATACACCACCGCTAATTTCATAGTTCATCAAAGCCGTTGGAATGGGTCACCTTTGAATAGGTTCTTGATTTCTGTTCAAAGAAATCCGATTTGGTTCCATTCATCATTTCATCGCTGAACACATGAATCCAAGGCATTGGGTTCGTGCGTTCTTCGTATAAATTTTGAAAGCCAAGCTGGCGAAGCCGTTTATTAGCCAAGTATTCCGTATAGTGCTCGTATTCCACCAAATTAATCCCCTCAATATCTCGGAGAATGAAACGGGCCCATTCTTTTTCAAGCTTGACGGCATGGCCGATTGTTTCATAGACATATTCCATGTTCGTAAAAGTATTTAACTCAGGATTTTCAGTTAGTAGAATGCGTATGAATTGTGCCATAAAATAAGCATGCTGCATTTCATCGCGTTGGATATAGCTAATCATTGTGCTTGTTTTCAGCATTTTTTGCTGACGGGCAAGATGATAAAAGAAAGCAAATCCAGCATAAAAATAAATACCCTCTAGATTAATAGAATTGACCGCAAGCTGAAATAAATGCTGTGGTGTCGGTGCCTGACGAAATGTTTCATACGCATCTAAAATGAGTTGATTGCGTTTTTGAACAAGCGGGTCCGCTTTTGCTTGATTAAACCGCTCATTTTGTTCACTTAAAGGCACCAGTGAACTAAGAATATAGGAATACGATTCGTTATGGACGGCCTCCTGCTGGGCAATCACAGCAAAGATCGCTTTAAAGCTCGAATCGGAAACATAGTCCATCACCTGAAACATGGTCGGTGTCTGCAAACTATCAAGTGAAGCCAGCTGGGTATTGATTCTCAAGAAAACATCCTTTTCTGTTGAGCTAAGCTGATCCCATTGTTTAATATCATCCTGCATATTAATTTCCTGTGCCTTCCAGAAATTCGATAGCAAGGTCTGATACATTTCATACATTTGCGGATAAGCGATATCATTCCAATTGAGAAGACCAGATGATTTCCCATTAATAATACCTGTTGATTTATTTGGGTACTGCGGATGTAATAGTTTCACCTTTGATAACGGTACATGAATATTCAAAATAAATTCCTCCTGTTAGCTATGGCATGCTTCACATTCTTCGATTTCACTTTGTGAGGTACTTCTCACGTAGTATGTTGTCTTTAACCCTTGCTTCCAAGCCTCCAGATGCAGGTTCAGCAAATCCTTTGCTTTAATGTCATGGCGAACATACAGGTTAAAGCTTATGCCCTGGTCAATATGGCGCTGACGGGCTGCATTTTGTTTAATGCTCCATACTTGATCTAATTCATAGCGAGCACGGCGATAGTAGCTGTAGGTATGGTGGTCTAGATCAGGTGCCGTCACTCTCATCTTAAAATTTTTCTTTTCTTCGGCATATTCAACCGAATAAATCGGATCAATCCCGTCAGTGGAACCGCCAATTTTTGCTGTTGAGGAGTTTGGTGCAACCGCCATCAGCCAGCCATTTCGAAGTCCATGCACTGCTAAATCTTTCTTTAACTCCAGCCACTTTTCTGAACGATAATTTTTCCTTGAAAAATATGCACCTGTCTGCCATTCCGATCCCTGAAATTGATTATAAGCACCTTTTTCCTGTGCAAGCTTAGTTGATGCGCGAATCGTATGATAGGCAATGTCTTCATATAGCTCATCCGCATACTTGACCGCCTCTTCCGACTCCCAATAGATTCCTTTGAGGGCAAGGAGATGATGCCAGCCGAATGTACCGAGCCCGATCGCTCTATATTTTTTATTGGTCACCTGGGCTTGTCCCACCGAGATGGTATTTAAATCAATCACATTATCGAGCATCCTTACCTGGATGTTGACCACTCGTTCCAACACATCATCCTGAACCGCTTTTGCCAGATTAATAGAGGCCAAATTGCAAACGACAAAGTCACCTGGTTTACGGACGATCACAATATACCCATCTTGGTCTTGATATTCATTGACTATCGTAGTGGCTGACATGTTTTGCATAATTTCCGTGCATAAATTACTGCAGAATATCGAAGTCCTTCCCTTCCCAAGGATATGTTTGTTTGGATTTTGCCGGTTGACCTCATCACGGTAGAACATATAAGGTGTCCCCGTTTCCAGCTGTGAAACCATGATTCGGGACATGATATCCATTGCCCGGTAAGTCTTTCTTGGTAGAAGTGGATGATTGACTGCCTCCTCATACTTCTCGGTAAAATGCTGTCGATCGTACTCATCATAGAAATCTTCAAGCCCAAGAGGCAGACCATTGGTGTCCTTCCAGCCCATGATTTGCTTTACTTGGTGGGGACAAAATGTATGCCACTCCCCGATGCTTCTACCAGTCTCATCTTTTTCCTCTAGTCTTTTCATAAATAAATCCGGAACGGTAACTCCTGTAAAAATATCATGTGCTTTTCGTCTTTCATCACCGTTATTTGTCTTTAAATCGAGGAACCCGTTCATGATGTCCTTATGAAACAAATCGAGGTAAACAGCAATGGCACCCTGCCGCTGGCCTAATTGATCAACACTTACCGCTGTATCGTTAACTAGTTTGACCCATGGAACAATGCCTGAGGAATTACCTTTAAATTTTTTAATGTCAGACCCAAGAGCACGGACCTTTCCAAAATAGATTCCAACCCCTCCCCCATCCTTACTAAGGCGGGCCGTATCCCAATTGTTTAAATAAATGCTATCTAGCGAATCGTCCACCGTATCGATAAAGCAGGAAGAAAGCTGACCGTAGCTCTTACCGGCATTTGCCAGTGTTGGTGTTGCCACCGTCATATAAAGATGACTCAATGCCCAATATGCTTCCTTCACAAGCTCCAACCGCTTCTGCCTGCTTTCATACTTCATGAGGGTCATCGCGATGATCATAAAACGCTCCTGCGGCAGTTCGTGTACATTTCTGCGATAATCTCTAGCAAGATAGCGATCTGCTAATAAAAATAATCCTATGTAATTGAAGTAATAGTCTCGTTCAGGGTCAATCATTTTGGCGAGTTGATCGACTTCTTCTTTGCTGTATAAACATAACAAGTCAGGAGAATAGATTCCTAGGTCTGTTAACTGTTTAATTAAAGAATAAAAGTCTCCGTACTTTACTGTCCGATTATAGCCCCGGCTTTCCGCCGCTTTCCGATAAAGTTCATTAAGGAAAAATTCAGCAGCCACAAAGGTCCAATCAGGCTGATCCATTCTAATTTGCTCAATTGAATAGTGGAGTGCTTGTTGATTTGCTTCTTCTTCAGTTTTCAGTGGATCACTGATTCGCTTTCTTAATTCCGTAACATCCAGTCTGTAAATTTCCTCTGCCCGTTTCAATGCCGCAGCGACTGTACCATCAACACTAGTGGTCATGTTCATTCCTCCAATATAATAAAAAAATCCGCCCCGGGTATGGGAGCGGACGAAACGATCACAAAACAAAAGGTTCTAAAAAGAAAGACGAACAAACCTCCTGCTGCCACCGTTCCATCTTCTCAATCCCCGAAGAAGTGAAACTACTTAAGAAAGACAGGTCTCCTGACTCATGCTTCATCCTACTTTGAACCCTTCCCGAATAATCGCCTTTTTGTCAGCAATATTATTCAGTGGCTTGTCCATTTCGTCAGCACTTACAGTTGCGGGGGCAGTTCTGGATTTTCACCAGATTCCCAATTAAGCCTTTTACAGGCGTCTTTACTTAAGGCAAACACAATATATAGTTTTACTAGATTAAAAATTCAACAATATGTAGTTGTAAAACTAGTTTAAATCATAATATAAACATTTTCCGATTTCAAGTACTATTTTTCCCATGATTACCCTATTAAGGTAAATCTAGCTTTTCACAGGTTTCTAGTAATTGTTCTGTTTCTTCAATCAAGGCAAACATGTTCGTCCAGGAGCTTTGTGTATTCAGATCCTGAGAGTGGGCCAGGTTGTTCCTCAGGTTTTCAAGATCCTTAAAGAAGCTCTTTCCTTTACTCTTGGATTCGATACCCATTAATTCTCTCAGTGGTTGTTCGTTTAATACAATATCCCGCTTGTCACATAACTGGAGGCAATCACTTAATTGAATGGCTTCATTCCGGGCTTTTCTTAGGTAAAATAAGTCTTCTGCCTGGTGGAGCCTTTTTGTGCTTAAATGCTTTCTCCATGAATCCTCAGGAAAATAATCATGGATGATTCGGTATAAATGCATTTCCAGTAACGAAATCAATCCAAATAACAGCATACGGATAGGCGGTTTTTGCAGGTCCGCTAGTGTCACAACCTTGGTAACACGATTCCCTTCTAAAATAAAGATTCTTTCATGCTCTCGAAATATAAACAATGTTTGGATCAACGGTGTGTTCTCCGCGACAAGCTCCGTTGGTCCAAAGCTTTGAAAAAAGTCTTTACACGTCCCGTCTTTCAAATCCGCTCGAAGCACATATCCTTGGACGACTCCTTGATCTTCTACACCGATCACATCATAATCTTTCACCAGCATCTGTTCTTTAATTAGCAGAGCGTCATCATGGAGATGACAGGTGGTAAATGATTCAGCTATACTGCTTACCGTAATATTTTGTTCATATAGCGAACGCAGACTTTGATAAGAACTAACTTTATCTCGATTGTTTGCAGTAAAACGTGCCATAGTTCGCATCCCTTCCTTCCATTCACTACTTGATTATTTAGTATAAAGCAAAAACGTAGGTTATAGTGGATAAAGTTTACGATGCCATAACTGAATGAAAAAGAGCCTTCAATGTGAAGGCTCCTGTGGTCTATAATCTAGAAGTCTGTAGCTTAAGAGATGGTTTACGGACTAAACCGACATATGAAAGAAAAGCCAAGAAGCTTGCACCAAAGATCACGATCCCCATTGGAATAGCTGTGTACTCCCCTGCTATTCCAACAAGTGGAGCAGTTAATGAACCTAGAACAAATGGCAATAATCCTAATAATGCAGAGGCACTGCCCGCGATATGTCCTTGTGTCTCGATTGCTAGTGCGAAAGACGTTGTGGCAATTATACCAATCGACATGACTAGAAAGAAGATGGGAACGGCAACGATGAATAACGGTGCCTTTAGAAGAAGTGCTGCCAGCAGCCCACCAGCGGCTGTATTAGAAATCAGCAATCCAATTTTTAGAAAAGTCTTCTCTGGAATAATATCTGTTAAGCGGCCAACCAACTGACTCCCAATAATCAAAGCAATCCCGTTCACACCAAATAAGAAACTAAATTGCTGTGGCGATACCCCGTAAATATTTTGATATACAAAAGGAATTCCAGATACATAGGCAAAGATGCCAGCAACAATAAAGCCTTGAGTAAAAGCATAGCCCATGAACTGGCGATCTTTCATCAACGAACCAAAATTCTTAAAGGTTTGAGATAGATTACTAGGGACACGCTTTTCGATTGGTAAAGTTTCTTCTAAATTTAGTGAGACTATAAGGACTAATACCAAGCCAACCAAAGCCAGTAAAAGGAAAACACCAGTCCAGTCGGTAAAAGCAAGAACTCCTCCTCCCACAATCGGAGCAATGATGGGGCCAAGGTTACCTACAAGCACCATTAAGGCAAAAAACTTCGTCAGTTCCCTTCCGCTATAAAGATCCCTTACAATCGCCCTAGAGATGACGAGTCCCCCTGCTGCGGCAAAGCCCTGAAGCAAACGAGCACCAATAAAGAAATAGATATTGGGTGCGATCGCGCATATTAGAGATGCAAGAAGGTATAAACCAAGAAAAATAAGCAAAGGTTTTCGTCGGCCCTGGACGTCACTCAATGGTCCTATAATTAATTGCCCCAAACCTAACCCTAAAAGACATGAAGTTAAACTGATTTGGACTAATGAAGCAGTCGTTTGGAATTCATTCACAATGGTTGGGAATGATGGCAAATACATATCGATGGTAAAAGGGCCTAAAATTCCGAGTGAACCTAACAATATAGCAAGCTGTAATCTCTTTTTTCGCTGTAAATTATTCAACATTTCCTCTCCTTACCTTACTTTTCCTTAAATTATTTCGAAACCCTAAATTTATAGATATTCATTATAACTCTAATCCTATGCAGTGGTAAAGAATTAAAACTGTAATTTTTATGTAAATTCATTCTGTTTACAAATAAGGAGATGAGCCCTAGAATTATCTTACACTGGAGATTTTCAGGAGACATACCAGTTAATCACAGAAGGTTGTCGTGCCTTGCTTGAGAAGATTCGAGTGGAACAAAAAATATAATGCCTTGGGGATAGAAGGTCGCAGATTTTATGAACAAAGGAGACAAAAAACATGACTGCTTCGAATAAAAGTGTACGAGTATGTGAAAAGGGCCATCAGAACTTTAAAAGCAGTGACTGTCCAACTTGTCCTGTTTGTGAACAGGAACGTAAGCCAGATAATGGGTTCCTTTCTTTGCTTGCTGCACCAGCAAGACGGGCTTTAGAAAACAACGGGATCACTACGTTACAGCAACTTGCCAATTATTCAGAGGTCGAGATCTTGAAATTTCATGGATTGGGCCCAAGTTCATTGCCAAAGCTTAGAACAGCTTTAAATACAATTGGGTTATCATTTAAGTCACAATAAATTGCATATAAAGGTTCGGCCAATGTTCCTTAGCTTTCATCAATCATGTTTGTTAACCAAAGACTATCGAATAAGCTAATTCAAAAAGAGTAGACCCTTTTACTACAGGTTCCGTTTCAATCACAGAAATCCGAAAATGTAATTGAAAATAGCCAAGTTTATATTTCCTTTTGTATCTGTTTTTCTATTTAAATAAAAAATGGCTCAGTTCAAACCATACTGAGCCATTTTTTATATTCATTGTAAATCAATGGTCATATGGTTATGAAAAAGTTTCAAATCTAATTAACTGGAAAAAACACAATGGGATAATAGTAACAACCAATATAGTAAGAACAATACATAAAAAAATGCCAGGACATAGTGTGTCCTAGCACTGAAATTCACCTATACTATTTATTAATAATACAATACTAAAATAAGTATATACTACCTTGTTCTTCCTTAATTAATGATAGTCTATTTAGGAGAGATCAAAGGTTTCTCTTATTTCATTTTAATAGGAGTAACTACCGCATAGACATTCTCGATGGGATCGCTAATATTGACTTCAATAATTTCATATCCGTTTTCTCCAGCATTGTCCTCGATTTTAGTTGATAGGATAATTTTGTCGTCTCTCATTTGTGCATTCTTCCTTCCTAACAATTTCTCACACAATAGTCACTATATGCTGTTAGGTTGAAAAATGTGCTTATTTTTAAAATATTTTTCTAAATTTATTATTACTCTGCAGCTTCTAATTTTATCAGTGCCCCAAAATATTGAGAAGCCGTAGTCAAACAAATAAATGCGCAAAGCTCACTTATTTCTTCCTCAGTAAAATAATCATGAAAAATCGAAAAGATTGAATCTTGGATTTGACCCTTTTGTTTAAAAAATACTTCTGCAAACCCGACAGCAACAGAAGTTTTTTCATCAAATAAATCAGGCTCAGGCTTTCCTTTCGCCTTACAATATTCACACCCATTACTTTGAGCCAGCGTTCTCCTTACTTGTTCTTTTAATTCAGCAGAAAGCAGCCCTTCTTTTTCTAATACTTCTCCTAGATGAGACCACGCGTTCATGACTTCTACGTTATGTCCTAAAAGACGTTGAAATGGTGTTTTTCCAAAACTAGATTGCTTAATTCTTGCCACTTATAATTCCCCCTTCTACTATCATTGTAGTAAACTAGAATGAGAAATCACATTAAATACATAATGAATAAATTAACATTTCCTTAAATGAACAATAGATAAAAGGGGGTACTCTTTAAAAATGAAAATAGATAATATTGATCGAGCGATATTGGATGAATTAAGAAGGAATAGCCGTCTATCGATGAGTGAGCTTGGCAGGAGAGTCCATTTATCTTCCCCCTCCGTTACGGAACGGGTTAGACAGATGGAGTCTTTTGGTATTATCAAAAGCTATACATTAGAAGTTGATTATGAGAAGTTAGGTCTGCCCATCCAATGTATTATTGAGGCAACAGTAAAAAACGGGGATTATCATTCTTTTAAAAGCTATATTCAAAAGCTTCCGAATGTAGAGTTTTGTTATCGGATTGCAGGTAATGCCTGTTATATGCTGAAAATGCAATTTGAGTCTTTTTCAAAGGCTGAGCAGTTTATAGATGAAGTGAATCCGTATGCGCATACGGTAACACACTTTATTTTTTCACAAATTCCAACATTTTTGAAAATGAATGATGGTAAGGGTTGAACAGATAAAAAAAGAAACACATCGGATTGGCTGACTACCGATGTGTTCCTTTTTTCTACTTTTGATATTTGTTTATTTTAGTGGTGATGCTAACCGTTTGTCTTTCTGGTTTAATTAGCTTTAGGTTGGATGCCCAGGTGATTCGGGATTCGTATTTCTGGGTAGATTCCTTTTTTACAAGGTTTTGTAGTCGATCTCTGTTCTTTTCGATTGTTTCCTCAACGGCGAGCATTCTTCTGGTTGGGAAGGAGAGTCCAGCAAGTATGGTTGTGATGGTTGGATCATTTTCAGAAATATAGGTCCCTTCGAATAACTGCAGCGGTTCCCCCACTCTTTCAAAGATTGACGGTACATTTATGAGTTTAGAAATATTCTCTGGACCTTCATAGATCAAACCTGCGCGGATAACGCCCTGTGATTCAACGGGGCAGAAAATCGAGTTAGCCCAAGAGTTTTGTACCTTTGATGATACATCCGAAGTCGTTTTTGCATCAGTAATCGCTGCTGAAGAAATGAGGGTGACGCCTCTGGATCCCAGAATATTCATGAAATCCGTTTCATCAAAGTTTCCGTATACTGAACTCTTTCTCGTTATTTTCAAGAGGTGATTAATCGCCTCCATGGCTTGAAGATTTGCAGAAAGATAAATTTCATGTTTGCTTGATTGCGGCTTCATTTTGCGCATCTGATCATTATCTACTAAGAACACAGAAGAAATGCCTTCAATTTTAGAAAGCTCCTCCATACACTCTGCTGTATTGATTCGATTGCCAGCCAATACGTTCCGCTCAGGAATAACCGCAATGGCCCCTACGTTGACACCGGGTAATTGATCAATTAACAAATCAATTAATAGCGGGCTCATCCCAGAACCTGTTCCACCATCTGTCGAAAAAGCGACCAATAGCAGCTTGATGTTTTTAAAGGAACTATCGACAAAATCAATCAGTTCTCGATAATGACCTTGAACCGCTCGTAATCCTAATGCACGATCTTGCCCAGCGCCATTATATCCTGGGACAAAATACTTTCTTTCCACTCGAGTGTTTACAGCACCGTCACGCTGATTCGTATTAATTAGTGCTGCCTGAAATCCCATGGCTGATGCTACTTCCGCTATATTTCCACCTGCTTGACCTACACCCAAGATTCCAATCGATTTCACAAGATACTCCCCCTTAATAAGCTAAAAGATCTAAGTTGATAATTTAGAAGGTTCCTAAACATATCTGGCTAAAATAGCCCTTATATCATTTGTACGGTGTTACAGGGGGGAATATGACCAGAAACGTTTATCTGTCTGATTTGGCCAAATTAAGCTCTTCAAGTACTTGATTAGAATAAGCTTGGCAATAATGAGTGACCGTATCAACGACTATACTTGAGGAATATTCCATAAAGTTCACCATAAAGTTCCTGTTATCGGGCTGAAGGAATGTTCCTATAAATTCAATCATTAAATCGTTTACAAGCTTACTGTGAGAAAAGACTTTCTCTGCATTGACTATTTGCTCTGTATGCGTGTCGCCTTTATAAACGATGTCCTTGAATCGCGGCATGTTTTCAGCTAGGTAATTAGAATCATTGACCTTTCTAGGGACATCCACCATGATCGCTTGAAAGCTTTCTTTCGATAAAAATTTTTCTTCTTCAATACATTGCATAAGAATTGACCTAGCAGTATTGGTGTTTGCATATTGATAGGTGACGTTTCTCAAGATTGCCTCTAAATAGGCATCATCAGAACCCGCTCCTTCTCTTATTTGCCTCAATACTTTTTGAAGCCCTTTTTGAAGCTCCTCTTTTTCCCAATGAGGCTGTTTAATAACTGCACTTAATACACCTGCTGTGTTTTTTGCTAAAACTTCTTTTGACAATGGATTCCGCTCCTCTTACGTTTCTAATGGTTTGTATATCATCTAATTATTAGTTTATCATATTCACCACTAAGGGTTTTAACAGAAATTCTCCAAAGGTGTGATTAGAGGTACGTGGAGTCAAAAGAGTTGTAATAGAAAAAATCCCAGCCAAGAAACTAAAGTATAGTCCTTGTACTGGGCAGAAAGATTTTTAGGGCTTTAAAATAACCTTGATACAATCATCTGTTCTTGTATCAAATACTTCATAGCCATGTTTTGCTTGGTCCAAAGGTAATACATGTGTTACCACATCACTAGGGTCTACTTCTCCTCTTGCGAATAAGTCATATAAGAAAGGCATATAAGGTATCACGGGAGCTTGGCCCATTTTCAAATCAATATTGCGGTTCATTAAATCCCCTAGCGGGAACGCATTATAACGTCCTCCATACACTCCTGTTATTTGGATGGTACCAGCTTTTCGAACTGCCTGACTTGCAATGACAATGGCTCCCATTGCTCCCCCTTGTAGCTTTAACCCGGATGCCAAGAATTCCATTGGAGTCCACTTACCATCCATTCCAACGGCGTCAATTACAATATCTGCACCGCCCTTGGTAATTTCCTTTAAGTATTCTCCAGTATTTTTGTGCTGTTCAAAATTAACAATCTCTACTTTGTTTGTACGTTTTGCATGCTGTAAGCGATAGTCTATGTAATCCACAGCTATGACTCTTTTTGCACCTTTATACCAGGCGAATTTTTGTGCTAGCAAACCCACGGGTCCACAGCCCAGCACAATAACAGTATCTCCCTCTTTTACACCCGCATGGTCAACCGACCAATAGGCAGTTGAGGCAGCATCAGAGAGTAAGACAAGTTTCTCATCCTCCATTTCGCAATCTTCAGGAATTTTAAAAGGGGTGAAATTGCCATATGGAACCCTCATATATTCAGCTTGTCCCCCGGCATAGCCACCAGTATTTTCTGCATATCCGAAGAATCCGCCCCCTTCACCATGGGGATTGGAATTATCACATTGGCTGGTTAGGTCATGCGAACAATACCAGCAAGTACCGCAGCTAACATTGAAAGGAATGATCACGCGATCTCCTTTTTTTAAGTTTTTAACATCTGGACCTACTTCTTCAACCACCCCCATAGGCTCATGTCCAATGACAAAGTCTGTAGGCGTATTCGGGATCATACCATGAATTAAATGAAGATCAGAGCCACAAATGGCGGAGGATGTAATTTTAACAATAATATCATCTGAATTTTTGATAGAGGGATCTTTTACTTCTCTCACTTCAACATTTTTAATCCCTTGGTAGGTAACAGCTTTCATCTAAGTATATCCCGCCTTTTATTGATTTGGTGTGGCAAACATTCCACCTCGATCGGTGTCATTAGGATAGAGGTTTAATTGAGCGATTTGTATGGCAGTTTCTGCACTCTTTAAATCAACCGGAATCTGTTCCTTAAGGTTATGTGGATGGAGCCATTTATTTTTTATCATGAGTTCGGTAATTTCATCATGTAAATCAATCGCTGCATCTAATTGTTTGGCTAATACTCTTCTAAGTTCTGGATTTGCTGTTTCAGTAATAGCAAAGCCATAATTACGAATCCCAGTTTTAACAGTTAATAAAAAATCCATAGCAAATGCGGAATCCGCGAGATTAGGCATGCCTTCCGCATTTCTAGGGTCTAAGTAATCTTGCATCTTCTCATCTCCGTTTATTGAAGTAGTTGACTTTGTTTATAAAAAGGAATGAGCTCATTTAAATCCTGTATGGATTGTTGTACATCCTTTTCCATCAGCTGTTTTAACTCGTTGTTAAAACAAATTCCTTGCATTAATTTAGATCTAAGAAGGCAAACGGTTTTGAAATTGATTATTTCGTGTGTCTCTAATGTCTCATGTAAAGCTAATTGATCCACGTTCATAACTCTACCTCCATTCACTGTTAACATGACTATTTTCCCCTAATAGCTGCTTTTTATATGTAAGGAATTATGTAAGTAAATTTATTACTAATGCAATAATGAATATTTAGCCCAACCAATTGAAAATATAAGAAACGAGAATTTATAAATAATCTATGTAAAACTAAAAATGTATGTGGAATAGGATCGGGGGGTCGATATGTGGAAGAATTAGGAAGGAAGATCGATAAACTCTCTAACCAACTCACTGATTTAAGAATAGAGATATGGACAAAGCACACATTATACACCTGGCAATGGTGGATGCTTCTAGTAGCTTGTATCATAATGCTAATACTATTTTTTGTATTTATTAAAAAGGAAAAACTTCTCCCTTCGATTGCTTACCTCGGGGTAATTTACATAATAAATAAAAACCTAGATGATCTTGCAACAGCACTTGACTGGTATGACTACCGAATGCAACTTGAGCCTATTATCCCAACCATGTTACCTGCTAATCTTTTCATAATTCCAATACTGCTTACACTAATATACGATAGATGTAAAAATTGGAAATCATTTATGATTTCTTTAACGATCGTTTCCGCTTTTATTTCTTATATAGCTCTTCCGATGATGAAAGTCGTAAGTATTTACCTAGAAAAAGCTTGGAATTCCAATTGGTCTTTCTTGAGTTTAGTCCTAATGGCTGTAATATCTAAAGCAGCGATAGATAAGGTTAAATTAAAATACGATAAATCAAATGACCTTTGAAAAAAATATTTAAAGTATACTTTTAAAAAAAACACCACAAATCTAACAGTTTGTGGTGTTTTTCATGGAACGGTTAAACAGTAAGTTTCTTCAAATAAACTGCTGTTTGGGAATCGGGTCTCATTCCCACTTGTTGATATAAGCGGTTAGCATTGGTTAGGCTATCAGTATCTACATACAAAAGAATTGATTTTTGTTGACGTTGGTATGCTAAACCAAATGCATGAAGCAGCAACGCCTTGCCTATTCCATATTTTCGAAATTCACGTTTCACGCCTAATAAATCAATAAATAATCCATCCTCCTGCATTCGGCTCATTAGGAATCCTACTGGGGTAGTATCCTTCCAAATGAGAAACCATAGGCTGGGATCGTAGCCATCACCCTTTTTCTGCGAAATCCATGAGGTAAAATCCTTTTTTGTATAACCCCATGCATCTTGGAAGGTTTCATCATAGATCGAATATAGAGTTTCTTCATCATGATCGGGCTGAAACGTTCGCAGCGTTATTCCATCTGGTAATGATGGCTGATTTGGCATTTCTTCTAATTTGATTTTCATTCGTTCATATAGCCTGCTGAATTGAAATCCTCTTTCTTCAACCAATTTTCTAGCAGCTGGATTGGTAAAAGGAATTTGGTTCATTAACTTTTGCTCACCATCTTTATCCTTAGCCAGAATGTTTGCTCGTTCCTCCACTTTGTGTAGTAAAAGTGAACCAATTCCTTGATTTTTATACTGAGGGTGTACAAATATACAAGTATCCATTCGGTTAGCGCCTGTTACTTCAACAAAACCATACCCAATCATTTCATTCGTTTCAGAAAGGACAATCCATGCATCCGTTTCAATATGGATGGAATTCCACATATCAAGTACGTCTGACAAAGTAATATCTGGCTCACCTATTTCCTCGATATCACATAATGAAACCAAATCAGTAACTGCTTCTGCATCTGCTAATGTCGGATGCTTTATCCAAAAATTTTTCAGCTCTTTTTCCATCCTTGCACTCTCCTTATTTGCACTATCTTAATCATAATAATATAGTAAACTATCAAGTTTTAACCCATTCTTTATAAAATTTTTCACTAAATTATCCATTAACCGTTATAAGATTCCCGAATTGACGATGAAGAGTCAAAGTCGGTCATCTTGAAGTGTTTAAGATGACCGATATGATGGTGGAAAGTGAAAAACGGTCATCTTGAAGAATTTAAGATTCCCGATATGATGGTAGAAAGTCAAAGTCGGTCATCTTGAAGTGTTTAAGATGTCCGATATGATGATGGAAAGTCAAAGTCGGTCATCTTGTAGAGTTCAAGATTCCCGATATGATGATGAAAAGTCAAAGTCGGTCATCTTGAAGTGTTTAAGATTCCCGATATGATGGTAGAAAGTCAAAGTCGGTCATCTTGAAGTGTTTAAGATGTCCGATATGATGATGGAAAGTCAAAGTCGTAATATATATTATTTCTCTTGTTGAAAATTTGAATCTTACTTACAACAAAACTTCTTCTGCCGTTTTGTTTATCACTATTTATTTGTTATTTACAAGAATTTCCCTCTTTTTTAATTTAGCACTTTAATAAGTTAATGCTTTACTATATTATTAAATTAAAATATGTTTTGGAGGGAGAATCAATGAAAAAGAAAGTAGCTATTCTTGGGAGCAGTGGTGGTAACCTCTATTATTTAGGCGGTAAAGAGCCTGAAAAACTACTAGAGGAATTGATTTTACAAATTGAAGCGGCTGGTATGGAGTGCGGTTCCTTACAATTTATTGCAGCAAAAGCATCTATGGATGCCATCAAGAATGATACACGGGCAGTATTATACAGTTGGGATGAATCAACTAAGAAGCCATCCATCATCGCGGTGGGAACCATTGGGGAAGTAAACGAGGCTGCTGCGTTAGTGGATGCAGAAATTGCCACAAAGATTAATAACGGTGAAATCGATTCTCTTATATTGATGAGTGCAGATCCGAATGGAGCGAATCAGTCAGCTGTTGAGGCTGCGGCCAATAAGAAATTACCGGCCGCCGGAACAGGCGGAACGTCTATGGCAGCCATTGCCTCTAGAGGTGTAAATGTCATTTCGACGTCAGGAACAACAGGTACTACCAATCGAACACGAGCGGTAAGCTTCCTTACAGCACTAAGTAAGCATTTTGGTCTCACTTATCGTCCAGTTATCGGGAAAACAAATTCAAGCGCCGAGGTGGAAACCTCCTCTGTGAAAGCATTTCAGCGCATTAATCTTCGCGGGATCATGTTGTCCTCTCTTCCTGGTTTCATTGCTATGGCATTGGTATTAGCTCTAAGCAAGATACCTGGATTGGCGATGCTTGGCGATGTTTTCAATTTAATGATTAACGCACTGCCGGTTATTCTAGCCGTAGTCGCGGCCAAACAAGTGGCCGACCTTGACGATGTTTCGATTGTTGCTGGTATTGTGGCTGGTATATTATCGGTAAAAGGTGGAATCATTGGCGGGATTATCGGCGGTATTCTGGCAGGTCTTTTGGTTCAATACATATTTAGAAAGTGTCTCGAATGGCGTTTCCCTGCTACAACGGTGAATATTGCTGCAGGCGGTCTTGCTGGGTTGATCTCTGGTTTGGCCGTATACTTCCTGATTGCCCCGATTGCTCTTTGGGCGGGTGAAGGAATTCGTTCATTGATTGATCTTCTTGTTTCTACCAATGGAGTTCTTGCAGGACTGATTGCAGGCTTGTTAATTTGGCCGGCAATCATTGGTGGTGTATATCACGCTGCCATCCTCCCGATTGTCCTTTTGGAAATGGAACGGACAGGCAATAGTTTCTTAGGAGCAGTTGATATGGTTGGCTTGGTAATGGTTTCAGCGGGAATTACGCTAGCCAATATTGTTTCACCGCGGGACAAAGGCGAAGCGGCGGTGGCAGCACCTGGATTTGCCATCAATATGGGCTTCGGCACCTTTGTAGAGGCTGCCTATCCGTTTATGTTTTCCAATAAATTTATCTTTGCGGGAGCGATTATTTCATCGGGATTTGGCGGATTACTCGTCGGGTTGTTTGATGTTCGGGGAACAGCTTATGTTCCGTCATTCATGGCACCACTGTTATCCAATAACACAACTGGTTTCATTATTGCCATGGCTGGAAGCTTACTATGTTCCTTCTTTATTACCTTCTTCATAAATAAAATCTCCTCGAAAAAAGGGAAAGCTGTGCTAGAAAGTGAACAGAATCAACTAGCAGGATAAGATCGTAAAAAACGAGTCTCTCATCAACGAGACTCGTTTTTTTGTCTCTCCCCCTGTTGAAGAAGCAACTATATATTGATTTAGTTTACATAACATTATTATACTATTTTTTAGTGTCGTAAAAAAGCTTGCAGAAGTTGTCGTTTCTGCAAGCTTGTATCGATGTTAATTTTTTGTAATTGAAAACCCTTTTTCAATCGGCAGGTTAGCACTTGTAATCATCTTGTTAACGGCACTAAACAGTGCTTTAACAGAGGAAGTCATAATATCTGGGTCGATTCCGCTTCCCCAATAAACGGCTCCATCCATTCCGGTAAAACCAACGTAGGAAACAGCATTTGATTTCGAGCCGATTTCTAGTGCATGTTCTTTATAGACTAAATCAGTAAAACTGATTTCAAGCTGCGATTGCAGTACATTGCTGATGGCATCGAGTTTCCCATTTCCTGTACCAATAAATTCATGGTCTTCGTTATTTACGCGGATTCTAACACTCGTTTCGTAATGTTCATTTTGAGTGGAACGGTAGCTAATGAATTCGACCGGACTTTTAATATTCACATATTCCTTCATGAAAATCTCATAGATTTCATTTGGCATCAGTTCCTTGTGCTGACGGTCTGAAACATGTTTCACACTATAGCCAAAGCTTTCACGCATTTTCGCAGGAAGATCAAGCCCATAATGCTGCTCGAGTATGTAGCCGATTCCCCCTTTACCAGATTGGCTATTAATCCGGATGATATCACCTTCATACTCCCTGCCAATATCCTTTGGATCGATTAATAAATATGGAACACTCCAATGCTGACGCTCTTCTTCCTCCCGCCACTTCATTCCTTTCGCTATCGCATCCTGATGCGAACCTGAGAAGGCAGTAAAGACCAGCTCACCAGCATAAGGGTGTCGCTGGTGGACACTCATTCTAGTTAATTTTTCATACTTGGAGATAATCTCACGGATATTTTCAAAATTCAGCTTCGGGTCGACTCCATGTGAAAACATATTGATCGCAAGCGTGACGATATCCACATTGCCCGTTCTTTCTCCATTTCCAAACAGAGTCCCTTCCACTCTTTGTGCACCTGCCAGCATGCCAAGCTCAGCATCGGCCACTCCTGTTCCTCTGTCATTGTGTGGATGAAGGGATAGAATCACATGGTCACGGTAATTCAAATGATCACTCATATACTCAATTTGGCTTGCGTACACATGTGGCATGCTCATCGATACTGTTGCAGGAAGGTTAATAATCACTTTGTTATCAGCAGTCGGCTGCCAAACATCTAATACCCGGTTGCAGACTTCAAGCGCAAACTCTACCTCTGTACCCGTGAAGCTCTCTGGAGAATACTGAAATTGGAAATTCCCTTCTGTTTCGGCCGCATATTTTTGTAGTAATTTGGCTCCGCTCACCGCTATTTCGATAATTTCTTCTTCTGATTTTTTGAAAACCTGCTCACGCTGTGCCACTGAAGTTGAATTGTAAAGGTGGACCACTGCTTTGTTCACACCTCGAAGCGCTTCAAACGTTTTTTCGATAATATGGTCCCTGGACTGGGTTAACACTTGAACCGTTACATCCTCCGGAATCAAATCCTGTTCAATCAGGGTTCTTAGGAAGGCATACTCCGTTTCGGATGCTGCGGGAAAACCGACTTCGATTTCCTTGAATCCTACTTCTAATAGTAATTGAAAATATTCCAGCTTCTCCTCAAGACTCATCGGAACAATCAACGCCTGATTTCCATCCCTTAGATCCACGCTGCACCAGGTAGGAGCTTCTGTTATGTACTCCTTCTCTGTCCATTTCAGGCTTTTAACGGGCGGCATAAAATACCCTCTTGCATATTTATCGACATTTTTCATTGTTATGACCACCTTTTCGATTTTTTTAGAATATAAAAAGCCCATCATCTCATAAGAGACGACAGGCTTTGCCTACGTGGTACCACTCTTTTTGATTCGTTTTAACGCGAAACGAACCCACTTAATGACTTGATTACGGCGGTCAACCGTTAAGGCCTACCTATCAGCCTTACCACTCCTGGGCGAGTTGGGGAATTCTTTGACTGTCTTTCACCAGCCGACAGCTCTCTAAACAAAAAATATTCCTTACTACTCCCAATCATTGCGTTTTTTTAAAGGTATTTTAAATTTTCTTAATTATAGCATAATTGACCGCTGTATTTACAATAGTATTTTAAATTTATTTCTGACATTTATTATAATCTCCAGAAGCCGGCTGCGAAATTATTAGCTCCCAAGAAGAAAAAATAAACGAAGTGCCAACTTCTCTTTAATAGAAATTGGCACTTCGTTTATTCTCTATACGTTATCGAGACACTTTAGGCGGTTGGCACACGTCACATTTACGCTGGTTATTATTTTTAAATTTTGTAAATGTTTTTTCGAAGTTGTTACCACATTCACATTTAAATAGTAACTGTTGAGAAAAACCGTGATATTCCGTCGTTAGCAACTTACTTTCCGAATTGTTCTCAACAAACTCTTTTATTTTACCAATCGTCCATCGTTTATTCATTCTCTTACACCTCCAAACTAGCTAAATAAACCGACCTCACAATTTACTGTTTTGGGTTTTTATTCAATTGAATGATACTTGGAAATAGGTTTCTCTTCCGTCCTGCATCTAAAATATAACCGCATATTCCACCAACTATAGCAGGCACAATCCAGCCTAAGCCAACTTCATACAAAGGAAGGATCATGGTAAATAGGTCATTGATGGGTGTTATTTCAAATCCAGCTGCGTTGATCCCGTCAAATGAGGCTACAATCAAAGTGAATAACATACTTCCCTGATACACTTCTTTTTTGCCCTTAAATAATGGATGTAAAAAGGTTAAGGCAATTAAACAGATCGCTAATGGATAAAGGGTTACTAAAACTGGAACTGAAATCGCAATTAATTCAGTGAGACCATAATTTGCTAGACCAGTACTGAAAACTGAGAAAATGATAACGAATGTTTTATACGAAATATTGGGCATCAATTTAGAGAAATAAGAACCACAAGAGGTGATAAGTCCAATACTTGTGGTTAAACAAGCTCCAGACACAATCACGCTCATTAAAACACTGCCATAGGAACCGAAGTAATAATTCGATACACTTGATAGAATGGCTCCCCCATTATCTAAACGTCCAAGACTTTCTACACTTGAAGCCCCAATGAAGGAAAGGGATGCATAAATAGCTCCTAAAATGGTTGCTGCTAATACTCCTGCTTTCGTGATCGCAATCGTAATCTCTTTTTTACTTGTGGCACCCTTTTCTTTAACCGCATTGATCACGATGATTCCAAATACAAAAGCGGCCAGAGCATCCATTGTGAGATATCCCTCTTGGAATCCTTTAAAGAAGGCATGATTCATATAGTGTTCAGCTGGTGCTTGAAATTCCCCTAGCGGATTAAAAAATGCTGTTATGATCAGAATCGCAATCACAAGTAATAACACTGGGGTTAAAAGCTTTCCAACAATATCTACAATTTTCGAGGACTTTAATGATAAAAACACGGTAAGTCCAAAAAAGATAATCGTATAAATGAATAAACCAATGACAGTGTAATCTTCAGGTATAAATGGCTTAAATCCAATTTCATATGAAACGGTCCCTACTCTTGGGATAGCGAACAACGGTCCAATGGCTAAATAAAGAACAACGGTGAAAATAATACCAAAAATAGGATGTACCCGGCTTGCTAAAGATTGTAGATCGCTTTTCCCTGATATTCCCACTGCAATAATACCGAGTAAAGGTAACCCTACTCCAGTAACGACAAAACCAGCATTTGCTGCCCAAATATTCGTTCCTGCCGATTGACCCAGCATGACAGGAAAAATGAGATTTCCTGCACCGAAGAATAGAGCGAATAGCATAAAACCTAAAGTAATTAAAAATGAAACAGGAATTTTCTTTGACACTACAGTCCCTCCAACTTTGTTCAACGTTAGAATTCAGTATTCTTAGATGGTAGTTCTAACGTTATCTTTGACGATTATATCAATCATGTAATTCTCTCTTTACACTTTTTTCGTCTGTTCCTCATCTACTGCTAACACCAATTTCTCTCCCCTTTTACTTTCTTCAGCATTTTTTACATATCAGCTAGTTAACGGGCGGCAGTAAAACTTTGGAAGTTTGACGATATTGAATTTTCTGTTTTTTTAAATGCTGAACTTGCCACTCGTATACTAACTAAAACCGAGCCCAGCATTTTAATGGAAATACTGCTGTTTGAAAAACGAACGTTCCTATTGTAGCATACAATGTTGCAAATCCCAATTAGAAAATAGAAAATAGTACGACATCTCTTTTAGAAAATAGTCGATCATGAAATTGTATCTAATTTACCAATGACAAAAAGCTAGTCGGATTGACTAGCTTACTAGAAATAGAGTCGTTTAATAATAGCTACTACCACAATTACTAGATGAACCAATCCTCTTAATAGTTGAACTTTTTTCTCGTGGATACAATCAAGAACATCGCTGGTATCGTGCAGGCAATCATTGATAGGAATGATAGGCCTGGTGATACTTCATATAGAAATCCACCAACAAGTGTTAATGCAGCCACACTAAAACTTAAGGCAAGCGCTGAATAAATGCCTTGTGCATTGGGGATTTGCTGTTTAGGCAGGTTTTTCGTGATATATTGCATAAACGCGTAATGAGCTACGCCGAACGATAGTGCGTGTAAGCTTTGGGATAACATAAAGACCCATATGTTCGGAAAGAAATAGACGAGCAACCAGCGCAGTGATGACCCTGTCGCTGATAGTAACAGTAAGGACGACGGCTTCCAATCTCTGAAAAGATGGTCTGCCTTCAAAAAATAAAGAATTTCAAACAGAACCGCGATATTCAGGATCACGCCGATGTAGAAACTTTGGATTCCGATTTCCTGCAGGTAAATATAACCATAATTATAATAAGATGCGTGGGAGCCTTGCAGAAGGATAACGGTCAGTAATACAACAGGGAAGCTTTTCACCTGCCATAGAGCTCGCATCGTCTGTTTTAGCTGCCGATCCTTCCCTACTGGTTTTTCTAATAAAATCGCTGGAGTTGCTCTAAAACTCATCGACAGCATAAATAATAATCCTGTAATCATACTCCATAAAATCACTTGTTCCCCGAAAAAGCCTGTTAGTACACTAATAATCAGAACAGCAATAACAAAAGCGATCGAACCATACGACCGGCTTTTTCCATAGTGAACATCTCCTTGCTGGACTAAAGTACCTGCTGTACTATCTAATGCCGGAAGAATTGCCGGAAAAAAGACACTGAATAAAATCGTAACGATTAAAAGTGTCGTAAAGGATGAAAACGGGATATATAGAATGGCCGCCACAAGTGAACCCGTAATCAAGGTGAGAACCACCTGATGACTGCTCCAGTACCTTGAAACAAAAGGAAAAGCAAATAGTGCAGACAGTCCCCTTGCCACTAAACCAAAGCCCATAATCAAACTGGCCTCTGTAACACTGAGTCCTTTCGCCTGAACGAGCCACCCGGTCCAGTACGGTAAAAAGATTCCCCATGTCAGAAAAAACATAAAAAAGCTCTGTGAAAGCCAGCGTTGATTATTGACCGTAAAAGCAGCTTGAGGATTTATTTGTTTAAGTATTTGTTGATGATTCATCTTTCATCCCTCCATATGTATTGCATGATATCAGGAAAATCCTTACACTAATATGAGATATCTCATATTTTACGTGGAGGATAACATGCATTTTTTAACTGGAAGTTTGTTCGATTCTTATATTGAAAAGCACCCAATTCAATCCCTTTTCTCGTTCCCAATTACCCCTTACCTGAAGGTTGCAACGTTTGAACCGGGGGAATTTATTTTTCAGGAAGGCTCGTTTCCTGAGTATTTGTATTATCTTGTTGAGGGGAAGGCGAAATTATTTTTTACACAAAAAAATGGGAAAGTCTCGATACTCAATTTCTTGCATCCACCTACTTTCATGGGTGAAATTGAATTGTTGAATTCGGAGCGTTATACGAAAGGAATTCAGGCAGTGACGCAGGTGATTTGCCTAGCGATTCCAACAAAGGCCTGTAAAGAGAAGCTTTTATCAGATGCTACTTTTTTAAGACATTTATGCCTTTTTTTAAGTAATAAAACATTCATTTACACATCGAAGATTGGGCAAACGAATGCTTATCCTCTGATCAATCGACTTGCTGCCTTTATTCTAGTATCAGCCGATCACGACTTTTATAAGGAAAAGCACACAGAAGTATGCGAATACCTTGGGGTATCCTATCGACACCTGCTGCACGTACTAGCACAGTTGAGCGAGGAAAACATTATTGAAAAACAAGGACGCGGATACCTCATTCGAGACAAAGACCGCCTCCAAGCGTTAGCGAAAGAGGTTTAGAAAAACTTCATACTAAAAACCGAGCCTCAACATCGTCAATGAGACTCGCTTTTTCTTCATCAAAGCGATGACGACCTTTTCGCTATGGAAAATCAGAGAAAAAGGTCATCATCAATGCAATGACGACCCTTTCGCTATGGGAAATCAGAGAAAAAGGTCATCATCAATGCAATGACGACCCTTTCGCTATGGAAAATCAGAAAAAAGGTCATCATCAATGCAATGACGACCTTTTCGCTATGGGAAATCAGAGAAAAAGGTCATCATCAATGCAATGACGACCTTTTCGCTATGGATAAAATAAGAGAAAAATCATCAAAGCGATAAATGCTAATAACTTGGACGCTTTAGAAAATTGGTTCTCGTCTCTTATTATGAATATCCAAATTCCCAGTATTTGTTTGATAAACTAACAATCAAGAGGAATTCTGTCGACAACCTTTGTTTTTGTATGATTTTGGGGAGATCCCATAAAACCTTTTAAAGGTTTTTAAAAAATAGCTTTTACTTTCAAAGCCTAGCTCATAAGCGATTTGTTCTACTGACTTGTTCGAGTGGTCTAGTAATTCAATGGCTTTTTCCATTTTAACTCTTGTAACATATTCAACAAAACCCTCTCCCGTTTCTTTCTTGTACATCCTGCTAAAATAGCTGGCATTTAAATGTAAATGAGCAGCTACCTCTGTCAAGGAAATCTTATCACCAAGATGGGTTTGTACATATTTTTGTGCTTTTAAAACATCCTCATTTCTAGTCGTCAAATCAAAGGAATTGAGGTGGTCTAGGAACTTGTCCCATACCTTTTCTAATACAGTTTCTAAATGTTCAAATGTCTCAACATTTTGAAGGAAATAGTCTGTTAACGGAATCGACTGAGTCTCAAAGTGTTTCAATGCATTTAAGGATAATTTAACATCAAATACTATTTTGGTTACCCAATCTTTTATGGCTTCCGGCGAATACTTCTTTTCTCTTATATTACTTAATTCCTGTGAAATACACGCAACGACCTCATCTTTTTTTCCTTTTAATATTAACTCCTTTAGTTTTTGTGAAATTTCTACATAGTTATGAAATATAGAGTCACTAGCATAAAGAATAGGAAGATAGAATTGAATGCTATTATATTGATAATAAAACCGCTGGTCACTATTTTTAAGTAATAACCGCATGTTTACTATAAATTCTCGATGCTTTACGTTTTGTTCTCCAATCACAGAGGTAATAGTAAAATTTAAGCTAGTACGGATTCTAGTGTTCAATTCTCTAACTAGTTGTAGTGTTTCCATCGTTTTGTTGCTTCTTACAGGAAAAAGCATGAAGAATTTTCCTTGTAGAAAGAATACTTCAATCTCGGCTAGAACTTCTTCTGCTATATTTTTTATACGGTATTGAAGCCATGTTTCATTTTCATAATGACTCACAGCTTCTTGAAAATGATCAATAAAACAAAGGACCGGCGTATAAGATCGATTTGAAAAATCTACTCCCAATGGTTCCTCAAACTCTGTCCACCAATCCGTCGAATCTAGATTTTGTTCTAAAAGCTTATCGATAAACTTAATTTTCAAGCCCAAATTATTTGTTTCAATAAACTTCGTTATCTGTATGTGTGGATTCTTTGTATTTTGCTCCTGGTCCAACGTTGTCTTTAATCTTTCAAGTAACGCGATAATATCCATCTCTTCCATGGTTTCTTTTAAAATATAATCATAGACTCCTAATTTTAAGGCTTGTTGTGCAAAACGAAACTCATCATGACAAGATAGAATGATTTGATAGGAGCTCATTTGTGATTTTTTTAGCTGCTCAATTAATTCGATTCCATTTAATTTTGGCATGCCAATATCAGTAATCAATACATCATAAGGTTGTTCCTGCAGATAGGCCAAAGCATCACTGCTATCTTGAAAATGAGCAATGACTTGAAAGCCATAATCCTGCCATGGAATGACTTTTTTCAAAAACTCAATCACAATTACATCATCGTCTACCAAAACAACCTCATACATAGCTGCTCACCCCTTATGTACTGGAATTTGAAACGTTAAAGTGGTTCCTTCTCCCTCGCTGCTGTTGATCTTCAACTGAAATGCTTCTCCATAAATCAATTTCATCCTTTGGTAGACATTTTGCACGCCTATCCCATTAAACGATTGATGATGACTTTTACTAGAGTCTTGACGATCTGATTGAAAAACTTTCTCTTCTAATCTCTCTAATGTAAGCTTGTCCATTCCTTTACCATTGTCTGTCACGACCAATTCCAAATACTCGTCACTCTGTTCATTTGCCATGATTTGAATCGTTTCTTTCTGATTATTGCTGCCATGAATGATGGCGTTTTCAATAATGGGCTGTAAGAAAAACCTTGGTACGTCGAACCTGCCAGTAGATTCGTTCACATGAATCTCCAATTCTACATCATGCTGATGTCGGAAATTCATTAAATCTACATAATGCTTCACAATCGTTAACTCTTCCTCTAAAGGAATGAAAGCATTATTACGATTGATCGTCATTCGTAAGAGGGCCGATAAGGAATAAATGAGAGCAGCACTGCCGGTGTTTCCCTCCATTTTTATCTTTAAACGGATCGCATTTAAGACGTTAAATAAAAAATGGGGGTTAATTTGGGCTTGAAGCATGTCCAATTCGGCCTTTCGTTTGGCTGCTTCCTGGATTTTAACCTGTTCAATCATGTTCTCAATCGTATCGAGCATATGATTAAAGCTGTGGCCTAATTGCGCGACATCATTGCTTCCAGAAAGATGAATCCTAGCCGTTAAATCACCCTGTTTAATTGCTTTTGTTACCTGATGTAATCTGGTTATCGGTTTCGTCAATTCTCTAACAAGAATGATGAGCCCTATTAAAAAAAGAACTAAAAACCCACCTTGAATTAAAATCGTCGTTCTTGTAACCATATTGATCGATCCAATCGTGTCGCTATAGGGCACAAGGCTGACCAATCTCCAATCTGAATAGGAAACAGGATAAGATACCAGTAAATGCTTCTCTTCTTCATAGTCAACAATTTGATAATCAGCCTGGGTCACGTCATAGGGTAAATTCGTTCCTACCTCATTGGTATCCAAACTTGAGAAAATGTCCCCTGTCTCATTGGTCAAATAAAATTTTGTTCTTTTTTCACTTTGATATTGACTTAAAAGCTTCTGAATCTCAGTTTCTTTTAAACTGATTACTAGATATGAATGGGCAGAGTTCCCTCTTTGAATCTTTCTACCGATGGTAATTAGATAGGGGTATGTATCTCTTTCAGATTGGATATAAGTAGGGTGTGCACCGAGCCAATAGGTTTGATAAAAGCTTAAATGATCCAATTTTTCAAACCAAGGTGTTTCTTTGAATTGTAAAGGATTATGGTCGATATGTGAATAATTAGTGTAATAATAGTCGTTTGGAAACAGGATGGTTATATACAAAGGCTTTAATAGATCTGTAATTCCTGATAATTCTTTCGATATGTGAAGATGATTTAGAGCGATTTCTTTTTTTACGCTGGTGGAATCTGGATCGATTAGCTCAGGTAATTTAATCAACTGCCTCATATCTGAATCAAATTGGATATAATTCGAGGTATACATCATATCATCTAAAATGTTCTTTATTCCTAATTCTATCATTCTTAAATCGTCTTCTGATTGTGTGGCTGCACGTTCTTCTAATACATCTTTCGTGAAATGGTTTGATACGAAGTAGGTGCTGATCCACGGAAATAAGATGCAAAGAATGACAGATATGATTAATCGGGTTCGGAGGGACATTCGCCTTAATTTTTTCCATAAAACCTTCATGATGATCACCGCTTCTGAAAAATTAAATAGAGAGAAAACGAGTAGTTTTCTCTCTATTATAGCATGAATATTCTAATTATTTGTTAGCTTTTACTACCGCTTCTACTTTTTCTTCGATGTTTTTCAGCGTTTTATCAAGATCCTGTTCACCAAGGAGATATAATTCCACTTCTGCCCCATATTCGTTATAGGCTTCATAAATGTAAGGTGCTGGAGCAATGATCTCAGTTGCCTCTACAGAGGTAAGTGCATGCTTTAATGATTCCATATGAACAGCATCAGGTTTTTTGGTCCCATTCACTACTCTTTCTAACACTTTATTCATATCTGCTTCCTTCCATGACGGTGTCCAATTTCCTTGTTCGACAATTCCCTCTGTCGTCAACCAGCGCATAAACTCATATGCCTCTTGCTTATGCTTTGAGCTTTTGGCAATGGAGATTAAATCCCCGCCCATCGGTGCAAGTGCTGGGTCACCTGAATTGTTTTTTGGCCAAGGTGCCCAAGCAATTTCAAATTCAGGTGTAAATTGACCCCATTCTGAAATCATAAAACTTCCAGTTGGAACCATTGATGCGGATTGGCTAAAGAATTGCTGACGGTAATCCAGTTTTTGCGATAAAATTTCAGTAAATGGTACAGATGATTTATCCACATTTTCTAATTGATTCCGTAGTTCTAGCGATGCGCGTACCATCTGATCAGCTGCATTCGAGGAACCATCCTTTAACAAAATCGTATTATCTTCTGCTTTGCTTATTAGTTTTAAAACAGAATATAGGTTATGCCATGTGTGTAAATACGAACCATGGTGACCGTCTGCCGTTAGCTTTTTTGCATATTCCGTATAATCATCCCATGTCCAATCAGTCGGAATCTCTAATCCGGCTTTGTCAAGATGTGCTTTATTCATCATAATAAGATTTGTCACATTTTTCATCGGCAAGCCATAATAGTCTCCGTTAATAACTGGATAGCTATAATTGTAAACATTATTAATATCAATACCTTCTGCTTTGATATATTCAGTTACTGGTTCGAGGAGACCTGCATCGATTCTTTTAACAAGATCACCCACATTGGAAAACAATATTAGATCCATTTCTTCTCCAGCAGAGGCCATTAAATCCAACTGCTTGAAATAATCCTGTGAACTCATGTTTTCTACAAGCGGAATGGATTCCACTTTGACTCCCGGGTTCTCGGCTTCATACTTGTCAATGACACCTTGCCATTTTCCTACATCCTCATTAATCCAGTGAACAAATTTCAAGGTAATTTCTTCATCAGCTGATTCAGATTTTCCCTTATCTGATGAAGTTTTATCATTGCCAGAACATGCTGATAACATTAACATGGTGAATAGTCCAACGAGTAGCCATAACCCCCATTTTTTCATCATCAAAAATCTCCCCTTATTTTTCAATTGTATGTCAACTCCTTCTAAATTAATAGATTGAGTGATGACTATTTTTACCCTTTTACGCCGCCAAGCTGAATACCTTCAATTACGTTCTTCTGACCGATAATAAAGATAATTAATAACGGCAAGATCGCAGAAACGGATGCGGCCATCATGAGTGAGTATACGCTGCCATGCTGGTCAGAGAAGCTTTGGACACCGAGTTGAATCGTATATAACTCCTTCGACCTGAGGAAAATCAATGGATTTTGGAAGTCATTCCAGGTCCAAATAAAGCGCAGGATCGCATAGGTAGCAATAGCTGGTCTTACCAATGGTAATGCAATTGATGTGAATATTCTAAGATGCCCCGCTCCATCCATCCGCGCTGATTCGATGATCTCATTACTGATGCCTAGATAGAATTGGCGCAGCATAAACGTTCCAAAAACACTGAAGCTATTTAATAGAATGAGACCTGTGTGAGTATCATAAAGACCTAGCCATCTATATAGTAGAAACTGTGTTACTAACAACGTTTGCGGAGGAATCATGAAAGTAGCCAAAACAATGAGAAAAATGAATTCTCTGCCTCTAAAATTGATTTTGGCAAATCCGTATGCCGCTAAACAAGAGATCGTACATGAAACAAGTGTTGTTAGAACGGTTACCTTGATTGAATTCCAATATAATAGAAGGAATGGCATCGAGCCTGTCCAAACTTCTTTATAGTTTTCAAACACATTCCATCTTTCAGGAATCCATTGAATTGGAAACGTTAAAACGTCCTCTTCTACTTTAAAAGAAGCAGAAATCATCCACAAAAACGGCATTAGAAAACAAATTCCGATTAAAACCATGATCAAAGTCACGACCAATTTTCTTATATCCAATCTCGCTGCCATTTGCACTGCTCCCTTCTTGTTAATAATTCACCCATTTTTTCTGACCGATAAATTGAATATAGGTAACGATCAAGATTATTACGAACATAACTAATGAAATAGCAGAAGCATAGCCTGTTTTTAACTCGATAAAGGCTTGCTGATACAGATAAACAACTGGTGTGATTGTTGAATTGGCTGGGCCGCCATTTGTTAAAACCAGAATTAAATCAAATACTTTAAAGCTTGAGATCACACCTGTCACAAACAATAAGAAAGTAGTTGGTGACACTAATGGAATGGTGATTTTTGTAAATTGTGACCATGCAGTGGCACCGTCTATTTGAGCTGCTTCATATAATTCCTTGGGGATATTCTGCAGACCTGCTAAGTAAATGATTAAGTTAAACCCAATTCCTGTCCAAATCATAATTAACATGACAGATGGAAGTGCGAAGCTAACGTCTGCGATCCAGCCTGGTGGATTTTCAATACCAATTGTCATCAAAAATTGGTTAATCGGACCTTTGGTTGGATGGAATAATACCTGGAATACAACCGCAACTGCTACAATACTCGAAATAAATGGCATAAAATAGATAACTTTGAACAAGTCTTTCAAATATACATATTTGTTAATGATTACAGCCAATCCAAGCGATAACATTAAAGTTATAGGAATGGCTAGAATTAAGATGACATTATTTAATAGTCCTTTTAGGAATAATGCATTGCTAAATAATTTCGTAAAGTTTTCAAATCCTACAAATTTGGCATTTTCATAACCAGCTACAAAATTCCAATCTGTAAAGCTTAATACAAAGGAAGAAAGAATCGGAAATAATACTAATACAGACGTTCCTATCAACATGGGCCCTATAAAAGCATATCCTGCCAGATCCTCCCTCCATCCTTTAAAAGGAGATCCTTTCTTTGCTCTCTTATTTACTTTACTTTTTGTAGCTTGTAAAGCAGTTGACTCGACCTTTACATCGCTATTCACGATTTTCACCCCTTCTTCTTTTCTAGTAGCTATTAGAATCGTTAATGTAGGTTAAGTATAATTTTTGCAACCGCTTTCAACAATGTGGATTTTTTACATTATTGAGAAAATTTTTACTACTTTTTGTACGCTGCTATTTTTACAAATGAATTTTATGCATTATTTTTACTTCTTCGGTAAAATTTTTACCTCATCGCAAAAAAAGAAACCTCCCCCTTCTGTGCATGATATATTTATGGTTAAGGAGGGAGCACCATGAAACTAGGTTCGTTTTCAAATGCCGTTTATACCGTTTGTGATTGGATTGCTAGACTAGCTTATATTAATCTATTATGGATTCTTTTTACGTTAAGCGGGTTGGGGATTTTTGGATTCTTTCCAGCGACCATTGCGATGTTAGCAACATTAAGACAGTTTCTACTTAAGAATCATCCCCCGGTATTCAAAACGTTTTGGCATTATTATAAACAGGAATTCTTCAATAGTAATAAACTAGGTTTGATCATTGTTACGTTCGGTCTTATTTTGTCTATGAATATCAATTTTTTACAAACAGCCACTAATCAAGGTTCTACTTTTCTTTTTTATTCAAGCATCATCATGAGTTTTATTTATTTTCTCATCATTTGCTATACATTGGCTTCCTATGTTGAGTTTGAACAACCATTAGGCACTCATTTAAAAAATGCCCTTCTAATCACCGTATATTGTCCAATCCCTAGTCTGTTTCTTATTTTCGGTTTTGGAGCGGTATACTTTGCTGTTACAAAAATATCCGGTTTAGGATTCTTTTTCAGTGTCAGCCTATTAGGTCTCGTCATTCTCTCCTCGGCAAATCTAGCCTATAAAAAGGTAGCGAGAAAACAGCACGGGGACGGTTCTCCTGCTTCCTAGTTAAATCAAGGAAGCAGAAGAACCGTCCCCATGCTTAATTTACAATTCCATGCTTGATGATTTCTGCGTTTACGGTGGTTTTAAATTTGATCTGATTGAAATATTCTTTATGATCTAATGCTTCCCAGGTTTTCGGATAAAATGCAATGAGTCTCCTTCCTATTCCAAAGGCATCACAATTCACCTGCTGTAATTTCTCTATCACCTTGTTCGCTTCTTGTGTGAAATCCTCGGATAGTACCTTATTTAGTCGTTCTACCTCCATTGGAACATCCCCTTTTGGATATTCTTCTACATTGACCTTTAAATCTAAATGTAGTTGAACGGTAACTTCTCTGTCTTTTGCTTGAACCTTTAATGTTCGATTCATTTTCTGAACATTAAAGGAAATATAATTATTTAATTTCAGTCTTTCTCCTTTATTTACCTGTTTTGTAAATCGTGCATATTTGCCCATTTGATCTTTCAGTAAGAGAAGGAGAGTGGAATCCTGTGCCTGTATACTCCCCACATATTTTTTTTCATTCATTAGGGCAAGACCCACAACGACTGCGCTATTCTTATTATTCATTTTAATGTATGGAAGGACGATATCTTCCCCCGGATCGAGCATTTCTGATGCGAGGGTCTGAATCGTTTGAGTAGGAATGATTGAGTTTTCTTCAGCACTAGTCAATGCACCTTGAATATATTCGCTCACATTTCTCTCATGTTTCGGTTTTACACTAAGCAAATCTAGTGCTTCGCCTTCCACCACCCCTAATGTTGCACCCAGGGAATTTCGCGGGTCGCGCCAAATCACATCTATTGACGAATAAATCCCGGCAGCTGCCATTCTTTCCCCAAACAGGATGAGTTTATTTTTTGATGTATCTAAGATACCAGATATTTCACGGTCAATTTTCATTCGACAGTCCCTCGGTGTATAACCTTTTGCAGAAAATACTTCGCTTTTCACTGAGCCTTGAGGTCCTCCTGTGTACTCCTCCATCACAGGGATTGATACGCCTAAGAGAACTTCTTCTTTTGGAGTCATATCAAAGCTTAGAATTTGCACCAATACCGCATTTTTCATCAGATGCTGGTCCCAGCATCCTGTGAGAATGAGTGAAAGAAACACAAGAATCAATTTGTTCTTTTTCATGTCTTATCTACCACTTCTTTTTTCGAAAAAATAAGGGCAAGAACTAATAGTAGCACAGGAATAAAGACTATAAAGATATAATGCGATGGACCGAGAAATTGGTTAAAATGTTCAAAGTCTCTGCCCTGATCAGGTAAGATTGCTAAAACTAAGTAGGCAACAGCAACAAATGGAAGCAAAGAGGTATACTTCTTTTTTTTAAGCAAGTTCGAAAAGCCTATTGATGATAATAACAACCAGTTGGCAATCGAGGTGGCAACGACAATCAACCAAAGGGATAGGAAAAACAGATCTGTCCTTTCTAGAACCTGAAACGAATAGGCTTTGATCATATACAAGATTGGTTCCGGTGTGAGAGCAATATCGGCATTGGTTTCAAAATAAACCAAGCTGGCAAACACCATAAACGTATAGTATACGGTGACAAATAGATTAGAAATGGAAATGGCAATCAGTTTTTCTTTTGCAGAAGACCTTACATATGGATGGATAAATAGAAAAACCTCAAAGCCCAACATCGAAAAGGCCGCTTCTTTTGTACCTTTGAATATTGTCTGAATACCATTATCCCCTATCGGAAAAATGTACAAAAAATTCGCATCCTTCATCGTATACGCTATTAATACAAGTAAGACAACGAAGATTGGAGAAACCAGCACATAAAATCTGGCTATACTCGTAAACCCTGCATTAACGATGTAAATGCAGGTGATGAGAATTAATACCATGGGTATCCAATTAGGGGTACGCGGTAAAATCCATTTGTCGATGATATCACTATAGCGTGCTAGAACTAAGCTCCCTGTTACGACAAAATAGAGGGCGTAACTAAAAATGATGAACTTCCCTAAGAAATTACCTAATAATTTCGGGAGAATTTGGTATAGAGATAAACTTGGAAATCTTTTCGATAATCCCCAAAAGACGAAAACAATGGCCTGTGAAAGGACTCCTGCTATGAGAGTGGAAATCCATGCATCCTGTTTGGACACTAATGCCACATCATGTGGCAGAGATAAAATTCCGACACCAATTTGGGCTTGGATGATATAGAAGACGAGCTGGTTTTTCGTAATTTTATTTTTGTTTGTTTCCATTCATCTTCCACCCTCTTGTTGCTGATTGTTTTTTCAGTATTTTTGGGTCGGGATCGAGCGGACGTGTATCAAACTTCCATATAGGCAATCGGAAAAATGTGTCTTTCATATCCTTCCATCGAAACGGGGCAACCGGAGCAAAATATGGTGCGCCAAATGATTCTAATCTACATAAATGGGCCAAGATGAACATCGTCCCAAAGACTATCCCGACAAATCCAAAGGTGGAAGCCAACAGCATTAAAGGGAACCGTAAAAAACGAACCGCGTCACTCATTTCTGTGACAGGTATGCTGTATGCTGCAACAGCTGTAATCGCCACCACCACAATCATCGTATTTGAGATAAGGCCAGCACGAACAACCGCATCCCCAATGACAAGACCACCGACAATCCCAATGGTTTGTCCAATTCTAGATGGAAGGCGTACCCCTGCTTCCCGTATTAGCTCAATCGTTAATTCCATGATAAGAGCCTCGATTAATGGCGGGAATGGAATATTTCGAATTGAGCTAACAACAGGGAGAATTAAATCATCTGGAAGGACTTCAAAATGAAAACCGATGATAGCAATGTAAAAAGCAGGTAAATTCACCGCGATGGCAATGCTCATCAGCCTCAACGCCCGGATAAACGAACCGATCAGCCATCGGGAATTATAATCGTCAGGTGAATGGAAGAAGGCAAAGAACGTGACGGGAATAATTAAACATGAAGGATTTCCCTCCATAAAAACCGCTACCCTGCCTTCATTCAAATGACCTGTTACACGATCTACTCTTTCTGTACTTAAAATATGTGGGAAAGGTGACCAGGTGGAGTCTTCAATCAATTCTTCAAGAGTACCAATACTTGGCACAAAATCCATGGAAATTTGGTCAATTCTCCGTTTGAATTCTTCTATGATATCTTCGTTTGCAAGATTTTTCAGATAAACTAACGCTAGTTTGGTTTGAATCTGCTCCCCTACTGATAAATGTTCGATAGTGAGGTCAGATGTTCTAAGCGATTTTCTAACTAAATGAAGATTCGTTAAAAGATTTTCAATAAACCCCTCATGAGCACCCTGGATTACCTGTTCATTACTAGGTTCCATAACAGCCCGATCTCTGGAGGTGGCTACTTCTAACATGTAAAATTCCGCTTGACCTTCAAAGATCAGGATACAGGTTCCGTTTAGCATTTCGATTTGTGCCTTGATAAGATTATCTGATTTCTGAAACTTCGATTTCAGTACATTTTCGAGATGCTCCCCATCCGATTCCATCATAGGCTTTAAAATATTTTGATGGATTTTTTCCATATCTGCCATTGTTTCTAAGTAAACCAGAATTCCCCGGTTATGTTTAATCGTTACTTCCTTCATCTTCAAATCATCAGAATTAGCAAAGGCCTGTTTGAAAAATGTAATATTAACATTCATGTCTGGAGATACCTCTCTAAATCCGTTTAAGGGCTGTTTAACAGCTTTAGAGTTAGAATCTCTTTCCATTAACCTTTTTAACATCCGGTAAATGAGTTTCATTTTTTTACTCCATATGCTGGTTTTACCATTACCTTTCCCAACATTTGGGTTAACTATGTTTAGCTACCTATGATTTTTGTCTAAATAAGATGGTCTGTGTTGATCGTATGGAAACGTGCTAAGGCTTAATAAATATTTCACTCATTCTGATAAACGATTTGTTTGCTCGTTTCTTTGTAGAACCCCAGCCACTATACCTTTAATCAAGAGTATAATCGTGGCTGCCCAGAACAGCAGACCGAAGTCAAAGAGCAAGGCTGAAAAGGTCTTTCGACTGAGGCCATTTTCAATTAAGGCTGGTAGATGCCCAGTAATCGTGTGATTCATTTCAATCCCGGTAAAGATACCAAGGATGATGATGATGGCTACTTTCGGCAGCTTTTTCCAAAGCAGTGCAATGACAATGTATGGAAGTGTAATGATAATTGGAAATGGATCAAATCCATAAAGTAATAGATTATCGAGATTGTGACTCGCTAACAAGATCAGTCCTACCAAATAAAGTTTAAAAATCCCCTTCGCTGTCATAGCTTTCCCTCCACATTCATTTTTCGATTAGATTCTGCTTTCCCTTTCATCAATAAAAATGCATGAATACATAACACGAGCATGGAACTTACATGAAACACACCTGATAGACTTTCAACCTGAAATCCATAAAAATTATCAGTTACAACCGGTATTTCCACTAAAGCTAGAAAAAGTAAGATTGGTACAATCACATAAGGATGCAGCCTTTTCCATAACCCCCAAACCAAACCGATGATGACGTATGGAACGACTGTAATGAACAGCACAAAGTCAAAACCTGATAAAAGATAGTTCGTGAAATTATGACCTACATACAAAACACTCGCCAACACAAATAAATAAAATTTCCTTTCAACCATTTCTTTGTTCCTCCCTATTTCAAATGTTTTAGTTTACACGTTTAGAATACGCGCTGAACATTCATTACGTAAGGTTGAAAATTTTCACCCTCCTCTTGCTAGAAGTGCAGGATATTTCACTTCTCTAATAGAAATGTAGATTTAGAATGTTGATAAGGGTGGATTGCATGTACTTTTATTTAATTAGCTTTTTACTGATTGTTGTCACAAGTGTGATCTTACTAACTTATGGGAAGTCCAATCCCTATTCATTATGGACAGGCTTACTCTTTTTACTAGGCTCGTTTGCACACTATAGTTATATGATTCAAGACACGATTCTTCCCTTCTTAGACAGCAGTCAAGGACTTTATGTCTTTCTAGTTCTTTCATGTATTCCGAGTCTTTATATCCACTTTTATTTTCTCGGCTATACGTTTTTGGCCAGTGCTTTTTATTTCTCTGATTATTTATCGTTAGAATTAAGAAAGATGCTGGTCGTCTGTCTGTTCATTCCTATACCGCTCATCCTAAGTGTAAGTGGGGATTTTACATTGCCGGTCGAGATTTCCTTACCCTCTCTTCGCTTCTTAGTTCACTTTTATAGTTTTCTCGGAATCATTCTTTTTCTATTAATCTTGAAAAAAAAGCGGCGTAATCCAGGCTTTTTACGAAATGTCTTATATGTTGTGCTGCTTATTTTTTATATGGCAGCAGAAAATATCAGCTATTACAGCATCCAGTCGATTCGCATTGATCGAAGCGGGCTTATCCTGCAAAAAAATTATCTTTGGGACTATAACTATATTTATATCTCGATTCTAGCCTTTCTATTGATAGGTTTAGGGATTACACAGGGGATCTGGGGAATCCAGGTGCGAATTGAAAGAGCAAAACAAGAATATTCACTAAAGGCCTTAACAGAAGGAACAAACATCCTTAACCATACAATCAAGAATGAAATTCAAAAAATCCACTATATGTGTGAAAGATCGATGATGTCAATCAGCGAGCATAAACCAGAGCACGCTCAGAAGTTATTAGCGGACATAAAAGAGGTTTCATTACATTTAATGGAAATGTCTGAGCGGATTAAGGAAAAGTCAGACGATATCCATTTGAAGGTTTCCAGGTTTCCTTTACGAGAAACGATTGAGTCTGTGTTAGCACCTTTTGTCTCTAGCCATGATGGAATTCGTGTAGAGAAGATTTTCAGTGCGGATGGGGAAATGTTTGCAGATGAATGGCATGTGCGTGAGGTACTCAACAATCTGCTCCAGAATTCAATCGACGCATTACAGGGAAAAGATGGTGTACTGACCGTAACAACAAAAGTGATAAAAAAACGTCTCTATATTGAGGTAAAGGATAATGGCGAGGGTATCCCCCCTGATCGGGTGAAGAAGATATTTGAACCTTTTTTCACGACAAAAAAGAATTCATTAAACTATGGTCTTGGACTTAGTTATTGCTGCAATGTGTTGAGAAAACATGGGGGTTCTCTCCAGCTGACAGAAAGTACACCAGGTCATGGAACCACGATGGCGATGATTTTCCCGCCGGCTTGCTTTACACAAAAATAAGAAGAGCAGGATCATTCCTGCTCTTCTTCATCAGATAGTTTATTCCTAATACTTCTAATCTGAGTTTTGATGGTGTTAATTGATTTAAATAGTTTACTAGCGATTTGCTCCCGGGTTAGTCCCTTTTGTTTCAAATGATAGACTTCCCGTTCAACTGGAGTTAAGATCGATAATTGCACTTCCTTTATGAGCTCTAACGAAGCATCAGAATGTATTGAAATGAGACCATTATATACATCTCGTACCGTCCGGACGATATCCCCGTAACTCGCTTTATTAATAAAATTCACGGCTCCGTTTTGAAAGGACTTAATGATCACCTCACGATCGGTTAGCGAAGTCAACATAATGACCTTCGTTTGTATGGCCTTATTTCTCAAAAAATCCCGCGCGACGTCAAGGCCATCTAACTGATTATGAGATAAATTAATGTCCAATAAAACAATATCAAATTGGATAGTGGCTGCAACTTTTTTCGCTTGTTCTCTAGTGGCTGCAACCCCTACTACCTCCATATCCCGTTCCAAATTGAGGTCCTCTTGAAGACGCTTTTGCCAAAAAGGATCGTCCTCCACCAGCAGTAACCGAATGGTCTTCATGCGGCGCCCTCCCCTCTCTTGTAAACAGTAACCTTAAAACATCTTCAAGTAGAAGAATATTTGTTATCATCCTTCTTAACACCTATTCTACGAGCTACTAATAGAAGAAAAATCGTCAATAACAGGATAATACTAGGGAAGTAAAAAATCACATTCAACGTGCTGGTGTCGAATCCATTCTTCATGAGATTTGGAATTGTGGTGGTAGCTGTGTGATTTAACTCCAAAATGATTAATACGATGGTAATCGAAAGCTTATAGATATCCTTTAAACTAAACCATATTGCACTCAAAACGAGATAGGGAAAAACGAACAAAGAGAAACTAAATAGCAACGAAGTATCTGCTTGAACTGTTCCATAGATGACATGGGCTGCCATCAAGACTGTTGCAATTATAAATAAAACGTGGTCCCTACTCAAACTTTGCCCTCCTATTTTACGCTTCACACGTAGATCAATTTGTGCCTATTTATTTTACAGTCCTATGCCATTTCAAAATAAAAAAGTCCTTCTTTAAAAGGTTGATCACTCTTTAGCTTTCGCTTTTTCTAAAGCCACTTTTAAAAACTCTTCTTCAGTTATTTCTCGATTAAGCCTAGTACGAACAAGGTGTGTTATTTCCTCTGTTATCTTAAAACCTGAGAGTTCCATCGAGGCCTTTGCATTGCTAAGGGCTTTTTCTAGTTCTTCCTCAGAATGGTTTGTCATCTACTTCTCCCCTTTCTTACTATATTAGGAATGGTTGACGTTTATAACGGGATAAAACCACTTATAATCATAAGAATATTTAACACGATGTGCCACATCAAGGCGGGCAGAATGCTCTTTGATTTCACGGTAATTCCTCCATAGAATAGTCCGCCAAGGGTGAAGAATAAACAGGTCAACCAACTAAACCCTAGCGAATAATGCTGCAGACCAAATCCGATGCTAGTAATGATGACAGCCCATTTCTCCCCTAATTGGTTTGAAATCAGCTTGAGTAAAAGCCCTCTCCAAATGACCTCTTCAAGTGTTGCATTGATCAGTGAAAATATGAGGATTCCCATGACAGCACGTTCAAGCAGGATTCCTAGGTTATCATAATAAAAAGGAGCAAGGGACATTAGATTGATTGAGACAGCGATGATTAAAAACTTTTTAACCGTGATGCTATGAAATCCGCTCCATATAAAGGGAAACCAGATAAGTTCATTCCATTTCGGGACATTTCCGTAAAAGGAAATAGGTTGCTTTAGTAATAGAAACATGATAATGAGTGGAAGGATTTGAAAAACAAGCAACAGTCTGGCTAATCCTATATTTTGAAATAGAACCTGTTCTTTGGTCATCAAATATACAAAAAAACCAAAACCAAATAGAATACTAGTATAGATAAATTGTTTTTTCTTTTTTGCAAATGTAACTAAGCAAATGCAGGCTATGAACGCCCAAATAATCATCCCTGACAATCTCGTTTGTGCTAAAATCATCATTGAGGTAAATAGTAAAAGACAAAGATATTTTTGACTCATTGTTTTCATACCGATCCGTTTCTGCTGAGAGTTAATGGTACATTAATTATTGAGGTGACTCTTCTAACTTATTCGACAACATCCTATGGTTTCCTCCAAACACTGTCTTATATTTAGTGTTCAGACAAAGTGGATCAGATGAAGACTATATAGGGAAGCCAGTATTTAACAAAGCTTTTTATTATTCATTTAAAAAGGTTTGAGTTAATTTTGTTTTCAGTTATAATAAAATTAAATACTGAATACATTAAAAAAGACCAGACATGCTGTAACATGTCCGGTCCAGCAATAGACGGTTCCCTCTGAAGGGAATCGGCTAGGTAGGGATAATCCACCTGAGGCTCGAACTCAAGGGTGGATTATTTTTTTTGGTTAAATGACAGTACGGCTACGATTAAACTTGCAAAAGACTTTACAGTTTTGGTCCCTCTTTCCCCAAACCCTTCACCTGGAACAAAGTACTTTTACGTTTTGAACGCCGCTCTAAAGCATTAACGATACTAGTAAGGACAATGAGCTCGGCTAACATCCCAATCGATTGGGCTAATGCACCAATGATTCCATTCCATTGGGCAGCAAATGTGACCCCAATAAATAACACCACTAACGTAATGACTAGGTTGGCTGATTGTGAGAAGATGGTTACTTTTGTTTGTTTATGGACCATTAACAGGCCGTTAAAGAAATCGATGAATGGGAACAAGAGAGCCATTAACATGAAAACCTTTAACACTTGTAAGCTCGCATCCAATAGTCTGCCGCTTACCCCCATCACCTGCTCCAAGAAAAATGGTCCAACAGCTGTGTATGAAAAAATTCCTACCAAGATGAATGGAACCACTCCAATGAAAAAGGAGAATTTTTTTACTTCAGCCTGATGATCAGTATAAAAATTTATCACAATCTGGTGGATATACGAGAAAAAGCTCAAAAATAAGTATGCCACACTTAAGGCAATGGTGTAACTCGCGATGGCAAGCTCGATATCGGCTGTTTTTCCCAAAAATACGTTGATAGCCGGGCCAATCATGACGACGATAACCGAAGAAAACATCAGAGGACTGTAGAACTTAAAAATCGTTTGTTTGGATTTAATTTGCAGCTCGTGGTGCTTTTCAGGCATTTTTCGGACCAGTGTCCTTCCTTCTATGAAACTAATCAGTGATTCAATCATCATGCCGACTAAGAAAATAATTGCCCCTGTTTTTCCAGTGATATTTCCAGTTTGAATAAAATAAATCGACAATAAATACATGGCGGCAAGCCTGACACCCATTCCGATCGTTAACCACTTGGTTTGCCGGTTATAGATAATCACCCCCTGGTTCAAACAGCGAAAAGCCGAAAAAATCGTGACAAAGATAAGCACTTGGTAAATACCCTTGATGTTATCCACCATTTGGTCGTCCGCACCGTAGATGGTTGAAAAAATGAAATTTCCTACTGGTGTATAGGCTACCGCAAAGGCAACCAGCATTAAACTAGCAATCAAATAATATGTAAATCTAGACATTAGAGAAAACGAAAATTTATCTCTCACCAAGGATGAACAAGTCTGTCGCAGTAACACTCCAAGCCGCTCAGTGATACCAAACAAACTCATCGCAATCGCATAGCTCGCGATGATAAATTCAGAATTCTCCGCTCTTACCAACGTACTATTGATGATAATATGAGATAACGTAACAAGACTTGCGGAAACGCCTAAGGGAATAAAGAAAAATAACAACGTTCTCAAATCTAATTTTTCAACCGTTTTATTCATAGCTGTTCAACACCTTTTGGTATTTAATTATTTCGATTCTCTAAATGATTTAATTAGTATTATACAATAAATTTGTATTTAATGGTAAACATAGCGAACGAATTTATATTCCATTCATCATGGACATTTGTCCTTCCTCACCCAAAAAAGCGCCGGCCACCAAACCGAAAAAGGGATGGTGCCTGGCACTTTTTTCTTTAGAATTCATTTCCTGTTCTTAAAATCAATTAAATCCTGTATGGTAAAATGGTTCAGCTCTGCTTGAAAACACTTTTCTGCTTGATCGATGATTTGGGATATAAAAAATTCTACACCTGTAGAAGGAACTGTATAAAATGGAGTTGTTGATGAATCACCTAATGCCTGATATACATCCTTTATCGTTATTTTTTTAGGTGAAAGATTGATCGTGTATCCGCCATATCTTCCTCCATGAGATTTCACATAGTCCGCTTTTGCTAGTTTTGATAATATCTTTCGCACAAAGGTGGGATCCTCACCCAATTGTATTGCTAGCTGATGACTTTTTATCACACTTTCTGAGGAGGCAAGCAGGACAAGTGTTCTTAGTGCCACATGAAACCACTTTGGTCCTAAATCTCCTGCTTGGATGATGAGCTGCATGAAAACTTCCTCCTTTGAATTTTCTAAATATTCTGTTGACAATTATATCATAACTACTTATCATTTAATTGTGATGATTTTATCACAATTACACCTCTTAGAATATACTTCACTTTTTTGAAAACGATTACAAAAAGGGAGTGTTAGTATGAAGAACCGAGTAAATCCAGAAATATTACCAGCATTAGAAATGTTTCCAGAACTTGATTTACGCCCAGAGTATTTACCAGCCATTAGAGAGGGTATGGCTCAAATGAGACAACCTCTCAATGTCGATGAATCCATTTCAATAACTGATGAAGTAATCGTTGGGCCTGATGCGAATCCACTATCATTAAGAATTTACCGACCAAAATTAAATAATGAGACTTTACCTGTTTTGCTGTGGATCCATGGCGGCGGTTATGTCGTAGGGTCAGTAGAAGATAATGACGATCTCTGCATGAAGTTCGTAAAAGAAGCATGCTGTGTGGTCGTTTCCGTAGATTACCGATTAGCCCCCGAGAATCCTTATCCCGCACCGGTTGAAGATTGTTATTCTGCGTTAAAATGGATTGCTGATCATGCAGCTTCATTAAACATTGATTCAAACCGAATCGGTGTTGCAGGAGCTAGTGCTGGCGGAGGACTGACAGCGGCAGTGACATTATTAGCACGCGACCGTCAATATCCTTCTCTCTGTTTCCAAATGCCTCTTTATCCAATGATTGATGATCGAAATAATACTCCATCTGCCAATGAAATTAAAGAAGGACTCGTTTGGAATCAAAAAACAAATGAAGCTGGCTGGAGAATGTATTTAGGTGCTTTATATGGAACGGATGATATTCCCTCTTATGCAGCTCCTGCTCGTGCTGAGGATTTTAGCAATTTACCATACACATACACCTGTGTCGGTCAATTAGATCCATTCCGTTCTGAAACCTTAACCTATGTATCCAAGCTTGCAGAAGCTGGTGTTGACGTCGAATTTCACTTATACCCTGGAGCCTACCATGGGTTTGAGGCAATAAATCCTACTGCCGATGTATCTGTCCGTGCACTAACCGAATATATCCAAGCAGTTAAGAATGGATTTAAAAGAGTATCAAAGATAAAGGTTTAATCTTTTTCACAAAAACCCCCTAACAATATGCATAATTGTTAGGGGGTTTCTCCCTATAAGCAGATGATGTTAAATTAGCAAAAAGATATTAATTGTTTTTACCTCGTCTTCTCTATTGGTCCTTTTTATCCAAACTTGGTATTGCTCTGACAACAATCCGTGCACCTTCTGCCTTTACGACTTTAACTTTGGCATCTTTGTCAATAAAAGCACCTTCGCTAACGGCGTCGATCCGCTCGTCTTCGATGAGGATGGTGCCTGACGGCCGAAGGACTGTTAACGCATAGCCTTCTTTACCAACTAATTCTGAACGGTTTTTATTAGAGACATAACCGCTTTCTGTATTTGTGGAATCGGTTAATATGATCTTTTTAAACAGTCGCATTTTTTTACCAAACACCTTTATCAATAAAATAGATACTATAATCGTGACAGTAATGGCAACGAGCAATGAAATTCCCATATGGACCACGTTGTCTGCTGCCAAAAAGAAGCTCGCAATAATCGCCACAAACCCAATGGCTCCGGCAATGCCACCCGCTATAAAAAATTCTAATAAGATAAGCCCAAGCCCAATAATAAACAGAATAAGGGTTTCATACCCCGCAAGACCTGCTACAAGATGTCCGTAGAAAAACAACAGTAAGGCGGACAAGCCCATAAACCCTGGAACTCCAAAACCAGGAGAGTATAATTCCAAAACGAGACCAAGGCTGCCAATCGTCAGCAAAATCGAATAGACAAATGGATTCGTGATAAAACGGGCAACTTTCTCTGCAAAGCTTACTTCAAGAGGCCGTACATCCGCTTCGGAATATCCGAGTTGATCAAGCAGTTGATCAAGATTGCTTACAATTCCTTCTGCATAGCCTACCTCTACCGCTTGATCGGAGGTTAAGGTTAATAACTTCCCTTTTTCGGCTCCGTACTTTGGTAAATCAACATTCTCATCAGCCATTGCCAGTGCATAGATTGGATCGCGGTCTGCATGCTTTGCCGCATTTTGCATTTCCGCAAACCAATAAGATTCTGCTTTCTTTCCAGCCGTATTACCCGACTGGTCAATAATCGCAGCCGACCCCATCGTCCCTCCGCGAACCATGTAGATTTCATCCATATTTAATGAAATATACGCACCAGCCGATAGCGCCTGGTTATTAATAAAAGCGATTGTCTTGACCTCCGTGGAAGTCAGCAGCTTCCCAATACCAGCAGCAGCATCAACAGCTCCTCCAGGGGTATTAATTTCAAAAATAATAGCATCCGCCTTTTCCTTCTCAGCCGTTTCAACCGCTCGCTTCAAAAAGGCATACAATCCCTTTTCAACTGTTTCCTCAATCGGTACAACATAGACAACTTCCCCTTTCGCAGAGCTGTCTACAGGAAGCATCATGAGCAAAAAGCCAAATACCAATGATAATATGGAAAATAACCGAATTCGTTTCACTGCTTTTGCCTCCTTTCCTTAGATATCATTTATTACGGTTATTATACAAGAAAGTTTCAAAAAAACCGTCCCCATGCGAACTCTCAAAAGCTAATGCTTTCATGTCCTTTTTAATTTAGGTGGAATTTTCAGTCATAAGAGTGGTTGTATGCTTAATTAATTCTTTAATTTTATTTTGACCTGCGGACAATAAACCCTGACATTTTTCTACATTTTCTTAGCGAGTTGATAATTGTTTCTGACCTGTAATTAGTTCCGTTTGTCCTTTTTCTAAATGATCTGTGCGTCCTATTAACTCAGTTAAGCCCTTTTCAACATTTTCTGTTCGACTGATTAGTTCCGCTTGACCTTTATTTAAATTTCCAAATTCTTTAAGGATGATTTTTAGGTTTTCTTCCAAAATAGAATCCCCTCTTACATTAATTAAATCGGATCACATGGTTTGTTAGTACTTTAGTAATCATTATACTGATCTTCAACCCAATCGTCTGACCAAGTAGAGCCCTTGCTTATCCTATTTTTCTCATTGATTTTAAACAGAATCTCTTGCCGCTCATCTGCATTTAACCAGTCGATTTCCATCTTCAGTCTCTCCGAAACAGACAGTCTTCCCGACATATAAGCGGTCGTTTGTAAAATTAATTCTTTTAATTCATTTTGCCCCAAAGATAATTTATTTTCTAAATTCTCCATCCGAATTTTTACTTGCTGTTGTCCGAACATTAGCTCTTGATGAACTTTATTTATATTTCTTGTACTAGTTGCACCTGAATTTCTTTGACTTTTTTCTAGATTTTCGATCCTAACGATTAATCCGTTCTGTGCTGCCATTAATTCTTGTTGATTTACATGTAAATGTTGTAGTTCTGAAAGAATCTTATTGAGTGTGTCTTCCATGACAATACCTCCATTTTTTTTGCTTAAACTGCAATCAGCTAATAGGTAAAGGTAACAAACCATTAGCCATGTTCATGGTAAATATACTTAGATTCTTAAATAAGGTTTAGGAGTTCAAAGTAGAAGGAAAATGGTGAGATATACGTATGGTAGGATTTGAAGAAAGATAAGATAGGGTTTGAATTAAGAGGAAGATGTTCAGATTGAACATTCTTTACAGTGAGTAAGTAAAATATATACCTGTTTCCAAGCTCATCTTTTGTCCTCCCTTCTATTTTTTGACTTTTATTTTAGTTCATAAAAGCCACTATTAGTTATCATTAATTCAAAGAGTAAAGCATACAGAAAGGTGACAGCATTTTGAATTGTAGGGAATTGAAAGGAATGGTTATGGGAAAACAAAATGAATTAATTTCATCTTTTCATGGGTAAACCAAAACAAGTGCCAGGCACCAACCTAAAATGGCCGGAGCCTGATTAAATGTGCTGTGCATTTTTATTCAATAAACCTAGCTACACCTTTTCCGCAATTTTTACATTTGCCCTCTAGGACAATTCCGGGAGGTGATTCTTTGACTTCAAAGTTTACAATTTGTACAACATCACTACAATTACCACACCAAACATTTCGTTCGAGTTCTTTGCGTATTTGCACTGGTATGGCAAGCCATTTTTTATTTGCTTCAAAAGAGATCATCATTAGATTGCCTGCTCCTCGTTTTTATTAGGTAAGATTACCATTTGCTAAATCTAACATCGTAGCCAGCAATCTTTTATTACCATTTTTCTATTTTTAGCATACAAGCATTAACATTACAATAAAGCCCTATAAAGAACTAATCCGCATATTTGCTATCCTTTTCAAAAGTAATACTCAAATTCAGGAACCAATGAGTTTTTATGGTAATATGTAGATAAACATTTTTTTCATGGGGAGGAAATGGGTTGAAAAGATTGGGAATGGGATTAGTTTTGATATTACTATTATTGCTGTTAACGATTACTAAATCACAGTATGTTGAGTGGGGAGAGTTATTTATTATCGTGGGTGCCCTATCTTGCACATCTGTACTCTATCTCAAGAATAAATATGAAATAGGTAAACTGTTCGTCACATCGGCAGTCATTGGTTTCGTATTTTTTCAGGTGTTTGGTATGGTGGACTTAATGATTGACCATTATCTGTACTTCCTACCAAACGGAACCGAGGATGGCGCCCCGTTATCACTAAGATTTAAAATGGAAGAATACAGTGATGATCTGTTTGTAGGAAGTGTCATAAGCATGCTTATTGTAGTTGCTGTCACCTTTATTCTATCTAAAATCTTTTCATTTACTTCGTCGAAAACCGTATAAGGTACCTCTCTAAAAACAAAATTTGTACTTCTTTTGTATCAATTTTTGCAATGGCTCAGTTCACCCATACTGAGCCATTTTTAGTAGCTTGTTTCCCCTGCGAAAATTGGCACAGTTATACTTGGTTAGTTCTCCATAATGTAAAATCCTCTTCACTCTCCCAATGCCCTATCCACATAGTTAGCTTAGATATCTTCTTTACTGAGTACAAGCAAACGATAAATAGAAGTAATGAATTAACCTTCAGTTTTTCACTTTTAAATATCTACAATTTTGTCATAACTTTCCATCTTATAATTTTTGTAATACGGTAGAATGAATCTGAAAACACATTTTTTCAGGAGATGATTATTATGAATGAGAAACGAAGGAAGTCTTTTGCATGCTATTTGTTAATTTTTTTACACATTTTTCTTGCAATAGGTGCGCTTTTTGGTGGAGGTGTGTTGATTATTTCTCCTGACGGTTCAATTCTGTCAATGCCAATAAGTATGTTGGAAAATAGCCCCTTTAATAATTTTCTCATTCCCGGACTTATCCTATTTGTTGGATTGGGTATGCTCCCTCTGATTACAGCCATTTATCTAATCTCTGAAAAGCCATTAAAAATTGCCGAAAAGCTAAGCCTTTTTAAAGAAACACATTGGTCATGGAATTATTCGTTGTACATTGGTTTTATCTTAATTATTTGGATTACGGTCGAATTGTATATGATTCAAGGAGTTGCCTTTATTCATGTTTTCTACATCTTCCTAGGAATCATTATTCAATCTATTACTCTTCTCCCATCTGTTAAAGAGCACTACTCATACATTGAATAGTTGTAAATCGTTCCTTTAAATAATAAAACTTGTTTGTTAAATTATCCTTCCACGTTAGTACAACAAGAAAAAAAGGATCGCCGTAGCCATCCCAAGCTTAACACTTGCCCCAGTTCGTTCAAGACATCCTTTTTTTAACTGGTACATATAAATGAACCTTAGAATTCCCTTCTGGGTCTTCAGCTGGGTTATTCATACTAAATTCAAGATTATGTCTATCGTAATCCGGTTCATAGTCACTGTTGGGTAACCATTGTTCATACATATATTTATACCCAATATTCAACATCCCAGGAGTACCATAATATTGATACAAAGCGTACTGCCCACCATCTAACTTTCTAAATTTTACATTTTTATGTATTTCTTTATTAAACCCATCAGGTATAGTAACCATTTGTTATTTTTAGTTTTATTCCTGAACCCCCCTTAGATTTAGGCAGATATAAGCTAATTCCTCCTAAAAGACATCCTAATAAAGTAATGATTGTGCCGATCAAAAACCAATGAGGTGATAAAGAAGTCTGAGTATATACCCCTACTACTATTAAGAGTAAACCCATCCACATTACGATATTCCCTATTTTCATTTTCCTCTCCCTTAAGAAAACCTTTTCTGTGTTTTAGTACACAACTCTCCAATATAAACTGCTATGTATTTCTACTTTCTTTTACTACCTGTCCCTTTAGTGCAATTAGATTTGATTGTCCTTAATATGGATATTTTTTCTATATATCTATTTTTATTATATTTGAAAAATAATATTTTTTAAATTCCTTTTTCTGCTAATCTGCTACTTTTGCTTATTAAGCATGTATTTTTTATCTACTCTTGGTGTACCCGTTAATTTAAATGCATCAATTGAGATTTTAACATATATAGGTTGAAGCTTTACTTTCACACATTTCATATAGATAGAGCACCTCCTAGAACAAAAGGTACTCTATACACACGAAGGAATTGAACGTTATTCTTTTCCGTTAATCTCTAAGATATTTAAACCCTCGGATGCCTCTGGTGCTTCAAAAAATTTAGAAACATGAATAAACACCGCTTCCGTGTCAAAAGCTGCTCTTTCGGGTTGTTCGTTACGCCTTTTTGCAATTTGGCGTAAGCATTGCTCGTTATTTAGATTAAGGAATATTAGTTGATGGCTTGCATTGACCTCTGACGCCATATCCAAAAACCACTTCCGCAGTCTTTTAGTGTTAGCTGGAAAATCCATCACTACATCAGTACCGATACTTAGTATGTTTTGGACATGCTTTTTCACCAACGGCTTGAGCTGGGCTGAAAATTTTAGATAGTCCTCAAATGATGCAATCTGATTGGGATACAGAGATGAAAGCCATTCATCCTCTGACAACAGTACCGCATGTTTATCTATCGCCAATTGTTTTGATTTAGTTGATTTTCCAGCTCCCATTTTTCCACAGAAAAAGTATAACGTACCCGTTTGTTTCAAATTCTTCCCTCCTCGCTTATTTAAGTAATCTATTCTTAAATTGATAATAAGAAGGTTGCCGTCCCCTCGTAATGAACCATAATCACAAATTTATGCAAAAGTAATGCATCATCATTGATGCAGAGCTACACGAATGCTACTTAATCTTTCTTCAATTCCTTGAAGATAAGTTACTGCCTCCAAGGAGTTCCAAGCAATAACAGATAAACTTATCGCTATTACAACAAAACTTAAAACCTTTATGTATTCAAGTAGGTCATTTCTCATATAAGACACCTCCATATTTTAGCTCATTCTACTGACTAATTCATTAAGACCAACAATAAATCCTTCTTTTACCCTCCCCAATAGTTCAAAAAGAAAATGGCTGCCTTATTTAGCAGCCAGTTCTAGAGGTAAAGTCCCGATTAGTTCAACAACAAACTCCTCTAACGGTTCTCGGTGTTGTTTGTAACTGCAAGTTTTAAGTCCATTCTTTACCGATGTCCCTTTTTTGAATCCAGAATAAACATAGATGCATCTTGTCCCATGAATAGTTTATTTCCACTATAAAAAGTTTTGTATTGAATGTCTCTATACCCGATTTTAGTCATCATGTCGGTTAACTCTTCTAGATTAAATCCGTTATGAACAATATCTGAAACTACTTTTTCATTAATATTAAAATCCACTATTAGTAGATGTCCTCCTTCATTAAGAACATCAAATAGTCTTGATAATACGAATTCAACATCAGGAATATGGAGTAGAACCTGTGCCATAAAAATATAGTCGGCATGTAAATCCGACGGTCTTTCCTTTTCAATATCAAAGCATAGTGTATCTGCATTCTGAATATTAAAATCAGTTATTTTTTGCTTTATTTCATTAATCATATTTTGTGACGTATCCAGAAAAAGTATAGAGTGAAATTCGTTTAACAAGTTCATTCCGACAAGACCAGTTCCACACCCAAAATCAATCGCATTTTTACTTTTAGCGTCAACTAAATAATTACGGATGGCATCTGAGGATACCTTTGCAATTTCGATTCTTTCAGGAGTGTCATATTTATTAGCTATCATTTCAAACTTATCAGTATTTCCCATTATTATCTCTCTCCAATCAGGCTTAATAAACAAACCAAAACACTCGAAAAAGGTTATTTTTCAGCATACCATTCTGTATGTGTTTTCGCTCCCGTTACGTTAATAGCAATAGGTAAGACTTTGATGTTATCTCCATCTTTTCCCCTGCTCCACACCCAACGTGCGGCTTTCACCGCATTAGGCGTTCCATCTTATTCTTTTAGATTAAAGCAACTAAATTACAAACTTTACGAAATTGGTTTAGCTTCTTCAATTGTTTTCCATCTAATTGAAGAATGTTCCTATATCGTTCAATCGTCTTTTCATTTATAGCATGGATTAATCTATGAACATCTTTATGTACGATTACAAGATTATTAAACCCATCTGTACCTCCCATATGTCGGGGTAACTTATGATGGCAATGTACCTGATTAGATGTTAAAAATTCCCCTGTCACTGCACATTTGCCTAGTTGCATTGAGTACCTTGAAACTCTGTTATCTGCAATTTCTAAATTGTCCTTGTCATAAGGTATTTTTATCATTTTGTTAATCTCTATGGCAACGTCGGCTCTAAGATTTTGATGAAGTTTAAGTCTTCCTTCTTTTGTATAATTACATATATCTTGACTGAAGTTCATGGCATTACTTGTTTGAATATCTCCTAATGGAAATAAGTATGCACCAGCAATTTTATATGTTCTGAAATTATTCTTATGAAGTCTCTTGTAAGTTTCTGATGGCTTAATAGGTTTTCCATATTTGCCAATTGGTTTTAGACGATTATACATGGTTTTCAAAAGACGATAGGCTATTTTTCCAAAATCTATATTAATATGAGTCGCAACCTTGAAGTAATTTTTTATTCCGAGAATATAAGCGTTATAATCCATGACAGTATGTGGTGTTGGCTTATTTTGAATTTCGCGAATTAAACATCTAAGTTTTTCTAGTATATTTTTCATCTTATTATCCGTAACGTGTGTATTGGCTACGTATTTCTTACGCTTGGTTACTGCTTTGAGAGAAAAACCTAGAAAATCAGATTTCCTCTTTCTAAGATTAGTAATCGCTGACTTCTCGGTGGATATATCCAAGTCTAATTGGGTCTTTAAATATCCATTTGTGGCATGATATATTTTGACGGCTACCTTATGAGAGTTTGTGAAAATCTTGAAATCATCTGCATATCTGACGATATACATTTGTTTGAGATTCGTTCTCTTTAATGCCCTTAATTTACCGCAGGGTGTGTAAGTTTGTTTTGTTTTTAAGTATTCCCATTGGTTAGCTATCCACCAATCTAAATCATTTAAAACAATGTTCGATAAAAGGGGGGATAGGATACCTCCTTGTGGAGTTCCTTTAGTTGGAACACCTATACCTTTAATTGGTGCCTTTAGCATTTTTGATACAATAGCTAATACTCTTTTATCCCGTATACCTATACTGTACATTTGTTTAATTAATTTTGAATGGCTTACATTGTCAAAGAAACCTTTTATATCGATGTCAACTACATGATGCAACTTCACATTATTTACTAGGAACTGACATCTAGCCATTACATGATGAGTTGACCTGTTTGGTCTGAACCCATATGAATGTTTGTAGAATTTAGCTTCGCAAATTGGCTCTAATACTTGTTTGAACATCTGTTGAATTAGTCTGTCTCTCATAGTCGGAATACCTAGTGGACGTTTCTTTCCATTGGGTTTGGGTATTTCAACCCTTCGTACCGTTTGAGGTTTATAATTCTGTAATGTTTTTCGAATTTCCTCAATAAATTCATCAACGTTTTCAATCTTGTATTGGTCAATCGTGATGCCATCAGTTCCAGCTGTTTTTGAACCTGTATTCGCTTTAATGTTCCGAAAAGCTAATAAAATATTGTCTTTCGATATAATATGTTCATATAGCCTTAAACCCTTTGTAGCATTATTTTTACTTCGCTCATAAAGGTCATCAAATATGCCTTGCATTCCGTAGTATTCTGCATGTCGTAAAGCTGTACTCACCGATGGATTGTTTCTCCTTCCTTGCGGAAAATCCCATCATATTACTCGACCCTGTGAGTTTCATTTAGTTATGTTAGTTTTCAAAGAGAAGACTTGGGACTATCCCTCCACGCTCGTTACACGCTTCAACGGTACTGTGTCCCTACTTTCGCAAGAGTAAAGTCACTTCGATATATATTATCTTATAGACACCATCCCGATAGTAGTCGTTTAATAGTGGATGTTTCTTACTTACAACGTTCCGATTAACCTAGCTTTACATATATCCGTAGGTGCTCACTTTAAGCCTGCCAACCTATATCTTCATTTGTTAGATATACCGAAGTTCCTATACACTACTCGTACTTTCCGGTGTTTGACACTGCGTTCGCAGCATACGTCTTTCGATCGTATTAATTTCTAGACCCGTACATTCGCAAGTTCGTCAGTCCAGTTGGACATTCTCACCATAGATATTTTGTAGCATCCCGACCTATCACAAACCATATTCTAAGGGAGCAACTTAGGTTCATTTCAGCCGACTTTACCTAGCTTCATACACATTCTGGCTACTACCATTATGTGCATGTAGGAGGATTAGACAACCCGTTTCAGCTCAACATGACGGCTTTCATTCCGAGTTTTGGTTAATCAGTTGTAATTGCATGATAGCAATTCTCCTATTTCGTGTTTTGGCACTTATAAGGAAACGTTTCGCGCAGTACATTTGTTCACAAGTTTAAAGTTTTTAGAACCTGCCTTTTATTTTTTTAGTATAAGTTTAAATGCCGTTACAAATAATACCCCTATAACAAATGAGGGGGTTAATAAAATGGAAGAAGCACCTACAAGTAATAATGGAATGAGTACATCTAATAAGATAAACCTTTCAGGTCTTGGTGTTGGAGCAATTGTACTAACCACTGTTTATACGGCGGTTTTGGCGTAAGCGTCAAATAATCCCCACCTACTCCGTAGATGGGGATCAGGTTATTATTAA
>JBFNER010000018.1:0-80748 GCA_040797665.1 Neobacillus sp. | reverse complement strand
CCGATGGTAGTTGGGGCAGGCGCCCCTGTGAGAGTAGGACGTTGCCAGGCTGTTTTAAACATTTTATTGTCGCGGGGTGGAGCACGTTCGAATAAGCTTCTTCGAACTTCTACAGCGCACCGATTGAGCCACAACTTGAATATGCTTCCTGAAATCGGGGCGGCAATACAAACTTGGAGCATCGGTAAAATAATTAAATTTCTATTATCGCGGGGTGGAGCAGTCCGGTAGCTCGTCGGGCTCATAACCCGAAGGTCGCAGGTTCAAATCCTGTCCCCGCAATCTGGTCCGGTAGTTCAGTTGGTTAGAATGCCTGCCTGTCACGCAGGAGGTCGCGGGTTCGAGTCCCGTCCGGACCGCCATTTATATGTTAAGAATTACGAAACTTGGTTTCGTTTTTTTTATGTCTTTTTTTGCTCTTACGATAAAACTTAGGTAAAATATAGATAGAATGGCATCCTTAGGAGTTATCCTAAGGATTTTTTTTACATAAATAAGGTAGAATGAAGATATGACTATTGTTACTAAAAAGGTGATTATAATGAATCAATATGAAATAAAAACTTCCAGTCCTGAAGAGACTGATCAGTTTGCAGAAAAGTTAGCTCACTTTTTAAATAGTGGCGATGTTATTGCTCTTGAAGGTGACCTAGGTGCAGGCAAAACTACGTTTACAAAGGGACTGGCTAAGGGTTTAGAGATAAAGAGAACGGTAAACAGTCCAACCTTTACGATTATTAAAGAATATAAAGGTCGAATACCCTTATATCATATGGATGTGTACAGGGTGGCAGATGCCTATGAGGACTTAGGATTTGATGAATACTTCGAAGGCGAAGGAGTTACTGTAGTGGAATGGGCTCACTTAATCGAAGAGCAACTCCCAGCAGAATTGCTGACGATTTACTTGTACCGTGAGGATGAAGTAAAGCGAAGAATGGTACTAGTCCCAAAAGGTGAAAGATATGAGCAATTGTGTAAGGAGATTTTGTTATGACCATATTAGCAATCGATACATCAAATTATACTCTCGGGGTAGCACTAATTGAAGAAAATCAAGTACTCGGGGAATATATAACAAACTTGAAGAAGAACCATTCCGTCCGCGTGATGCCGGCGATCGAAACATTAATGAGGGATTGTGACCGTAAGCCTGCAGACCTGACAAAGATTGTCGTCGCAAAAGGTCCTGGTTCTTATACTGGGGTTAGAATTGGAGTGACCATTGCTAAAACTTTGGCCTGGTCATTAAAGATCCCCCTTGTAGGTGTATCAAGTCTCGAGATTTTAGCAGCAGGACCAGGCAGATATTTTGATGGTTATATTTCACCGCTTTTTGATGCAAGAAGAGGACAAGTATATACTGGTCTTTACCAATACCAAAATGGAAAACTTCATGCAGTTGAAGAGGATAGGCTTGTCATGCTGGCAGATTGGGTGGATACGTTAAAAGAGGCTGGCAGGCCCGTTCTATTCTTGGGTAATGATTTGCCGATTCATCAGAAGGTAATAGAAGATACATTAGGCCGAAATGCTGTTATAGCATCTCATACGGAACATAATCCCCGTCCGTCAGAGCTTGCACAGATTGGCATTGAAAGACATGGAGAAGACATACATTCCTTTGTACCTAATTATATACGCTTAGCAGAGGCTGAGATGAAATGGTTAGAGGCTAAAGGCAAAATTTAAAAAGATAGGATTAGAGAGTGATGGTAGATTCTTTTGTTTTTCGGTATATGAAGGAAGAGGATATTGATCAAATCTTAGAGGTTGAACATGCTTCGTTTACTACTCCTTGGAGTCGTGAAGCATTTTATAATGAAATTTATAATAATAAGTTTGCTGTATATATCGTTTTAGAGGAAGATGATAAAATCATTGGATATTGCGGTGCCTGGATCGTCATCGACGAGGCCCATGTGACGAACGTGGCAATCCTGCCTTCTCATAGGGGAAAAAAGCTAGGTGAAGCCTTGTTAAGAAAAATGATATCGATCGCTAAGGAGATGGGTGCAAAGAGTATGACACTCGAAGTAAGAATGACCAATCATGTCGCACAATCTCTTTATCGTAAGCTGGGATTCCAGGATGGCGGAATTCGAAAGAACTATTATTCAGATAACCAAGAAGATGCTTTAGTAATGTGGGTGAATTTATGAAACAAGATCAATGGGTAATGGGAATTGAAACAAGCTGTGATGAAACAGCGGTAGCTATCATAAAAAACGGGCGTGAGATTGTCGCCAATGTGGTTGCTTCACAAATAGAAAGTCATAAGCGATTCGGCGGTGTTGTTCCGGAAATCGCATCCAGGCATCATGTAGAGCAAATCACGATTGTAATTGAAGAGGCACTAGATCAGGCAAACCTTAGTTTCTCTGATATCGATGCTATCGCAGTTACAGAAGGACCAGGGTTAGTAGGGGCGTTATTAATTGGTGTGAATGCAGCTAAGGCATTAGCTTTTGCCCATAATATCCCGCTTATACCAGTCCATCATATCGCCGGACATATCTATGCAAATAGGCTAGTGACGGAATTGCAATTCCCGTTATTATCACTAGTCGTATCAGGTGGCCATACGGAGCTTGTCTATATGAAGGAACACGGGCACTTTAAGGTCATTGGTGAGACAAGAGATGATGCAGCAGGGGAAGCATATGACAAAGTAGCTAGAACGTTAAATCTACCCTATCCAGGCGGTCCACATATTGACAGGCTTGCTCAAGAGGGACGTGTTACACTCGAGTTACCGAGAGCATGGTTAGAAGAGGGGTCTTATGATTTTAGCTTTAGCGGCTTGAAATCTGCTGTTATTAATACGGTTCACAATGCTGAACAGCGCGGTGAGACGATTGCTCCTGAAGACCTTGCAGCAAGCTTTCAAGCAAGTGTTATCGATGTGTTAGTCAAAAAGACTGAAAGAGCTGTTTCTGAGTATGAAGTGAAGCAGTTGTTATTAGCTGGAGGAGTGGCTGCAAATAAGGGCCTTAGAAAGGCTCTAGAGGATACTTTTTCAAATAAGGGTGGTTTAGAGCTTGTGATTCCTCCATTAGCTCTATGTACGGATAATGCAGCGATGATTGCGGCAGCAGGAAGCATCATGTTTGAAAAAGGAATCCGAGCAGACTTATCATTAAATGCGAATCCTGGTTTAGATATTGAATTATACAATGAGTAGGTCCTTCTTGTTTAGAGAAGGGCTTTTTTTTAATGGTAAAGTTATGTCGGGAAAACCTTGTGGATAACCTTTTTTAAGAAATTGTCGAAGTTTCTTTAGGTGTGGGTAAGTTACCGTTTTCATGTGTATAATGTGGATAACTCAAGGTTTTTCTGTGGATATTGTGGAAAAGTCTAAAGGAAGTTGATAATTAAAGCACTATTATGTGAATAAGGTTGTGGAAAACGGAATATTAAAAGAGGAATGCTTGGAATTTTGTCGATTTTTTATGTTATTTGTCGGAAATCCTCTAGCCTTGTTTTAGCAGAAGCTTGAATATAGTAGTTAAAAGACAGTAGGAGGAGAGGGAAGGAATGAAAGCGAGGTTGTATTTGACGATTATGTTGGCATTTGGACTAGCTGCATGCAGTCAAGAGACAAAAACTCCGAATCAAGCCCCGCCCGTAGTGGATGAAGTGCCAGAAAAGCCTGTATATGAAAATGAAGTATTTGCTAATGTAACGTTAGAAGAAGTTGATGGTAAAACCATCGTAACAGGGAAGGCACGCGTGTTTGAAGGTGTTTTCCAATATGCCGTAATAGCTGGAAACACAGTTCTATTAGAGAATTACTATCAAACAGATGGTGCCCCGGCATGGGGAGAGTTTACGATCACCTTAGAAAAAGAGCTAACGGAGAAAGAAGGGGCTCAGCTAGAACTCTTTGTCTACTCCGCAAAGGATGGCTCCAAAATCAATACCCTGACCATTCCATTAAACGAATAAAAGGACTTGGAGACATCCTCTCCAAGTCCTTTATCTTAATCAGCCAGCTCGGCCCATTGTTCCATTAACTGTTCTAATTCTGTTTTTAACTTTTCATTCTTCAGGTTAATTTCTAACACCTTTTCATGATTTTGAAACACTTCAGGCTCACAAAGCAGCTGCTCACATTCCTGAATTTGTTCTTCTACCTCTTCAATACGCAATTCAACTTCCTCGAGTTTTCGTTTACGCTGGCGTTCCAGTTTCTTGCTTTCCTTATCTTGTTGGAAATTGCTCTTTTCCACACGATCTATCTGATTGGTCTTTTTAGTACCGCTAGCAGCATCTAACGCTTTTAACTCTTCTTGCTCCAGCTTTTTCTCTAGATAGTAATCATAATCGCCTAGATATTCTGTACTGCCGTGACTGCTTAATTCTAATACCTTGGTGGCAATACGATTGATAAAATAGCGGTCGTGGGAAACGAATAAAATCGTTCCTGGATAGTCGATAAGCGCATTCTCAAGTACTTCCTTGCTATCAAGGTCCAAGTGGTTCGTCGGCTCATCTAGGATTAGCACATTGCCCTTTTCAAGCATTAGTTTGGCAAGGGCAAGTCGAGCCTTCTCCCCGCCGCTTAATGTGGAAACAATCTTTAACACATCGTCACCGGAAAAGAGAAAGTTCCCTAAGACTGTCCGAATTTCTTTCTCGGGCGTCAACGGCCACTCATCCCAAAGCTCATTAAGAACACGTTTGTTTGACGTTAATTCAGCCTGCTCCTGGTCATAATAACTAATGGCAAGATTGGCACCATATTGAATCGTTCCACCCAGGGCTGGAAGCTTATGAATCAGTGTTTTTAACAGTGTGGATTTTCCGATACCGTTTGGACCCACTAAGGCAATGCTTTCCCCGCGGTATGCCCGGAATGAAATATTCTCCGAAACCTTTTCTCCGGTATATCCAACCGCTAAAGATTCAACGGTCAGTACATCATTACCGCTTGGTTTGTTAATTTCAAATGAAAAAGTGGCAGACTTTTCATCCCCTAGCGGCCTGTCCATTAATTCCATTTTCTCAAGCTTTTTACGTCGGCTTTGAGCACGTTTTGTCGTTGAGGCTCTTGCAAGATTTCGATTGATAAAATCTTGCAGATCGGCAACCTCCTGCTGTTGTTTCTCGTACTGTTTTAAATCACGCTCATAGTTAGCCGCTTTTTGCTCTAGGTAGGTGCTATAATTGCCAATATATTTTTGCATCTGCCTCCTTGAAACTTCATACACCTGTGTGACCACCTTGTCTAAAAAGTAGCGGTCATGTGAAACGATTAAAATCGCGCCGTCATAGCTCTGCAAATACTGCTCAAGCCATGATAGTGTATCGATATCAAGATGGTTTGTCGGCTCGTCCAAGATTAGAATATCAGGCTTGGTTAATAGTAGTTTTCCTAAGGCAAGACGTGTTTTTTGTCCACCGCTTAGACTCGAGATCATAAGCGTGTTATCAGGAAAATTTAAGCCATGCAGGATGGAACGGACATCTGCTTCGTACTGATAGCCGCCCTGTTCCTTAAAGGTAACCTGCAGGTGGTCGTATTCCTTAAGAATTCTTTCATAGCGTTCATTATTATCGAAGACAACAGGATCCGACATTTTTTCTTCAAGCTGACGCAGTGACTTCTCCATTTTTCGCAGATCGTCAAATACGGTCAGCATTTCGTCCCAAATCGACAAATTTGACTCTAACCCTGTGTTCTGTGCCAAATAACCAATGGTTACTCCTTTTGGCTTAATGATTTCTCCGCCATCATGGGATAGGTGGCCGGCAATGATTTTTAATAAGGTAGATTTACCCGCTCCATTCCTGCCGACGAGAGCTACCCGGTCACGCGTTTGTAATTCTAACTTTATATTCGATAAAATAAGGTCAGCACCATAATATTTTGCTAGTTGATTGACTTGTAACAAAATCATTTTTTTCACCTCTATTACTTAGCATTAGTGTACCGCATTCAATGAATGTCGGCAATAAACTGTGTTATAGTTAAGAAAATAGGTTGAAAAACTATATGAAAAAAATGTAAATTTATCAACATTCGTTCGAAGTTTCACACACACAGAAGCGAAAATAGTGTATGATTTATTGGGAGGATTGTATATATGGCAGAATTTACTCATTTTAATGAAGAAGGCAGAGCAAAAATGGTGGATGTAAGCGATAAGCCTGAAACCGCACGAACTGCTATTGCTCATTCCAGCATAACCGTTAGCAAAGAAATATACGATAAGATTACCAATCATGAGATGAAAAAGGGCGATGTTCTTGCCGTCGCTCAGGTAGCAGCAGTCATGGCAGCAAAGAAAACTTGGGACATTATTCCGATGTGTCACCCGATTCCTTTAACAGGAGTAAATATCTCTTTCTCATGGGATCAAGACGGCCAAAATACATATAAACTTTCAATTGCTGCAGCAGTGAAAACGAAGGGGAATACAGGTGTTGAAATGGAAGCGCTAACAGCCGCATCAGCTTGTGCGTTAACCGTTTATGATATGTGTAAAGCAGTGGATAAGGGTATGGTGATTGGACCGACCTTTTTGGTGGAAAAAACCGGGGGGAAAAACGGAAATTTTCGTCGAACTGAACAAGTAAAGTAAGCATGGGGACGGTTCTCCTGCTTCCTAATGTCGAACTGAACAAGTAAGGTAAGAGCTAAAGAACATATATGGGGTGTGGAGAATATGAGCAATGAAACGATGAAGATACCACAAGCAACAGCCAAACGATTACCCTTATACTATCGATTCTTGAAAAACCTCCATTCATCAGGTAAACAAAGAGTGTCATCAGCAGAATTAAGTGAGGCGGTTAAGGTCGATTCTGCGACCATCCGCAGAGACTTCTCTTATTTTGGGGCGTTAGGCAAAAAAGGATACGGCTATAATGTCAATTACCTGCTGACTTTTTTCCGTAAAACCCTCGATCAGGATGAACTAACGAAGGTAGCATTAATTGGTGTGGGTAACCTTGGTACTGCCTTTTTAAACTACAACTTTTTAAAAAATAACAATACCAAAATCGAATGTGCATTTGATGTTGACCCGAATAAAATGGGTACGACAATTGGGGATGTTCCAGTTTACCATATGGATGACTTAGAAAAGTATTTAGGAAATGACACGATCCCAGTAGCTATTCTAACTGTTCCATCAGCAGCTGCCCAAATGATTACCGACCGGTTAGTGAAAGCGAATGTAAAAGGAATATTAAATTTCACACCTGCGAGGTTAAATGTCCCGCCTTCAATTCGGGTTCACCATATCGATCTAGCAGTGGAGCTCCAGTCACTCATTTACTTTTTAAAACATTATCCGACAGAAGAAGTCGAATAAAAATAGCCTTCCGCAATGGAAGGCTTTATTTTTTCAACTGGTCTTTATATTTAAAGTAAAAGAAAAGTATTTTTGCGCCTGAACCAAAGTCAAAGGTGGCGAGGAGAACCAGCAGGTAACTGAAGAATCCCCAGCCATTTTGACTGACATCCTCAATAGCGAAATAGGTAAATAAAAAGCCTAGCAAGATATAAATAAATGCAGAAAACAAAGGTGAACGTCTCATAAAAAGCCTCCGATAAAGTTTTGCAGCGCCTCAGCTTCTCGGATTAATTTTTCAATATCATCCTTATATACAGACTGAATGACGACGACTAAGGTGTTCATGCTAACATGAGCAAAAATAGGAACAAGTATATTTTTTGTTTTTACATAGAGAAAGGCAAAGGTAAAGCCCATTGCTGAATAGAGAAGCAGATGCTGCGGCTCCATATGAGCTAATGCGAAAATCACCGAGCTAATAAGGGCCGAAACAAAAAAGTTAAACCGTTTAAAAAGCGAGCCAAAAATAATTTTTCGAAAAACAATTTCTTCTAATATTGGTCCGATGACAGAGCTGACTAAAATCGCGAGTGGAAAGGATTCAATGATCCGCATAATTTGCTGTGTATTTTCAGAACCCATTTCGATTCCAATCAGGCGTTCAATATTTGCCGCAATGGCTTGTGAAAATAAAGCTAAAAATATCCCTGCTACGGCCCAAACTGCGGACTGAGATAACGAGCCGCCTCTTTCATCCAGCCGAGGTTTTCGCATCTCTTTCCGTAATAAAAATAAGATAATAATCAAAGCGAGCGAAAAGCTAAAAATGAGCCAGTACGGGATGACTAACCCTTGATCCATTCCAAGATAGCCAAATACAAACATCAATCCCGGTATCCCTAACAAACTGGATAATTGCATCGCAATATAGACGATAAGTATAATCCAATATTCCCTTTTCAAATGTAAATCTCCTTTAGGATCTATTTCATATTATTTCTACACTACTCTTCATTCTACTCATAAATACGTAAATCTTTCAATTTTGACGTATTATCTTTTTGGTAGGTATAAATATCTACGTTATTCACATACTTGTAAGGTTGTCAGAAATTAACTGTTTTTTTATAAAAAAATACAGCATGATACTTGCAAAAATTTTTCGTATTCATTATTATAATAATTGTGTTAGCACTCATTAGGTGTGAGTGCTAATAATGACAGAATTACATATATTTGAGGAGGTTGTTTCAATTGTTAAGACCATTAGGTGATCGCATTATCATTGAGCTTGTTGAATCAGAAGAAAAGACTGCAAGCGGTATCGTTTTACCGGACTCAGCTAAGGAGAAGCCTCAAGAAGGAAGAGTAGTTGCCGTAGGTACTGGCCGTGTGCTAGAAAATGGTGAACGTGTAGCTCTTGAAGTTTCTGAAGGCAATCGCATTATCTTCTCAAAATACTCTGGTACAGAAGTGAAGTACCAAGGTGCAGAATACTTAATCTTACGTGAAAACGATATCCTTGCTATTGTAGAGTAAGGTTCTTACTAAAAAAACTTATTACGACGTTTATAAAATACGAGGAGGTTTTTTAAACAATGGCTAAAGAAATTATGTTTAGTGAAGATGCACGCCGCGCGATGCTTCGTGGTGTTGATGCCCTAGCAAATGCAGTTAAAGTTACTCTTGGACCAAAAGGACGCAACGTGGTACTTGAGAAAAAATTTGGTTCACCGCTTATTACCAATGACGGTGTTACCATCGCTAAAGAAATCGAATTAGAAGATGCATTCGAAAACATGGGTGCTAAGCTTGTTGCTGAAGTAGCTAGTAAGACAAACGATGTTGCTGGTGACGGTACAACAACTGCAACCGTTCTTGCTCAAGCGATGATCCGCGAAGGCCTAAAGAACGTTACTGCTGGTGCTAACCCAATGGGAATCCGTAAAGGGATTGAAAAAGCAGTAACTGTAGCTGTTGAAGAATTAAAAGCAATCTCTAAGCCAATCGAAAGCAAAGCTTCTATTGCACAAGTTGCTTCTATTTCTGCAGCTGACGAAGAAGTAGGCCAATTGATTGCTGAAGCAATGGAGCGCGTTGGCAACGACGGCGTTATTACAATTGAAGAATCTAAAGGCTTCACTACTGAATTAGACGTAGTAGAAGGTATGCAATTCGACCGTGGATATGCATCTCCTTACATGGTTACTGATTCAGACAAGATGGAAGCTGTTCTAGACAATCCATATATCTTAATCACTGATAAGAAAATCGCTAGCATTCAAGAAATTCTTCCTGTACTTGAGCAAGTAGTACAGCAAGGCAAGCCGTTATTGCTTGTTGCAGAAGATGTTGAAGGTGAAGCACTTGCTACATTAGTAGTGAATAAGCTTCGTGGAACATTCAATGCTGTAGCGGTTAAAGCTCCAGGATTCGGTGACCGCCGTAAAGCAATGCTTGAAGATATCGCTGCATTAACTGGCGGTGAAGTGATCACTGAAGAGTTAGGCCGTGACCTTAAATCTGCTACTATTCAATCTTTAGGACGTGCTGCTAAGGTTGTCGTTTCTAAAGAGAACACAACAATCGTTGAAGGTGCTGGAGACACTGCTGCAATCGGCGCACGTGTAAACCAAATCCGTGTTCAATTAGAAGAAACTACTTCTGAATTCGACCGTGAAAAATTACAAGAGCGCTTAGCTAAATTAGCTGGCGGTGTAGCAGTCATCAAAGTTGGTGCTGCAACTGAAACTGAACTAAAAGAGCGCAAGCTTCGTATCGAAGACGCTTTGAACTCTACTCGTGCTGCAGTTGAAGAAGGTATCGTATCCGGTGGTGGTGTTGCCCTTCTAAACGTATACAGCAAAGTTTCTGCAATCGAAGCAGAAGGCGATGTAGCTACTGGTATCAATATCGTATTACGTGCGATGGAAGAGCCTGTACGCACAATCGCTCACAACGCTGGCCTTGAAGGATCTGTTATCGTTGACCGCTTAAAGCGCGAAGAAGTTGGCACAGGCTTCAACGCTGCGACTGGCGAATGGGTAAACATGATCGAAGCTGGTATCGTTGATCCAACTAAAGTAACTCGTTCTGCACTTCAAAACGCTGGATCTGTAGCGGCTATGTTCTTAACAACTGAAGCAGTTGTTGCTGACAAGCCAGAACCTGCTGGTGCAGGCGGCGGCATGCCTGACATGAGCGGCATGGGTGGCATGGGCGGCATGATGTAATCATGTCCTCTTGCCCTTGATATATAAGGGTTTTTTAGGGGTTTGCTACCAAAATGCTAACATAATGAAATTTAAAAGAGGTTTCTCATTAGTCATCTAAACTTTTGAGAAGCCTCTTTTTTTGTCCTCCACTCCTTAACTAATACACGAAAATAAACACATCTTATCATTATATGATTTTTCCCAAACAATTATTTTAAATAAGATAGGAATATTAGACGCTTATTGTATAATAAGATAATGAATTTTCTAAAAATTACTCGAAAGAAGAGGGAAAAATGCGAAGACAAAAGAATGAAAAAATCTATAAATCTTTGATTTTTAAGCTTACAGTTGGTTCGCAATTAATCATTATTCCACTTATTTTTTTCCTAATTTTTGATAACTTTTATTCCATAAAACTTTTCCGTGAAAAGGTGGCAGAATCAAAAAGAGACACTATTTCTCTATATATGAAACAAATTGATTCTGAACTAAAAAATGTAGATGCCTATCTCATGAGAATCATCACATATGATATTCATATTTCTAATTTGGAAAATTCAAATGAAGGAGACAGAATGGCATCAAAAGTAAATTTAAGTAAAGATCTAGTTGAATCTATATCCTCATACCAGTTAGTTGATGGTTTATACATCTATTCAAAGTCAACAAACGACTATTTATATTCTTATAGTGCGAGAACCAACTACAATGAAAGAATAGCTGTGGAGAACTATACGACTAGTTACATTGAAAATGAGACTAGTTTCAACACAAAAGAATGGCTTCCAGTATCTATTAATTCCTCATACTATTTACTAAGGAATATTAAGGTAGGAGATGTCTATATAGGGGCTTGGATAAATGTAGAAACCTTTTTAGATTACCTAAATGATATTGATTTAAAGCAAATGGGGTCTGTGTTATTGGCTACATCCTCAGGAGTTCCCATGAACAATATAGATTATATAAAAAATAACAACATTAATTTATCAGATAAACTAGAAAGCTATTATTTTTCAGGTCCAAACAAAAGTTTTACGGTTATAGGGAAAGATTCAGAACTGGGTAGTTTTAGGTTAATGTCTGTTAGCAATAATAAAAGCCTGCTGGAAGGTCTGGATTTTATTCAAATCACGATCGCTTTTATAGCCTGTTTTTCGATATTTTTAATTCCCTTAACAATTCTTATTTTAAAAAATTGGATTTTCAGACCGGTCAAAAAACTAGAGTTTGCTATTGACAGGATTGAGAATGGAGAATGGGATTATAAAATTAAAGATGAGGAACATCCATACGAGTTTATGGTATTAAACAAAGCCTTTAATAATATGGTTTCACAGATTAAGCAGTTAAAAATTGATGTTTACGAGGAACAGATCAACAAACAAAAGGCGGAATTGGAGTATCTTCAGATGCAGATAAGGCCGCATTTTTATTTAAACGCTTTCAATACGATTTTTAGTATGGCAGAAATGAAGGATTATAAGTTAATTCAAGAGTTAGTACGGTATTTGGCGGATTATTTACGGTATATATGCAAAGGGGATTTCCTGCTGGTTCCCTTCGAGGACGAGTTGAAGCATGTACAGAACTTTCTTCAAATACACAGAATACGGTCAGGAGTTAGTTTGAGTTGTGAAATGGATACAGATCAGCGGTTAATGGATGTACGTATACCACCACTAATACTACTAACTTTTATTGAAAACATTGTAAAACATGCTTTAAACATATACGATCCTCTAACTGTATTAATAAAGGCAACGTTAGTTGAAAATGAGGATGGTAAATATGTAAATATTATCATCCAAGACAGTGGAAAGGGATTCTCTCCTGAGGCATTAGAAAAGATAAATCATGGTTTTATTGAAAAAGATCAAGGACAAAGCATCGGTATTTGGAATGTGAAGCAAAGGGTCCAATTGATTTATGGAGACAAAGCTAGTATAAAAGTAAGTAATCGTGACAATAACGGCGCATGTGTCGAGATCGTATTACCTTTGGAAAAGGAGTAGATAAAGTTATGAATATCATCATAGTTGATGATGAAATACAAACAGTAAGAGCGATTAAACACAGTATTAACTGGGATAGACTCAATATTACAGAAGTATTTACAGCCTTTAATATCTCTCAAGCCAAAGATATAATTGGTGAGAAAAAAATGGATATAGCTATTTGTGATATAGAAATGCCCCAAGGCAGTGGATTGGAATTACTTCAATGGATGAAGGAAAATTCTCCAGATACAGAGAGTATTCTATTGACTTCTCATGCTGAGTTTGAGTTTGCCAAAAAGGCTATCGGACTTGGGTGTCATGATTATCTAGTAAAGCCAATCCCTTTTGAAACGTTAGAAGATGTTATTTATAACGTGATATCCAAAATTAAATCAAGTAAGAAATTAAAAGAATATAGTGAATACGGAGAGTTTTGGATTAATAATCAATCAATGATCGAAGAAGGTTTATGGTCTGACCTTTTAAAAGGAACAATATCTGAAAGTCCTTCTGTGATCTTGCAAGATGCTAAAAAAAGAAATGTAGACTATAAAATAGATGATCAATATCTTTTAGTTTTGATTAGTAAAAAACGAATTGTAACCAACTTGGGTTGTTGGAATGATCAGTTACTAGATTTTGCTTTAAAAAACATTGCACTTGATGTAATTGCTGAAAATTTGCAATCTAATTCGGTCTTTTATTTAGAAGGAAAGTTGGCAGTAATTCTACCAACAGTTACGAACAAAGGACAATATCTAGCGAAAATGAAAAAATCCTGTGAAGAATATATTAGGATTTGCAATCAATATTTAGGCTGTAGTGTTGGTTGTTATATTGGAAAGTTTGTTTTTGGAGAGCAGCTGGCAGAAATGTATAAACAACTATTGTACATGGACCAAAACAATGTGGCATTAACAAGTAAAATTTTTGAGATAAATGATGGTGGTCGTGAGACTGAATCACAGCTTTATGTTATGAAGGGCATTAGTAACGAATGGTCTTTAATGTTGCAACATGGTGAAAAAGAAAATTTGATTAAAGAAATGATAAGTTATATTCACCATTTAGCAGCAGAAGAAAGGCTTAATGTTCAGGTTCTAAGTATATTTCAACAAGATATGCTACAAATGGTATATTCTTATCTGGGACAAAAAGAAGTACAGGCACATAAGCTTTTTAAAGACTCTAAATCACAGGATATGTATAAATCATCAACAGGTTCAATCGATAGTATGAGTAACTGGATAACCTATTTTATTAACAAAGCAGTGGATTATACTGAGGAAGTCACAAAACCCCAGTCAGTGATTGCAAAGGTCAAAGAATATATTAATCATAATCTTCAGGATGATATTTCAAGAGATGATATTGCAAGTGTTGTTTTCCTAAATCCCGATTATTTAACAAGAATCTTTAAGAAATCAACAGGATTATCACTGACTGAATATGTAGCGGAACAAAGAATTAAAAGGTCGACGAGTTTGCTTATCTTTTCAGATATGCAAATTAGTGAGATTGCACAAAAGGTAGGATATGATAATTTCGCCTATTTTAGTAATAAGTTTAAAAAGATTACCGATTTCACTCCATCTGACTATAGAAAAAAATATAGGAAGTCGGAAATTTAATAACAGAAGTCGGAAAAAAACAAATTATGTATTTGGGAGTTTGATATAAAAAATCTTTTTTGTAAGCCCTTTCTTTTTTGTGGTCGGAAGCGGAAAAATAGATGTCAGAATAGTTAAAGAGTCTTTCAGGAGTTTAATTTAAACTTAAGCTAATCCGATAACGGAAATAAAAAGAGGGGGAGATTTATTTGAAAAATAGATTCAAAATGATTGCCCTGTTAGTATTATTAGCTGCAACACTTCTGTCTGGCTGCAGTGGAACAAGTAAAAGCAGCGGGGAAAAAAAGGAAACAGCTGGATCAAAAGACGAACCTGTTGAGATTACGTATGCATTTCCTTACTTCGGTTCAATCCCAAAGGATCTGAAGCTGGTAGAAGATGAAATTAATAAAATTGCAACCAAGGAAATCAATGTAAAGGTGAAATTATTACCTGTAAGTGGAGGAAACTGGAGCCAACAAGTTACACTAATGATTTCTGGCAACGAAGACCTTGATCTTATGCCAACAATTGGCCAATTTACTAGTATGGCTGCCCAGAAACAATTATTGGATATAACTGATTTATTACAAGAGCATGGTCAGGGAATAGAATCAACACTTGGAGACAACTTCTTAAAAGGTACAACAGTAGATGGAAAAATTTACGGTGTTACGGTTGGTAATGGTAAAGCGGCCGCACCTAATATTATCATGAGAAAAGATATCCTTGATAAGTATGGATTGAGTATTGATAATGTAAAAACGTTAGATGATATTGCCAAAATATATGAGGTAGTATCGAAAAAGGAACCGGAGATGGCTATGCTTATCCCACAAATAGCTGGTAATGTTACCCTGGCACCAGCATCCATATTGATGCAACCGAAGTACGATAATTTAGGAGACGGTTTTGGGGTACTCTTAGGTAACGATAATTACAACGTGGTTAACATTTACGAAACAGATGAGTATAAAGCTCTACTTAATACAGTGAGAGATTGGAATAAAAAGGGTTATATAATGAAGGGTGCGGCAACATCTAATGAAACTGCAGTAAACTTATTAAAAGCAGGAAAAGGTTTCTCTCAGTTTTCATCTAGTGAAGTCGGTGTAGATACTCAAATGTCTAGAAATGCTGGACAACCATTTGTTGCCAAGAAGTTACAAGACCCTCTTATTACTTCAAGTGCACTGAATGGAATAACTTGGGTTATCCCCGTAACCAGCAAAAATCCTGAAGCTGCCATGAAGTTTCTGAATTTAACTTATACAAATGCTGATCTTATTAACTTGATTGATTGGGGAATCGAAGGTAAGCATTATGTTAAAAAATCAGATGGAACAATTGGCTATCCTGAAGGTGTGGATGCAAATAACACTGGATACGGCTTAGGACAGGATTGGCTCTTTGGTAATCAATTAATTGCACATGTTTGGGAGGGGAATGACCCAAATAACTATAAAATACTAGCTGAAAATAATAAAACAGCCCCTGTATCAAACGCTCTTGGTTTTACTTTTGACAGTTCAAAAGTAAAAACAGAAATAGCCAGTGTAACCAATGTGGTAAATCAATATTTACCAGGGCTTGATACCGGAAGTGTCGATCCGGATCAACATCTACCTGAGTTTATTTCTAAATTAAAAGCTGCCGGTATCGATAAGATCATTGCTGAAAAACAAAGACAGCTTGATGAATGGGTAGCTAAAAACAAAGAATAAAACGGCAATAAATTTTAACATAACACAATAGTACTTCCGTAAAGGAATAATAGGACCCCATTGCTACTGTGGGGTCCTATTAATCTATTATGATGCATCTTTAGAGCACAGTGGTGTTGTATGTAACATTTTATTAATAAGAAAGAAGCGAGGAGAACAATATGGAGTTTACATTACCGTTATCAAGCTGGATATGGATCCCTTCTTGGAATACAGAGGATAAAGAGTCTGCTCAGATTGTCTATTTCAGAAAAGTCTTGGAGTTAGATGAAGTACCTGAAAACATGAATGTAAAACTATCTGCAGACTCTAGATATAAATTTTATGTTAACGAAAAACTGATTGAAGTAGGACCTAGCAAGGGTGATAATAGAGTTTGGTTTTATGATGAAAAAAATATTGCATCCTTTTTGAAAAAAGGAAAGAACGTCCTTGCAGCAGTGGTATTACGGTATCCAAGAAATCATCAAAAAGGAAATCATGGAATATGGAGGACAGAAACTCCAGGTTTGTATTTAAATGGAAGGTATACTGATCATACTGGAAATGAAGTCAAAATTATGGCTGATACGTCATGGCGTTGTAAGAAAGAAACAAGATGTGAGATTGTCTCGGAGAATCCTTTCTTTGCACCGCTTAACATTCTTGAAAGGGCAGAAGGAAATGTAGAGGTTTTCGGATGGAAGTCTCAGGATTACAATGACATGGACTGGGAAGAAGCAAAAGCCTATACCATTTTTGAAATTAGCAGGGCTGATAGTCCAGGGAACCTACTGCCAAGAAGTATTCCTTCTATGAATCAAATTGAAAGACAGTTTAAAGCTGTCTTTTGTGTCAGGCAATCCGAGAAAACACAGGACGAATGGAATGATATGCTGTTTGGCAAAAGGAATATTACTATTCATGCGAATTCACATGAAATAATAGAAATCGATGCAGGTGAGCTGACAACAGGTTATTTGCAACTGGCAATGTCAGGAGGAGCAGGGACAACAATAAAGATATTAACATCTGAATCCTATGGCTACCCTAATGAAAATGTTAATAGCTTTATGACTTTGCCAAAGAAAAAGGACCGTATGGATTGTCAGGGAGGAACTTTATTCGGATTCACCGATGAATATATCGTCGGCGGATTTGGGGATGAAGAAAAATTCGAAGAATATGAGCCCTTCTGGTTCAGAACGTTTCGGTTTATCCAATTAGAGATTCAGACGTCAAATCAGGCGCTTACCATTGGAAAATTTGATTATCGTGAGACAGGCTATCCGCTTGAGGTCATAACAAAAGTCCGTACATCGGATGACACATTACCAAATGTTTGGGATATTAGTGAACGTACACTGAGACGATGTATGCATGAAACATATGAGGATTGTCCGTTCTATGAACAGTTGCAATATGCGATGGATTCTAGATCACAAATCTTATATACCTATATGACATCGGCGGACGACAGATTAGCACGTAAATGCATCGATGATTTTAAACGGTCACAAAGATATGATGGATTATTGAATGCATCTTACCCAGCGACTGGCCCAAATGTAATACCGGGATTTTCAATTTACTATATTATGATGCTATATGATCATATGATGTTTTTTGGAGACAAAGAATTAATTAAGGACCATCTCGCTACGATAGATGGTATTTTGAATTATTTTAATAAGCAAATCAATGAACAGGGTCTTGTTAGGCAAATCGGGGGATTGAACGTTAAAGAAAGGTTCTGGTCATTTATTGACTGGACTCCACAATGGGATGAAACCACTGGTGTTCCTAGGGCAATATTGACTGGACCCATTACAATGGAAAGCTTCCTATATGTGATGGGTTTACAGCATGCAGCAAAACTCGCCGCATATGTTGACCGGAAAGAAATTGGAAATGAATATCTGGATCGGGCAGTAAAAGTTCAACAGGCGATTAATATATTCTGCACAGGATCAAATGGTTTATATCAGGACGGGCCCGGTGTAGAGGAGTATAGTCAGCACTGTCAAGTATTTGCCATTTTAACTGATACGATTGATAAAGAGCAGGGAGCGAATTTATTAAGTATGGTTCTAGAGGATCAATCCTATACAAAATGCTCAGTAGCCATGTCGTTTTACCTTTTCCGAGCCATAGAAGAAGTAGGATTGTATGAGAGGACGAGAGACTTATGGGATTTATGGCGATCTATGGTAGAGAATAATCTCACGACTTGTGTGGAAGATCACGTGAACCAGCGAAGTGATTGCCATGCCTGGGGTGCACTCATTCTGTATGAATTACCAGCAGTAGTCCTTGGCGTTAAGCCTGTAGAACCTGGATTTAGTAAAATAGAGATTTCGCCAACAGCAGGTTACTTTGACTGGGCTGAGGGTGAGGTTATTACACCGAAAGGAATGGTAAAGGTTTCTTGGCGGAAAAACAGCGAAACGGGAGAAATGGATTTAAATTATGAATTACCAGTAGGCCTAGAATTAGTTGAGAAAGAGAAGGTACCTACTATAAAGTATGATACACAAAAAAATAGATAGAAACCGAGATATAACCGGAAAGTATAATTATGTCGGGAAGGGGATAGAGAGCTAGTTTTATTTCTAGTTCTCTTTTCTTTTATAGGATTGGTTATAGATATGACTACCCAGGAAGAGTCGGAATAGCAAAAATGGAAGTCTGAATATAGATAGTTGAAAGACTATTATTTTTATAGAATAAAACTACAAGAAGAAGCTGTTACATATGTAAGCGTAAACAAGTATGGAGCAAGGGGGAAATAGGATGCCAGAGGTTACAGTGAAGGAATTGAATGTCCAAGCGATCACTAAGAAAAAGTCAAATACCAGGATGTTAAAAATGAAAAGGTACTTACCGCTATTTATTATGATGGCTCCTGGGCTCATTTATTTATTAATTAACAATTATCTTCCGATGTTTGGTTTAATCATTGCTTTTAAAGATATCGATTATGCTAAAGGAATCTTCGCAAGTGATTGGATTGGATTTAAAAACTTTGAATATTTGTTTAGCACGAGAGATGCCTATGTTATAACCCGAAATACCATTCTTTACAATGGAGGATTTATTATCCTAAATACGATCCTCGCCATCGGTGTAGCGATTATGTTAAATGAAATTAAAAACAAGCTGGCAAAAGGCTTTTATCAAAGTGTCATTCTTCTGCCATTCTTGATTTCAATGGTTATTGTAAGTTATTTGGGTTTTGCCTTCCTTAGTGAGGATGTTGGTTATTTGAACAAAAGGATTTTACCGCTGCTTGGCATTGAAGAAATTTCATGGTATACCGAGGCAAAATATTGGCCGTATATTTTAACCTTCATCAATATGTGGAAGGGTGTTGGCTTTTTATGTGTGATTTACTTGGCGGCTATTATCGGGATCAACCAAGAATACTATGAAGCAGCGAAATTGGATGGGGCAAATAAATGGCAGCAAATCATTCATATTACGATTCCTTCCATAATGCCAGTCATAGTCATGATGACCTTATTGGCAATTGGCCGTATCTTTTACTCGGATTTCGGTTTGTTCTACCAAGTGCCAATGAATTCAGGGGCCTTATATGATACGACGAATGTTATTGATACGTATGTATATCGTGGTTTAATGCAACTTGGTGATATCGGGATGTCAGCAGCAGCAGGCTTATACCAATCCATTGTCGGATTTGTACTAGTGTTGTTATCGAATTATCTTGTTAGCAGAAAAAGTAAAGATAATGCCTTATTTTAAATTGGAGGTGGGACAGCATGTATAAATCAGATCGAATCACACAATGGGTTTCTCATATTTTTCTAAGCATACTCGCGGCATGTAGTATTATTCCGTTTATTATTCTTTTGTCTTCATCGGTTTCAGGTGAAGCATCCATCATGAAGGAAGGATATGCCTTCATTCCAAAGGAGTTTAGCTTTGCGGCATATGAGTACCTGTTAAATAATGCATCAAGTATTTTAAGAGCTTACGGAATTACCATTTTCATTACAGTATTTGGAACTTTAGTCAGCTTGGCGATGACCTCATTTTTGGCTTATGCCCTTTCTCGCCGGGATTTACCTTACAGAAACATTTTCGCTTTCTTCGTTTTCTTTACGTTGCTATTCAATGGCGGGCTGGTGCCAACCTATCTTGTTTATACACAAGTATTAGATATTAAAAACACGATTTGGGCATTAATCGTTCCTGGTTTGCTCATGAATGGCTTTAACGTCTTGTTGATGAGAACCTTTTTTATTACTTCCATACCTGAGCCTGTTATTGAATCGGCGCGGATGGATGGGGCAGGTGAATTCAGGACCTTCTTTTCCATTATTCTGCCGCTTTCGCTGCCGATATTGGCTACGATCGGGCTGCTTCAAACCATCATTTATTGGAATGATTGGCTTAATGGACTGATCTATATTACAGAACCATCATTATTCAGTATCCAGAACATCTTGAATAGGATGATTACTGACATTCAGTTTTTAGCAAGCAGCAATCTAGGCACAAATGCCAGCCAGGCGGCTTCAGAAATCCCAACTACAGGAGTGCGCATGGCAATTGCAGTAATTGGTGTGCTGCCAATCTTAATTGCCTACCCATTTTTCCAAAAATATTTGGTTAAAGGGATCGCACTAGGGTCTGTAAAAGGATGATTCATTAAGGGGTCCATTGTGAGCAATGGGCCCTATAAGTTTTCTTTGTTTAAAAATTGCCTGACCATTAAACCTAGTGTAGTAAAGCGTTAGTGCATGGTGGGGTGGTCCACTCTGTTAGATTTAAACTTTTTAGGTGTGGTTCCGGTGTACTTTTTAAATACTTTAGTAAAATGGCTTTGATCATGAAAATTTAGCCAGCTATAGATCTCCGATAGTGGATAGTCAGAATGTGTGAGGAGCTTTTTCGCCTCTTCCACTTTTTGTTTAAGAATATATTCCGTAATCGACAAGCCTACCTCTTTTTTAAATAAGGCTGATAAATAGTTTTGGTGCATATTCACTTCTTTCGCTAGTTGTCCTAACGTAATTTCCTCATAAAGGTGTTTAAAAACATAGGACTGACACTCAATAATGGGAGTAGTGTACTTATGATGCTTTGCCTCATTTACACGATCTGTAAAATCACATAAGGCTTCTCTCGAGTATGTTTGCAACTCAGGGGCTTCCTTAATATCTTCTAACCCTTGGATATAGAGATCACTCATGGTGTAGGCCAATTCTGGGTGGAGTCCTCCCTCAATGGCGTAACGCGTTGCTAGAGTGATGGTGGATATAACCAAGTTTTTTTGGCTATTAAAATGGCTCTTTTTCGAAAGAACTCCTAGTCTTCCTTCAATATCAGGAAAAATCAATTTGTTTAGGAGATCTTCTTTACGCCCCTCTTTCACACATTGCATCACCATTTGTTCCCATTGGTAGGAGGTATGAAAGGAGATTTCCTGTCTGTTTTTTGACACTTGTAAATCAGGATTTTCTTCTATGGTATCGTTATTATTTGTCAGAATGGTGTCTTTTTGAATAACGTCTGTAACTGAAAGTCGCTTCGAATACAGAAGATAAATAGCTAGAAGACCTGTATGCAGCAAAGTGAGCTTATTTATTACTGATAAAGATTCGTAGTATTCCTTCAAGGTATCCACTGTCACTTTCACTTGAAAATCATTTAGCAACCCATAAATGGTTTCATCTGCAATAGGCGAGTAAACGGACGGACCTAAGATCCAAGTACCTTGGATTTTACCTTTGTTACCAACTTTAATCGAAATAAAGCTCTCTAGAAAGTTTGTCGTTCTTAAAACTGGAACATTTAAGGGATCATTGGAAAAATCTAGTTGTTCATATAATTCATCGTAGGATGGATATATGGGATTACTCTTAAAGATTGCCGGAAACGACGTGATAACCTCTAAGTCCTTATTTATATAAAAAACAGGAATATGCACTGATTCGTAAATAAGCTTACTAAAGTATTCTATGTCCTCTTTGTTCGGTGACATGGCTATCTCCATTAAAATAATACCTCCAATCCACAAATATCAACTTTCTTGAAAACGTTTTACAAGAGGTTATATTTTTACCAAAAAGATTATTTATTTACTAAAATATTACTATGAAAACGATTAAAATACAAATCAAGGAAGAGAAAAAATACTAGTAGGAGGTTCTTATGAATCGTAAAGAGTCGATCCAACAACTTATACAAGAATTATCTTTAGAAGAAAAAGCGGGGTTATGCTCTGGATTGAATTTTTGGCATACCAAACCAGTGGAACGATTGGGAATTCCTTCCGTTATGGTTACGGATGGACCACATGGATTACGAAAACAAAAGCAAGGTGCCGATCATCTTGGACTTTTTGACAGCGTTCCTGCAACGTGCTTTCCATCAGCAGCGGGGTTAGCAGGATCTTGGGACAGAAATCTTATTAACAAAGTGGGGGTTGCCTTAGGGGAAGAGTGCCAAGCAGAAGATGTGGCAGTACTTCTTGGACCAGGTGCCAACATTAAACGATCTCCATTATGTGGACGTAACTTCGAATATTTCTCCGAGGATCCTTATCTTTCATCGGAGCTAGCTGCAAGTCATATCAATGGGGTACAAAGCCAAGGTGTCGGAACATCCTTAAAGCATTTTGCCGCAAACAATCAAGAGCACCGCAGGATGTCAACGGATGCAGTGGTAGATGAGCGGACGCTTCGTGAAATTTATCTTGCTAGCTTTGAAGGTGCCGTGAAAAAAGCTCAACCTTGGACGGTAATGTGTTCCTATAACCAAGTAAATGGAGAATTTGCCTCTGAAAACAAAACATTATTAACGGATATTCTAAAAAACCAGTGGGGACATGAAGGCTTCGTCGTTTCTGATTGGGGTGCTGTGAATGAAAGGGCACATGCGTTAGAAGCAGGTTTGGAGCTGGAAATGCCTTCTAGTAATGGAGAAGGGGACAAGAAAATCGTAGAAGCGGTGAAAAACGGTCGTTTATCAGAAGCGGTCCTTAACGACGCAGTAGAAAGACTGTTAACGATTATTTTTAGATCTGTAGAAGAGAAACAAGAAAATGCTACGTATAGCCAAGAAGCTCATCACGCCTTAGCTAGACAAGTGGCTAGTGAAAGCATGGTACTTCTTAAGAATGAAGAGGAAATCCTTCCATTGAAAAAGCAGGGGAAGATTGCGGTACTAGGTGCCTTTGCAAAACACTCTAGATACCAAGGCGGAGGAAGCTCACACGTTGTTCCTACCAAACTAGATAGTGTGTTTGAAGAAATGGAGAAATTGGCTGGAGAAGCGAATGTATCGTATGGTGAAGGGTATAAATTAGACTCAGACAACATCGATGAGCAGCTTATTTTAGAAGCGAAAAACCTTGCCAGACAGTCAGATGTAGCGGTAGTGTTTGCTGGACTTCCAGATCGCTACGAATCAGAAGGATACGACCGTACACACTTACACATTCCTGCGAATCATCAACGACTTATTGAAGCCGTTTCGGAAGTACAACCAAATGTGATCGTTGTTCTGAGTAATGGTGCGCCAATTGAAATGCCTTGGTTAGGAAATGTAAAAGGGTTAATTGAAGCATATTTAGGAGGGCAAGCATTCGGTGGGGCAGTCGCAGATGTCCTATTTGGAGAAGTGAACCCATCTGGTAAATTGGCGGAAACGTTCCCGCAAAAACTAAGTCATAATCCGTCACACCTTAACTTCCCAGGAGAAGGTGACAAAGTAGAGTACAAAGAAGGAATTTTCGTTGGCTATCGTTATTATGACACGAAAGAAATTGAACCGTTATTCCCATTCGGTTTTGGTTTGAGCTACACTAGTTTTGATTTTACAGCTATTTCAGTGGATAAAAAGGAATTAACGGATGAAGAAACAGTGGATGTTCATGTAACGGTAAAAAATACTGGAAAAGTTGCTGGTAAAGAAGTGGTTCAGCTTTATGTACGTGATGTAGAAACGAGCGTTATTCGACCAGTAAAAGAATTAAAAGGATTCGAAAAGGTTGCACTCGAACCAGGTGAAGAAACAACTGTTACGTTTACCCTCGATAAACGTGCCTTCGCTTACTATAACGTTGAATTAAAAGATTGGCATGTGGAAACAGGAGAGTTTGAGATTTTAGTAGGGAACTCTTCTACGAATATTTCGCTAACGGAAATAGTGAAGGTAGAATCTACCGTTTTCCTTCCGGTTAGTTTCTCAAGAACATCAACGTTGGGGGATATTATGACACACCCTCATGCTGGACCAGTATTACAAGAGGCACTTGCCGAAATCAACAAAAACAGTCCAGTGATGGAAGCAGCGGAAGAAGAACAATCAGAGATGCTGGCGGCAATGATGAAATATATGCCGCTTCGAACGCTCGTATCTTTCAACGCATCCTTCACAGAAGAAATGCTTACGGAGCTACTGGGGAATTTAAACGATGCAGTTTTACAGGTAGCTAGATAATATGTTTTCGATGCTCCAAATCAATGGTTATTAATTGATTTGGAGCTCTGGTAATGAAGTTCGGAACTTTACTGATTTTTTCATCTTCAGAAATATACAAGGAGGTTTTAACGTGGGAGCCATTAAAAAAGAAATGGTTGTGGATCCAACATCTGGGGCTGTTACATCACCAGAGACAAAAATCGGTTTTATTGAGAAATTGGGATATGGTTTTGGTGATTTAGCAAGTAATCTTGTTTTTGCAGCAGTGTCTACTTTTCTCGTATTCTATTATACGGAAGTTGCTGGTGCCTCTGCAGCGGCGGTAGGTATGATTATTCTTCTATCCAGACTGTTAGATGGGTTAACAGACATTGGAATGGGAGCGATTGTTGATAAAACAAATTCAAAGCATGGAAAAGCAAGACCATGGTTGTTATGGTTGGCAATACCATTTACTATCTCCGCTATCATGTTGTTCAGTGTTCCAGACTTAGGTCCAGTAGGAATGTTAGTATATATAGCCATTACGTATAATATAGTTCATCTTATCTATACAGGTATTAATATTCCATACGGTGTATTAAATGCACGAATGACACAAGACAGCTACCAACGAGCTACTTTAAATATTTTTCGAATGTTTTCCGCACTTATAGCGACATCTATTATTATATTCTTAACTATTCCTCTTGTAGAAGCTTTTGGGGGAGGTAAAACAGGTTGGACGATAACCTTCACTATTTTCAGTATTCTTGCAGGTATTCTTTTCATTATTACCTTCTTAACGACGAAAGAACGTGTAACAGCTGTTAATGTCGAACAATCTAAGATTCCAATAAAGAATGGCGTTAAAGCTTTATTCAAGAATAAATACTGGGCACTAATGGTATTGTTTTTACTAGTTTCTTACACTGGTATGGGGCTTGGTGGAGGACTTGGTGTTTACTATGCACAGTATATTCTTGAAAATACAGCATTAGTTGGACCATTGGGATTAGCTGGTTTATTTCCTGCAATGATTGGTTTGCTATTTGTAGCGCCAATTATTAAAAAATTCGGTAAACGTAATGCTATAATCATTGGATTATTATTCGGACTAATTGGAACCGTTGTCATCCTTGTTGATCCAACAAACTTTACTTTAGTATTAGTGGGCTCTATTATCCGTGGTATAGGAGGAGTCCCTATGGTAGCGTCCTTCTTTGCCATGCTAGCTGATACGATTGAGTATGGTGAATGGAAAACGGGCATAAGAACAGAAGGTTTGGTCTATAGTGCAGGAAGTTTTGGTACTAAAGTAGGAATGGGTCTTGGGGCAGCAGTAATGGGTTGGTGCATGTCACTTAGTGGTTATGTTGGAGGCGTAGCAGAGCAAACTGATTCAGCAATCTCCATGATAATCTTCTTATTCGTTTGGGTGCCGGCTATCATGGGGATATTACAACTGATTATTCTAAAATTCTATAAACTAGATAAGATTTATCCACAAATCTTAGTAGACCTACAAACAAGAAAAGAGTCCTAATTGACAGTTGAGAGGAGGGGCTATATGGATAACTTTCAAGACCGTCCATCTTCACTTTAAGGTGGGGTAGAATAACCTTTTTGGGGGAGTGTAAGGGTGAAAATTGATAATATTAAAATAAATGGTATTAGAAACCCAATTGGGTTTCTATTTGATCAAATAAAGTGCTCATGGACGGTAGAAGACTTTTGTTCCCATGAACAAAGATACGTAAAAATTGAAGTCAGTTTGGATGAAGATTTCGAAAATGTTATTTATAAAAAAGAAGGAAAAGCACTGTCCTCCATTGGGGAAAGACTAGAGATACCGTTAAGCCCCAGGACTACCTATTTTTTCCGTATTCATGTAGAAGGGGATAACGGGGAGTCTGCCGTAAGTAAGACCAGCTTCTTTGAAACAGGAAAGATGGAGGAATCATGGCAGGCACTTTGGGTGGGACCAGCCAAGGAGCACACCTTTCATCCGATATTAAGGAAGGACTTCCAATCCAAGGGGAAAGTGACACGAGGCCGTATTTATGTATGCGGTTTGGGCGTTTATGAAGCGTACTTAAACGGGGAAAAAATAGGCAACGACTATCTTGCACCTTTTCTCAATGACTACGCAACGGAAGTGCAATACCAAACATATGATATTACCCATTTGGTGAAAGAAAAGAATCTGGTGGAAATAAGTCTAGGGAATGGATGGTATAAAGGGAGATTTGGTTTGGATTGTGAACGCCATATTTATGGTGACCGTTTCGCTGCCATCGCAGAGCTGCATTTGGAATTCGAGGACGGTACGAAGGAAATTGTAGTAACGGATTCCACTTGGAATTACCGGGGCTCTGACATCGAAGATAGCGCTATTTATGATGGGGAGATAGTCAACCGTCTTTTGTGGCAGGACAAGGAAAATACCGTTTACTCCGTTGAAGTAGTAGATTTGTTTAATAAGAAACTAGTAGAAAGATACAGTTTGCCATTACTGGAAAAAGAAACACTTACGCCCGTGGCACTCCTTCAAACGCCTTCAGGAGAAACGGTACTAGACATGGGACAGAATTTTGCGGGATATATGGAGTTTACTGCTGATTTACCAAAGGGAACGAAAGTAACGTTGGATTTTGGTGAAGTTCTCCAAGAAGGTAATTTCTATAATGAGAATTACCGTAAAGCCAAATCCCAATTTGTTTATGTATCGAATGGGGAGAAGGAAATGGTTCGCCCGCATTTCACGTATTTTGGCTTTAGATATGTAAGAGTAACCGGTTGGGTAGGGAAAATTAACACGGATGATTTCTTTGGAAGGGTCGTTTATTCCGATCTAGACCGAACAGGTTATATTGAAACGTCCAATGAAAAAATCAATCGCCTTTATTTAAATGCCCTTTGGGGGCAAAAGTCAAACTTCCTGGATACACCAACAGATTGCCCACAACGGGATGAGCGCCTTGGATGGACTGGGGATGCACAAGTATTTGCACCAACTGCCAGCTTTAATATGGACACAAGGGCCTTTTATCATAAATTTTTAACGGACTTGCGAAATGAGCAAGTAAAAATGGATGGGGGTGTCCCCAACTATTTTCCCAATATTGGCTCCTTGAGCGGTGCGTGCAGTGTTTGGGGGGATGCAGCCACCTTTATTCCGAAAACACTCCTTGAATATTACGGGGACAAGTATGCCATGAAGGAATACTATCCACTTATGAAGGACTGGGTGGATTATGTAACGAAGTTGGCCGAAGAAAACGGGACACAGCATCTATATGATACTGGCTTTCACTTCGGTGATTGGCTAGCATTGGATGGAGTTACACCTCAAAGTTTTAAAGGTGGAACAGATGATTTTTATATCGCGTCTGTTTATTATTATGAGTCCACTCGGATTTTATCAGAGACGGCAGAACTGATTGGTGAACGGGAAGATGGAGAAAAATACAGGGAATTGGCAGAAAACATCAAGAAAGCGATCTTTAATGAATATTTTTCACCAACTGGTCGGCTTACCATTGATACGCAGGCAGCCTATATTATCGCCTTGAAGTTTGGAGTTTACATTGATAAAGGAAAAGTCATCGAGGGTTTTAAGCATAGACTGGAGAAGGACTGTTTTAAAATTAAGTGTGGATTCGTTGGTGCTCCGCTACTTTGTAGTGTACTTAGTGAAAATGGAATGGAAGATTTGGCTTATCATTTCTTATTCCAAGAAGACTTTCCAAGTTGGTTATACTGTGTAAATTTAGGGGCCACGACGATCTGGGAGCGTTGGAATTCCTTACTAGAGGATGGTACGGTAAGTGGAACAGGAATGAATTCTTTTAACCACTACGCTTATGGTTCCATTATGGAATTTATGTACCGTCATGTTGCAGGTATTCAGCCTGTTGAAATGGGTTTTCGTAAAGTTCGATTTGCTCCTAAGTTAAATATGAAGCTCCGTCATGTGAACTGCCGTTATGAATCGGTGAGCGGAACGTATGTGTCCAATTGGAAGATCAATGAAGATGGAACAGTAACAATGCATTTTGAAGTACCATTTAATTGTTCCGCTGAAGCAGTGCTTCCTAGATACGAAGGGGAGAGAATAATATTAGGAAGTGGATCCCATGATATAACGTACGTTCCTACAGAAGACTTCCGTAATATCTTCGGTCCGGAAAGCAGATTAGAAGAGTTGGCTGTTAATGAAGAGGCAATGAAGATCTTATCGGAAAAACTACCTATCGCTGCAGGAATGATTGCAAGTGGAGATAAAGAAAGTCTATCTAAATCCTTACAGCAGTTATATTATTTGGATATTATAGGTTTTAAACCGGATGACGTACAGGCAGCCATTGATGAAGTGAAGAAGGTAGAAGTTTATTAAGTATGTTGTATAGACGATAGAAGGTACCTTAATAAGGTATCTTCTATTTGATTTTGATTAACGGAGGCTTCTCTTGAGTGCAGCTAACTTTTGAGAGGCTTCCTTTTTCATTTTTGTGTACGTGGAGATACACAGTTTTGGTGATTTGGTAATGGTATGACCATAATATTAATAATAGAATTCATCTAGCATCTGGATGAAATTTAATTGAACCGTTTTTAAGGAAATTTTGGACAACCTACAAAACGATGATTTATCATATAAGTAATTAAAGATGTTGGAAGGAAAGAGTTATATTATGGCAACGATAAAAGATGTAGCTAAAGAAGCAGGGCTCGCAGTAGCCACAGTATCAAGAGTTTTGAATAATAGAGGATATATAAGCGATTCAACTAGAAAAAAGGTATATGAAGCAATGGAAAGGCTAAATTACAAGCCAAATGAAATATCAAGATCCTTGTTTAGACGAAAGTCAAATATATTAGGTGTTATCGTTCCAAGAGTATCCCATCCGTTCTTTTCAGAGTTGGTGAACTATATAGAATTTTATGCTTACCAAGCAGGGTATAAGGTCATGATTTGTAACTCCTATGCTGATAGTAATAAAGAGAGAGATTATTTAGAGTTGATTAGTAGTAATCAAGTTGATGGTTTTATTGCTGCCATTTTTACTTCAGATTCAGTTGATTACATTCAGCCAAGTATGCCTTTAATAACGGTAGATACAAGAATTACGGGCGTACCCTATATTGCTTCAGACCACTACAATGGTGGGGTAATGGCAACTAATCTTTTAATAGAAAGTGGATGTAAGAAAATTGCCCATATAAGTGGGGAATTGAGAATGGATACTTTAGCAAATAATCGTAGTAAAGCTTTTATTGATGTTTCAGTACAAAAAAATATAGAGTATGTGATTGAACAATCAAAGCTCTCCACGTTTGAAGAATATAAAAAAGTGGCTATAAAAATTTTTGAAGAACATCCGGATGTTGATGGGATCTTTGCGGGCAGTGACATAGTAGCAGCTTCAGTCATACATGTTGCAGGATTATATGGAAAAAGTATCCCGAAGGATGTCAAAATTGTTGGCTATGATGACATTGACATGGCTGCAATGACAGTTCCAACAGTGACAACAATAAGACAAAACATAGAAAAGCTCGGAGAAATAGCTGTGAAAACTTTGTTAGATAAAATAGAAGGTAAGGAAATAACCATCGAAAATGTTCTACCTGTAAGTTTGGTGGAAAGAGAAACTACTTAGAAAATCGTATAAATGTAACATACATGCTCGAGATTATTAAAATCTTGAGCATTTTATTTTTGGAAAAAACTTTTATTTATGACTGTGTGTTAACCGGTTGACACAATTATGTTAAGCGGTTAACATATACTTATGTAAACGGTTTATTTGCATTATAAACGAATCACAAAAATGGGGGAAAAAAATGAGATTATTAACGAAATCAAACGATCCTAGCGCATCTCTTGGTGTGGTCGAGAGAAGTGCGTATATGACCGGCAATATCGGTACAGCATTTATTAATACTATTGTAGCGTCTTTTATTATGTTCTATTATACCGATGTGTTGTTGCTGAATGCTGGAATCATTGGAACAATAATATTGGTTTCACGCCTGCTTGATGGTGTGACAGATATCATTATGGGATTTATCGTAGACCGTACACGTTCTAAACATGGAAATGCACGGGTTTGGATTCTAAGAGCTTGTATTCCATTTGCTATAAGTGGAGTTTTGCTGATGACAGTACCGGACGGCTCAACAGATATTATTAAGTATATTTATGTATTCATTACTTACAATCTATTTAACTCTGTATTTTTGACAGCACTTTACGTTCCGTATAATGCATTGATTGTAAATATCACCAATAATCCTTATGAGCGTGGTTTGCTTGGGATCTTTGCCATGAGTGGAGCAGGTATTGGGACGATGATTGTACAATCTACTGTGGATAGTGCTACTAAAGCACTTGGTGGGGATCAGATGGCATGGACTATCGTCATCTCCATTTATGCGGTATGTGGCCTGATCGGTCATTTAATCTGTTTTTACTTTACAAAAGAACGTGTTGGAATGGAAAGCCAGAGTGGTGGGCATAAGCAAAAGGTAGAAACAAAACTAGTATTAAAAGCACTCTTTTCAAACAAATACTGGTTGATTGCTGTGGGAACTGTATTTTTAGCATTATTCGCTACGAGTATGCTAGGTGGAACCGGAATGTACTATGCAAAAGGTTTACTTGGTGACACTGCTTATTATGCTCAGTTTGCAAATGCGATCACGATCTCACAGCTACTAACACTTTTTACATCTTTTATTCTCATTAAAAAATTTGGTAAGAGAAATACAATGATGGCAGGATTGGCAATCCTGGCAGCTGCTAGTTTGTTACAAGGTATGATAGGAAATAGTTTGTTATTGGTCATTATCTTCAGTGCAATGAAAGGAATTGGTGCTGGTGTTGCAGCTGGAAGTCTATATGGTCTGGTAGCAGATACGATTGACTATGGGGAATGGAAAACAGGAATAAAATCAGAGGGTGTCGGCATGGCGGCAATGACATTTGCGACAAAAATTTCGCAAGGATTATCGATTGTTTTAATTGGTTGGCTAATTGAGCTCGGTCAATATAATCCAACTGCGGCTATACAATCTCAAATAGCGATAATGGCTATTAATATAGGTCACAATTATATCCCGATGGTATGTGGTGTTATTGCATGTTTATTGCTTTGGTTCTATAAACTGGATAAAACTTTTCCGCAGGTTCAAAAAGAATTAGCAGAACGCAGGTTAAATACGAAATAATTCTTATTCTTATATTAAGTAGGTGATTGAATTGTTTAATTTTCATCATAAGATCAAATTTAATGATAAATCGAATGACGTTTTGTCTGTGGGTGAAATTCTAATAGATATGATCTCAACAGACTATAGTGATAATTTCGAGTCCACTTCCTATAACCAATTCTTTGGGGGTGCTCCTGCTAATATCGCAATGAATGTGAACAAGTTAGGTGCAAATTCTATTATAGCTTCTGCAGTTGGGAAGGATGGTTTAGGTCAATTTCTAATAAACAAAATTAAAAGTGAAGGTTTGGATACTAGTTATATTGAGCAAGTTGATTATTCAACCAGTATGGTGATGATTACGAAAAGTAAAAGTACACCAGTTCCGATCTTTTATCGAGATGCTGATTACCATTTATCTTTTAGTGAAAAGCTAGAAAAGGCGGTAAGAAACTCCAAAATTATTCACTTTTCCTGTTGGCCCATTTCAAGGATGCCGGCTCGAAATACGATTGAAAGAATAATTGAGACTGCCAGAGAAAATAATAGTTTCGTATGTTTTGATCCAAATTATCACGAGATGTTATGGCCTAAAGGTGAGAACGGACTTGAATATGTTAAGTCAATGATAGGCAAGGCTGACATTGTAAAGCCCTCTGAAGTGGATGCGGAAAGATTATTTGGGAAAGATACCAATGAAAATCAATTAGCCAAGTTTATCGAACTCGGGGCAAAGCTTGTTATCATGACACTAGGAAGTGAAGGAGCCATTGTTTCCAATGGCCATGAAACGATTAAATTTAGTACCCTTGCAACGAACATTGTCGACACCACCGGAGCTGGTGATGCTTTTTGGTCAGGTTTTTACACGGCTGCTGTTAAAGGATACACGTTAAAAGACGCACTATCGTTAGGCTTTGCGGTTAGTGCTTACAAACTAAAACATGTTGGTGCTCTGGTAAATCTACCAAAGCTTGAAGTTATAAAAGAACGATATAAAACAAAAATATAACTGTAAAAGGAAGCTTATAAATGAAGTATTTTAATAGAGAAGTTCCTGAAAAACATGGCGTAAGTTCCATGGATATTATTAGATTTCTTAATGCTGTAAAGGATATCAAGAGTCATTTACATTCATTTATTCTTTTGAAAAATGGAGTGGTGATCGCTGAAGGTTATCAGTATCCCTATGAACCAGGACTGCCGAGACTGCTTCATTCTGGCAGTAAGACATTTACAGCTGTTGCAATTGGGATTGCGGTAGGGGAAAAGCTTTTAAAGCTTGAAGATAAAGTGATCAGTTTCTTTCCAGAGTATGCTGATGTTGAAATGGATAGAAAGTTTCCAGAAATGACCGTGAAAAATCTTATAGAGATGGCTACCGGTCATTATGTAGATTCTATTATGGAAATAGCGGATAAGGATGATTGGATCGAATCATTTATAAAAATGCCGCTAAAGAATGATCCAGGGAAGGAATTTCTTTATGATTCTGGAGGCACATTTATGCTTTCTGCCATCCTTTCTAAGGTGACGGGTATAACGTTAGAAGATTACCTCAAACCAAGATTGTTTGAACCTCTCGAGATTACAGAATATGAGTGGGACCAAAAGAATGGAATGACAACTGGCGGTTGGGGACTGATGTTAAAGCCCGAAGATTTCGCTAAACTAGGAATGCTATTTCTATGCAATGGCGAATTTAATGGTAAGAGAATTCTGGATGAATCTTGGATAGAGATGGCTTCGTCAAAACAAATTGACACATCCGATATCGAGATTAGAAAAGATTGGTCACAAGGATATTGTTTTCAAATGTGGAGAGGCAGTGAAAATACCTATAGAGCCGACGGTGCATTTGGACAATTCTGCATTGTAGCACCTGAAAAAGACATCGTTGCGGTTATCACTTCCGAGGATGGGGATTCACAGGAATTACTTTCAGCCTTTTATAAAAATATCGTTCAAAAGGCAAAAGACCATCCTCAATTTGCTAATGGTGATGTGCAGGATGAATTAACAAGAATGTTATGCGATTTGTCTAAACCGTTTATATTTGATGCTACGGCTTCCTATATGGAAAGAAAAGTTAATGGTAAAAAATATTTGATTGACCATAACGATAAGGACTTATATGTGTCTTTTGACTTCCAGGGAAGTGAGCTTAAAGTTACGATCGGAGAAACTCAAATAATCGAAAGCTCGAAGGTCACTTTTAATAAGGGAGTGATGGAATGTGAAATCGCGCCTGTGACGTTTATAAAGTTTTTTGATCATTCGAATAGAAGATGGAAATATGCAGCCCATCATGAATGGGTGAATGATCATATATTGCTACTGAACATTTACTATACAGAAACCGCACATAGACAACAGTTCGAGATTACTTTCGAGGAAGATTCCTTTGATTTGAGAGTGATAAGTGGTTTAAAGAAACTTTTGGATGCATCAGGCACTCCAAGTGTTAATCCAATTGGATATAAGGATATTTTGATTCGTGGAACATTAAAGTAATGCTGTGAAAAGAAAGGATTGTGGAGGATGAGTAATTTCCTGGTACACAAAATAGACGAGCATACCTGGCGGATTGAGGATCCGATAAAAGTATATATGTATCTGGTTGAGGGTGAAACATCGGCATTATTAATTGATTCAGGGATGGGGTTTGAGGGCCTGGACGATATTGTCCGCAGTTTGACTGATAAACCTGTACAGGTGGTAAATACCCATGGACATGTAGACCATATCGGATCGAATTATTTATTCGATACAGTATATCTATCAGAAATGGATAAAAGTGCCATTCAGGAACATCTGGATTTAGAATACAGAAAAGTGCTGATACCGGGCCTACTGGAAAGCATTGATTCGGAGGAAATTCGGGCTGAAATTCAAAAATTAATCCATGTTCCTGAAAAGGAAAATCTCCAATATATAAACGAAGGCCATATTTTTGACCTTGGAGGAAGACAGCTGGAAGTTATTTGGACTCCTGGACATTCACCTGGATCAATTTGTCTTTTAGATTCCCAAAACCGACAATTGTTCTGTGCAGACACTGTAACTTCACTGGGAGTACTTCTGCATATCAGCCATTCTACCTCTGTTGAAACCTTTAGAGATTCCCTGATAAAGCTTTATAACAGAAGAGATGAATTCGACTTTTTATATCCAGGCCATCATGAAGTGCCGATTAAAGAAGAACACATTAAAGAACATATTGAGTGTGCAGAAATGATCATTAACGGGGAAGCTGCTGCGGTTCCACTGCCGGACAGCGTTATTGGAAGCGGGTTTGTGGCAATGCATAAAGGGATAAGCATTACCTTTAAACAGGAATATTCCAAAGAGAAAGAGAAGTAAAAGTTGACTATACTCCTTGATGACAAAAAAGATAGGATTGATTACTAGTGAAACTACATTTAATAAAAGCATATGCCAAAATTCTTTGGTTCTTTATGAATCCCTCAACAAGAAAATTTGAGATTACAAATGATGTAGAAGATGTTATGAATGTATCCTATTCTGGTACAAAAGGTAATCATAATAAACTGGACATTCACTTTCCTAAGCATACTACGGGACCATTGCCCATTGTCGTTTATATACATGGAGGCGGCTGGGCCGTTGGGGATAAGTCTTCCACAACCGGACTTTGCAGAAAACTAGCGGACAATGGCTTCCTGGTTTTTAATTTGAATTACGGATTAGGACCGAAATATAAACACCCTGAATCGTTACACCATATTACTGCTGCGATCAATTGGATCAAGGAGAATTGTGGGCGATTTAACGGAGATGCTGATATGTTTTTCCTTGCAGGTGATTCAGCGGGAGCACACCTGGCGAGCCTTACTGCCTGCATTTGCACCAATGAAAAACTGGAGAAAAACATCGGTATCACTGCTCCATTAAAAATGGAACAATTAAAAGGTGTAGTCCTTTATTACGGAGCCTTTAACTTTGATACAGCGCTTGAATCAGGTTTTCCATTAGTAAAAGAAAGTATTCAGGCCTATATTGGTACAACTGACGTGAAAAATTATCCACTGGCAGGGCAGATTTCCCCCTTGCATCACGTAACGGAGAACTATCCACCTGTTTTCTTAACTTCGGGAGAAATTGATCATCTTCATAAGTCGCAAACCGTGGAAATGATTAAGATGCTAGATCGTAAAGGGATTAAGCATGAAGAGTTATTATATGACGAGACAGTGGCGGAGGCTGCCCACGGTTTTAACCTATTTGCTAAGAAAAAAGTTGCATTAGAAGTGTGTGATGCCGTAACAGGTTTTATAAAAAAATACAGTAAATAATGCACCAAATTATTTGTTTAGAATTAATGGGAGGGAAATTTAGATGTCAACGGAGATGTTAAACACATCAAAGAAAAAAATCGTTAACGATGGACCGATGCTAAATGCATATCCGGATAGTATTGACGGTTCACTAAAGGGGATGGTTGAACTTATAAAGTCCCCCCAGCTTAAAGATGCTTTTCAGTCCTTTTATATTTTGCCAAGCCTTTTCAATACGGACTTAGATCGAGGATTTTCTGTTATTGACTACGAATTGAATGAAATGCTTGCTTCTTTAAAGGATTTAAACGAATTAGAAGAATGCGGTATTTCATTTAAATTTGACTTCATATTAAATCATGCATCCGTACTTTCAAAGCAATTTCAGGATATCTTAAAAAATGGCGAGGCTTCTAAATATAAAGATTTTTTTATCAACTGGAATAAGTTCTGGGAAGGTCATGGAGAGTTGACTCCTGAGGGCTATATAGAGCCCCATGCTGAATTAATAAAGGATATGTTTTTCAGAAAGCCGGGACTTCCCATTCTTATGGTGCGGATGCCTGACGGAAAGGAAGTACCTTACTGGAATACATTTTATCAAGAAGTGAAATATGAAAAAATCGATGCCCAAGACCTTATGGAGGCTTTGGATATCCAGTATGCTGCTGCTGAAGCTATTGCTGATTTAGTAAACGACTCACTCCATGCCAAAAAACGCCCAAAAGAAATAGATTTTGGTAGATTTGAAAAATACAGTGAAGGGGTTATCGAATTACTTGAATCAAGACGTAAATACTTGGGGCAGATGGATTTAAATATAAAGTCACCGCTGGTATGGGATTTTTACGAGGATACGTTGAGAAAACTTGCAGAGTATGGCGCGGAGATAGTAAGATTGGATGCATTTGCATATGCACCCAAAGAGCCGGGGGAAAAAAATTTCCTAAACGATCCTGGGACATGGGAGCTGCTTGAACGTGTCAAGGGACTAGCAGACAAATATGGTGTCATTCTTTTGCCCGAGATCCATTCAAAATATGAAGAAAAAGTTCATGAAAAAATAGCAGAAAAAGGATACCTGACTTACGATTTCTTTTTACCTGGGTTAATTATTGATGCCTTTGAGCGAAATACAAAGGAGAATTTACTTGTTTGGATCCATGATATTCAGAAGAAAGGGATTAAAACAGTGAATATGTTAGGGTGCCACGATGGCATACCGCTACTTGATTTGAAGGGATTACTATCAGATGAGCAGATTGATAGCCTGATTAAAACGGTGGTAGACAGAGGTGGCTATGTAAAGGATCTTCATGGACAGAAAAACATGTATTATCAAGTGAATTCCACTTACTTTAGTGCACTGGGTGAGGATGAACAAAGGCTTCTTTTGGCCCGTGCCATTCAGATGTTTATGCCAGGAAAACCACAGATCTGGTATCTGGATCTTTTTGCAGGCAAAAACAATTATGAAGCGGTAGAGAAGGCAGGTTCCGGCGGACACAAAGAGATTAACCGCACAAATCTTACGATGGAACAAGTACAGGCTGGCCTCGAAGAAAAAGTTGTGTTAGATCAGCTTGAACTGATTCGATTTAGAAATACCTGCCCTGCTTTCGGAGTTGAAGCAAAGTTAACGATATTGGAGTCTGAGCCGCATGTATTAAAGTTACAATGGGAAAACAATGGATGCCAAGCCACTTTGGAAGCGAATCTGAAAGAATACAGCTATAAGATTCAGACTAATAATTGTTAAGCCGAGTCTAGTATTTAGAACCGTTAATAAACAAATGACGATTTGTCAGGAGGAGAAAAACGTTGTCTTTTATTACAATGAATTATTTTTCGCCAAGCATGGCCAGAAGTGTAAAAGTTCATGTGATTTTACCATTTGATTTAAATTTAGCGCAAACGACAGAGCCATATAAAACCTTATATTTTCTACCGGGCTTTAGTGCGGGTGCAACAGATATAGGTACGTCAATTAACTTGGTACAGCAGGCTACTTATAAGGGTATTGCCGTTGTAATTCCGGATGGTGAAAATTCATTCTATGTGGATCAGCCAGATCGAAAAGCAAATTATAGACAATATGTTGGCAAGGAATTAGTGGAAGTGACCAGAAGATTGTTCCCACTCTCGGATAAGCGCGAGGATACATTTATCGGTGGTATTTCGATGGGCGGCTTTGGCAGTCTGATGCTGGGTATGCTCCATGTGGAAAATTTCAGTAAAATTCTGGCCATGTCTCCTGCAACTGAGTTATATAAACTGATTCATCCAGATCTTTTCCCACAAGAATTCATGGACAGTATTTTTGGCAACGAAGAGAACTATATGAAAAATTATGACCCGGCAAATCTATTTATTCAAGCAAAACAATCTAATGGAGAAATACCAGATTTATTCCTGTGTTCTGGAAGACAAGATGAGTTGGTCTATGAACAGGATCTACGCTTTGTCAACACATTAAAAGAAAATAAGATTTCAGTACAGTATCAAGAAGATGATGGCGGACACGATATCATTTTCTGGAACAAGATGCTGGATTCAGGTGTTGATTTTCTCCTTAGAGGGGAAAGATAATGGAACATCCTACCATTATAACGCGTGCGGATGATTTTGGATCTGCCCATGCCGCAAATCAGGCCATTCTTCAGGCTGTGACAAGTGGGTGCCTAATAAGGAATGTGTCCTGTATGGCGGTTGGTCCTGCAATTGAGAATGGTGCTCATTTGCTGCGGAACTGTGATAACATTGATATTGGTCTCCATCTAACGTTGATTTCTGAATGGGATTCTGTAAAATGGACACCAGCTGCGCCAAAAGAAAGAATCCCTTCTTTGCTAGACAAAAACGGTGAGTTCTATCAGTCTCAGCAGCAACTTGCTTCTGCCCGTCCGAAAATAGAGGAGATTTTGTTGGAATATGAGGCTCAATGGAATCGGTTAACCAGTCTTGGGTTAGAAGTAAAATATGTTGACAGTCATATGGCACCAGAATTACTGATTCCTGAATTAGAAAAGGCATTGGAAGAGTGGATTTCCAATAAAGGGTTAATCGATGCGAGTAAGTATTACTATTTTGCTGAACCACCACTGCCTGCTTGGGGAGACAATACGCAAGATTTTCTTCACAATAGTGAAATATGGTTGAATAGCATTCTGCCGGATAATCAATATATATATATCATGCATCCGGCAATGAAAAGAGATGATACATTTCAATTTGCGAATGAACATTTTTCACCTGGTATGGTCCAAAGAGAAAGGGAGTTGGAATATCAGTCTGCCATTTCACAAAAGTGGAAGGATTGGCTAAAGGACAGGAGCATTCATGTGCTTCGCTATTCTGAGGCAGTTCCAAGAGGAAGGTCCAATGATGTGTTAAGGAAGTTGTTGAATCTTTGAACATACTTTATTAATAAAGATATAAATACATTTCGAGATGGTCTAACAACCTCCGAAAACGGGGCACAATTTTATTAATCTCATTAATAAGATGCTAACATTTTGCTAACGCAATCCTGTGAAAAACAGTAAAACCCCGTTAAAGATGTTACAGTAAGAAATTAACAAAACCTTGATATACCGCACTATTTGCACAAGGTGTTCAATTTATTACACACTCTCACCATAGGGGCGGCATGATGTAAGGCTGTAAGCCAAACATCTGAAACAACAGCTTATTTTCCTAGAATCAAATTACCAAATACTGAAAACCCCTTCCATGTTAAGGAAGGGGTTTTCAGTATAAGCTGGATTCCTGGTATTTGATTTTGCAGAAATATTCTTACGATAGAATCCAAGGGAGTCTATTGGAGTTTGTGATAAATTCAACGCAACCGCCAAAAATTAGTGATTTAATCGCTAATCCTCCGTACGGCCGCTATATCCCTCGGATCACTGATGTGGACCTTACTGAAGGAGAAGATTGATAGATTCGTCCCATATTCTTAACCTATATTTGAGATAATCTTCGACAATAAATTTATCTATCAAACAGGAAAAGGCTTTATTTATAAGATATCCTTGAAATTCTAATCAAACGATTATCTGGTATAAAAGCTTGTATGAATTTATGGAAATATACATTTTTCTAGTTTCTATTGTCAGTTTCTAAAGAATTGCTTATTCACCAGAACGTTTTTTCGACAATTAATTACCTGGAAGTCGGCCCAAGTTCGTTAGCTACAAGGTCATAGGCGTATTTTAACTAAACGATTAATTAAGTAAATCAAAATTAATTAAACGATTAATTAAATGGGCCTAAAATGCTGACAAAACTGCGATTTAGCCTACTTTGCAGGGAGAAAATTGTCGAGAGAAGCATCTAGTAAAAAGTGTGCAATGCTTCAGGGGTTTAATGGAATGTAGGAGGAGCTTGAAGGTTAAATAATTCCTTTAAGAGTATTTATAGTAGAGGCTGTGGAACATAGCAAATGGATACATATTAGCTTGTACCCGTCGATAATAAGTAAATAACTAGGAATAATAAAGGGAAATGAGATAAAGCGAGGAGTTTTGATGAAAAAGATTATTTTATGCATTCTTCTTTTATTGTTTCCTTCACATGTCTTTGCACAAGGGAAAGTACCGATCTTGGTCTATCATTTCATTGACGAGTATAAGGGACTGGGCTCTAAAGAGCTATATGTAACACCTGAAAATTTTGAGCAGCAAATGGTTTATTTGCGTAATCATGGCTTTACCTTATTAACGTTTGAACGCTGGCAGGATATTGATAAAGTAACTAAGCCCATCTTTATTACGTTTGATGATGGTTACAAAAACAATCTGAATGCCTTTACTATCTTTCAAAAGCAGAAAACAGATAAATTTCAACCAACAGCAACCATTTTTGTCATTTCTGACTACATTGGCCAACCGATCCGCTTATCACAATCGGAAATAAAAGAGATGGTGGATTCCGGCATTATCAGCTTCCAATCGCACACCGCGACTCACCCTGATTTAACAAAAATAAAGGATTATGAATATGAACTGAGAGAGTCCAAAGATAAGATTCAAAAAATAACCGGTAAGCCGGTGATAGCTCTTTCTTATCCTTATGGAACGTGGAATAACAAGGTAGTAGAGGAAACGAAGAAGTACTACAGGTTTGGGCTTACCACCACGCCTGAGGCATTTTCTAAAAAGGGTATAAAAGATGAGCTTTTTCTACTGCCGCGGATTTATGTGAAGTATTCGACTACACTAGATGACTTTGCAAAGATCGTGGAAGGAGAATGATACTCCATGAAAATGGGAAAATCGAATTGCTTATTATGATTTATCAGTTAGTCGCTATGTAATCATACACTACAATTGTGGATAATAAGCAAAAGTGATAGTATTTTCCTGAGGTGGCGAATATGGAGCAATTGATCTATACACTGTTAGCATACATAAATAATTCCCTTGAAAAGGACATTAATTATTCCATTGCCAAAAGCTTACTTGAGCATATCGATCAAATTGAGAGATTTTCTCTAGAAACAGCAGCAGAAGCGTGTAATGTTGCACCTTCTACCATCAATCGTTTCTGTAAGAGGTTAGGATTCAAGAATTTTTCGCACCTAAGAAGTAGTGCTGCTATGCAGGTTGGTCATTATTCAGGTGTTGAAAAGTTATTGAGCCCAGAAATATTAGAAAAGAAATTAAAAGAAAATATCGAGATGATTGAAAATATTAAGGCGGAACAGTTGGAACGGATCGTTTCCAAAATTTATAAATCTAAAAAAATCGTTATTCTTGGTTTTGAGAAAAACCAAATTCAAGCGATGGAGCTTCAAAAGAAGTTACTGCTTTTAGGAAAGTTTTGTGAATGCAGTACAAATCTTTTTAAACAAGTTGATGCATTATCTCTATTAACGGAAGAAGATATGATCATCACGATTTCGATTCAGGGAAACATCTTAATGGAGGAGTTATCCATCATTGATAAAATTGAAATGGCCAAGGGTAAGAAATTACTTATAACCTTTTCGGACTCCCTAAAACAGCAAGAAGTGTTTGATGAATTATTACAATGTGGAAAGATTGAAAACAGTGCAGTTAGTGCATATACCTTATTACGCATGTTTGATGTGTTAGTTTATTGGTATCAAAAGCAATATCCATCCCGAAACTGGTCTAAATGAGACCAGTTTTTTCAGTTTCCTATGTGTATGATTGAACATAGATAAGAAATAAAAAGAATGAGGGAGGCAATATTGATGACAGAAAGCCGTTTTCCAAAAGGTTTTTTATGGGGTGGAGCAACTGCTGCTAACCAATTAGAGGGTGCCTATAATGAGGGTGGAAAAGGATTATCCATTTTTGATATGGTTCAGTTTGTGCCAAAAGAAGACCGTACAAATGACATTGAGATGGATGTTAAGAGTAAAAAAGAGTTAGAAGAATTATTAGCGGGTAAAGAGGGAGACAACTTCCCAAAACGTCGCGGGATTGATTTTTACCATCGTTATCAAGAAGACATTGCGCTATTTGCTGAAATGGGCTTTAAGACATTCCGTATGTCCATTTCTTGGCCGCGTATCTTTCCTACTGGAGAAGAGAGTCAGCCAAACGAAGAAGGTTTAGCATTCTATGATAAGGTGTTTGACGAGTTGGAGAAGTATGGAATTGAGCCGTTAGTGACATTATCTCACTACGAAATTCCACTGAATCTAGTTCAAAAATACAACGGTTGGGCCGATCGCCGTTTAGTTGATCTGTTTGTTAACTATGCGGAAACAGTGTTTAAACGTTACAAAGATAAAGTGAAATATTGGTTAACTTTTAATGAAATTAATATCTCTGTATTCTCGCCATACATTGGCAGCGGTATTTTAATCGATGAAGTCGAGAACAAAGAGGAAACGGTCTATCAAGCACTGCATCATCAGTTTGTTGCAAGTGCAAGAGCAGTAAAAGCATGTCATGAAATCATTCCGGGTGCGAAGATTGGCTGTATGCTAGCGCGTATGGAAATCTATCCTGAAACATGTAATCCAGATGATGTATTAGCTGCATTAAATGAAGATCAGAAGAATTTATTTTTCACAGATGTTCAAGTACGCGGATACTATCCGAGCTTTATGCTTAGCTATTTTAAAGAGAAAAACATTCAGATTAATATGCTGCCAGGCGATGAAGAACTGTTATTAAATCATACGGTAGACTTCCTATCATTCAGCTATTATATGTCAATGGTTGCTTCTGCTAATGACAAGGAAAAGGAATTAGGTAACTTCTTCACTGGTGTAAAGAATCCATACTTGCAAGCATCGGATTGGGGATGGCAAATCGACCCTAAGGGATTACGTATCACGATGAAGAAAATGTATGACCGCTATCAAGTACCTTTATTTATCGTAGAAAACGGATTAGGTGCCTACGATCAGGTAGAAGAAGACGGTTCGATCAATGATGACTACCGCATCGACTATTTACGATCTCATATTGATCAGATGGGCGAGGCGATTAAAGATGGAGTAGACTTAATCGGTTTCACAAGCTGGGGCTGTATTGACCTAATTTCTGCAGGTACTTCTGAAATGTCTAAACGTTACGGCTTCATTTATGTCGATCAAGATGATTACGGTAACGGTACTTTAGCAAGATCAAAGAAAAAATCATTTGACTGGTACAAAAATGTAATTGCAACGAATGGGGAAGAGCTATAATTATCAATTAGACAGTGTTCCGATCCTTAGATGGATTGGAGCACTGTTTTATTGAATTCATAGGCGGAGATATTCCGGCTAATGTATGTAGGGATTGCTTAAGAAACTGATATAAGCGGAGATATTCCGACTAACTAACCTAAATAAGACAAAATCCAGAGACTTTGTTCATATAAACGGAAAAACTCCCCTTATTTTTAAGGAAATCTAGGTATTTCCCAATTTAGTCGGAAAGTGTACCGTTATTTTTCAAACATAGTGATGTCAACAGTCAGCTTTACAGAGTGAATTTCTTAAAAACAGGTTCTTTCATTTATGCTAAAATGAACATACAAGATTCCGAGTAATTATGTGTCTTTTCAATAAATCGCACAGGAAATGATGCTCCAGATGATCGGGTGTATCCTCAGAAAGCTGATTTTATCTTCTATGCTGGATATAAAAAGTTGAGAGGCCTCTTCTTCCAAATTAAGACTAATGTCGACATTATTCTTATAAGACGAGAGGTTTAAATGCTACTACTGATAGGGGCTAACATAAAACTACCAATCCTTAGTTATGCAATTTCTAGTTTTTTGTAGAAATTTGTTTAGTAGATAATCTATTGACAAGGGAGTGGTATTGAATTATCCTGAATTTAATTAAAAATTCTGATAAAGTAAAAGTCATCCCATGGTTGTTTAAGTTACTAGCAAAATGAACCCATTCTTCCAATATCCTTCGGTCAAATCATCCCAGAGTCTCTGTTTATTTCAAATTAATTGTAAGCGCTTTTAAAAGAATGATTCCTATTTCTTGATTTTCTATAGTCTTAGCCTCACCTTAATTGGTATATACCAATATTGAAAACAAAAATTTACAAATGAAGTAAAAATACTATATGCTTTGAATATGGATTGAATACGTGCATATACGGGAGATATAGAGATGAGCAGAATGAACAGAGATGAAGAGGATGTTCCTTTTTACAAACAATTAAAAAATAAAATTCTCGATGAAATTGAGAGCGGTAAGCTTAAGCACGGTGATAAAATTCCCTCAGAACGGGAATTGGCCGAGCAGTATCAAATCAGCCGGATGACAGCAAGACATACCTTGTCGATCTTGGAGCGGGAAGGTGTAGTGGAGCGGCGAGTAGGCTCGGGAACCTTTATCAACAATAAGAAGATCCAAATGGATTTTGTAACGTTTAATAGTTTTACCAAAAACATGCTGAGTAAAGGACTGATACCGAGCACACAGATTCTGTCCATTCGTAAAATGGAAGCCACACCTAATTTAGCTCAAAAGCTTAAACTGCCCCTGGGAGAAATGATGATTGCTATTAAACGGCTTCGGCTTGTTAATGAGACTCCGATCTCGATTGAAGAGTCATTCCTGCCAGAGAAGCTGTGTTCCGGGCTCGATGAATTGATTACAGACAATGATTCCTTGTATGAAATATTAGAAAGAGAGTATGGGATTGTCCTTGTCATGGCAAAGGAATACATGCAGGTCACGGTTTCTGATGAAAGTGAGAGCAAGCTGTTGAAAATACGTTCCGAGAGTCCGTGTATCCTCCAGGAAGCAGTTGCTTTTGATACCAATCAAAAAGAAATAGAATTTTCTACGTCCTTAACGAGAAGTGATATAGTCAAGTTTTATTCGGAATTAAAGCTGAAATGATAGTTAATATCATTTCAACTTAGTTAAAATGGTATATACCAATAGAGAAACTGGGGAGGTTTTTTCATGAAGGTAATCGGTGTGGGCGATAATGTGGTGGATAAATATGTTTATAAAAAAACGATGTATCCAGGCGGAAATGCCTTGAATTTCAGTGTCTATGCGAAGCAGTTAGGGGTTGAGGCAGCCTATCTTGGAGTGTTCGGCAATGATCGGGCCGCTGAGCATATTATTGCCACCTTAAAAGACTTGAATGTGGATATTTCTTACTGCCGGCAGCATGAAGGGGAAAATGGCTTTGCTGCAGTTGATTTAATAGATGGTGACCGAGTGTTCATCGGAGGAAATGGTGGCGGTGTTCAAATTGATCATCCAATTGTCCTCAGCACAGAAGACTTGGAATATATTAAAAGCTTTGACATTGCCCATAGCAGCATCTATAGTGACATGGATTCAGAATTACATAAATTAAAAGAAACCGGGATGCTAGTATCCTATGATTTTTCGAGTGATTATACCGATGAATTGCTAGCAAAGAATTGTCCTCATATTGATATCAGCTTGCTCTCCTGCGGGAAACTGGCCGAAGAGGAAGTAGAGAATCTATTAAAACGCGCCAAATCCTATGGGAGTAAACTAGTACTGGGCACGATGGGCTCACGCGGCTCGATTGTCTATGACGGCCATTCCTTTTACCGCCAAAAGCCGCACTTTGTGCAGCCAGTTGATACGCTTGGCGCCGGAGATTCCTTTTTTACAGCATTTATCTTACATTATCTCTCTGAAAAAAAAGAAAATCCTGACATTCAGGAAGCGGATCTCCTCCAAAAAAGTATGGAGGAAGGGGCAAAGTTTGCGGCAAAGACGTGTCTTGTAGATGGTGCATTTGGTTATGGGATTCCCTTTTAATTCCTTTAAGGGATTAAAATAAATAACCATTCATAGAAGTTTGGGGGGTGAAGGAATACCGCTTTTGTGTAGGTTGATTTGATAAAAATAAGGAGGGTTAATTTAATGAGAAGGAAAATAAACGTTTTATTAGCAGTACTGATGGTGTTCTCTCTTGTCCTGGCAGGATGCTCTAGTTCCTCATCTAGCAATGAGGAGTCAGGGAAAGTTGTATTAAAGTTTTTGCATAAGTGGCCGCAGCCAGAATACGCTCCTTATTTTGAAGAAGTAGTGGAAGCCTTTGAAAAGGAAAATCCAAATATCACCATTAAAATGGAAGCGGTTGCAGATGAACCGATTAAAGATAAGCTCCGTGTCATTCTAGGCGGCAACGAAGTTCCAGATATTATGTTTTCATGGTCAGGTGAATTTGCAAGGAAATTCGTCCGTGCTAATGCAGCCTTAGATTTAACTCCTTATTTAAATGAAGATACAGCTTGGAAGGACAGTTTTATTCCGGCATCTCTTCAGCCTTTCTCATCAGATGGAAAAAATTACGGAATTCCACTTCGTTTCAATGGAAAATTCTTTGTTTACAACAAAAAGATTTTTGATAAATATCAACTGCAGGCACCAACTACCTGGGATGAATTTATCCAAGTGCTAGACACCTTGAAAAAGGGTGGAGAAACGCCGATTATTCTAGGAAATCAAAGTCCATGGGCGGCCATCCATTACTTAACGGGCTTAAACCAAAAGATGGTGGCCCAAGATGTGAGAATGAAAGACTATAATCCGAAATCAGGTGAGTTTACAGACCCTGGCTATGTAACAGCTATGCAAATGTTAGCTGACTTGAATAATAAAGGTTATTTTATGAAGAATGTTAACTCTAGTTCTCATGATATGGGACAACAATTATTTGCAGCTGGTAAGGGAGCAATCTTCTATGTGGAATTAGAAGAATTCCAAACGATTGAGAACAATATGAAAGGTAACTGGGGATTCTTCCCAATGCCGTCCATTGCAGGTGGTAAGGGCAGTCAGAGTTTCATTACCGGGGCACCGGATGGATTTATCGTTTCCTCCAAAACGAAACATCCAAAAGAAGCGATTAAATTCTTGAAATATTTAACGAGTAAAGATAACGCCTTAAAGCTTGTAGAACAAATTGGCTGGCCAAGTCCGATTGATGGGGCTACAAACAAAGATACAGCTTTAAAGGAAGTGGCTGAAGGTGTTGAGTTCATGAAGAAGGCAGAAGGTATGGCTGAATGGCTCGACACAGATGTTCATGCGAAGGTAGCGGATGTGTATCTATCCAATATTCAGCTATTGCTCGATGGATCCAAAACTCCAGAAGAAATTATTAAAGAAGTACAAAATGTAGCTAAGCAAGTACAAAGTGAAGTGGAATAAAAAGCGGATGCACCGTTAAGTGACTAATCCACTATTATTTGGGTTCAGTGACGAGACAGTAGCCTATTTTACTCCATGTATCATTTTTTATAAACGAGAAAGGGTAAGCAGGGGATACCTGCTTACCCCCTCCTAGGAGGAAGTTGGGGATGACAAAAACATTTAAAAACAGCCAAACTGCGATACTATTTATTTTGCCAGCACTCCTATTCATCCTGTTTTTTGTATTTTTGCCGATTGTATTAAATCTTTATAACAGTTTGTTTCGGTGGAATTCATTTGAGGCTGGAAGAGTGTTTGTTGGTTTAGAGTATTATGGCAGACTTTTCAAGGATCCAATTTTTTTTACTGCATTGAAAAATAATTCTCTGTACGCTGTCATTTCTTTGATTTTTCAAGTAGGTTTGGGCTTAATTATTGCTGCTATATTAGAAGACAAATTGATTAGAAGATTTCAGCCATTTTTCCGGACTGTTTTTTTTATCCCATCTGTTATTTCCATTGCGGTTGTTGGGCTATTATGGCAGCTCCTTTACAATCCAGAAGTAGGTTTAGTGAACGGGGTGTTAAATGCAATCGGACAATCGGAATGGGCCATATCCTGGCTAGGTGACAGTAAGACGGCGATTTATGCGGTTGTTGCTGTTTCACAATGGCAGTACACGGGTTATATGGTGATGTTATTCTTGCTTGCGATGCAAAAAATTCCTTATGAATATTATGAAGCATCCATGATTGATGGAGCTTCTAAGATAAAAACGTTCTTTTTCATCACCCTGCCGCAAATGAAAGAAATGATACTGGTCGGTACGGTGATTACGGTAATCGGTGCGTTCAAAGTATTCGATGAAGTGTATGTTATGACAAATGGGGGACCCGGCCGTTCAACCGAAGTGTTAGGAACGATGCTTTATCGGGCAGCCTTCCGAAATGATGAAATGGGCTATGCGTCCACCATCGGGACGATAATTTTTGTCGTCACCCTTACGCTTTCCTTACTTCAGCTAAAAATAGGCAAATCGGGAAAGGAGGCGTAGGAAATGGCCAATAACAATACGGTAGTTAAGACGAATGAAATAAAAGAAATTAAGACAGGAAGTTCAAATCTTTCCCTAAAAGTGAAAAATAGAATTTTCCAAACGGTTGTGCTTATCTGGTTTAGTCTCTTTGCAGTGGTGATCATTTATCCGATCCTGTGGCTCGGCTTGAGCGGACTAAAATCTAATGCTGACTTTTTCCTAAATACCTGGTCGCTTCCGGAAGAATGGCTGTGGGCGAATTACCGGGCCGCTTGGGATGCCGGGATTGGCCAATTTTTTCTAAATAGTGTGTTCATTACGACCGTATCAGTCGTTATCGTATTACTGCTGGGGTCGATGGCCGCTTTTGGATTGAGCCGCTTCCAGTTTAAAGGACAGAATATTTTACTTGTTATCATCTTAAGTGGTCTAATGCTCGCGCCGCAGGTCAGCCTAATTCCACTTTACAAATTACTGCAAGCAATAGGACTGTACAATACTTATTGGGCATTAATTCTCCCATATGTTGCCTTTCAACTGCCGTTTTCAATTTTCTTAATGCGCTCCTATTTTCTGTCGATTCCGAAAGAGCTTGAGGAGTCAGCAATTATTGATGGGTGTAATATTTGGAAGGTGTACCGACATATTATTGTTCCGATGGGAAAACCGATTATTGCCTCATGTGCATTATTAACGGGAATGAACGTGTGGAATGAATTTATGTTTGCGTTAGTTTTTGTAGAGGATTCTGCCCTAAGGACGATTCCGGTGGGTCTGATGAATTTGAGAAGTCAGTTAAATACCAATTTCGGAATCCAATTGGCGGGATTAGCTATTTCGGCGCTGCCAATGATTATCGCGTATATTGTTTTCCAAAAGCAATTTGTGCGAGGTCTCTCGGCAGGTAGTGTAAAAGGATAATGGAATCTTGTAAAGAGGTACAGGGGGTGAAAAGGAAAGGCCTGATTTGCTTTCCTCTTCCCTCTCCATCACTCTTATTTCGTATAATTGGTTTAAATGGTATATACCAAAATAATGCCTAAGTATTACTACGTTGGAATCGAAAAAGGAGGGATTGGGTGGGCAAAATCAAACGGTCGCAAATAAACCAACCTCAGTGATATAAAGGAGTTTTATCCTATGTCGATTTGGAGGAGTTATCCCAAGAGCTTAAAAGTGTTATTAATCGCAATGTTTGTCAATTCCACCGGTATGGCTTTTCTTTGGCCCTTGCACACCATCTATATGACACAAGTGATGGGAAAAACGCTGTCAGAAGCAGGATTTGTTCTAATGCTTCATTCAGGAACTGAGATTTTTGGCAGTTTTCTTGGCGGCTACTTATACGACCGAATTCGTGGGAAACCAACCCTTCTCCTTTCGGTCCTAGCATCTGCCTGTTTTATATTCATTATTTCCATTGGTTTATCATGGCCTATCTATATCCTAATGATGGTCCTGCTTGGTTTAGCCATTGGAACCATTTTTCCTCCCATCTATGCCCTTGCAGGGATTGTTTGGAGGGAAGGCGGCAGAAAAAGCTTTAATCTTATCTTTCTGGTTCTAAATTTCGGTGTGGCAGTAGGTAGCGCTTTAGGCGGCATAGTGGCGCAATTCTCGTTCCAATACGTCTTTTGGGTCAATGGCTTTACCTATCTCGTCTTTATCTCCATTGTTTGGTTCTTTCTCGAAGAACCTGACCCGGTGATAGAAGCTGCGAAGGTGAAGAAGGAACCTATCCGGAAGCCGAATCATGAGGTTCGTCCTGCACAAAGCTTTCATTCCTTATTGGTTCTTTGTTTAGGATTAATATTTTGCTGGGTTATTTATATCCAATGGCAAACAAGTATTTCCACCTATATGCACCAGTTAGGATTTACGTTGTCAGCCTATAGTACTTTGTGGACCATCAACGGGGCACTGTTCTTATTGGGTCAGCCTTTGCTCCAAAGGGTTATGGCGCGCATAAATGCACCAATGAAGTGGCAGCTTTTAACGGGTGTACTCTTTTTTATGGCTACCTTCGGCCTCTTGTCACAGAGTCATTCCTATGGTGGGTTTGTTGCGGGTATGGTAATTATGACAATTGGAGAAATCCTTATTTTTCCGGCTGTGCCAGCGATTGCGGATCGACTGGCACCCATAAATAGAAGAGGAATTTACCAAGGCTTTGTGAGTGGTGCTGTCAATGTGGGGAAAACAATCGGACCTTTACTAGGCGGGCTGATTTATGACGGGTTTGGACCGTTGGTGCTGCTGTATGGATGTATTTTTATTGGTGGATTCGCCTTGATTTGTTTTGGTACCTATCAAAGGCTCCAATATACGCAAAACGAAGTTTCAGCTGTCGAACTCATCAAAAAAGGAGGTTAATAAAATGTTAGCAGACTTACAAAAGGTTTTGGATGTCTTTAAAGAACGGGACATCGATCGTGTCTATTTCGTAGGCTGCGGTGGCTCTTCATCCCTCATGTATGCAAGTAAATACGTATTAGACCGGGAAAGTGCAACGATTGACTCGGACCTGTATAGTTCCAATGAGTTCGTGCATCGTAACCCGCGGAGACTGGGCGAGAAATCGCTGGTGATTTTGTGTTCCCACTTCGGAAAAACACCGGAGACGGTAGAGGCTGCCCGCTTTGCACGGGAAAAAGGTGCCATTACTGTTTCGTTAACCTTTGACCAGGGATCACCACTTGCCGAAGCATCCGAGTATGTGATTGTTTATGAAGATGGGAAAGAAGCGAAGTTTGTGAATGAGTCGCCAGCTGTGATGCTGGAACTTGTTTTTGGACTGCTGGCCGCCAAAGAAGCGAATGAAAAGTTTTCCGATGTCGTTTCCTCCTTGGAGAATTTAGATCAAATATTGGCACAGGAGAAAGCAAAGTATTTAGACCAGGCAACGGAATTTGCTCAATCCTACAAGGATGAAAAAGTAATTTACACAATGGCTAGCGGTGCGAATTATGGAACAGCTTATTGGTTTGCAATTTGCCTGCTGATGGAAATGCAGTGGATTCACTCCCATGCTCTCCATGCCGGGGAATATTTCCACGGGCCGTTTGAAGTCTTGGATCAAAACGTACCCGTCATTCAGCTGTTAGGTTTAGATGAGACCCGGCCATTAGAAGAACGCTCATTGGAATTCACTCAAAGATATAGCGAAAGAGTCGTCGTTCTTGATGCAAAGGACTTTGATTTGACGGGTGTAGCAGAAAGTGTCAAAGGCTACATAGCCCCCCTTGTCCTGCAAACCATCCTGCGCCAATACGCAGAAGAGCTGGCAACAGCCCGAAACCATCCACTAAGCACAAGAAGATATATGTGGAAAGTGCCTTACTAAAAAATCTTGGTGTTGTCATTTATGGTGTCAGGCACCAAAAAAATGTAGTCCTAAACATTCTAATAAAAATTTGGAGGTAGTGAAGATGTTGAAATTTGATGCTGAGTTATTTTTACAATTGGTTGGGGAAGAGGCAATCGCGAAGAGAGAGGAAATTGAGAAGGTTGTTGATGGTATTTCGGCTAAAGGATTTAAAAATATTTTCCTAATCGGTTCTGGCGGGACGATTGCGATGATGTATCCATATGAGTATATCCTAAAGTCAAATTCCACATTAGAAGTACATGCGGAAATTGCAGCTGAGCTTATGGTGATGAATAACCGCCACCTAACGAAGGATTCTGTTTGTATCTTTGCTTCCGTTACTGGCACGACAAAAGAAACAGTAGCCGCTGCTGAGTTCTGTAAGAGTAAGGGTGCGACAACAATTGGGCTAGTTGCAGAACAAGGCACGCCATTGGCAGAGGCGGTTGATTACTGCATCTCTACTGGTCATGAGAAGCACTCGTTTGACACTTTCTTTATTCACCTGCAGCTGCTAACGTTCCGTTTTATTCACAACAATGATGAGTTTCCACAATATGATCAGTTTGCAAAAGAAATCTCCCTCCTGCCACAAGGTATCGTCGATGCGTTAGAGCAGTTCGACTCACAAGCTGAGCAATTCGCGATCAAACATAAAAATACCGATTACCATATGCTCGTTGGGGCCGGAAACCTATGGGGTAATACTTATTCCTACGCAATGTGTATCTTAGAAGAAATGCAGTGGATCAAGTCCAAATCCATTCATGCGGCTGAATTCTTCCACGGTACGCTTGAGCTGGTTGAAGAGGATACGAGTGTGATTTTATTTAAAGGGGAAGATGAAACACGTCCATTGGTAGAGCGTGTGGAAAGATTCGCAGAAAACATCACCAAAGAATTGTTCATTATCGATACAAAGGATTACCGCTTGGAAGGAGTTAGTGATGAATTCAGAAAGCACTTTGCGATCTGCCTGAACTGGGCACTAACGGGCCGAATCAGTGTATATCTTGAGCGTGAAAGAAATCATCCGTTAGAGACTCGCAGATATTACCGTAAAATGGCTTACTAGGAGGAGATTGGCATGTTTAACTTTGATGCGGAAAGATATTTAACCATTCAAAATGGTGCCTTATCTCTTAAGGATGAATTTGATCAGGTAATTGATTCGGTGATTGAAAAAGGGTTGAAAAATGTATTCTTTGTTGGAACTGGTGGAGCTGCTATCCTGATGCGACCGGCTGAATATATTTTAAAGACACATTCCAACCTGCCTGTTTATACTGAAATCTCTTCGGAATTGATGTTGATGGACCATCAGCACCTGGGCGAACATTCATTGGTTATCTTGCCTTCTTTGTCTGGTACAACCAAAGAAACAGTGGAGGCAGCTGCATTATGTAGAGAAAAAGGGGCAGTGACGATCAGTCTTGTGGGGCATGCCGCTACACCGTTGGCGAAGGGAACCGATTATACCTTTGTCAATTATGCAGCTGATGATACCTCCTGTGAATCGTTCTATATCCAGTCCTATTTACTAGCGTTCCGTTTGATGTATAAACGTAATGAATTTCCTGTTTATCAGCAATTTGTTGAGGAAATGCGTTATCTTCCAAAAGCCCTCCTTGCCGTGAAGGAAGCAGTTGAACCGCGGGCGGCGGAGTTTGCCTGGAAACATAAAGATACACCATACCATATCCTTTCAGGAACAGGGATCGATTGGGGTCAAACCTATTATTATAGCATGTGTATTTTAGAAGAAATGCAGTGGATTAAAACACGACCGGTTCATGCCTCTGATTTCTTCCATGGTACCTTGGAATTAGTGGAGGAAGATACGAGCATCATCCTGCTAAAAGGGGAAGACCGAACCCGTCCGCTAGCGGAGAGAGTCGAGCGATTTGCTGAACATTATTCAAAGGAAGTAACTATATTTGATACGAAGGAATATCCATTAGAGGGCATTTCCGATGGTCTGCGTAGTCTCATTTCTCCGATTGTCTTTGCGGCATTACTTGAGAGAGTCAGCTGCCACTTAGAAGAGCAAAGGAATCACCCGCTGACAACGAGAAGATATTATAAAAAAGTACCATTTTAATAGAACCATTGATTTAGAACGGCCTTCACAATCGTGTTGGCCGCTTTTTTCAGCGAGCAAGGGAATCATACGTGCTCGATGATGCCCTTGGTTACCAAAATATATATAGCAAGGGAATCATACGCGGCCGATGCTGCCCGTGCCGCTGTTTTATAGTTGCTATGATAAGAGAAAAATAAAAATCATCACATTAAATAAAAATAGTCTATTTCTTATATTCTTTCTGCAGTTTTTTCGGAGAGAGGTTGTATTCTTTTTTGAAGAGTCTATAAAAACTTGAATAATCGGGAAAGCCACATTGTATGGCAATTTGCTCGATCGGGAGCTGATTTTGTTTAATCAATGTTACAGCATAGGATAGACGTTTTAATGATACATACCGGTAAAAAGGGAGGTTCATCTGTTTTTTAAAGTAATGAGAAAAATAGTATTTATTTAAGTGAAAATAACTCGATACCTTGTCTAAACTTAAGTAAGGATCCGCTACATGTGCTTCAATGTATTCTAGTATTGAAACGAGCCTTTCGTCGTGATCTTCCTTATTTCCTTGCAAACTGCCCACGGAAGTAAAGATCACTTGAAGTACTTGGAATAATAGATATTGTAAGGTGAAGGAAAAGTTTTCTTCACCCTTTTGTTTTCTAGTGGATATTTCATGAAGTAAAGAGGTGATAGTTTGAAAGTTTGCTTTACTAAGATGTAACAAATAGGAACCTTGTGTCTTTTGATACATTATTTGCTCATTCATAGATGGTGAACTTGATCCAAAGTCTGCCATTAGACGATTACTAATGTTGATGACAATCCGTTGATAGGAATCGATATTCTTAACGATTGCCTGATGAACCGCATAAGGAGGTACCACGATTACATCCCCTTTCCTAAGGGTGTAGGTCTTACCTTCACAGAAAAAATCACATTCCCCGCCTAAAAATACCAAAATCTCAATCACATCGTGTGTGTGTAAGCGAAATAAAGGATCTAATTGATAAAATTTCTCTGCTGAGTCGTTATATTTTTTGAGTAAATCAAAGGATTGATTACTATGGCAAAAGTCATAAATCTCAAAAGCTTGATGTACTACAGGGATATGAATCGACTGCTTCATCTTCGTCGCCCTCTCATATAGCAATATTTACAATGTTCTTAGCAATAAATGATATTTATTTGTTTCTTTTTGTTGTTATTATAACACTGTAAGCGAAATCAAAATAATAGTATAGACAAATAGAACGCCCTTAATAGGGAATTTATAGTGGAGTTAATAGTGAGCGACTAAGTTTAGGAGGCATTTATATGAACCATAAACAACCTGAATTAGAAGTAAGAGTTAAAAACATCATTGAAGTCGATGGTTTAAAATTTAAAGACTTGAATAATAGTGGGAAACTAGAGCCTTATAAGGATTGGCGTTTAACTCCAAAAGAACGGGCGGAGAATTTAGTTTCATTAATGAATATCGATGAAAAAGTCGGCATGATGCTGATTAATACCCGTCAGATGGGGCTTTCTCAAAAAGATCAGAGTAAGACAAGCCATAACGGTGTATTAGATGAAGCGATTGTTGAAAAAGGTGAAAATATTTTTGCTATTAATAAAATCATGGGAACGACACATACCATTGAAAAGATGCATTTGCGTCACTTCATCCATCGAGACAATTGGAGTCCAGCTGATATGGCAGAGTGGATTAATAAGATGAATGAAGTCGCGGAAGGTACGCGTCTTGGTATTCCTTGTTTAATTGCATCGAACTCTAGGAACGAAAATGCAGAGCCCATCTTTGGGATGAATGATGCTGCAGGGATCTTCTCTACATGGCCAGGAACGCTTGGACTTGCTGCTGCAGCAAAAGGGGATATAAAAAATGGCGGTGATGCATCGCTAATTAGCCAGTTTGCCCAGATCGCACATGATGAATGGGATGCAACTGGCATTAGAAAAGGTTATATGTATATGGCTGATACGGTTACAGACCCTAGATGGCAGCGGACGTATGGAACATTTGGCGAAGATCCGGAATTTATTTCTGATGTAATTGGACGCCTGATTGATGGGTTTCAAGGAGATAAATTAGGCAGTCATAGTATTGCGATGACAACGAAGCATTTTCCTGGCGGTGGAGCAAGGGAAAATGGGTTTGATCCCCATTATGAAGAGGGAAAATGGAATTTATATCCAACTCTTGGAAGCTTAGAAAAATATCACCTACCGCCATTTAGAGCAGCAGTAGAACACGGAACATCATCGATTATGCCTTACTATTCGATTCCAAGCATCAAGAAGAGTGTGGTTCAGGAATTTGAAGGCGAGGATATTCCATTTGAAGAGGTTGGCTTTACGTTTAATCATTATTTCATCCATCATATACTTAGAGAAAAACTAGGATTCACTGGAATCGTGAATAGTGACAGTGGTATTGTGAATAAAATGGCCTGGGGCGTTGAGAACTTAAGCGAGGCTGAACGCTTTGCGAAGGCTGTCAATGCAGGTACCGATCTTGTTGCGGATACAAATGATATCGACAATCTTAAAACAGCAATTGAAAATGGCTGGATTAGTGAAAAGCGAATTAATGAAGCAAATGTACGACTTCTTACAGAAATGTTCTCTTTAGGATTGTTTGATGAACGCACGTATGTTTCTCCGGAGCATGCTAATTCAGTGGTCGACACTCCAGCACATTGGGAAGCAGCTTACGAGGCACATAAAAAATCGGTAACGATTCTAAAGAATTCCAACGAGACCTTACCTTTAACGGCTGAAAAGCTGGAAGGTAAGAAAGTTTATGTGGAAGTCTTACACAGAGAGACAGAACGAGCAGCGGCTTACACGGAAAAGGCAAGGAAAGAATGCGAAGAGCTTGGTCAATTCACACTTGTCAATCAGTATGAAGAAGCAGACTTTGCTGTTTTGTTCCTGCATCCAAAATCGGGATCTTATTTCAATGCGACACCGGGTCTGTTGGAACTTGAATTATGTGAAAATAAGACGTTGGTGGCATTAGATGGCAGTACTTATCAAGAAACGACGTTAACGGGCATGGATCATCTGAAAGAAGTTTGTGACAGCGTTCATAGTCGCGGAGGAAAAGTGATCATCAGTGTGAATGTTACTTTGCCATGGATTCTTGGCAATGTAGAGCCATTAGCAGATGCATTAGTTGCCGGATATGATACCTTCTATAAGCCACAATTTGAGGTAATTGCAGGTAATTTCCAACCAGTGGGCGTCCTGCCGCTAACGTTGCCAGCGAGTGAAGAAGTGATTGCTGTGGATGAAAATGGTGATTGTGTGTCAAGAAATGATGTACCAGGATATGACAAGGACAAGTATATGCCTGAGGGACTTCAATATGCCTATAAGGATAGCGACGGAAATAGTTATCAACTTGGTCATGGACTGAGATATTAATTTGGAATGAATTTTTGAGAAGGCCATTCATCAGGTAGGTAACTGGTGAGTGGTCTTTTTTTGGGGTTTTGGCTGTTTTATTGGTAGTGTTGATTTTTGCGAAATCTGATCGTTTTCCCCTGGCGTTCGGAGAGCCTAGTCAGTATAAAGTGTTGGGGTCTCCCCTAATCCCCCGGACTTAGGACCACTGTACAAGTGCCGGGTTGTCTCCTTGGCAAGTTGCGGGACAACGTTAACCTAATAGAGTGTGAGATTGTCTCTCTCTAGCAAGTTGCGGGACAACGTTCACCTAATAGAGTGTGAGATTGTCTCTCTCTCTAGCAAGTTGCGGGACAACGTTCACCGAACCGAGTGTGAGATTGTCTTCCCATAGCAAGTTGCGGGACAACGTTCACCGAAAAGAAAGCGAGATTGTCTCTCCCTAGCAAGTCGCGGGACAAAGTCCACCGAACCGAGAGCGAGATTGTCTCTCCCTAGCAAGTCGCGGGACAACGTTCACCGAACCGAGAGCGAGATTGATTTTTTAATTCAGCATGCTGGGCAATATTGCTCCATTGTGAATGACTTTTTTTATGATAGTATAGTGATATATGAATATGTTATGAGGTTGAAATAATGAGTACAATTTCAGATATTGCCAAGCTGGCGGGTGTGGCGAAAAGTACCGTGTCTCGGTATTTAAATGGTGGCTCTGTTGGGGATGCAACAAAGAAGAAAATAGAACAGGCGATTAAGGAAACCGGATATACTCCAAATCCATTTGCACAGAGCTTGAAAGCGAAGAAAACAAATATTATTGGCACGATTGTTCCGCGGCTCGATTCCTTTGCATCTTCACAAACGTTAATGGGGATTGATGAGCAATTAAAGCGTATGAACTATCAAATGCTGATCTCCAATACTAGTCAAAATTTGGAGCGCGAGATTGAGAGTATTTATAGCTTTGCTAATCAAAAGATGGCGGGGATTATTTTGCTTGCTACCGAAATCACGGAACAGCATATCGAGGCTTTTGAAGCGATTAAAGTTCCAGTCCTGTTAATTGGGCAAGAGCATGAGAACTTTCATAGTCTCGTTCATGATGATTTTAACGCTGGTTATGAGATGGGGCGGTATGTGCTTGAAAAGGGTTATCGGAAAATTGCGTATCTAGGGGTAACAGAACGGGACATTTCTGTAGGTGTAAAGCGGAAGCAGGGATTTAAAAAGGCGATAGAAGAAGCAGCGGATTGTGAGGTACGCTTCTATGAGACATTGTTCAAGATGCCAGCTGCGCAAGCTAGTGCAATCGAAATCATCGATGAATTTCAGCCTTCCATTTTTGTTTGTGCGACCGACAATATTGCCCTTGGGGTTCTGAAGGCAGCGTATTCAAAAGGGCTGACCATTCCAAGAAATCTAGCGTTAACAGGCTTTGGCGGCTATGATGTGACAGAAATCATTCATCCAGGCTTAACGACAGCGAAGTTCTTTTACAAAGATGCAGGACAAACGGCGGCAAGACATATTGTGGAGTTAGTCAATGAACGTCCCGTTGAAAAAGTAACCATTTCAAAATTTGAGATTATTGAGCGAGAAAGCGTTGACAATCTCTTAAATCGTCCACTATAATAAAAACAACGAAACCGGTTCCAATCAAGAGAACCAGTTCACTTGGTAACAAACGAATTCGGTTTCTCTTTTAAGCAATTATTTTTTTAATGTAGTTTGGAACCGGTTCCTCTCGAGTGGGAGGATTTGTTTTACTTAAAAATGGAACCGGTTCCTAATTTTAATGATAAGAGAGGGATTAAGATGGATCATAAGAAAATTGCACGGGAAGTTTTAGATGCTATTGGTGGTAAGGAAAATCTTTCAGCTGCAGCACATTGCGCCACGCGATTACGTCTAGTTCTACAGGACGAATCAGTTGTTAATCAAGCAGCTCTAGAAAATATGGATGTAGTGAAAGGGACCTTCTCAACCGGAGGCCAGTTTCAAATTATCTTAGGTTCAGGAACGGTGAACGAGGTCTATAAGCATTTGGCGGAGATGGCTGGTCAAAGTGAAATGTCAACGAGTGATGTCAAAGACGCGGCCACAAAGAAACTGAATCCGATTCAGCAATTCGTCAAGATGCTGTCAGACATTTTCGTTCCCATTATCCCAGCAATCGTAGCTGGTGGTTTACTAATGGGGATCAACAATATCCTAACGGCTCCGGACTTGTTTATTGAAGGAAAGTCCTTAGTGGATGCCAATCCAGAAATGGCGGACTTAGCGGCACTTATTAATACTTTTGCCAATGCAGCCTTTGTCTTTTTACCAATATTAATTGGTTTTTCTGCAACGAAACGGTTTGGAGGGAATCCGTTTCTTGGAGCTACGCTTGGGATGCTAATGGTTCATCCAGACTTATTAAACGGGTACGGGTACGGTGCTGCATTATTGAATAATGAAGTTCCGGTTTGGAATCTCTTTGGCTTAGAAATTGAAAAGGTAGGCTATCAGGGAACGGTACTGCCTGTCCTTGCCGCATCCTTTATTCTAGCAAAAATCGAAACTTCACTAAGGAAGGTTGTTCCATCCGCACTAGATAATCTATTAACACCGTTGTTCTCAATCTTTATTACCGGTGTTTTAACGTTCACTTTGGTAGGACCGCTGACACGCTCAGCTGGTAATCTATTAACAGATGGAATCGTCTGGTTATATGACACAACAGGTGTGATTGGCGGAATTATCTTCGGTTTAGTATACGCACCAATTGTTATTACAGGTATGCACCATAGCTTTATTGCAGTAGAAACACAACTGCTTGCGGATGTTGTCAAAACGGGTGGGTCGTTTATCTTTGTCATTGCCGCGATGTCAAATATTGCTCAAGGTGGAGCGACACTTGCGGTGCTAAAGACAACAAAGAATGCCAAAATCAAAGGAACGGCTTCAGCAGCTGGGATTTCTGCCTTATTAGGGATTACAGAACCAGCGATGTTTGGAGTTAACTTGAAATTACGCTATCCATTTATCGGTGCCATAATTGGTTCAGCCGTCGGATCTGGCTTTGTTACGATGTTCAAGGTGAAAGCAACAGCTTTAGGAGCAGCGGGTATCCCGGGAATCATCTCGATTCGCCCAGATACAATCATTTCTTATATTATCGGGATGCTCATTGCATTTGCTGTAGCATTTACAGTCACGATTGTGTTAGCGAAAAGAGACGAAAAAAAAGCAGTTAAACCATCATCTAATCAAGCAGCAGCATAATAAAAACGAATGAAAAGGAGAATCCCGTGATTCTCCTTTCTGTATTAGGAGTGAACAACATGGAATGGACGAAAGAGCAGCGATACAGAAGCATGATTGATGTGAGCGAAGAGGAAATTGAAGGGTTAGCGAAACTCGTAAATCAATGTCCATGGCGACAGTCTTTTCATATTCAGCCTGTAACAGGATTATTAAATGACCCTAATGGCTTTAGTTACTTTAATGGGGAATATCATTTATTCTATCAATGGTTTCCGCTTGGGCCGGTGCATGGGTTGAAGCATTGGTATCATACAAAATCTAAAGACCTTATACATTGGGAAAACATTGGAATGGGCATTGAACCGACGAATGAATTTGATTCTCACGGAGCGTATTCTGGAAGTGGAATTGAGCACGATGGGAACTTATATCTCATGTACACGGGCAATACACGTGATGAAAATTGGAATCGCCATCCCTATCAATGTTTGGCTGTCATGAATCCAGATGGAAGCATTGCCAAAATGGATGAGCCGGTGATTGCAGAGGTTCCGTCAGGCTTTACAGATCATTTCCGTGATCCAAAGGTTTGGAAGGATGGAGATTATTTCTACGCTGTAATTGGTGCCCAGAGGGAAAATGAAACTGGAACTGTTGTATTATATCGCTCTAGCGATTTAAAAGATTGGCAGTTTGCGGGAGAAATGAAGACAGGGGTAGGCGAAGATTTTGGTTATATGTGGGAATGTCCCGACTATTTTGAGCTTGATGGTCAAGGCGTGTTCCTTTTCTCCCCGCAAGGGTTAAAAGCGGTAGGTGACCACTATCAAAATATTTATCAATCAGGGTATGTTGTTGGAAGTCCAATAGATTTAGAGAATATAGAATTAAAGCATGGTGCATTTCATGAGTTGGACCGCGGTTTTGATTTTTATGCACCGCAGTCAACCGTGGATCCGCAGGGGCGCAGAATTGTAGTCGGCTGGATGGGATTGCCTGAAATTGACTATCCTACTGATAAAAATGGCTGGGCACACTGTTTAACACTTCCACGGGAGCTATCGGTTAAGGACGGAAAGCTAGTTCAGCAGCCTGTCTCTGAGCTGGAATTGCTTCGCGGCAAAAAGGTGGAAATCACTCAAACAGTCGAGAATGAACATATTAGTTTAGCTGATTTTGAAGGACAAGTGTATGAGCTCCTTGCAGAGTTCTCTGACAGTACGGCTGAGGAGTTTGGTATAGAACTACGTGTCGGAGATAAGGAGAAAACGGTAATCAAATATGATACTGTTGCGAAAAAGGTGGTGTTTGATCGTACTGAGTCAGGTGAATCCTTTGCTGAGGAGTTTGGTACCGTTCGTAAATGTACGGTCGACGCTGAAAAAATTTCGTTTCGAATCTTTGTAGATGTTTCATCTATTGAAGTGTTTGTAAATAATGGTGTAGAAGTATTTACGGCAAGGATCTTTCCTGATAAAAATAGTAATGGCATCCGTGTGTTTGCTCGTGGGGGCCAAACGAAAGTAACGGCTGTTAAATGGGAATTAAACTAAATGTCTAAACTTAGTAGAGGTAACGGAATGGGAAAGCTTTTTTCGATTGGTGAAGTGTTAATTGACTTTATCCCCCTTCAGAAGGGAGTGGCCTTAAAGGATGTTGTCTCTTTTGAGAGGGCTCCAGGTGGGGCTCCGGCAAATGTGGCTGCGGCCGTTGCCAAATACGGACAGAAAGCAGCGATGATTTCTAAATTAGGAAATGATGCATTTGGTGATTTTTTAGTGGATAAGCTTGTTGAGGCTGGTGTTGAGACGGATAAAGTCTACCGTACTGGAGAGGCGAATACGGCCTTGGCTTTTGTCTCATTAAAAGAAGATGGAGAACGTGATTTTTCGTTTTATCGTAATCCTTCTGCTGATTTGCTGTTAAACGAAGAGGAGATCGAGCCAGCGTGGTTTCAAGCGGGAGATATCCTTCACTTTTGCTCAGTGGATCTTGTAGAAAGCCCGATGAAACAGGCTCATAAGAAAGCGATTGCGGCTGTTTCAAATGCAGGTGGCTTGGTCAGCTTTGATCCAAATGTTCGCCTTCCACTTTGGGCAAACCCCGAGGACTGTCGAAAGGCGATTCTGGAATTTTTACCGACTGCTGATATTGTAAAGGTTTCCGATGAAGAACTTGAATTTATTACAGGAATAAACGACGAAGCAAATGCAATCCAATCATTGTTCGTTGGAAACGTAAAGGCCGTTGTTTACACAAAGGGAGCTGCGGGAGCGGATTTATTTTTAAGAAATGAAAGGTTTGAATCGAGCGGTTACACTGTTGAACCTGTAGACACAACCGGAGCAGGTGATGCTTTCATTGGCGGATTCTTATATCAATTACTAGAATTGCAAGCAACCCCGGCTAACGTCATGGAAGTCCTTCGAAGTAATCAAAGACAAATACTCCAATTTAGCAATGCAAGTGGTGCTCTCACCACAACAGGAAAAGGAGCCATCTCCGCCCTGCCGACTAAAGGGGAAGTAGAGAAACTAATCGAATTTGGGGATAGTTGTTACCATGGAAGCATAGTAAAGTGAGTCAAGGTAAAAACTGAGTCAAAGTAATGCCCGTCCTCGAGTGAAAAAGAAGAGTAAGGTAAAAACATGAGGATAGTTTTTCCTTTGGAAGCAGAATAAAGTGAGTCAAGGTAAAAACTGAGTCAAAGTAATGCCCGTCCTCGAGTGAAAAAGAAGAGTAAGGTAAAAACATGAGGATAGTTTTTCCTTTGGAAGCAGAATAAAGTGAGTCAAGGTAAAAACTGAGTCAAAGTAATGCCCGGCCTCGAGTGAAAAAGAGAAGTAAGGTAAAAACATGAGGATAGTTTTACCCTTGGGAGCGGAATAAAGTGAGTCAAGGTAAAAACTTGAAGATAGTTTTCCAACCTAATAAATACTTAAAAGCGATGAATTCTAGTAGAATTCATCGCTTTTGCTTAGGCATGTTTTCGATTAGGAATCACTTGCTTCGCTTTTTCCAAGCTAGTAATGTAAATATGCATCGAGACTTTCGTTCCTCTTAAGCTTATTCGGAGATTGTCATTGGGTCTAAATCGATAATACTCGTGCTCGTCAATTGCTTCACCGTTCATTTCAAGCTGACAGGCTGATTTATTAAACAGAAGTAAAGCCTGGTCGGTGAGCGGGACAAAAGTGATTGGATCCATTTCGGAGAACTCTTCTCCCAGTTTGAACAGCTGTCTCAGGGAGAATTCCCCTTTAAATGCTTTTAACTTTTCTGCCTGAGGTTCAAGTATTTCACCAGTTTCTTCATTTCTTATTTCTACAACGACTAACCCGCTGAATCCACGGCCCTGTTTTTTCTTCTCAGGCAAACCTAAGAAACCCGAACTAGCAGTTGGCTGAACACTCTTTTTTCTTCTTTTCTTAGAGAATGCGTAAACAGGTAACACCAGTAGAATAGCAGCCATCACAATAAGCGCTGCAGTAACCCATGAAAAGGACTCTGACTCCATATTCTCAATCGGGCTCTCCTTCGTTTCCGCTGGCGGCGCAGCAGGCAATTGAACACGAATCTTCTGAGCAGAGGTTTCTCGGTAAAAGCTGCTGCTTTCAGCCTTAATGACTAACTCATATTGTTCTGAATCGCCAACGATGAACTCACCAGTAAAGCCACTATCACCTGATGTTAAAGGTATTTCTTCTGTATCGCCTTTTAAAGTGTCTTTTACATAGAGGATGGGGTTCATGTTTTGATAGAGGTCTAGGTTCGTCACTTTTGTACCGTTGTCCTCAAAATAGGCAGTGACCTTCACGGAATCACCAGGCTGATAGTTCTGATTTGCTAGCGGTGCGAAGGTTAGCTGGAGATCATAGTTAAAGACAAAGTTTATATCTATTTTATTATTCGGAACGCCTCTTACCTTTAAAATCCAATCTCCTGGAAGTGGGTCGATCATTTTAATCATTGTATAAGACTTAGAGGTGCTCAGTTGGATATTTTCAGAAGTCAGCGGGAGTTCCTTACCAGAAGGGTCTACTAACTTCACTTCTAATGGCTCACTAGAAACAAGAGAAAGATTTGCTTCCAAGACGTTTGTATTGGGAATATTGATGCTGATCTCTTGAAACTCACCATTCCCTACCACTTCATCAACCGGAACAACCTTAAGCTTCAAATGATTGGCAAAAATTTCACTAAGAATTCCTGGAAGATCATTAGCATCGCTCGTTTCAAAGAATTTTCCATTCGTTGAACTGGAGACATTTTGCAGAACCTCTTTATTCAAGGTTCCATCGGCATTTAAACCGATCACATAAATCGGATAGCCCTTCGCTTTTGCATCAGCAACAGCCGTATCAAGTGCTTGAGCAGCTTGTTGATCTGTTTTACCGGTTTCTTCATTTACATCGATGTTTCCGTCTGCAAGCAATACAATAAGAGGAAGGTAGTCCGGTTCATGCCCGTTATCTAAAGTAGAGATTGCTTCACTTAGTCCCGTTGCGATATCGGTGTTCGGAAACCTACCTAGAGAATCAATAAACCCTTTTAGATTGCTTTTATCTTCTTCCGTTTGAAGTGTAACAAGGTCTGCTTTGCTTACTAAATCACCTGCATAGGATATGACACCAATCTTGTCTCCCTTCAGTGATGACATATCAATGAACATTTTCATTGCTTCATTACTGATTTTATTTGGATCACTCGTAAGCATAGAGTTGCTCACATCTACAACCAAAACTCCCTCCATACGTGATGAGGATATAAGCGGTTCTGCAGCATGTACAGTGAATACACTTAAGCAAAATAGTAAAAACCCAAAGCCTGTCATAAAATGAATCCTCTTTTTAAGCACTTTACGCACCTCCATAGTAATGACATTAAATAGAACATTATGTTCTTTATATAAAACTATTTTATCACCAAATCCAAATTATTCCTAAGGGTTTTGTGAGAAAATATTATAATATAGGAGAGAAACATTTTTCTGCTCAGGCCGTCTATAAATTATCTGAATTTGAAGATTGTGTGTTATGGATAAAGGAATTTAATAGGAAAAATAGAATAGATAGATATATTGGTAATTTTTTGGTGAATGAATTGAGGAGGAGTTCAACTTGGGTAATGAACAAATGAATCCGATCATAGAAAAGGTTCTAAAGAACATTGAAAAAGTAATGATTGGGAAGAGAAATGTAGCAGAGTTAAGCCTCGTTGCTTTACTGGCAGAAGGGCATGTCCTGCTGGAGGATGTTCCGGGAGTGGGAAAAACGATGATGGTCCGTGCGCTTGCTAAGTCCGTCAATGCAAACTTTCGCAGAATTCAGTTTACCCCAGACCTCTTACCTTCAGATGTAACGGGTGTATCGATTTATAATCCAAAAGAACTGGAGTTTCAATTTCGTCCAGGCCCGTTGATGGGGAATATCATTCTTGCTGATGAAATCAATCGAACCTCTCCGAAAACGCAATCTGCCTTATTAGAGGGTATGGAAGAGGCAAGTGTCACCATAGATGGGGTAACACACCGCCTGCAAAAACCATTCTTTGTGATGGCGACGCAAAATCCAATAGAATACGAGGGAACCTATCCGCTGCCGGAAGCACAGCTTGACCGCTTTCTTTTAAAAATGAAGATGGGCTACCCTGATATGGATGAAGAAATTGAAGTGTTAAACAGGGCGCAGAGGATCCCTCCGATTGAAGAGTTAGCTCCAGTTATTGACCTTGAAGGGTTAAAAGGATTACAAAGAGAAATCAAAGAGGTTTACGTGGATGATACCATCAAACGCTACATCGTTGATATCGTTAACCGGACAAGGGGATTTGGCGGTGTTTATCTTGGAGCAAGTCCAAGGGGTTCAATTTCCTTAATGAAAGCTGCTCAGGCATACGCTTTTATGTATGGCCGCGACTATGTTCTTCCTGATGATATTCAATATTTAGCACAATTCGTGTTATCACATCGAATTATTTTAAAGTCGGAAGCGAAGTTTGAAGGGATTTCTGCAGAAGAAATCGTCAACCGGGTGGTTGCAAGAGTTCCTGTTCCAGTCAAAAGGCTTGTGAAGTGAAATGAGAAAAATTCTAAAGCCTTTAAATAAGGTATGGAAGTTTCTGATCTTACTGTTTTTAATCATGGTCACGTTTTCCTATGCAATGTTTCAGGGTGGGTTTGTCAGCTGGTTTCTATTTTATAGCTTCCTGCCATTTGCACTCTATTGTGTGGCCCTTTCTTTCTATTCGATGAAGGGGTTTGAGATTACTCGTCATATCCCTAAATCTGATTACAATGCGGGAGAGCCGTTGAAAGTAACCGTAAAGATAAAAAGGCAATCATCGTTCCCATTATTCTATTTAATTATCGAGGATCTGCTGGAGGATACACTCAAGTACTCTCGGCAGACGCATAAAGCAAAAGCACTGTTGTTTCCTGGTTTCAAAAAAGAGTTCGACTATCATTACGAATTAGCCGAGCTGCCAAGAGGGGAACATTTTTTCAACGAGACGAAAGTGAAAACAGGTGACCCGCTTGGTTTAATGGAAAAAGAAAAAACTTATTCAAATGAAGATCGAATAATCGTCTATCCAGCGTATACTGATTTACTTTACCGTCATTTTGAAAATCAATTTGATCAGGGAATGACAGCCTCACGAGAACGTGTACAGCGTGATACGTCAATGGCGATTGGAGTCAGAGAGTATCAGCCTGGTGACCGCTTTTCCTGGATTAACTGGAAGGCCTCTGCAAAACGGAATGATATTATGACAAAAGAGTTTGAGCAGCGGCAGTCACATGATGTGTTTGTGGTCATGGATTGTGCCCCTGACCGGCGCTTTGAGTCAATCGTTAGTTTTACAGCTTCATTACTGCGTGCTGTTTTAAAAAGAGGGGCCCAAACTGGCTTGTTGACAATGAGCAGCGAGAGGGCGCCGTTTCCCATTAGGAGCGGCGAAGGTCACTTACAGCAGCTTTTTTACCATTTAGCCAAAATAGAAGCAAAGGGTATCTCCTCTCTTGATAAAGTGATCGAGAAGGAAGGCTTATTTGTTCAGCAAACGGTCTCATTTATATTGGTAACGGCTCAATTAACGAAGCCTTTAGTTGAAAAGGCAAGCTTTATTGGGCAAAGGAATGGAAGGATTACTCTATTTCTCATAAAGGGAGCAAAGGAATCGCCTGCCCAAAATGAACGTTCGTTAATTGCCATGGCTAATGCACGTGGGATAAGAGTGGTATTAGTACATGAAGGTGAGTTTGCTTCCGCCTTTTCGGAGGTGAGTTTTCGATGATAAAAAGGGATTATTCATCCTTTCTTTTATATGCATTTGGTTTTTTACTCTTATGGGAATGGCTAAGGCCCATTGAGCAATTGACGACAACCGACCATATTGAAACATTTGTTATCTTCCTAGTAATCTCCTTTGCTGCTGCTTTTTTTAAGCTTAAGTGGATCTGGCAATTTATCCTAAAATTAGGATTTATCTTCTTTTCGATCAATCAGTTTCATTATCAGGACGGATTTTTTCAAGTTACTTGGCTGAAGACATTCCTTCAGGATATGAGCGATAACTTTCGGATGATATTTGCTAGGAACTGGCTGGAACTATCGAATGAATTCCGAACGCTGTTGTTTTTTATCCTACTCTGGTTAATGGTGTATTTGATACATTATTGGATGTTGAATAGGCAAAAAATCTTTATCTTTTTCCTCATGACGATCATTTATATTACTGTTCTGGATACCTTTACGGTCTATAGTGCCAAAGCAGCCATTGTAAGAACCGTTATGGCCGGATTTGCTGTCATGGGGATGCTTACCTATTACCGAATATTATCACAAGAAAATGTGAACAAAGAATCTTCTGTTACACGGAAATGGATGAGACCGTTAGCTATTATGATTGTGTTAAGCGTGATCGTGGGAATAGCGGCGCCAAAAGCTGAACCGATCTGGCCAGACCCTGTTCCATACCTGAAGGCCTCAGGCAAAAAAGAGGGAACAGGCGAAAGTACAGGTACTAAAAAAATTGGTTATGGAACAAATGATTCCAATCTCGGGGGACCATTTGTTGGCGACGATCGGGTCGTGTTTGAGACAGAGGTAAATGCCAAAACGTATTGGAAAGTGGAAACAAAGGATATTTATACAGGCAAGGGCTGGATAGCTACAAATTCCTCAGAATATACAGTGAGCGGGAATGATTTTATCCCATTAGGGTCTATCCCTGAGAATGTGGAAAGCCTTACCGAAACTGCTTTCTTGTCTATGCGTATGAACTACAAACATCTCGTTTATCCTGCGGGCATCCAACGCTATCAATTTAAAGATGACTATTTTCTAAACATTGATGCCGCTAAAGAAAAAATCACCTTTGCAGAAGACTGGGGAGCGAATGTTGCACCACCCTCCTATAAGATTGATTATAAGGTTCCAAAATACAAAGCAAGTGATCTAATTTTAACTACAAGTGCAGCACAAGTCGATTCTGTTTTTATGGACCGATATACTCAGCTTCCAGAAGAATTGCCGGAGAGAATTAGGGCATTAGCAGAAGAAATTACAAGTGGAAAAACAAACTGGTTTGATAAGGCAAGGACAATAGAAAGTTACTTCAGCCGCTCAGAATACATCTATGACCAAAAGGATGTGGCAATACCTGGAGAAAACCAGGACTATGTCGACCAGTTTTTGTTTGATACAAAAATTGGATATTGTGATAATTTTTCCACGTCCATGGTCGTGATGCTAAGAACGCTGGGAATACCAGCAAGATGGGTGAAGGGCTATACTGGCGGGGAATTTAAACAATCGAGTAAGGAAAACCCGTCACTGCAAATTTATGAGATCACGAATAATAATGCGCATTCCTGGGTTGAAGTGTATTTTCCTAATCAAGGGTGGGTTCCGTTCGAACCAACTAAAGGATTCACAAATGATGTTTCGATTAATTTCCTGTCTGAAGACGGTGTCCCCGTATCTGCAGGTACTACTCCTCCACCTGTAGTAAAGCCGGAACTAGAACCACGAGAGGAAGAAAATCCAGAAAAGGATGAGTCCACTAGTACGTCATCTGGTCTTGAAGAATTCTCGCAAGCGGTAAAGTTATTTATGAGCGAAAACTGGGGCAAGGTGATGTTCTCTATCCTTGTCCTTGGAGGAACTGGCTGGTTTGTTTACCGAGTTCGTGGAAGATGGGTTCCTTATTTTTATTTGTTAAGGTTTCGAATGAGAAGCAAGGATGAAAATATTGGTGAAGCCTATCATGTCTTATTGAATCAATTGGAGCGGTATGGTTTAAGGCGGAAGGAGAATCAAACGCTGAGAAACTATGCACGTTATATTGATAGCTTCTTTTCTACAAGGGAAATGACAAAGCTTACTGCCCGATATGAACAATTCCTCTACCATCAGCAGGTTCCAGATGGTGGTTGGAATGATACTCGGGAATTGTGGGAAAATTTAATTAAAAAGACAATCGCTTGACCAGAAAAACAACCTATTGATACAATATGGTTTAAATTAATAGGTTCTTCATATATCCTCGAAAATAGGGTTCGAGAGTCTCTACCGGGTCGCCGTAAATGACCTGACTATGAAGGCAGGGTTTTTCTGTATAGCTATTGCTAGAAAACTAGAATTCTGCCTTCCTGGTCATGTTGAGGAAGGAGAAGTCTAGTTTTCTTTTTTTAGGGAATAATTATTTTTTTATTATAATGTAAAAGCTAACAGTACTATTTAAACTTCAGGAAGAGGTGGCCGTTTTGACAGGTACACAGGATATGATTGTTGTTTTAGATTTTGGAAGCCAATATAATCAGTTAATTACCCGCAGGATTCGTGAGTTTGGTGTGTACAGTGAACTACACCCGCATACCATAACCGCTGATGAAATTAGAAAAATGAATCCAAAAGGGATCATATTTTCCGGCGGCCCGAACAGTGTATATGATGAAAACTCGTTTCGTTGTGATGAAGAAATTTTTGAAATGGGTCTTCCTATTTTAGGCATTTGCTACGGCATGCAATTAATGACCGTTCATTTTGACGGTAAGGTTGAAAAGGCAAAGCACCGTGAATATGGTAAGGCAACGATTCATATTGAGAACCAAACGAAGCTTTTCCACGATATGCCCAATGAGCAAGTGGTGTGGATGAGCCATGGTGATTTAGTAGTGGAAGCACCAGCTGGATTTACTATCGATGGAACAAACCCATCTTGCCCCATCTCTGCCATGAGCGATGAAGCTCGTAAGCTTTATGCTGTTCAATTTCATCCGGAAGTTCGTCATTCTGTATATGGAAATGAACTACTTAAAAACTTTGTCTTTAACGTGTGTGAATGTAAAGGCGATTGGTCAATGGAAAACTTCATCGAAATGGAAATAGCGAAGATTCGTGAGCTGGTAGGCGATAAGCAAGTTCTTTGTGCACTAAGCGGTGGAGTAGATTCATCTGTTGTTGCAGTACTGATCCACAAAGCAATCGGAAACCAATTAACCTGTATTTTTGTCGACCATGGTCTATTGCGTAAAAATGAAGCGGAAAGTGTTATGAAGACTTTTTCTGAAGGCTTCCAAATGAACGTTATCAAAGTCGATGCTAAAGAACGTTTCCTTTCAAAATTGGAAGGTGTTTCTGATCCAGAAAAGAAACGGAAAATCATCGGTAATGAGTTCATTTATGTATTTGATGATGAAGCGACTAAGCTAGAAGGTATTGAGTTTCTAGCACAAGGAACACTTTATACAGATATTATCGAAAGTGGAACAGCAACTGCCCAAACGATCAAGTCTCACCACAATGTCGGTGGTTTACCTGAAGACATGCAATTTACCTTAATTGAACCATTAAACACCTTATTCAAGGATGAGGTTCGAGCATTAGGGACAGAGCTTGGAATTCCGGATGACATTGTTTGGAGACAGCCGTTCCCTGGACCAGGTCTTGGTATTCGCGTTCTGGGAGCCATCTCAGAGGATAAGCTTGAAATTGTCCGTGAATCAGATTGGATCCTTCGCGAAGAAATTAAAAAAGCAGGACTCGACCGTGAAATTTGGCAATATTTCACTGTACTGCCAGACATCAGAAGTGTCGGTGTTATGGGTGATGCCAGAACATATGATTACACCATTGGTATTCGTGCGGTAACCTCCATTGATGGAATGACTTCAGACTGGGCTCGTATACCTTGGGAAGTACTAGAGGTCATCTCTACCCGTATAGTAAATGAAGTTTCTCATGTCAACAGAGTGGTTTATGATATTACGAGTAAGCCGCCTGCAACGATTGAGTGGGAATAAAGATATAACTATAAAATACGAATGATATTAATAATATTTATTATATCGTTCGTATTTTTTGTTTACAAAAAGAAGATTCCCTGTTAAGATAGAAAATGTTAAGAGAATATTGTCGATTTTACTCGTATAATCTTGGGAATATGGCCCAGAAGTTTCTACCGAGCTACCGTAAATGGCTTGACTACGAGGCAGTGTTATTTTAGAGGAAAGATTCCCTCTATCTATTTACACATGCCCTAGTCAACGCTCCGGTGGAAATCGGAGCGTTTTTTTAATTCTTTTAGACATAAATCGTAACTAGGGGGAGAGAATCTTGAAAAAGTATTTTCAGTTTGAGGAATTAGGTACAAGTTATCGCCAGGAGTTCGTTGGCGGGTTAACTACATTTTTGGCAATGGCCTATATTTTGGTGGTTAATCCAATCACGTTAACGCTTGCTAGTATAGAAGATTTGCCAGATGCGTTAAGAATGGATTACGGAGCAGTGTTTGTGGCAACGGCATTGGCTGCAGCGATTGGTTCACTTCTAATGGGTCTATTAGGGAAATATCCGATTGCACTCGCACCTGGAATGGGGTTAAATGCATTTTTTGCTTATACAGTTGTGTTAGGTAGCGGAATTCCTTGGCAGCATGCACTTGCGGCTGTTTTAATCTCCGGTGTATTTTTCTTTTTATTAACCATCGGTGGCTTACGAGAAAAGATTATTAATGCGATCCCTACAGAATTAAAACATGCGGTTGGAGCAGGTATCGGTTTGTTCATTGCCTTTCTTGGTTTTCAAAATGCCGGAATCATTGTGAATAACGATGCAACACTTGTCGGCTTAGGGGATTTAACAGCAGGTCCCACCTTGTTGGCTATTTTTGGGATTGTTGTGACGGTTATTATGATGACTAGAGGAATTAACGGCGCTGTTTTTTATGGAATGGTATTAACCGTAATTGCTGGGATGATTTTTCAATTAATCGACGTCCCAACAAAGGTTGTGGACAGTGTACCAAGTATCGCACCTACCTTTGGCGCAGCCTTTTCTGCCTTTGGTGATAGCTCCTTTTATACAACTACCATGCTAGGTATTATCTTGACATTCTTATTCGTAGATTTCTTTGACACGGCTGGTACTCTAGTAGGTGTAGCAAACCAAGCGGGAATCATGAAGGATAACAAGCTTCCGCGCGCTGGAAAAGCATTACTTGCTGATTCGGTAGCGACAGGGGTAGGAGCGGTACTAGGAACGAGTACAACTACTTCCTATATCGAGTCTTCAGCAGGTGTTTCTGCTGGTGCAAAAACAGGTTTTGCTGCAATTGTGACCGCTGGATTCTTTCTGTTATCATTGTTCTTCTTCCCGTTATTATCTGTTGTAACGGCACCGGTTACTGCACCTGCATTAATCATTGTCGGGGTATTAATGGTTTCGTCTTTAGGGAAAATTGACTGGTCTCGTTTTGAGATTGCAGTACCAGCATTCTTAACGATTATTGCGATGCCATTGTCATACAGCATTGCAACAGGGATTGCTATTGGGTTTATCTTCTATCCGATCACGATGATTGTAAAAGGACGGATTAAAGAAGTTCATCCGGTAATGTACTTTTTCTTCGTCATCTTTGTTCTTTATTTCATCTTCTTAAAATAAACCAGCTAAACGGAACTGTTCAGGCAGTTCCGTTTTTTGTTGGTTCTTGAGAAATTCAACATGATAAAAATTCACAAAATATTCCTATTTGTTTGAATAAATCAGGAGTATTTTCTCTTTACTTCTGTATGATTTAGATGAGGAAAGAAAGGAGATGATATTTGTGAACATCATTCATGTTCAGGATTTGAAGAAAACCTTTGGGCAGATTGATGCTGTTAAGGGTGTATCTTTTACTGTTGAAAAAGGTGAGTCCTTCAGCTTGCTTGGTCCCAACGGTGCAGGGAAATCAACCATCATTAATATGCTAACAGGTTTATTTGCACCAACATCAGGTTCCATACAGTTAAAAGGAATTGATGTCATTAAAGAACCAAAGCGGGCACAAAAACTAATCGGTGTGGTTCCACAAGAAATTGCGCTGTACGAGTCCATGTCAGCAAGAGAGAACCTAAAGTTTTGGGGAAGGATGTACAATTTAACTGGAAAAGCCCTTGAAACCAGTGTTGATGAGGTTTTAGAGATTATTGGGTTGACGGAACGGGCAAAACAAAAGATAGAAACTTTCTCAGGTGGCATGAAACGGCGTGTGAATATTGGGGCTGCGATTTTACACCAGCCGGAAATATTAATTATGGATGAGCCAACCGTTGGTATCGATCCGCAATCACGCAACCATATCTTAGAAACAGTAAAAAGATTAAACAATGAAGGGATGACGATTATTTATACCAGTCATTATATGGAGGAGGTAGAATACCTTTGTGAGCGCATTGGTATTGTTGATCATGGGGATTTAATCGCATGTGGGACATTGCGTGATTTGCGGGAAACAATTGGTAACCGCTCTAAGATTGTCCTAACAATTGATAAAGATTCGCTGCATTCGGATCTCGTATCAAAGGTTTTGAAGAGCAGTTTTTTAGAAAAGGACGTACATATTCACGAAAGCCAGCTAATACTATTTCATGGGCAACCGCAATCAGTCTTAAGTGAATTCATACAGCTGGTCACACAAACTGGTGTGAAGATAGCTGCTGTTGAAATAATTGAACCGAATTTAGAAAGTGTATTTTTGCATTTGACTGGACGTAGTTTAAGAGATTAGGAGTGATACTCAATGAGCTTCTGGTGGCTTGCCTGGAAAGACCTAATGGTCATTACGAGGGATAGAAAAGCTTTATTAACACTTTTATTCATGCCGTTATTGTTAATTGCTATTCTTGGATCTGCCTTTGGAAATATGTTTCAGGAGGAGGAAGAGTTTGCGATTCAGAAATTCACATTAGGAATTGTCAATTTGGATCAAGGACAATTAGGTGAAGTTTTATCGGAAGAAGTTTTTCGAAAAGGTGCCCTTGATGCAATCAGTATAAAATATTTTCAAGAAAAGGATCTATATGAAGCAATCAGAGAACATGAACTATCCGTTGGTATAGTTATTGAAGAGGGCTTTACAGATTCTTTACTGTCAGGTAATCTTGCGAAGGTACAATTACTCTCAGTACCCGATCCTGGTATTAGAGCAATGATGGTAACCAATATCATTGAACAATTTGCTCAATCAACTACGATACAAGCAATGTCTGCTAGTATGGCATTACCTGTCCAAGCAGCACCTAAAACAGAAACTGCCTCAGAAACAGATCGTACCCAACCACTCCTCAACGAATCAACAGTTAATGCAAATTCCAAACCTGTGAGTTCTTTTCAATATTATGCAGCTGCTATGGGTGTAATGTTTTTATTAATGACAGTCGTCCAGGGAGTTACCACTATGATTCTCGAAAAGGAGGACGAGGTTTATAAACGTTTGCTTCTGTCCCATTTAACCTTCACACAATATCTCTCGGGGAAAATGCTTGGGCTCTTTATTACCTGTTCCCTGCAAGCTTTTATCATTATTTTGGGAACAAGATTTATTTTTGGTGTCAATTGGGGGGACTCGGTAATAGGGATTTTCCTAATGACATTGGCGTTTGTTGTAAATGCATGTGGCCTAGGTATTCTAGCTGGTGCTTTTATTAATACGGAGAAAGCTTTTAGTGTTGCAGGAATGTTCGCCACACAGGTGATGGCAGCATTGGGAGGCAGTATGGCTCCGCTCTACATCTTTCCTGACTGGGTCATAACGGTAACAAAGGTTTTGCCAAATGGTCTCGCCCTTCAAACCTATATAGAGCTGATGAATGGAGCATCCATCGTCGACATTCTACCGGCGATTACTGGTTCAATTGGTTTAGGGATTCTTCTTTTTGGAATAGGGTTACTGCGCCTTTCATTAGAAAGGAGAGGGAAGTATGCTTAAAATTTGGACGATAACCTGGCTGCATCTGAAGGAGTTTTTTAAATCTCCGGGTGCAATTGTCCTCATGTTTGTTATGCCTTGTCTTTTTAGCTGGATTTTTGGTGGCATCGCCATCCAATCAGAGCAAACCAAACCTGTTGTGTCGGTTGTCCTAGCTGAAGATGATACAAGCACAGAGATTTTCCGGCTTTTAAAAAGAAATGAAAATTTCCAATGGGAGAAAGAAACGGAACAAAAAGCTAAAGAAAATGTATCAGAACAGAACTCTGTTGCTGTGGTTGTCATACCAGACCACATCGATGACGTAATCGGTAAGAAAGAACCTGTATTTGACATCATCCTTAGGAGTAAGAACCAAGATTACATGGCTTTAGAACCATACCTTCAGGGAACGGCAAATACGATTATTCAATCCTATAACGCTGCTAAGGAAGTAGATGAAGAGGCTTTTCCTGCATTAATGAGTGCCATTAGTACAAGTGAAGGTGTCTTGGTGGAACAAAAAATCCTTCAAAAGGACAATAATAACCTAGTGCAAATCAATTTAATGTTTGTTGGCTTTACCATTATGTTTATGATGTTCGGTTTATCGGGGGCAGCCTCGACAATCCTTGATGAACGGACTGGTGGGACATGGGAGCGGCTGATGGTTACACCAGCCAGTAAGCTGCAAATTATCCTTGGATATTTATTTGCCTATTTCTTAATGGGCTGGGTGCAGTTTATTGTTTTAATGTCTGCATTAAAGTTATTGTTTGATACTAACTGGGGAAAACTAACCTACTTGATTCCATTTGCATCGCTGGTTATCCTAACAGTTGTTAGTTTTGGATTAATGATTGCAGGTTTGGTTAAGACCAAACAACAGGCTGGGGCTATTAGTACCATTTTAATTGTTAGCACCTGTATGCTTGGCGGGGTATATTGGTCGATTGATTTTGTACCCGAATTTATGCAAAAGCTTGCCTTAGGGGTTCCGCAGAGCTGGGCGATGTCAGGCTTTAAAGAAATTATTAGCGGCAGTCTACATAGTATAACCCTTGCTAAGGATAGCGTTGCATTACTGCTATTTACCTTTTTGTTTTTAGCAATTGGATTACGCGGAATCACATATAAGTAAACATATATGGTCTATTTTTGCCGTTGACTTCTTATTTTTACTTTTATAACATGTAAATACATTGGACAGTTAGGCGAAAAGAGGATTAGGAATGGCCAACTTAGTAATCAGTAAGATCCTAAATAATAATGTTTTAATTGCTGATCACCCATCCTTTGAAGAAGTTGTCTTAATTGGCAAGGGGATTGGTTTTAACAGGAAGCAAGGAGACTCAATTGATACGGACTCTGTTGATAAATTATTTGTATTAAAAAATGAAAAAGAGCAAGAAAACTATATTAAGCTGCTTCCCTTTATAGATAATGAAACGCAAGAAGTAATTATATTAGCGATTGATCTCATTAAACAAAGGATGCATGTCCCTTTAAACGAACATATTCACGTTGCATTAACTGACCACCTAATGTTTGCAATATCAAGAACGACAAAAGGGTTGGAGATTACCAATCCCTTCTTAGTCGAAACAAAAACACTTTACCGGCACGAATATGAAGTTGCTGCAGATGTTGTCCGCCTCATTAACGAGAAGGCTGGTGTCTTACTTCCTCAAGGGGAAGTTGGCTTCATTGCACTCCATATTCATAGTGCAATTACTAATAAGAATATTTCTGATATAAACCAGTACTCTCAGCTTGTCGGCAGGTTGGTTGGCATGGTAGAGGAACAATTTCAAATTGAAATAGATAAAGAAAGTGTTGATTATATGAGGCTTGTGCGCCATCTTAGGTTTACGATTGAAAGGGTCATAAAAGGGGAACGGGTAGAAGAACCAGAAAAAATTGCAACCCTATTGAAACAAGAATATCCGTTGTGCTATAATCTCTCATGGAAGCTCATTAAAGTGATGCAGCAAACGCTTAAATTGAAAGTCTTTGATGCAGAGGCTGTCTACTTAACGCTGCATTTACAGCGCATACAAACCAAATTTAAATAATCTAACATTTTACGTGTTACTGATACGATCAGGCATGAGTAAAAAGTTTAATTGAAATGATGTGTTAGGGGTAATCTATACCCATAGCCTCATTTATTTGAACTTTTGACTCATGCCTTTTTTGTGGTTTGAGGTAAATGGGAAACCATAATGGGCAAAATATTATATGGAGGTAAGAAAAATGTTTAAAAGAGCTTTTGGCGTATTGCAAAAAGTCGGTAAAGCATTAATGCTGCCGGTAGCGCTTTTGCCAGCTGCAGGTATTTTATTGGCACTGGGGGCAGCACTTAGGAATCCAGCATTATTAGAACTAGCACCATTCCTAGACAACAGTGGTGTGGATATGGTAGCATCCGTCATGCAAAATGCCGGAGATATCGTGTTTGGTAACCTGCCGCTCTTATTTGCTGTAGGTGTTGCTGTTGGATTAGCTGGTGGTGAAGGAGTTGCTGGACTAGCAGCCATCATTGGATATTTAATTATGAATGTAACGATGGGGACCGTACTTGGAATCACGGCAGATGATGTTAATGGTTTGAACTTTGCCAGCATCCTCGGTGTTCCTACACTTCAAACAGGAGTGTTTGGAGGTATTATTGTCGGTATTATTGCTGCTGGGTTGTATAATAAGTTCTTTGAAATTGAATTGCCATCTTACTTAGGTTTCTTCGCTGGAAAACGTTTCGTACCGATTATCACAGCTGGTACCGCTGTACTTTTAGGTCTGTTGATGCTGATTATTTGGCCGCCGATTCAAAGTGGTCTGAATGCCTTTTCGCAAAACATGGTACACGCGAATTTAACAATATCAGCCTTTATCTTCGGATTGATTGAGCGTTCATTAATTCCTTTCGGCTTACATCATATTTTCTATTCGCCATTCTGGTATGAGTTTGGTGAATATGCAACAAAAGCTGGGGAAGTTGTACGTGGCGACCAACGTATCTTCATGGCGCAGATCACTGATAATGTTCAAAACTTAACGGCTGGTACCTTTATGACAGGTAAATTTCCTTTCATGATGTTTGGTCTACCTGCTGCAGCATTAGCGATCTATCATGAAGCGAAGCCGGAAAAGAAAGTATTCGTTGGAGGTTTAATGGCCTCTGCTGCTTTGACTTCATTCCTTACTGGTATCACAGAACCAATTGAATTCTCATTCTTATTCGTAGCACCAATTCTATTCGCGATTCATGCAGTCTTTGCAGGATTCTCGTTCATGATCATGCATATCTTAGATGTAAAAATTGGGATGACATTCTCAGGAGGATTAATTGACTATATTCTATTTGGTCTAATCAACCCTCAGACAAATGCTTGGATTGTTATTCCGGTTGGTCTAGTCTTTGCGGTTATTTATTACTTTGGATTCCGTTTTGCTATCCGCAAGTTTAACCTAAAGACCCCAGGCCGTGAGCTAGAAGAAGAAGAGCAAGGAACAACTGGTAAGACAGGAAATGCTGATTTAGCTTCAAATGTATTAGACGCAATGGGTGGGAAAGAAAATATTGCTCATCTAGATGCTTGTATCACACGTTTACGTGTTTCTGTAAATGATATTGGCCAAGTAAATAAAGACCAATTGAAAAAGCTCGGGGCAGCAGGTGTACTCGAAGTTGGTAACAATATTCAGGCAATCTTTGGGCCACGCTCTGAAACCATCAAGGGTCAAATGAAAGATATTATGTCTGGTAAGAGACCACGTGCAGCAGCACCAGAAAAACCAATCAGTGCAATGAATACTGATCAAAGTGCACGGAAGGTTGAAGATGAAGGCATTGTGTCACCGATTAAAGGGGTGCTAAAGCCGATTACTGAAGTACCAGATCAAGTTTTTGCTGGGAAGATGATGGGTGATGGTTTTGCGATTGAGCCTTCTGATGGAACTGTAGTATCTCCGGTTAACGGAAAAATCGTAAACCTTTTCCCTACAAAACATGCGATTGGAATTCTATCTGATACAGGTCGAGAAATTCTAATTCATGTTGGAATTGATACCGTTAAACTAAAAGGTGAAGGTTTTGAAACCTTAGTCGCAGAAAACGACGTAGTAGAACAAGGTCAACCATTGTTAAAAGTTGATTTAGCTTATATCAAGGAACATGCCACTTCTATAGTAACTCCTATTGTATTTACCAACTTAGCTGAGGGCGAGAAAGTGGTTATCGATAAGCAAGGTCCAGTTGAATTAAAACAAAAAGGTATTGTACGAATTACAAAATAAAGTATGGAGGGTGTCCTAGATTATAGGGGCACCCTTTTTGTGTGGTTTATGGAATTGGGGTGAGACTGCCTTGTATTGCAGGACAACCTCATTGTGGAATGTAGCGAGATTGTCTTGGGGCGAAGGGTTGAGGGACATAACTAGCCTGAACGAAGGGCAATTGTCTCTTGATGAAGATTGCGAGACAAACTTATCGTGGGATGTAGCGAGACTGTCCCGGGGTGCCATGAACGAAGAGCGATTGTCTCTTGATGAAGTATTGCGGGATAACCTCATCGTGGAATGCAGTGAGATTCTCTATAGTTGAAGTATTTTAGAGATAATGTCTTTTGTGTTTCGAGATTAGTTAGGTTTAAACATTTTTAAACTTATTGTTGACGAATGATATGACGGGTGCTAATATATATAAGCAGTCGTTAGTGACGAGTTAACAACACGTTGATAATAAAAAACATTTTAAAAAACGTGTTGACATCGAAATGACGAAATGATATATTAATAGAGTTGCTTCTGCGAGTGAAACGCAGGTAAGCGAAATTGTTCTTTGAAAACTAAACAAACAAAAAAGTCAACAAACAATAATTAACATGTTTCTTCTAAAATATAGAGAACATGAGCCAACGTAACAAATGAGCTATATCAACTTTCTTGGAGA
>JBFNER010000017.1:0-81735 GCA_040797665.1 Neobacillus sp. | reverse complement strand
GCGGGACAAAGTCAACAGAAACAAGTGCTAGATTGTCTCTCCCTCGGGAGTCGCGAGACAAAGTGCACCGAACCAGTGCTAGATTGTCTCTCCCGCGGGAGTCGCGGGACAAAGTGCACCGAACCAGTGCTAGATTGTCTCTCCCTCGGGAGTCGCGGGACAAAGTGCACCAGACCAGTGCTAGATTGTCTCTCCCGCGGGAGTCGCGGGACAAAGTCAACAGAAACAAGTGCTAGATTGTCTCTCCCTCGGGAGTCGCGGGACAAAGTCAACAGAAACAATTGCTAGATTGTCTCTCCCGCGGGAGTCGCGGGACAAAGTGCACCAGACCAGTGCTAGATAAGTCTCTCGAGGAAAGTGAAGCGCATGGAACGGAAATCAACAGCCCCTGTTTAAAAGCATAATATCAAACTTTATAACAAATTAACGTAATAATTGTTAAAGCGATAAATAAAAAATTAGGCTATCGAGAGTTTCTCGACAGCCTAAAGGCCAATTTTGGCCTTTACATCATTTTCTTGCTTCCATGTATAGGGCTTGGATAAACTTTTTGATGTTTATCCGGATATGACTGGAGGCGTCTGGAATTTTCCCTTCCATTTCTAACATTTTCATCCGAATCTGACTATAGTCAAAGAAGCTAGACGAGTAGTTTTCAAATTTGGGGTTCGTATAGTCAGTAAGACCAAGTGAAGCAATATGTTCAAATGCTTGATGGATTGTGCGGCGGATGCGTTGTTCACCAGCCTTAATCTCTTTCTTAATCTCTAGTGGTGAAGCAGATGGTCCCAATCGTTTTTCGATTACCTTTTCATATAAGTCTTTTAATGGAGGTGTTTCACGGACACCTTCATTTTCAAGTTGATATAGTATAGCTAAAATATCTAGTAAGTCTTTATTTCCACTCTCACCAATAATTCCTAACTCAAGCAGTATACTCTTTCCTGACTGGATGATCGGATTTTTAATGGTCCGGGAAAATTTTTTCGAGTCGCTTTTCTGGTTATGGTTATTTAAAAAACTTAATGATTTTTGAATGTCAGTAAGCGATTTTTCTAAGAGTAGATGTTCGGAGACTTTCCTTAAAATGCTTACAACCTCAAGCCGGTTAATCGGTTTGGTGATATAGTGGTCTACCCCTAGTGCGTAGGCTTCTCCTATCAAATCCTTTGTTTCAACCTGAGAAATCATAATGATCTTTCCAAAGAAATGGGGAGCAATCTCTCTAACCGTTTCAATTCCATCACGGTTTGACATCAGTAAGTCAATGAGGAGAATATCAACACCTTTTTCCATTAGAATATCAGCATATACCTCTGAACCATCTTCTGCTTCCCCTGTTACTACTCCAAGTTCTTCCTCTTCAATTATATTAGAGAGCATCGCTCTGATTGCAGCAGAGTCGTCGACAATAAAATACCTCAAACCTCTCATCCTCTCTCTGTTAAACATGCAATGGGAAGTAGAATTCTAAAAGTGGTATTTCCCTTTTTAAGTGTATCTAATAGATGAATCTCTCCTCCGATATTTTCAATGACATTTTTAATATAGGAAAGGCCAATTCCGTTAGAAGCAATCCCGGTTTCATCAAACTTTGTCGTAAAGCCAGGTTCAAAAATATACGTTTTGTTTTTTGGAGAAATACCAATTCCAGTATCACTTACTGTAATCTCAGCCATTTCAGCAGCTCTTTTCACTGTTAAAGCAATCGTCCCGCGTCCACTAATAGCCTCGACCGAATTGGAGACAAGGTTATTGATGATGGAGAATAAAATGATAGGCCGGTAATGTGGGTGAAAACCAGAGATATTGACTTGGTAGTCAATTGATTTTTCAAGCATTTCGCCATAGCTTCTATTAGAAGTAATGATCACATCGACAATTTCCTCAATAGTCATATAATCATCCACGTTCTCTTTTACCATAAGCTTTGATAATCCAGCATAGATACGCTGGTTATCCTTTTTAATTTCATGCATTTGGCCGGCGATTTTAAGTGCAGACAGTGCCTGTTTGTTATTATCTAATTCCTTCAATTCACGATAAAGGCTGTAGCAGTTACTCGTCAGTTCTTCCGCATTTTTCGTAGAGTTCTTTAATTGAATCATTTCAATATAAAGGTTGGAAATGAGCAATAGAATTTGTTCGGTGCGTTCTCGTTGTTGTTCTTTCGCAAGTTTTGTTTCCCTAAGGATAAGAATATTAAAAAAACCTAGAACGAAAAAACTGCGAATGACTGCAATACCGCCAATAACTAAAAATGTTGAAACCGTTATGGGCATTTGAGAGGAAAAGTAGCGAACGGTTATTTCTACCATACTGGAAATAACTTCAATTACGACACCAAGTACACCTATATAAAAAGGGCTCTCATAAAAAGATATCACTTTGAACAAATAGAAGAGTAAGGCGAAAATGAAATAATAAAAAAAGACTGGGAAGTGTAAATCAAAAGCTTCTAATAATGGCATCGAATTAGGACGAACTCCGTATAAGAAGATCCGAAATAGAGTTACTGCCGTTCCCGCTAGAAATCCCGCTATTACGGGATGAAGCTTTCTCGACCATAATAGAGTGAAGAAAAATACTGGCGTCCCAAGACTAACCCTAATATCACCATCGATAGGATAAAATTTCAATTCCCCAGCAATTGGAACAGCGATTATTAAAAATAAATAGGCCAATAGTTTTTCTCTCATACTTTCACTTCCAGCGTTAGCATTTATTACGAATCTCTAATAGTGACAAAATTAGTAAGGTTCATTCGTGTTCTGTTGTTTTCTGTAGTTTTTTGTAGTGCTTGCTGTATGCTCAATGTGAACAAAGAAAGCTGTTTAAGGGCAAATGATTTCTTTGTTTAAATTCCTCGCAATAATATTACTATACTTAAGCGAAAATGGAAGTGAATTTTAGGTGAATTTGTGAATAATTTCACAAATTAACAATCCTTTAAGGCAGGTGAACAGGTAGTTATTCCTTAGCTTAAAGTTAATAAAAACTAAATAAATGTATGGAGGAAACCAGCATGTTTTGGATTCAATTTTTAATTATACTAACATGTATTTTTATCGGAGCACGATTAGGTGGGGTCGGGCTTGGTGTTATGGGCGGAGTGGGTTTAGCGATTCTTGTTTTCGTATTCGGATTGCAGCCTACAAGCGCTCCTATCGATGTTATGCTGATGATTTTGGCGGTGATTACTGCAGCAGGTGCCCTGCAAGCTTCAGGGGGGATGGAGTATTTAGTTCATCTAGCTGAAAAAGCCTTACGTAAAAATCCAAAATGGATCACATTTATTGCCCCAATGGTTACATATGTATTTACGTTTTGTGCAGGAACTGGCCACGTTGCGTATTCAGTATTACCGGTTATTGCAGAAGTATCACGTCAATCTGGGATTAGACCAGAAAGACCGATGTCAATCGCTGTTATTGCCTCACAGCAAGCCATCACAGCGAGTCCAATCTCTGCAGCCACCGTTGCACTATTAGCGCTGCTGACAGATTTCAAGATTAGCCTTCTAGATATTCTAATGATCTGTATTCCATCTACCTTTATTGCCTGTATGATTGCAGCCTTTGTATCTAGCAAAATGGGTAAAGAGCTCAATGAGGACCCTGAATACTTAAAGGGATTGGAAGCTGGATTAGCTCCAATTAAAAAAGATAGAAAAGAATACAAACCAAATAAAGGTTCAAAGCTTTCCGTTATTTTCTTCCTTCTAGCAGCAGTCCTTGTTGTTGTTTTGGGTTCATTTGAAGAATTGCGTCCTGCTTGGACAATTGATGGTGTGCTTACCCGGATGTCAATGCCGGCCTCGATTGAAATTGTCATGCTTACGATTGCAGCCTTAATTATCATTTTCTGTAAACCTAATGTAGAGGAAATTGTTTCAGGCAGTGTATTTAAAGCAGGAGCTGCAGCAGTTGTCGCCATTTTTGGTATCGCTTGGATGGGTGACACCTTCTTCCAAGGGAATCTTGCTCTAATTTCTGGTTCAATTTCTGATCTAGTTACTGCAGCACCTTGGTTATTCGCCGTTGCCTTATTTGCACTATCAATCTTACTTTATAGCCAGGCAGCTACTGTTCGTACATTAATGCCGCTAGGTGTTGCACTAGGTATTAACCCAGCATTATTAATTGCGATGTTCCCAGCTGTAAACGGATATTTCTTTATTCCAAACTATCCGACTGTTGTAGCAGCTATTAACTTCGACCGAACAGGCACTACTAGAATCGGTAAATATATTTTAAACCACAGTTTTATGGTCCCTGGCTTAGTAGCAACCATAGGCGCAGTGGCAATTGGTATCCTATTAAGCACGATTATTTTATAACACAGATTTTTATAAGAATAAGGTATTGGAGATGACGAGAATGAGTTGTTCAGATAAATTCCGTATAGAAAAAGACTTCCTTGGTGAAAAGCAGGTTCCGATTGAAGCTTATTACGGCATTCAAACCTTGCGTGCAGTTGAGAACTTCCCTATCACAGGATATCAGATTGATGATGCACTAATTAAAGCAATGGCAATGGTAAAGAAAGCATCAGCCTTTGCCAATGCCGAGATTGGTCAATTGGATAAGAAAATTGCAAGTGCCATCATGACAGCATCTGATGAAGTTTTGGAAGGAAAGCTGCACGACCAATTTATCGTTGATCCTATCCAAGGCGGTGCAGGTACTTCAATTAACATGAACACAAACGAAGTGCTTGCAAACCGCGCTTTAGAGCTAATGGGTGAGCAAAAAGGAAATTATAAAATCATTAGCCCAAACACTCATGTCAATATGGCGCAATCAACAAATGATGCTTTTCCGACTGCGATTCATTTATCCACTCTAATGACACTTGATGGATTGCTTAGCTCAATGGAAGACCTTCACCTTGAGTTTATGAAAAAGGCGAATGAGTTTGATGGCATTATTAAAATGGGACGTACACATTTGCAGGATGCAGTACCCATTCTTCTTAGCCAAGAGTTTGAAGCATATGCACGAGTGTTAAGAAGGGATATCAAACGCATTAGAGCAACACGTGGCAATTTATATGAAGTCAATATGGGAGCAACTGCAGTGGGAACAGGATTAAATGCAGAACCAGAGTATATTGAAAAAACGGTTAAATACTTGGCAGAATTAACTGGTTTTCCGATTAAGGGTTCTGAGGACCTAGTGGATGGCACACAAAACACGGATGCTTATATAGAGGTTTCCGCAGCTCTAAAGATTTGTATGCTGAACATGTCGAAAATGGCCAATGATTTAAGATTGATGACATCTGGTCCACGCTGTGGATTAGGTGAAATCAACCTTCCGGCACGGCAGCCGGGTTCCTCCATCATGCCTGGAAAAGTAAATCCAGTGATGGCAGAGGTAATGAACCAAAGCGCGTTCCAAGTAGTGGGGAATGACTTGACGATTAGCATGGCTTCAGAGGCAGGGCAATTTGAACTAAATGTGATGGAGCCTGTGATTGTTTTTAACCTATTACAATCAATTAAAATCATGACGAATGTATTTACTGTATTCGGGGAGCATTGTCTTAAAGGCATTACAGCAAATAAAGAGAGAATGGAAGCCTACGTGAATAATAGTGTCGGAGTAATTACAGCAATCAATCCACACGTTGGGTATGAAACAGCTGCCAGCATCGCACGGGAAGCAATCGTGACAGGAAGGCCTGTTAGGGAAATAGTTCTTGAAAGAGAAGTATTAACAGCAGGGGAGCTCAATATTATTCTTCATCCCTTTGAAATGACAAACCCAGGCATTGCTGGAAAAGAATTAATCGAGATCCGACAAAGCAAGCAGAATCAACAAGAATTAGCTTTTGCTTAAAAAATATTTACGATGCGCCAGGCGGCCTATGTCCATTAGGAAGCGCAGCTTGGCGCATAGAATTTTAATAGCTCTCACTAAGCATCAAAAGGAGGTTTTACAAATATGGAGCTCAATCAGCATTTCTTCCGAAAACTGCATTCATTATCAGGAATTATTCCAGTCGGGGTATTCATGACGGTGCATCTTTTCATTAACTATACGGCAACTTGGGGAATTGATTCCTATAATCAGGCAGCAGGTTTTATGGTGAATCTACCTTTTAAATATTTTCTAGAACTGTTTGTTATCTTTTTACCCCTGTTATTTCATGGTGTATATGGCGTCTTTATTGCCCGTCAATCCAAGAACAATGTTAGCAGGTATGGATATTTTCGTAATTGGAAGTTTTATTTGCAACGTGTGACTGGATTACTCGCGTTTATTTTCATTATCTGGCATGTATGGGAAACGAAGGTCCAGGTGGAGTTTGCAGGGGTAGAAGCAGACTATCATTTAATGGCCAATATTGTAGACAATGGTATTTCTTTAACGCTTTATATCATTGGAATCGTCTCTTGTATTTATCACTTTGTAAATGGAATCTGGACGTTCTTAATCACATGGGGGATAACCGTTTCACCTCAATCTCAAAAAATAACACAATATATATCGTTCGGATTGTTTATTGCATTAACGTATATTGGAATCCGCGCAATCCTGGCATTTGCTTAAGAGCTAGATAGGGAGGACATAGAAATGAGCAAAGGTAACATTGTAATTGTTGGCGGCGGATTAGCAGGGTTAATGGCCGCTATTAAAATAGCAGAAACAGGAATGCAGGTCGATCTATTCTCTGTAGTTCCCGTTAAACGTTCTCACTCTGTATGTGCACAAGGTGGTATAAACGGCGCTGTTAATACGAAGGGGGAGAATGACTCTCCGTGGGAGCATTTTGATGATTCCGTATATGGAGGAGACTTCTTAGCAAACCAGCCTCCTGTTAAAGCGATGTGCGAAGCAGCCCCGAAGATTATTCATATGTTTGACCGGATGGGGGTCATGTTTAATCGTACACCTGAAGGATTGCTAGATTTTCGGAGGTTTGGCGGGACACAGCATCACAGAACAGCATTCGCAGGTGCTACAACTGGCCAGCAGTTACTATATGCACTAGATGAACAGGTTAGAAGTTTTGAGGTAGAGGGCCTAATAACAAAATATGAAGGTTGGGAATTTGTTTCTGCAGTGATTGATGATGAAGGTGTCTGTCGAGGAATTACGGCACAAAATTTGCGCACGATGGAAGTAGTGGCTTTTCCAGCGGATGCGGTCATTATCGCAACAGGCGGCCTTGGAGTGATTTTTGGCAAGTCAACAAATTCAACGATTAATACCGGATATGTGGCTGCGAGATTATATCAGCAAGGTGCATTATATGCAAACGGAGAATTCATTCAAATTCACCCAACTGCGATACCAGGTGATGATAAAAATCGCCTTATGAGCGAATCGGCCCGTGGTGAAGGGGGACGGGTATGGACATACAAGGATGGTAAGCCTTGGTACTTCCTGGAAGAGAAATATCCTGCATATGGAAACCTTGTACCTAGGGATATTGCGACCCGTGAAATATTTGATGTGTGTGTGAACCAGAAGCTAGGAATTGATGGTGAAAACAAAGTCTATTTAGACTTATCACATATAAACGCTAAACAACTGGATATTAAGCTCGGCGGAATTATGGAAATCTATGAAAAGTTTATGGGAGATGACCCACGAAAAGTACCAATGAAAATATTCCCAGGTGTCCACTATTCGATGGGTGGATTATGGGTGGATTTTGATCAAAAAACGAATATCCCAGGCTTATTTGCAGCAGGGGAATGTGATTATTCACAGCATGGAGCGAACCGCTTGGGTGCCAATTCGTTATTATCGGCAGTATATGGCGGTATGGTAGCAGGGCCAAAAGCACTCGAGTATGTCCATGGACTTGAAAAAGCAACAGACCGAATTTCGAGTTCGATTTTTGAACGACAAGTGAATATGGACTTAGGTAAGTATGAATCAATCTTAGCGATGGATGGAAATGAAAACGCCTATCTGCTTCATAAAGAGCTAGGGGATTTAATGACTGCAAACGTCACAGTGGTCCGTGAAAATAAGAAATTGAAAATGACCTATGAAAAGCTTCAAGAGTTTTCAGAGCGTTACAAGAATATTAACATTGAAGATACGGCAAAATGGAGTAACTCTAGCGCGTCGTTCGTTCGTCAACTAGAAGGGATGATCAATCTTGCTAAGGTGATTACCCTTGGAGCATATAACCGTAACGAATCTAGAGGAGCCCACTATAAACCAGAGTTTGCTGAACGCAATGATGAGGAATGGTTAAAAACAACGATGGCCAGATACAATTCAGCAACCAACCTGCCTGAGTTATATTACGAAGAAGTGGATATATCGTTAATCAAACCGCGGAAGCGTGATTATACAAAAGCGAAGAAAGGAGCCAATTGATTATGGCGGGTACAGAAAATAAAATCCATATAATTGTTACAAGACAACAGGATGCCAATTCAACTCCTTATCAGGAAGAGTTCTATGTTCCATATCGCACCAACATGAATATCATTTCTGCCTTAATGGAAATTCAGAAAAACCCTGTTAATAGCAAAGGGGAAAAAACAACGCCTGTGATCTGGGAATCTGTCTGCCTGGAGGAAGTGTGCGGAGCCTGCTCAATGGTTGTAAATGGAAAACCAAGCCAAGCCTGTTCTTCACTGATTGACCAATTTGAACAGCCCATCCGGATTGATCCACTGACTACATTCCCTGTCATTCGTGATTTATTGGTCGACCGCCGCCGGATGTTTGATGCATTGAAGAAGGTAAAAGCGTGGATCCCTATTGATGGAACGCACGACTTAGGACCTGGACCGCGTATGCCTGAAAAAACACGGCAATGGGCATATGAATTATCGAAATGTATGACTTGCGGCTGCTGCCTTGAAGCATGTCCGAATGTGAATGATCAGTCCGACTTCATAGGACCGGCACCACTATCACAGGTTCGTTTATTTAATGCACATCCTACAGGTGCTATGCACAAAGAAGAACGACTAGCAGCGATTATGGGAGAAGGAGGTCTCACCTCTTGTGGGAACTCACAGAACTGTGTAGAGGTTTGCCCAAAAGGAATACCACTCACAACATCCATTGCTCATTTAAATCGTCAAACCACCGTTCAATCATTTAAGAACTTTTTTGGTAGTTACTAGCTGTCAATTTAGAAGGCTGTTTGGGAAAAATATTCTCAGATAGCCTTTTTAATTTGGTACTATTAATGTAGAGGTGAGTGATGATGAGCTCGATTGAAGGGAACAAGCGAATTGATCTTTTAGATTATTTAAGAGGATTTGCACTGTTAGGGATAATTTTAGTTAACATTCTGCCATTGCTTGAGGTAAAGCTGCCAGCTCCGGTATCGCTTGATGCGTCTTATCAAAGGTTTTTATTTTTATTTGTAGAAGGCCGCTTTTATACACTGTTTTCTTTTTTGTTTGGTGTCGGTTTTTATCTGTTTATTTCAAGAGCAATAGCTAAGGGGAGAAATGGTTACTTTCTGTTTTTTCGGAGGATCCTCATTTTATTTATCTTTGGGCTAATACATGTTCAATTTCATCAAGGGGAGGCACTAACCGTCTATGCGGTTGTTGGTCTTTTATTACTGCCATGCTTTAAAGTCAGGAGAAGGATTAACCTAGGTATTGGCTTACTGCTATTATTTGCTTTTAGTATCCTTGCATCTAAACTATTCATGGTTATACCGTTAATGCTGCTGGGTATTGCAGCAGGACAATATCAGGTATTTGAAAGGGTTGCAGAAAAGCTAAAAAAGGTTAAGATTTTCACCTTGATTGTGCTGATTCTTGGTGTTTGGAGCTTGAATTACCAGTATCAACTTGTTCCTTCCATGCCGTTTGGATTCTTTGCTGGAGGAGTGGGTGAGGATACATATATGTTTTTGAGCATGGGCATTATGATTGGACCCATTGTGTCCGCTTTATATGTGGGGATCCTAATTCTGCTTCTGCAGTTCCCGCTTGTCCAAAAAATCCTGTCTCCATTAAAGAGCTACGGCAGGATGGCATTAACAAACTATCTTTCGCAAACCATCTTAATCTATTTGGCAGGCCATATTTTTCAGTTATTCGGACAAATTACGTATTTGCAGTCATTGTTTGTTTGCTTAGTCATCTATGCACTCCAACTGATCTTTAGTGTGATGTGGCTGAGGTATTTCCATTTTGGACCAATGGAATGGTTGTGGCGCTTACTAACCTACTTAAAGGCACCGCCAATGAAGATACAACTTAAGGCATCTGATGCCTACAAGCCATAGTAAAAAGCCCTGAAATCGAAATTTCAGGGCTTTTTTATTTGGCTGGATTATGCTAATTGCTGCTCAGCATACTCACGATATAAATGGTGGGTTCTTGTTAATTCTTGATGTGTTCCAATTCCGGTTATATGTCCTTTTTCGATAAAGATAATTTTATCAGCATCGACAATGGTGGATAACCGGTGAGCGATGACAAAGGTTGTTCTTCCTTCCATTAATCGGGATAATGCTTGTTGGACGACTCCTTCAGATTGGCTGTCTAAGCTCGCTGTTGCTTCGTCCATCATTAGAATCTTTGGATTTCGCAAAAATGCGCGGGCAATCGCAATCCGCTGACGCTGCCCTCCGGATAATTTTACTCCTCGCTCGCCAACCTCCGTATCAAGTCCTTTTGGGAAAGCCTTGATAAATTCATCCGCATAAGCCATCTTAGTAACCTCCCATAGCCGCTCATCGGTTATTTGCTTGTCATCAATTAAGCCGTAACAAAGATTATCACGAATCGTTCCGGCCATCATCGCACTTTCCTGAGATACATAGCCAATTTGACTGCGCCATGAATCCAGGGTTAGTGCAGTGATTGGGGTATCACCAATGAAAATTTCACCAGCATCGGGTTCATAAAAGCGCTCGAGTATTCCGAACATAGTTGTTTTTCCGCTACCGCTTGGGCCTGCAAATGCAATCATTTCTCCAGGCTGCGCCTCGAAACTTATGTCTTCTAATACAGGCTCCTCAGGACTGTAGGCAAAAGACACATTCTTTACCTGAATCGGCTTATTCGTAATATCCATCTCTATTCCGGTTTGCCCTTCCTCAAGTGGGAGGTCTAATATATCAATAATTCTCTCTGTTGCCCCTTTTGCTTTCTGTAGTTGAGTGAAAAACATCGCAAAAGAAGTAATGGGAAAAACAATTTGAAACAAGTAGAGCAAAAAGGCAACGAGAGAACCAGTAGACATCGTGCCATTGGCTACACGCATGCCCCCGTAGCCAATTATCATCACAATTACCGTCATCATGACGAGGTACATGATGGGAGCGATTAATGCGGTGATGCGGGCTTCTTTTAAACCAAAGCCTAATAATCGATCGACCCCTTTTAAGCCTTTATCTTCTTCATGCTGCTCTGCAGTAGAGGATTTCATTAGGCGAATTTCACTAAGTGTTTGCTGAATCTCTCCTGTGAACACGGCTGTTTCGTCCTGTAAGCCGCGTGAGATTTTCGCCATTTTTCTGCCGAGCGGCATCATGATTGCTAAAGTAACCGGAACGGATATTAACATGAGGAGAGTCATTTTCCAGTCCATGATCAATAGAATCGTAATTGCACCTATGATTGAAATAATCCCTGTAATAAATTGCGGGAAGTGGTTTGAAATTAAATCTCGTACAACACTCGTATCGTTAACAATTCTACTCACAGTTTGCCCGCTCGATTGTTTATCGAAGTAGGATACTGGGAGGCGGATTAATTTCATCCACATCCGCTCCCGCAACCGGGCCACAATTTTTTGACCAGTAAAGCTTAGGAGGTATATGGAGATTCCATTAATAACAGCTTGGGTAATAAATGCTGCTCCAATACCAATCATCAGCGGGACGCTTAGTAGCGCAACAGAGAATCCATCGACTAAGTTTTTTGTGAGAACAGGGACGAGCAGACCTGCAATGGTTGTCAGAACACTAGCTGTTAAACCAACTGCTAATGCGAGCTTCGGTATTTTAGTTGATAAGATAAGGGTGAAAAAAGGTCTTAATCCGTTTTGTTGATGTTGCATAAGGATATCTCCTATCATGATTTATCCACTGGGATGGTGGCTAATATCATAATAGCCCTATTTTACTTAGAATACATGCGAAAGTATGAAAAATAAAAAACATCTCTCGAAGTAGTCGGGAGATGTTTTGGAATTATTGGCTTTGTAACTTTTTAAGCTCAGAAAAAACTGCATCATAATCTTCTTTTTTATCCGCTTTAAAGGAGGTGTTGATATAGCTGATGACTCCCTCTTTATTGACAAGGAAAACAGAGCGGATTGCAACTGCTCCTTTTTCATTAAAAACCTTATAGTCTTTTATCGTCTGTCTATGCCAGTCCGAAACTAATGGATAAGGAAGTGTGCTCATGCTCGCAGAAAACACTCTGTGAGAGTGAATGTGATCTGCGCTAATTCCAAGCACTTCGGCATCCAATTCTTCAAATCGCTTATAATCCTCTTTCCAAGAGGTAATTTCTTTAATTCAGCCGGGTGTGAAATCCATCCCGTAGAAGGCCAATAGTACATTCTTTTTCCCTTTATAATCGGATAGGGAAATCTTTTCTTTTGTAGTAGCAGGCAGGGAAAAGTCAGGTGCAGTGTCCCCAACCTTTAAAGAATCTTCCAAGATTACTCCTCCTCTCTAAGCTTAGATCAATACCTACCTTATAAAATGCCCATTTTATACAAAAATAGACAAGAAATTTCACTTTTAGGATATAGAATATCCAATCAGATTTGATAGGTTAACACCTTTCTTATGTCATAAGTTATTCGAAAATGAGTGAAAATAGTTCTCAATTACCTGTTGACTAAAAATTTGACAATGATATAATCTAAAATATGGTAATGATAATGATTTTCAATATCATTTGCAAATTGCTAGATAAATAGAAATGTTGGGGAAAGCCATGAAGAAACGATATTTACTCATCGCCTTAATCGCCTTATCTGCCACATCATTGTTTGTGGGCGTAAGCAGAATATCTCCATTAGACTTGTTAAATTTTCAGTCTGAGGAAACAGAAATTTTCTTAATCAGCAGACTTCCTAGACTAGTAGCCATTCTCCTTGCTGGTGCAGGGATGAGTATTGCTGGATTAATTATGCAGCAGCTAAGCCGCAATAAATTTGTATCGCCAACTACGGCAGGAACACTAGATGCGACAAGGCTTGGGATTTTAGTATCGATGCTGTTATTTGCGAACGCTTCGATGTTAGAGAAAATGGCAGTGGCCTTTGTCTTTGCTCTCGCTGGTACGTTTGTGTTCATGCAGATTCTTGACCGCATCAAGTTCAAGGATGCCATCTTCATCCCACTAGTAGGAATGATGTTCGGTAATATTTTGTCTTCTGTCACAACATTTTTTGCTTATAGGGCAGATGTCATTCAGAATATGTCAGCATGGCTGCAAGGGGATTTTTCCATGATTATGAAAGGGCGTTACGAGCTGCTTTACATAAGTGTTCCGATTTTAATCATCGCTTACTTCTATGCTAACCGATTTACCGTCGCCGGGATGGGAGAGGATTTTTCAAAAAATCTCGGTCTTTCCTATCGCCGAGTTGTCAACATCGGTCTGGTTCTAGTCGCTTTAATAACGACTACTGTAGTCTTAACAGTTGGGATTATCCCGTTTCTGGGTTTAATTATTCCTAATATTATCTCCATATTTAAAGGGGACCATTTGCAAAAAACATTGCCGCATACGGCACTCCTTGGAGCAATTTTCCTTCTAATTTGTGATATTTTAGGCCGGGTGCTTATTTACCCTTATGAGATTTCGATCAGTCTCATGGTCGGCGTAATTGGAAGCGGAATTTTCTTATTCTTACTTTTCCGGAGGAAGGCATATGCGTAACGGGCTTAAATTGGTGATTCTTGCATTGATCGCTGCAGGAGTTTGTGCAATCTACTTATTTCATGAACTAAATGGAAGCTTTGGCTATGCGCTACCGAAACGAACGATTAAGGTTCTGGCAATGGTGTTAACAGGTGTAACAATTGCCTATGCAACTGTTGTCTTTCAGACCATTACACATAATAGAATTTTGACACCTAGCATCATGGGGTTGGATTCACTTTATATGCTGCTACAAACATTGATTATTTTCTTTTTAGGCTCCAGTCATTTAATTGTTGTGAATAAGCAAATGAATTTCACGGTTTCTGTGGCTGCTATGGTGGTATTTGCGTTACTGCTATATAAGTTCTTATTTAAAAAGGGGAACCAGCCCATTTATTTCTTGCTGCTTGTCGGAATTATTGTTGGGACATTTTTCTCAAGTATCTCAACCTTTTTTCAAGTGCTAATCGATCCAAATGAGTTCCAGATTGTTCAAGATCGAATGTTTGCGAGTTTTAATAACATTAATTCAGATTTAGTTTGGCTGACGGTTGTGATCGTAGGACTTGTAATGATTTATGCATTGCCGTATTTAAAGTACTTAGATGTTTTGTCACTTGGCCGTGAGACTGCCATTAACCTTGGAGTTCCTTACGACTCTATCGTCAAAAAAATGCTGGTCATTGTAGCCATCTTTATTTCAATCTCTACTGCTCTAGTAGGTCCGATTACCTTTTTTGGTTTAATTGTAGCAAACCTATCTTACCAATTTTTCAAAACATATAAACATAAGACGCTGATAACAGGGGCCATTGTCTTAAGTATCATCGCACTGGTGGGCGGGCAATGGGTGGTCGAACGAGTCTTTACCTTTTCGACAACGCTTAGTGTAATTATCAACTTTATCGGCGGTGTCTATTTCATCTATTTATTACTGAAGGAGAGGAAAACGGCATGATTTCAGTTCGAGCTTTATCAAAGTTCTATGGGAAAAAGTCAGTTGTTGAGGACGTAACCGTTGATATTGAACAGGGAAAGATTACTAGCTTTATAGGACCAAATGGTGCAGGGAAATCTACTTTGCTCTCAATGGTCAGCCGACTAATCGATGCGGATACCGGGGAAGTGCTCGTTGACAAATCTGATGTAAAAAAGATGAAATCTAATGACTTTGCAAAGCGGATTTCAATTTTAAAGCAGTCAAACTATATGAATGTTCGCCTTTCAATCCGCGAGCTTGTCAGCTTTGGACGTTTTCCGTACTCAAAGGGAAGGTTAACAGAGGAGGACGAAAGGGTTGTTGATCAGTCGCTTGAATATATGGGGCTGACTGAAATGCAGCACAGCTTTTTAGATGAGTTATCTGGCGGTCAGCGTCAGCGTGCCTTTATTGCAATGGTCATTGCTCAGGATACTGAGTACATATTACTCGATGAACCGCTTAACAATTTGGATATGAAGCACTCGGTTCAAATTATGAAAATCTTACGCCGTCTAGTGGATGAGCTAGGAAAAACGGTTGTCATTGTACTGCATGATATTAATTTTGCCTCTGTCTATTCCGATCGTATTGTTGCGATGAAGGACGGGAAGGTGGTCAAAGACGGTCCGACAGAAGAGATTATTCAATCGGATGCTTTAAAAGAGATTTACGATATGGACATTCCGATCCAGCAAATGGGCGGCTGCCGTATCTGTGTATATTTTAGCTCATAAAAAATGATTCATCACATAAAAGGAGAGAACAGTAATGAAAAAATGGAGTTTTTTAGCGTTAGTCTTATCATTGGTACTTATGTTGGCGGCTTGCGGAGCAAAGGAAGAAAGCAAAGCTGAAGAGGCATCTGCTAGTAAAGAAACAGAAGAGGTAGAAAAGGTCACGATTACGCATAAGCTAGGTGAAGCGGTTTTTGAACAAAGCCCTGAGAAAGTAGTAGTATTTGATTTTGGAATTTTAGATACCTTAGATGAGTTAGGAATTGAAGTAACAGGTGTTCCTCAAGCGACCATTCCAACTTATTTAGAAAAATATGCGGGCAGCAAATATACAAATGTCGGCAGCTTGAAAGAACCTGATTTCGAAGCCATTCATGCAATGCAGCCGGATGTCATTTTCATCTCAGCACGTCAGGCAGAATTGTATGACCAGTTTGCAGAGATTGCACCAACTGTTTATGTGGAATTAGATTACACCAAATATATGGAATCATTTGAGTACAATATGAATCTTGTTGGTGAAGTTTTTGGTAAGAAAGATGAAGTGGCAGCAGAATTAAAAGAAATTAAAGCGAGTGTAGAAGAGTTAAATAAAAAAGCATCTGCGTTTAATAAAAAGGGTTTAATCGTTTTAGCGAATGAAGGAAAAGTAAGTGCATATGGACCAAGCTCACGTTTTGGAATCATCCATGATGTGTTTGGATTTGGAGCAGCGGATGAAAATATTGAAGTATCAACACATGGCCAAAGTATTACGTTTGAATACATTATGGAAACCAATCCTGACGTATTGTTTGTTATTGACCGGAATACGGTTGTAGGCGGACAAAGCGGTGCAGAAAAAACGATTGAAAACGAACTTGTACAAAAAACAACTGCCTATAAAGAAGATAAAGTGATTTATTTAGATCCTAATTCTTGGTACCTAAGCGGCGGTGGTTTAAAATCAGTTAAAATCATGGCTGAAGAAATCGAAGCAGCACTATAATTTGTAGAATTGATTTACGGTGCCTGTCACCTAAAATAGGGAGGAAAAGGATGTTTTATCAAATTAAGAGATTTGTAGTGAAAGAAGGATTTTCTGGTGAGGTAGTGGAGCGCTTCTCTAAACGAGGCGGACTCATGTCAGAGCAGCCAGGCTTTATTGAAAAGCAGGTGTTAGTGAAGAAGGTTCGACGCGGTGATGAGGAAGTGCTAGTGATGGTCCGCTGGGAGTCAGAGCAGGATTGGAAGAACTGGGAAAAGCATCCCGATCATATTGCGGGTCATCGTGCAAAGCAAGGAACGAGCAAACCAGAATATATCATTGAATCAGGCCAAGACGTATATGAGGTTAAAGGGTAAGTGGAAAGAAGCTGACAAGATTTTGTCAGCTTCTTTCTACTTTTCTTCGAGTTTTACGTCATGTTCCTTAGCAAGTTCTTTCATCTTAGCATTATAGTCATTAATCGTTTCTCTTCCTTCGTTTAATAACTTGTTAGCCTCTTCGATTAAATTTGCGTCTTGCTTTTCAAGAGCCTCCACGATGATGAGAAATCCATCGTACTGCAGCTTTGCTCCTGCAATGTAAAGGTCATGAATTTCTTCAAGTTCCTCTGTTTCGATGGTCACCGACTCTAACTCTTTAATAAATTCAGTGTAGTTTGGAATCACTTTATTGACTAACGCATCATACATTGTCTGGTCATCCTGATAATTGGCTCCCGACACACCTTCATAAGATGTGATAGCTTGCACTTCAAGATCTCGAGCAGCCGACAATTCATCATTCACATAGTTCAAAATATCATCCTGAACCGGCCCTCCCAAACAACCAGCCAACAACAAAACACCTAAAACAACCACCGCAGCCCATATTCTTCTCATAGCAGCGCCTCCCCACCCACCCAATATATGAAGAATTGCCAGTCCGCTATGCACTGATTTTTACAAAAAAAGGGGTTTTGTACGCCTGAGGTGGACAGTGTCCACGGCCGGTGCCTGTCACCATTCTTTGTCACTACATTTGTCTTTACACTGTATTGAAAATGTATGTTCATTTGTATAACTATTCTGTAAAATAAGAGTACAAGATCATGATGTGTTTGGAGCGATTCTGATGCTAAAGTCCTATCCTATTTTTGGAAGTGAACAGGTTCTATATAATCCTGATGAGTTAATAGACCTATTTTTGGAGTGTACGGCAGATGGGATTTGTATCGTTGATATGGAGAATCGATTTATCCGGATCAACTATATGTATACCAAGATTTTCGGGTACACAGAAAAAGATGTAATTGGGAGACGGTTTGATGAATTTCGTAATTTGGACATTTTAAATGAGGTTATTCAGCAGGTAAAGAATGGCCAAGCCTTTACCAATATGATTACACAAGGGCCGCATAAGGACGGTCATATATTGGATATTGCGGTGTCTTATTCTCCGTTCCGGAATAAATCTGGGGAAATTATTGCGATTATTGGGATCTACCGAGATATTACGAAAGAAATCAGCATGGAGCGAGAATTAAAAAAGACAAGGAAAATGTATAGTCTCATCGCTGAAAATACCACTGATATGATTAAGATTTACTCGCTGGATAAAACCATCGTTTATGCTTCTCCCTCACATGAAAAAGTGATGGGGTTTCATCCTTCTGAGTTAATTGGTAAAGATGTTTTTGACATCATCTTACCAGATGAAAAAGAGCACCTAGAGGAAATGATTAAGGGACTACATGAAACTCTGACCCCGCAATTAATTCAGACAAAGCTAAAAATGAAGAATGGCAGTGTTTTTATTTCTGAAACGACTGTGTCTCCTGTGTTTAATGATCAAAATGAGTTATCTGCTTATGTGACAGTGGGTAGAAATATTACGGACAGAATTGAAAATGATAATGCATTGCGGAATTTAGACCGCCTTTCCATTATTGGTCAATTGGCGGCAGGAGTGGCACATGAAATTAGAAATCCGCTTACGGCGTTAAAAGGATTCTCTAAACTATTAAAAACTTCTTTTAGTAAAGATAAGCAGGCCGAGTACTTGTCGATTATTACAGAAGAATTGGAGCGAATCGATATAATCGTAAACGAATTTATGTCATTAGCTAAACCGCAAGCCATTCAATTCGAACCAAACGATATTCAATCCATTCTTGACAGCACGATTAAGGTCCTTCATCCACAGGCTTTGCTGCACAATGTCCAGTTTGACATGAACTATCAGAATGTAGAGAATGTTAGCCTTCTTTGTTCACCAAACCAGCTGAAACAAGTGTTTGTTAATATTATGAAAAATGCAATTGAAGCTATGCCGCATGGAGGAAATATTTCAATAGATTATGAGCTGCTACTAGAAAATAGACGAATAGTAGTCACGTTCATGGATAAAGGAATTGGCATTGATAGTAATGTATTAAAATATTTAGGGACACCCTTCTATACGACAAAAGATAAGGGGATAGGGCTTGGATTAACCGTTAGCAACAAAATCATTCAAGAACATAACGGACTAATGAAAATAGACAGCCATCCAGGCAAAGGAACAATCGTTAAAATTGAACTGAATTACCTTTAAATAGTGGCAGGAAAGGTTTGTAAAACTGCCGTTATAAATAAATAATCATTGTTCCCACGGATGAAAGGGAACTTTTTTTAGGCAGCAGACTTCTGGTGATTTCAGAAAACTTTGTAAGCCTGCGCGATACTAAGGTAAAATGGAAGAAACAGGTTTAAAGGGGTGAGGAATTATGGCTTATACCGAAATAAATCTTACTGCCGAATCCAATAAATTTCATGTTAGTAATGTTCAAATGTATGAGTATTTGGATCAAGCAAGACACGATTGGTACCGCTATTGCATTTCAATAGGTGTTGAGGCGGTGATGGTACATATAAGCGCCGATTTCAAAAAAGAAATATTTAACCGCGATCTGTTACAGATCCAAACACGTCTCGAGAGGATCGGAAATACTAGTTTTACACTAAAGCAAGTGGTGATGAATAACAGAGATGAATTAGTTGCTTCCGCTGAAGTAGTTATGGCCACAATTGATCGCCAAGCAAGGACAAAAGTATTGGTTCCTGAGGAACTGCGCTTAATGCTGCAACAGGATGCACCATTAAATCTATTAATCAATAACAGAAATTCCTAAGCTTTCTTAGGAATTTTTTTGTGGTTGAAAAACATTGATTTTTCTTCCAAACCGTTATGATATTACAGGGATATATTGGGAAAATACGGGGGTAAGAATGAATGAAAAAGGTACTTATGATAATTGGAATTGTCTTTTTATTACCGATTATAGGCTTCAGTTTTTACATCATTGATTGGTTCTATTATAGTGCAATAGATGATAAGGCTGAGAAAGCGGCAATACATTATTTTGAAGAAAAGTATAATGAAAAATTCGTAATAAGTGAGGTTAGCTATTCGAGAGCACTGGGTGATGATTATGGTATGTATGATCTTGTCGCTCATCCACAAAATTCACCAGGAATAGAAGTAGATTTACAAGTAAGTGAGGAATTTGAGATTATCAGGGAAGATTATAAGGAGTCAAAGTGGGGCTATGAGGTTAGAGAGGAATATATCCAGATGGTTGAGCCATTATTTCCAAAAGCGGGGAATATATGGGCCCATGGTTCTTTTCCAGAAGAAATAAGTGACCGATATGGCATTCAAGATACTTACCAAACCATTGTTTCTGAAAATCAGTTTCAAAGCTTTGAATCTGTTAAATTATTAATCTTCGAAGAACCCGCAGGGGATGAGAAGCAACTAGCAAGTATCTATCAGCTTTGGCAACTGATTCAGGAACGGAATATTAGAGATTATCGAATCGATATCAGCTACTATCCAGAGAAACTGTTAAACTCATTCCATACAATCAAGGACTCAAACCAGTTCGAAAACGAGAACAGGAAACAAGCCATCTACTTCTGCAGCATAACCAGCAGCCAAACAAAGGCCAACCCCATATCAACCGCAGAAGACATCGAAAAATACTGCAGAGTGCTAAAGTGAAATTGGTGGCAAGATTGGTGACAGGCACCGCTCGTGGACACTTTCCACCTCAGGCGTACAAATTGCACCAAAAAAAGGGATTGAGCATCCGCATGCTCAATCCCTTTTTGTTAGTGAAGTTTATTATTGAGATTTTTTTGAAACTCGTACTACGTTGTAGATGCTGGCTGCTAAACCGCCCCAGATTATGACCATTCCGACGATCATCATTGTAATTGCGCTTGCTGACATGTTATACAGCCTCCTTATTCTTATCAAGTTCTACGTTAGACTTCCATTTTCTAACTGAAAGTAAGATTCCGCCGATAATCGCTGCAGCTGCAACCACTAATCCGGCTGAGAAAATCAGTTCCGTAGGATATCCTTCGTAGTTTTCCTTTAAGTTTTGACGGATGTTATCGAACATCATGTATCCAAGTACTAATGGTGTAATCACCCCAAGGCAAACCTTCCACCAAGCTCCGATACGGAAGTCGGAAACGTCGTTTGTATGCTGTTGTAAGCCATTAAGGCCTTTAAAGAACCATGCAATCATAACCACTTCTACTAAGCCGGCAAGTGCTACACCGAAGTTATTGATGAAATAGTCTACTACGTCTAATAAATACAAGCCGCCGTTTGTAGCAAATAGTAGAGAAATCGCAGTAGCAGCTAAACCACCTGCTAAAACAGACTTTGTTCTAGAAACATTGAATTTATCCTGAACCCCTGCAACAAATGTTTCTACGATTGAAATTAATGACGTCATACCAGCAAAAACTAATGATAGGAAGAATAAAGTTCCGAAAAGACTATTCATACCAGGGAATTCGTTAATGATGCTAGGGAAGACAACGAACGCAAGCCCGATACCGCTGCTAACTACTTCATCTACTGCTACGCCTTGTTGGGCTGCCATAAATCCAAGTGCAGCAAAAACCCCGATACCAGCTAATAATTCAAATCCAGAGTTTGCGAAACCAGTAATAAAAGCATTGTTATTAATATCTGATTTTTTAGGTAAATAACTTGAATAAGTAATCATAATAGCAAATGCAATAGATAGAGAGAAGAAAATTTGACCGTATGCTGCAACCCAAACTTTTCCGCTAAGAATTAAATCCCAGTTTGGCTTGAAGAAGGCATTTAATCCTGCAGCAGCCCCATCAAGTGTTAAGGCACGAACAACGATAACTAAAAACATAATAACTAGTGCAGGAATAAAAATCTTATTTAATTTTTCAATTCCTTTAGATACGCCACGGTAAAGAACGATAAGTGTTACAGCCCAAATGAATAGTAATGGAATGACAATGCCAGGTACTAAACCGCCAATTTCTCCAGGTGTGTCACCAAGCTTTAGAACATCTCCGAATAAGAAACCGCCAGGATCTGATCCCCATTGAGTGCCAAATGAATAAAAAGTATATTTAAGAGCCCATGCAATGATTACTGCGTAATAAGTTGCGATGACAAAGGAAATTAAAACCTGCCACCAACCAAGCCATTCTGCTTTCTTATTAAAACGGAATAAAGAAAGCGGTGCAGAACCTCTAAATTTATGACCAAGTGTAAATTCTAATATTAAGATTGGAATCCCTGCTGTTAATAGAGCAAATAGATATGGTAAGAAAAATGCACCCCCACCATTTTCATAAGCTACTGCTGGGAATCGCCAGATATTTCCTAGTCCCACTGCAGATCCTACTGCTGCTAGGATAAAGCCGTATCTTGACCCCCACTGTTGACGTTTTTCCATAATAATAACCCCCTAAGAGTATTCTTTCTTTTATAAAAATTCAGAAAACTATTTCGTTATCTTAATATACCTATTAATATCAAAAAAGTCAAAACTTTTTTTATACTTTTTTTATATTTTTTTTAGTGATATAAATCACTAAGAAGGGATAGGTGTTGCTTTTCTGTGCTAAAGCAATTTGAGAGTTTGTGTCTTTGATTCATTGTTTTGCTCTACGAAAAAGCATTTAAGATATTATACAAATAGGAGTAATTTCGGAAACATGGAATTTCCTTTAACTTAGATTTGTTATTTTACAAATTCCTCCTTTCGTAAATAGATAATATTTTTTTAGTTAAACTATATGTTAACGCTTTCAATTTTAGTATCAGGTTAGCAGATAACTAATGAAATAATTAGTAAGGGGGAAGTATGGTGTTTATTAATAGAAGATTTATGAAAAGAATGTGCCTTTTTCTGTTTGTTATTTTATTTAGTTCTACAGGAGTTAATAGGGCCGCCGCAGAACAAAATGCCCAACCGGTAAAAAATATTATTTTTTTAATAGGAGATGGAATGGGCGTTTCCTATACATCTGCATACAGATATCTGAAGGATGACCCAGCAACCAAAAAGGTGGAGTTAACGGAATTCGATCGATATCTGGTAGGGCAGCAAACTACCTATCCTGGAGACTCCAAAGAAAATGTTACAGACTCGGCGGCATCAGCCACGGCTATGTCCACTGGAAAGAAAACCTACAATTCAGCTATTGCGGTTGGTAAGGATAGGAACGAATTAAGAACGGTCCTTGAAGCGGCGAAAGAAAAGGGGAAGGCAACAGGACTAGTGGCCACGGCACAGATAACACACGGTACGCCTGCTTCTTTTGCTGCACATGATGATAATAGAGACCATATGGAGGCCATAGCAGATGATTATTATAATGAGAGAATTGAAGGCAGGCACAAAATTGATGTGATGCTTGGAGGCGGACAGGATATGTTTATCCGCAAGGATCGAAATCTTGTAGAGGAGTTCAAACAGGATGGCTATAGTTATGTGACAAAACTCGGCGAGTTGATAAATGATAAGAATAGCCAGGTACTGGGATTGTTTTCAAAGGGTGGCCTGCCGAAAATGATTGATAGATCAAAGGACGTGCCATCGCTGGCAGACATGACTGCTTCTGCGATTGAAAGACTAAATCAAAACAACAATGGATTCTTCTTAATGGTAGAAGGAAGTCAAATTGATTGGGCTGGTCATGATAATGATATTGTTGCTGCTATGAGTGAGATGGAGGACTTTGAAGCAGCATTTAAGACAGCCATTGATTTTGCTAGAAAGGATGGACAGACACTTGTGATTGCAACCGCAGACCATTCAACGGGAGGTTACACCATTGGTGCAGGGGGAGAATATAACTGGTTTAGTCAAATCATAAAGGCAGTGCATCGGACACCAGATTTCATGGCGGAGCAGATCGTGGGCGGAGCAGAAGTGGAAGAAACCTTAAAATCCTACGTTGACTTACAGTTGACCAAAAAAGAAATAAAAACAGTTAAGCTTGCTGCTAGGAAAAAAGATGTTAAACAAATTGACCAAGCAATTGAAACGATCATCAACAAACGTTCCAACACCGGCTGGACAACCGATGGACACACCGGTGAAGACGTCAACGTCTATGCCTACGGCCCAGGAAGCGAAAAGTTCAAAGGGCAAATCGACAACACCGACCATGCTAAATTCATCTTTGAAATACTAGACTAACAATGGTGTACAGTTAGTGTGCTAATTTCTTCACATAAGGCTGCGATTTTTTATCACAACCAATTTTATAATGGTGATAAGATAAAAAATTCTAGAGGTGGACTCTATATGAAGAAAATATTACAAGGTACGTTCATTATATTTTTGTTAAGCTTTGTTTTTACAGGCTGTGGCTTGAAGGATCAAGCTGTAGCACCCGTGGAGCCCCCAGCGGAGACGGAGAAACATGTGGGGAATCAAGTTAACCAAGTTTCCCCAGATGACTTACTGGACAGTCTTCAAAACCATACAGCACTAACACCAATTGGTGACGCTGTGATACCTGAGGATAATCCAATGACACCGGAGGTTTTAGCGCTCGGTCAGGCGTTATTTTTTGATCCTCGTCTTTCGGGGAACAACGAAGTGAGTTGTCAGACCTGTCATGATCCTAACCTAGGCTACGGTGATGCGAAGCCGACCTTTGCAAAATACTATGGCGGTAATGGAAAGAGAAATAGTCCGACGGTCATTAATGCCAGCTACTATAGTACGTTTTTTTGGGACGGCCGTGCCGCAACACTTGAGGAGCAGGCATTAGGACCAATCGAAAATCCTGATGAGATGAATCAGCCTTTGGATGAGTTAATAGTGGAGTTAAAAGCGGTTAAGGGCTATGAACAAATGTTTCAAGCTGCTTTTAATGATGGGATCACGGAACAAAATATCGCCAAAGCCCTGGCAGCCTTTCAAAGACAAATTGTCGTAAAAAATACACCGTATGATCGGTTTCTCCAAGGGGACACAACGGCTTTATCAAACGAAGAGGTTCGGGGACTAAATCTATTTACAAGCAAAGCAATGTGTATTACTTGTCACAATGGACCGAATCTTACGGACAACAACTACTATAATATTGGTCTAAACACGGAGGATGTGGGCCGATTTGCAGTGACGGGAGACGAGAGAGATTTAGGAAGAATTCGGACACCCGGCCTATATGGCATTACTCACACAGCTCCATATATGAGAGACGGAAGTATGGCTACCCTCGAAGAAGTGATTAATTATTATGACCGGGGTGGCGATGACCATCCAAATAAAAGCTTTTTTATGAAACAATTCATGAATCCTTTAGGTTTAACAGATCAAGAAAAGGCAGAGCTCTTAGCCTTTCTCAAGACTTTGGGAGGGGAGCCGCCGATCTTTTCAAAACCTGAGCTCCCGTAAAAGTAAAGGTCCTGAGCCCTGGCGCGTTACAAGAGCAGCACACCAGGGCTCAAGACTTTACTTTGTATATCGATTGGCATAGCTTGAAGCAACAAACGCATTTGGCTTAATTTTTGGCTCAACACCCATTGACTCAATCCTTGTAACCATCTCCTGAACAAACTGCCTCGTTTTATTTCGTTTTCCCGCTCCAATATCGATATGTCCCTCCATTGTAAAAGCAGCTCCTTGATAGAGATACGGAAGCACAATATTGATCAGGCGATTTTTTCTTTCTTCAGTAAAGAGTGCAACGATATCCTCTGTTAAAGATAACTCGAGAGAAATCCGTTCGTGCAGCTTTGTCATTTTTCTAGGAATGACAATCTTTCTAATACATGCCCAAACACCTTTACCTTCATTTTGGATGACAATTCCTGTTATAAAGACTGTATGTTTTTTATGAACCTGTGAATCCGTACCGACCATTAAGCGGAAATTCCCGCTGGGAGCGATATTCATAAATTTTACGATATGTTCAAAGACTTGTTCGAAGCTCATGCTGCGCTCTTGCAGGTTTTGAAAAGAATAATGATAAACCTGGAATTTTTTCATCTATGCACCACATCTTCCCTTTCAAAGAAAAATTTTGTCCTATCCTTAATTTTATTTTATGGAGAAAGAATTATTCATGTGTCAGCATAAAACGTTATTTCGTACGAATCTGAGTTATTTGTCGTGAAGTGTCCACTGGAGACGTACAAATTAGGTGTTTTGTATTTCTGTGGTGCCTGTCACCACTGTGTCACCAACTGGTAAGATAATACATTGATATTCATGTGAGATTTTGTTACATTGGATTTTAAGTGGGTTTAGATATAGAGATTTTTACATCAGGAGGAGTTAGGATGGGTTTTATAGAGGTTTTTATGGACTGGGCTAATACTTTGCTTTGGTCGAAAGTATTGATTGTTATGTTGATTGGTTTGGGTCTGTATTTTACTGTTCGCACGAAGTTTGTCCAATTTGGGATGATTGGTGAAATGTTCCGCCTAATGGGCGAGGGGACAAAGGGCGGTAAAAAGGGAATTTCATCTTTCCAGGCTTTTTGTATTAGTACGGCGTCTCGTGTTGGTACGGGTAACCTCGCAGGTGTAGCAATTGCCATTAGTCTCGGCGGTCCAGGAGCGGTTTTCTGGATGTGGCTGATTGCTTTAATCGGTTCTGCTTCAGCGTTTGTGGAAAGCACATTAGCGCAAATCTATAAAGTGAAAGATGGGAACACTTTCCGAGGTGGACCTGCATATTATATGGAAAAAGCATTAAATGCTCGTTGGATGGGAGTAACCTTTGCAGTCTTAATTTCCATTACCTTCGGATTAGCTTTTAACTCTGTACAGGCTAATACGATTACAAGTTCATTAACGAATTCATTCGGTTTTAATAAAGAAATTATTGCAATCGTACTATCAGTCATAACGGGAATTATCATCTTTGGTGGAATTAAACGAGTTGCGGCAGTATCACAAGTGATTGTTCCGGTAATGGCAGGTGCTTATGTCCTAATCGCGTTATTCATTATGATCACAAATATTACAGAAGTACCAGCAGTATTCGCATTGATTTTTAAAAGTGCCTTTGGTTTAAATGAAGTCGCAGGCGGTGCTATTGGTGCTGCGATGATGAACGGTATTAAACGCGGATTATTTTCAAATGAAGCGGGTATGGGTAGTGCTCCAAATGCTGCTGCAACAGCGGAGGTCAGCCATCCCGTTAAGCAGGGTCTCATCCAGGCATTGGGTGTCTTTGTTGATACACTTGTAATCTGTAGTTCAACGGCATTTATCATTTTGTTATCTGGCCTTTATACTTCGGGGGAAACCAATGGTATTGCCTTAACGCAAAATGCATTAGAAGGCTCACTGGGTTCATGGGCGGGAATCTTCCTAGCGTTGATTGTATTCCTTTTCGCCTTTAGCTCAATCGTAGGAAATTACTATTATGCTCAAACAAACATTGAGTTTATTAAAAATAATAAAATAGCGGTTAATGTATTCCGTGTGCTTGTTATCGCTATGGTTGCATTTGGATCTTTAGCGGAATTAAGCTTTGTTTGGAACCTGGCCGATTTATTCATGGGACTAATGGCAATTATTAACTTAATCGCGATTACTCTCCTTGGTAAGTTTGCCTATGCGGCACTTGCTGATTATAAAAAACAAAGAGCTGCTGGGAAAAATCCGGTTTTCTACACTTCAAACATTGAAGGACTTAAGAATGTAGAGGCTTGGGACGAAGTGCCAGCTGAGGCAAAATCTAATAGAAAAATAGGTTAAGAGATCTGGTGATGGGCTAAAGTGCCTGTCACCTTTTCTCAAATATTTGTGGAGAGAGCTCGTTTTATTGTACGATGGGTATATTATTCCTAAGAGGATAGGAGTGTCATAAATTGATAGAAAATTTCGAAAAAAAAATTCTGGCCTGGTTTGACCATTTTCATGCTCATCCAGAGGTTAGCTGGAAGGAGTTTGAAACGACAAATAAGCTTGCTGAAATATTAGACGAACTAGGGGTGAGCTACCGTCGTTTCTCCGACGTCACTGGTCTAATTGCGGAGATTGGTGAAGGTGATGAGATCATTGCAGTCAGAGCAGATATTGATGCACTTTGGCAGGAGGTTGATGGAGTTTGGCAGGCAAACCACTCATGCGGTCATGATGCCCACATGTCAATGGTCTTAGGTGCATTGCTCTACTTGAAAAATCGTTCCCTAAATAAAAAAATTCGCTTCATTTTCCAGCCAGCTGAGGAAAAGGGAAATGGTGCGATTGCGATGTTTGAGCGAGGAGCCATTCAGGATGTCACGCATTTGTTTGGTGTACATCTTCGACCGTTTGAAGAGCTCCCCCTAGGAATTGTCGCACCATCTATCCATCACGGCGCAGCAATCTTTCTAGAAGGAAGGGTAAAGGGAATTGATGCACACGGAGCAAGGCCGCATCAAGGGGTTAATGCGATTGAAGTGGTGGCGACGCTTCATAATTATCTTAAATCCATTAATCTTTCACCATTTGAACCTTACTCTGCTAAACTTACAAAAATGATGGCCGGCGGGGAGAGTATTAATATTATTCCAGGTACAGCGGAATTTGCCATCGATGTACGTGCCCAAAAAAATCAGGTTCTCGATCAGTTGAAAGATAAGATTGATAATGGTCTTCGAGGGTTACAGGATTTTTATAGTGTGGATATTGAATGGACATGGAGCGATTTTACTCCTGGAGCTGAGGTGTCAACTGAAGCCGAGCAAATTGCTGAAGACGCGATTCGCTATTGTATTGGGGATGAAAACACTGCCAAGCCAGTCATAACACCAGGAAGTGATGATTTTCATTGCTACACCGTGAAACAGCCAAAATTGAAAGCAACCATGATTGGCATAGGGGCAGACCTGCAGCCAGGTTTACACCATCCTAAAATGCAGTTTAATAGCAGCATATTAGACGTTGGCGCACGTATTCTTGCGGAAACGTTAGCACGAGCATAACGAAAAACGATGCATTTTGTCTGCATCGTTTTTTTTGTGTTTAATGGGAGTTGTTTTTTTATTAAATTTTTCATTGACGGAAATTGCAAGCGTACATTAATATTAGTTTAACGTCCATTTAGCGACAATTGGTAATTTTCTAAAAAAGGTAAGGCGCAAGAAAAAAGAGATACATATTAAATAGGAGCCGGGGGAAAAGTTTATGAAAAAGGAAATGTCATTTAAGCTGGCAATAATACCACTTTTAACAATGATTGCAGTCATGGCCTTTACAATTATTGTGCTTGAGCAAGGGCCGCATATTCCATTGATTTTTGGAACCTCCATTGCTGCCATTGTGGCTTGGCGGTGTGGTTACAAATGGAAAGAGATTGAAGAGGCGATGTATAAGGGGATCCGCCTTGCATTACCCGCAGTGATCATCATCATCCTTGTTGGACTAACCATTGGTGCTTGGATTGGCGGCGGAATCGTAGCCACGATGATTTTTTATGGATTAAAAATTATCACCCCATCTCTATTTCTAGTATCCATTTGTGTGATCTGCGCAGTTGTTTCATTGGCAATCGGAAGCTCCTGGTCAACGATGGGGACAATCGGTGTTGCTGGTCTAGGGATTGGTTTAAGTATGGGGATTCCAGCACCTATGATAGCGGGAGCGATTATTTCAGGTTCTTACTTCGGTGATAAAATGTCTCCGCTTTCAGATACAACAAATTTAGCATCTGGACTAACGAATACTGATTTATTTGTACACATTCGACATATGTTCTATACAACCATTCCAGGGTTAATCATTGCTTTAATTGCCTATTTCTTAATGGGAAGAAAATTTGGGACTGAAGGGATGGATGGAGCCAGTATTGAAAAAACCGCTGCTGTCTTACAAGATAGTTTTGTGGTGTCTCCATACTTAATGCTCATTCCGCTATTAGTTATCGTCCTAGTAGCCAAGAAAGTACCTGCTATCCCTGCATTGATTATTGGAATTACTCTTGGTTTTGCAGCACAAATTATCATTCAAGGCGGCTCGATCTCCGATGCAGTGGCTGCCCTGCAAAGCGGCTATGTGATTGATACTGGTAATGAAATGGTGGACAGCCTGTTCAACCGCGGCGGCCTGGATTCGATGATGTATACGGTGTCCATGACCATCGTTGCTATGACTTTTGGTGGCATACTAGAACATACAGGAATGCTGCAGGCGATTGTTAATCAAATTCTAAAATTGGCGAAGTCAGCAAAAAGTTTGGTTGCATCAACCGTTGTATCTTGTTTTGCTACAAACGCAACCTGCTCCGAACAATATATATCCATCGTAATTCCGTCTCGTATGTATGCGAATGCCTATCGTGAAAAAGGGCTACATTCAAAGAACCTATCTCGTGCACTTGAAGATGGCGGTACCCTGACATCTGTCTTTATCCCTTGGAACACTTGCGGGGTGTTTATTTTTGGAACATTAGGCGTTCATGCTTTAGACTACGGACCATATGCAATCTTGAATTTTATCGTCCCTATTATCTCAGTCATTTACGCTCTAACTGGAATAACGATTACAAAATTAACCCCTGAGGAAATAAACTTACTAAACAATGAAGATGAGACAATCATAAAGGCATAAACGAATAAAAGGAAAGTTCACCTGTTTGCGGGAACTTTCCTTTTATTTTAAATCGTAGGATTGAGTAGGATTCACACTAAAGTTTTAAAAATAGATGGGAAGGTTGAGTTCGTACACAGCCCGTGGTCGTCCCTGCTGGTAGGTCATTTCCTCACCAACAACCTTCGCATATCCATGGTCAACCAGCTTTTTAATAATCCGCTCAGTTGAACGCCTTGTCACCTGTAGATAATCGGCAAGGTCTGCTGCTGTAAACTGGATCGTGTGTCTAGACCTACTAAATTCAATTATCTTTGAAACATTTGCTGGACTCATTTTCGTTTGTTTTGCAATAAGCAATGTTTCAGGATGGTCACTTTTTAATCGATGATGGCGGTGGACATGTGGGAAGGGGCCGAGCAATTCCTTCTCCTCCGTTAAAATAAAGCAGCTCATAGGATGAACATCCTTTTCGGCAAAACGAAGGGCAATCTGAGCGTGTTGTTCGGCTTCCTTCATATTCGTACCAAAGCCAAAGCCGGCCAATAACGATTCTTCACTCTTCTCCAGAAAAGCATGCAGAGTTTGTTTTTCCATTGCCTCTTCAATATCGCCTCTAGTGCTATAAAGAAGAAGGATATTGTCTTGTTGTTCTTGAAAACTAGCATTTATTTCGTTTGCGAACAGCTCGACTTGTTCAGTGTGGTCACTTTGCATCATGATATATCCAACTGCCACTTGTGCAGATTTACTTTTATAAAGATCCGCTTGAGCTTGAGCGTTTTGAAGCCCTCTGACTAGGGATACTTCTGGATCAGTCATCCGAAGAGCAGGTACCCCTAACTCTTGGAGATGGTCATAGACAATGTGGATACTAGTTAAGGCTATGTCAACGGTACCCTGTTCCCAAAGGGATTGATGAAATTGGACTATCCGGTTTGTCTCAAAACGAGGTCCAGCTAACATCTCACGATAATCGATTACGAATGGTTGAGCAATAATGTTACTGTCGTTCAGTAAATTAGTTACAATGGAGGAGTCAATTAAATCAATCGAGATCCTCTCAGGTGATATATTTTTGGTATAAATGATTTGTAAAAAGGATGAAGCAAATGCTAATTCATCTTGTTTCAAAAATAAGGAAGGGACTGTCAGCTTTTCACGTTGCTTTTTTGAAAAATAATAGGGCAGTGCGCCTGAAAAAAAGACAATATCACATGGTTTAAGCGTTTTAATTATGTCTGCCGATTCACTTGGTTCTTGATAAATATAGGGATCAATCTCAATCCCATGCATTTTAGCTGCAACGGAAAGAATCTTACCCATAAATTCACTTGATCCTATCACAGCAATTTTCGTCATCATTAGCACAGCTCCTACAAACTATTTAACGTCTATATAACGACAAATATATCAAATATACCTAAAGATTGGAAGGAATATTATGAAAATTACAGCAATTCATCTTAATGCCATTCATTTACCACTCATTGAGCCGTTTGTGATTAGCTATCATACCTACGACTATATGCCATCAATTATTGTAAAAATCGAAACAGATGAAGGAATGATTGGTTACGGGGAAGGGGTTGCAGATGAACATGTAACAGGTGAAACCTGGGAGGGAACCTTTCATATTCTGAAGAATACCATTGCACCGGCTTTAATAGGTAAAAACCCATTGGAAATTGAGAAAATTCACGACATAATGGACAAATTGATTTATGCAGCCCCAACTGCAAAAGCGGCTATTGATATTGCTTGTTATGATCTTATAGGAAAAAAGCTGAACGTGCCTGTGTATCAATTGGTTGGCGGCCGGTTTCACGAGGAATTTCCGATCACGCATGTTTTGAGTATTGCCGAGCCAGAAGAAATGGCGAAAGAAGCAGCAAAAATGAAAGAGTTGGGCTATCGTTCGTTTAAAATGAAGGTAGGAACAAAAACGAAAGACGATGTGGCTAGAATTAAGGCTGTTCGTGCTGAAGTGGGCGAGGATATTGCCATTAGAGTGGATGTGAATCAGGGGTGGAAGAACAGCTCTTCTACTATTACGGCATTAACTGAACTAAGTGAACAGGGAATTGATTGGGTAGAACAGCCTGTTGCTGCGGATGATATTGATGGAATGGTGGAGGTTAAATCAAAGACAGCCATTCCTCTTATGATCGATGAAGGATTAAAAGGCGTCCGTGAAATGCGGGAAATCATTCAAAAACGTGCCGCAGATAAGGTAAATATTAAATTAATGAAATGCGGAGGGATCTATCCGGCCGTTAAGCTGGCCCATCAAGCGGAACTTGCGGGAATGGAGTGTCAGGTTGGCTCTATGGTTGAATCGTCAGTTGGCTCTGCTGCAGGATTCCATGTTGCTTTTTCCAAAAAAATAATTACTAGTGTAGAGTTGACAGGACCGCTAAAGTTTGCAAAAGATATCGGTAATCTAAAATATGAGGTGCCTTTTATTCGATTGGCGGAGAAGCCTGGGTTAGGAATTGAAGTCAACGAAGATACTCTGAAGGAGTTAACAGTGTTTGAAGATACGGTCAGGTAGAGGAGGTTTTAAAATGGATTGGATATATGAAGGAGAGTTTAAGAAAGGTGGAAGATATAAGGTTCGTCATCTTTCACTTGATGATAAGAGGGAAATCCTCAGGGTACAGGAGGAGGTGGCCGCTCAGTTAACAGATAAGGATTCATTGGCCACACTTTCGGAGGAAGAATTTGAATATATCCTTTCGGGAAAGGGACTCATGCTAGGAGTGTTTGCTGCGAACCAGTTAATTGCTTTTCGGGCGCTGCTCGTTCCTGCCATAGATGACGAACATTTAGGCTGGGATATCGGCTTATCAGAGGATGAACTAGCAAAGGTTATTTATCAGGAGATTTCTTGCGTACTCCCTGAGTTCCGAGGAAATGGACTCCAAAAAATACTAGCGGTATTAATTATGGAAGAATTAAGCAACCAAGACCACCCATACCGCTATATCTGCTGTACGGTAGCTCCGTTTAATATTCCTAGTTTAAAGGACAAATTTGCACAAGGTATGCATATCGCAACAGTAAAAGAAAAATACGGCGGCCGGCTTCGCTACATATTTGTATTAGATTTGGAAGAAAACGTTGAATATGAAAATAGACCAACGATACAAGTAGATATGGAAGACATTGAAACACAGAAACTAAAATTCTCACAAGGACTGCGCTGTATAGATATGGAAGAGAAAGAGGATGGATATTGGCTTTATTTTTCACAATAATGGTATATTTTGAAAGGAAACCAATTGAAAAGAATTGGTTTCCTTTTTTTGAGTTATTAATGGCTATTTCAGAATAGTAACCTCTTTTTTATTAAATACTTTAATATGTGGCTTGAATTTAGAGAGGTGTGAAATCGTGAAAAAAGTAAAACCCGTATTTTATGTAGCCCTGATTGTTTCAATTTTATTTATCATATGGGGAATCATCCCTGAATCGATTTTACCGGAAGGCAATTTAAGAAACGTTACTAGTAACATACAACAATTCATTATTGAAAAGTTTGGCTGGTTTTACTTGCTTTCAGCTACGGGGTTTCTTGTGTTTGCGCTTGCATTAATTTTTACGAAATACGGAAGTATCAAACTTGGAAAAGATACGGATGAACCCGAATTCAATAGTGTGACATGGTTCGGTATGTTATTCAGTGCAGGGATGGGGATTGGTCTTGTTTTCTGGGGGGTAGCGGAGCCTTTGTCGCATTACTACACCCCTAGGGTTGGAATGGGACAGACTACTGAGGCAGCAAGAGATGCGATACGATATTCCTTCTTCCATTGGGGGCTGCATCCATGGGCGATTTATGCGGTCATTGGGTTAATTCTTGCTTATTTTACCTTCCGAAAAGACTCAGATGGTGTAGTAAGCCAAATTCTAAAACCAATCTTTGGTGATCGGGTGAATGGTTCACTAGGTATTCTTTTTGACTTTATTGCCATTTTTGCAACCATTTTTGGTGTTGCTACTTCTTTAGGTTTTGGTGCCTCGCAAATCAGCGGGGGTGTCTCATACTTGTTTCCAGGGGTACAAAATACAGTAACTACACAGCTAATCATTATTGGAATTGTCACAGTCCTCTATTTGGCATCGGCGCAAACAGGGTTGGACCGTGGGATTAAAATTCTAAGTAACACGAATATCTTTCTCGCTATTGCCCTCATGCTATTTCTGTTATTTGCTGGACCTACAAATTTCATCATGGATTTGTTCACTACTACCATTGGCAGTTATCTGCAAAATTTAACAGCTATGAGTTTTCGGCTAAGTCCTTTTGAACAAAATACATGGGTGCAGGATTGGACGATCTTTTACTGGGCTTGGTGGATTGCCTGGGCACCGTTTGTAGGGACTTTTATTGCCCGTGTTTCAAAGGGGAGAACGATTAGAGAGTTTATAATTGGAGTTTTACTGGTGCCAACCGTGTTTGGTGGACTATGGTTTTCCGTATTTGGCGGCTCTGCTGTTTATTTAGAGTATTTTCAAAATGAAGCCATCATGGATGTTGTCAATGAAAGGGGACAGGAAGTAGCCTTATTTACAGTGCTTTCCCACTTTCCTCTAGGGAATGTAATGTCCTATATAGCGATATTCCTTATTGCTACGTTCTTTATTACATCTGCAGACTCGGCAACCTTTGTTCTAGGAATGCAAACAACGGGAGGCAGGTTAAACCCTCCTAATCGCGTGAAATTTATCTGGGGGCTTGTTCAATCTGCATCAGCTGCCGTATTATTAATGGCTGGCGGACTCGGAGCACTGCAAACCGCCTCCATCATCGCCGCCTTCCCCTTCACCATCATCATGATCCTCATGATCTTCTCCCTCGTCAAAACATTAAGAACAGAGAAGGTTAAAAGGTGATATAACATGGTGACATAACATGGTGACAGGCACCGCTCGTGGACATTTTAGCCAAAATGTCCACCTCAGGCGTACAGTGTCGAAAATAAGTAAGGCCTGACCAGTATTTTGAGGTCAGGCCTTGTGTGTTATAGTTGTGCTTTTATCTCTTTTATTTGTTCGATATGACGCTGTTCGTGCAGGTGTACTAGTTCGATCCATTGGTCGAGCGGTAGCTGGCCGTAGAGTGGATGCTTTACAGATCGCTCGGCTAGAAGGGATTTGTCTTCTATTCTATCTAGTACTTCAAGTAATATAGCCCTTGATTCATCTAGCATTTCAACAATTTGATCTACTGTAAGAGGGGCATCACTCGGAACTACCATATCGGGAGCTTTAGCCTTTTGTGTGCGGTCGGCAGCAAGATGTATGGGTTTAGGGTCTGCTTTTCTTGGGTGTCCCTGCTTTAAACCATAAACAACTGATTGGGTAAATGCACGCTCTGTTAAGAACAAATGATGGCAAATTTGAGCAACACTCCAAGTAGAATCATCCAACTTTCTGTTCAGTTCCTCGACTGTAAGTGAGTTAATTTCATTGATTAGTTGGTTTCTAGTCTCTATTAGTTGATCATTGACAGATAATTTCATAGCAAATTCTCCCTTCAATTAACCATACATACTGTATATATTCTCTTTTTTAGAAGAATATTCCTATTAAGCAGGAGGGAGATGGACAGGTATTTTTATACAAGCTCCTAGCTGCCCTTCTATTATGTGTTATTCAAGAGTAAAGTCACCGGAAGTAGTTCTAACTTTTATGATTAATATCCCTTCATCCGCAGCATCATCACCAAATGTTCCATTAATACGGTCTTCTTCTTTTTCTTTGTATAGGAAGCCTGGTACTTTTACGATGCCATCTCCAGAGGTTCCTTCAAAGTCCAGTCTATAGGCCTCGACAGTTGTATTTAAGATGATGTCTCCACTTTTCGCGTGGAGTGTCATCTCTGAGACAGCGGTAAGCTTCTCGCCAGTCATATCTCCTGATACGGCTTCCATGTTCAGTACGTCAGCGGATATACCATTTGCAAAAGTATCGCCAGAGGTAGTTTGAATAGCAATATCTCTAGCTGATAGGTTTTCAACTACCATGTCCCCAGAAGCAGCTTTAAAAAGCATACGGTCAGCGGTTAAATCTTCTACATTAACATCTCCAGATTTTGACTCAATCACGATTTCATCATATTTTTTCTCTGGAATCAGGACAGTAAGAGTTACACCTTTATTAATTGCGAAAACACTAAAGCTAGGTTTGCTTTTTCTATCGAGCTTAACATTTAGCACACCATCATTCTCTTCTACCGTTAACTGATAAGCATCTTTCATCTTTTCACTTACCTGACCGTTTAGCTCGACAATAATGTCCTCTTTATTGTGTGGAAGTAGTTCTACATCTGTAGAAAGGGTATTAATATTCAGCTCAGTGATCTTCTTCGCACTGATTTCATGGCTTTCCTCTAGTGTTATTGATTTCATCGAAAATGCGACGGCACCCTCTGTGTAATAAACAAACCCGATTCCTGATAATAAAATAACTCCAAAAATAACCATTACCGATGCAAATTTTTTCATTTTACATTCCTCCATAATTGTTTAATATTTTCCGCTGGCGTAAATACGCCGTTTTTTCCATAAAAGATATAAGTAAGAACCAGAAGCAGGGTACCTAAGGCAATCTCATAAAATAACTTATCGGCAGTAGTAACTTTGGTAGTAAGGAGAACCAACGCCCCTTCAGCACCATGAATCACAAGGTCATTTACTAGATTGTGTACTGCGTGAACAATCGTAGAAACCGTTAGTGAACCGCTTTTTATATAGATATAAGCGTAAACGATTCCGCCTTTGAACCAGCTGGCTGCTTTAAACGGGTCCAGGTCACCCATGACAAAATGTAAGGCCATAAACAACAAGGAAGAAATTAGAATTGCCTTTGGAATACTGAACCTCTGGAGGTTTGCCAGAAAGTAACCCCGGGCTAGCACTTCTTCCTTAAGCGCAGCAAAGAAATAACTAACGGCTGCAATGCTAACTACTTGATAAAAACTGCCAGAAAGCACTTTTTCAAAGTGGAATTCTGCGGTGACAATCCCGAGTCGGTCGAGTATCCAAATAAAGAGTAGAACAACAGCGAATGACAAGGGGATGGCGGCACCTACGAATGCAAAATCCTTACCCTTTATCCCGAACCCTAACTTCCATGGATTTTGCTTATCTACTTTTAAAAATAACCAGAATATTAATAAGGTGTTTAGAACCCCCATAGCGGTGTAAATCGTATGGGCGAAATAAAAGTTTGTTTGTATATCATCAAAGCGTCCAAATAAAAGCAGTAAACCGACAAATGCTGCTATAAGAATATTCGTTAACATAATCGAAATCATAATTCGAACGGTGGAACTCCATCTTTTTCTCAAAACCATCATCTCCTTCTTCCTTCTGATTACATCTTATCTGGAAAAAGTCATATGACTGTAGTGAAACTGGTCATGACTTTTTTATGACAGGAGTCTATTCTGCTTTTCCAACATCTAGTAAAATGGGATTAAATAGCTAAAGAGTTAGGTGTGAGGATATGGACGATAGAAGATGGACTTGGCTGGATTGGTTAATTTTTTCGTTACGATGCGGTTGGTATGGTGCAGGATTAGCCTATTACTATGTGTATAGCGAGCGGCTCGGGGCACTCTCTTTTCCAGAATTTGTGTTATATGTCTCTTTGGGATTCTTTGTCCCGCTAGTATTTTGGCGGCCAGGTTATAGAAACCCCACACTGTATACATGGATGGAATTGCTTTTTTCAGGCGGTTTTTCCATTTATATGAATAACATTCTAGGAATTGGTCTAAGCACGTCAATCATTCTCATGCCCATCCTTATGATTGGATATATGATGACCAAAAAGACAGCACCATGGGCGATTCCATTGTTTGTAGTCCTTTTACCAGCCAATCGTTTTTGGACAATAGACAATTCATTTAGCTTCTTTCTGCAATACATAGATGTGCTCTTATTTTTTGGTATAGGTGCAGGGTTTAATATCATCTCTCGTTCACAGAAACGGTATAAGCATCTATTAGCGGAGAATATGAAGCAATATGAGTTAATCCAACAACAGAATAGAGCGCTGGAGCAGTATGCGATGGAAGTGGAAAAGCTTGCGCTGTTAGAGGAGAGAAATCGTATGGCAAGAGATCTACATGACTCAATCGGTCATCACTTCACTTCTGTTACGGTCGGGCTAGATGCTGTGGCGTATATGATAGAAAGCCATCCTCAAATGGCTGCGGAGAAAGTGAAAAGTTTAGCAGAGGTAGCAAGAACGGGATTAACCGAGGTGCGGAGAACGATTCACCAAATTGCCCCAACCGATGATCATTTACCGCTCTCTAAACAGCTGGACCAGTTGGTCAATGAATTTGGAATACATACCGATACAGAAGTAAGCTTTGAGGCTGTTGGAATTGAGCTAGAAATCGCTTCGCATATTAAGTTAACCTTGGTCCGCTGTGTACAGGAATGTATGACCAATGCAAAGCGGCACGGTGAGGCAACCATTTTAACAGTAAATGTCCTTTATAATCATGAAAGTATTCAGTTAACCGTGTTTAATAATGGAAGAAAAATGAATACAGACCACTTTGGGTTTGGATTAACGTCAATGAAAAATCGGTTAGAGGAGCTTAATGGGGAGCTGAGGGTTGAGAATAGAGAGAGTGAAGGAATGATGGTGATTTGCACCATTCCAGTGAGGGGGAAGAAGCATGAAGAGTATACGGCTGCTGCTCGTGGATGATCAGGAATTAATCCGAGAAAGCTTGGCGTTTGTATTAAATACGGATGAAGAGATAGAGGTCGTCGGTCTAGCGGCAAATGGTGAAGAAGCGATTGACCTGTGTGAAAAACTACAGCCTGGCATCGTTTTGATGGACATCCAAATGCCTTTATTAAATGGGATTGAAGCAACCAGGGTCATTAAGCAAAGATGGCCAGCAATAAAGATAATGATCTTAACGACCTTTCAGGAAATTGAGCATGTCGTTGAGGCCTTATCAATAGGAGCAGAAGGATATTTGTTAAAAGCAGTCCATCCGAAAGAGCTTATTTCGGGAATTAAGCATATCCATAATGAAGGAACACTGTTATCCCAGAACTTAGCGAAGGCATTAGTGGGACAACTTCAAGCTCCTAAAGAGGAAAAGGAGAAGTCGGATAAACCGAAATACGGACTCACCGAACGAGAAGAACAAATCCTCAAATGCCTTGCCGATGGACTCAGCAACAAACACATATCAGAAAAACTATACCTATCAGAAGGAACCGTTAAAAACTACATCTCAAGCATCTACCACAAACTCGACGTAAAAGACCGATTCCAGGCAGCATTAAAAGCAAAGGATGAAGAAATTGTATAGGGTGACAATTAATGGTGACATGAATGGTGACAATAAATGGTGACAGGCACCGTCCGTGGACAGAAGGGGTGATTTGTATTTCTATGGTGACAGGCACCACAGAAATACAAATGCCCCATTTTGTACGCCTGGGGTGGACAATTCAAATAATTAAGGGCACCTTCAAATTTTGAAGGTGCCTTTTTGTTGCTATTTTTCTTGTTTTGCTAGTCTTTGGATCTGGGTGTGTTTGATGTAAAAGACGGTTGTCATGATGATGGAGATGACTCCGAATAGGACGCACATGAGCTGCAGTCCGATTAAATCGAGCAAAGAACCGGTAATGATGAGGACGATTTGAAAGCCGATTCGGTCGAGCATGTTACGGAAGGAGAAAAATCGACCATGAAAGTCCCTGGGTACTTTTGTTTGAAAAATCGTAGCTGCCGTCGGGAAAAAACACCCAACTGAAAAGCCAAACACCAAAAAGGCTGCAATCGTAATCCACTGTATGTCTGCAAAAAAGAGCATAAATTCAGAAAGCCCAATCAAAATGGCGCTTCCAAACAAAATCGTGTAGGACGAGATTTTGCTGTTAAGTTGTTTGATGAAAAATGCTCCAAGCATGAACGAGACACCTTCGGCCGTGTATATCCAACCTTTGATCGCCGAACTATCCTGTAGCTCGCTGATATTGATAACCATTAGATTAAATCCTCCTAGGAAAAGCAGAGGAATCAGCGTTATGATTAAGGTCATGTACACTATTGGCAAATCCTTTATGATTGGAAAAACGTCCTTGAAACTTGTCTTCTCATGCGCATTTTTCGCTTCACGTTTAGTAGTCTTTTCTTCATCAAAATCTAAGAACCAAGTTAGAACAAAGAGCGCCAGATAAGCTACAAGTGAACCAATATAAAGCATAGATAATGGCAGAATGCTTATAAGAATTCCAGCAGCTGCAGTACCAATAATTCTTGAAAGGGTCGAAACATTCATATGAACCCCGTTCAGCTGAAGAAGATCTTTATCAGCGGCTACTAGTGGAATGGCTGCCTGCAAAGCAGGAAAATAGAAGGCTGCTGAGATTTGAATGAGTACGAAAAAAACGATCATCCACCATACGGAGCCTGTGGCAATAGCGATGAGCATGAAAATAACACTGACAGCGCGCAAAAGTCCAGACCCTAGCATAACCGTTTTCTTGCTCATTTGGTCCGTAATTTTTCCGGCATAAGGGCCGACTGCAATTCCGGCTAAGAGTCCTGTTGCCAGAAGAAGTGACTTTAAAAAGTCAGAAGGAACTTTCTCCTGCATAAATTCCAGATTACCAATAACCCCAAGCCATAACCCAAGACCAGCGATAAATTCCCCGGTTAAAATAATCCACACATTTTTATTCTTCCACATAGAAGCACCACATTTTTATAGTCTAATACAATCAAATATAGTATAGGTTCTAAAATATTGGAAGAAAAACATTGGCTATCAAAACCGGAACCGAGCTGGGGAAGTATCAAAGAAAGGGGATAATGAGGGAAATGGAAAAAAGTTTACTTTTAATTCCTACTTGACTGATAGGAATAAATATAATAGTATTTTCATAGCCTAATATTAATATATATAAATTAAAAGGGGGGAATAAGATGAATACAGTATTAGTAATTGTCAATATCGCAATATTATTATTACTCATGTTTGGATTATTCTTAATGCAAAAGAAGCATGTTTCATTCTCAAAACGTGTTTTTGCTGGTTTAGGTTTAGGTATTATTTTTGGTTATCTTATTCATTTAATTTACGGTACAGCATCTGAGGTTACAACAGAATCAATCGGATGGTTTAACATTGTTGGTACTGGTTATGTGAAGTTACTACAAATGGTGGTTATGCCGCTCGTATTCATTTCTATTGTCGGAGCTTTTACGAAATTAAAGCTTACAAAGAATATTGGGAAAATCAGTGTTCTTGTCATTGGTATTCTCTTAGGAACAACGGCGATCTCAGCTGCAATTGGAATTGGTACTACTTTAGGATTCGGTCTTGATGGAATCGAATTAACAGAAGGCGAGGCTGAGGCAGCCCGTAATGCAGCATTAGAGGAAAGAGCTGCAGGTCTTCAAACTATGACTGCACCACAGCAAATTCTTGAACTTTTCCCTGCAAATCCATTCTTAGATTTAACAGGTGCTCGTGCAACTTCAACAATTGCCGTTGTAATCTTTGCAGCCTTTATCGGTATTGCTTATCTTGGAGTGAAGCGAAAAGAACCTGAACATGCAGAGTTATTCGCCAAGATTGTAGATTCTTTATATGCAGTCATCATGCGAATCGTTACATTGATTCTGCGTTTAACACCATATGGTATCTTAGCTATCATTACAAAGGTAGCAGCAACAAGTAACTATGATGCGATTGTCAGCCTAGGTAAATTTGTTATTGCATCTTATGTAGCGCTTATTCTAATGTTTATTGTTCATTTACTATTATTATCATTTGCAAAGCTAAACCCAATCTTCTACCTAAAGAAGGCATTGCCAACATTAACCTTTGCTTTTACTTCACGTACAAGTGCAGGAACATTGCCAATGACGATTAAAACACAAACGAAAGATTTAGGTGTTTCTGAAGGGATTGCCAACTTTGCTGGTTCCTTTGGGTTATCAATCGGTCAAAATGGCTGTGCTGGTGTATACCCGGCGATGTTAGCGGTAATGGTTGCTCCGGCAGCAGGGATTGACCCGCTAAGCCCAGGATTCATCATTTCGTTAATTCTCGTAGTTGCCATCAGTTCATTTGGTGTTGCAGGTGTAGGTGGCGGTGCAACGTTCGCAGCGTTAATCGTTCTATCGATTATGAACCTTCCAATCGCGATTGTAGGTCTATTAATCTCCGTAGAACCATTAATTGACATGGGCCGTACAGCACTAAACGTCAGCGGAGCCATGACATCAGGCGTCCTAACAAGCAAAGCAACAGGCGAATTCGAAGAAAAAGTCTACCAGCAGCCAGACGTAGTCGAAGCATAAGCTTGGTTGGTTGACATAATAAAAGGTGACAGGCACCGCTCGTGGACACTTTCCACCTGAGGCGTACACTCATCCTTTTGCTGGACTGCTCAAGACGAGCGGTCCAGTTTTTTTCGTCCAGTTAGGGACTTCCTCTTTAAAAAAAGTTTCCTTGTTTCCTTTTTAACTTTGAGAAAGTTCTTTATAATAGGTTTGGGGTGAATGTATGGCACGTGAGCGGAAGTTTACTACAGAGGAGTTATTTCAAACAGTAAAAAAAATCCTGCTGCAGCATAGTTATGAGGGGTTTACCTTTAGTTTGCTGGCAGAGCAGATGGATGTTTCAAGAGGAGCAATCTATAAATATTACCAGAATAAAGATGTGTTAATTACGGATTTTATGATCTATGAGATGGAACAGTTTCTCCTTGAGCTAAAGGAAATTGAAAAATATAGTGAGTTCGAGGCTCAATTCGATTCTTTGATGGATATCATTTTTGAGAAAACTGAAATTCATCATTTGATAAGAGTTGCACAGCAAATGCTCCTGCAGTCGAATGAACAGGATAAGGACAGAATGGACAAGCTTGAAAAGCTGCCGCTTGAAATGTATAAGCACCTGCAAAAATTTATTTTGTTAGGAAAGGAACAGGGAAAGGTTAAACCCCATATACCAGATGGGCTTATGCTAGGCTTTATCCTTCAATCGATTGCAATTCCAAACCATTTTGGGATTCCAAAAGAGGAATGGCTTAAATCGATGAAGGAAATGATTAGTCAGGGTATGTTCAAAAATAGATAATTGACACGAACGTCACTTTGAAAGATAATGAAATTGGCATTGTGTCTTTTATTTTTTACGAAAGTGACAGTTGTGTCACTTTTGGTAATTTAACCAACTTCGGACAGAGTAAGAAACTATGCTTATGAGATTGTCCAACTAAGAAAAATTAAAAAGTGAGGGAAATGATAAGATGAATTCATTCTTGAGATGGATAACTGACCGAGTTACCTCGAAAAGAGGAATGTGGGTCACGCTTGGAATTTGGCTTGTGGTTACGATGTTGCTGGCCGTTCTTGCACCAAGTGCGAAGGAGTATGAGTCTTCAAGTATTGACTCCATCCCTGCAGATGCACAATCGATGATTGCCCAGGATAAGGTTGACACGTATTTTAAAGATAATGATGGAATCCCTGCAATACTAGTCTTTCAATCCAAGGAAAAAGATAAAGTAGTAGAATTATTGCAGTTAGTTCCATTTTTTGAAGAAATTGATCAGGTAGAAGGAATTAAAGAGTTAGTTCCACTAACAAGTCTGCCTCCACAGGCAGTTGCTGGCTTTTTTTCCGAGGATAAAAGTACCGTTATTCTGCCTTTAACCTTCGATTCAGCACTAGAAACAAAGGAATTGAGAACACAGCAGGAAAAAATCAGTGAAATAGTTGAAAACTCGACTGAGCTTACACTTAATATTACTGGGCCTGCAGGAATTGCAGTTGACTCTCTTAATCTCTTTTCTCGTGCAGATATCGTCCTATTATTATCAACTGTAGGATTGATCCTTATTTTGTTAATAGTTATTTATCGTTCGCCGTTACTGGCGTTGATTCCACTTTTAGCAGCTGGTTTTGTGTATGAGGTAGTAAATCAAGTACTCGGGCTTATGGGTAAAGCAGGCTTGCTTTTAAACAATCAAACCTTATCCATCATGTCCATTTTATTATTTGCAGCCGTAATCGATTATTCGTTGTTTGTTTTTTCACGGTTCCGTGAAGAATTAAAGCAATACGAGAATAAGTTTGAAGCGATGAAACAGGCAATGAGAGAAACAGGGGTACCCGTTTTCTTCTCTGGAGGAACGGTATTGGCGGCGATGTTAGTTCTGTTTTTTGCTGAATTTGGGGACTACCGAAACTTTGCACCCATTTTTGCCACAGCGATGTTCATTATCATGATTGCTTCCATTACACTTGTTCCGGCGTTATTCACGCTTTTTGGAAGAAAGTCATTCTGGCCTAAAATTCCAAGGGTAGGAGAACCAACAGTTAAATCCAGCTCACTATGGAGTAAGGTTGGTAAATTTGTTGTAAAAAAACCAGTCGTTTCTGCGGCAGCTATAGGGTTCATTCTTCTTGCCTCTGCCCTAAATATGCTCAACCTGAATTATGAGTTTGATACGATGAAGTCGTTTCCGAAAGATATGCCTTCGCGACAAGGCTATGAAATATTAGAAGCGAAATTTGAAGCGGGTGATCTTGCTCCAACCACAGTCTTATTTGAGTCAGATGATGTTATCACTTCTGAACAGCAAACAGTTTTAACAGAGGCACTCGCAGACCTGCCTTTAGTCAATAATGTTCGCCCAACAGGTTCGACAGAGGATAATAAAGTGATTCAATACAGCCTTACCTTTGAGAAAAATCCGTATGATGCGGAAACAATGGATACCTTGGAAAAAATGAGAAATAATGCAGGTCAACTCTTAGCCGATCAACAGCTCGAAGGAACGCTTCATTTTGCTGGAGAAACAGCAAAAAGAGTGGATGACAGGGCGATTAACAATCGAGATTTAGTAGTGATTGTAATACTTGAATCGATTTTAATTTTTGGGATGTTAATTGTGATGACCAAATCCATTAGAATGCCAATTTATATGATGGGAACGATTCTAATCTCGTTCCTAGCAGCAGTCGGTTTAGGTATGTTCTTAAGCAGTTTGTTTTTCGATATTGATACCATCAGTAATCGCGTTCCACTATATTCGTTTGTTTTCCTAGTAGCTCTTGGAATTGATTATAATATCATATTAATTTCGAGGTTTATGGAAGAAAGAAAGAAGCACTCTGTGAAGAAAGCAGTCGAGATTGCTGTCTCGAATACAGGCGGTGTCATTTCTTCTGCGGGAATTATTCTAGCAGCGACCTTTGCCGTATTAATGACACAGCCGATTCAGTTACTCTTTGTTTTTGGATTTATAGTTGCAGTGGGGATTCTATTAGATACGTTCCTGATTCGAGGAGTTTTACTGCCAGCCTTAATTGTCCTGTTTGAAAAAGAAAAACCTTCGACTGAAAAGTCAGTTTCTAATAACTAAACGCCCGATATTAGACGGAGCATCTCTACTGGTGATGCTTCGTTTTTTACTGTTTAGTAATGGGTGAAGCTTCCAAATAAAATAAATTATTACATATAGATTTCGTTATATCTCTGGTTTATGATAAGAGAGTATAGGTTGAATTCAACAGAGAATGGGTGAGTCACATGGTGTTTTTAGACTATATAGTCAATCTCTCAATTTTTTCCCTTTTGGTAAGTACACCGTTAGTCATCCGTTCATTCATCAATCATAGAATACCAAGAGATGTGCCCTTTTGGGTGGGTATTTATGGTGGGGTAGTTACCGTTATTCTAACTAATCTTTCCATCCAAGAACAGGGATATTCATATGACATAAGGTATGCTCCTGTGATATTAGTGTTTGCCTACCTTGGACCAGGGCCAGGAGTACTAACAGGTTCCTTTGCTTTAATGGCGAGGCTGGTTTCAAGTGGCAATTGGACACCCGCGATCATTGGGTGGGCTATGGTTATGGTGGGACTTACAATTCTTCATCTCTATATAAAACGACTTTCTCCCACACAAAAGGCAGCCGCCCTTTTTGGAATTTATTCAGTAATCTACTTTATCACTGTATTCACATTTAATATATTCAGAAATAAACCTGTTTTCCATATAGAATACCTATTATTTGTCATGTTTGGTGTAATTATTGGAGTGCTATTAATTGAGTCATATGTGAAGTTATATCGATTAAATAATAGATTGTCAGATATGTATAAAATAGTTGAAGCCAGCGAGACAAAATATCGGTTGATTGCAGAGAATACTTCGAATTTGATTATGGTAATGAACAAGGATCATACTATTAATTATTTTTCTCCTTCACATGAACTTGTATTAGGGTATAACTGCTCAGAGTTAGAAGAATTTAAGCTGTGCGAATTTTTACATCCCGATGATGTGCCCAAGTTTAAAAACTCAATTACGAAGATGTTTGAGGATAAAGAACCGCAGTCGTTGGAGTTTCGCCTTTACCATAGGGATGGTTACTGGATTGAATTTGAGTCAAGATGTGTTCCTGTTAAGGGGGATGAAAAGCTTTCTGCCCATATTGTCATCATTAGCCGTGATATTTCTGAGCGGAAAAAAGCAGAGGAAATCCTCCTGCAATCGGAAAAACTATCAATCGTAGGAGAGCTAGCAGCTGGGGTAGCTCATGAAATTCGCAATCCGCTAACGACCATTAAAGGATTTATCCAGCTTTATAAAAAGGACAACAGCTCGATAGAATATAATGATTTACTGCTGAGTGAGCTTGAACGAATAGAGACGATTACTAGTGAGCTATTGTCTCTGGGAAAACCTCAGGCGGTTCAACTTAAACGTGCCAACTTGCCAGAGTTGATCGAAAACACATTGGATCTGCTAGCTCCACAGGCAATGATGAATGATATCCAGTTCAAACTATTTGTCGAGGATGATGATATTGAGCTTATTTGTGAAAAAAATCAGCTTAAGCAGGTGTTTCTTAATATCTTAAAGAATGCGATTGAAGCCATGCCAGAAGGCGGCGATATTGAAATTCGCTTAGAAAATGCTTCTGCTGGCAAATGTGTTATCTCCATACAAGACCAGGGCTGTGGAATTCCAGAAGAACTCCTGCCAAGATTAGGAGAACCCTTCTACACACTAAAAGAAAAAGGCACAGGACTCGGTCTCATGATCTGTAACAAAATCATCAAACAACACCAGGGCACCATCACCTACCAAAGCAAACTAAAACAAGGAACACTCGTCCAAATTACCCTGCCACACACAGCATAAAATGCGGCGCCCTTCACCAAAAGGGTGCTTTTTTAATGCCCTTTTTGCGGTGCCTTTTGCGGTGCCTGTCACCGCTCGTGTACATTTTGGCCGTTTTGTATTTCTGCGGTGACAGGCACCGCAGAAATACAAATGGCCCTTTTTGTACGCCTGGAGTGGACAGTGGTGTTTGACAGGTGTGTGATGGTTTTGGTTATATTAGGGGAGTGATGATTATTTGTAAGGGTGTGATGGTGCTGATGGTGGATGTTTTGACGACGATTGTGATTGATTGCCCGATTGGGAAGGTAGCTGCGTATGCATCTGACCCTGATCATGCTCCTGAATGGTATGCTAATATTGACACTGCTGAGTGGAGGACCGCTAAACCTTTGACTTTAGGTTCGGAGGTCGCCTTTAAAGCAAATTTTCTCGGACGGCAGCTTTCCTATGTCTACCGAATAGTCGAGTATATTCCGAATGAGAAGCTAGTGATGAGTACAGCAGATGGACCTTTCCCAATGGAGACAACCTATACATGGGAAAAGAAGAGTGAGCAATCAACGCTTATGACCTTACGGAATAGAGGAAACCCCTCAGGTTTCTCTAAGTTTCTTGCCCCGTTTATGTCACCTGCAATGAAAAGTGCAAATAAAAAAGACTTAAAAAAAATTAAGCAAATCCTCGAAAGCCGTTGATGCTGCTTAATCAAAAAAGCTCCTTATGGTTAGGAAAGTTTCCAACGCCATAGGGAGCTTTTATTTTTCTCTCATTTTCAATTCTTTTTTGATCGAATTCTCCATTGTTTACCTTTCCACAAAAGTTGGCATGTTTCTTGCATATTAAAAAGGTGTGAGTGAACCTCACTTTATACTTTCAGGAGGTGCTGATAATGAATAAACTGATTTCAATCGAGGAAGCTTCATCACTCTTTAAGGATGGAATGACCATAATGGCAGGTGGATTTATGGGGGTTGGTACACCACAAGACCTTGTATCCGCCTTACTCGAAGCTGATATAAAAGATATTACACTGATTGCAAATGACACCGCTTTCACTGATTCGGGAGTAGGTCCCTTAATTGTAAATCGCCGTGTTAAAAAGGTAATTGCTTCACATATAGGTACAAATCCAGAAACGGGCAGGCAAATGATTGCTGGTGAAATGGAGGTTGAACTTGTTCCACAAGGTACGCTGGCAGAGCGGGTGCGCGCTGGAGGGTCCGGACTTGGAGGGGTTCTTACGCCAACAGGGGTTGGAACGGTTGTAGAAGAAGGAAAACAGAAGCTAACTGTAGACGGACGTGAATATTTACTAGAAAAACCGCTTCGGGCAGAAGTTGCACTATTAAAAGCTTATAAAGCCGATAAGGCAGGGAATTTAGTCTATCACCGCTCGGCTCGAAACTTCAATCCTTTTATGGCTTTAGCAGCAGATCTTGTCATTGTTCAGGTAGAAAAACTCGTCGAAATAGGGGAAATTGATCCGGACGAAGTAATGACTCCTGGTATATTAGTAGACAAAATTTATGTTCAAGGAGGAAGCGATAATGGTACTTACACAAATTAGTCCAAAACAAATGATTGCCGCACGCGTTGCGAAGGAAATGAGAGACGGAGATGTAGTAAACCTAGGGATTGGGCTGCCGACCATGGTGCCAAATTTCTTACCAGACCATGTAAGTGTCATCCTTCAATCGGAAAATGGTTATGTTGGATTAGGTCCTTTAGAGGGAGAGATTGACCCTGACTTAGTGAATGCAGGGGGCCAGCCAGCAGGTATCCTGCCTGGAGGAGCGTTCTTTGATAGCCTGTTCTCCTTTGAATTAATTCGCGGCGGTCACGTTGACGTAACGGTTCTAGGAGGGTTAGAGGTTGATGCTAAAGGGAATCTTGCCAACTGGATGGTTCCAGGGAAAATGGTTCCTGGTATGGGTGGTGCGATGGACCTCGTAACGGGGGCTAAAAAGGTCATCGTAGCGATGGAACATACTGCTAAAAATGGTTCATCAAAAGTTTTAGAAAACTGCCGGTTGCCGCTTACAGGTAAAGGCGTGGTTGATTTGATCGTGACCGAACTAGCCGTTTTTCGGGTAACAGTAGAAGGCTTAGTACTTGAAGAGCTTCAAGAAGGTGTAGATTTAGAGACGGTTCGTGAAAGAACAGAGGCTTCCTATAACATAAACCCCAATCTTTTATAAAAATATAGATTCATAGAAACAGGAGGAAGAATTGATGCGTGATGTTGTAATTGTTAGTGCTGTAAGGACAGCGATAGGGAATTTCATGGGTACATTAAGTAACATCCCAGCAACGGAATTAGGTGCAATTGTCATCAAGGAGGCGATAAACCGCGCCGGTATTAAGGGGGAACAAGTCGATGAGGTCATAATGGGAAACGTTCTCCAGGCTGGTCTTGGACAGGGGCCAGCACGTCAGGCTGCGATAAAAGCTGGATTGCCAAATGAAGTGACTTCAATGGCTATTAACAAGCTTTGTGGCTCAGGATTAAAGGCCGTACATCTTGGCGCACAGGCAATCCAAACCGGTGAAGCAGAAATTGTCGTTGCAGGCGGCATGGAAAATATGAGTCAAACACCCTATCTATTAACGAACGGACGTTCAGGTTATCGAATGGGTGATGGAAAGATCATCGACAGCATGATTCACGATGGTTTGCAATGTGCAATAAATTCTTACCATATGGGTGTCACTGCCGAAAATATAGCTGAGCAGTATGGGTTGAGCAGAGAAGAACAGGACGAGTTTGCCGCCTGGAGCCAGCAAAAGACGGAACATGCAATAAAGGAAGGTAAGTTTAAGGAAGAAATTGTTCCTGTTGTCATCCCGCAGCGAAAGGGTGACCCGATTATCTTTGATACAGATGAGTTCCCGCGTTCAGGGGTAACGGCGGATACACTGGCGAAACTAAAACCAGCCTTTAAAAAGGATGGGACTGTTACAGCCGGAAACGCTTCTGGAATTAATGATGGTGCGGCAGCATTAGTATTAATGAGTAAAGAAAAAGCGGTTGAACTGGGCATTATCCCACTGGCTATTATCCGTGCAAATGGTACTGCAGGGGTTGATCCGAAAATCATGGGTATTGGACCTGTTCCAGCAACCAAGAAAGCCTTAGAAAAAGCTGGACTTTCGATGGAGGATATAGACATTGTGGAAGCTAACGAAGCGTTTGCTGCTCAGTCTCTGGCAGTGGGCCGTGACCTTCAGATTCCTAAAGAGAAACTAAATAGAAATGGTGGGGCAGTAGCATTAGGACACCCAATTGGTGCTAGCGGTGCGCGGGTGCTTGTTACTTTACTCCATGAAATGAAGCGCCAAGGCTCTCGCTATGGATTGGCAGCACTTTGTATTGGCGGAGGGCAAGGGATAGCAACGATCGTTGAGATGGAAAACTAGAATCTGACCATTCCGTAAAAACGGAAAATTCCACTTTTGCGGAATGGTATTCGAACGAAATTCCGTAATAACGGAATTAGCATATTAAATAGCGTAAATTTGGTAATAACATTATAAAAATTTTTTCAACTTTAAAGGATGTAAATCTATTAAAATAAAACAGATTGATAAAAGAATAATAGATTACATTCCTTGTTGGCACGGTACTTGCATTATAAGAAATGTAGGCTTCTTATGTAAACGCTTACTGAGGGTGCGTGGGGAGATAGCTTACACATTAGATAGATATAGGGGGATTTATATGGATTTATTGGTTATACTTCTGGCGCTCGGACTGTTAATGCTGGCCGCCTACCGTGGTTTTTCAGTTATCTTATTTGCACCGCTTTGTGCCATCCTAGCTGTGCTGCTAATCGAACCGAGCCATGTGTTACCGTTCTTCTCTGGCGTGTTTATGGAAAAAATGGTCGGCTTTATTAAATCCTATTTTCCAGTGTTCCTATTAGGAGCGATATTTGGGAAGGTAGTTGAAATGTCAGGAATTGCTGAATCAATCGCTAAGACAATTGTAAATATGCTTGGTGCAAAACGCGCCATGCTGACAATCGTTTTACTTGGGGCAATCTTAACATATAGCGGAGTAAGCTTGTTCGTAGCTGTTTTCGCCATCTATCCATTTGCTGCTCAGATGTTTAGAGAAGCCAATATTCCTAAAAGGCTTATTCCAGGAACCATTGCACTCGGGGCCTTTACGTTCACGATGGATGCTTTACCGGGAACACCCCAAATTCAAAACGTTATACCCATTGCTTTCTTTAAAACAGACATTTATGCAGCCCCAATCCTTGGGATCATCGGTGCTATCTTTGTCTTAACTCTTGGATTATTGTATTTAGAGATGAGACGGAAAAAAGCAGAAAAAATGGGGGAAGGCTATTATGGTTTCGGAGCTGAAAATGCCGCTGCCCTAGCAAAGGAAATGGTTGTAGAAAAGGAAGAGTCCACTCCAGACTTAGCATCAAAACAATCTGTTTTAAGGCAGGTATTGGCTTTTGTCCCGTTAATTCTTGTAGGAGTAACTAATAAGCTGTTTATTACTTACATACCGCAATGGTATCCAAATGGATTCGATTTTTCTGCGATCGGGCTATCATATACGGTTGATGTACCTGCTGTTGCAGCGATCTGGGCAATCGAAATGGCGTTAACAGTTGGGATTATTTCTTCACTTGCGTACGATTGGAAAAGAGTTACACATAAATTTAAAGAAGGTCTTAACCAAAGTATTGGCGGTTCCTTGCTTGCAACGATGAATACGGGGGCTGAGTACGGATTTGGAGGGGTAATTGCTGCCCTTCCCGGCTTTGCAAAAATCAGTGATGGTATTGGAGGCACATTCACAAACCCGCTTGTCAATGGTGCTGTTACCACTAGTACACTTGCAGGTATTACCGGCTCGGCATCCGGCGGAATGGGTATTGCGCTAGGGGCAATGGCTGATAAATACAACCAGGCGATTGCTGCTGCCAATATCCCACCAGAAGTGATGCACCGAGTAGTCGCCATGGCATCAGGAGGAATGGATACACTTCCGCATAATGGTGCTGTTATCACTTTGCTCGCTGTTACAGGCTTAACACACAAACAATCATATCGTGACATATTTGCAATTACTATTATTAAAACAGTAGCGGTGTTCTTCGTTATTGCCATCTACACGTACTTGGGTCTTGTATAAAGGTGATGAAAAGCTGCATAGATTTGTAGAGTATGAACAAGATATTTTAGGAGGTTTTATCATGTTAAACGGAAGAGTAGCGTTTATTACAGGGTCTGCAAGTGGAATCGGTTTAGAAATTGCCAAAACTTTTGCACAAGAAGGAGCAAAGGTTGTGATCTCTGATCTAAATCAGGAAAAGAGTGAATTAGTAGCAGCTGAATTAAGGAACCTAGGGCATGAAGCGCTCTCCGCTCCATGTGACGTTACAGATGAGGTAGCCTTTAAAAACGCTCTTGAATTAGCATATACAACATTTGGAAGAATCGATATTTTAGTAAATAATGCGGGACTTCAATATGTTTCGCCTATTGAGGAATTCCCAACTGAGAGATTTGAGTTTTTAGTTAAAGTAATGTTAACAGCCCCCTTTATTGGAATAAAACATGTTTTCCCAATCATGAAAGAACAGGGCTTCGGCCGCGTCATTAATATGGCCTCTATTAATGGTGTGATTGGCTTTGCAGGAAAGGCTGCTTACAATAGTGCAAAGCATGGAGTGATTGGTTTAACAAAAGTAGCGGCTTTAGAAGGAGCTGCACATGGAATTACCGTAAATGCTTTATGCCCAGGTTATGTTGATACACCACTAGTTAGGAACCAATTAAAGGATTTAGCAGAAACTAGGAATGTTAGTCTAGAGCGTGTGCTTGACGATGTATTGCTTTCGCTTGTACCGCAAAAAAGACTATTAGCGGTATCTGAGATTGCTGATTACGCTGCCTTCTTGGCAAGTGAAAAGGCAAAAGGAGTGACAGGACAGGCTGTAATTCTAGACGGTGGTTATACAGTACAATAGAAACGAAAAAGAATCCTAATCGGTCATTCCGAATGGGGTTCTTTTTTGTCGGATCTGCTCGAAAAAATCAAAGTATATTTGCTATAATGACAATAGAAAATAGAGCAGAGGTGAGTGATGGTGAACTTAGGAATTGATGAGATTCCCTATAATTGGCTCGAAGAAATTATTAACCTATCTGCTGAACGAATTGTGGTAGTTGACCGAGATGGTGTGATTACCTATATCAATGAAGCATATTGTGAATTTTTGGGAACTACTATGGAAAAAGCAGTACGCCGTCCTGTTCAAGATGTCATCGAAAACACCCGAATGCATATCGTGATAAAAACAGGACAGGCAGAAATTGCAGCTGTTCAACACATCAATGGCAGCGAGATGATTGCAAACCGATTCCCTCTGATTGTCAAGGGCGAATTGGTAGGGGCTGTCGGGACCGTTATGTTTCGTAACCCTGAAGAACTTCATGTTTATAAAAGTAAAATTCAGCATATTGTTGATGAATTAAAATATTATAAAACGAAAGTTGAAAGAGAATTAAAAAGTAAATATTCCTTTGATACCCTTATAGGTAGGAGCAGTTCCTTCCTAACGGTAAAAGGGCTGGCGGAAAGAATCTCAGGTAGTCAGTCGAATGTATTATTACTAGGAGAATCCGGAACAGGGAAGGAGTTATTTGCACATGCTATCCATACCAACAGTCCGCGTGCATTATTTCCCTTTATTGCAATTAACTGTGCTTCAATTCCAGAGCATTTGCTGGAATCAGAACTATTTGGCTATGAGGATGGTGCTTTTACCGGGGCAAAAAAAGGGGGGAAAAAGGGGCAATTTCAACTAGCGAATCGCGGATCTATTTTTCTTGACGAAATTGGAGATATGCCGCTGGCAATGCAAAGTAAGTTGCTAAGGGTATTGCAGGAAAAAGAAATTCAAGCTATCGGCGGGCATAAGTCAATTCCTGTTGATGTACGGATTATTGCTGCCACCCACCGTGATTTAGAAAAGATGGTAGAAGAGGGAAAGTTTCGCCAGGATTTATATTATCGGTTAAATGTTATAAAGATTGAGATACCCCCTCTTAGAAATAGAATTGAGGATATCGAGTTACTATCTAAAAAGTTATTAGAAAAATTAGAGGGCAGATTTTACCGTAAAGCCATCTCCATTTCTCCTGAAGTGATTGAAAGGCTGCAGTTCCATACGTGGCCAGGGAATATTCGTGAGCTCGAGAACGTGTTAGAGCGTGCGATTAATGTGTTAGATGGAAATAGGATTGAAATGTCCCACTTGCCATTATACTTGCGTGACAATGGCACAGAAGATTCTGCAAAATCTGCATTCGAAACTAGGTCATCAGAACAAGGGGAAGTGCGGATTCAGCCCTTAAAAGAAACGCTTGCCAAAGTTGAAAAAGAAGCCATCCAGCATGCTCTTAACAAGGTCGGAGGGAACAAGCAGGAAGCAGCAAAACTCTTAGAAATCGGTAAAACTAGTTTTTACGAAAAATGTAAATTATATGATATTAAATAAACACTTCCAGATGGGAGTGTTTTGTTTTGTTAGGCTTTGTCCTCTTAGTTTAGATGAAACATATTTAAAAAATGAAACATACTAATAAAAAGGAGGGGATTAGATGTGAAAAAAGGACTAGTAGCGATTGGGATTGCGGTGGGAGTGCTGGTACTTTTAGGTATGATGCTTATGTCTAGCTATAATAATTTTGTCACCTTGGAAGAAAATGTGGACCAATCCTATGCTCAAATCGAAAATCAACTGCAGAGAAGACTGGATCTTATACCAAACCTTGTGAATACGGTAAAAGGCTATGCTGCTCATGAGCAGGAGGTAATTGCATCCATCTCTGATGCTCGTGCCAGATTGGCAGGGGCGAGAACGCCAGAGGAAGAAGCGACTGCCAATGCAGAGTTGTCAGGTGCATTAAGCCGGTTACTAGTGGTGGTAGAAAATTATCCAAATCTGAAAGCGGATCAGCAATTCACTCAATTAATGGACGAATTAGCCGGAACCGAAAATAGAATATCAGTAGCCAGACAGGATTATAATGACCAAGTAGGCGTCTATAACAAGTCGATTAAGAGATTCCCGAGAGCAATCATCGCAGGAATTACTGGCTTTGATGAAAAAGAGTACTTTAACGCCGACCCTAGGGCAGCTGAAGCTCCAGAGGTTGATTTCGGGGGCAATGACTAATGCCAGCCATTAGGATTTCCGTTTTTGTTTTGTTGCTTTTCTTTTTTACAGGAACTATTTTTGCTGAGGAAATCCAGGTTCCTGCACCAGTTGGAGACATTTACATCCAGGATTTTGCCAATATTTTGTCCGAACCTGAAAGGGAAGAGTTAAGACAGATTGGCAGAACTCTTGAGGACCAGACAACTGCACAAGTGGCCGTGCTAACGGTAGAAACCATTGGTGAACAAACCATCGAGCAATTTGCAAATGAAGCTTTTCGCCAATACGGGATTGGCAGTGCGGCAGAAAATAATGGAGTGCTCCTAGTTGTGTCCACCAAGGACCGTTATATTAAGATCGAGGTGGGTTATGGTTTAGAAGGCAGGATACCAGATGGTAAAGCTGGCCGCATACTAGACGAAAATGCCATTCCCTATCTTCAAGCTGAACAGCCTAACCTAGCGATAATAGAAACCTATAAAGCACTTGTAAATGAGGTTCTCGCAGAATACAGGGCAGAAGGATTGCCCTCTGGCGAAGCAGTACCACAGCAGCCAGTAGATGGGGGAACTGGAATACCATCATGGTTGCTAATCATCATCGTTGTAGTCGTTCTATTTTTAGACTTCAAATTCTTCGGTGGAACACTCACCTACATTCTGCTCTCCATCTTATCACGCGGCCGTGGAGGCGGCGGTGGTCCTAGAGGCGGTGCAGGAGGTTCTTCAGGCGGCGGTGGAGCGAGTCGTGGCTGGTAAAAGAACTTTCCCTTAAAAGCCTTAATCCTATATAAATGGATTGGGGCTTTTTGGAGTTCTCTTTATGTACGTGAATCGGATTAACAGTTAAAATAAGATTAAAAAAGGCTGTGATCGTTATGTGTTTGGTTCTGTTTGCCTATCATGCCCATCCTGAGTTCAAACTAATTGTTGCTGCAAATCGGGATGAATTTTATCAGCGGCCAACTGCACCTGCTCATTATTGGGATGACGTCCCCGAGATTCTTGCAGGGCGTGATTTAGAAAAAATGGGCACGTGGATGGGAGTGACGAAAACCGGCCGTTTTGCCGCTCTGACCAATTATAGAGACCCAAATGAAATGACTGAAGGAAAACATTCACGTGGAGAAGTAGTCGCAAATGCCTTAATGTATTACGGAAAAACAAAGGAATATATGGAAAGCCTAGAAAAGACTCCTTCCTTGTATCCTGGTTATAATCTATTAGCAGGAGATTCCGATTCCCTTTATTACTATTCTAATGTTGGCCAAGAATTGCGTAAGGTTGAACCCGGAATACACGGTGTCAGCAATCATCTATTAAATTCAGAGTGGCCGAAGGTACAGATTGGTAAGGAAGGGATGTCCGCACTCTTACAGGAAAAGCAAGGAAATCTGACAGAAAAGCTGTTTACTTTATTACAAAATGCCGACCCTGCTCCTGATGAACTACTTCCGAAAACAGGAATTTCGTTAGAGTGGGAGCGAATGCTATCACCACTGTTTATTAAGAGTGAGGGGTACGGTACTAGGAGTTCAACGGTTCTGTTCATGTCAGACAATGAGATTCAATATATAGAACGTGTTTTTACAAAAGATGACGTGACTGAACAGAAGTTTACGATTTCTCTTTAAAAAGAAATGTCCTTCATCAAAAGTGAAGGACATTTCTTTTAAAATATAGTTGAAGGAAACCAATCCAACGGTTGATTAGTCACTTTTAGTGTCGCTGGCTTCCTTAGCGCCGTCTGCTCTTTTTACGCCTTTACTAACATAGGGCTTTGCACTTTTTGCTTTGTTGGCACTTTTCTGCCACCGGTTCCAGCCCTTTTTTCCGGTTCCCCTGCCTGTTCCGCCTTTTCCCTTGGCTTTACTCATCATACCACTCCATTTACGAGCCTAATATTCGTAATTAAGTCTACCACACAATCAGGTTTTGTCATCCATTAAAGTTTAGTGCAGTCCGTTCTCGAAAAAACCTAATGCATATTTGATTGCTTCTTCCACTTCGGTTGTTTCATATCCTTGCATATCTTCATTTGTAATTTCCAGCTTTGTACCAGATAAGGAGTAGCCGCTATCTAGGTTGATGTCCAGCATAACATCAAATCCATTGGTTGTGTTTGAAATCTTAATAATGTCGTAATCACGAATTGCAGTACCCGTTTCGTATTCAATAGGCTCTAACTCTGACATAGAATGACCTCCCGTATACTTATTTTCTTTTATTAAACTTTGAACTGTTTGATTTTCCCTCCGTTATGACGCGGTCGATATCGAGATAGGGTTTGCCGCGGACAGCATCATTTGAAACAATATGTACGGAATCTTTTTTACTGTTTTTCATAAGTGTTTTCAACCTCCGATTTCAAACAATCATAGGTAGTTTGTACAATTTTCGGAGATGAATTCATATGTTTATGAAGATGAAGAGGAATACTTAATATTTTTGCTGATAAATCCTATTTTTGCCGATATATTAAATCCACATAAAAGAAAAGGACCAAAATGTGCCTTATAATAAAATTAAAAACAATGTCAGGGGTGGAAGAGTGCTATGAAGCCTAAAATTTACATTACAAGGAAGCTGCCAGAGGAAATTATAGTGATGCTAGAGAAATATTGCCACGTCACGATGTGGCAGGAAGAGGAACAGCCTGTCCCATATGAAGTACTTGAACAAGAAATTGAATCAGTCGAAGCTCTTTTCTGTTTGTTAACAGACAGGATAGATGTCAATTTAATGGATCAAGCAAGCAAGCTTAAAGTAATCAGCACAATGGCAGTAGGCTATAACCATATTGATATACAAGCAGCCACTGACCGTAAGATAATCGTTACCAATACACCAGGTGTTCTAACAGAAACGACCGCTGACTTAACCTTTGCTCTGTTGATGGCAGCGTCTCGAAGACTTGTAGAAGCTTCTGATTTTCTTAGAAAAGGGCAATGGAAAACATGGTCACCGATGCAATTATCTGGGCAGGATATTTTCGGAGCCACACTTGGCATTATAGGGTTTGGTAATATTGGACAAGCGGTTGCGAGAAGAGCAAAGGGATTTAATATGGATGTTCTCTATTATAGTCGGAGTCGAAAGGAAGAAGCGGAAAAAGAACTATGTGCTAACTACGTGGATATGGAAACATTACTAAGAGAATCAGACTTTGTTTGCTTGCTAACTCCCTATACAAAAGAGACAAGATATTTAATTGATAAGAAAGAATTAGCTCTAATGAAGAAGACGGCTATTTTGATTAATACCTCACGTGGAGAAGTGGTTAATGAAGAGGCCTTATTTAATGCCTTGAAAAATGAACAGATTTGGGCGGCAGGCTTGGATGTCTACGAGCAAGAACCAATACCGCTTCAACATCCGTTATTAACACTCCCTAACGTCGTCACATTACCTCATATAGGAAGTGCGAGTGTAAAAACGAGGATGGCAATGGCTAGACTAGCAGCACAACAGCTAATTGAGGGACTTCAAGGGGATATTCCTAACAATACGCTCAACCCGGGTGCATTCAAAAAAGAGTTCGGGAAGTAACTCTCCTACTATTTTCCTGTATAACCGAAGATTCTATTCTATTACAATTAAGTTACAAATAGATTGTAATTTTAATATGGGAAAGGTAGGTAACAGGATGTGGAGAGTAATTCAAGGTATGGGACTTCGCAAGCTTAGTACAGTATGGGTAGTTTTGCTGCTTTTCCTGAGCACGTTTACAAGCGAGACAGAAGCGGCGAAGCCGGATAAAATGGCACCAACCGCACCAACTAATCTGCGAGCTGCAGATATAACAGACTCGACCGTATCATTAGCTTGGAATAGCTCGACAGATAATGTAGGAGTTACCGGTTATGATGTTTACCAGGATAATAGATTAATAGGGAATGTATCCTCGACCATCTATACGGTAGAAAATCTAAATCCAAATACATCATATAGCTTTTTTGTGAAAGCTCGTGATGCTAGAGGTAATACATCTGCAACTAGTAACACTATTGGAGTGATAACTGCATCAATTACTGTAGTGGATCAACCTCCTCAAGTTAGTGAGATTCAAATTACGCCGATCGCGACTGATGGTAAGACGATTAGCGGTACGGTTAATTTATCTGTTAATGCTAATGATGACAAGGGTATAAGCAAGGTAGAATTTTATAGCAACAATGGGGGCTATTTAATTCGAACTTTAACTTCCGCTCCATACACGGTGAATTGGGCAACGGATCCTTGGGTGCCTGATGGTGAACAAGTTCTGAAAGTAGTCGTTACCGATCTTGCAAATCAAAAGACGGAAGTGACAAAGACGGTAATCGTAAAAAACACTGTAACTCCTCCCCCAATTGATTTTAAAAGAGTTGGTTACTTCACCGGCTGGTCTACCTATTTAAATTTTCAGGTCTCTAATATCGATGCAAGTAAGCTTACCCATTTGAATTATGCTTTTGCCAATATATCTGCAGATGGAAGGATAACAGTTGGAGATTCATGGGCTGATATTGAAAAACCCTTTCCTGGAGATACAGTTGAGCAGCCATACAAGGGGAACTTCTATCAATTAACGAAGCTTAAACAGCAATACCCTCATTTAAAAACGTTAATATCTGTAGGCGGTTGGACTTGGTCAGAACGGTTCTCGGATGTTGCACTTACGGAGCAATCACGAACCATCTTTGCTGAAAGTGCGCTTGAATTTATTTTAAAATATGGTTTTGATGGCATCGATGTAGATTGGGAATACCCTGTAGCAGGGGGCGAAGCTGATAATATCAACCGTCCAGAGGACAAGCAGAACTTTACTCTACTGTTAAAGAAAATGAGAGAGGTCCTAGATGCCCAAAGTGCAAAGGATGGGAAACCCTATTTACTGACTATTGCTGCAGGTGCTAGTAAAGGCTATGCGGCAAATACTGAACTGAATTTACTTCACCAGTATGTTGATTATATTCAACTAATGACCTATGATATCCATGGATCTTGGGATACGATGACTGGTATGAATGCTCCGCTGTACAGAGATCCAGAGTCAAGATTTTATGGAGAGTGGAGTGTGCAGGATGCGGTTCAAACCTTTATCAACAATGGAGTACCAGTTTACAAACTCATTATGGGAATTCCTTTTTATGGTAGGGTCTATAATCAAGTAACCAATTCGAATAATGGATTATACCAGCCGTTTTCAGGCGGGGGTTCCTCCATTAGTTATGCTAGCTTAGAAGCGAACTATATAAACAGAAACGGGTTTATTCGTTTTTGGGAACCAGATTCAAAAGTTCCTTGGTTGTTTAATGGTACACAATTTATTAGTTATGATGATGCAGAATCAATAGGCTATAAAACCTCCTATATAAAATCAATGGGCTTGGGCGGAGCCATGATGTGGGAACTAAGCCAGGACCCTAATAGAGTCCTATTAACTAAAATTTATAATGATTTAAAATAGTAGTAAACACAGACCGTTGGAGGTCTGTGTTTTTTTAGACACATTAAGAGATTTTCCTACAAATAGGTTGAAAACATTGTTGAAATTTGTGTATGAAATTATTTTGTAAACGTTTTCTTTATGCCCGATAATTAAGCTTGTACAAATAAATTTCGGGAGGGGAAATATGTTTAAAAAAACAGCATTAATCACAATGATGGCAGCAAGTTTGGCATTCCCAATGACCAATATCGAAGCAGCAAAACCAGAGAAACCGGCAGTTGAGCACAAAAGTCAAAATCAAGCGACGATTCCTTACTACGTTAACGAGTCAAAATTACCTTTTGATAGTTTAGAAGGGTATGAGACTGACCGCTACTGGGGAGTACATAAAGGTGCAGGGTACCGAATAGAAGTTCCGAAGAATTGGAATGGGGAACTAGTATTGTATGCACATGGGTACCGTGGCCAAGGGTTAGAGTTGACGGTAAGTAATCCTACTAACTTACGAAAATACTTACTCGATAACGGCTATGCTTGGGCCGCTTCAAGTTATAGTACTAACGGATATGATGTGGCTCAAGGAGTAAAGGATACACATGCACTTGGCAGTCTCTTCAATGGTAAGGTAGGAAAACCATCAAGGACCTACATTACTGGACATTCAATGGGTGGGCATATCACTGCCGTTTTAGCGGAACAATATGGAAACTCCTATGATGGTGCTTTTCCGATGTGCGGGGTCACCGGTGATACGGAGCTATTTGATTATTTTACAAGTTACAATATTGTAGCCCAAGCGCTTATAGGTATTCCTAAAGAAGAACAGCAATTTCCTGCTAGTGAATCATATGCGGCCGTTACGGCACCAAGCATATTGGCACAAATGAATACGAATCCAGTTGTATACCAATCGTTAAAATCGGTCACAAAAAATTTAACTGGTGGCGAGCGTCCTTTATTTGACGTAGCATTTGAATCTTATAAGGTGTTTTTACTCGGGCAAAACACAATCGATTCAACATATGGTGTAGCTGCTGGTAATGTTGTCGATACAACAGACCTAGTATATCAGTTGGACAATGATCCGAATCTTTCTGAAGAAGAAATGGCATTAAATGCATCTGTTCTACGTGTTGCAGCTGACCCTCAAACAAAACAGCAGGGATTAACAGGTGTTCCTAAAGTAACTGGAAACATCAAAATTCCAACTCTTGCGATGCATAATATCGGTGACTTGTTTGTGCCCTTTAGTATGGAACAAATTTATGCCAAGAGAATTAACGAAAATGGTAAGTCAGATTTATTTGTTCCAAGAGCCATTCGTGCTGTGGGACATTGTGACTTCAGCGTTGCAGAGGAAGTAGAAGGCTTCAAAGACCTTGTGGAGTGGGTAGAAGAAGGGAAAAAGCCTGAAGGAGACGATATTTTAAATCCGAAAGCAGTTGCAGATGAGCATTTTGGAACGAAATTTACTAGAGGCTACCGAATTTATGATCCTGAGGCATATCATACTCATTAAAAATGTAAGCCAAACTTTTACCCGTTAAAAGTTTGGCTTTTTTTGTTTGGATCTAGTTTATATTTTATTCGTTTGAGAAGGCGTTATGATGTGAAAAATAAACGGTAAGGTCTTAAAAGAAGACGGAGGACAATATGATTCAACGATTTCTGTTGCATGTGAAAAATAGTATATGGCTGACACCTAGTTTTTATTGTATATTTTCGATTATCTTAGCAATTGGCGTTATCACGATTGATACCACTTTTTACAAAGATATAGAAAAGATTCTTCCCAATTTCTTTGTAACAAGTGTGGACCTTGCCCAAACCATTTTAGGAGTAATTGCCGGGTCATTGCTAACGATGACAACGATTACGTTTTCTACCATTATGGTTGTATTAACGACCTATTCATCACAATTTTCCCCAAGGACACTAAGGAATTTTGTCACGAATAAAATTACGATGCGGGTTTTAGGTGTTTTCATGGGCGGCTTTGTCTATTCCATTTTTTCGCTTCTTTTTATGAAAAGCTCCATTGAACACCCGGTAATCTCCTCTGGAGTTGGCGTTGTCTTTGCGCTGGTGTGCCTTGCCTTTTTTGCGTATTTTATTCATCATGTGGCGACATCCATTCAGGTCAGTAATTTAATTGAACAACTAACGAAGGATGTACTAGAAATTGTACGGGCTAAAATTGATTTAGTAGACCAGAAGAAAAATGTAACGATAGAAAGAGGTCATTACCAAGAGCCAACAGATAGAGAAAAGAAAACTGAAATCCACAGTAATAAATATGGTTACTTACAGCTTTTAGACTATAACGAATTGTTGCGATTGACAACAGAGCACGATCATACAATCATTATTAAACAAAAGATCGGTCAGTTTATTACCCAGAAAGTCAGTATCTTTACCGTTTACCATCAGGAAGAGAAGGTCACAACTGATTATCAAACCATTATTACAGTTGGAAGCGAAAGAACAACGATGCAGGATGAAGAGTTTGCCTTAAAGAAAATCGTTGAAATTACACTCAGGGCCATTTCTCCCGGAATCAATGATCCAAATACAGCAATCGATTGTATCCATCATCTAGGGTTCGCCCTAGGTGAGGTTAGTAAGTTAGATGGGACATTACTGATTTATCATGATGAAAAGGGGACCAAAAGAGTAATCGTTCCTCAAAAACCGTTTGAAGAAATTTTATATTCAACCTTCTATCAAATCATCCACTATGGTCGTGAAGATATTTCAGTTATCATTGCAATTTTTGAAGCCTTAATGATCATAGTTGAAAACAACAAACAACAAATTAAACAAACTGTATGGGGATTCAGCCACTACATACTAGAAGGGGTCGACTTTGACCTTCTGAAGCAGCTAGATCAAAAAATCCTTCAGGAAAAACTATCAAAACTAAAAAGACTCTGTGAAAATGAGTGATTGTAGTGCGTCCTTCTAAATTTATTCTTGAAAAGACAGAATTATTGAACAATATCACAGACAGAGAAATGAAATAGACTTAAAATGATAGGAATTAAGGAGGGGATACCTATGAAAAAGTCTGATTTACCAATTGTTTATTCATGTTCTGGCTGCTCATCAGCAGCACAAACCGCTAATATGATTGCCATTAAAATGGATCGTGAAAAGGTTGCTGAGATGTCATGTATTGCTGGAGTTGGCGGGGATGTAAAACCTTTAGTCAGGACCGCAAAATCAGGGCGAGATATCATTGCCATTGACGGCTGTCCATTGTCCTGCTGTAAAAGTTCTTTAGCCAGGCATGGGGTGAGTCCGAAATATCACTTTGACCTGTCTAAGTTTAACGTTCCAAAGAGAAATGGGGAAGATCCTGACCCAAATCTTTATCTGAGTAGTTATCAGCAAATCTTAGAACTAACCCATCTTAAGCATCATTAATAGTAACCGAACGACTATCTAAAAAAAGATGGTCGTTTTCATTTTTTCTAGCAAATTCTGAAAAAGGTATTGTAAAACGCTTTCACTGAGTTTATAATTACCATAAACCGATTTAGTAAACCGATTTAGTAAATCGGTTTATCGAGCAAACAATAAATTGAAGAACCTGGAGAAGATTTTATGAAAAGGGTTACAATTTCTGATGTAGCGGAACATGCCAATGTATCCAAAAGCACAGTATCACAATATTTAAATAAGAGATTTGACTATATGGCTGATTCTACAAAGAACCGTATAGAAGAGGCGATTAGAGAGCTGAACTATCAACCAAACATCGTTGCTAGAAGCCTAAAGCAGAAATCAACCACGACCATTGGTGTCATCGTTGCCAATATCTTGCATAATTTTTCAACCCAAGTCATTAGGGCAATAGAAGATATATGTCATGAACATGACTTCCATTTAATTGTTTGTAATGCAGATGATGACCCTGGTAAGGAGAAACGCTATATTGAAATGCTAAGGGCTAAACAGGTAGATGGAATCATCCTTTTTCCTACCGGAGAAAACGTTGGTCTGTATAAAGGGATGGTAAAAGAGGATTATCCAGTTGTCTTTATCGACCGTACTGTAGCAAATGTCCCTATTCCTTCGTTTTTGCTAGACAATGAGAAGGCAGCGGGACTTGCTGTACAGCACTTAATCGACAAAGGATATGAGCGAATAGGTGTCATCACCAATGTCATCCGCAATGTTCCGACTAGGATGGAACGGATTAATGGATATAAAAAGACCTTGCAGAATAATGGAATCGCGATCAATGAAAAGTACATTAAAAGCTTAGAAATTAACAAAGTTCAAGAGGAATTGGAAAAAATGCTCTCTATTGAACAGCCCATCCAAGCGATACTGGCAGGAAATGATCTTACCCTGATGGAGATTTTAAAGTATGCCAAAAAGAATAGGCTGCGTATTCCAGATGATTTGGCGATTATCGGCATTGACGATGTTTCCTTTGCAAGTTTTTATGAACCGGCATTAACAATCGTTGCCCAGCCATCAAGTGAAATCGGAAAAATGGCAGCAGAACAGCTGTTAGCTAAGGTTCAGAAGAGTGATTCACTAGGAAATCAGGATGAGTACCGCTTTGAACCTACTCTAATCGTAAGAAATTCATGTTGAAGAGGGTGTTTGAGCTATGAATGATGTCATTACTATAGGAGATGCAATGGTCACGTTTCATCCTGCTTCAACGGGACCCATGAGGTATGTGCCCTCCTTTGAAAGAAAAGTGGGCGGCGCAGAACTGAACGTAGCCATTGGCTGCTCTCGTTTAGGATTAAAGACAGGCTGGATCAGCCGTTTAGGCAATGATGAATTTGGCAGATATATATATAATTTTGTCCGCGGTGAAGGAATCGATGTTTCGCAATTAGAAATGGTCGAAGGCTATCCAACATCACTAAATTTTAAAGAAATTATGGAAGATGGAAATGGACGTACCTTCTATTATCGTTCCAACTCTCCGACAACCGCATTAACGATTGAATCTTTGAATGAAGATTATATTAAGAAGTCAAGAGTTCTCCATATTACGGGTGTATTCCCTGCAGTGGACCAAGCGAAGAACGTTGAGTTAATCAAACACGCAATTGTCCTAGCAAAGCAGAATGGCGTCCTTGTTTCGTTTGATCCTAATATCCGCTTAAAGCTATGGAGTAAAGAGGAAGCGAGAACGGCATTAAGAGAATTTCTCCCTTACGTGGATATCTTCCTAACAGGAGTGGAAGAGGCTGAGCTTTTACTAGGGGTAAGCAATCCGAAAGAAATTATTGAAAAAAGCAAAGAGTTTGGGATTTCCTATATTGCCATTAAGCAAGGGGATGAGGGGTCCACTGGATACCATAAAGGACTATATCTTGAGGCACCTCCAATTAAAGCAAAAAAGGTAGTTGATACTGTCGGTGCTGGAGATGGCTTTGATTCAGGATTTATCTATGGCGTGTTAAATAACTGGCCGCTTGAAAAAACACTCCACTTCGCAAATACGATTGGTTCCTTAGTGGTGAGTGTACGTGGTGATAATGAAGGCCTCCCATATTTAGATGATGTACTTGTCCACCTAGGAGAAAAAGAATTCATAGAAAGATAGGGTGAGAGAATGAATCTTCAACTAGCACTTGACCGGTTAACATGGGAAGAATGTTTTCAGCTTCTAGAGGAGACAAAGGACTATGTTGATTGGATCGAGGTAGGTACAGGGGTCATTAAGGAATACGGTATGAGCATCGTTCGAGAAATGAAAAAATTATATCCGGATAAAGTCCTTGTTGCAGATATGAAGACATGTGATGCTGGCAGTCATGAAGCGGCTCAAGCGTTTCAAGCTGGTGCCGATATTACAACCGTAATGGCATTCTCCGCAGATAAAACGATTGAGGATACACTTCAGACCGCAAAAGGATTTAACAAACGCATTATGATTGATCTGTTAGGGGTTACCGACCTTCAACGAATCGTGGAACTACAACAGCTCGGTGTTGATCTTGTCAGCCTTCACTTTGGAAAGGATATGCAAAAACAAGGAGAATTGGGCGCTGAGCAATTTTCATTAACAGAGGGCTTTATCAATCTGGAAGTGGCTACAGCAGGAGGAATCACCTTGGCATCCTTACCAAAGATTGTCCAAACAAGACCTGATACGATTATTGTCGGCAGTGCCATCACGAAGGCTGAAAATCCTCGAGAAGCTGCTGCTGCAATGAAAGGAATGTTAAATAAATGAAGTCGATTATAAATACAGTTGCTAATGAAATAACAACAGTTCTCGCAAATGTAAGTGACGAGGAAGCGAGTCATTTATCGCAGCTCCTTCGCGAAGCAAAGCGTATCTTCGTTTACGGAGAAGGCCGTTCCGGATTAATGGGTAAGGCGTTTGCGATGCGTCTGATGCATGGAGGCTTTCCGGTCTATGTAATTGGTGAAACGGTGACACCAAGTATCGAGGCAGATGACTTATTAGTCGCAATTTCTGGATCAGGATCAACAGGGGCAATATTACAATATGCGGCCAAGTCAAAAGAACTGGGTGCAAAAGTGTTTCTTGTCACTACAAACCGGGAATCAAAAATTGCCGAGATTTGTGACGGAATCCTGGTGATTCCAGCAGCTACTAAGTATAGAAGAGCTAGCGAACCAACAACGATTCAACCATTGGGAAATCAATTTGATCAATCCGTACATCTTGTCCTAGATGCCATTATCATTGGCACACTGCAAACGGAAGATACAGAAGCCGCTTATGGTGAGATGACAAAACGGCATACAAACTTAGAATAGGGAGGTGCAGGGTAAGGTGAATGTGATTGAGTTTATAAAAGCACATCCCATTGTCGCTGTAATAAGAGAAGCGACTCCTGACAACATTGTTCCAATTGTAAAGGCTTTAGCTAATGGCGGGGTTAAGGTAGTAGAAATTACTGCAGAAACACCAAAAGTCATGACGATGATTGAAATGGTATCAGATGAGCTTGGAGATCAAGTGTTAGTCGGCGCAGGAACAGTCCTAGATCCTGAGACAGCTAGAGCCGCCATTATGGCAGGAAGTAAATTTATCGTTTCTCCTTCACTCAATGTTGAGACAGTCAAAATGACGAAACGCTATGGCATGGTCAGCATTCCAGGTGCACTGACACCTACAGAGATATTAACGGCTTACGAGCATGGTGCGGATATGATTAAAGTGTTCCCTGCCAATGCCTTTGGTCCAGGATATGTGAAAAATATCCATGGTCCATTCCCATATATACCTCTAATGGTCACAGGGGGAATCAACCCCACTAATGTGAATGAATATCTTGGAAACGGAGCTTTAGCTGCTGGTGTAGGAAGCAATTTAGTCAATCCGAAGAATTTACTTACTGAGGCGGATTATCTGACTCTCACTGAAAAGGCACGCGAATACACAAACACACTTAAAAACTAGGAGGAACAAAAAATGAAAAAATTATTCTCATTATCTTTTGTATTACTTTTAGCTTTATCAGTAGTTTTGGCAGGCTGTGGCAAAGAGGAAACAGGAACAAGCGGTGAGGGAGAAGAAAAAAAGATTAAAATCGTTGCTGCACATAACCAAACATCACCTGATAACCCATACCAAGTTGGATTACTAGAATTTAAGAAGGTTGCAGAAGAAAAGTCAAACGGTTCGATTGAAGTAGAAGTTCATGCAGGAACAATTGGAACAGAGGAATCCGAATTAGTAGAAAAACTTAAATTAGGTGCGGCAGATGTCGTGTTAGTATCTCCTGGTTTTATGACACAAACTGGTATCAAAGAAATTGATTTGTTAGCGTTACCATACCTATTTGACAGCTATGAGCACTGGGAAAAGGTTGTAGACGGTGAAGTAGGCGAAGAAATGGCAAAGCTGGTTAACGATAAGTCAAATAATGATTTCAAAATTGTTGGCTACTGGTCTGCTGGCGTAAGACATTACTATGGTAAAAAGCCAATTGAGAAGATGGAAGACTTAAAAGGTATGACAATTAGAACACAAACTTCAGGTGTCGTAGCTGATTATTGGAAACAAGTTGGAACAATCCCTACTTCGATTGCATGGGGAGAATTATACCAAGCATTACAACAAAACGTTGTAGATTCATCTGAAAATTCATATCCATATTTCATTCAACAAAATCATCACAAGACAAAAAATGGTCAATACATTACGGAAACAGGACATGATTACACAACAAGATTCTTACTAGTTAACGGTAAAAAGTTCGATCAGTATTCAAAAGAACAGCAAGAGATTATTTTAGAGGCAGCAAAAGCTTCTGTTGAAGCAGAAAGAGCTTCTGTATTAGCGCAAGAAGATGAGTATAAGCAAGCTGCTATTGCGGATGGTGCAATCGTGAACGAAATCGACAGAGCACCATTTATTAAACTAGCAGAACCAATGCAGGTTAAGGCTGCAGAAGCAATGGGTGCAACTCAATTATTTGAAAAGATTAGAGACCTTAAATAAATAAAAATATTTTAAAGGGAAGATGAGCAGCAGGATCTTCCCTTTACTTTAAATAGGAGGGTGACGATAAGCGTGATCAAGATTCTCGAGAGAATACAACTAGGTATCGGTGTTTTAAGCTTATCGATTTTTATTATTGCCATTATGATTCAAATTGTCACCAGACATCTTGGGATTGCGGTTATATGGACAGAAGAAGTGGCGAACTATTCGTTCATCTGGTCAGTGTTTATGGGGGCATCTGTCATGGTGAACAGAAAAGAACATTTTAGCTTTGATATGTTAGCAAAAAAGCTTACTGGCAAATCAAGAACAACGTTAGTTATGGTGATTGATACGATAATTCTGGTGTTTGCTTTTTCCCTTCTCTATTACGGGATTGAAGTGGTCCAAAATTTCTGGAATTATAACTGGGCATCATTACCGGCAATGAAAATGGGTTATGTTTGGATTTCTATACCTATTATGGGACTGACCATGAGCATTTATAGTGTTAATCACTTAATTACTAGCATCAAAGAATTCAGAGGAAAGGGGGCTAACGTATGATTGGGATTCTGTTAGTATTCTTATTTCTAGTCCTTATGTTTATTGGTGTACCTATTGCCTTTGTTATCGGAATTACTGCACTTCTAGGGATTATTTCTGTTCCATATATTCCAGAGCTTACCGTTCCTATGAAAATGCTAAATGGAATTGATTCATTCGTTTTGCTCGCTGTTCCACTATTTATCTTAGCTGCTAATTTAATGAATAGCGGAAAAATCTCACAAAAACTAATTGACCTCTCACTAGGAATAGTCGGTCATATCCGCGGAGGCTTAGGCCATGCAAACATCCTTGTGTCTATGATCTTTGCGGGTGTTTCGGGTGCTGCTCAGGCAGATACAGCTGGAGTAGGGAAAATTCTGATCCCCAATATGAAAAAGCAGGGCTATGATACTGAAACAGCTGTTGGTGTTACCGCGGCGTCTTCTACAATTGGGGTCATTATCCCGCCAAGTATTCCAATGATTATCTTTGCAGGATTAACAAACGCATCAGTTGGAGCGTTGTTCTTAGGGGGAATTGTCCCTGGAATTTTAATCGGCTTAGGTATGATGCTTTTCCTTTATTTGAGAGCGGTTAAAAAAGGCTATCCGAAATCAGACAGAGTAAAGCTAAAGACATTTTTGAAATTAGTTTATGAAACCGTCCCAGCCTTGATTACACCCATCATTATCATCGGCGGTATTATTTCTGGGTTCTTCACAGCAACAGAAGCGGCGGCAGTGGCATCTGTGTATACTTTGTTAATTAGTATGTTCTTCTATAAAACATTGAAATTATCAGATCTTCCAAAAATACTTACAGACACACTTGCATTAAGTTCTCTATCCCTATTTGCTCTAGCTGCGGCAAGTGCACTTGGAGAACTGATGAGTTACTATCAATTGGCGACAGTAGCTCAGGATTTCTTTGTTAATAATGTAGGGACAAAATGGTTGTTTATCTTAATCATTATTCTTTTCTTCTTATTTATCGGTACCTTCATGGATGCGATTCCAGCAATGATTCTTTTCGTACCGGTTATTCTACCAACAGCAACAATGTTCGGCATGGATCCAGTACACTTAGGACTAATCGTTGTTATCACGTTAGCAATCGGACTCGTTACACCGCCATACGGACTATGTTTATTGTTAGCCGCGAAAATAGGAGATTTGAGTATCGAGCGTTCATTTGCAGCAGTAGCACCATATTTATTGATTGTGTTAGTCGTTCTTCTCTTTGTGGCATTTTTCCCAGATATCGCATTTTATTTGCCAAAAATGCTTAACCCTGGGTTATTTTAAAGAAAATTGATCAGACATTACCGGAACATTACATCATCAAGGAGGGCATCATGGTAAAGAGAGAAATTTTAAGCAGTGAAGGTTCAATGATGCTGGTAAAGGTTCATCTGGCGGAAGGATTTTTCGGAGATCCCGACAAGCATCCAGAAGAGCAAATCAGCTATATTGAAAAAGGAAAAGTAGAATTTGAAGTGAATGGTGAAAAGAGAATTCTAACGGTTGGAGACAAACAATATATTCCATCAAACGTTGAACACCGCGTGAGAGTATTAGAGGAATGTGTGATCCTCGATATGTTCAGTCCGATTCGTAAGGATTTATTAGAAAAATAATGGTTAGGGAGAGGAGTGAAATCCTCTCCCTACTTTATTTATGAATCACTTTTACTTCATCTTCTCCACCAAGGATTATCGTGTCAGTCATTCCAATAAAAAGCCCTGTTTCGACTACTCCTAATAGTAGCTTTAATTTCTGATGAAGCTCCTCAGGATTAGCTATCGACTGAAAATCACAATCTACTATATAGTTTCCGTTATTTGAAATGAAAACTGCACCATCCCTTTTTCTAAGAACCGGGGTGGCTCCGAGCATAGCGATCCTTTGAGCTGTTACTTCCCAGCCAAATGGTACCACTTCTACAGGAAGGGGGAATTTCCCTAGCTGTGAAACCATTTTGGACTCATCAGCAATAATAATCAGCTTTTCGGCAGCAGCATTGACGAGTTTCTCGCGTAATAGGGAACCGCCGCCTCCCTTTGTTAAATTTAATTCTGGGTCAATTTCATCAGCACCATCAATCGCCAAATCAAGAGACTGGAACTGAGAGAAATCTGTCAGGGGAATATTAAATTCTTTTGCCCAGCCCTCTGTCCGTTTTGAGGAGGGAATTCCTTTTATATTTAACCCCTGTTCCACTAATTTCCCTAGTCTTTTTAACAGCCAGTAGACGGTTGATCCTGACCCTAAGCCAATGACCATTCCATCCTTAACAAACTCTGCAGCCTTTTCCCCAGCCGCAATTTTTCTTGGATCTGAAGAGAATTTGTCCAATGGAAGCACCTCACTTTTTCTACTATTATATCACCAAAAATGAAGTGACAAATTTCTACCCAAAATGAATAAGGAATTCTTAAGTTCCGGGCAATATTTAGGATTTAATCAAACGTTTGATTAATAGGTTTCCTTGTCAAATCGTGCAGAAGTCTAGTTTTTATATAGGATTCTTGTAGATTATTAATAGATTGTTAATACAAATATCGACGATTATTTTACTATGAAAAACGTAGAAAACCTTTAGCATCAATGTTTTTTTCATTTCTAATTAAACGTTTAATTAACAAAATAGCTATTAATCAAACGTTTGATTGAAACGGCTGTTAAGTCTGTTAAATCAAGTTTTTCTCTATTAAATTGGCAAGGAATTTGTCAAACGTTGACGATAGTGGAAATGCAGTTTTTTGTGATTGGAACGGTCACTATTTCTTTCTGGATCTATCATAAATCCTGAATCATAGACAGTTGAATTGTTCGATTTACGCATATTTTTGCTCTTTTTTCTCCTCCAAAACATTCGTATAATGCCAAATAAGTTGTTCAAAAACCCGGTCCCATCTCTGTGTTAATGCAAAATCCCTTCCTGCAGCTCCCATTTGTTCTCTTAATTGATCATTTTTTAATAGATGGAGGATAGCATTTTTAAATTCCTGTACATTACCAGCCTTACATAAAAACCCTGTTTCTCCAGATTTAATGATGTTCTTAACTCCTCCGGCATTTGCGCCGATAACCGGGGTTCCACTTGCAAGCGACTCAAGAATGACATTTCCAAACGTTTCTGTAGGAGAAGGAAAAACAAACAGATCGGATGCAGAATAAACTTCTGCTAACTTTTTTCCGCTTAAATAACCTGTAAAGGTCATGTTTATTGGTGCTTGGGCCTCAAGTTCTTCTCGCAGGGGGCCGTCCCCAATTATTAACCAATGTACATGGTTATTGATTTCAGGCGGCATGGATTTTGCACAATTCATGAGTGTATGGATATCTTTCTCAGCTGCTAATCGTCCAACGTAGGTTACTAAGTACCTTGATTTTGGACAGTATTGGCTCCGGACTAAAGTTTTTTCAAAATTAGGATGGAACAGAGAGCAGTCTACACCTCTCGACCATAAAGCTAAGTTTTTAAATCCTGACTGCTTTAATTGGTGAAAAGTTTCTTGTGAGGGAACGAATAGCTTGGAGCATGATCGGTGAAACCAATGCATGTATTTCCAGAGGATTTTAGAGAAAAATTGAAGGTCATAATAGTGTAAATAATGATCAAAATTAGTGTGATAAGAACCGACCAGTGGAATATTGAGCTTCTTAGAAAAATAAACACCGCACAAGCCAATGTTAAAGGGCGTAGCAACATGGATTAAATCTGGAGCAAAGTTTTGCAGTTCCTCGTTCATATAGAGAACATTCGGAAAAGCTAAACGGCATTCTGGATATAAAAAAAAGGAGAGACTTCTAAAACGATGAATATTGCCAGATACGTACTCATTTGTCTTAGAATCTGGGGCAAAAATCTTATATTCGATGCCTTGATTTTCAAAATAGTCCGCTAATCGTTTAAGGGTTTTGGCTACTCCATTAATGTCCGGATAAAAGGTATCGGTAAAGATTTTAATTTTCATTACTATTCCCTCCTATACAAAAAATATATAAAAGCTTAAACAGCCAGTTAGCGTGCCAAGAATTACCCCGGCTATGACATCTGAAGGATAATGAAGGCCTAAGTAAATCCGAGATATACCAACACAAAGAGCAAGAGAAAGTAGACCGGTAGTTAGGTCCGGATAGAATAAAATATAGGGTGTAATGATTGAAAATATAGCTGTTGTATGCCCTGAAGGAAATGAATGATCTTGGAGTGGTTCCTCAGGATATTTAGTTTTTTCTAATGTCAAATAAGGTCTTTTTCTTGGCAACAGCTCTTTTAATAAATGGACAGGAATATGACTAGCTGTTAAAGCAAGGGCGCTAGAGATGGCAAGAAGTCTAGTGTCCCTTGATGAAAATAGCAAAAGGAAGAGAGTTATACCAATGCTAAACCTTGCCCCGCCAAGATGTGTGATGGAGCGAAAAAAAAGGTTTAATAGTTTTTTATCAAAATGGCGATTTACTTTCTGAAATAACCGACATTCAAAGCCGTAAAATACGGCTAACATTTTACTCATGTGCTCATCTCCCTTGTAATTTCTCTCGTGATGACCGGTCTACCAATTGAAATATAAGTGATTGGATGTTTTTTGATTTCGGCTAGAGAATAACAATTCCTACCATCTATGACGATGGAGTTTTTCATATAAGAAACATAATCTTCTAAAGGGAGGTGTTTTATTTGCTCCCATTCTGTTGCAATAATAGCTAGGTCGGCATCCTGAAGAGCTTCCCTGATATTGGCTGTGTATTTGATGGTATTGCCGAATAATTTCTGAACATTTGCAACAGCCACCGGATCATAGGCCGTGACCAAAGCCTGTTCTTTAATTAATTCGTGGATAATCGTTAAAGAGGCTGCTTCTCGAATATCATCTGTATCAGGTTTAAAGGCTAAGCCAAGCAGGGCTACTCTTTTATTTCGCATAAAGCCCAGCATTTCTTTTGCTTTTAGAACTAGATAAGATTTTTGATAGTCATTTACCTTTATTGCAGCCTCCAATATTTTAAAGTGGTGTTTAACATTTCCAGCTAGTTGTACGAGGGCTTTTGTATCTTTAGGGAAGCATGAACCACCAAATCCAATTCCTGCTTTAAGAAAGTTTGGTCCGATCCGTTTATCTTGACCAATCCCATATGCCACTTCCTCGATATTCGCTCCTACCTTTTCACAAATGCTGGCAATCTCATTAATAAAACTAATTTTTGTTGCTAAAAAGGCATTAGCAGCATATTTAATCATTTCTGCACTTTTTATATCTGTTTTCATTATCGGGATTTTCAATGGCAAATACAGTTGTTCCATAATCGATGCTGCCTCGGGATCATCTGTGCCAATGACAATTCTATCAGCGTGATAGAAATCAGATATTGCACTGCCTTCACGAAGAAACTCTGGGTTGGATACCACTTTTACATTTAGATCTATAGGTTTGCGGCTATTCATAATCTGTTTAATGAGGTCGTTGGTCCCAATTGGTACAGTACTTTTTGTACAAATGATTGCATCGTTTTCGATATGGTGGGCAATCGTATAGGCTGCTACATAAATGTATTTTAAGTCGACAGAACCGTCGTGTTTCTCAGGGGTGCCTACAGCAATAAAAATGATATCAGCATCTGAATAGGCGATATGGGGATCAGTGGTAAAAAAGAGCTGGCCAGCTTTTTGTTTTTTTCCTAATAATTTAGCTAATCCTGGTTCGTAAATGGGGGAATGACCCTTTTGAAGCAAATCAATTTTTTCGTCATCAATATCTATACAAGTAACCTGATGGCCCATATCGGCTAAGCAAACACTTGTGACAAGTCCTACATATCCTGCTCCTGCAACAGCAATCTTCATCCAACCCCTCCAATGAATTCATTTACTTTATTGTATAAGGAACTGATTGATTTTTTCTTAAGCTGGTGTAAAAGTAGTGTAAATATTCTGTTTATTATTGTAAAGATAAAGAGAAGCCGTGTTTTTGTTTCAAGGCTTCTCTCATAATCATGCCGCTGAAATCACCTGTTGAAGCTTTTTTCGATATACTACTTTTGATAGTATCACGCTGCATTCGTATAGGAAGATTAGCGGGATAATGACCAATACATCTGATAGAAAATCTGGAGGCGTGATCAACACGGCGGTTACGATTAATCCAAAATAGGAGTATTTCCGCATCTTTTGCAGCCGGTACGGATTCAGAACACCAAGGGTCGTTAGGAACATGATAACAACAGGCAACTCAAACAAGAATCCAAATGGTAGAGTCATATGCAGTAAAAACTGAAAATACTTTTCCGTTGTAAAGAAGGTCAGAAACAGATCTTCGGATAAAGACAGTAGAAACTTAAATACAATTGGGAAGATGACGAAGTAGCCGAAGCAAATCCCAATGATAAATAATATGAACAAAGCTGGAATATAGGCTAGTGTTGCTTTGCGCTCATTTTCTTTCAATGCTGGCCGAACAAACCGCCATACTTGATAGGCGGCCATCGGTATTGTTCCTGAAATGGCAAAGACACATGAAAGTGATAAATACACCCATAAAATATCACTCGGACCTAAAATCGCGAGTTTCACTTCCAAATCTTTTACAAGCCAGTTATAAAGATCCTGTATATAGATGAATGAAAGAATGAAAAACATGATAAAGGTACCTAAGATGAAAATAAGACGTTTGCGTAACTCTTCTAAATGTCCAGTTAAGTCCAAATCACGCTGCTCCGTTATTACCCTCCTTTAGTAAAAAGGAGATGTAAGCACCGACTGCTTACATCTCCTGCCTCATTTAGTTAAGCTGTTTTTCCTCTTTGTCCCTCGACTTGCCATTAACCGTATCATCATCAGATACTAAATCTCGAGTTGATTTTTTAAATTCCTTTAAGGTTGAACCAACTGCACGACCAAGTTCTGGTAATTTAGATGGTCCAAAAATAATTAAGGCGATGACAAGAACAAGAATTAACCCAGGAATGCCGATGTTTTGCAGCATGTAAAATCCCTCCTTTTAAATAGCTTCTTTTGCTTTTTTCCTGTGATGAACGTAATTAAAAAGCTTATAGTTGGCCATGCAGCTGCAAAATTGGCAAGTGGAGCTGTTACTTTCTTCCTCCGATAATTTCCGCACATGAGGAATAAATACAATTTTTAAAGCATCCTTTACATGTTTGGAGCAAACTATAACCATCAAAATAAGACCCCTTCCACTATATAGATCACTAGAATGGCATAGTAACACCAAGCCTATTTGAAGCTTCCGCCCTGCACAGCAACTAAACAAGAACGACCAAAGGAATATCCTGGGTACGGATTCCATGTATCAGGATGCTGTACGTCTAAAAATAATGTCCGTTCATCAGGTGTTAACCATGGACCTGTCACCTCACAGCCTTTTGGACCCGATGCGAACTGCTGTGGAATTCCGTAGTTTTTTCCGTCTGTTGGGATCATAAACACACCACAGTTTTTATAGGAAGCATACACATTTGTTTCGGTCGCACCATAATCTTCTACAACCCAGAGGTTCCCCTTGCTGTCGAAGTGAAGATTATCTGGGCAGGTAATACCACTTTGCTGCCCTCCGGCAATAAACACTTCAAACGTAAACGAATCACTTGCGTGGTCTCCACCTGATGGAACAAATCGGACAATTTGTCCATGGAAATTCCCATGTCCGGAACTATTCGTTAATGCTAAAAAGACAGTGCCATCGATCGGATGAATTTCTACATCCTCAGGACGGTCTAATTTCGTCCCGCCAACTGCTTTTGCAGCTGCACGTGCGTTTGTTAATACATCTGCCTGATCAGCAAATTGTTTTTGTAGTGTTGCATTTGTTGCATAATCAAGCGCAATCCATTGCTGCCTGCTAAGGTTTGCCACATATAATGTTCCGTTTTCAAGAATATCAAAATTCGATTCACGATTGGCTGGGTTAAATTTCTTGCTGCTGATGAATTTGTAGAAGCATTCATCGCCCTTATCATCTCCCATATAAACCACCACTCGTCCATCATTGGTCAGGCCCATTGCTGTATTTTCATGGGCAAAGCGTCCAAGAGCAGTGTGCTTGCGGACAGGCCTAGCCGGATCAAATGGGTCAACCTCAACAACCCAGCCGTAATGACTATTATCGAAATTCGGCCAGCCATACGAGCTGCCGTATTCTGTATTTTCCTCACAGGATAAGGCTGTGTTCCAAAGGGTTCTGCCGCCGCTGCAGTTTCCTAATGAGCCAATCACCTGTGTGGCACCATTTACTGCCTTGCTTCCACGAGCAGGGCCAGTTAACTCAATAGGAGTCGTTCCATCGACACGGCGATTATATGTATCATCCTGTAGGAGTTTCCATTCGCCTTTTTCTTTTTTTACGTGAATGACGGAGCCGCCGACTGCTTCCTTTTCCAGTTTAAGCAGTTCAGGATAGCTTGCTAGATTCTCTTTTTTAAAAGTAGATGGATTAATACCAAGCATGGTCATATAGTTTCCTGGTTCTGGGAACTCGTTATTCACCCAGATGAGGCCTTCTTCGGAATTCGTTCCTCCTGCTAAACTATCAATTGGAAAATAAACGGTAAGATCTGCTGCATCTCCGAATCTTTCACCCTTAGAGTTAATGACATCACCATAAGAAGCAATAATATTGTAATGATATCCGTTTGGCAGCACTAGGTCATTTTCCCATGTGCGGTTAACTGGTGTGAAGGGTGTAGTTAGCGGCTTGCCTTTACCAGAAGGTTGTCCATTTAGTAAATGATCTGCAGTCATGGCGTTTCCTGTTAATGCTCCAATTCCAGATGATGCAGCCACTAATGCAGCCGTACTGCTTCCTACATAAGTTAAAAATAAACGGCGGTCCATAATCATTCTCCCCTTTTGAGTGGTTTGTCCTTACATTTATGATTATAGGTAAGCATCATACCAATGTTAATTAAGGGAATGTAAAGAATTGTTAAGAAAATTTAAACTATTTTAAGGGTTGGTAAATTTAGGTTGAAGTAGTCAGAAATATAGTAATTTGTTCGTACTTTATTAATTAGCTTTTTTATGAAAAGGTTCTGCTGTTGTAAAATGTTGGTTAATAGTGTAAAATTACACTAAATAACATTAAGTATTGGAGTGGTTGCTTTGAAGAAAAAAATCCCCTTACTGTTCGTGTATTTTGCTGTAATTCCATTAGGACTCTCTTTTTTCGCCTTTGTTCCCATGTTTGATAGTTTGCTGTTCACTTCCATTATTCCTTTAAGTATAGGGGGAGTTATTGTTGGAATTCTTGCAAGCAGGAAACTAGAAAGCCAGAATGAATTAAGAGAATTGTTTTCACTTTTCTTATACCCTCTTACATATACAATCCTGTTATGGGCCATATTTATGTTGATCAGCGGTGGTTTTTCCGGTGCTGGTGCCTGGTTCTTTTATTGTCTTCTTCATCTGCCTTTTGCTCCGATCTATTTTATTGCCGGATTAATGGGTGAGGGGAGATTGTTTTTTGGGCACCCTTAGCCTATGAACTTTCATTTTTGATAGGAGCTTTAATAATGCTGGTTCTTAAAAAAAGACTTCCCATTATCAGTAAAAATCAAATTCTTTCAATATCTGTTATTTTGATTCTAGCGTTAGGGACCGGTGCTGGTGTTCAATGGCAGAGAAGTAAGACAGTTCTGCCAACCTACGGGTTTGAATATGGTGGAGGATATTCATCAACAGATTTATCGCCATATGAAGTGACGAATTCAAATAATAGACTCCCTAAATTAGAATCACCTTCGGCCTTTACTATTAAAGAAGCCGAAAATATGCCTGTCCTAGATGGAGCGGAAGCTGCCTTTCCTGTCTACTCTGCTTTTGCTAACGCCGTTTATGAAGAGGTCAGTAGAGTGAATCTCGAAGAAAAAGAGATTGTTAGTTTTACAAATACCATTTATGCATTTGAACGGCTGATAAGTGGAGATGTGGACATCTACTTTGGAGCAGAGCCATCTAAGGAGCAGCAGGCAATGGCAAAGAGGGCTGGGAGAGAACTTGTGATGACTCCAATTGGGAAGGAAGCCTTCGTATTCTTTGTAAATCCGAAGAATAAGGTGGATAGTTTAACGGTAGAAGAAATACAAGGCATTTATTCTGGACAAATTACGAACTGGTCAGATTTAGGCGGTAACAGGGATAGGATTGTACCGTTTCAGCGACCGAAGAATTCAGGCAGCCAAACCCTTTTGGAAAAAATAATGGGGGAGACGGCCATTATGACTCCGCTTAAGGAAGAAGTTCCAGCCGGAATGGGTGGGATTATGGAGGAGGTAGCTGATTATCGAAATTACAAGAATGCCATTGGATTTTCATTTCGCTTTTTTGCAACTGGAATGAACCCAAACCCGGATATTAAACTTCTTGCCATAAATGGGATCGAACCAAATCCAGAAAATATTTTAAGCGGCCAATATCCGTTTACAGCCAATTTATATGCGATTTCCGTAAAAGATAATCCGAACCAGGAAATTGAACCATTTCTTAATTGGATGAAAGGACCACAAGGACAAGAAATCATAGAGAAAATCGGATATATTAGAAGTGAATAAGTAAATTAGAAGAGTAACTTCCTTGGGGATGAAGTTACTCTTTTTTTTGACAAAAATCTGGCGGTGACAGTCGCCTATTAAAATAGTAAAATAGATTTTCCTCGTCCTTAGGAAATCAAAAGGGGGTATCGGGATGGATAAAAATAGAGATTTAGCTCAATACGAGAGAGACTTAAGAGAATTAACAGAAGCCCAAAAAGAAGCAGGAGCGACAGTTGCGCTTGAACAAAAGGTTAAAGTTCCTTCGTTTTCTAAGAAGTTTTTTAAGTATAGTTTAAAACTGTTTGGTATTAAAAATTTCTTAATCTTGTTGGTTTTGCTAGCACTTTTTTTCTCAGGCTATTGGCTATTTAGCGGAAGCACCTTCAAAAAGGAATCCTCAACATTTGTGGAACAGATTCGAGAATTAGCGATGCTGGCAACTGCACAAGCACATGTCAAAGTTGTGATTGAACAAGAAGACAATAAGCTGTTTGGAAAAGATATTCAGGTAAATCTTCCTGGAACGAAGCGTGAATTATTGCTAGTTGTTCCCGCTACAGTGGTTGCGGGTGTGGATTTGAAAGATATAACAATAGATGATATTAAAGTGAATGATAAAGAAAAAGTTATTGAAATCCTTCTGCCAAAGGCCTCTTTTCTGCAGGATCCAGCTATTCAGATGGATAAGGTGAAAAATTTCTCTGATGAAGGGCTATTTCGAGGAGAAACAAAGTGGGATGAAGGATTTGACTTAGCTGCTGAAGCACAAGATGAAATCAAGAAAGAGTCAATTGAAATGGGATTATTAGATACCGCTGAGAAGAATGCAGAAATAGTTCTAAAAGAATTCTTCGGTGCTCTTGGCTATTCAGTGGAGATTTCATTTGAGTAGTAATAATAAGCAGAAAACCTAATTGAACATGAACTGAACCAATAAAGTTAGACAAATATTTTAAGCTACATTAAGGACCTTAGC
>JBFNER010000016.1:0-83586 GCA_040797665.1 Neobacillus sp. | reverse complement strand
ATTAACCTACGAAATTACGAGTAAGGGGCTAGTTTTCGTTCATGATAACTGCTTCCTTAAGGAAGCAGGAGAACCGTCCCCGCGTCACTTCTTTTCCATCAATTCAGCCATTTGTTTTGAATTTGGATTTTCATCCAACAATACCTTTCAGTTGGCTTTCTACTAATTCAGGAGAAAGTTTATCCCATGAAACTGGATGATCACGATGTTGTTCATATTTATCCAACATTCTAGTTAATTCTTCTACTAACTCATTCTTCTCTAAAATAGTTGCTTTTCCATACATATGGACAGCCTGATAATTCCATGTAGGAACATTTTCGTGCGAATACCAGGAAGATGAAATATAAGCATGCGATCCCTGGAAGATCACGAGCACATCTTCACAGGTTGCAAATGTTCTCCACTGAGAATTTCCCACAGCCATATGTCCAGTAAGATAGAAATGATCACCTTTTTTATTTAATCCCAACGGCACATGAGTGGCAATTGGTTTTCCTTGTTCTGTAGTGACAATCGTGGCGAAAGAGTTTTTTTGAACAAAATCCCAGATTTCATCCACATTTTTGACCTTAAAGTAATTTGGAATATACACCATACTCCTCCTCTCAAAATGTTTTCATCATAATAAAGTCAATTTGTTCCTCATCCCCCATATAAAAAGAGTGGGCCCCCGTTTGAACAAACCCCATTTTCTGATAAAAAGCTATCGCATTCTCATTTTTTTCCCATACGCCTAGCCAAATTTTCTTTTTATTTTGTTCAACCGCCACTTCCATCGCTTGATTAAACAGATGTTTACCAAGCCCATGTTTTTGAAATGGACTCCTGATATAGATCCTCTCGATTTCAAGTGACTCCTCCCCCATTTCTTCAGACTGGGCATCATTCGTATTGACCTTTAAATAACCTGCGACTTCATGATTAACATAAACAAAAAAGAATTGCGAAGAATCATTAGATAACTCTTTTTCTAATTGGTTTAAGTTAAATGCCTTTTCCAAATAGGCCTTCATATTTTCAGGTGAATTCTGATGCATAAATGTATCATTAAATGTTTCAATACTAATGTCTTGAAGGGTACGTAAATCTTCAAGGGTACATTTTTTTATTTGTATAGTCATGTTATTGGTCTCTCCTTTGTATAATCAGTAAATTCTCTTGTTTCCCTTTTTTACATATTCCCAGTCTTTTTCAATATTTTTTCTTACTCTTTGGAGGAGATGTTGAATGGTTTCTACTTCGCTTTCAGAAAACCCCTCTAATGCAACGGTATTGGAGTATTCATTTTCATTTTTTATAAAAGGATAAACATTTTTTCCTTTTTCTGTTGGGAAGAGCTTTTTGATTTTCTTGTTATGCTGATCGTCTTTCTTTTCAATAAAACCATTCATTTCAAGTTTTTTTATCGCACGAGCTGCTGTTGTTCGATCTACTTTTATCATTTCAGCTAGCTTTTCTTGAATGATTCCTGGGTTCTCACAGATCCGTACAAGGTACAAATACTGCCCTTTTGTCAGGTCATATTCTTTAAATTCAATATTACTAATAGAATCTAATGCCCTGGCAATCATTCCAATTTCACGAAGAATATCCTTCATCATAGTACCCTCCTAAACACGTATTTTTATTGCAAATGCAACAATATACCATAGATTAAATATAACTTATTTTTGTTGTATTTGCAACAAACACAGGGACGGTTCTCCTGCTTCTTTCGTGAAACGAAGGAAGCAGGAGAACCGTCCCTGTGTCTACCACCATGATGAACGAGGAATGGATATTCTTTCATCCAATGGAACTGTTTCGCCAATTTTAGGTGTGATGAGGTTAACACCGTTGTTTTTTGCCTCGATTGATGCTCGTTCTATTGGTTCGGACCATCCATGGTTGGCAAGGCTGAAGGCTCCCCAATGGATTAACATCATATTCTTGCCTTTTACGTCTATGTTTGCCTGTACGGATTCTTCCGGAAACATATGAGCCCAGGACCAGCGTTTATCATATTGACCGCCTTCTAATAACGCAATATCAAATGGTCCGTATTTTTCTCCAATTTCCTTGAAATGTGCATCATAGCCCCCATCTCCGCTTGTATAGAATCGCGTTTGTTTTCCTAGAATGACCCAACCACCCCAAAGGGTTGTATTTCGGTTGAAAATCCCTCTTCCAGAGAAATGCTTGGATGGAGTTAATGCAATGGTTAATCCTTGGATATCAGCTTCGTCCCACCAATTGAGTTCTGTAATTTTATCTTTTGCTACACCCCATCGGATCAAATGATTGCCTACCCCGTATGGAACGTAGAAATGCTCCACCTTGCTCTTTAACTTTTTTATCGAAGGATAATCTAAGTGATCGTAATGATCATGTGTAATAAAGACAGCATCAATTGGCGGCATTTCATCAATAAGACCTAGCATATCTTCGCTGTAGCGTTTAGGACCTACATAGGATACAGGTGAAGCAACGGGACCTAACATAGGATCCACGAGTATCTTTTTATCATCGATACTAAGTAAGAAAGTAGAATGCCCAAACCAAGTCAAACTATCTTCTCTACTAGAAATCTGTCTCCAATCTATCTCAGAGACAGGAAGTTGAACAGCAGGCTTGCGTACTTTACCACCTGAATCCCAGTCCTTAACCGCAGAGACGCTTTTAACTGCACTCGCGCTTTTCGATATAGGTACTTGATAGACAAACTTCCCGTTAGCATAATTACCTAGCTGACCAAAATCTTCTTTTTGTTCGTTACTTAAATTCCCGCCGAATCCTGGATGAAAATTCATAAACAAGGCAATGACAATTACTAACCCAACGAATAAAACCAATAAATATATCATTATATTTTTAAGAAATCCCTTCTTAGCTTTAAAAATAATTGAGTGTCTACCCTTCAGTAGCTGCGATATATTGTTCATACCATTCTTTTCCCGTTGACCATTCTGTTACTGGGTCTTTTTTGCCTAAGATTTCTGAGCACGCAGCTGCCATTATGTATTCTTCCAATCCATCTTCATTGCTTTTAGCAAACTTGTCTAAAAAATGTTTTAGAGTGATTTGCTTTTGTTCTACAATATGATTAAATTCACTCGTGTGAGTTTTAATATAATCATTAGGATTTGAAGCTAATCCATTAACCTCATTTGACGTGACGATCTTCTCCAAGTCTCTCTCAACTTGTTGAATAATGTCCATTTCTTTTTCAGAAGAAGTACAAGCAGTTAATAAAAGGACCATACAAAGAATAACTAACTTCCTCATCAAAAAACCTCCCCCTTTTTCTATAAAATTAATAATTCTCTCCGTCCTGCTCTAGTTGGGAAATGAATTTTTCAAAGTTACTTTGATTTTGCCAAAGTGTTCCCCAAACATCATCATTCTGCAATAATACTCCCATAAACCATATTCTTCTTAAGGTGACAAACTTCATGACCTCTTTCATGTCTCTGTCACTTATGCTTCTTTGACATAAATAACCGTTAAGGAACGCATCCCAGCAAGAAGCCTCTAAATGGGAATAGTTCTGCTTCAAATTCCACAAAAATACCGAGACATCATAAAGACGATAACCAAAACCACAACAGTCGAAGTCAAAAACCTCTAGCTGTTGGCCGGAAACATGCATATTAAAATTATGGAAATCACCGTGACAAAAACCATAATCAAGTTGGTTAGTTGCTCGTAACTGGGTTTTTAAATTGGTTAGGATCGTTTTGAAAGCAGGTACTTTATCACTACAATGCTCTTGCAAAATAGGTGTTATGAGAGCTGCCGGCTCATCTAACAAGTGGGTAAGGTTCAATTCAACATTCCTTTTGTGATTTGAAGTGAAGGAATCTGTTGCTTGATGAAGACTTCCTAATGCTCTTCCGATCAGATAACAGTTTTCTTCGGTAATTTCTGGCCGATCTCCTTTAGTAAACTCAAACAATACGCCGTACCTAGTACCTTCAGGAGCGGGAATTTCAGATAACCACTGCCCATCTTTTCGGATCAACGGTTTTGAGACAGCGACACCCTGTTCTGACACATATTTGATGGCATCCAGTTCAAATAGAACGTCCGATATTTCCCTCCAGCCTTTTCTATATACTCGAAAAATATACTTGTTATGTTCAGTCACAACTAAATAGGTATCATTTAAACCCCTTGTCAAAAATGAACAACGAATAATTCTTCCAATGTCATATGTACTCGAGAAAAACTCAATAACCTTATTAGACAGCAACGAATGCCTTACCTCAGAAAAATGCATATAATCCTCCACCTATTTTATCCTTTACTCTTTCTATACTTCAGTCCAATAATCCTTCTTAAGGTGACAGAAGTGCACAGGGCCGGTTCTACTGCTTCCAAAAAGAAGCAGAAGAACCGGCCCTGTGTCACTCCCCATTTGTGGCTATTACTTTCTTATACCAGTAGAAGCTTTTTTTCTTCATTCGTTTGAAGGTTCCACTACTATCATCTTGTTTGTCGACGTAGATAAATCCGTATCGTTTTTTCATTTCGCCAGTGGTTGCACTAACCAGATCGATGGGACCCCACATTAAGTAGCCAAAACAATCGACACCATCTTCTTCAACCGCAGCCTTTAATGCTTCTAGATGTTTTTTCAGATAATCGATACGATAATCATCATGAATACTGCCATCCTTTTCTACTTGGTCGACAGCACCTAAACCATTTTCGGTGATGATAATCGGAAGGCCATATCGATGATACAAATAATTCAGCATATACCTTAACCCCGTTGGATCGATGGACCAGCCCCATGATGACTTCTCCAAATACTCATTTGGAATGCCGCCGAACAAAGTAGATTCTGTGCTCTCATCACGTTCAGCCGAACTAACGTCACTAGAATAATAGTTTAACCCAATGAAATCTATCTTTCCTTCCTTAAAGTCAGCATAATCACTTTCACAAATGGGTAACGCAATGCCTCTCCGCTGATACTCCTTCAGTTTATATAAAGGAAAGGCTCCATTGCACATCGCATCAACCTGGTATAAATCTCTTTCCGTATCTTTAAAAGCCTGCAATACATCAGCAGGTTTACAAGTCTTCGGGTAACAAGGGGTGAGTCCGAAAACACAGCCAACCTGATTATCCGGGTCAATATCATGTGCGAGTTTAACAGCTTTTACACTAGCTAAAGTCATATGATACCCTATTATCGCAAGCTGAAGCTCTTTATCATCTAAATCGGAATATTGTAATCCAGTAATCATATAAGTAAAAGTATTAGCAAAATCACCCTGGATTTCTAAATGATTCATTTCATTAAAAGTTACCCAATAGCGTACCTTCCCTTTGTACTCGTTCATCACAGTTTCACAGAACCGAAGATACAACTCCACCGTATCCCTGCTCAGCCAGGAACGGTATTTACGTACCACTTCAATCGGCATCTCAAAATGACATAGAGTAATAATCGGTTCAATTTGATTTGCTCGAAGTTCATCAATCACCTGATGATAGTAAGCCAATCCCTTTTCGTTTGGTGCTTCATCATCTCCATGAGGGAAAATCCGAGACCAGTCAATGGAAATACGAAGGGCTTTAAATCCCATCTCAGCAAATAACGCAATATCGTCTTTAAAGCGATGATAAAAGTCAATCCCATCGTGTGAAGGGTAGACATAACCTTCCTCAATGGTCTTCGTGATTTTACGCTCCTTCCCAAAGCCTCCAGTTGTTACAAAGTCCATATGGGCTAGACCTTTTCCGTCAGCCTGGTAAGCACCCTCACATTGATGAGCGGCAATACTGCCCCCCCAGAAAAACTCTTTTGGAAATGCTAATTTTTTCATACTCCAGTCACTCCTCCCAATCTGACAATCTCCTGAAAAGGTAAATGCCAGACTGTATGATACACCTGGCATTTACTCATGAATTATTTTTCTTCAAGCTTTCTTAACCGTTCGTCGTACACTTCAAATAAGCGAACGATATGATTGGCTGTATTCCACTCACTCATGATGGTCATTAAAGTGTCCTGTGCATGGGAAAACAACAGGGAGAAAACAATCTGTTCACCACGGGCTTCACCTTGAATGGTTTCAGTCTGAGCAGCGTGGGCTGCGGTAATTTTCTTTTTCGCTTCAACAAGCTTTTGCTTTGCCGACTCGAATTCACAAGCTGCTACACAGTCCAGTGCTTCTTTAATGATTAATCTTGCGTCACCGGCATTTAAGATAATCTTCATCGATACTTCATTGATATCATTTGTGTTGTGGTCGTTCATTGTCTAATCCTCCAAATTCATTTCTACTGTTCTTGTTCTTTTTTAAACTGCTGCATGTCATACACCTTGAAAAATGGGAACCAAATCAACCAAGATACGACTACAACGACAGCTAATAAAATTAATCCGCGGAAATCGGAGTTAATTAGCATGGAAGAAATTCCAACAGGCATATACCATAGTTGAAAAAGTCTCTCAGGAATTGTAACAAAATCCCAGTTCAATACCACGTACGTGATCGCAGGTATAATTAGACCATTCAACCACATCGGAATCATTAAAATCGGGTTAAAAGCCACCGGAGCACCGAAAATGACAGGTTCATTAATATTGAACAAAGATGGTACGATGGTTACTTTACTAATAGCCTTTAATTGGCTCGACTTTGCCAAGAATAGCATCATCAGGACCAATGGGAGAGTAGAACCCATACCTCCAATCCAAACCCAAGCAGTAAGAGTTTCCATTGTATGGATATTTTGAGCTGTACCATTGATATTTGCTTGAATACCTTCCAGCCAAATCGGAAAAATAATCGGATACAGAATCCAGGGACTGATTCCAAAAGAATAAAAGAAAATACCAAGGAATGTGATGAATACAAATCCGGTAAAACTTTGAGCAATCATGGTAAGCGGTTCAAAGGCTTTTAAAATTAAATCATACAAATCAACATTCAGTTGGAAGGTAAATATCCATCCGAACAGCAATAGAATCGTGATAGGAATAACGGTATCAAACCAAATAATAATAAAATCTGGAAGTGAACTTGAACCTTTAAAGAAAGAAAACTTAGAAAAGAGATACATGATGGCTCCAACCAAAAGACCAACAATTAAAGCAACAAACATGCCGTTGCCGCCGAAACGTTCCAACGTAAAGGTGATACCGCCGTCGTCTGTAAGCTTAGGCATAAGCAGCATGAGAAAAAGGGAGAGACCTGTTAATCCTGAGATTATTTTTCTATCATTCTTTTTCTTTTTTTCCATAATAAAATAAGGAACTAATAGTGCAACAAATATACTAATAAGACCAAATGAAAACGTGGTGATAGGCGAAAAATTGGGCATTTTTGAAAAATAATTATTCAAGATTGAAATCAGTGTAATCAGCGATCCTACAAGAATCAGCGGCAAAATCGCCATAATGGCTTCCTGAATCGATGAAACCCATACATTTCTCGTTATTTTATTCATTTTTGGCGTAAAGTTTTGATTCATCCAATTAATAAATGTATTCACCGAATAACCTCCGTTCTATTTTATTTTTCCCCAAGAAGTTCCAAAATCAGGTCCAGACCTTTGTTTCCATCTAAAAGACCATAAATGGTTTGCGGGATCACCGCAGCTGGAATGTTAAAGGGTTTTACCTTCGCTTGTAAATCCTCTTCCATATATTTTAGATGCGGGCCAATGAGCAGAACATGCATTTCATTCAGATATTCATCCACCTCGGACTCGCTTCTGGCGATTACATTTAATTCTATATTTCTTTTCTTAGCTGCCTTTCGAATGTTTTGGGCCATGAATCCGCTGGAAGCACCGCCGCCGCAAACTAATAGAATCGTCTTTTCTGTCATCATAAATTCCTCCCAAGAAAAATTGAATTAACTTTCTGATGTCATTGTCTTATTTTTTTAGATCTGAGCTCAAGTTGAAAAAGTTCCGGGGGGTAGGAACTTTTTTAACCTTTCATTTTATTATGTGTTTTTTTACACTATATAAGTGGGAAACTAACGATAAATAGACCTTTGGGGGTTTTTGTGGCATGAAAAAGGAACGAGAGAGAGAGATTATACAATTCTTGTTAAGTAAGAATGATTGGGTAAAAGCAGATATTTTCGCAAAGCAATTCTCTGTATCCAGCAGGAGCATCCGAAAATATGTGAATGAAATAAATGAGACCACCTCTCCGTCCGTATTGATTATGTCCTCTAACCAAGGGTACAAGATAAATGAGAGCGTTTACCAAGAAAACCAGCGGAAAGAACCTAAAGAAACACGTTTTGGTCTGACGCCGCTTGAGCGCCTTTATTATTTATTAAAGCAATCGATTGCCCTTACTGATGGTATGGATATATTTGACCTAAGTGAGGAAATTTATGTTAGCACCTCCACGATTGAAGGCGATTTAAAAAAGGCGAAAAGCCTTTTGGAAAAATTTAATTTATCCTTCAAGCGAGAGGGTGACTTATTCATATTAAGTGGACGGGAACGAGATAAACGAAAGCTGATGAGCCATATTTTTCATGAGGAAACGAAGGATCAATTCTTGCATGTAGAAAGCATCCAATCTGCTTTTGGTTATGATTTAAAAGATTTCAAGGAAGAGCTAATCAAAGTGTTGGCCTCCTATAATCTTTATATAAATGAGTACACAATCGGGAACATCCTCGTCCATATCGTGATTGCAACAGAACGGGTCAGCCAGCATCGAACCATTTCGGAAGAAAACATCGGGTCATTAACGAAAACAAAAGAATATAAGGCTGCATCCGATATCGCCAAGTTAATCCAATCTGAATTTGGGATAACATTCGAAGGAGCAGAGCTCTATTACTTAACGATTCTTTTAATTAGCAAGGCATCAATCCTGAGTTATGACAACCTAAACAGTGAAAATCTTGGAGAATATATTGAGCAGCGCTATATTCATTTAGTAAATGAAATTATTCAAAAAGTAAAAGATTATTATCTGGTGGATATTTATGGCGATGAATTTCTAATCAAATTTACCCTGCACATACGTAATTTAATCAACCGGGCAAGGCATAATTATTTGTCAAAAAACCCATTAACGAAGCAGATAAAATCATCTTATCCTCTCATTTATGACCTGGCAGTATTTATATCGAATGAGATACAAAAAAAGGAAAATATTCAAATAAACGAAGACGAAATTGCCTATGTCGCCTTCCATATTGGTGCCTTTCTGGAACGACAAAAAGCCCTTGAATCTAAAATAACATGCACTGTTGTATGTCCGGAGTATTACAATATGCACATTCCGATGTTAAAAAGACTAGAGCAGTCTTTCGGAGAACAAATTGAGATCAGTAGAGTGATTACCAAAATTGATAGTGATTTCGGTCAAATTGACTCCGACTTGATCATCACAACGATCCAAATCCCTAAAATAATGGAATATGAAATTGTCCATTTAAATCCATTTTTCTTAGAAGAGGACATTCAGAAGATTCAGCACAGTATCACAAGGATTAATAAAAAACGAAGTCGTATGAAGCTGAAAAATCATTTAATCAGCCTGTTCGACCCCCACTTGTTTCAACAGAACATTTACTTAAAAAATGAATTTGAAATGATTAGTTTTCTAGGAGATAAATTAGTTCATTTAGGATTTATCGAACAAGGAGGCATTGACGACATTATCGAAAGGGAAAAAATGTCGTCAACATCTTTTCATAATAATGTAGCAGTGCCACACTCGATACAAATGAACGCATTAAAGTCGGCTATTTCAATCGTATTAAATGAAAAACCAGTTAATTGGGGAAACAATTCCGTACAAATTATCGCACTAATTGCCCTAAACAGAAGTGCGCAGGGACGGTTCTACTGCTTCCAAAAAGAAGCAGTAGAACCGTCCCTGCGTCACCATCTTAATTAAACAGTCAGGATGATGCGATTACCTGAAGGATCAGAAGTAACGTAAGATCCATTTTCTTGCTGTACAGATGCCCCTATACTCTTTAACTGAGTGATGATTTTGTTTAGCTTTTCCTCATTTGCGAGCACGAGTGTAAATGATTCCAGCCCAACACTATTAGGAAGTGGTGGTGGTGCTCCAACACCATTCCAAGTGTTTAAGCCAATATGATGATGATATTTGCCATCCGCAATAAATAGTGCCTGAGCACCATATCGATTTACCACGTCAAATCCCAGCCCTTTGATATAAAACTCTTCTGTCTTTTTCAATTCTGATACGTGTAAATGGATATGCCCCATAACTGTACCAGCAGGTAGACCGTTCCATGATGGCTGTTTCCCGCCAGCAAGCAGATCTGGAAAATTCACCGGATCAACAGCCATTTCGACTTGATCATTTTGCCAATTCCATTCGGACGGATCACGGTCTACATAAATTTCAATTCCATTTCCATCTGGATCAGATAAATAAAGTGCCTCGCTTACAAGATGGTCTGAAGAACCAAACTGTAGTCCAATCTCCAAAAAATACTGAACGATAGTAGCTAAGTCAGATCTTTTAGGCAAAAGAAGTGCATAGTGATATAATCCTGTAGTCCTTCCCTGCTTTGGAACGACATTATTTGGTTGTTCAATTGATAAAAGAACATTTTTTCCATCTGCAGAAAGGGCTGCTGAACGCTCAGTTTGCTCCAATACCTTAAACCCAATAACTTCTTTATAAAAAGCTAACGAACGTTGTAAATTTTGCACCTTCAAGTTTACCTGCCCTACGAAGGTGATAGGTTTTTGATGAAAATTCATTTTGTTTTCCTCCTGATCTTTAGTCTTTCTCTGATCGAAACAGTACCTTATCTAGTGGTAAAAATAATTTGATTGAATTACTAATAAAAGCTAAAAGTTCAGTTCATCTCCTGCCATTTGAACATTTTCAAGGAATCCGACAGATTATTTTTTAGCATTTGCTTGACGATTCTTCTTTAGTATTCTTTATGTTCTAATCGCATGGTGCATAATTTAATAGTTAGTTACTTTATGTAAGTAACTATATTATCAACACTAAGTAAAGTCAAGTAAGTTTTTTATAAAAAGTAATTTAATTATTTATATATTTGCTTATAATACTAGTAAGGAGTTGATTTAATTGGATACATCGATTTGTCCTAGATTTGAAAAAGCCATGGGCTTATTAAGCCAAAGGTGGACGGGGTTGATTCTTTATCAGCTCTTATCAGGGCCCCAGCGTTTTTGTACGCTCGAATCCTCAGTAGGTGTAAGTGGAAGAGTGCTTTCAGAAAGATTAAAGGATTTAGAGAACGAAGGAATAGTGTTACGAGAAGTATACCCAGAAACCCCAGTTCGAATTGAATATTCACTAACCAATAAAGGCTTAGCACTAAAGCCCATAATGAAAGAAATAGAAAACTGGTCCCAAAACTGGTTGGAAAAATAGGGACGGTTCTCCTGCTTCCAAAAGGAAGCAGGAGAACCGTCCCTGTGTCACTTATTAAAGTGATGTTTGTAATCTTCAACGTATTGTTTAAATCTAATAGGCTTGCGGCCTAGTATCTTTTCTACATCGTCTGTTACATTTCGTGCTGTTCCTAATTTGGTCATGGTATATAACATCGTCATTACATTGGCAAATTCTTTTGGAGTACCTCTTTTTATGAGTGTCTTTCTAAATTCAAATATTCCCGGATTCGTATATGTTATCTGACGATTCAAGACTTCCGACATAATAGAAGCAACTTCATAATAAGTTAGCGCTTGATCACCAGTTAATGTAAAGGCCCTATCGATATACTGTTTTTCAGCTAAACAAATTGCCGCAATCTCCGCGATATCCCGAGTATCTATAAAACTCGTTTTCGCTTTACCAACAGGAATAAACAATTCATCCCTCGTTACAATATCATCAAGATGAGTAGTATTCAGATTTTGCATAAAAAAACTAGGCCTTAAAAAAGTGTAATGAAAACCCAAATGCTGAATAAATTCTTCTATTTTCCGATGGGGAACAACAGGATTGTTCTCTACACCCAGTAGTGAAACAAAAACAATATGTTCTACACCTACTTTTTTAGCCAATTCTAAAAAAGGGAGAATATCCTCTTTTGGTTTAGCTAATTGTGGCGGGCGCATTAAAAAAATTTTCTTTATTCCATTTAACGCTTCTATGTATGTTTCTGGATTTAACAAATCAAACTTCACTAACTCAATCTCATGATCGGAAAAGATCGTTTTGCCTTTTTCTATATCCCTTACAGCTGCTTTAACTTTAATTCCTTTCTCCATTAATTTTTCTACAACAAAACGACCGATATTGCCAGTTGAACCTGTCACCAGTACTTTTGCCACCTATTCTCCCCTCCTACTCAAAGAACAATCTATTTTTTCTAATAGATTTAAAAATACTTCTTTCTCTTCAGTTGAAAAATTTATCAAAGATTCATCAATCACTTTATTGCTTACTAATTCTAGCGCTGGAATTAACTCCTTGGCTTTCGGAGTCAAATATAAGATCGTTGCTCTTTTATCATCTGGATGCCGAGTTTTCGTTACCATTTCTTTTTCATAGAGACGATTAATAATCCCAGAGATTGTCGGCTTATCTAAATCTAGTTTGGCTGCTATTTCAACTGCTGTTCTCTTAGAAAAAGAAGAATTGTATGCCTCTTCAATTTCTAGTTGTTTTAAAACCGCCCATTGTGAAGTTGTCAACTCATAACATACTAATTCTTTCGATAATGCATATTTTAATTCTTTCGAAACCTTCATTAATAAATATCCTATATTATTCATCAGAACCCCCAAAAAATAGTTTGCACACTAACTATATAATTAGTGTACGAACTATTTTTACATTTGTCAAACTAATGATAATTTGCTAGACGCTTTTAAGTAAAAATTATCTCTCAGGAAGGGCCTGTTTCTAGAACCATTATTAAGTACCTTTTTTTATATAAAAAAAAGCGAAACCTTTACGAATCGCTTCAATACCTTATAAGTAGTACCTATAGGTTAGCATTCACTTCCATCTCTTTCTTCAAACTTTTCTTGATATATTACCTTCTCGATCATCCTTTGATAGATATAGAGAACCACCGATAGCAAAACAGAGATAAAAAAGAAATGTTTATGTCTCATTTTTTTGAATTTAAATGTTCCAACCTTCTCAAAAATCCTTACAATGTGAAAGGAGAAAAAATAATCCGCTACGATATTGGTCATTAAATACTTTAAGAAGTTTCTATAGGTTAATTTAAAGATCCAAATTGTAGTAATAAAATAAAGACCATATAAATAAGAGATATCTAAAGTAAAATCTTTAAAAAGACCATTTTTTACTCTCCATAGCTTGTTCTTTTTTGCCACTTCACTAAATAAGGCAAAAATAAATCCAATGAATGTTGCCGTTGGCAGGAATCTGATGAAGGTGTTTTTCCGGATGAATGGAACAGTAAGCCAAGGTATCACAAGGGTTAGAAATGATAATCTTTTACGCGCTTGCAAAGTTTTTCCCCTCCAAGTAAATATTATTACTTATTGTTTTACCCAGAGGAAAAGTTATCCCTAAATTTTTCACCTACCTTCCTGGTTTCATACCATATTTTGCTAGTCACTTCTTCCCCACCCGTCCCCGCGTCACTTGCTTGTTACAAGAAAAGAAAGCTGAATAAAAATAACAGAACGGAGCCTAATGTAACCGGATGTTTAATATAGGAGAGAAAATGCCGGAAAAGTGGCAGTACTTCTCCGTTGTCTTTTTCCTTTAGGGTTCCGAGCGATATAGCGGAACATACCGAGGAGATAAACAACAGGATGTAGCTAAATGATAGGTAATCCGTACCTACCGGAATACGGAACGTGTAAATATAGCCTCTTTGAAAAAGCATCATGTATATTGCATAGGAAACAGCGATTTCCAACACCGCTGTTATGAAAACATAAAGCCAAAACTTCATCATCCATACTCCCCCATTGGATTTGCTGGTAATTTGAAAATAGTTTGCCTGCTTTTAAGCACTAAATCTATATTCAATAATTATCAGTCCCTATATTCATACACCCAAATCCTTTTTTATAACCTCACCTGTTTCTTCATTTAAAGTTCAACAAAAAGAAGTGTTAATCCTTCTAAGATCACCGCATCTGTTAGTCGAAGAAGGTATGATTCAGCAACCTGTTAATTCTGCCCCGCAATCGAATAAGACGCCGTTATGTAAAGTAAAGATTTTTCACATAAACAGACCTAAGATGAACAAATTATAGTATGAGGAGGTGTCAAAGTTGAGAAGAAAAGATTTTCCATATTACTTCTTAATAGTAACTACTGTAATTGGGATGGTTTTATTACCATTCGCCATTGTAAAACGCTCTTTTAAAGATTGGATTATTGTCTATCTTGTAAGTTTCATTGGTAATTATTTCTCAGATAGATATTTAGTTACCAGGGGCTATTTGAAATACCCCAAAAAAATTTTACCAAAGTATAAAATCCACCTCCCCTTTGATTTCATTCAATACCCTTTAATGCTTCTTTACTACAATCAGTGGACATTGAATAGCAAGCCCAGTGGAATCATTTTGAAAATTTTCCCTTTTGTTATACCACAAACAATCATTGAGACAATTGCAGCAAAGAAAACCAACCTAATTAAATGGAAAAAAGGATGGACTTGGTATCACTCATTACTAAGTCTTATGTTAAAACTATTAATTTGCCGAGCAATCATTGCCATGATTAGAAAAATAAATAAAGGTGAAATTTCGCTTAGGTAAAACGGGAACGTGCGTCCGCTAGGGTCAACTGAAGAGGGGTTCAAAAAAATGAAAAAGCAGAACATCTTATTTAACCTTGATGATACATTAGCATACTGTAATAGATATTTTAACTTAGTGATAAACGAATTCGCTGACCAAATGATCACGTGGTTTCACTCAATTCCAGAGGAGGAAATAAAACAGAAGCAGCTTCAACTTGATGTCGCGGCAATCAGTGAGCACGGTCTAAAGTCCGATCGGTTTCCCGAATCATTTGTTGGCACTTATAACTACTATTGCGACATCACTGGGAGGGAAAAGAATAGCGATGAAATCCACTATTTAAGAGAGTTGGGTTTTAAGGTATTCGAGATTCCTGTTGAACCTATTCCGCACATGAATGAGACGCTGGAACGGTTAAAAGAAGAGGGACATGAATTATATTTGCACACAGGAGGAGACGAGGCAAATCAACGCAGAAAAATTTCTCAATTAGAATTGACTACGTTTTTTGAACATCGTATTTTTATTTCGGAACATAAAGATACAACCGCTCTATCCGATATTTTAAAAACCATTAAGGCTGACCCTCAAGTAACATGGATGGTTGGAAATTCATTAAGAACGGATATTGTCCCAGCACTGGAAATGGACATCCATGCCATCTACATCCCAGCAGAAACTGAATGGCAATATAATATCGTTGAAGTGAACATTGAGCACAGTAGCGATTTTATAACAGTAGATTCACTGCAAGAAGTTCCTGACGTAATCGATAAACGGATCCAAGAGCAAATATGACGCAGGGACGGTTCTACTGCTTGTTTAAAGCAGTAGAACCGTCCCCGTGCACTTATTCTTCAAGGACTTTGTCCATTTTTTTGAGTTTGCGGTAGATGACGGAGCGGTCGATGCCTAGTTTTTTGGCTGCTTCGGTTCCGTTTCCGTTGCAGGTTTCGAGTACTTGTTTAATGTATCTGCCTTCTGCGATGGATGTGAAGTCTTTCAGTGTGCAGAGCTTTCCGATATTATGTTTAATAAAATAGTCGATGGTAAACCAATCCGCTACGGGTTCTTCTAACAGTTGGTTCGTGCGGTCCTGCTCCGTTACGACAAGTCGCTCTAAGTAATTTCTTAGTTCTCGTGCATTTCCGGGCCAATCGTGCTTGAGCATCTTTTGAAATTCCTCTGCACTGAGAGCAAGGTTTTTTTGATACTTCTGATTAAATTCGGCTAGAAAATGAGAGATCAGACCAGTCAAATCTAATTTCCGGGTGCGAAGCGGCGGGATATGAATCGGGATGACATTAATCCGATAATATAAATCCTCTCGGAACTTACCTTTTTTCACCAGCTTCCATAGGTCGCGATTGGTGGCGGTAATAATCCGGCAATTAATGCGGATATTTTCAATCCCGCCCACGCGTCTGACTTCATGGTTATCGATCACCCGCAGCAATTTCGCCTGCATCTCTAGTGGCATTTCGGCGATTTCATCTAAAAATAAGAACCCATCATTCGCCGACTCAATCAACCCTATCTTCCCCGCCGCTGCACCAACAAAAGCCCCTTTTTCATAGCCGAACAATTCCTGCTCGAATAACGCTGGAGGAATGGCTGCACAATTGATGGTGACAAAAGGCCCCCGGGAGCGGTCACTTTTTTGGTGAATATAACGGGCGATCACTTCCTTGCCCGTCCCAGATTCCCCATCGATTAATACTTTGCTATCATAAGAGGCAAGTTGGTTACAGACTTTCATAATCTGCTTCATGGCTAAACTCTCAGCTACGATCCCAGAGCTTCTGTAGTTCCCGTCAAAACTCTTGGTTGCTCTACCGCCGCTGCTGCTATTCATTTCATAGATTGGCAGTTTTTCATTAAACTCATTAGAAGTAGTGACAACCAGCTGGATATCCCCATCCTTTTGTAAAATAGGAAACGCCGTGGATTTAATATGAAAACCTTTTGTTGTATCAATCGTCCGGGTTACCTTTTGCTTCGTTTCGATTGCCTCCATCGTAATCGAACGATTATAGTAACCTGCTTTTACTAGATCTTGAACGTTCGCTTTTAACAATTCATCTAAAGTCATTCCAAGTGTTAACGCCGTAAATTCATTTGAAATTAAGATATTGCCCAATGCATCTGTCACAAATAAAGTGGATGGCAGATCGCTAATGTCTTGAACTCGATAAGAATTTTTTACCTTTTGGCTGGATTTTTTCTTCATTCGATCAATACCTCCTACCAACGATCGTATTCTACTATTATAAAGACAAAACAATCTATTGACGGTGGATATATTATGACATTTACTTCACTTAAAAGCAGAAGAAGCGGCTGGTCCCATAACGCTTCTTCTTGAGACAAGACCGCTTCATTCCGTATAAAGAACGATAAGAAAAAAGGATGCCCCTAAAAGTTATACTTTTGGGACACCCTCTTCTCAAAATGATCTATACGAACGCTAATTCTCTTTCAACAATCGTCATTTTTCCCAGACGATCCAGCACTTCTTGCGCCTCTGCAAACATGCTTGTGATCATTTCTTCAACGGTTGTAATCTCGTTACATAAACCAGCAATCTGACCTGCCATGACCGATCCACGTTCAGTATCTCCTTCAAACACAGATTTACGAAGGGAGCCTAATGATATTTTTTCTAATTCATCACGTGACGCTCCTTGGCTTTCAAGCTTTTGGAACTCGGCAATCATACTATTTTTAATACTTCGAACTGGCCCGCCAAGGCTTCTTCCCGTAACCGTTGTGCTCGTATCATCCGCTTCAATCACTGCTTTTTTGAAGTTTTCATGTGTTGGACATTCAACAGTTGCTAAGAAGCGTGTTCCTACTTGAACACCTGAAGCACCTAGAGCGAAAGCAGCAGCAATTCCGCGGCCATCGGCAATTCCTCCAGCTCCAATCACAGGGATCTTTACAGCACTAGTAATCTGAGGCAATAATGCCATGGTCGTGGTTTCACCAACATGGCCGCCTGCTTCTGTACCTTCCGCAACAATCGCATCAACACCGAGTGCTTCCATCTTCTTTGCAATCTTGACAGATGGAACGACTGGAATGACAATAATTCCATGTTCTTTGAAAGTCGGCATATAAGGAGCAGGTGTACCGGCGCCCGTTGTCACGATTTTAACACCTTCTTCAATGATGACTTCAATCAATTCTGGAATGTTATGCATCATTAACATTAAGTTCACCGCAAATGGTTGATCTGTAATGGCTTTTGTTTTTCTAATTTCATCACGGAGACGGTCAGCCGTAAGTCCGCCGGAACCGATGATTCCTAATCCACCAGCATTCGCAACTGCACCTACAAGCGGCGCCATCGCAATTTGGGCCATGCCCCCTTGAAAAATCGGAAACTTAATACCTAATAATTTTGTAATACTCATGTTTAACATCCTCCTAAAAATTAAGCAGCTTTTGTAAAGCCTGCGCCTGTTTGATTTTTATTTTCCATCGCTTTAAAAACAAATGTTAAGGCAAAGCCGACGAGTGAAATCACTAAAGCAATATAAAATGCGTTCGTGAACATGCCATTGTTTGCGGCAGCAACACTATTCGCAATCCGAGGGCCAAAGAACGCTGCCCCTGAATACCCAATGAACGTCACGCCATAGTTCACACCGTAATATTTCATACCGAATTTTTCACCAACAAGTGAAGGGAAAATTCCCATCGTACCCCCAAAGCATAAACCGATCCCAACGATTGCGATTGCAAAGCCTAAAACCGAGGTGGAAAGCGCAATCGTTAACATCATCGCAGCAATCACAAGGTAAATAACCATCAAACATTTCGTCCGGCCGATTTTATCAGAAACTGCTCCCCAAAAGACACGGCCAAGACAATTACTAAGCGAGTATAAGCTTACGTATAACGCAGCCGTTGCAGCTGTTAATCCAAACATCGTTTGTCCAATGACGGAAGCATTAGAAGTGACCATCATTCCGGATAAGGCACCAATTAAGAATAAGCTGGCAATGATATAAAAGATGGGCTTTTTAATCATTTCATTCCAAGGGATGTTGACGCCACCCTTATTTCCTCCTGCCATCACTGGCGGGGTCCAGCCCTGTGGAATATAGCCAACAGGACAAGGTTTTACTAGAAAGCTGCAGCTTAAAATCACCACTAAGAACGCAATCCCAAGTGTAATCAGTGTCGGCTGCACACCATTACTCGTGATTAGGGCATTGGCAATCGGAGCAATCACAATCGTTCCGCCGCCATATCCCGCTGTTACAATCCCTGAAGCAAGACCTCTTTTATCTGGAAAAAGTTTAACCGTATTTCCAATCGTAGCAGAGTACACGATTCCCTGACCCATACCGGTGATCAAACCGTAGGTAATGTATAACATCCATGGTGCAGTGGCCAATCCTGATAAAATAAACCCAATACCAAACATCGATCCTCCAAGAATGATCGCCTTCTTGGCACCGCCCTTATCGACTAATTTCCCGCCAAGTATCATCGGAATCGGCGAAATGGCGGCGTTAATGGTAAAGGCCATCATAATCTCCGGCATTGTTGCATTAAAAACATTGGTTAGGGGTAAAGCAAAAATACTAAACGCATAAATGGCGCCGACACAGATATTAATCAAGGTCGAGGCAATCAGAATTCTCCAACGGTTAAGCTGAACGTTCATGTTCGATGTTCCTTCCTATATGGTTTTAGCAGGGGCGTTTTTGATAGCCCCTTGCCCGCTGATACTACGAATGATTATCCTACTGTTACTAGCTCAGGCTCTCTAACAGCTGCATTCTTCTCTTCAATAATCCCTTTCAATTTCCCCCAATTTTCCTGGAACATGGCCGCATCCATCTCTTTTAAAGAGGATGAAATCGCTGGTGCAAATTCCATTTGATCAAGGATATCTCTCTGCAAATCTACACCTGGCGCAATTTCTGTTAAAGTCACTCGGCCATTTTGAAGCTCAAAGACGGCACGTTCTGTCACATAGATGACCGGCTGATTGATTTGAGTTGCATATGCGCCGCTAAAGGTGATTTGCTGTACTTTTTTAATAAATTTCTTTGCTTTTCCTTCTTGAACAATGTGTAATTTCCCATCTGCCACGCTTACCTGCAGACCGCCTGCTGTGAACGTTCCGGCAAAGACAAGCTTTTTAGCAGACTGAGAAATATTGATAAAGCCGCCGCACCCAGCCACACGCGTTCCAAACTTACTCACATTGACGTTTCCAAATTCATCAGTCTGAGCTAACCCCAGGACGGATAAGTCAATTCCCCCGCCATCGTAAAAATCGAATTGGGCATCGTGATTGACAATCGCCTCAGAGTTATACGCATGGCCAAAGTCCTTTAATCCTGCTGGTACACCGCCAATACTTCCCGCTTCTGTTGTCAGCATCAGCTGGTCACTCACGTTTTCCTCAGCGGCGATCGTTCCGACACAGACAGGAATTCCAACCCCTAAGTTCAAAATCGTATTGGGTAATAGTTCCGCGGCAGAACGGCGGGCAATGACTTTCCGTTCATCGAGTGGAAGGTTCTCAATCCCGTCGACCGGGACTTTAAGATGTCCGGCGAAAGCTGGGTTATAATAGGTATTTTCTGTTTGGTAATGATTTTCTGGTTTTGAAACCACAATGTAATCGACTAAAATGCCTGGCACTTTGATATCCTTTGGATTTAATGTTCCTTTTTTGGCAACGTGTTCTACCTGGGCAATGACGATTCCGCCTGAGTTGCGAACTGCTTGAGCGACAGGCAGCACTTCCATATGCAGCCCTTCTTTTTCAAGTGTTAAGTTTCCATTTTCATCGGCAACCGTTCCGCGGATCAAACCCACCTGTATCGGAAAGCCTTTATAGTACAGCCATTCATCGCCATCAATTTCAATTACCTTCACGATGTCTTCCTTGGTAGAAGGAGACATTTTTCCTCCCTCAATTCGAGGGTCGACAAAGGTTCCCATTCCGACCTTGGTAATCACACCTGGACGCTTCGCGGCGATTTCACGGTATAGCTGCGTGATCACACCTTGCGGAAGATTGTACGCTTCACATTTATCCTCCTCGATTAACTTCGCCATTCCAGGAGACGCAATGGCAATTCCGCCGATCCAGCGCTTGACCAAGCCTTCGTAGCCTAAGTGACTCATCCCTTTATCACGGCGATTTCCTACAGCACTAGAATGCATAACGGTTAAATTTTGCGGGTGACCGGTCTGCAGGAACCGTTCTTCAATTGAAATCCCCATTTCCTCCGGCCAGCAAGATAACCCAAAACCCGTTGCAGCAACTGTATCTCCATCCTTAATCAACTCGGCAGCCTTTGCCGCTGAAATAACCTTCGACATCACCATTCACTCCTACTATTTGTTTTTTATTGTGAAAAATTTCACATACTTATTTAAAAAAATTTACGAACCTCTAAAAACTAATTTTACGAGCATCCCTGTGAGGGATATTATTTGTTTGTGAAACTCTTCACTAACATCCTAAAACAAAAGATAATCCCTCGTCAATCCCGCCAAAAGCTGCTGAATACATCCGTAAATCTGTAGCTTTTTTACGACTTTACCTATTCCTTTTCTCGCACATATGTTGAAATGTTCGAGTTCTACTTAGGACCCTGTCTAGCATCTCAAACACTAAAATATCCCTTAAATGGGCATGAAATCAAACCCATCATCAACCCGTCGCAAAATAACAACACCAAATCGCCCGGATGTTAACTCAATAAAACTCACACTCCACAAAACCAATCACCACAGAGCAAAAACACACCATAAAAAAACAAAAAAAAATTCCCCAGCCCCTCCACATACCAAAATTCGCATTTTTACAACACAGGTACAACACAGGGACGGTTCTCCTGCTTCAAAAGTGCAGGAGAACCGTCCCTGCGTACCTCCCTCAGCGGGTAATGGCCTCGGGTACTTTCTCCAACCACTCTTTTTCAATTAGAAATTTAGTAACCTTTTCCGAGAAGCTACCGGTCTTGGCTATTTGTGCGGAATAGGCCGCAAGGAAGGAGAAACCTATTCGTGGTATGCAGTCGTAGAGGATGCTTACACTGGAAAAACGACTTCAGATATCTGGACGTTTGTAAAAGGCGAGAATGACCAGACTCCAGATCCAAATGATGGTGGCCAAGAGGGTCCGCCAACTGAACCAGAACAACCAGGCAGTCCAGTTGACCCAATCGTACCCGGACCGGGCAATTCTAGCGGGGATTCAAACGGAGCACCGGGAACTGACTCCAAACAGCCTAGTGGAAAAACTGATTCTAAGACTCACAACGGAAACAGCCTTCCGAACACAGCAACCAATCAATATAACTATCTATTAACCGGAACAGCTTTACTTGTCGCCGGAACACTATCCTTATTGTTTGGAAGAAGAAGAAAACAACAGTAGCAAATCATTCAACCCGAATAAAGGGCATGTAAGGTGCCCTTTATTCGGGTATTTTTGTCGAACTTTTTCAGTGGTCTCAAACCATCCCCGTGAACACCTGAAATAAAAAAGACTCCTTCATTGGAGTCTTTTCCGACACTAACGCCAGAGAAGAAGTCTAACCCAAACCCTCCAAATCCAGCGGTTCATCCCTACCCGCATCATTTCACTCCAACTGATTTGAATGTACAACTACCGTTAGTATATTTTTTCAAGGTGAAATGGAGTGGACTCATTCATAATATGGAACAAAAATCCACACTATTAGAGGCCATGGGCTCGTGTACTTAATTGCTCAATCTCAAAATCACATATGACCTACCGGGCTAAATCTAATGAAGCAGGAGAACCGTCCCTGTGCTACTTTTCATTAAATAGTTTGTGCAGGATGAGTGTGACTGCTCCTAGGACCATTCCTGTTTTTCCTAGTGTTGAACGAACGACGTTGATTTGTTCGTGGGGGCTTTTGAAGGTATATTTTTCGATCATTTGTTTGAGTGGGGTTACGACGAAATCCCCTTGTTCGAAGATATATCCTTCTAGAATTAGTCTGGATGGCTTTAGGATATTAATCATATTCGCTGCAGCTAATCCGAGCGAGCGTCCGCTTTCTTCTAGAATCGAGAGGGCAAAAGGATCATCTTCCCTTGCTGCTTCAAAAACCATTTCTAATGAAAGATTCGTTTTACCGACATTAATCCATTCTTGGATAATGGACTCCGGATGATGATCCAACTCCGTCTTTACTTTCCTAACGATGGCTATTTCTGAGGCATATGCTTCTAAACAGCCATGATTCCCGCACTCACATTTTGGACCATTCACTTCAATGATCGTATGTCCAATTTCTCCGCCCGTATTAAAAGGGCTTTTATAGATTTCATCTTTAATAAAGATTCCCGAACCAATACCGAGCCCGACACTAAGGCAGATGAAATCTGAGAGATCTTGTCCTTGTCCAAACCAGCTTTCTGCTATCGCTAACGCCCGCACATCATTCTCAACCATAACAGAAAGCTTAAATTCTTTTTCCAAGGTTTCCTTTATAGGAATATTCTCTAGATGCAAATGCGGTGAAAAAGATAGCTACACCTTCATCAGGGTCAACTAACCCGTGCATAGCAAAACCAATTCCTAAAATTAAATCCCTTTCAATCCAAAACCTTGTGCCTTTTTGAAATCATATGTGGAATTCACCTCGACTGAATTCATCATGCTACCCCTAAGTTAACCAAATCCAAGAAAAAAATGTATTTTAATAAAACAGTACTTTTCCATGCAGCCTTACCTCAGGGTGATGGTTGTCATAGTCAATTATTCCCTTAGAGAATGGGGTTCCATTTGTAAAAAAATCAAAAGCTCAACTATGACCGACTATTGGATGCGGTACATATGGCTCTTCAAGGAACGCCATTTCTTCAGGTGTTAGCTTAACTGATAAAGAACCTAAAGCACCTTCGAGGTGGGAAATTTTCGTTGCACCAATAATAGGAGACGTTACAGGTTCTTTCTGAAGCAACCAGCCAAGTGCAATATGGATACGCGGCACCCCATGTTTTTCTGCCAATTCAGCAACTCGCTCTACAACATAGCGGTCTGCATCCGCAGTCGCATCATATTTTGCTTTTAATATGAAATCTGTTTCAGATCGATGAGTGGTTTCTGACCAATCACGAGTTAATCTTCCTGATGCAAGCGGACTATATGGAGTCACCCCGATTTTTTCTTCTTTACAAAGAGGAAGCATTTCTCTCTCTTCTTCACGGTAAATCAGGTTGTAATGATTCTGCATCGAAACAAATCGAGTCCAGCCGTTTTTTTCAGCTACATGTAATGCTTTTTGGAATTGCCAAGCGTACATAGCTGATGCACCAATATACCTTGCCTTCCCAGCCTTCACCACATCATGTAAAGCTTCCATCGTTTCTTCTATCGGAGTATTGTAATCCCAGCGATGGATAATATAAAGGTCTACATAATCGGTTCCCAATCTCTTCAGGCTCTTATCAATTTCACTCATAATCGCCTTCCGTGAAAGTCCCGCACCATTTGGTCCTTCATGCATTCGCCCATGTAGTTTTGTTGCAAGTACAATTTCATCACGATTGGCAAAATCCTTTAGGGCACGTCCAAGGAATTCTTCACTGGTTCCCATTGAATACACGTTCGCCGTATCGAAAAAATTGATTCCAAGCTCGAGTGCTTTTTTGATAATCGATCGACTTTCTTCTTCATTTAATACCCATTGATGGACCCATTTCTCTGCTTCACCAAAACTCATACACCCAAGACAAAATCTAGATACATCCAATCCTGTATTACCTAGTTTTACATATTTCATTTATTTATACCGCCCTTTCATTTATTACATTTCAGTTTAAGTTGCCTATTATACTCGTAATTATGTCACAAATATGTTTCAAACCCTAAACCCAATCCTATCAAGTTTTTGCCTAATCCTCTCAAAGCACTTTCTTAATGGACAAAGATTAAGTAAAATGAAACTATCTTAGATGATGGAAAAAAGGGGATTGAAATATGTCTGTAAAAATCGACAAGCAGCATGAACTAGGCAAACTTATAGAGCGTTATACAGGTCAGGATGGTGTCCACACCACCTCTATCCCGTCATTATTTCTCATTCGTGAATCCATTATCACCGAACCAATTGCTAGAGTTAACGAGCCCTCCTTTTGCATTATTGTCCAAGGGGAAAAAGAGGTCTGGTTGGGAGATGAATGCTTTAGGTATGGTCCTGGGCATTACATTGTGGCATCCGTTGACTTGCCAGTAACAGGGCAAGTAATAAAGGCTTCTTCCGACTCTCCATATTTAGCACTCAAGCTTGAATTTACATCGAGTGAAATCTTAGAGGTTTTGAGTGACAAAGATCTTCCATCTGGACAGAGAAAAAATGTAAAACGAGGGATGTTTATTAGCGAAGTGGAGCTATCTTTGCTAGATGCAGTAATCAGATTAGCTTGTTTGCTAGACAATCCGAGACATATTCCAATACTTGCTCCATTATGTAAGAAAGAAATACTTTATTGGATTCTACAAGGTCCGCACGGGGAAACGCTGGAGCAAATGGCGTTAGAAGGCAGCAATTCCATCCGAATTAGAAATGTAATCGAACATATCATTCATCACTTTGAAAAGTCATTTCGAATAGAGGAACTAGCAAAAATAGCGAATATGAGTGTAGCATCCCTTCATCGACATTTTAAAGAGGTAACTGCTATGAGCCCGATTCAGTTTCAAAAACAATTGAGATTACAGGAAGCTAAGCGTTTGCTATTAGCCGAGTCAACAGATGTAGCTGATATCGCATTCAGGGTCGGTTATGAAAGTCAATCTCAATTCAGTAGAGAATATTCCCGCATGTTTGGTTATTCACCTAGAGCGGATATAAATAGACTGAGAGAGCATGACATTTAATCTAAAATGGGGTTGAGTCAAACAAATAAAACAACAGTGATGGCTTGGATAATAGTCCAAGCCAAAGTCATGTTCTCTTTGACAACCATTACTATAAATTCATTAATTACCTCCCCACCATTCGACAATTTTCTTATCACTTTAAGACTACAAACGCCTTTATTTAAACGAAAACATAAAATCTAATCAAACGTTTGATTAGCACCAAATTTCCTAATCAAACGATTGATTAAATTCAGACAAAACCCTTTTGTTAAACGAACTCATGCTAGTTTTTGGGAGCAATTTTTGTCGAGGACCGGTCACAGCCTTCGACAAGCATCTACTATAAGAATATATAAAAACTAGTAATCTACACCAACTGACACGTTTTGATATTAATCAAACGTCTGATTAAAAGTGAACTTAGTATGATGAATAAAGAGATTTTATCCTAAAAATGGGTAGAAATTTGTCATGGTAAAATTTAAAAAAGGCCCTGAATTCTTGCACACCACTGGCAAGAATTCAGGACCTTTTGGAAGCAGTAGAACCGTCCCCATGCACCCTACCGCTACCTCATTTCAACTACTTGGTTGAACCATCTTTGGCATAGGTGGTAGATGATGTAGGCTGAGGGACTGCCGATGAGGAAGATGGCTGCAGGGTAAAGCTGGATGATGGCGATACATGCACCTAGGATGAGTAATAATAGGATGGTGAGCACGGGATTCATCAACGAAAAAAGAAAAGCATTTCGAATCACATACTTCCAGCCGAGCTCAAAATGCACGATGATCGGAAAAAGATACATCGAAACTGAACTAAACAACAAGATAGCCAGGATTAAAACAATATAGACAATCAGCTGAACAGCCGAACTGCTGGGATCAATCAGCTGATAATCGAAGTACAAGAACAGTCCGACCACCGTCCAGAGAACCGAGATGCCAAAGCTTTGTTTGAAATTCTCCTTAAACAGCTGAAAAAAGGATTTAAAAATGCCATCTGTTTCCTTGTGCAAAATTCGTTTTCGGACAACGCCAAACAAAGCAGCTGTAGCTGGGAAAAAGGTAATAAGAGGGAACATGCTCAAAACCCATAGTAAATTTAATAGAAATAAATCTACTATCGTATTTAAACTGGAAAATAATCGATTGTTGAACATGTTCATCTTGTCCTTCCCCCTATTCCCTTTTACACATCACAGCATGACTACCGTTCTACCGCCAAACAGATTTCAGCTTATAAAGCTCTAACTTCTGTAATTGCACTTCTCCATTTTTAGCATATAGCTCGATCTGCTTGCTTTCCTCTTTTGGAAAAATTAAGTCTGTTATAACCGACTCACCATCATTGCCAAACACCTCTACAGAAGACGTATCCACCAACACATGCAAGCTAATCTTCTCGTCCCGGATAACCAATTTACACGCATGCTTAGCAGCGAAATGTTGATGGAAATCAGTTTCACCTGAAAGGGTTCGGTCTACAAATAATTGCTGGTTTTCAACATCATACCCAACAATCGTGGCTTCATCCTCACCCTTGCAAACCTTGAATCCGAATTCAGTTGCCGTTCCCTCGATTCCCACCATATCAAACGTTGCGATGATTTCAAAGGTATTGCTTATTAAGCCTCCAAGAAGATTTTCCCCACCAGGCCTTACGACTTCATTCTCAATAGAATATTTATCACCACGAATCCCTTGTAACTCATGAACCGGATTTTGAACAAGGCGAACTCCTTCTTCCGTGTTGCGTAGCTCAATTACTCTCGGAATCGTCATCGCACTGCGCCACTCCTGTGTTGGAGTAATCGTAGCATATTGCCAGTTACTCATCCACCCGATATACATTCTTCTTCCATCTTCTGCGGGCACATCAGACCAGCTGACACCTGCATAATTATCGCGGCCATGGTCAATCCATAAGGTGGTTTCCGGAGCCTGAAGGTTCGTAAAGGTCAAACCATCAAAATCACCGATAAAATACTGCGTTCTTGAGCCTTCAATATATTTTTCATGACTGCCAATGCTGACGATTAACACCCATTTTTTCTGATTCTCATCACCATCTACCGGCAATTCAAACAAATCCGGACATTCCCAAACTCCTTTATGAGAACCATGTCCTTCTCCAAACTCACTGGCGAATTCCCAAGAAACTAAATTTTTCGAAGTATAAAAGCGAATCACTTGCCCGGCCGCTAATACCATCACCCATTGGCTGGTTTCACGGTGCCAGAACACCTTCGGATCGCGAAAATCGGTGATGCTTTCCTCCTGAAGGACAGGGTTTCCAGCATATTTCACCCATGTCCGACCATTGTCTTTACTATAGGCAAGGCTCTGCCTTTGGCGCGGACGATCCGAATCAGGATAAGTATCTGCATGGGTAAATATCGCTACCAACCCTGCTTTCCCATCAAAAAACCCGCTCGTGTCGTTCCAATCGACAACAGCACTTCCTGAAAAAATTGTTCCATGTTCATCAGGAGCAAGCCCAATCGGCAGGTGTTCCCAATGAATCAAATCTTGACTTACTGCATGGCCCCAGTGCATCGGGCCCCAGGTTGTTCCATTCGGATGATATTGATAGAACAAATGATATTCTCCATCAAAATACACCATCCCATTTGGGTCATTCATCCATTGGCTCTCCGGTGTGAAGTGAAACTGTGGACGGTACTTTTCTGTGTAGTATTGTTTTTTCTCTAAGACGTTCGTCATCGTCTACCTTCCACCTTTCTCGTAATCTATTTTTAAAAAATACTCAATCTCATGCAGCGTCGGAATACTCGGTATTCCACCTTTTCCTGTCGTGGTTAACGCACCTGCCGCATTTGCAAACCTCACCATTGCTTCCAGATCTGACTGATTGATCAGCTCTAGCGGTTTATTCAATTCAAGAATTTTTGCTAACATGCTGCCTACAAAGGAATCCCCAGCCCCCGTTGTATCGACAACGTTTACTTGATATCCTTCTTGCCAGCCGTATGTCTGACCACCTCGGTAAAAACAGCCCTCTGAGCCTAGCGTGACAAAGATCAACTCTGTTCCAAACTGTTCTTGTAACACTTCAGTCCCTTTTACCACATCCTGAAAGCCTGTCAAAAATTCTAATTCTTCCTCTGACATTTTCACGATATTAGCATATTCAAACCCCTTTAACATCTGCTTCTTAGCCGTTTCCAGTGATGGCCATAAAGGGATTCGTAAATTTGGATCATAGGAAACTGTGACATGATGCTTTTTGGCATATTCTAATGCCGTAAAGGTCGCCGTAGCAGCGGGCTCATTTGTTAAGGATAAAGAACCAAAATGAAAAATCCGCGATTTCTTAATCGTTTCCTCATTAACTTCTCCACTCTCCAGCATAAGATCGGCACCTGGATTCCGGCAAAAGCTAAAGGAACGATCCCCTTTTTCATCTAAATGGACAAACGCCAGGGTAGTATGGGTCGTTTCTGAGAATAGAAGATTGCTTGTATCAATCTCTTCTGCCGCTAACACACCCTTAAGCTGATGGCCAAATTGGTCCTGTCCTACTTTTCCGATAAAGGCTGTTTTCTTATTTAACCGGGATAAGGCCACCAGCACATTGGCCGGAGCTCCGCCAGGATTGGTTTCAAATAATACATGCCCCTTTTCTGAGTATCCGGACGGCGTGAAATCAATTAATACTTCTCCTAAAGCTGTAACATCAAACATGCTCATCATCCTATATCTTAATTTCTAGACCTTTTAAAAAGAAAAGCCAGACGAGAAAAGTTGTCTGGCTTACTATGAGAATTATTTGTTATAACGATCAAGTCCTGTTTGGTACACTTCCATTAACCGGTCAAGACCCATATCCTTTAACTGCTGTACATATGCATCCCATTCTTCTTCAATGCCGCCCTCGATCAGCCATTGCGCTTCTTTTTGCTTTACGAACGCTTTGATTTCCGGCTCAACTGTATTAATTACTTCCAGCTCTTCAGGGCTAAAGAAGATCGATGGATAGTTTTCTTCTACCATATGCGGCTTGTAATACTTCTCAAGAATTTCTAAACGTTCTTTCGCTCTCGGCTCCATATCTACGACTGTACCGAAGTGCTCTTTAAGGACAACAAACGGACCGCCTGGAGCAACCTTTTGACGCAATTCACCCATTGCTACGCCCGCAGGAAGCTCTTTGTTCACTAACATACCGTTCGCATCTTCCTCGTAAATCTCGCCGATCGGACCCCAGTTGATTTGAGCAGACATTTTTGGAGCATATAATTCGTCAACCCAGCGCATCGTAATCTCAGGATTATTATTCGCAGAGGTAATTACAAACGCATCTCTGCCATACTCAGAATAGTTAGAGCGGCCAATGACCACTTTGCCATCCTTACCCTTTAACGGCGGCATTACCACGTAATCATCAACTCGGTCAGTTCCGACGACCTCTGTATTTTCCCACCAAATGAACGAGCCTAGAGTCGGATCCTCAGTTTTCCCTTTTGCAAACAGCTGCTCTGTTTTCTGAGTAACTACTTCAGGGTCAATCAGACCTTCCTTCACCCAGCCGTTATAATAGTTAATCGCTTCCTTAAATTCAGGCTGTGTTGCTGCATAAATGACCTTGCCGTCTCTTACCACGCGGTGGTCTGCTTCAAACGGACTATCCGGTAATCCGAATAAACCAATTAAATCTCCTTCATTTCCGCACCAGCCGTTATACCAGAAGGTCAAGCCAATTTCATCCTTCTTTCCGTTTCCGTTCGCATCTTTTTCAACAAAGGCTTTTAATACATCATGGTATTCTTCTAGTGTCGTTGGCATTTTCAGACCTAATTTATCCAGCCAAGTTTGATTAATGAACATAATGTTAGGCATTGAAACTAAATCCATCTCTTCAGCTCGCGGAAGGGAATAAATATGCCCATCAGGTGCTGTGACCACCTTTTTCAAATCAGGACGCTGCTCAAATAATTTCTTTAAGTTCGGTGCATATTCGTCAATTAAATCCTCAAGCGGGATGATCGTACCGTTTTGGCCATATTGGACAAGATCATGATCTGAAAAACCAGAAGCATAGAAGGCATCAGGAAGGTCGCCGCTCGCCAGCATTAAGTTTTTCTTTTCCTGGTATCCTTCACCCGGAATATTGTTCCACTTGATCTTCACGTTTGTTGCTTCTTCAAGACGGTCGAAGATGACCATTTCCGAATAGTCAGGCGCCAAGGCAGCCTTTGATGAAACAATATTCAACGTTACTTGCTTTTCTACAATCGGCAGACCTGTCTTATTAAACGCAGACGCTTCTACTTTTTCGGCATTGCTGGAGGAGTCTTTACTTGTGCAGCCCGTTAACGCGATTGAAGCACTTAATCCCAAAGCTAAAGCAATTGTCATCTTCTTTTTCTTGTTCTTCTGGATATTCTTCTTAATCGATCTAATCATTGGTATATCCCCCTGTTTAGTTTTATTTTTGGTAATCCACTCGATGGCAAACGTTTCGTTAAAAAGTCCACCATCACCTCCCTAAACATAGATACTTTCTATTAACCTTTAATTCCGCCAATCATAACCCCTTTTACAAAATACTTTTGCACAAATGGATAAACAATTAAGAGCGGAAGAGAAGAAACAATAATCACACCATATTTGATTAATTCAGATACACGTTGTTTAGCAGCGAGTGAGTCCAGGTCGCTAATCATCATCGTGGAAGCCTGATTTTGAATTAAAATATTTCGTAAAATCAATTGCAATGGATATAGGTTTTCATTGTTCAAGTAGATTAAAGCATCAAAATAAGAGTTCCAGTGACCAACTGCATAAAATAACACCATGACCGCTACAATCGGTTTCGATAACGGCAGGACAATTTTCCAAAAGAATTTCACATCGTTACATCCATCGATTCTTGAGGCCTCTAGTAATTCACCAGGAATCGTAGACTCGAAGAAGGTTTTCGCTACAATCACATTCCAAACAGCCACAGCCTTCGGTAAAATGAGGGCCCACATCGTATTAAGCAAGCCAAGATTCTTCACAACGAGGTAGGTCGGGATTAATCCGCCTGAGAAAAACATCGTCATCAGGAATAAAAACATAATCGTATTTCTTCCGTACAGGTCCTTTCGGGACAGCGCATAGGCAGCCATTAAGGTAAAGGAGACATTGACAATCGTCCCCACCACTGTATAGACAATCGAGTTTTTATAGCCGAGCCAAATCTTGCTGTCTCTAAGAATTCGTTCATATCCCTCCATCGTTAATTCTTTTGGTAAAAACCATACCTTTCCCTCGTAAATCATATTAGGATCACTGATCGATGCAATCACGATAAAATACAAAGGATAAATGACTAATAGTAGAATCATGCCGACCAGGAACACATTGATAATATCAAAAACCTTATCTTCCTTTGATCTTCTGGTGTTTTTCTTACCTTGTAAGGCCAATAAACTCATTTGTGCTGCACCTCCTTATTACCACAGTCCTGTACCGGATAATTTTTTCGCAAACTTATTAACGGAAACTAGTAAAATTAAGTTAATCACGGAGTTAAACAATCCTACAGCAGCGGCAAAACTATACTGCGCCTGCTGTAAACCCATCTTATACACATAAGTAGGAATAATCTCAGCTGCCGGCTGGTTCATCGGCGTTTGCAGCAAGTACGCTTTTTCAAAACCGATGTTCATAATGTTTCCGACATTTAAGATTAATAGAATAACAGCTGTTGGCATGATGGCAGGTATATCTACATGTAAGATTCGCTGCCACTTACTTGCTCCATCCATGATCGCAGCTTCATGCAGCTCGGGACTTACTCCGGCAAGTGCGGCAAGATAGATAATCGCAGCCCAGCCTGTCTCCTGCCATACTCCTGAACCGATATAAAGTGGTTTAAACCATTCCGGTTTGGACATGAACGCAATCGGGTCGCCGCCAAATAACAGGATGATGTTATTAATCAGACCATTATTGGAAAAGAAAACATAAATCATACCAGCTAATACAACCACCGAGATAAAGTGCGGTGCATACACCACGGTCTGGACAAAACGTTTGTATTTCTCATTTCTGATTTGGTTTAACATCAAAGCCAAGAAGATTGGAAGCGGGAAACCAACGATTAATTGGATGACGCTAAGTCCAAGCGTGTTTTTGATCAGGGTCCAGAATTGATACGATTCGAAAAACCGTTCGAAATGTTTAAAGCCAACCCAAGGACTTCCCATAATCCCTTTTGTTGCAACAAAATCCTTAAAGGCAATTAATACCCCATACATCGGGACATAGTGGAAGACAATAAAATAAATTAATGCGGGTAGAAGAAATAAATAAAGCTGATAATTGGTTAAGATCTTTTTAATCTTTGAGCGCTTTTTCACCTGACTAGACGAATGCATAACGGGTTCTACCTTCCTCACGATTTCCATATCCCATGCCTCACTCCCAAACTTAATTTGTTACAACCTTGTATATTGAAACGTTTCCATTTTTAGGTATAAATCATCTCGTGCTGCTTCTTGTTCGGGTTCCGAAATGAAACGTTTCCATTCGAGGGTAAAAAAAATCTTTTTATACTCAAATGTATCGTTGAAGCGTTTCAATTTGTGGTTGAAAAATGAAACGCTTCAACTTTGTTTTTTTTAAAAGCCTTGAGGCCTACGTTGTTTCTCCTTCTCTATATACCACTGGGATTCGGTAAATTTCATTCTCCAATGTTTCCCCTTGAGCTTTTCTTAATAAAAGCTTCACAGATGTTCGGCCCATTTCCTCGACCGGCTGCCGGATCGTTGACAGGATCGGGTGAAACAGTTGATTGTCTTGAATTCCATCGTAACCGATGACTTTTACATCCTCTGGAACTCGCACATCAAGTTTTTTTGCTCGATCTATATATTTGGCCGCAAGCATATCCGTATTCGCAAACACTCCATCTACATTCAAATGGTCCTTATTTTTGAAAAAATTCTCAAAAAATCTATCGTCCGAAAAATCTTCATCGCCATTCTCTTCATAGATGAGACATTCAATCCCTTGTTCCTTTGCTTCATCGATAAATCCTTGTCTCCTTAGCTCAACTTCACTGTAAGCAGAACTCGTAATTCCAAGGTACACCACTTTCGAGGCTCCTGCCTTCACCAGCTCTTGAAGAGCCATGCGTCCGCCCTGATAATTATCAGACGTCACACAATGGATATTCTTATTACCAAAATGGCGGTCAATACTGATAAAAGGAATATCCGTACTAACATCATCATCAATATCATTGTAAGTAATCCCGATAATGCCGGCTACTTTATTTTGATTGAGCATATCCAAATAATAAAGTTCTTTATCAGGCCGCCCTCCACTATTACAAAGCATCAATTTATAGCCTTCGCGGTCAAGCTCATCCTCAATATAATACGCTAACTCCGAGAAAAACGGATGCCAGATACTCGGAAGCAACAGCGCAACCATTTTGGATTTTTGCATTTTGAAATTTCTAGCGACTTCATTCGGTATGTAATTCAATTGTTTGATCGCTTCATTTACTTTCTTTCGGGTTTCTGCCTTTACGGTTGGGTGATTATTGATGACTCGTGAAACCGTGCCAACCCCAACTCCTGCCAGTTCCGCAACATCCTTTATACTTGGCACCACAACTACCCTCCATCTATCAAACACTTTCCTGGAACGATGAGTGCTCATCGTTTTGGAAACGTTTCAACTAGTTCATACACACATCATATCACCATATTGGAAACGTTTCAATAACTTTTTTTAAAGTTTATTGGTGCATCGCATTTATTTGAGTGGGTCGTTTATGGTAAATATTGTTAAAATGTACAAAACCCTTTGATTTTTGTACAAAAGCTGGGTGAAAACGTACAAAACCTATTAAAAAATATCCAAACCACAAAGAAAAATGTACAAAACTATCCAAAAAATGTACAAAAATTTATAGGGACGGTTCTCCTGCTTCCTTGAAGGAAGCAGGAGAACCGTCCCTGTATCATCCCTACGGTCCAGGTATAAAGCCTTCGAATTCACGATTTAATGCATCTTCTCCAATGAAAATACCAAAGATTAAAACCAAGACAAAACACTTTTTCCACCTATTAGCAGGTCCCAGCAACCAATAAACCACATAGATTAAACCTGCATACTTCCCAATTAAAAATAGTAAAATTGCAATCATACTAAGGATGGGTAGTCTAGTTAATAGCACAATCCATAACAGAATCCCACTATCTATTTGGAAAAATGATTGAATCATAGTATTCCCTGGTTCTGTAAGATAATAATAGGATGTGCCTATTATTGCATAAGCCAAAACAATTGTTATACTAATACACATTTTCATTAATTTCCCCATCTACCTAACCTCATTCTTCCATCTTTTCAATCCCTTGAAGTAAATTTTTCTAAAACTAATTGATCCTATTGAATGTATAAAGAACCATCGCTGAATCACTTTCTGCTAGTCAATATAAACATGGAGGCATCCTGTTTCATGAAGATACTATTTCCATGATAAAAGGTCTTCCGATTAGTGGATGTAAAGCCGGCTTCGGATAGTTTTTTAGTGAGTTCCTCTTGTGCGAAGCCGTTACCTTTTGGCCATCTGTTCAAAGACGTTGAATTCCATCATCCACTCCCCCAATATTATTTTTTTGGTATTAGATTTATTTAGATTAGGTTTTTGTGGTAAAAATTGTAAAAATGTCCAAAACCCTTTGATTTTAGTCCAAAAGCTGGGTGAAAATGTCCAAAACCTATTAAAAAATATCCAAACACCAAAGAAAAATGTACAAAACTATCTAATAAATGTCCAAAATCAATTCAGGTACAAAAATATACCCACTGTAGATTCAATGAATTCAACTTATCCCAACTCTGTGCCATTTGCTTGTCCCGCTACTTGCTTGGAAAAAAGAGCTTAGAGTTCCTATGTCTCTGAGCTTGTTTTTTTATATGGCTAATTCCATATTGGGTAATTTTATTTTTTATCACGAGTGGAGGTTTTGTATTTTTCACCTTTGCTATCATAGGTGACCCATTCACCTACAGGGTTTCCATTTTCAAAATACCCAGAACGCTTTATGATTCCATCGGTACGATACCATTCCCAATAACCATCAGGCTGATCTCCCATCATTTTCCCTTTTGACCATATGGTCTTTCCATTAGCATGGTACTTGATCGTATATCCATCCACTATCTCTAATTTCTTTTCCTTAACACCGTTTGAGTGAATCAAATCACATTTTTCATTTTCCATACCATACCTCCGACATATTGATCATGGGGACGGTTCTTCTGCTTCCTTCAAGAAAGCAGAAGAACCGTCCCCGTGACACCTTATTTAGGCAGATTTAGTTGCCACGAAACTCCAAAACGGTCATTTAGCCAGCCAAATTTCTTACTGAAACCATAATCTCCTAGTGGCATAAGTGCTTGTCCACCTTCGTTCAGTTTCTGATAAAGCTGATCAATTTCTTCTTCCGTTTGACAAGTAACGAATAGTGAGAACGATGGTGTGAAGGAGAACTGATGTTTTAGATTACTGTCAATGCACATAAATTCTTGACCTTTTAAAGTGAAAGTAGCCTGCATCACCGTTCCTTCATCCCCACTTTCATTTGCACCATATCGAACAATATTTGTAATGGATGAATCCTCAATCAAAGAGGTGTAAAAATTCATTGCTTCCTCTGCTTTGCCATCTTGAAACATTAAAAACGGTGTGACCTTTTCCATGGTAACTCTACTCCTTGTCGGGTCTATTTTCTACATTATAATTCCTCTTGTATTATAATAGCCATTCTTTTACTAACTCTTCCTGTGCAGCATTATTCCTTTGCTCAAGTTAAACGAACACATGCTAGTTTTCGGGAGCAATTTTTGTCGAGGAACCGTCCCTAAAACACTGAAAATGTATACTTCCATCCCAATGCCATAAACTAACCTCAGTTATTGCAAATGTATAAAATTGGAGGCTTTTCCTATGGGGATTTTCAAAAAATCAAAGGCCAGTACCTTAACCGCTGCAGAGACTTCCGCCCTTTGGCTTCAATATGCCGGAGATAGTATGGCAATATGTGTGTATAAATATTTTCTAAATATTGTTGAACATGAAGAAATCAAATCCATTTTAGAATTCGCTTTACAGTTAGCGGAAGGGCATATTACGAAAATTACGGACTTTTTAAAAAATGCCAATTTCCAAATCCCAATGGGTTTTACGGAAAATGACGTGAATGTAAATGCCCCTCGTTTGTTTTCAGACCAGTTCCTGCTATTTTACTCTTATATTATGACGATACACGGGCTCAACGCTTATAGCTTGGCTGTTACTAACACGGAGCGGCAGGACATTCAAGATTATTTCTTTGATTGCGTTGTATCATCAAAGGCATTATTCCAAAAAATACTAGAATTGGCGAAAAACCAGCCCAAATTTTCAGGTGTCCCTTCTGTTCCTCCAACACATCAGGTCGAGTTTATCGAGTCGCCAGGATTTATTTCGAACTTAGTCGGGGACAAAAGACCTTTAAATAGCTCGGAAATCAGCACTCTTTTCTTTAATTCAACAAAGACAGGATTTATCAGCTCATTAAGCTTGGCCTTTAGTCAGGTGGCAGTACGTGAAGATGTTCGCAATTTCATGTTAAAAAACGTTAAATTAGCCCGCAAAGATGCGGACAGCTTTGACGCTATATTAAAAGAGGACCAGTTACCGATACCTGAAAAATGGGATAACGAAATTACCAATTCAACTGTAAGCCCGTTTTCCGATAAATTGCTCATGTTTCACGCAGGGTTCTTAGTAAATGCCGCCCTTACATACTACGGTGCATCATTAGGCTCAAGCTTCAGATCGGATATCATCCTAAACTATACGAAAGTATTTACCAACGCCCTCCAGGCAGGAGCAATATCCTACAATATACTAGTTAAACATGGCTGGTTAGAAAAACAACCTGACGCCGAATAACGCAGGGACGGTTCTACTGCTTCCTTATGGATACAGGAGAACCGTCCCCGCGTCACCTTATTTATGCTGTGACTGTAAATGCTGGAAGTGGATCGTTTAATTGATTCCAGTCCATTTTCATTTCATCGTCTGTTAATAAGCATTTATCAAGTGAAGTCTCAATTTCCTCACGATTCATCTCGATACCGATTAGCACGAGTTCCGTCATCCGATCGCCGAATTCTTCATCCCAATTTTCCAATAGCTCAGGTTCTTCCATTAGGATTTGATTTCTTTCCTGCTCAGGGTAAGCAGCTAGCCACTCTCCAGCTCCCTGCAGTATGATGGAAGGTCCGGCTTGTGACAACAAACCGGTCATATCGTTTCGGGTTGGCAGCCAAAAGAAACCTTTGGCCCGAACGACATCTACTGGCCAATTCTCTAGCCATTGCATCCATCTTTCAGGATGAAATGGTTTTTTCCTGCGATAGACAAAGGATGAAATCCCATATTCCTCTGTTTCAGGAGTATGTTCCTCAGTTAATTCCTTGATCCAGCCTGCTCCTTGACTTGCCTCTTCAAAATCAAATAATCGAGTATCTAAGATTTCATTTAACTCGACACGAGAATGAGCACTTTCAATTATTTTGGCATCCGGATTTAGCTTTTGGAGGACTCCCTTTAGTTCCCCAACACTCTCACGATCCACTAAATCGATTTTATTTAAGACCAACACATTCGCAAATTCAATTTGATCAATTAACAAATCCACTACTTCACGCGAGTCCAACTCATCTGTCCCTTGCTTTCGGTCAAGCAGACTTTCTCCTGATGAAAAGTCATGCCAAAAACGGTTTGCATCAACAACCGTCACCATCGTATCTAGCCTGCAGTAGTCAGATAAATTGATTCCCAGATTTTCATCCACATATGTAAACGTTTGGGCAACTGGAACAGGTTCCGAGATTCCTGATGATTCAATTAAGATATAGTCAATATCCCCCGCCTGAACCAGCCTCTCGACTTCGATCATCAAGTCCTCTCTTAACGTGCAGCATATACAGCCATTTTGAAGTTCTACTAACTTTTCATCCGTTCGAGAGAAACCACCATGTTTAATCATGGCCGCATCTATATTGACCTCACTCATATCATTAACAATAACGGCAATTTTTCTATTCTCACGATTGTTTAAAACATGATTCAATAAAGTTGTTTTCCCTGAACCCAAATAACCACTGAGCACAGTAACTGGTATTTTCTTTGTCATTTCCTTCACCTCGTTTTTTTAAATCAAAATCATTACGATTTAAATGATAGACTTGGTCCATCGTTCTGTATCATCACTACCTCCATTAAAGGCTAGAACAAATGTGCATGGAGTCAAATCGTAACAATTACGATTAACATCATAATAAAACTTTTTCATAAATGCAAGTTTTTTAAAAACCAGTTCCAACACTTCCCCTTTTGTGCCCCAAAATCAAAATAATTGTTTTACAAATTCATAGAAATGTTTTAAGATGTAAAACGTAACTATTACGATTAATATTAAAATTTTATTCATATCATCATTTATAGATTCATAGAAATGTTCTAGGGTTTAAAACGTAATAATTACGTTTTATTAAAAATAACGAAGATTGGAGTAAAAAATATGAAAATGAAGTTTACAGTTTCTACTTTGATTCTGATGTTCAGTGTTATTCTATCTGGATGCGGGAAATCAGAAACAATGAGCGAGAATACAGACAAAAATGAAAAAGAAACCTTAACAGTTTATACAACGATTTATCCACTAGAGGATTTCACCAAAAAAATCGGCGGTGAGTTTGTCGAAGTTCAAAGCATCTACCCGCCAAATGTGGATGCTCATTCCTATGAACCTACGACAAGAGACATGATTAATCTAGCAAAATCAGATTTATTTATCTATTCCGGAGTTGGCATTGAAGGATTTGCAGATAAAGTAGCTGAAACCTTGCAAAAAGAAAAGGTTCAAATTTTAAAAGCTGGAGAAGGAATTGAACTCGTTCCTAGTTCTGATGAGCATCATCATGAAGACGAAGAAGCACATGCTGAAGGCGAAGGCCATGAGCATGAAGGTGAAGAAGCTCATTCCGAAGCTGAAGGCCATGAACATGAAGGAGATGAAGCTCATTCCGAAGGCGAAGGCCATGAGCATGAAGGTGAAGAAGCTCATTCCGAAGCTGAAGGCCATGAACATGAAGGCGAACATTCTGAAGAGGGTGAAGCAGAATCTCATGAACACGATGAGGAAGGACATCACCATGGTGACACAGATCCCCATGTATGGTTAGATCCAGTTCTTGCGATTCAACTCGCCGAAAATATCAAACTATCATTAAGCGAAATCATGCCCGAACACAAAGAAGAGTTTGAATCCAATTTTAATCAGCTAAAAAGTGACTTAGAAAAGCTAGATCAAGAGTTTAAGACAACCATTGATGCTTCAAAAACGAAATATTTATTAGTTGCACACGCTGCCTACGGTTATTGGGAAAAGCGTTACAGCATTAAACAGATTGCGATTGCAGGCCTATCCCCAACGCAAGAACCTTCCCAGAAAGAATTACAGGCAATTATTGAAGAATCATCAGAACATAACATTCATTATGTGATTTTCGAGCAAAACCTAGCACCAAAGATAGCAAAAATTATTCAAGACGAAATAGGTGCAAAATCACTAACGCTCCATAATCTAGAAGCAATAACAGACGAAAATATGAAACAAAAAGATGACTACTTCACCATCATGCGTAAAAATCTAGAAACAATCAAAATTGCCTTAAATGAATAACATGTGGGGACGGTTCTGCTGCTTCCTAAAGGAAGCAGCAGAACCGTCCCCGTGCACTTTAACTGTTTAATACTAATTTCTCAATTGCATGGGCTACGCCGTTTTCGTTGTTGGATAAGGTATGGAATTGGGCGGCTTCTTTTACAATAGATTCTGCGTTGGCCATTGCTACTCCACAGCCAGCATATTCAATCATGCTTAGATCGTTTTCGCCATCTCCGATACAGATGACTTCTTCTCGTTTGATTCCTAGTTTTTCGGCAAGTTGTTTAACGGCATTACCTTTGCCGGCACTTGGGTCAAGAATCTCTAAGAAGAACGGAGTACTTTTCACAAACGTATACTTATCCCAAAAATATTCTGGTATTTTGCCAATGTTCGTATTCAAACGTTCCGGTTCGTCAATAAACATCACCTTCGGAATAGTCATGTCCTCTGGCACTTCATCAATTGGCCGATAATGGAGTGGAATTTGATTAATATGGGCTTCATGAATGGTGTATGGACTAATCTCTTTATTCGGTGTATATAGATTTTCTGTATCAAAGTAATGAAGCGGTGACTCAAGCTTTACGCTTAATTCATACAACTCTTTTAAATTCTCATATTTCAAGGTAATTTGGGTTTCTACATCATAGGTATGAGTATTTTGCACAAGAGCACCATTAAAGGTAATCACATAATCATCTTTATCATTTAATTTCAATTCCTCAATAATCGATTGGACACCGACGATTGGCCTCCCTGTACAAATGACCACCTTCACACCTTTTGCTTTAGCAGCTTGAATCGCATCATTTACTTCCTTCGTAATCTCCTTCTGATCATTCATCAACGTTCCATCAATATCAATCGCTACTAATTTATACAAACCTTCTCCCCCTAAATCTTAGTTGTAAATAAAATATAGTTACTATACTACAAGAAGGACAAGGATTAATCCAGTGACGCGGGGACGGTTCTATCGCCCGTGCTATCGATGCATCGTCCACATGCCAATGTCGTTAAAGCCCAGTCGCTTATAAATCCGTCCAGCAGCAGGATTATCATAAAATAGGCAAAGAACTTTGCCTTCTGCTAATACATCTTGAAAGAGTCTTTGCATAATTGCTGTTGCGAGTCCTTGACGGCGGTATTCTTTTCTAGTGCACACTCCAACTATCATCGCAGAAAGTGAATTTTCTGCAGTCGTTGAAACGCAAGCCGTCATGACTCCGTTTTCTTCAGTATAGTAGGTTCTTCCAGTGTTCGATTTCATAGATTGTAGTAAAATGTCACGAGCATCACTTCTCACCTGGAATTCTTCGATGCTGCTACGGAGTTCTATGATCCGATCTACATCCTCTAAGTCAGCCTTTTTTATATCCAAATGAGCAGCGCCCAGATGTTCGTCAGTCAAACACTCAGCGAAGTACGTCACTTGCTTTTTTCCAAGAACTAAATCATCAAATGCTTCAAATTTTTCTACAAGGTCTGTTTTTCCAGAAAGGTAAATTGGCTGGTTATAATTTTTCATAATCGTAACAAATTCTTTTATATTAAATTCCCCTTTAGCATAAGGAATGAATGATTGATAGAACCTTAGAAGTACGGCTCTAATCTCATCCTTCTCATCGAATTCTGCCCAAATCTCCTGAAAATCAGAATCATAACCAAATGCCTCTAAATCACCAATAATAAATAAATTGATTGACGGCTCCTCACTTAAAAAAGCAAGAACCTGTTCATGATCATCTTTTATCATTTTTCTAATCATGATAATCTCCCCCTAATCTTGTTAATAGATTAATAAAATACTATTAAAATTTCAATTTATTTTGAATGTTAGAAAGAATACTTCAGGGGCAGTTTCTTTTATTCATAAATAGATAAAACACCAGGCGCAACCTTTGGTCATACACCTACTTTACCGCTTCGGGGCAGCATAAACGATGAACCCAAAAAAACCTGAGTCCAATGATACACCGAACCCAGGTCTTAAAATCTATTAATAACTATAATGCTGTTCAGGAAGCTCGTCGTAAACAGAAGGATCGGCCGTTAATATAGAACCGTTTGCAATTGCTTTTGCAGTAGCATCCATTGCCGTAAAGGCTTGCTTGATAAGATATCCGTTCGATTTTTGACCAAGGACATACGGCTCGTAAGAATGGTCTGCCATCCCGCGCATTTCAAACAGCATGACAGAAATTCCATATTGAAGTGCCATGGCATTCGAGGCAACGTTTATATTGGTGGATGGTTCATCATATTTTAAGACAAACCCCCAGCCCTTAGAATTTACACTCTCCAACAGAACAGTTGCAAGCTTCTTTGAACCTAGCAACACATCAGGGTCAACATTTGGATGATAAGGAGCCAGCACCGAACCAGTGGTTAATTTTCCAAAGTAATCCTCTTGAGTCCCTTGATGATGAAAATCTATCATGTAATCAATATCGTATTTTTGAAGTACATTTTTATGCAGTGCCTGTGTTTCAGGTGCCACTTTGTTTACATGGTCACGGTTCAGGTCCAATCTGTTTGCGTTAAAGCGAGTCAAATGTCTTCCACTTGCCATATAGTTATCAAGCGAGAAATTCACATCGCCCATTGCTCCATCGGCATTCAACATAGGGACAATAAGTATATTTACGTTTTTTAGCATCTCCTGTGTTTGTTTCGAGTTTGAGCCAAGATGACGTATGTACTCAAGTGCTCCTTCGGTTGTTAAGGCTTCATTGCCGTGCTGTTGGGTAAGAAAAAGGATGGTTGGGTTTTCCGGGTTAGACATGTATTTAGCAAGAAAAAGGTCTCGGCCTTTGACCGATTGGCCAATCACTTCGAGTTCCATTTGCGGCTGTCTTACCGCTTCCTTATTTAGAAAACTAGCCATTTCATCATAGGTTGTCAGCATGGCCGTTTGCACTGTTTCGTTTCCATTGACATCAGGACCGTTTCCAGCAGCAAACGATGGTGTAAGCCCAAAGCCCGAACTTGCAATAACAGCGGACAAAGAAACTGCGAGCAATTTTTTCTTCATAATAATCTCCCCTTTTTAATAGAAAGTAACCAAGCATTCTCATTATAAGGGAGGGTTTGTAATAAATTCCATATATTATGAAAATTCAGTTAATAAATGAGTTAAATTTACTAGCTGGTAGGAGAAAAGTAGTCTAACAGATCGGCGTTTTCCTTATCTTTTGCCTTATTGATGGCAAGGGGACTAAGGTCTACTATTTTTTCCTAGTGATTTTTCCGAAGATGAAAAAAGGACCAAAGCGGCCCACTAGTTGAGTAGTTTAAAACACTTTTAAGCCACATAACATTTTAGCTAAATACAGAGCAGATTTTTTATAAAAAAAGAAATTCTATTCTACAGTCATTTAGAATTTAGCCATCTTTTGACAAAACCTAGGGGGATGACAGGCACGATATTCGCTTTTCTCACAAAGACTTGTTATTTGTAATGAATCGGTTTAATAAAAAAAAGATATACAACCATAGACTTGCATTAATTAACAAAGAAGTTATTCCCCAAATTAGCTTCGTTCGCGAGTCTTTTAGTCTCATATAACCCATATTCCATTTATCATGCTTTACATCCTTCATTTCTAGGGAAAATATAATGGTTTCCTTAGGCTTTATCCCTCCTTCGGGAAATTGAAAATAAACTTTTTTTGCTACTTTCGAGTTCTCAACACCTAGGAGGTTGACCCAGGCACTGCCCTCAATGCGTCTACTACTAGTGTTGGTGACATCCATCATAATCTTTAATTGATCTCCACTTTTTGAAGAAGTGAACTGCCCAAACTGTAAATGTGAAGAAAGGTCCGTCCATACTGTCACAATAGATAATAATAAAATAGCACATACCACTAATACCAATGCTAGTTTCTTCATTCTGTTTTCTCCCATAACTTCATAAAAACACCATTTATACTATTAGTTTTTATACCAACTGCCATTTAAATTTTACCATATATATACATAATAAAGTTAAATTCTTCAAACCCTAATTGACCAAATTATCCAAAATAGTGTAAAATTACACTAAAAACCAAATAGGATAAATAACAGACAAAACAAAATGGCACACACTTATTTAGGAGGAAGGTATGAGAATTTTTGGTACGATACTGACGATCACTGTATTTGGTCTGTGTGGATTTGTGGCAACGATTATCGCAGCACTTTCAAGAGATGCAGAGTTTTACACGATTTTTATTCCCGCCTTAACCATAGGTTTAATCATTGCCGTGATTCTAGCAATCTATGGAAAACTCAAGAATAAACACGCCAAAACCACTGCAATTGTTTTTTTCACAATATGTGCTGTCACGCTCACTGCATTTGAAGGCTTTAAGGCCTACGAAAAATCGCTAGAAGTGGTCAGCTCGCAGGATGTAGATTTATCGGAGTACCGCCCTTTTGGAAAAAATACAAAAGCCGTTTCTTTAGATGAACCGTCTTCTTTTAACATAGAACATGATCTTCCATTGTTAGACGGGGCAACGGCTTTATACCCGGTTTATTCGGCCTTTGCACAAGCTGTTTATCCTGAAAAAGAATATCCTTTATATGAAGGGGAGGTTGTTTCCAGCCAAACGAGCCATGCTTTTGATCGGTTATTAAAGGGAGAAGTGGATATCATCTTTATTGCACAGCCTTCTAAAAGGCAGATGGAATTTGCGGAGCTACAAGGTGTAGACCTTACCTTGACCCCAATTGGGAGAGAAGCTTTTGTTTTCTTTGTCCATGCGGATAATCCAGTGGACGAATTATCGATCAAACAAATACAGAGGATTTATTCTGGTAAGATTACCAATTGGAGTGAAGTCGGCGGAAAGGATGAAGAAATTCGTGCGTTTCAACGTCCTGAAGATAGCGGCAGCCAGTCTGCATTAATCAAGGTAATGGATGGTATTCCGTTAATGAACCCGCCTTCAGAAGATATAGTCTCTGGCATGGGGGGAATAATCAAAGAAACGCTGAATTATCAAAATCGAAAAAATGCGATCGGCTTTTCATTCAGACATTTTTCACAGAACATGGTCGAGAACGGAAAAATCAAAAACATTGCCGTAGAAGGCATCCTCCCAACAAAAGAAAACATTCAAAACGAAACCTACCCCATCGTAGCCGAATTCTACGCCATCACAGCAGGCAGCGACAACCCTCATCTAAAAGCATTCATCCAATGGATGCAGTCCGAACAAGGACAAAAAATAATCGAAAAGACCGGCTACATCCCACTGCAATAGCACGGGGACGGTTCTCCTGCTTCCTTAAGGAAGCAGGAGAACCGTCCCCGCGTCACTTGTATGCTTTTTGTAATTCTGCCAGATCGAATTTTTTCATGGTAAGAAAGGCTTTTGTTATGCGCTGAAGCTGTTCCGGTGTACCCTTGCTCATCATTTCGTTCATTTCTGTAGGAACAATCTGCCACGAGATGCCAAACTTATCTTTCAGCCAGCCACATTGCTCAGCTTCCGGAACCGCAGAGAGCCGTTCCCAATAGTAATCAATCTCTTCTTGTGTGTCGCAGTATACCAGAAAGGAGAGTGCCTCATTAAAGCTGAACTTATGCTCATGTGCGCTGTCCATTGCAGTAAACCACTGATTTTCAAGCATGAATTCAGCAAACATGATCGTATCTTCTTTGTCAGGTTCCATGCCTTGAGGATAGCGGGCTAGAAGTCCCTGCTTTGCGTCTTTAAATATGGATAAATAAAATTGAATCGCCTCTTCTGCCTTGCCGCACTGATCGCCCACAAACAAAAGGGATGGTATGATTTCAGGACGCTCATCCCCTTCTGGATTGGTAAGCATTAATTGCCAGGACATTCCATACTTATCCTGTATCCAGCCATACCTTTCACTGAACGGATACTGACCAAGCGGCATTAACACGTTGCCACCTTCGGATAGTTTGTTCCAAACCTCATTTATTTTTTCACTCGCATCTTTTTCTCGCGATGGGTCAAAATTAACGATGAAAGAAATCGACGGATTGAGCTTGTAATAAGGACCTGCGCTGATGGCCATGAACTGTTGTCCCCAAAGCTCAAAAGTGACCATATCGGAGTCTCCTGATGGTGTGTCTTGAATGGTAGTGACACCCATCATTTTAGAATTAGGAAAGATCGAAACGTAAAACCCAGCTGCTTCTTTCGCTTCCTTGTCAAACCATAAATGCGGAACAACTTTCTGACCGATTCTTGCCAACGTTTTTCCTCCCCCTAAATAAATAACTCTTACTATTATATCCAAAATCTAATAAAATGAAGCATAATGCGTCGGGACGGTTCTCCTGCTTCCTTAATGAAGCAGGAGAACCGTCCCTGCGCTAACATCCTACACTTCGTAAAGCTCAATCGGCAGGCCATCAGGATCGGCGAAGAAGGTGAACTTTCTATTTGTATTTGGATCAATTCGAACCGCTTCCACTTCTACTCCGTTATCCATTAAGTGCTTAACAGCCTCATCGATATCCTCTACCGCAAACGCCAAATGCCGTAAACCCGCCGCCTCCGGATAGCTTGGCCGTGCCGGAGGATTCGGGAATGAAAACAATTCAATCTGATACTCCCCATTCACTTCAAGGTCCAACTTATAGGAATCTCTCTCCTTGCGATACACCTCGCGAACAGGAGTGAGCCCCAGTACCCGCACATAAAAGTCCTTTGACTGTTCATAATCGGCACAAATCACAGCAATATGATGTATTTTCATTAATCTCAACACGAAGATCTCACTTCTTTCTTAAAACACTTAAATGATTACGCTTGATTAAGTTTAGGAATCCCCATATCGCTAGTCTTTCTACAAAATCAAGAGGTATTCCTCTTTTTTTCCACCAAAATACTTTATAAACAATTCACCAAACGAATCAAATCACCAACCGTTTACACACTTTATTACCTATACACCTTCCGACAACCTTCTCTTCGCATAAATAGCAATAATCGCCATAATAATAGAACATACAGAAATTCAATCAAACGTTTGATTAACAAAAATATCTTTAACCAATCGTTTGATTAAAAGCACAACAACCCCTTTAATTAAACGAACTCTTGCTAGTTTTTATGAGCAATTTTTGTCGAGGAACAGTCACAGCCTTCGATTTCCTTCTACTATAAAATTAGATAAAAACTAGTAATCTACACAAACGGACACGTTTTGGTGCTAATCAAACGTTTGTGTAAAACGGAAGATAGTATGATGAACAAAGGGCTTTTATTATAAAAACGGGTAGAAATTTGTCATAAAGAGAATGGCATGGATGCTAGGTCCACCCCCGCGAAATAACAGCATATGTCTTTCGGAAAAACGTTCTAGATAACAAGAAAACCACCCTGCGCCGTCGCAAGCTAAAGGGGGGTTCTCATAAAGAGTAAACATTGACAACCATCACCCTGACGGTATACAATCCCCTTCAGAACTTCACGTAGAATTTCAAGAAATGTTTCCATGATTATCACCTCCTCCCCTTACGGAAAGAAGATCAACAACCAACCACCCTCAATTTCAGTTGCACCTCTATCACTAACCACTAAACAAAAAGCATATCAATCTTCGACAAAATCCGAGGCCTGACAGCGGCACAAAAACTGATGGAACATACTCAATTTCAATCAAATTCTTGCATCAAAAGGTGCAAGAATACATGACCTTTCTTTCCTACTGGATAAATGCAGGAGAACCGTCCCTGTGTACCTTTTCAAAATTATTTGTTGATAATGTTAATCTCGTGCTATGATTGTATTCGTAAAAAATTCATTTTGGAGAGACCATTATGGCTTGGTACAGTTATTTTTTATTGTCTTTACCTGAGACTTTTGCAGTGTTGGCACTGACTTTTGTCCTCTTGGGTATTTCTATTAAAACGAAGAAAAGACAGTTCATTATATTTTCGATTCTTTATTCTGCTATAGCATTTTCTGCAGAGCTCTATATGACCTTTTCATTTAAGGTATATTTATTAGTGCTAATTTTTGCACTCCTGGCGTCCTTCATTTTTAAATTTACGTTCATACAAGGCGTTATTGTCTCCTTGGTTTGCTTCATATGCTTAGTGTTTTTTCAAACGATACTGATTTTGCTATACATGGCAATCTTTTCATTAAACATCGAAGAAATATTAAGTGACCCATGGAAAAGAATTCTGTTGGCCAATGCCACGAATATTCCGATAGCCTTCGCTGCACTTGCAGCTCATCGATACAAAATTCGAGTTCCTTATTTAAGTGGCAGGCTGCAATGAAAGGTATATTCCCATTAATCATCGTTATTCTTTTTCAGCTGTTGTTGTCTTTCTTATCGTTTGGCTCCTTCTATATAATGAAAGAAACACCGTTGATTCTCGGTGTTCCTTCCAGCATGATTCTGCTGATACTATTAAATATCGTTTCTTTATTTATTATCGCTTGGATTTATAAAAAAGAAACCAGCCGGAGAATTCAACTGACAGAGCACACGCATGAGAAAGAATTCCATTCATTGGTTACTTCTGTCCGTTCAGACCGTCATGATTTCAACAATCATCTAACCGTTATTTCCGGGTTATTAAAAATCGGCCATTATCGCGAAACAGAGAATTATGTGAAAGATCTAATCGGGGATATACAAGTAAACAACCAAGTGTTACAGATAACGAACCCCATTCTCGCGTCCGTTCTATTTACGAAAATGGAAAGGTTCAAAAGAAATCAGATTGTGACGAAGCTGACCATCCTATCCGAAGACGTGACGAACATTCTCTCTTCTACAGACTTTATCCGCCTAATGAGTAACTTATTGGATAATGCTTATGAAGCGACCATGGAATTACCTGTAGAACAACGCAGAATTTTCCTTAAAATGAAGAAAATAAACGAAAAACATATAATAGAAGTGAAAAATTCAAGCACCCTCAAAAATTTTGATGAAACCTTCTTCGAAATGGAACACTCAACCAAACAAAGCGAAAACACCAGAAACAGAGGATTTGGACTATCCATCATCAAAGAAATAACCGACAAATACAACGGTGAACTAAAAGTCACCATCGAAGAAAAACTAGTATGCTTTACCATCGTCTTTCCAACAAGGAAGCATGGGGACGGTTCTACTGCTTGAAAAAAACCGGTGCCTGGCACTAATGGGTTCCGTTTCCTGTCGCAAACCAAAACATTTCTGCCTTCTCCGTATCGATTTTTGTGTAGGTATGAGAATTCATAGGCGGAGAATTTCCGGCTATTGTACATATTGTAATCTTAAGAACAAATATAAGCGGCGATAATCCGACTAACTGCTCTAAATTAAGACAAAACCCAAAGATTTGAATGATATTAACGGAAAAAATCCCCTTATTCTAAAAGAAATATGGGTATTTTCCAATTTAGACGGAATATCTCCGTTTTTTTTTTTACACTGTGAAATCAAATTCATTTATAACAGAGCCTAACCTTAAATATATAACGGAACCGTTTAGCCTGGCACCGTTTTCTTAGGTATGTAAATCAGCTATTTCAATGATCAGAAAATCCGGGATTTCAGCAACCGATAGACTGTCTTTTTGTGAGAAACTGAGGATTTAATTAAAAGGGTTTAAATGGGAATTTATAGAATACTTAACAAGAGTAAAAGTCTGGAGGTCCTTGAATGAAAAATTTCCTTATCCGTTTGTCTATATTCGCTTTCCTCATAATAATTCTTATCGGATGCTCAGATGAAGTTCCTAAAGAGTTTGATTTAAATCAACTACATAGAGTGGATGTACAAATACTAACAGGGGAAAACAGTGATAATGAAAGAATCATAACCGAGGAAGAAAAGATTAACACTTTAAGAGAAGTATTAGCAAGAATTGAATGGGAACAGAACGTTAAGGCAGAGATGGCTCGAAAAGAAGATGTGAAAGCAACTTTATTCTTCAGATATGATAAAAATATGCCAGAAAGATTATTTGAATACTTTATATGGTTTAACCAAGGTAACGCATCAGCGACGATCATCGACAGAGAAAAGAATGCTTTAGGAACATTAGACAAGGAAGATGCCCAAACGCTAAAAGAGGTCTTGGTAAATGACTAAAAGAGCAGATGACCTGCTCTTTTTATTTGATTTGGCATGACCTTTTCTTTGGATGTTCACCCAATGGAATAACGCAGGAGAACCGTCCCCGTGTCACTACCCGTGTCACTACTGATAAACCAGTTTCCAGACGTCAAGTATATTTTCTTTTGTGACTTTGAGTGCAGGAACGGCTACGTATGGGGGAGCGGGTTTTCCAAGGAGTCCATAGCCAGCAAGTATGGCTTCGGCAACGCCTTGTTGGTACGGTAGTTGTGCTCCTAGTCCTTTTATAAGTCCTCCCTTAGCTATTTCTTTACCAGCCGTACTCCCCAAATCGATGGTCGTGATGATCAAGTCGTTTCTTCCTGCAGCCCGAGCCGCGGCCAATACTCCTTCTGCAGGCAGGTCCCAGAAAACAAAAATCCCATTCAGGTCACCATGCATCGCAAGAATTCGCCCTGCCACTTTTTCTCCATCTACTGGATCCTTAATCCCACTTCGTTCAACAATTTGAATGTCTGGATATTTCTCCTTCATCGTTTTTTCAAACGCTTCTGTTCTTTGTTGTGTAACAAAAAAGTCAGCGTCATAATAGATTACAGCTATTTTGCCTTTACCGTTTAATTCTTCAGCCATAATATGAGCTGCTTCCATCCCATTTCCATAATTATCAGCCGAAACAATACTCACATAATCCTTTTGATGCTGCAGGCCCTCCGGTGTATTATCAATAAAAACTAGTTTTACACCTGATTCAACTGCTCTTTTGTAAGCAAACGCCGTCCGTTTTGGATCTGCTGGGATACTGACAAGAATATCTGGCTTTTTAGCTAAAATAGTTTCGATATCCTTCACTTGCTTTTCCCAATTGAATTCTGCATTTGTCACCGCTACTACCTCAATACCCATTCTCTCAAACGTCGTAACGAGCCCATCCACTTGTAACCGCGACCAATCATTACCAGTATAGTGCATAGAAATGGCCGCCTTATATCTTTTATCCTTAAGAATTTTCAAATCATTCAATGATAGCTGCAGCGTTTTTGCTGAAACAGCCTCCTCTCCGTGAGGACCTGTACTAAGGATTTTTTCATCCGGTATATGTTGAAAAATTCTTCGGTTTAACGTCTCACTGATGGCCGTCAAAAACTCTCTTATATTAAATGGTTTGGTTAAATAATGATCAAATCCCATCTTTAATGTGCGTTGAACATCCTCCGGTACAGCATTGGCACTTACCGCGATGACTAACAGATCTTTCGTTTGTTCATTCGCTTTTAAGATTTTAAAGACGTCATACCCGCTGAAGTCAGGTAAGTGAATATCGAGGAGAACCAGATCCACCTTTTCATTTGTAGCCATTTCAATTCCTTCTTTTCCAGTTCGGGCTGTGAGCAACGTATAGGAAGGCTGTGCTTGCATAATCTTGGTTACTAAGTTTAAGTTGGATTCATTGTCTTCAATATACAGGACGCAGTATGTATCAGCCGTTTGTTCATGAAGGATAAGTGATTCAACTTGTTCTTCCCATCTCATCCCGATTGTAAAATCTTTTGGTAAAGGGAGACTGAAGAAAAAGTCACTGCCGTTTCCATTTTCGCCTCTCGAAACATCCACTTTTCCTCCCATTAAATGAACGAGTTGTTTGACTAAAGATAAGCCAATTCCTGTCCCCTCTTCACTCGTCCCCTCAATCCGATAAAAAGGAACAAAGATCTTACCTGCTTCTTCTGCTGAAATACCCACTCCTGAATCGACAATATGAATGATGAGTTCCTCACCCTGAATATCACAAAAGATGGTGACCGTACCGGAAATCCGGTTATATTTAATTGCGTTGTCCAGCAGATTAAGAAGGATCTGTTTAAGACGAATCGGATCAGCATAAACCGATAGATCTTTCCAGTGATCCATTCTCACATCCATTCTGATATCCTTTTCCTTAGCGAGCGGCTGAACAATTCTTAGACATTCATCCATTACAGGGAGAAGAGGAACCTCCTCGATGGAAACCTTTAGATTTCCTGTTTCGATCCTTGATAAGTCTAGAACTTCATTAATTAAATGCAATAAATGGCGCCCTGCAGATAGAATCTCTTGTACATAATCCCGCTGGTCTTCATTTAATCCTTCCTCTTCTATTTCTAATAACTGAGCAAAACCGAGGATCCCATTAAGCGGGGTACGAAGCTCATGACTCATCTTCGATAAAAAATCTGATTTTGCCAGATTGGCTTTTTCCGCCGCCTCTTTTGCTTGAATAATAGCATCCTCCATATTCTTGCGTTCCGTAATATCAGAAATGGTGATAAGCGCTGCCTGTTCATCGGCCATTTTTAGAGGTATCGAATTTAAAGAAATCCATTTAATATTTCGATTGGAGTCGATGATTCCTAAAATATAATTTTGAAAAGAAACACCCTGTTCAAGGGTAATGAAGGAGGGTAACTCAGAATAGGCCAAATGGGTCCCATCTTCTTTTATATAATCAAGCCGCTCGGCACTTAGTTCCGTTAAGAATTCCGGTTTAATCCCTAGTACCGTTTCCACATTGTCATTCAGGGCAATGATATTTCCTGATTTTTCGTAGATCAGCACACATTCTGACATCGTCCGTAGAACTTCCTTATACAAACTCGCCTGGTTATCATTCATTTACATCCTACTCCTTCCTAGGAATACACTTCCATTTTACTACTTTCAGTAACAATTACCTAAAAAGAAAAAAGGCCTCTCCCGACGGAGAAACCTTCTCTTAAAAAAGTTACTTTACAAGCGCTGCTGTTTTTTCTAGCGTAACCCACTGACCTTTTTCAGCTGATTCTAGAATCGCATCAGCAATCAACTCAATGCGGTAGCCATCATTGAAGTTAGGCGAAAACTCTGTATCTTCAGCTATCGCTTTAAACAGATCATATGTTTCAATGATTTTTGTTTCACCATAGCCGATACCAAGAGCTGGAATAGGCCATAACCCTTCACCGTATGGGGTGGCTGGTCCTGTGTAGACCGTTCTAAAGCCTTTTGCATCACTTGGATCATCGGCGAAGCAAACTTGAAGCTCGTCGCGGCGCTCATAGTTAAAGGATAAAGAACCTTTTTCACCATGAATCTCAAATGTTAAGTAGTTATTGCGTCCCCATGCATTACGGGTTGCTTCAATTGTACCCATAGCACCATTATCAAACTTTACCATCGTAATGACTTCATCATCTACATCGACAGCAGCTTTCGGTACATCAACACTGCCACTTTTCACCGTACCTAGCTTGTCAATGCCGCCAGTTTGAACCGGTCTTTCTGGAATCCATGTTTTTGTCATTGCATTTACATCCGTAATTTCACCAACTAGGTAGCGAGCAAAGTCTACAACGTGTGTTCCGATATCGCCTAGTGCACCAGAACCAGCGATTTTCTTTTGGAAGCGCCATGATAATGGTGAATTAGGATCAGCAGACCAATCTTGTAAATAGGTTCCACGGAAGCTAAGAATCTTGCCAATTCTTCCTTCTTCAATATATTTTTTCGCTAGTGCAACCGCTGGTGTTCTTCTATAGTTAAAGGCAACCGCATGTTTTACTCCTGCTGCCTTTACTGCTTCTAGCATTTCCTTCGCTTGCTCTGCCCCTAAAGATAAAGGCTTTTCACAGATAATATGTTTTCCCGCTTTGGCAGCGGCAATCGCGATTTCAGCATGTGTGTTGTTAGGTGTTACAATATCAATGATATCGATTTCCGGGTCATTCACAACCGCTCTCCAGTCGGTTGAATAGTGATCAAAACCTAATCTAGCTGCTGCATCTCTTGCTAATTCTTCTGTCACATCTACCACTGTATGGCGGTGCGGAATGGCTGGTGCCGGCCAGAAAAACATCGGCATTCCTGCATATGCAAGTGAGTGCGCCTTCCCCATAAAACCTCCGCCGATCATACCTACGTTTAGTTTTTTCATGTTAAAATCCTCCCTATTTTAAAAATGATTATTTTGCTGCGTTTTGGATTGATTCTGGTGCATCCTTGTGATAAACAAGCTTCCATGCTTCTAAAATATTGTCTTCCGTTACTTGTAATGCTGGTACTGCTACATATGCCGGTGCTTCTTTACCAAGCAAGGCATAACCTGCTAAGATCGCTTCAGAGATTCCTTGATCATATGGAAGCTGAGCCCCAAGACCTTTGATCATGCCAGATGATGCAATATCTAAACCAACATTCGTTCCTAAATCAATGGTTGTAATAACAAAATCCTTCTTGCCAGCCATACGAGCTGCTGCTAGAGCACCTTCCGCTGGTACATCCCACACAACGAACAAACCATCAAGATCACTATTCTTTGTCAATAAACCTGATGCCACTTTTTCGCCATCGTTCGGTCCTACGATCCCTCCGCGGTCAACAATTTGGATATCAGGGTATTTTTCCTTAATTGTTTTTTCGAATGCATCCGTTCTTTGCTTGGTAACAAAGAAATCTGCATCATGATAAATCATACCGATTTTCCCTTTTCCGCCAAGCTTCTCCGCCATAATTTCTGCCGCTTGAACACCGTTTCCATAGTTATCAGCAGAAACAACGCTCACATAATCCTTACCCGCTTCTAACCCAGATGGTTTGTTATCCATAAACACAATCTTTACACCTGCATCGGCCGCTTTCTTAAAGGCAGCTGCAGTTGAAACAGGATCTACCGGAATTCCAATAATGATATCAGGCTTTTTCGCTAAAACCGTTTCAATATCTGATACTTGTTTTTCAGCTTTAAACTGTGCATCTGTTACAGCAACCACTTCAATTCCCATTTTTGCAAAAGTCGCCTTTAAGCCTTCGATTTGAGCAGTAGCCCAGTCATTGCCTGCATAATGCATCACAAGAGCTGCTTTGTAGTTTCCTTCTTTAATTTTCTCTACTTCCTCTTCGGTCAGTTGTAAGGTTTTCGCTGAGATAGCAGCTTCCCCGTCAGGACCTTTACTTAAGATTTCTTGGTCTGGGATGTCTTGATTAATCGTAATTGGACCAGAGACAGCAGTAACCTCTTCTGTTTCAGAACCCTCACTCTTATCGGTAGTCGCACTTTCCTTACCACATCCAACAAGCGCAATACTTGTAATGAATACAATCATCGTCATAATCGATAGAAACTTTTTCATCAAATTGACCCCCTCAATTTTTTATACTGTTTTTAAAAGTTCAAACTGTGAAAGAAATTCTCTACTGATGTCTGCTCCCTCTTTTGGATTTGGATAGCTGTCCAATTCCACGGTAACCCAGCCAGCATAGTCGGCCTCATCCAATACTTTCAGCATCTCAGCGAAATTTTGTCTACCTTTTCCAAGTGGTAAGAATTCACCATTTTCATAGTCTTTGAAATGAACATATTGGATACGGTCGACATACTTCTTGATCACCTCAACCGGGTCACCGCCCCCTGCTTCAATATGAGCCGTATCTGGGCAAAGATTGATTGTCGTAAGCGGCATTAACTGATCCAACTGGTTCGGTGACTGGACGTTTGTTCCTAGATGCGGGTGATAACTAGCAATAAGGTTATATTTTCCAGCAATTTCTACTACTCTATTAAGCGCATCGCCTAAATCCTTGTAGTCACTCTCTTTAATCCCGTTTGCACGAACGGCCCCGCCGCCTACAACAAGATGCTCGGCACCTAGTTCTGACGCCAACGCTGCGACATGATCAACCTTTGCTAATTCCTCTTCTAAAACATCTGGAAAAATAAAATTCCCTCCGGTATAGACACCGATAAATGTTAAAGATAAGTCTGATACTAGCTTTACAAACTCTTCTTTTCGATCTTGATACTGCATGAGATTTCCATCAAAAAGCTCAAAACCGCTATAGCCTGCTGCCGCAATATCCTTTAGTGCTTCCTCTGTTGAACCGTTTGCTAGATAATAGAGATCCTTTACAGAAGTAACCCCTGCCGGGTGGCCGAAAACTCCGCCCCACGTATTCGTTTGATATCCTAGCTTCATGTTTTTTCCCTCCACATTTTTAATCGATTGTTTTACCCCTAAAAATGCCCTATTCCATCAACCTTTGTTGTATAACCTAGGTTTACGCCCACCACATTTCTGTGATTTGCTCTTTAAACATAGCTCCCTTTAAGAGAGAAATCGCTTTTCTTAATCCCTCATCGGTTGAGGCAAGCATATCCTCATGTTCAATTGAAACAACATAGTCATATCCAACAGCCCTTAATGCACTGATGATATCCTTCCATAATTTCTCGTCAGAACCGTAACCAACCGTTCGGAACGTCCACGAGCGATCTAAAATCTCGCTATAATGCTTAGTATCTAGTACACCATTCACCTTCAAATTCGCTTCGTCTACATACGTATCTTTCGCATGGAAATGGAAGATGGCTTGTTCACGGCCCAGCTTTTTGATGGCTTCAACCGGGTCGATCCCCTGCCAGATCAAGTGGCTTGGATCAAAATTGGCACCGATGTTTTCTCCCGCATGTTCTCTTAACTTCAGCAAGGTTTCTGGATTATAAACAACAAATCCCGGATGCATTTCAAAGGCGATCTGATGAATGCCGTGCTGCCTGGCATATTTCGCTTCTTCTTTCCAGTAAGGAATGACCACCTCATTCCATTGCCAATTCAGAACTTCCAAATATTCCGGCGGCCATGAACAGGTAACCCAGTTAGGATTCTTCGCACTAATATGATCACCTGGACAGCCAGAAAACCCATTGATCACAGGGACTTCTAACCGTTCTGCAAGCATTACCGTTTTGCGCCAAACATCGTGAGACTCTTTCGCAAACAGGATATTCGGATGGAGTGGATTGCCGTGGCAGCTTAAGCCGCTTACGGTTAGTCCCCTCATCTCAAGCGCCTGAAGGAAGGCTCTTCTTTTTTCAGGGGACTCAAGCAGTTCATCCGGATTACAGTGATGATTGCCAGGATAGTTACCTGTACCCAATTCAACCGCCTCGACACCCATTCCCGCTAATTTATCAAGCATCTCTTCAAATGGAAGGTTCTGATACAGCGGAGTAAAGACACCTAGTTTCATGCAAGAACCTCCTTGCCGGTTTGCACAGTCACCCATTTCTGTTCCTGATGGCTTTTAAGAATCGCATCTGTAATACACATCGAAATGTGACCATCAAGAAAGGTTGCAAAATGAGGTTTATCTGTTTTCAGGCTCTTGCCATCACGGACAAATGTGTAGAAATTCAACATCATATTCTTCAACGCATCCGGCCAGCCTTCATTATGACCGCCAGGATGATGAATGGCATGCCTTGCTTCTTGAGCAAACAGAGCGGGATCTGCTAGAAGAAGTTCATTGGCTTTATCACGATGGCCAATCCAAAGCTTCTCCTGTTCTTCCTGGTTCCAGAAAACAGAACTTTTGCTGCCGTTGATTTCAAAGCTTAGCCGATTTTTCCGGCCAGCACTTACTTGAGAAACCGTGAATACACCTCTTGATCCATCTTCAAAACGGACAAGGACGGATGCATAATCTTCTGTGTTAATCGGGACATCGTCATACTCCTGTTCCTCAGAATTTTGAGTACTAAAGGTCGCAGTCTGATTTATGGCTTTTTTTCTTACAGGAATCACTGTGGCTAAATCAGCAAACACTTCAACAATCCGCTTACCTGTTACAAATTGAACCGTATCGCACCAGTGCGAACCGATGTCAGCTACTGCACGAGACTTTCCGCCAACTTCCGGAGCGAGGCGCCAGTTAAAATCTGTTTCATAAAGTAACCAATCCTGCAGATAGCTTCCGTGTACCAAGTTCACTTTACCAAGGTCGCCGTTTTCGACCATCGCTTGCAGGTTCTGGACACTCGCATGCTGTCTGTAATTGAAGTTAACCCCATGAACGACGGCATGTTTTTCTGCTAACTCCAGCAATTCGGCAGATTCTTCACTATTCATCGCCAATGGTTTTTCCGATATCACATGCTTTCCTGCTAAAATAATCTCTTTATTAATCGCAAAATGCAGATGATTCGGTGTACAATTGTGAACCACTTGAATTTCTTCATCCAACAGCATGTCGCGGTAATCGCCAAAGGCTTTTGGTATCCCGAGCTCTGTTGCTTTCTTTTCAGCTGTTTCTAGATTCGATTCCGCCAAGCCCACTACTTCAACAAATCCAAGCCTGCGGATGGCTTCAATATGAGTGGGCCCAATGAATCCGGTACCAATAATTCCAACTTTAATCTTTTCCACCGCTTCTCCTCCTGTTCTTCCATGACTTGATGTACATGAAACGATTGATTAATCCACCTTATCCATATCGAACTAACGCTTCAGCGCTTTTTTACCAAAAGCTACAGCCAAGATAATAATGATTCCTTTAATAATCATTTGCTGGCTGACATCTAATCCCATAATGATCAACCCGTTGTTAATCGTTCCAATCATCAATGAACCAACCAATGTGCCAATAATCGTCCCGACTCCGCCAAACAAGCTTGTTCCGCCTAGGATAACCGCAGCAATTACCGACAGCTCATCGCCTTCACCGAAAGAGAATCGTCCTGAATTCATCCGGCCTGCATACAGGAGACCCGCTAACCCTGCCATTAAACCTGTACCAAGGAAAACGTACAGCTTCACTTTCATGGTCTTAACACCTGAAAATCTTGCCGCATTCTCATTTCCGCCAGTCGCTAACACTTGACGTCCAAAAGATGTTTTTCGTAACAGCACATGAGCAATCACCGTAAATACGACTGTCCATAGAAGTAGTACTGGAATCGGACCAACATCACCAGAGCCAAAAATAAAGTTAAAGTTTGCATCGACAATCGGAACCGGAGCCGTATCCGTGATCCACATCGCCAAGCCCTTAATCGCTCCCATCGTTCCAAGCGTTACAAGGAATGAAGGGATGGCTACTTTGGTAACCAATAATCCATTGATTAATCCAACCACAAGTCCTGTACCAACACCGCCAATTAATCCGCCGATAATTCCATACCCCGCTTGAAGGGCTAACGCACCGACTAAGGATGAAAGAGCGGCAATCGAACCAACGGAAAGGTCAATTTCTCCTGTACTAATGACAAACGTCATTGCCAACGCCATGATCGAAATCGTGGCCGTTTGTCTGACAATATTTAATAGATTTCCTGTTGTTAGAAACCCATCATCATGTAGACTGATAGAAAAATAGATGAATACTCCAATGAAGGCGAAATACACAATATAGTTGCGCCATTCGAATCCTTTAAACATAGGAGCTGCTGGTTTTTTTAAATTAGAAACCTTGGATTGCATACTGTAGTTCCTCCTCTGATTTAATCTCCCTGCGGGCCAGCTCCTTCTTAATTTTCCCGTCATGCATGACGACGACTCGATCGGAGAGCGCCAGCAATTCTGGGAGTTCGGAAGAGACCACAAGGATTGCCTTGCCGCTTTCGGCCATGGCCCGAATAATCTCAACGATTTCCGTTTTAGCCCCAATATCAACACCAATCGTTGGTTCATCAAGCAACAGAACGGTTGGGTCATTGGCCAGCCATTTAGCAAGAACAATTTTTTGCTGATTACCGCCTGATAACAGTCTTGCTTGTTTGAAAATATTGTCAGTTTTGATATTCAGCTTGCGAACAAAGTCCTGACTAATCTCATTTGATTTTTTATTATCAATAAAAGTACCTTTTTTTAGCTTCGAAAGAATCGGTAGAATCATATTATCCTTGACGCTGTGCTCAAGGACGAGGCCTTGCATCCGGCGATCCTCTGGTATTAACGCCAGTCCTGCATCAATCGCATTCCTTGCGTTTTTAATATTTTGTTTTTTACCATTTACATAGATTTCCCCGCTGTCAATCGGATCAATTCCAAAGAGACTGCGGAGCAACTCCGTTCGGCCGCTTCCCATTAACCCTGCAATCCCGACGATTTCACCCGGCTGGATTTTAAGATTAATATCCTGCACCTTCACACTGTTTACGTTCTTCACTTCAAAAATTGGCGGCACATCGGTTGCATATGAACGTTCCTTCCATTCGAAGGCTTGGTCAAACTCCATGCCGACAATATGCTGAATCACAGTATCCAGATTGGTCTCACTGCAGGTTTCCGTTGTAATGTATCGGCCATCACGTAAGATCGTAATGCGGTCGCATATTTCAAAGATTTCATCCATCCGGTGAGAAATATAGATAATGGAATATCCTTTTGCTTTCAATTTATTAATAAAACTAAATAATACTTCTGTTTCATTTTTTGTTAAGGAAGAGGTTGGCTCGTCCATGATCAGGATCTTTGCCTCTTGAGACAGGGCTTTCGCTATTTCTGTCATCTGCCAATAGCCAACACCTAAGTTTTGGACGATATCGCTCGGTTTAATATCGACTCCTAAATCTTCAAGCAGTTTTTCTGTTTTTTCTTCACAATCCTTGTCATCTAGCATTCCTAAGGCTGTTTTCTTTTCACGCGTAAGATAAATATTCTGGGCAACCGTAAGAGTTGGTATTAAACTGAACTCCTGGAAGATCATCGATATGTTATTTTTTTGCGCCTCTTCATAGCTATTAATTGAAACAGGTTTCCCTTCAATCAAAATCTCGCCGCTATCTGCGGTATAGACGCCGGTAAGGATTTTCATAAGTGTTGATTTTCCAGCACCATTTCCACCCATCAATGCATGGACTTCACCTTTTTTGACCGAGAAATTGACATGGTCCAATACGGTTATCCCATTAAATGCTTTACATACATTTTTCATTTCCAATATAGGTTGATTCATCTGTTTTCACCTTCTTTGTAATGACTAAAGAAATGTAATGGTTTACATTTTCTTGTAATTTTTTTTAGTACGGTCGACAAGACTGCCTCACCACTAATTGGTCGTCTAGAATAATTTGCTCACGGAGTACTTCTTCTTTGTTAATCAGTTTAATGAGAAGTTCCATCGCATTTTCCCCAATATCAAAGGCCGGCTGTGCAATCGTCGTTAGTTCAGGATCGATAATTGAGGAAAATTTCAGATCATCGAACCCAATAACAGATAGATCATTCGGAACCTGGAGTCCCTTCGATTGAATCGCTTTAATCGCTCCCATCGCCATTTCATCATTGGCTGCAAAGATCGCCGTAGGATATTTAGCAAGGGCTAGAAATTTCAGTGTAAGATTAAAGCCGCTTTCAAAGCTGAAATCCCCTTCTTGGACTAACACAGGCTCTACAAGAAGATTGTTCCTGGCCATCGCCTGATAATATCCTTTCATTCGATCTCTCCCCAATACCACATCAAGCGGGCCTGTAATACAGCCGATTCGCTCATGCCCTAACTCGATGAGGTATTCGGTCGCCTTCCTGGCACTGCTGATATTATCAATCGATACGGTCGGAATGCTTGACCCTTCAATATATTCACAGGCTAAAACGACTGGAAAGCTTCGCGCCACCTCTTCAATCACTTGCGAATCGATTCTTGCTGTTAACAAAATCAATCCGTCGGCGTTTTTTTGCTTAAGGATATTAAAATAGCTGTTTTCCCGATCTACATCATTCCCTGTATCACCAAGTAAAACCTGGTACCCCTTTGGAATTGCAATCGATTCAATTCCCCTTAAAACCTTTGAGAAGAAAGGATTTGCTATGTCTGGAACAACGACGAGGATGGTATTGGTTTCAAGTCTTCTTAGCTGTCTTGCTAAGGCATTGGGTTGATAATCTAATTCCTTGATTGCCCTTAACACTTTTTCAGTCGTTCGTTCTCGTACAGTTTCTGGTTTCGTTAATACTCTCGAAACTGTAGCAGTCGAAACATTTGCTTTTTTCGCAACATCTGCTATCCCAACCATCTTTGTTTTGTCCTTTCTTATCTCTCTATACTCGGATTGTAATCGATTACAAAATTGTCGTCTAATCGCCTTCAGACAAGCATTTCACCCAAATGGTTTCGCTTTCATTCCACTCAGTTCACTCATTTATCCATTCAGACAAAAAAAGCACTTTTTTTAAAAAAATGCAAAAAAAATAAGACCCAATAATTGGGCCTCATAATCCTTTAGATTGCTGTAATTCCGTTAATTTATATTTTGATATTTTCGCTGTTTCCTCATAGTTTTTAAAATGGGCTCTATACATCTGACCGACCATTTCGATTCTTGTTAAGTATTGCAAATTGATGATATTGGACCGATGGGAGGCCACAAACCGCGAATCTAGGATCTCTTCCAAATTGGTTAATGCCTCATTTAACTCTATTTTTTGAGTCACTGTATGAATAACAGACTTGCGGTCTGCTCTTTCAATAAAAATAATATCATCAAGCGGAATAAACGAATAACTATTGTTTTGCTTGATCATTAAATCCTTGTTGAGTTTCCGAGACGGCTGTGGCTGCTGGTCCAATTGCTTTACCAATGTACGCGCTCGCTCTAATGACGCAAACAGCCTGTCCCGTTCAACTGGCTTTACAATGTAATCGATTGCATTTACACTAAACGCCTCTAACGCATATTCATCATGCCCGGTTATAAAGATTACCTGGATAGTGGGCTGGATTTTCTTACACGATTTAACCGCTTCCATTCCATTCAATAAAGGCATATTAATATCAACTAAGGCAATATCCGGTTTCTCCTTCATAACGGCATGAATCAATTCTTCACCATTAGCAGCCTGTCCAACCACTTCATATTCGGGAAGGTGCCGAATCAAATGTTTTAACATTTTTCTCGCTGCGGCATTATCATCTGCAATCAAAACTCTCACCATGCAAACCTCCTCAAGTGTCCCTCATATTAATATAAAGGATAATACTTCATTTTAAAAGTATAGGAGAACCGTCTGTGCACTCCTTAAATAAAAATAGCTATTTTTGCATAAACTATCGGGGAAATTTGAGGAGGTTGAAAAAATATGGTAAATCATCATATTCGTTTAACAGCGTCTGAGGTCGGAAGCATATGGGCGAACTATATAGCAGATTCGATGTTTATTTGTATTTTTAAATATTATGTAGCGAAAGTCGAAGATGAGGAAATCAAAAAAGTCTTAGAGCATGCCTTAGATTTAGCACAACAGCATGTACAGGTTGTGACGAACATCTTTAAAGAAGAAGGACATGCCATCCCTCTTGGTTTTACGGAAAAGGATGTAAAGGTAGATGCTCCAAGGTTATTTTCCGATGAGTTCTTCTTATTCTATACTAAACATATGACAAAAGGAGCTCTCGTAACCTATGGTGCTATTTTGCCACATACGTTTCGCAAGGACATTCGAGAACACTTCATGTCTTGTATCTCTTCGACCATGGAATTATTCAATGAAACAACAGACTTACTACTATCCAAAGGAATCGAAGTTCGGTCTCCTTACATTCCCTATCTCGAAGAAGTGGATATGGTTGAAAAACAACATTTCTTAGCCGGATGGTGGGGAAAACAACGACCACTAACCGCCGCGGAAATCACGCACCTCTACTCGAATATCCAAACGAACTATATGGGTGTAGCTGTGATCACGGGCTTTGCTCAAGTGGTGAAAGATGAAGGAATCCGGGAATATTTTAGAAGGGGAAAAGAAATCTCCCAGAAACAAATCGACGTTTTTAGTAACTACTTACATAAAGAGGATCTCCCGGTGCCTGTCACATGGGATGCACAGGTTCAAGTGACAACAGAATCTCCTTTTTCCGATAAATTAATGCTCTATCAAATTGCCATGATGACGGCTGCTGGTATGGGGAACTACGGAACAGCACTTTCCGCTAGTCCAAGACGTGACATTGCCGCTGATTATGTTCGATTACAAGGAGAAATAGGACTCTACGCAGAGGACGGATTAAATCTCCAAATCAAGCATGCCTGGTTAGAAAGACCGCCACATGCAGCAGATAGAGATCAGTTAATGAACTAAAGAACCATCGATCAATTTAGATGAAGGAAATCAAAAAGCAGCAACCCGCGTGGACGATAAAGCTCATGGGTTCCCCTGCCGTAAAGGGCTAGAAACCATGAGTGAATCCAGTGCCTGTCACCTATATTCCTTTACCCACAAATCCTTACATTATTTACCTACTAATTTCATATCCATAATAATGAACAAACTTTCTATAAGAGGTGATAGGAAATGGAGAAAGGAAATTCTACTAGCTCAAAGAAGGAAATTTCATGGATTTCTGCAATTCTTGAAGAAGCAAAAAGAAAGAATCTGATGGACTGGGGCGAAATAGAAATTGCCGAAAGCGTAATACGGGATACTCAGAAGAGTTAATCAAATCTTTTACATTTGGTTTAGGAAGAAGTTCAAAAGGTCCTGTGTTCGCGCTCCTCCAAGTGCAAGAATACATGACCTACCCCTTTTTCACCATAAGTCCTCACTTCATTTATTTCTCTTTATCGTGACTCATTATTCACGCATATTACAAACGCACCTTTCGACGCCTTTCTCCCCTATCAAATAACGAAAAAGCCTCAACACCAAGCATAAACCCAAATCCAATCAATCGTTTGATTAACACCATAATTTCCATACAAACGATTGATTAAATGCTGCCAAACCTCTTTATTTAAACGAACTCATGCTAGTTTTTATGAGCAATTCCTGTCGAGGAACAGTCACAGTCTTCGATATACTTCTGCTATAAAAACAGATAAAAACTAGTAATCTACACAAATCAACACGTTTTGATGCTAATCAAACGTTTGTGTAAAACCGAAATAATCGCCGTGAATAAAGAGGTTTTGCTATAAATACGGGTAGAAATTTGTCACTGCACAATCTATGCAAGAACGGCCGGTTTCTAGTTGGGACGTCAAAATCCACGGAGTCACTTTGCCCAGCCCATCATGCACGTCCTTATTCTTTTAATAAGTGATGGATGAATCGATCTTTATCATCGAAAAACTGTTTCATTAATTTAAAGTGTCCAGTGTCTTCAACGCTGGTCTCCCTTATTCCGTTTTCTGTAAGCTCTAGTATGTTTGAGGATGGATAAGACATTAAGATCGGTGAATGAGTCGCAATAATAAATTGCGAATGTTGGTTAACCAATTCGTGAATTCTGGATAGCATTGACAATTGCCTGAGTGGTGACAGCGCAGCTTCGGGTTCGTCCAAAATATAAATGCCATTAGCTCCGAAACGATTCATAAAGGTGGAGAAAAAGGCCTCACCGTGTGATTGATCATGAAGAGACACCCCGCCAAACGAATCAATGATCTTTGAACCACGCGTCGGTTCACGGTCTAATTCTTCAATATTTGACGCTAAATTATAGAAACTTTCCGCACGAAGAAAAAAACCATCCGCTGGTCGATTGAGTCCCTTTACAGCAGTAAGATGATCGCTAAGGTTTGAATACGAATCATACGTGGAGAAATTAAAATTTAAAGAGCCGCCTTCCGGATTAAAACCGAGTACGATCGCAATCGCTTCTAACAATGTCGACTTTCCCATTCCATTTTCACCCACAAGGAACGTTACATTTTCGTGAAAGGAAAGCTCTGTCATGTTTCGTATACTTGGAATCTGAAAAGGATACTCTTGAAAAGAAGGAACAGACTCTTTAATTAAACGAATACTTCTCAAATAACGGCTTGAATATATATCCATCCTCATACCTCATACAGTGTTTTCAATCATCATACCATAAACCACAGGGCCGGTCCCCGTGATCTAAATTTGAACTTCTCCTTGCAGCTCGGGGGGTGAAAGTAGCACAGGGACGGTTCTCCTGCTTCCATTTGGAAGCAGGAGAACCGTCCCCGTGCACTATCCTTGTTTATCAACAAGAAAGGTGATAATTACGAATAATAAGAAGGCTAGTAAAAGTAAGCTTCCACCGACGATAAAGAATACCATGACAAAGGTTTCATTAAGATTGAATGGATTTAGATTGTACATCCACATTCCTACGGTCAATCCTGCAGCACCGACCATTCCAAGGATACTGTGAATCGCTACAAGTCTTTTGTATTTAATCGTATATACCTTATAAAAAATTCCCCAAGCGAATACCGATAGCCATCCTACTAGTAGAATATGAGCATGAATGGGTCTCAATGAATAATCAATACTTCCTGACATTTGAGAACCAATAAACGTACCGATGATTCCAAATATCGCTGAAAACCGAATCAGCCTTATACTCCAAGTTTGTTCCATATATTAATCCTCCAATTTTCTTTCTTTATTTGGAAGGATGATGGTGAAGGTTGTTCCCACGCCAACCTCACTATCTACCTTAATTTCTCCTCCATGCAGGTCAATAATCTGTTTAACAATCGATAAGCCTAGCCCTGTCCCACCACTTTTTCTAGATGAATCTACACGGTAAAAACGGTCGAAAATTTGGGTCACGTCTTCCTTAGACATCCCGATTCCGGAATCTTTCACTATAATCGTGATGACGGATTCACTTTTCGCTAAGCTTATCCAAATACTCCCCCCATGAGCATTATACTTGATCGCATTTGTGATTAAGTTGTCCCAGACGTTGCTCATCAGTTCCGCATCGACCTTCATCCGAACAGATGGAAGCTTATAAGAAGCTTCAATCTCCTTCTCCTGTAGTCGCCATTGATACCTGCGGATGGCTTGTTTAATTTGCTCATCCAATTGAACCTCTGATATCATCATCGGATACGCTTTCTGATCTAGGGAGGTTAATAACAATAGCTGCTTCGTTAGATTGGATAGCCGCTTTGATTCATGATCAATCACCTGCAGGTACTCTCTTACTTCCTGTTCATTTACCTGTTGTGACAGTAGAAGCTCAGCATACCCCCGAATATTCATGAGTGGAGATTGAAAGTCATGTGACACATTATTGATAAAGGACTTTCTTGATTCATCATTATGTTGTAACTGCCTCTGCATGTTGTTAAAGCTTTCTGCTAATTGTCCCAGCTCATCATGACGATCAATCTTTAACGGATAAAGAAAATTCTCACGTGTAATCTCTCTGGTCGCTTCTGTTAACCTTGTAATCGGTTGGATGAAATACTTTGCAAACAGGATGACCCCACTAATGCTAACAATTGTAACAGCTACAAAAAACCATGCTAAAATCATATGAATATCAGAAAAGAGCAGTTTATTATTGGGACGTAAGAATAAACCATATTCCTCCCCACTCATGGTGAATGGCACCCCTACCGTATTCTTGACATCATTTGAGAAATGTCCCATCATTAAAAACTTATGGGAAAAGTGGCTCATACCATGGTAAATTTCTTTTTCCAAGAGTACCTTTTTGGCCGCTTCTTCAGGTAGTTCTGTCTTGGTAAAAGGCTTGCCAAAATAAGCATCTTTTCCGGATTCGTTTACCACATAGATTTGATACCCAAGATTTCCAATCGAATCTAAGAAAGGCTCTAAGGATGAATGATCCGAATGCATGCTCTCAAGGTTTAATGTAATGGTTTGGGCGATCTCTACATTTTGCTGATCCATCTTCTGTTTGGTAGAAGACATGTAGATAAAATTGGCTAAAATCAGCCCAATCGTGACACTTATGATTAAAATCAAGAGCGTTGCAACAATGAATTTTTGATATAAAGTTCTCATTGGGTTACCTCAAGCTTATAGCCAACTCCTCGAATTGTTTGTATCTCCACCGTTGCATCGTATTTTTTCAAACGATCTCTGATTCGGTTTATATGCGTATTAAGCGTTTGTTCTCCGCCTTCATAATCAACACCCCAAACTTGTTCAACTAAAAAGGCTCTAGATGTAATCTTATTTGCGCGTGAAGCTAATAAACTTAATAATTCAAATTCCTTTAGAGGTGGAAGGACGGTTTCTAGATTGATCATTAATTCAAAGTTTTTCCGATCAATCGTGAGATTTCCTACTTTTATCACCGTATCCATCGCACGTTCGAAGCGCCTTAACACAACAGCAACACGAAATAGGAGTTCCTTTACCTCAAATGGCTTCACGATATAGTCCTCAGAACCAGCTAAGAAGCCTTGTTCTTTATCACCAATCTGCCCTTTGGCAGTCAGCAGGATAACGGGGATATCGTAGTCAGTTGATAGGATCTTTGTCAATTCAAACCCATCCATCTCAGGCATCATCACATCAACAATCGCTAAATCAACTGTTTTTTCATCCAACATATCCAAGGCTTCTTCAGCATGATTCGCTCTATATACTTGATAGCCTTCTCGGCTTAAATGGATCGATACAAGCTGTTGAATATGGACATCATCATCCACAACAAGAATCTTCATGATACGAACCTCCTAAAAGGGAGAATACAAAGGAAGTCCTTTGTATCCTTTTTTACTGTTCATTATGGGAGACTTGCGTGTCTTTTTCAAATAGTAGGATCAAAGCTGGTAGAAGCATTCCCCGAACTAGGAACGTATCAATTAAGATTCCAATTGCAACGATAAAACCAAATACGAAAAGGTCAGCAATTGGCATCGTAGTCAACGCTGCAAAAGTTGCCGCTAGAATGATACCCGCTGATGATATGACACCACCGGTATTCCGGATCGCAATTTCAAGAGCATCTTTCACACGATGCGTCTTCCGCTCTTCTATGAATCTAGAGGCAAGGATAATATTATAATCAATCCCTAAAGCCACTAAGAAGATGAAACCGTAGACAGGTACACGAGTACTTAATGCTTCATAACCAAACAAGAAATCGACTAGAAAAATGCCAAGACCCAAAGCAGATACATAGGAAAGTAAAATGGTCGCCATCATATAAATAGGCATTTTCTTAGAACGTGTAAGGGCGAATAAAAGAATGAGTATGAGTAATGTTTCAAGTATCACAATCATGAAAATATCCTTCGTATTCACATCTCGTTCATCTACTAGCTTTGCAGTCACTCCACTAAAGTATGCTTCTCCTGAGATGGAAGCGTCCATTAATAGATTTGGTGTATCTTCACGTAAATCTTTCATCCTATCCATCGCTTCCGTAGAATATGGATTTGTTGCAAACACAACACCAAGCTTGATCGCTTTAGAGTCTTCCGATTGTGCAGTCAAACGTACAGATGAAATGTCATCATAATTTTGTAGTTTTTCTGTAAAAGCAGACACCGCTTCTATGTCTATAGCTTCATCACTTTCGATTAACAGTGTGGTGGGTGCTAATTCACCTTTGTCATATCTGGTCTCTACAATTTCATAACCAACTCGAGAAGGTAAGTCTTTAGGAAACTTTTTAACCGTATCGAATTCAAAATCAAGATTAAACATATTAAAAGCAGTAATAAGAAGGAAAATACCAACAAGGCCTCCAGAAATACCTGGCTTATTCACCACAAACTTCGCAATTGGTCCCCAAATACCGTGTTTCACTTCTTTTTCCATGCCGTATTTTGGAACTTTCGGCCAAAAGGCTTTCCGGCCAAACAGCGTAAACAAGGCTGGCACCAGTGTAATAGACGCTATTATGATGAAGAACATGGCAACCCCGAAAATAGGAGCAAAATTTTGATAGTCACGGAAATTAGCAAAGAATAAGACGAGCATCGCTGCTAACACCGTTCCACCAGCAAAAAAGACAGGTTCTCCAGTCGCACGCATCGCATGTTTCATGGCAGTATATTTATTTTCTACTTTGTTAAGCTCTTCGCGGTAACGAGAGAAAACAAATAGGGAATAGTCAATTACTGCTGCAAAGAGTAAAATACTCATAATGGAGGTTGTTGAGTTATTGATCTCCAATCCCCCTGCACCCAGTAATGCAACACTTTGATTCACAACCTGATAGACAATAACTGTTGCAAGTAGAGGTATAAATGCGAGCAGCGGTGAACGGTAAATCGCAATTAGTAATACTAAAATAATCACGACCGTTGCAAGTAATAACACAAAGTCCGCTTGTTCAAATAGCTTGAGTGTGTCACCGGCAATTCCAGCCGGACCAGTGATATAAAAGTCCATGTGTTCAAAGTCATCCGCTATCTTATTGCCGATTTCAGAAGCCTTATCATTAATTTCGGCATATTGGTTATTACCAAGCCCCTGCTCTAATTCCATCGGCACAATCATCGTGGAACCATCCTCAGAAATAAAGCCCGTTAACGCTTGAGGTGGAAGAGCGCTAATGTCAAGGATCGTCTCAATTCCTTTCATATCTTCTTTTGCTATTCCATCTAGAATTTGTGTGACTTCATCAGTCTTGATGTCGCCCGTTTTATTATGGAATACAAGGATTCCTGGTGTCCCTTGCTCATTTGGAAAAATCTCTTCTATTCTCTTCTCAGCGATAATCGATTGTGCTTCGTCAGGAAGCGATTGAAAATTCGTTACATTATAATCGCTAAGCTTCGGTCCTGCACTTAATGCAACCATCAGGACTAGCCAGGCAATAATCGTCATCCACATCCCACGTTTAGTTGAAACCCAATCTGTAATTGGAAATAACAGTTTTCTCAAAAATGTAAACCTCCTTTAATATCTTTCAATGATGATCTTACTAAAGGAATATAAATTTAATATCAACTTTTGTTTACATTTGTCGAGAGTCACTGTACAAGTCATTGTAAGAATTGCCGATCTACAGGTTAAGATACACAGGGACGGTTCTCCTGCTTCCAAAAGGAAGCAGGAGAACCGTCCCTATGACACTTTCCTAATACATCTCTCGCAGCATCCGCTTGGCACGAGATAATCTTGTTTTTATAGTGGAGAGCTTGATATTCAATTGGGTTTGAATTTCTTTTAACGATAGGTTCTTAAAGTAGTAGAGTGTAATGACCTCTTTGTACTTTGTAGGTAGCTGCTCTAATTTTCTTCTAAGCTCTTCTTGCTCACAGAGCGTGATCAGCTCAGATTCAGGAGTACACTCGGCCATATCGGTACAGAGCAGCTCCATATCTTCATGAAGCGAAATCTTGCGACGGTTAGCTTTTCGTAAAAAATCAATGCAATGATTTCTCGCAATCTTAGACACCCATGCTTGAAGGGGACAATCCCCGTTAAACCTTTGATGAGAATAATAGCATTTTACTAGAATTTCATGGGCAAGGTCTTCCGCTAAATACCGATCTTTCACAAAGGAAAAAGCGAGGTAATACACCTTGGTTTTATATTCTCCATATAGTTCATTGACACCGCTAATAACGCTTACGCTTGTTTCCACATTTGCCTCCTCTTCTACACAAGGCTCTGTTATAACTGAATGTTGATTTTACTGTATTTGAAAAATAGACGGAAAAATCCGTTTAAATTGGGAAATATCCACATTTCCCATAAAATAAAGGAAGGTTTTCCGCTTATCATATCAAAATCTTTATTTTTTGTTAGATTTAAGGAAGTTAATCGGAATATCTCCGCTTATATCCCCCTCTTTAGCCACCATGAGATACATTAACCGGAAATTCTCCGCCTATGACTTCCCCCCCCATACCAACACGACGAAAATCAACATTGAAAAATAACAGAGCCATTCAAGAAAGAAGATTCCCCCCTTCCCTTCCCACAATCCTTCACCGCACCTTATTTCACATATACTTCATGAAGAAACAACTCAAAATTCCCCTTTTCCTCTGAAGCATCTTTCATAGCCAACTGACCTTTAAAAAGGATATCACCAGACCTGATATCCGCAACAATCACATCCGCATCAATGGTCGGAGTCATTTGTGGGGAAACCAAATAGAGCTTATTTTCCTTCACAATCGTCGTATGCCCATGCATCAAACCCTCTACCCCCGATAGCTGAATTCGAGATTGCTTGCCAACTTGATGATCGACTAAACTGTAAGGCGTTACGACCAGCTCTTGCCCATCTAAATTCATAAAATAAATCGTAGAATTTTCAAAATAGCTCAGCTGGTTTTCGTCTAATGGTAGATTAGGGACATCAATTTTCATCGTTTCCTTTGTACGCAAATCGTAGGAATAAACTTCCCGACTAGCCACTTCATCTCGTATCGATTCCGCATCTTCAAAGATTCTCCAGTCTGTCTTTACAAAAATCAGCTGTTCATGAGCCTGTGTTGGACTTGTTTGAACGATTTGTATATTTGAACGGAGATCCTCCTGCTCTTCAGGAACCTGAATAATTGCTTCATGGCTGCTTATTTTCTGACCTGCAACATCAATGGTATAGATGTGTTCTTCATGATTGAGCTGGTCTCTTATCATTCTCACCGCGTTTTGGGTGATAACGTGCAACTCACCCTCGACCATTTGTACATCTTCCACATAGAAATAATCGAGTTCCTTCCCATCTGGAATTTCGAGTGTGAAGGTGTCGATCTTACCGTCCTCTTTATTTAACACAGATAGATCAAGAAAGAATCTAGTCGATAAAGTTCCATGCTGATAATTTTCAGCAGCATACGCTACATACTGCTCGTTCTCAAAATAGGATTGAACCTGAGAATTTTTTCCGCGCATGAAGGTACGATATTCATCTTGCAACCTCTTAACCAGAGTCGGAGGCTGTCCAATCACCCGATCCAAAAAGGAATGATTCTTGTAGCTAGATCCTTCTTCATTGATTTCGACATTTGTTCCCCGATAATTCCCGGTAGAGGTATCTGCTGCATAAGCTCCCTCTAAAACCAATGAATCTATTTCTTTTTCATCACCGGTTTGTGTTTGAATCACAAACTCTGGATATTGTTCCGCTGATAAAGCAGAGGTCACATAGAAAGTTCCAATGCTAAGCACAATAAGTACAACGATGCTAGTAAATTTCCAGTATTTTTTCAATGTAACCACTCCTTATACGGTGACCTTTTTCATTAATAAAAAACCACTCATCTTAATTGATGCTGCGAACACAATCAATCCCATAACGATTTCAAGTATGAGCAACTCAATCGGATATAAGAAACCATTCAAGACAAACTCCTGTAAAAAGATCGGCAAGAGTAAGACCACTACAGCAACGATGCTATACAACACTCCTGCCACCATCCCTTTCCATCTGAAACTTCTCTCCATTAAGATCGCCGTAAAAAGAATCGAAACCGCCAACAATCCTGCCCCATAGGTTAAAATCAGTTCCAACAAGCTGCCTGGAATAATAATCGATAACTCAGGCAGGCTAGTGATAATTCCCTTCACACCCATATCCGCTCTAAATTCGTCAGGAACAATTCCTTTCATCACCATCATCTCGATGGGCATGATGATCAGTTGAACTGCAACTAAACCTAATGTCATCAGGAGGATCGTTGTAATTTTCGCAAAGAAAATATTCAGTCTTGATGTTGGGAGCATGAGTAAACGGTAAATAAACGTATTTTTTCCAAGCCAATCACGATACCAAATGAAAAATATGTATAGTGCAACCCCGGCGATACATAACGCAATCGGCCCCACGAACCATACACTTCTTATAATTTGTAAAAAACTCATTTGACCGAAGGTTTCGAGAAACTGGGCTTTCGACATCATTTCTTCATAGATGTTTTCATTCGCCCTGCTTACATAATTTCTTGATTCCACCACCGCGCCGATCATCTGCACCACAAAGGTGATCCCTAGTAAAACGGCAAATAGCTTCGCAATCCGGTTCACTTCAAAGTTGACGAGCTTCAAGTAATTTTTCATCGCTGATACACCTCTCTCATGACATCGATGACAGACTTCCCTTCCGTCTCACGGACCTCTTCCGCATTAAATTCCTTCGTCACAATGCCGTCATCTAGTAACACAACCTTATCGATTAAATGTTCAATATCCCCGATTTCATGTGTAGTAATGATGACACCCCGGTTCTCTATCAAATGACTAGTAAACACATTGGCAATTTCCTCACGGCTGAACATATCGATTCCTGAGAACGGCTCATCCATTAACACATAATCCACATCGAGCGCTAACCCAAGCAACAAATTCACCTTTGCCGTATTCCCTTTCGATAAGGAAGAAATTCGGTCGCTACGATTCAATCGGAAAAATTGCAGCAGCTCGTTTGCACGCTCCTGATTCCAACACGTATAGAAGTCCTTCATAAACTCCATCGACTCATCAATTGTCATCGACGGCAGCATCGTAATCGCATCAGGAATAAAGGTGATTTTTTCAAAAGAATATTTATCAAGCGGTTTGCCGTCAATGAGGATCTGCCCTTTGTTGATCGGAGTAAGCGCCATAATCGCATTTAAAATCGTCGTCTTCCCCACTCCATTGATTCCGATTAAACAAGTGATTTCACCTTTGTTCGCGGTAAAGCTAACTCCTTTTAAGATCTTCTTTCGTCCGAAGCTCTTTTCAACCGCATTTACTTCAATCATGACTGTTCCTCCCCCTCGTCCCCATTACTCGTATACTTCTCCCGAACCAAATCAAGCAGCTCCTCCACCGGGACATTGATGGAACGGACAGAGGTCACAAACGTATCGACCGCCTCCAAAATCAGCTCTTCTCTCACTTTTCCAAGTATCTTTGTATCTGTGGTAATCTTACTCGGATGATTCCGCTCTGTAGTAATCAAACCCTGTTCCTCCATTTCCTTATACGCTCGCTGCGCAGTATTCGGATTCACCTTCATCAGGTTCGCCAGCTCCCTTCGTGATGGGATTTCCTCTCCAGGCATCAACTCACCGTTCACAATCTTCTCCTTAAAATAACGAATAATTTGCAAATACACCGGATCACGATTATTAAAAACGACATTCATAGAAACAACTCCTATACAACCCTCAACAGGTGTGTGTATTACTTAGTTCATACACTTTAAGTGTATTATATGGTTAATACAGCAAAGTTGTCAAGGGGACGGTTCTCCCGCTTCCCTACAGCAGATCAGAATGGAATAAGTGATCGATCCCTGCAATACCTTCCGCTACTTTTTCACAAATAGGATAAACGCAGGTTTCTACAATTCTCCTACTTCAAAAAAACAACAAAACCCTCTACACCATGCAAAAACGCAAAACCAATCAAACGTTTGATTAACACCAAAAACTCTAACCAATCGTCTGATTAAATGCAGGCTAACCCCTTTAATGAAACGAAATCATGTTAGTTTTCATGAGCAATTTCTGTCGAGGACCAGTCACAGCCTTCGACCTACTTCTTCTATAAAAACAGATAAAAACTAGAAATCTACACAAATAGGCACGTTTTGATGCTAATCAAACGATTGTGTAAAACGGGAGCAATCACTGTGATTAAAAGGGATTATTATAAGAATGGGTGGAAATTTGTCACTTACAATCTATCCTGCATCCAGCATGGCTATCACCAAGCATCCATAGATTACTCCTAAAATTAATTAAGATAACTCAGATTAACATTCCATATAATGGATATATTTGTAATATATCTATATACGGAGTGATTTTTATGTCTAAACGGACTCACCATATAATATTTGAAAAACGCTCAAACACGGCTGCCGTTATTTCAATTTCTCTTGCTATCCTTGGATTTGTCTTTAGTTTAATACCGTTTCTTGGTTGGTTTCTGCTGCCAGTTTGGATAATGGCCATAATGTTTGGCATGATCGGCTCATTCAAATCATATCGACGTGGACTTGCCATATGCGGAATCGTGATTGGAGTATTTACATTCATGTACAAAATACTATTTCTTCAAGCATTATTTGGCAGCTAAAACACAGCCTAAGCGGATAAAACTGGTAATGTACCAACGTATTAAAGGTGGAGATAAGCTACACATACCTAATTAGATATAAATAAGAAAGGAAGTTTACATATGGACTTAATGATAATCTTAATTACATTAACGTTTTCCTATCTGTTAGTTCGAAAAGGACAACAGACATTAAAATGGAGTAAGAAGAAAGTTCGATTCCTCTTCGGGTTATTTAATTCTTTTGGTCTATTCTTTGGATTAATACTATTAGAAATACTGTTTTATTCTAATCTGCAACTCGAACTAAGTTTTATCATTGCGATAGCATTCATAGCATTACTTTATGGTTTGATAGTTTTTAGTTTAAGTTTCATTAAATACAATACCGACGGAGAAAAAAAGAATATATTTGATGATAATTTTGTTCCTCAGCGTGATATATGGATTTTAAAAAGGTGGAAAGAAATTCTCAAACTAGAAGCAATTACAATTATAATTGTCCTACTCCCTATTTTGGCCATCATTATCACATTATATTTTATAGAGGGATAAAATCTACTTTAACTTATTAAATACCAGTAAGTTGTTAAATTCATCTCTCTAATTAAGTGTAAATCTTTAATAACATTATAATTGAAATAAATGCATAATCCAAAATACTAGAGGAGGAATCATGATGGATGGTAGAAGATTTAAGGTGTTACATTTCTTAATTCCTAAAATGCTTAAACCTGATGCTATTATCAAGATCCCACCGATAATCAAAACTTCGTTCATAAGATCTTGATTAATATAATTTCCTATTAAATTAGCAATTAAATAAATAGAACCTTGCGATAAAAATAAAACAATTGCTGAAACAGCAATACCAATGCCAAAAGTGGATGCTAAAACAATTGAAGTAATTCCATCCAACATCCCATTAGCAAGTAAATAAGTATAATCCCTGTTTAACGCTGCCTCAACAGGGCCTAAAATAGACAGCGTTCCAACACAAAATAAAAGAATCGCAGTCGCTAACCCTTCAGCTAAATTACCCTTTGAATATTTATTAACTAAGGCATTAAATTTTGCTTCTAAATTCAACCTTTGACCAAGTAATCCCCCTACAGCTAAACTGACAATAAATAGTACAGGATATTTGCTGGAAGGTAAGTGTTGAACCAGTGCATTAATACCTAACCCTAACGCAACTAACCCCATAGCCTGCATTAGAATGTTATGATATTCATCTTTTATCCCTTTTTTGAAAATACTGCCCACAATGCTACCAAGTAGTATCATCATTACATTGAATATTGTTCCAAACATAATCATCTCTCCTGCTAATTATTTTTCCTATCTAAAAATATAGACCCTCCTGTAAGAGGAGGGTCAACGATTTATTGGTATTTGTATTTCTGTCAGATAGTCTTCTTTACTGCGAGAGATATAATGGTCAATGATTGTTCTTTCAATGGAATCACCGCTCACTTCAAACCCCATATCGAATGAAATTTAATAAGGATCTATAATGTTCTGGGGATTCGCTATGATTGCCGGTATAAAAAACGCAGGCATACTTTCCTTCTGGAAGAGTTGCTACTAAAGGACCCTGAATATCATCTTCTTCGGCTAAGATAAATATCGAGTTATATTGATTAAAGTTGTTGATTACTAAATCATTAATACTTACAGTAAGACCTACTCCTCCAATGAAAATAGAAGAACTCCGATTGGACTGGCGTTCTAGCCGCCTCAACGAAACTTCCAGCTCTGGCTCTGAACTGATTCTCTCCATCAATCTTACTATTTTTCTCTCTTCCTTCTCCTTTATAAATGGAATGCCCAATTCCTTTGATTCTCGTGCCAATTTTATGTCCTTGATTCGTTTTTGAAACCTGTGGTTAATTCGTGTTAGTTCTTTAATTTTTTCTTCCGTTAACCGTTTCTGCTCCTCTAATAGATTTAAAAAACTGTCGATATCCCTGTGATCCAAATGTCCTTTAATTTCCTTTAAAGAAAAGCCTAATTCCTTTAAATAATGGATTGTGTTCAAATGTTCGAATTGTTCTGTTGAATAATATCTATAACCGTTATTTCCATCCGTATGTATTGGTTTTAATAAATCAATTTCATCATAATATCGAAGGGCTTTAATCGTTGTATTATGAAGTTTAGCCATTTCTCCAATTGAAAATCTATTCTTCAATTTAATCTTCCTTATCAAAAGCAATTTATTAACACAATAATACACGTTTGTGTGATGTTAATCTATCGCGCTTCTATAGTAAAAAGGCATTTCATAAAGTCCTTAAAAATAGAAGTTTCTAGCTGTGCAGCAACGTTAGCTTAAGTACACTATGTACCAAAAGATTTCCCCCTAATTAGTCCCGTGTCGCTTATCTAGTCGTCTTACTGATATTCAACCTGACCAGTTTTTCACCCTTATTACAAACGCAGCTTCCGACCACATTCTCTTCTCTTAACTCAAACAAAAGCCTTTACACCAAGCAAATATGCAAATCCAATCAAACGTCTAGTTAACACCATAATTTTCAATCAAACGATTGGTTAAAACCTGCCAAACCCTTTTATTTAAACGAACTCATGCTAGTTTTTATGAGCAATTCTTGTCGAGGAACAGTCACTGGCTTCGATCTTTTTCTCGTAAAAAAACACATAAAAACTAGTATTCTACACAAATGGACACGTTTTGATGCTAATCAAACGTTTGTGTGAAACTTAACCAAATCAAGGTACATCAAGAGATTTACTTCTAAAATGGGTAGAATTTTGTCACTCTGACTGATTGTAAGAATGATTGAACATCTTCCGTTAGAAATCAAACTTTGACAGCTCGCGGTGCCAGAAACCATCACCATTCCTACCGTACTAATTAATGCAGGAGAACCGTCCCCGTGCACTATTAAATTAGCAACCTCTTTGAGTAATATTAAATAATAATAATTATAAATAAGTATTGATTTTTAACTGAAATATATTATAATTTAGTTAAATAAATGATACTACGGAAGATCATTATATAAAGGGGGATTCGAAAGCAATGCAACCCAAAAAACGTTTATGCAAAAAGTGCCATTTATCAATTAGAACTCTTAAACATAGTGTAAGCTGTGGCTGCGGAAGTAAAATCATTATTAAGGCAAGTTAGTGATCACCTCAGATTCAGGGCTATGCCCGGCCATTTCGTTACAGAGCAGCTCCATATCTTTAAACATTCTTATAAATAATTGGGGCAATTATTTTTTGGTTTATAGCTACTTTATATCTTTTTCTCAGAAAAATTATTTCATTATCCCATAAAAACAGTCTGGTCCTTAGTCATTATTCCAACATCCTATTTAGATGCTGTTGGTGTTGATTTAAAATTTTGGGTATATCCAGTGCAATTTATACCGATAACTCCTAGAGCAATACCTTTTGATATCTTTATGGTTGGAATTACTTATATGCTTTTATATCAATATTTCAGTAAATGGAAGACATACAATATAGCTCTACTCACTATGGCTTTAACCTTTGCTTTTGTTGGTGAACCTATTAGCCACTATTTAAACTTGGTTTTTTATATAAAATGGAAGTATTACTTTTCGTTTTTGTATTATATTGTTTTAGGTATTACAGTTAAAGCCATAGTGGACAAATGTAAAAATTCCTATACCCATAAATAATAAAAGGAACGCAGGGACGGTTCTGTCGAGGAACAGTCATAACCTTCGATCCACTTCTTCTATAAAAACAGATAAAAACTAGAAATCTACACAAATGGACACGTTTTGATGCTAAATAAACGTTTGAGTAAAACGGGGATAATGAAGATGAATAAAGGATTTTACGATAAAAATGGGTAGAAATTTGTCATCTGAAAATAGACAAAAAAGTGGTCATGGCTCCCTGCACCGTAATGAGCAAGAAACCATGACCTTTCCCTTTTTTTATGGATAAAACAGAACCTCTAGAAGCTTCAGATAACTCCCGTTTTCCTAACTCAAGCTTTTATTTACTTCTTTTACATACTCATTGGAGAGTTCCTTTAAGATTTTGTTAATCTCCAATCCACCATCAGGAAATTTCTCAAAATATGCAAGAAAAGTCTGATGAAAAAGTGCCATTGTATGGGTGATGACTGTGCTAATTCCTCCAGCATAATAATTAGCATCTTTTTCAATCGAATCATGAATATCGAAAGAGATATGATCATTAAACGATAGATTAATACCAACTGCCGAACCGTGGATGGATTGAGAAGTGAATTTATACATGGCACCATATCTTTTTTTAGCCTTATCATCAAAATGATTTATATGTTCCAGCAGCTTTGTTACACTAATCTGTTTTTCATTCTTCAAACAGGAAGCGACTTTAACCCAAGCATAGTTCGTTCTCGGGCGAAGTTCATCTTCAATAGATTTTATGAAATGCTCATTATACGCTGCCGCTACCTCTTCTCCCTGCTCTAAAATGAAAAGAATGATGATCGAATATTCAAGAAATGTTCTCCACCGTTGCATGGCTCCATCTGGGAAACCATTTTCTATAAGAAGAATAATTTCATCGAAGACGTCTATGTACTTAATCATCACTGCCTTCAGTGCAGTGTATCTATAGATCCAAAGTTTGGAATCCACTTCATTCTGCAAGACTAATAAATCTAGATTTTGAACACCAAGAATACTCAACCTTCTTATACTATGTATGATCGCAAATAGGTCTGTGTATTTACGTGATATATCCCTACAAATTCTACTCCTGTCAGACTGATATTCTTTGCTGATATTGAAAAGAGCTTTACGATTTCTAGTTGATTTTGATAGTTGAACACTTTGAACAACATTTTCTATTTCTTCACGTACTTTCCTCAGTTGTTTATTCAAAATTAACCCCTCTCTCCAACCTTTCAATCTTCACCGAGATTATATCAAACTACTAATTCTCCCCAAAAACCCCCACCAACCGCTCAACTTCCTCTTGCAGTTCCTTTTGTCCATTAATCTCCATAAGATCGCGGCACCAGAATATGGTCTTAACCCCGTCTTTATCCACACTTTCATTGAATTCTCCGTTCTTATTAATCTCATCGAACGCTACTTCCTCAAAGGCTGTATACTTTAACCACCAGTTCTGAACATACCCTTTTACATTCTTGTTGCTTTCAGGGAAAATCATGACACTATTAACTAAAGTAGGGGTCAGTTCTTCATAGTCAACATGAAAAAACTGTATATTGGTGAAGATAATTTTATTAACCTGATTCTGATTCAATTCACTTTCAAGTGCATATGGCCTTGCGATGTACTGTGGAAAAAAAGTAGCATATTGATTGATGGATTGATTGATACTTTTGCTAGATTCAGTTCCTAGTGCATTGCCGTAAAGAGGCACAAATCCATGCCTTGAAAGTGCCGCATCCTGATCTCTTAACATGAAAATAGCATTGTTAATGAGATGTCTAACATTATTAATTGAATGGATAATCGATGTATTGGTTTCCACACTATTCCCCTCCATAGCTCCATGTTAATTTACCAACATGTTTAAAATCCGCCCAATGATATGAGTTTTGAGACCTACGATACCCTAGATTGACTGCCGGTACCTCTTTAACGTCTTGCTGATACCCATTAAAACTTTGGAGTCCTTTTTTCTCTAGCAGCCATTTGAGGTCCGTTACTAAATACTGATCCTGAAGGGTGTCAAACTCTTTTAATCTAGCTACCACATTATGTATCTCTCGCCAACTTAACCAATAGAGCTGATCCTTGGGGAAATCAACTCCTTGAACATGACGTAGACTTTCTAGCATTTTTTCTCTCGGAATGAAGGTGTGATTGGTTAAGTAGATCATCTTTATTTCATAAACATGCTTTATATCTAAATACTGCAAGGTACTGCCTTTATGTAAATCTTCAATTTCTCTTGCTAATTGATCACGCTGGCTGTTTTTTCTCTCATGAAGCTCTACAGATTGGTCCTCATTACTCGATTTATCAGACCAATATTTTGCTTCAATGCCTATTACAATATCATTGCTGAATTCATCTTTTACTTTAATGAGCACATCTGGCTCAGAGCATTCCAGCCTAGGCCAGAATAGAAATTCAGCTTCCTTTATAGATGACTGAAACTTCAACTCTTCTCCATTTACATTTACACACGCTTCCAAAACTGTTTGAACATACTTTGGTGACGATAGGTACTTAAATAGACCAATGACAGATGAAGTCAAAACGTCTTCGGAGTTCTGTAGAGCGGACGGTATCTTTCCCTTTAATTCTGCTGCTAGCAAGTTTGCTCCTACCTTTCAATGCGGTAATCCCTACAAATAATGGATAAATGGAAACCGATTTTATTCTGCACTATATTATACCACTATTTGGTATTAACACTATCTGATTACAGCCACAGGAATATGCCACAGCCATGTTTTTTTCCATCAGTTGCTAAGGAATTTACCACTTGCCGTTAACGCATTAAACAATAGAAAACTTTAGAGGTACTGGAATTGAAAAAGCCTAATCCTTCAATTTTACCAAGGAATTAGGCTTATGGTTCTCCCCAATCGCGCTAGATTGTGGACTATCATCTTTTATTGCATAGTATTTTTGTACTGCGCAACAAATGACTTGTTTTTTATGTAAATACAAAATAGCATGCCTTTATAATTTTGTAAATATTTATGCGATCTAATTTTCAACCTTTTCTTCTTATTAATGGACAGAACCCATGAACCCCAAACTGCACTTCGACACTAATATATCATTCATCCATATCTTTGAAAGGTCTTTCTTCAAACATGTCAAAGGGATGTAGGCCATCTTTTATAAACTCTTCCAATAGCTTTTTATCGTCTCCATTACTTTTCCATTTATTTTTGGGAAAATCCACAAGATTTTTCAATGCCACTCCCTCATAATTTACTGATAAACCATCTATTTTCAATTCGGCTTTTTCTAGTGAATAGTTATTGTCTAAGTTATCATTAAATTCTTTGGTTAATTTCATTATATATGCAATGTCTCCATCGCATTTTTCTAATATTCTACCGAGAGTAGTATAGTCAATAATCACCTGTTTTTTTTCACTAAAAAACATTCCTGAATTATTTGATGTTATGACAAGGTGATTAATCAAAACTAAAAATTCTCCGTTTAAATTATCAGGTATATTTTTGGAATTAGGTAACATTTTGCGAATAAAGTGTAAGCCTTGTTCAGTTATGAGGAAGTTTTCTATTTTTTCTATCTGATCAAACGACTTTATTACACTATCCTTATTCAATACCCTCAAATGGTCTTTGGCCCATTGAGCTGGGATAGGATTTTTAATTTCACAACAATAAATAACATATCCTAATGATGGTTCTTCAGAAACTACAAATAAGTCTATATCTGAGAAGAAAACATTTCTGATATATGTTTTAAAAAATTGTCACCTAAAGCCGGACTAATAATTTCCTGGAACAATCGAGGATTCCTTAATGCAATTACCCTTAATATATTTACATATGCTTCCCATATGCAAAATAAATGGGGTGACATTAAAATCTGATTTATTTCGTCAAGATAATATAAAGAAAAATAAACCGGATCTATTTTTTCTCCTTTTTTATAACTTATATCCATTAAAATATCTTTGCATTTATTAGGTTCTAACCCCAAATCATGACCTAGTGCATTAATCATCTCTTCTAAATCAATAAAAACTGGGATAGG
>JBFNER010000015.1:0-85621 GCA_040797665.1 Neobacillus sp. | reverse complement strand
CGGTGACGTGTGGAGCTGACTGATACTAATCGTTCGAGGACTTAACCAGTTTTAAAGCGAACTCGTTTTACAAACTTCTTCTACATTATCTAGTTTTGAGGGAATGAAACCTCAAACTTAAATAGTCTGGTAATTAAGGCGAGAAGGTCACACCCGTTCCCATACCGAACACGGAAGTTAAGCTTCTCAGCGCCGATGGTAGTTGGGGCAGGCGCCCCTGTGAGAGTAGGACGTTGCCAGGCAAATAAAAAGACAATCCTTAACGGGGTTGTCTTTTTTACTATGTGAATAAAGCATTTTAGGTACAAGTGACCTCTTCAATAGCTATCACCACAAAACAGGTCACTTAAAACCACTCTAAGTGACTGCTTCAGCAACTACCATCACAAAAGTAGTCACTTGGGACCGCACAAAGTGCCTATACAAACCCGATAAATGATCTCTTTTTTAAATACATTAACTTGAACAGGTAACTTGTTTTGTTATTGTTTAAATAGGTATATAATTAATCTGGATACTAAGTAGAATAGTATTTCTTTTATCAAAAAAGGATATTATAAATTCGAGGTGATTAAATGGTAATTGCAAAAATTGGTGACGTAATTTCCTTCAAAAGAGATGGGAATAAATATGAGGGAACAGTCACTGGAATTAGAGAAAATTCTGTAATGGTTCATTATGGTTTTTCAAAAGATAAAGATGAACCACTTACTACGGTTGTAAATCATAAAAACTACAAAATAACCAAATCAAGCAGTTAACAAAAACTAGCGTGGAGAATGCTCCAGGCTAGTTCTTTTTTTACTGTTCCGGAAAGGGAGAAAATTTTCGCAAAAATCAACACTAAACAATAACACAGCCATTTTTAAAAAACTCGCCTTCAAATTACCACTTTCTTTACTGAAAATGGTTTTGAAGCGTATATTTATAACTAAGTAATTAAGAAGGAAGTGACATTCATGATATCGATTGATGCTTCAAAAAATACTGAGAGAGAAAACTATAAATTATTAATCGGGAGTATTATACCAAGGCCTATAGCGTTTGTCACCTCGATATCAAAGGAAGGTGTAGTGAACGGAGCACCGTTTAGTTACTTTAATATTGTGGCCGCAAATCCACCTATGATTTCAATATCGATTCAAAGACCCTCCGGAAAACAAAAGGATACGGCTAGAAATATTTTAGAAAATCAAGAATTTGTCGTTCATATTGTAGACCAACATAACGTTGATAAGATAAACCAAACAGCAGCAAGTCTACCGCCTGACCAAAGTGAAATTGATTTTGCAGACCTTACCCTTGTTAATAGTGAAAAAATTCCAGTTCCCGGTGTAAAAGAAGCAAAAATACGAATGGAATGTAAACTTGAACATTGCTTGCAAATAGGAGAAAACGAATCTCCAAGCTCCGATCTAATAATCGGTAGAGTTCTTCAGATTCACATAGATGAGAGTATATATTTTGATGGGAAAATTGATCCTGACAAACTGGGAGCTGTGAGCAGACTGGCAGGGAATGATTATGCGAAGATTGGCAAAATCTTTACAATTGAAAGACCAAAATAATTAGTCAGTCAAAAGGTGACGTCCTTCATCAGGACATCACCTTTACATATATAGTATATTATTTTTTTCTTGGAATGATAAATCCATTTTTAACGGTATCAAAACCAATCCTTGGATAGTACTCCATTGCAATAGGCGAGGAAAGTAATAATAATGTCACTTCCTCTCCAATTTGTTCTTGTACCAAGCCTACTAATTCTTTACCTATACCTAGTTTTTGATATTCCTTAGTAACGGCTAAATCTGATAAGTAACAGCAATAGCTAAAATCAGTAATAGCTCTAGCTGCCCCAACAAGCTTACCACGGTCCCATGCGGTAATCGTGAGGTCAGCACCTTCAATCATTTTTTGCAGCCGTGATAGGTCATCAATAGGTCTATTTAAACCAGATTCTTTGAACAGTTGAGCTAGGTCTTCTGGGGTAACCATTCCATCAAGCTTAAATTCTATCTTCTTTGTAAAATTCATTTAATACCATCTCCCTTTACTTTATAATCATGATTATAAAATAATACTGGTATGACCAAAAGTGTCAGATGCTGTATAATTAGGCATGCCAGTTTTAAAGGGAGGGCAGTGTCTATGTTGGAGATTACCTTTAATTTTGATTATTCAAATGCAAACCCATTATATTTTCAGCTTTATTTGTACCTTAAACAAGAAATACTAGCCGGAAACATAGAGCCAGGGGTAAGACTACCGTCAAAAAGGAAGCTTTCTCAGCATCTTGGAATTAGTCAAAATACCATTGAATCTGCCTATGGACAATTATCAGCAGAGGGATATATTGACAGTATTCCGAGGAAGGGCATTTTTGTTAAAGAATTAGATCAGGAATTGCTCATAAAACAGATCCCAGCTCCTCAAATGGTTCAAGAAAAAATGATTGAAACGGAGGAATATCGGATTGATTTTAGTCAGGGGAAAATGGCACTAGAACATTTTCCTTACTCTATATGGAGGAAGTTAACCATAGAGAGTCTGTATGAAGATGAAAATTCATTATTCTTAAACGGCGACCCTCAAGGTGAGCTTTCGTTACGCAATGAAATAGTTCAATACTTATATCAGTCCCGTGGAGTTAGATGTACACCAAATCAAATCATTATCGGTGCAGGGACTCAATATTTACTTACGCTTTTAACAATGATAATCGGCAGGGAATCCATTTTTTCAATGGAAGACCCAGGTTACCATCGAAGCAGGGAAGTATTTAAAGATCAGGGCATGACCTTAAAGTCGATTTCCCTAGACCAAGAAGGAATTAACATAGATGCGTTAATTGAAAGTAAAGCAAATATCACTTACGTAACACCTTCACATCAATTTCCAAATGGAATGGTTATGTCGATTGCGAGGAGAATGGAATTATTAAAATGGGCAGAAGAAAAGGGAAGATATATAATTGAAGACGATTATGATGGAGAATTTAGGTATAAAGGCAAACCGATCCCGTCCTTACAAGGACTAGACCATAATGGGAAGGTGATTTATTTAGGTACCTTTTCTAAATCATTAATTCCTTCGATTAGAATTAATTATCTGGTTCTTCCATTAAGCTTGCTTGATCAATATAATCAGCATTATACCATTTATAAACAAACTGTTTCCCGCCTTCATCAACATACACTGTGGCTTTTTATGAAGAATGGTTACTGGGAAAGGCATCTTAATAAGATGCGAACCGTATACCGAAGAAAACAGCAAACGCTGACCAGCGCAATTGAGAAGTATATGGGCCAAAGAGTAACCATTTATGGTGATGATTCAGGCTTACATATATTACTTACTGTTAAAAATGGCATGTCAGAAAAAAAACTAATTGACCGAGCTAAGCAATATAAAATAAAAGTGTACCCTACATCGATTTATCATGTGCTTGATAAACTGAATGCAGATCCTCAGATTTTATTAGGATTTGGTGGATTAAAAGCAGAAGAAATTGAGGAAGGAATCTGTATATTAAAAGAAGCTTGGGAATTATAAGTTATGGTTAGGTAGTACTGAAAGCCAAATTAAGATAAAAGGATTTTGAAAATGTATTTAAAAATCTTTATAGCAGGTATAATTACCTTTGTTTTTGTGTTAATTACCGATAAACATGAGTGGAAGAATCATCTTGTAAGATTGGTCTACTTTTTGATTGGGTTTACTATTTTTTATTATATATTGGATATTTTATTTGGATTGTTCATTTGAATATATTATTAGTTAGGGGAAGTTGCATGATAAAGGGTTGTTGGAAAGCATTATTTTGGATTAGCGTGGCAGAGCTTTTTGGCTTAAGTTTATGGTTCAGCGCTTCTGTTATTGCTCCCGAACTTGCTGTGGTTTGGAATCTACCAAATTGGTCAGAGGTATGGCTCTCGGCAGCCGTTCCTTTAGGCTTTGTATTAGGGGCCTTACTTAGTTCATATTTTGGCGTGGCAGACCGTTTTAACCCTCGCAAAATCTTCGCAGCCAGCATCCTAATTGGAGCGATATTAAACGGAATGCTTATTTTTGTTCAAGCAGCTTTTCTTGGGATTTTGTTAAGAGTTTTAACCGGGGTAACACTTGCAGGGGTTTATCCAACAGCGGTAAAACTACTATCACAATGGTTCCCAAAAAAACGGGGATTGGCAATCGGAAGCTTAATCGCAGCATTGACATTAGGATCCTCCTTACCACATTTTGTGGTTATCTTCTTTACATCATTAAATTGGAAATTAGTGATTATCTGTTGTTCTGTTTTGGCAGTATTTGCAGCAGTCATTGTGAACTTTATTTTGCAAGATGCACCAGTAGCAGCGGGGAAAAATCCTTTTTCATTTAAATTAATAAAAAGGGTGACTTCAAACAAACCAATTATGCTCGCAAACTACGGATACTTCGGTCATATGTGGGAATTGTATGCGATGTGGACATGGCTCCCAGCTTTTTTAACAGCCAGTTTTATTCGTTTTGCACCAGAAATATCACCATGGTTTATTGCATTATCATCGTTTGTTTCGATTGGTTTAGCAGGCAGTATAGGCTGCATAATAGGCGGTTTGGTCGCAGATAAAATTGGCAGATCCCGATTAACCATTATTTCATTGAGTATCAGTGCAGCATGTTCAATTGCAATTGGTTTTACATATGGTCAGTCAATTTGGGTAACGTATCTCCTTGCAATTATATGGGGGATATTCGTCATTGCTGATTCTGCCCAGTTCTCGGCGGCTGTTTCGGAATTTGCAGATATGGAATACTTAGGGACTGCCTTAACCTTTCAAATGTGCGTGGGTTTTCTAATCACGATCATTTCTATCAATCTAGTACCAATTCTCCAAGCAAAGGTTGGCTGGGAATGGGTCTTTGTTCTCCTAGCGATAGGGCCTGTATTAGGAATAATCTCAATGATAAAATTCAACCAGTATGAGGTTGGAAAAATGAATAGTTAATATACCAGAAAAAATTTTTAGTATATTCTTTCTAGTCTAAAAATGATAAACTATAAAAATATAAAAAAGAGATTAAGGTGAGGTTACAATGATAAAAGCTATATTTTTTGATTTAGACGACACATTGCTCTGGGACCAAAGAAGTATAAAGGAAGCGTTTGTTGCAACTTGTAAGGTAGCAGAAGAAAGGTATGGACTAGACCCTAGCTTATTAGAAGAAGCGGTGCGTGAGGCGGCAAGTAAGCTCTATGCTTCCTATGAAACATACTCCTTTACACAAATGATAGGAATCAACCCATTTGAAGGATTATGGGGGAATTTCTTAGATGATCATGATGAATTTAGAAAGATGAAAGAAATTGTCCCAACGTATAGAAAGGCTGCATGGACTTCAGGTTTAAAGACTATGGGGATTGATGATCCAGAATTTGGTCACGAGCTGGCAGAACGTTTTCCAGTTGAACGTAAGAATCTGCCTTTTGTTTATGAAGAGACATTTAAGGTGCTCGATCGGTTGAAAGGAAAATACCAACTCCTTTTATTAACGAATGGTTCGCCCGATTTACAAAATACAAAGCTTTCGGTAACGTCTGAGTTAGTTCCTTACTTTGACCAAATTGTCATTTCAGGTAATTTTGGAAGAGGTAAGCCCGACCCAACGATCTTTGAGCATGCTTTATCACTTATGTCGCTAAAGAAAGATGAAGTGATGATGGTTGGAGATAATCTAATGACAGATATCCTAGGTGCTAACCGATGTGGGATACCATCAGTTTGGATTAACCGCCATAATAAAGAACGTAACGAAGTAATGCCAACTTATGAAATTAACGACCTAGAGCAAATCTTTTCACTGTTAGACCAGTTAAGTTAACAACTATAGCGAGAATAACGCAAAAAGGGCAGGAAGTTCTTGCCCTTTTTTTTTAGCTCTCATTTTATTTTTTCTTTCCTGGGTTTTTTAATTTCATTTCTGCTTCACTCATATTAGGATTGTTTCTAGGGGTACTTTTATTTAGTGCTTTTTTCATCTCAATATTTGCATCGTCATTTGTATTGTACCTTTGATCCATAATTGTCCTCCTTCATTGTAGCTTCCTTTAGTATGGAACTGAATAACTAAGTTCATTCAGGACCTATTTTAACATTCATTTTTATACATTAGGTCATCCCCTGTTTCCATATACATTCAATAAGGGATATTCCGTATGTTTGTATTCCTAACAGAAAGATTGATACTGCCCAGACATCAGCCTATAATGAGAACCAAAAAAGGAGGGAGGAATCTAAGTTCTTCAATATCTAATAATTCCACGAACAAAAGGAGTGAGTTAGTTGATAAATAGTCACGGTGGTGTGTCCGTTTTTCTTACTAATTTTGAGATTTTTGCTAAATGGAATGGTGAAAAATATTATCTAACTTTAGAAACCGAAAATCCAAAGGGAACCTTAACCATTTTAAAATCTAAGGATGGTCATTTTTTCTACCATAGAAAAAATGAACGTTATTGGGATATAAAGGAGATACCCATTGAAACAGGTATTTTAATGGATGTAATATGGGCGTATAGGGCAGCCATTAATGAATCAATTAAAGGTATCGTTGTTTCCTAAACTACATTAATACGCATCTTCCCTCAATGTTCCTCTAGACAAGTGCCTATCAAATTAACTCCCGTTATATCGCTCAGTTTATCTAGAATAAAGCAAATTTGGACATAAAAGAAGCTGACGATTTATTATCGTCAGTTTCTTTGTATTATACTAATATTCAAACATTAACTAGTTATAAACTACCTATGTATGGGCTGACAAAGTTAAAGAACATTTACTGTCAGCCTTCATTTTGCATTTTCCTAATGCTTATAATCCGTTTCCACATTTGTTTATTGTCTATTTTTGCAAAACCACCGATTCCCGGACTTGTATTAACTTCAAATAACACTGGCAGATAATCCTTCTTAACCCCAAAGTCCAAGCCGTAATCACGGCGTGGAAAATGGGAAGATATCACTTCCGCAGTAGAAAGTGAGATTTCCTCTAAAGACTTAACAAACCCACTTTTCTCTAACTCATTCATTGCTAAGTATAAAGTTAATATTTCATCAACCGTTTTAATTTGAGCACCACGATAAGAGTTAACAATGCCATTTTCATTTGTTTCTATAGTGCCTACCTTACCGTAAATTCCACCGATGAGCCATTCTCCATCTAGAAATTGAACATGAACTCTAAAGGAAATGGGCTGCCCCCATTTTGTAACACTTTCTACTCCTTCCTGAATGATATAGGTACCGCTAGTTCTTCCAAGCATTGTGAAAGGATGAAGAAGTATATGAAAATCCTCCAGCGATGAAACGCAATTATTCACCGGTATGCCATGAATGGTAAAACCGCTATAACAATATTGATCTTCTTTATTCTTAAACACCTTGAATATGGCTCTTCCCTGACCTGATGAATTGTGTTTTACATACACCGTTTTATAGCGCTCAAGGTAATCAAGGAGATTACCTAAGCTATAAGGAACTGTATGGGGTATATAATTAGCTGTATTTTGATTTTGCTTTAGTAATAAGCATTGTTCCCATTTTCCCAAGTTATTCAAAAGAATCACTCCCGTTTTCATCAATTTGTTCTGGTGACGTTGAGTGGTTAGTGGGGGAGTTTGAGCTTAGCTTAGCGTTTTGTATATCCCAGAATACTTGATTATTCTCTAACCGATAAAACATGGAAAGGTTGGGATTGTAATTACCTTCAATAATAAATATTTCTCCCTTTTCTGAAATTCCAATATCAAAGCCAACTATATCAATGGAAGGATTATTCTCTTCCAAATATTTAACGGCATTGATACAGCATTTGTTTATCTTTTCTTGAACTTGTTTTGTATCAAGATTGGAAAGGTTTGATTCACGAAGAGCATCCTCCAAAAAATACAGTTTCTGAGCTGCATTTGTAATAAAGTAACCCTGTCCAGCAACTTTTACCATTTTGGCCATTACCTTCCAGTTGGAATGGATTTTTTGCACAATAACCCTTACATCAAAGGGGCAATGGTTAATGCAAGCAAGTGATACTTTTTCTTGGATTAGGTAATATCGTTTATTCAGGTAGGTTTTTTCAATAAATTGATATGCTTCATCTATTGAAGATTTCTTCAACTTTCTCCTGCCTGTATGGATTTCGCATGTATGAGAGTTAATGAATGATACTTTTACTATGCCAATACCTTCTTTACCAACACATGGTTTTACTATGACATCACGGTATTTTAAAAGGTATTTCTTAAATGTATATTTCGTGCATAAATCCGTTTCAGGTAGATAGGATGATATTTCATCAGAACTTCTAAAAATATGGTACTGACTCCATTTACTATTTGAAAAATGCAGGATCGTATCATGAATCCAAATTTCCCCTTGTAAGTCACATGAAATGTCGAAAACTATACAGTGACAATTTGGGTAGGATTTCCCTAGTTCTGCTGCTGTTAAAAAAATCAATTGTTCAATCGTACTACGGAAATAAGTAAAAAAAATCCTGCTTAGAAAAGATTGCTCGACTTCCGTTTTATCTTTGATAAGCCAATCTGCTAGAGGAGTTGGGCGATAAACACTGATAAAAAAACGAAAGGGACTTGGTGAACTTAAAGGGGATATAGCTTGCTGAATAATATAATATGTTTGTTTTAACTTATTTTTCAGGAGATAGGGATAAATTGCTTCTTTATCAAGAATTGCATCTGGTTCTGAGCTGGTAACAACCTTAAACTGGCCCTTATATGAATAGATATGAATTTTCTCTGGTCCAAATACTGGCTGAATGACAACAGATTGATATTCATCTAAAAAGAAGCGCAAGGAATATTCTGTTAATAATTCTCTTTTTATTAGGTACTTGGAAATAGATTCATTGAGATTTAAAAGTTTATATTGGCCTAATCTTCCGGTACTGGCCTTCAATATTCACATCTCCCTTAACGTATTTTCAATTATTTAATCCTTTTAAGTATAAGAATAGGATTAAGAACCCCCAGACATTAGTCTGGGAGTCCAAGCTATTACAAGCTTTCTTCTGCTTCTTGACAATTTAATGCTACAATTGAGCCGTTATCGACTGGTGCTGCACCATTTTGATCAAAGAAACCATCAATGAAGAAGCTTTGTACATTATCAATTGCCACGCCATCTAAAAACACTGCTTCAAAATCAAACGTTCCTACCTGCCCAGTTACTGTGCCGCTTCCAGTAACGGTAATAAAACAGTTTTGACCAGTAGGGTCACACACTACAGAAGTGATTTCAGTAGCGGTAAAGGTGAAGCTGTTAGCTCCAGCAAATTCTGTGTCTACAAAGCTTAAAGATAGCGTAGATGTCTCAAGTGCAGCTGAACATAGCTCGGCAAGGTATGTTAGCGTGCCTTCTACCGTTCCGCCGCCTGAAGGCTCGAAACTGACATTATTGTTTTCCGAGAACGCATTGACGCTGACCTCGCAAGGACAAATCAAACCCATATTTATCCCCCCTTTCGATTAGCATACTATACTATAGTAAAAGGAAAATATTTTGGAAGTGTGTTTGTCCTATGGTGCAAGTCCAAATGAATAGATTTTTATATTTTAAAGGTATGATGTTCGTTTTCGGTAAAGTTTTTAAGTTAGCCTCTGCTTCGATAGTGGTTTATAATTATTAGGATATCATTATGAATATAGGTGAATTGAAATTGATGAAGTTGCGACGTAGAATAAAATATTATCTTATACGATTATTCCGCTTAAAGGCTAGCCCCCATCAAGTAGCTATGGGCTTAGCGATCGGTTTCACCCCAAATTGGCTTCCTACATTTGGATTGGGCCCTATGCTCTCGATTGCACTTGCAAAAATTGCCAGAGTAAATGTAATTTCTGCTTTTATAGGAGGTGTAATTGGGGCTCCGTTTTGGCCAATTCTCTTTCTGTTAAATTATAGAGTAGGGGGACTATTTATTAACAAACCTCTAAAGGTAAATGAACTTGAGGATATTGAATATATAGAGGTGGTTAATGATACAGTTGGCAGCTTACAATCCGGAAGTCTGCAGTTTATTGCGGGTGCTTCTGTTAATTTGGTGCTATCTTCTCTTTTAATTTATCTGCTTGTTTTTCTGCTTTTTAATAAGTATCGGGTCAGTATTTTAAATAAGTTAAAATTGTAATTGCGAACAAAAAGGCAAGCCAATTTTCGGCTTGCCTCTTTCACATCTATAACAAAGAGCTATTTTGATTATCCGCGTCTTCCGCCTCTACCGCCGCGTTTTGTTTCGGTATTGCGCTTTAAGCTAGATAAGTTTTCTTCACTTGCTTTTAAGAACTTAGCCATTTTATCTTCGAAATTTTCCTTTGGTTTGAAGTTGCTTTTTGGACGGAAGTCTTTAGAGTTTCTAGTATCTCTTCCCTGGCGCGGTGGGCGGCCTGAATATGAAGATGTTTGTCCCTCAGGCTTATCTATAGCCTTTTTGATCGACAAGGCAGTTTTCCCGTCTTTTTCACTAATTACTTTTACTTCAACTTGGTCGCCTACTTTAAGATGATCATTAACATCCTTTACATAGCTGTCTGCTACCTCACTGATATGCACAAGACCTGTGGTGCCACCTGGTAATTCTACAAATGCTCCGAAATTAGTGATTCCTGTTACTTTACCTTGAACCTTGCTTCCTACTTCGATCGACAAAAAAATTTCCCCCTAAATAATGTTGATAACACTTAATTTTAGCATGTTTTGAACTTAATTTCAATTTTTTCTACAATAATCAATAACTAATGATGATTATTCCAATAATTATAGATAATGAACTTGAAAATTTCAATCTGGTTGAAGGAAAAATCTCCAATTCTATTGTAAACTTGTTGTAAGGGAAAGCAACTGGTAAATCCTTCTTTAAAGTGTATTAGCTAAATTTAGAATGCAGGTGAAAAAAATGAATATTAACAATATCTTATTTGTCAGTCCCATGGTGAAAGACCTAGAACGCTTGATGGAAAAAGAACAGATAGATAAAAATATCCGTTACTTATATGAAGAAGAGTTGAGAAGTGAAGATCTTGAATGGGCGGATGCTTTGGTCGCATTTAATTTAAGGAAAGATTATGATTACAGTTTAGTTAGTTGGGTACATTCGCTTGGTGCGGGAGTGGATCGATTCTTATATAAAAAGGTGTGGAATGAAAATGCTGTATTAACAAGAACCGTTTGCTCTTTCGGCAAAAGAATTGCAGAGTACTGTTTGGGCTACATACTTAAAAATCTTCAGTTTCATGAACAGTTCAAAGAGCATCAAAGGCATAGAAGCTGGAATCCTATCACGCCGAATTTATTGGAAGAGCAAAAGGTGCTGGTTTATGGGACAGGCGAAATTGGTCAGATGATTGCCAAGACTTTTTCTCTTATAGGTGTAGAAGTATTTGGAGTATCCTTAAGTGGAAATCAAAAGGAATATTTCAAAGAGGTCATGACAATTGATGCTCATATTAATCGATTAGCGGATATTAATTTCATCATTAATACGCTGCCATTGACTGAAAAAACAACAAATCTATTTAATAATGATATCTTTAGACACGTGAGAAATGCTGGATTCATAAATGTTGGCAGGGGGGCATCTCTAGATGAGCATGCATTATTGGATGCATTAAATCAAAATCATCTTAGCTTTGCTGTACTTGATGTATTTACGCATGAACCACTTTCAGAAACACACCCCTTTTGGGGCCACCCTGCAATCATGGTGACACCTCATATATCGGCAGTTACAACACCTGAAGAGGGAGTATCGTGCTTTATTGAAACACTAAAAAATATAGAAGCAAATAAACCACTCTTAAACCGAGTAGATATCAAAAAAGGATATTAATATTCGTATGAAAAAAGACCATTTGATCGACTGCGTTAGGCACCGAACGAATGGTCTTTTTTATCACTTTCTAATAGTCAGTAACAAATCGATTTCTGTCAAGGTAGGCTTCAATTACTTCACTAACCTGGAAAGAAACCTGCGGTGAATCATAATTTTCAAAAATATGTTCACAATTATTTTTATATTCCATGGTTTCATCGTAATGCCTCATGTGGCGATCAATATCAGCTTCGCTGTCTTGGCGTGCTTTCTGTCTGCTTATAACCGTATCACGGTCAGCGAAAATGAAGAAACGCATAACCTTGTCGCCATACATTTGCTTTAATTTTTCAGTACCTTCAGGATTCAGAGTTAAGTATACAAGATTATGATTTTCAAATGCTTTAACTATGTCTTGTTCCCGAATACCGTAGTGTATGCCATCAATTTCAACGCTTTCGAGAAATTCTTGATTATTCTCCATTGTTTTAAATGTTTCTTCATCTACAAAATGATAATCCTCACCATTTTCTTCATAGTGGCGGGGAGCACGCGTAGTATATGAGAGGACAGTCTCCATATCAAAAGCGGTAGCAACCATCTTTGCAATGGTTTTTCTCCCGGATCCATCTGGACCTGTGTAAATAAATAATTTTTCTTTTTCTTTGAACTGATACATAGATTACCTCCTATTAATAAAATGATGGAAAAATGAAAAGCTCTAGTTCTGTAGTCTTTGTTGAAAGGGAATATACTCATTATAACAGATTTCTTACTAAGAATTTGACTTTTCTGATATTTACCCATGTCGAAATGCTCATAATAGTTCATATGTCATAAGGTTTCCCAAAGTATACCAAATATGACCATGCAGTTAAATAAAAATCTATTTTCCTACTATATCATATATAATGGACATATTCAGCTTTTGTATATGATTTTTCATTGTGAGAATTCTATAAATGAGTCGGAAAATATAAGAAAATGAGGTTACTACATGAAAGACACAAGTTTCGAGGAGTTTAATTTAAGTGAAGAAATAGCAAGAGCTCTTGCTATTTTGAAATATGATACCCCTACAGAAGTACAAGTAAAAGTAATACCAAGAGCATTAAATAATCAAGACCTTGTCGTGAAATCTCAAACAGGCAGTGGGAAAACAGCTTCCTTTGCGATTCCCATTTGTGAAATGCTCGAGTGGGAGGAAAGAAAGCCACAAGCTCTAATCCTAACACCAACAAGAGAGCTAGCGGTACAAGTTCGGGATGATGTAACCAACATTGGTAGATTTAAACGAATAAAGGCAATAGCGCTATATGGAAAAGAGCCTTTTGTAAAGCAAAAAGAAGAATTAAAACAAAAAACACATGTGGTAGTTGGAACACCAGGCCGTGTCATTGACCATATTGAAAGAGGAACTTTGGATTTAGAGCAAATAAAATACCTTATTATTGATGAAGCTGATGAAATGCTCAATATGGGATTCATTGACGAGGTTGAAACCATTATTCAAAGTCTTTCAGAAAGCAGAGTGACTATGGTCTTTTCAGCCACCTTACCAAAAGATGTAGAAGCACTTTGTCATCAATATATGAAAGAACCGTATCAAATAGAGATTGCTGCTACTGGAATTACGACTGATACGATTGAACATCGTGTGATGAAAGTGAGAGAGGAAGCAAAGATCCCACTTCTTAAGGATGTGACGGTTGTTGAAAATCCAGATAGCTGTATTATTTTTTGTAGAACAAAAGAAAACGTCGATACTGTTTATAGTGAATTAGAAAAATCCGAATACTCCTGTGAACGATTGCATGGTGGGTTAGAACAGGAAGAACGATTTGCTGTAATGGATGGGTTCAAAATGGGTAACTTTCGCTATTTAGTGGCAACGGACGTTGCAGCTAGAGGGATTGATGTTGACAATATAACCTTGATTATCAACTATGATGTTCCAATGGAAAAGGAAAGTTATGTTCACCGTACGGGTAGAACAGGAAGAGCGGGCAATAAAGGAAAAGCCATTACCTTCGCCACACCATATGAAGAAAAATTTCTTAAAGCAATTGAACGATATATTGGTTTTGAACTTTTAGAGATGAATTCCCCATCACCACAAGAGGTAGCGGCTATGAGAGAAGATTTCGAGGAAAAAATTAGCGGGCGTCGAGTAGTTCGTAATAATAAAACCGCAAGAATCAATAAAGATATTACAAAACTCCACTTTAGCGGCGGAAAAAAGAAAAAGCTCCGGGCAGTAGACTTTGTAGGGACAATTTGTACGATTCCTGGAGTAACGGCAAATGATATTGGAATCATTAACATTCAGGACCAATTAACTTACATTGATATATTAAATGGAAAAGGAGCATTGGTACTCCAAGCTATGGAAAACACGCCAATTAAAGGTAAAAAGCTGAAGGTAAGCAAGGCAATTAAGTAAGTAATCTAAAATAGGTCCTAGAGAATTTTTGTTCTCTGGACCTATTTATTTCTTAGCGTTTTGCCGCTAAAGCTTTTTTGACATTAAACTAGATACATCTTCAAAACCAAGCCGATGATATAACTTTTTAGCAGGATTTCCAGCATAAACATTTAACTGAACTTGTTTACAGCCAGCAGCTTTATAATGATTGAAGACTGTTAGACATAATTTATTTGCGATTCCTAGTTTGCGATAGGGTGGTAGTACATAAATTTCGTTAATAAATCCGATAGGTTCATCTGAATTATTGTCAACCATATCCATAATACCAATCCACCCCTGAATGAGATTATCTTTTGTGTAAACCAGATAATAGCCGCCATTCGATAAAAAAGGACTTAATAAAGATTGTACTTTCTCTGGTGTTGGCTTCACAAAACCCATTGTAGATTCATGCATTACTATAAGTGCATAGTTCAATATATTTTGTGTCTCATTATACGTTGCCCTTCTAATTGCCATTTGTTTTTTCCCCTTTGACTAAATTCGCAGTTGTTATTCGGTATGAAAAAGACTGTAACCCAGAATACCTTTGGTGCTAACTGCCAATATCATATGTTAACTAGGCGGAATGGTTCGTTTTACATAGTGATTAGTTTAATTGGCAAGACTTTATGAAATGAATTTAACATTTCTATTTGCTTTTATTGTTTAACTCTGTTATATTTAAAAAGAATTATTTTTGTTTGTCAGTTGGCTTATAAAGTGAAACACTTTCTGTCTTGAGAACTGCGCAAGGATAGTACCAAAATGTGTGCAAAGCACACGAGGAGGAAACAACAAATGGAACAAGGTAAAGTAAAATGGTTTAATGCAGAAAAAGGATTCGGATTCATCGAACGCGAAGCAGGAGACGATGTATTCGTACACTTCTCAGCTATCCAAAGCGAAGGTTTCAAATCTCTAGACGAAGGTCAAGCAGTTACATTTGAAGTAGAACAAGGTCAACGTGGACCACAAGCTACTAACGTTCGTAAAGCATAATATTAACCAATAGATAAAAAAGACTCTCTTTGAGAGTCTTTTTTTATTTTATTTTAGGAAAACTTTCAAAAAAAAGGATTATGAGATAACGTGTTGAACTAAGCTAATAAGAATAAAAAGCAATGAACGCTAAAGGGATTAGTTATAAAAGAGGCATAATACATAGATGATGTAAGTATTACTTTGAGGTGATGATAATGTTGATGGATGTAATATATGGGGACTTGCCTGAATTAGAAACGGACCGGTTACTTTTAAGAAAAATTACGTTAGATGATGTGCAAGATATGTACGCCTATTGTTCAGACGAAAAAGTTGCAGAGTATGTGACCTGGGATACACACCAAAGTATTTCTGACACAACAGCATTTGTTAAATATGCATTGAATCAATATAGCAGTAAGAAAGTGGCCCCTTGGGGAATTGAATATAAAGAAAATCAGAAGTTAATAGGGACGATTGATTTTGTATCATGGCAGACTAATCACAAAACTGCGGAAATTGGTTATGTACTTGCTAGAGATTACTGGGGAAGAGGGCTTGTTACGGAAGCGGCTAAAGAGATTATTAAGTTTGGTTTTAATCATATGAATCTTGTCAGAATTCAAGCTAGATGTTTTGAAGAAAACATTGGTTCAGAACGTGTTATGGAAAAAACAGGTATGAAATTTGAGGGGATTTTAAGAAAAGCGATGCTTATCAAAGGGAAACATCGAAATCTTAAGATGTACTCAATAATAAAAGAAGAAATCAATAGTCCAGATAGGACTTGATGGGATTCAAACCCATAAAATGCACGTACCATAACGTCATTACGATACGGCTGCTCTATCATTGAGCTACAAGTCCTGTTTATAGTATGTGCAAATTCACCATGCTTATTCTAGATTGACTATAAGTAGATACTTAAGTAAAAGTTAAATCATTCTTTTCGGGTCAATTGCTTTTTCAACTTCTTCTGTCCATAAACCCTTTTCGAGTAAAACTTGTTTAATGGTTTTGTTTTCGTCGTCAGCCTGTTTGCCAATCTGGAAAGCTAGGTCATAACCCATAATTGAACTAAGCCCGGTAACAAGAGAAAGACTTGCTTCCATCCAACTTTTGCATTTCTCAACATCTGCCTGAATACCACTAATACACTTATTCACAAGGGTTGATACGGCGTTTGTAAGTAATTCGATTGAATGAAGTAGGGTATAGGCAATCATTGGCATCATGACATTAATTTCTAACTGACTTGAAATTCCAGCTGTAGCTAATGCAGCTTCATAACCAATTACCTGGCAAGAAACCATATGGGTCATTTCTAATATTTCTGGATTCACCTTACCAGGCATAATCGTTGATCCCGGTTGAACAGAGGGAAGGATTATTTCGGCCAGGCCTGTCCTGGGTCCGGAGCTAAGTAAGCGTAAATCACTAGTAATTTTTATTAAATGAATGGACAATTCCTTCAAGGCTAACATCGTACGTATGGGAGCATTGGTATTTTGCATAAACGTAAACATATTTTCTGCTTCCCGAAATGGCAGGTTTGTACGAATATATACTTCTGATATGATTTTTGGAATGTATCCCGGCTTCAAGTCCAGCTTGGTTCCAATGGCGTTACCTCCTAGTCCAATCTCATACAAATGATTAAGACTTTCCATTATCTGTTGACGAGTTCCCTTAATGGTCCCAGCAAAACCTGAAAATTCTTGACCTAAACGCATGGGTACAGCATCATGTAAATGGGTTCTCCCTGCTTTTAATACAGTAGTAAACTGTTCAGCTTTTTCGTGAAGTGCCTGTTCCAGCAATAAAAGAGCTGGAAGAAGCCCATTATGAAGCTTTTCGGCTGCTGCAATATGGATCGCTGCATGAAAGGTATCATTGGTCGATTGTGACATATTAACATGATCATTTGGGTAACCCTTTTTATTGTCTATTGTTCCTGTTAAGATTTCTGAAGCTCGGTTTGCAATGATTTCATTCGCATTCATGTTTTGAGAGGTTCCAGCACCTGCTTGGTATATATCCACAACAAAATGAGTATCCCATTTCCCTTCGATTACTTCCTCTGATGCTGTTAGTATGGCCTTCCCAATTTCGATCGGTAATGGACCTAGTTCCATATTTGTTACTGCAGCGGAGGCTTTAATGATGCCTTGTGCTTTAATGAATTCCCGGGGCAGGGTAATCCCACTTATGTTAAAATTGTCAACTGCAAGCCCAGTTTGAGCTCCATAATAAGCTGAAGATGGAACCATGATAGTACCTAGAGGATCATTTTCAATACGATATTGATTTGAATTATTCATCTAAATCTCCTTAACGTAACTACTAGGCAAGATTTCAAAATTATTATTGTTATTGTTTGCAATTTGTGGGGCTAATACACTATATCTTTTTATAATTACCATCTAACTGTTTAATCCATATCGGATTTAAAACTTTAATTATTAAAAATACTCGGTTAAGATAGTCGTATGGAATTAAGTTAAACATATACGAGCTCCATCTAGCTATAGACCATACATAATTGGAGGGTTTTTTAAGTGGAAATAGGAATAAGCACGTTTGTAGAAACAACACCAGATGTTGTAACTGGTGAGGTAATAAGTCATGCACAACGAATCCGTGAAGTTGTGGAGGAGATTGTCTTGGCAGACCAGGTAGGCTTGGATGTCTTTGGTGTGGGTGAACATCACCGCGAAGATTTTGCTGCTTCTTCACCGGCTGTTATACTTGCTGCTGCTGCATCCCAGACAGAAAAAATCCGATTGACTAGTGCGGTAACGGTTCTATCTTCCGCAGATCCGGTGCGAGTTTTTCAGGATTTTGCGACGGTAGATGCCATATCAAATGGACGTGCAGAAATTATGGCAGGACGAGGTTCTTTTATAGAATCTTTTCCTCTGTTTGGGTATGATTTAAAAGATTATAACGAATTATTCGAACAAAAACTTGAATTGCTTTTGAAGATTAGAGATTCAGAAAAAGTAACCTGGAAAGGTGGTCACCGACCGGCTATAAACAATCTCGGTGTGTACCCTAGACCTGTGCAAAACCCATTACCTGTTTGGATTGGCAGTGGAGGGAATCAAGAATCGGTAATACGTGCAGGTTTGTTAGGATTGCCTCTAGTTTTAGCCATTATAGGGGGGAGTCCATTGCATTTTGCTCCACTCGTCCAGCTTTATAAGAAGGCCGCCGAGCATGCAGGTCATGATAGTTCAAAGTTACCTGTTGCATCACATTCACATGGGTTTATAGCCGACAGTACAGAGGTTGCTGCTGAGAAGTTTTTTCCTTCGACTCAGCAGGTGATGAATAAGTTAGGGAGGGAACGCGGATGGGGAAGGTATGACCGCTCCAGCTTCGATGCCGCACGCAGCTTCGAAGGTGCATTGTATGTCGGTGATTCAAAAACAGTGGCCGAAAAAATCATCTACTTACGTAAGAATGTTGGGGTCACACGATTCATGCTCCACGTTCCAGTTGGAACTATGCCGCATGACGATGTGATGAAAGCAATCCAACTGTTAGGTAAGGAAGTGGCACCTATTGTTAGGGAAGAAATCTCTCGATGGGAAGAAGCGGACTAAAACTACCATTCCGAATTTTATTCCTTTGCATTTTAAATGAGAAATAGCCCCGGGATGGGGCTATTTCCTTTTAAATTTCATGCCGAAGGAAAGTATCTCGAAGCTGTTTTTAAGAACGTATCCGTAATTTTGCTTATAGTCAATTACTACTTTTCCTTCAAGATGCTTTTCAGCAAAGGGGTTAACAAGAAGGTTAAGTTCATCAAATGTGTACACTTTATCTTCACTTACTTGTTCATCCTGAACAAGTTCAAACTCAACTGTGCTTGATCAGCCGCCAGTTTGAGTTGCATTTAAACGTACCGGTGTATTTGCTGGAAGAAGGGATTTTAGCTGATTGTACGCTTCGGTCGTAAGATTGATACTCATGTTTTTCACCTCATGATTCTTTGTATTCATATAGTTTAGCATGATAGACTAATTTAAACTAATGATTCGTCAGTGTAAGTTTTTGTGATGTGTCCAGTGTTAATGAACACGGTACCATATTATACATATTAAATGGGTTGGAGGAACATTGTGAGGTTGATTGCTTCCCAAAGTTATTTAACAGTTACAAGGTTGATTAAGTGGAATAAACAGCATTATATAACAAATGAGCATAAACTTTATTTATATGAGGAGAAAATTGTCACGAATAATGGACATTTCTTAATGGAGGAAGTCTTTGATATCACATATAAACCATTCAGCACAGAATTTGGGTTTCTCTATCTGCACACAAATAGAGGAGTATTTCCTTTTCGTACAAAAAATAATCCGGATCAATTTATTGAAAAATATGAAAGACTGAAGGAAAAATAATTGGGATTCTGTTCAATATTACACCTCTAGTTCTAACAAGTTAACAGAATTGTTTGGGGTAAAGAAGTAAAAAAAGATAAATAAAAAATGCCAGATGCATCAGGCGATTGATGGGTACTGGCACTTTGATATTATGATAGGTATTCCTACATACTCATTTTCTTCTCCAATAAGTCGGGCTGTTTTGACCCTTCTATTACAGTGTATTCCTTCTTTTTATAGGCAAACCAATATAGCGTCCCTATAAAAAGTGCTCCCCCAACAGCATTACCTAAGAATACGGGGATAAAATTAAGTAAATATTCGGTCCAAGTGAAGTAGCCTGCAAAGATTGCTGCTGGGATGACGAACATGTTTGCTACTACGTGTTGGAAGCCTATTGCAACGAATGCCATTGTAGGAAACCATATACCAGCGACTTTACCCATCATATCTTCACTCCCGTACGAGAGCCATACAGCTGCAGCAACAAGCCAGTTGCAGCCAATACCTGATACAAAAGCTTGGATAAAGGTTGCATCTAATTTATGCTCTGCGATATGAACGGTACTTTCTAAATATTTACCGACTTCTGTTAATCCAACAATATGACCAAAGAAATACGCTACAAAGATGGCACCTAAAAAGTTACTAATCGTAATTAGAAACCAGTTCTTTACAATCTGTTTAGTTTGAATCTTTTTTGCAAACCTAGCAAGTGGTACAACCATCATATTTCCAGTTAAAAGTTCTCCTCCAGCCATTAAGGTTAGGATGAGGCCGATGGGGAACACAGCCGCACCCAAAATACTGCTTAATCCGGATAAACTCTCAGATAGAGGTGCCGTGACTCTTATATAAAGCAAAAATCCTAAAGCAATAAAAGCCCCAGCTTGAAAACCAAGAATAATGGTAGTTAAAAACGGATAACTCGTCTTTTTTATTCCGTTTTTAATGGAGATTTCTAAAATTTTGTCTGGTTTCTGCAATGACATAAGACATAATTCCCTTCTAACAACGCTTTTGATTGTGATTTACTTCACATATTTCTCGTCTATATTTTAACGTATATAACGGTTGCTAAATGTGAACATTTCTTTACTTTTATGCTAGTATTAAAAAAGCTAAATAGACTTTAACCTTTATAGGAAAAGGGTGGGGAATTATTTTATGGAGAAAATCTCCTTTAAAGAAATATATGTACTCGGTCAAGTTGTAGCAGAGGAAAATTTATACAAGCATATACATTATCCAGAAATGTTACTTAGGTACGATAGTAATTTTGTGGAGTTTAAGAGAATGCCTTCAATGGAGGAATTTAATACTGCGGAAGTTTACCTAAGACAATTTCATTTAAATCATGGCCAAAAGCACGTAAAGTTTTATTTTCCTGACAATGAAAAACCAGCTGGAGAACTTGTTGATTATATGAATGATGCCGGCTATTATACTGGATTTTTGGAATTGTATGCGATTGATCCAAACGAATTTCCTTTCGTCAGTCCCAATCCAGACATTAAGATTCAAAAGGTGTCAGATAGGAATCTCGATCAATTCCTTAGCTTACAATATAGCCAAGATCTAGTCTATGGAAGTCAGTTTGCCAATCAGAAGCAAGATTTACATAAAAGAAACTTTCTAAATCCTAATCTCCAGCAGTTACTGGCCTTTTATAAAGGTATTCCGGCCGGGTCCGTAGATATCATTATAGCCGAAAAAACAGTTGAGATTGATAATTTAGTTGTTGATGAAACTTATCAGAAAAAAGGAATCGGAAGCAGACTGCAAAAGTTTGTGATGGAAAACTTTCAAAATAAAACAGTTATCTTAGTAGCAGATGGTGAGGATACTCCTAAAGAGATGTACAGAAAGCAAAACTATCAATTTCAGGGATTCAAATATTATTCACAAAAAGTGTATGAAAAGTAGATTGATAGAAATATTCAATCGTTTGTAGATAAAAGAGATACTGACCCCGCTGATGATAAGCTAAGGGTCAGTTCTTATATCATTTTACTTGAAAATCCCAAAAGGCTTTCCAACTGGTAATGTAACTTTCCCAAAATGATTATTTAAGACACTTGCAGCTGAGCCGTAGAAGCTTAAAATGGCAATTAATAATTCTGAGATTGCGGCTAATTGATGCATGGCTTCTGTCCAAATCCCTAATGAAGAAAAAGCAAGGCCAATGAATAAGAAATCAATTAGTACGAAGATGAAGAACAAAACCTTATGAGTTTCCATAGCACCCACTGTCATAAATAAGCTAAAGATTAAGTACCCAATAAATGCAACACCTAATTGTTTTGGGTCAGCAGCGGCAGCAGCAGCCTCTCCGAATACACCGTACTGTATTAACCAAGCTGTCCCTACACCTAACCAAAATAAACCGAATGCCCCAAAGGCGGTTGTCCCGAAGGTGTTATTATGCTTGGCATCAAGCATACTTGCAATAAGCTGTGCTATCCCTCCAAGGAAAATTGCCCAAGGTAAGACGAACGAAACCCCGTCTGTCCAACCTAATTTGGAAGTCGATGCCACTAGGGTTACCATTGCTAAACCAAATAAGCCAAGGGCGGAGGGGTCAGCGGTTGTGATTTTAACTTGATGAGTAGTCTCTGACTGATTCATGAAATACCTCCTAAAAAAACATACTTGCTTACTTTACATAAGAATACTGCTCTTGGCAACAAAAATATTTTACAAGTATAATTCTATTGTGTAGCTAGTTCTGTATTTCTACTATTAGCTGTTTATAGATGAGGTATTCAACCTTTAGAATATTGTTTAGATAGCAGTGTGTGATCGATACTAATTTTGTGAGGTAGAACAAATGGACGACAGAGTTAAGTGGAATAGGAAATATGAAGAACGTATCATGCTTATGATAGAACCAACTGCCAATTCCAAAATAAAGGAGTTATCTACTCATCTTACTGGAGGTAAAGCGCTAGATCTTGCATGTGGTCTTGGTGGAAACAGTTTATTTCTTGCTCGGATGAACTATTATGTAGAAGCCATTGATATTTCTGATGTCGCCATTGACTATATTCAAGAACAATCAAAAATGCATCATTTGTCGATAGATCCTAGATTATGTGACTTAACAGAGCTGAACAAATTAAACTTCCAAAAAAATTCTTTTGATTTAGTTGTCATAACTAACTATTTAGACCGAAGCCTTTTCCCAATCGTGAAGGAAATCATAAAAGAAAACGGATATTTTTTTATGGAAACCTTTTATCAATCTAACCTTAACGACAATCTAGGAGTATCAAATCAATATAAGCTAAAGCCTAGAGAATTGCTGGATGAATTCAGCGATTGGCAAATCCTTTTTTATGAGGAAAATGAACAAGAAGCAAAGCAGACAATCTTTTGTCAAAAACTGAATTAAATCCACTTTAAAAAAGTGCCCGGTTTATGCATTCATTGAATGCTTAACCTGGCACTTTTTTTTTTGATTTAATTAAATGATCTGGTAGATTTCAACTTTTGATTCAATCTAGTTAACTGTCGCATTAATTGTTCATATTCTTCTATTTCAATTTTGCAGGCTGCTATTTCCCTGCCGACTCTCTCGGTAATCCTTCGTTTTTCAGTTACTGCCTTTGACTGTAAGCGAATATATACTCGCCTTTCATCCTCTGTAGACCTATTCTTAGTTACCCAACCATTAGATTCCATCCTTGAAATCATGGGGGTTAAGGTTCCTGTACCTAAATTTAATTTTTCTCCAAGTTCTTTAACAGTTACAGCATCCTTTTCCCAAAGTGCTAAAAGGACAAGGTATTGAGTATAGGTTAATCCAAATTCTTGGAGGACCTTTGCATATAGTTTTGTGAATTCACTTGATGTTTCATAGATGGCGAAACATAGTTGTTTTTTTAAACTCATGAAGTCTTCCATACCATTCACCTTTTTGCATTGATCACTACTTGTGAACATTATTTTTTAAGATAATAATTTTACAATATCTCCCTCAATTTTACTTGGTTCGGTTGTAGGACCATAGCGCTCTATAACTTTACCGGTACCATCTACAAGAAATTTAGTGAAATTCCATTTAATATGCTTTGAAAGAAGTCCCTTTTTCTGTTCTTTCAAAAAGGCAAATAGGGGGTCAGTGTTTTCTCCGTTCACATCTATCTTGGCAAAAATAGGGAAGGTTACACCATAATTTAATTGACAAAATGAGGTTGTTTCATCGATATTATCAAATTCCTGTTTATTAAATTGATCACATGGAAATCCGAGTATCTCCAACCCCTGTTCATGATATTTATCATTTAATTCCTGCAGTCCTTTAAATTGAGGTGTTAAGCCACACTTACTTGCTGTGTTTACAATAAGCAGTGGTTTACCTTCATATTCGTTTAAAGCTTTCCATTCTCCATTTGTCATTTTCACCTTAAAATCATAAACAGTCTTCATTATTCGTTCCTCCTCGTATATCATTTCATACATTTTGTAATTAAAAATAAATCTTATGCGATTTAATCTTACACGATTTATATAAAAATTACAATTAAATATACAAGAGCTAATTGGCAACCGAAGACTAGGAAATAAGCCAGTAGAGTAGCCATTCTGTGTTTAGGTTTGAAGAGTGTTTGAAAAGTTTACAGTTGATTTTCAAATATGTCCTTTTTTCGAACATTAAAAGATTCAAACCAAAGCTTTTGAGGCTTTTTACATTGGCATGAAATTTGCAAGGATAATAGATAATCGTCAAAAATTTACTAAAAGGAGATAGAAATATGCAAATTAAAGATAGTGTTACAGTTGTAACAGGAGGCGCTTCAGGTCTTGGTGAAGCTACAGTCTTACGACTTGTAGAAAACGGCGGTCGTGCAGCAATACTAGATTTACAGGAAGAATACGGAGAAGCCCTCGTTGAGAATCTTGGTTCTGATCGTGTTATCTATGTAAAAACAAATGTAACGAGTGAAGAGGATGTTCAATCGGCTATAAACCAAACAATTGAAAAGTTTGGAGCGATTCATGCAACGATCAATTGCGCTGGAATCGGGATAGCTGAAAAAACTTTAGGCAAAGAGAAGCCCCATGATCTCGGGAGTTTTGCTAGAGTCATTCAAGTTAATCTAATTGGTACGTTTAATGTTCTCCGACTTGCTGCAGAAAAGATGGCCTTAAACGCTCCAAATGAAGAAGGGGAAAGAGGAGTGATTATTAATACTGCTTCTGTTGCAGCTTTTGATGGTCAAATGGGCCAAGCAGCTTATAGTGCTTCCAAAGGAGGTATTGTTGGAATGACATTGCCGATTGCCCGTGACTTAGCTAGAAATGGAATACGTGTGATGACGATTGCACCGGGCTTGATAGATACTCCGCTATTTGCAGGAGCTCCTGAAAAGGTCCGCCAAGCATTAGGGGCAATGGTGCCATTTCCTTCAAGATTAGGGTATCCTTCCGAATATGCCATGTTAGCACAAAGTATTATCGAAAATCCATTGTTAAATGGTGAGACGATCCGTCTAGACGGAGCCATTCGAATGCAGCCGAAATAAAAAAAGTCTCTTATAATGTAAAGTTTATAGTCTAATTGGCTCATTTAAGACATTTACAAATGAGCCATTATTTATTTACAAAATTGTCGTGAGTTTCATTGATATACTAGACGGGGTGATAACAAATGCAAACAATAATAGAAGCTGAAGTCGATCAGGATAAAATTGATCATCTAGGTCATATGAATTATTTAGAATACATTATTTTCTCTGAAAAAGGGATCAGTGATTGGTTCCAAAAAGCTGGGGCATCTCATGTAAATTTAGCTCAACGGCATATGGGGATGGTATTTGTAAAATTAGATGTCTCCTACCTAAACGAAGCCAGACTGGGGGATTTACTAAAAATCGTTACGATACCTGTACATTTAGGGACTAAAAGTTTTGTCATTAAACAAATGATTTATAATCAACACGATGTACTAATTACCGAATTCAAAAAAACCTTCGTTATGTTCGATACAGAAACAAGAAAGAGTATACCTGTAATTAATGAAATTGCTAAACAATTCAGAGATGAACAGGAATAATGGAAGAAGGAAGAGAGTTTCGGTTGCAATAATCAGGGGGGAAAAACATACATCAATGAAAAGGTAAGTTTGTTTTACTCTTACCCTTTCATATTTTGTATAATCGTTATGTAACTATAGATAAGGGGGGATATAGAATGGGAGCTATTCCAAGACCAGCTTCAACAGTTGTTTTGATGAATGATTTATCAAGGGTTTATTTAACAAAAAGACCAGGAACGATGAAGTTTATGGGAGGATACCATGTTTTCCCTGGAGGGGCGGTCGAAAAATCTGATTACGTTAAGCGTAGTGATTGCATAATTAATGATGAGCTTGAACTTTCTGTTAGTCTTCCAAATTACATAACCGCAGCCAGAGAATTGTTTGAGGAGATTGGAATTCTACTAGGCAGTCACTTAGACGGTTCCCCATCACATTTACCAAAAGAAACCCTTTCCACGTATAGACAGCAGCTTTTAGATGGTGAAATTTCCTTCATTCAAGTTTTAGAGCAGGAGGAGCTTTGTCTTGACTTACGCTGTTTAACTTACTTTGGACAAATCATTACTCCTGAAGAAATGCCAATCCGCTTTGATACCCGCTTTTTTCTTGCCCATTTGCCTCAGGGGCAAAATCCAGAACCAGACAAAAGGGAAATTGATGAAGCACTTTGGATTACACCTGTAGATGCCTTAAAAGCTAATTTAAATAAAAAAATCAAACTCGCACCACCGACAATCATATCACTCCAAACGATCATAAAGTATCAAAATGGCGGTGATTTGATGATGTCGGTTACAAAGGAAGACCTATTAGAACTACTCAAAGACAAATAAAGTGATTAGATTACCCTATCTCACCTTGAGGTAGGTTTTTTCATTTTTCGATAAATTTTCCTATCATTGTTGGTTAAAAGTTAGGGATAAGTGCATTTTTTTAACCGCAATTTGGAAAATCACTCCGACCTTTGATGTGTTTTTGAGAATCAAATCGAAAGTTTACAATTTTGGATGTATAATAAGGACTTGTGTTGTTCTGAAGAAGAAGGAGGAAATTATTTTGATGGAATGGACTTTAGTTGGATTGTTGGGAGTAGCAGCAATATTGTTAGTTGTTTCTCTATATCATACACGTCATGCTTCAAAGGTAAACCATAGAGAAATTGATTTGGTTCATATATAGATTATGAATGAGATTATTAGCATTCAAGATTCTATTCGTCATATAGAGCTTGACTTTGAAGTGATAACGAAGGAAGCTGGGATACATCTCTCCCCTGAAAAAAAGATATTATTACGTGAAGTACTAGATCTTTATAAACGTAACTACTCTATTGAGAGCATTGCAGAGAAAAAACAGTTAACAGTAAGTGAAATTGAACAGATACTTGCTCCATTTCATGCATTAAAAGATGAAGGGAGAAAAGTGGCACATGAGAATTAACGCTTTGAGTAGCTTTGCAGCAGGGATTCTTATATCCACAACGATTTGTGGTGTTGCTTATTTCTCGGATAAGAGTGAAGTAAAGACATCTGTCAAAACATCTGAAAGAATAACAACTGGTAAGGTTCAATTATCTGAAAATGAAATGAAAGATCAGCTTGTTGCAGCAGGCTATGTTGTTCAAACGAAAGATGAATATGAACAATCAATAGCAGCTGAACCAAAAACAGATACTGTTGAAGAAAACAGTAAGAATGTCACTAAAGTAATCGTAAATGTATCAAATGGGATGACAAGTATTGATGTCGGAAGAACACTTGAACAAGCCCAGTTGGTACCGAATGCTTTTAATTTCTCTAAAGATATCGAAAGTAAAGGATTGCAAAATAAATTGCGTCCTGGTACCTATGTTGTAGATAGCTCGATGTCCTATGATCAAATCATTGCAACAATTTTTAATTAATCACTATTTGTATAAGTAGTGCCTGTTAACAACGCTATATAGTGTTAGTTATCAGGCAATTTTACTTTATTTTCCGCTTACTAATATCCAGTCTACATCCTCAACAATATTACCTGTCCATTATGCAGAACATCTACTTCTGTTGCTGTGATTGGATGTGGGATCAGGTGAATCAGAAAATTCATGTTATAAAGTTCAAAGATTGTTCAACATTTCACAAACTTTTTTTCGTGATTTAATGTTATGATGTAATCAGAAAGAAACAAGGAGTGATAAAACATGATGGTATGTGAGTGGCGATCATTTTCAACAGATTCTGAAACTTATACATTAGAAACATTCCAAGACCTAGTGGGTGACGAATTTGAGGCAATGATGTTTAAGGAAACTGATGATATCCCTTCATATATATGGACAATTAATTTTGTTATCATCGTTAAAAGATCTACTAAAGTACTAACTGACGTTAGCTTTGAAAAGATTCCAAGAAATCCAGTTTGCGAATAGTAGTAGTACATTTTAGTATTTATATATGTGAAATACTTCACAAATCAAAAACAGTAAAAAATAGATTGTCCATTTTTTTTAACATTACTTGTGAAACATTTCACAAAGTTAGGTTGGATAAATTTTCAAAATACCACCATTTCAATTGAGTTAATATCATTAACAATTTGTATATATTTTTATCATAATTTGGACAATTTTCGGTAGGTTTTACCAGTTTTAATCGTGCTATGATTTTAATCACAGATAAGCAAGGAGTGATACATGATGATGTTATGTGAGTGGAAAGATTTTTCAACGGATGCTGAGACATATACGCTAGATGTATTCGAAGAAACGATAGGTGATGAATTTGAGGCAATGATGTTTAAGGAAGAAGAACAAATTCCTTCATATATCTGGACAGTAAATTACGTTATCCTTGTCAAAAAATACACTAAGGTTCTTACCGATATTTCATTTGAAAAAATCCCAAGAAATCCAGTTTGTGAATAAAAGACATTAACTAAACTATTAAAATAATGGAGGTCTTTTGATTATGGCAGTTAAGGTAAAAGAAGTTGTTAAAGAAGTAGCTAATGAAGTAACTGGAACAATCGATATTTTAGTAGATAATGGATTGCAAGCATTAAAAGAGTTCAGAGACTTTACCCAAGAGCAAATTGATGTAATTGTTAAAGAAATGGCCTTAGCTGGACTAGATCAGCATATGCCACTTGCGAAACTCGCCGTAGAAGAAACCAAAAGGGGAGTTTACGAAGATAAAATCATAAAAAATATGTTTGCGACAGAATATGTCTATCATAATATTAAATACAATAAAACAGTTGGAATCATTCATGAAAATGAGCATGATGGTATCATTGAAATAGCTGAACCTGTAGGAGTCATTGCAGGAGTGACGCCGGTGACAAATCCTACATCTACAACAATGTTTAAAGCATTAATATCAATAAAAACGCGAAATCCGATTATTTTTGCCTTCCATCCATCTGCACAGAAATCCAGCAGTGAAGCGGCAAGAGTATTAAGGGATGCAGCAATTAAAGCTGGTGCACCAGAGAACTGTATTCAGTGGATTGAAGCTCCTTCACTACAGGCAACGCAAGCGCTTATGAACCACTCAAAGATTGCCTTAATTCTTGCAACTGGCGGGGCTGGCATGGTTAAATCGGCATACAGTTCTGGGAAGCCCGCTCTTGGAGTAGGGCCAGGAAACGTACCGTGTTATATTGAAAAATCAGCCAATCTTCATCAAGCTGTAAATGACTTAATCTTGTCTAAAACATTTGATAACGGAATGATTTGTGCATCTGAACAAGCAGTTATCATCGATCAAGAGATTTATGAGAATGTAAAGCAAGAGATGATTGATAATAAGTGCTACTTCCTAAATGAAGAAGAAAAACAAAAAGTTGAAAAATTAGTTATTAATGAACAATCATGTGCAGTTAATGCTGACATTGTAGGAATGCCTGCTGCTAAAATCGCTGCAATGGCTGGTGTACAGGTTCCAGAACACACAAAAATCCTTGTTGCAGAATTAGAAGGCGTAGGACCACAATATCCTTTATCAAGAGAAAAATTAAGCCCAGTTCTAGCTTGCTACAAGGTTAGCTCTCTTAATGAAGGATTAACAAGAGCAGAAGAAATGTTAGAGTTTGGTGGATTAGGGCATTCCGCAGTTATTCATACCACTAATCAAGATATCATCAAGCAATTCGGATTACGGATGAAGGCAGGACGTATCATTGTGAATGCCCCTTCTTCTCAAGGAGCAATTGGAGATATTTATAATGCCTACATGCCGTCTCTAACACTAGGTTGTGGTTCATATGGTGGAAACTCAGTTTCTACAAACGTAGGTGCTATTCATCTAATAAATATTAAAAAAGTGGCTAAGAGGAATGTTAATATGCAATGGTTTAAAGTTCCATCCAAAATCTACTTTGAAAAAAATTCTACTCAATACCTAGCGAAAATGCCAAACATCTCAAAAGCATTTATCGTTACAGATCCAGGAATGGTAAAACTAGGGTATGTGGATCGAGTACTTTATTATTTAAGAAAGCGTTCGGATTATGTCCACTGCGAAATTTTTTCTGAGGTTGAACCAGATCCATCAATTGAAACGGTCATGAAGGGTGCAGAAATGATGGCCAAATTCCAGCCAGACGTAATTATCGCGTTGGGTGGAGGTTCAGCAATGGATGCAGCCAAAGGAATGTGGTTGTTCTATGAACATCCTGATACAGAGTTCTTCGGTCTTAAACAGAAGTTCTTAGATATTCGTAAACGAATTGTGAAATATCCTCGATTAGGTGAGAGAGCACAATTTGTAGCGATTCCAACTACATCTGGAACAGGCTCAGAAGTAACTTCATTTTCAGTTATTACAGATAAAGAGGCTAATCTAAAATACCCGCTTGCAGATTATGAACTAACACCTGATGTAGCCATAATTGATCCACAATTTGTAATGACTGTGCCAAAGCATATAACAGCGGATACTGGAATGGACGTACTGACACATGCAATTGAGGCTTATGTTTCCTGTATGGCGAATGATTATACAGATGGATTAGCAATGAAAGCCATTCAACTTGTTTTTGAGTACCTGCCAAGAGCATATCGTAATGGCAGTGATGAATTGGCACGTGAAAAAGTGCATAATGCTTCTACGATTGCCGGTATGGCGTTTGCAAATGCGTTCCTTGGTATAAATCATAGCTTGGCACACAAGCTTGGAGCAGAATTCCATATTGCCCATGGCCGTGCGAATACCATTTTAATGCCGCATGTCATTCGATACAATGCAACGAAACCAAAGAAGTTTACAGCTTTCCCTAAATATGCCCATTTTGTTGCTGACAAACGTTACGCAGAGATCGCTCGAACTCTAGGTCTTCCTGCTCGTACTACAGAAGAAGGCGTGGAAAGTCTTGTACAGGCGATTATTAAGTTAGCTGGCGAGCTAGAAATTCCAATGAGTATAAGAGAGAATAATGTAGAGGAAACTTTATTTGAGAGTAAAGTAGACTATCTTGCTGAGCGGGCATTTGAAGACCAATGTACGACAGCAAACCCAAAACTACCATTAGTTACTGAATTGGCTGAAGTATACCGCCAAGCATATAAAGGTGTATAACCAGTAACTACATGTAATAACAACAAACCTCCCTGTAATTAGGGAGGTTTGTTGTTTAACGATCAAATTATAAAATGATCAATTTACGCACCAAGGTTGTCTGGAATATAGGAAGAATTCAATTCATCCCATTTAAAGATTCCTTCTTGTAGTTTGATTATGGAATCGAAGGGACGAGGAATGGTTAAATTGTTTTCCTTTCCTAAATCATCAAACGATTGCTTTCTCAATTGAAGGAGTTCCTTTTTCGTTGCAACACGAATGATTTTATCCATTGAAATTTTATTTTGAGCTATACCATTTTTTTTGCATATGCTTTCTTGAAAACCTTTGTTAAATTGAAGCATCATTTGCAGGTCATTGACCGTTACAACTCCAAAAACATCTTTTATTACATTATCAAATCGAAGTTGATAACCGGTTGCAAATTTTATGATGCTTTTTTCAGGGTTTTCTAAAATATAAATAGTTGCAATATCGTTTTCCATTTCAACATCCCTTTTTGTCAAATAAAAAACGAAAACGCTGGATAATCATAATTGTTCCAACGTTCTAGCCAGTTATTTTAGTTTATTTATATATTATACCATACGTAATAAGAATGTTGTAATATCCACCATTCCTAACATCTGGACAACATGTATGTGACATTTGTCATATCCTGCACATGACACCTGGTACTTACCGGAATGATTTCCTTCCCATATACTTTATTTAACGACAAAACCGAAGGGGATTTAAAAATATGTCTAATCAACAAAATACAAAGAATTTAAGGAAGTCAGTTTCTCCTTTTGAAAAATCTACTACTAAGGAAAGTATATGGCAGATTATTAACACTGTTGGACCGTTTATGATTTTATGGTTTCTTGCGTACATGAGTTTATCGGTTTCTTATTGGCTAGCTTTAGTTCCAATTGTGCTGGCTGCGGGCTTTCTAGTTCGAATTTTTATCATTTTTCACGATTGTACCCATCATTCATTCTTCAAAAGCCGACACGCTAACCGTGTAGTGGGAACCATTACAGGTGTGTTAACGGTATTTCCTTTTGATCAATGGGGGCATGATCATTCGGTCCACCACGCCACAAGCGGGAATTTGGATAAGCGAGGGACAGGTGATATTTGGACATTAACGGTAGAGGAATATTTAGCAGCTCCTCTTAAAATTCGCCTAGCATACCGTTTTTACCGTAATCCATTTGTGATGTTTGTCTTAGGACCAATTTATGTTTTTCTTCTCAAGAATCGTTTTAACCGAAAAGGGGCTAGGCAAAAGGAACGTAATAACACCTATTTAACAAATGTCCTTATCGTTGCCTTATATGCATTACTTATCTGGGCAATTGGCTGGCAGTCCTTTTTATTAGTACAGGGTTCCATTTTCATGTTATCAGGTTCGGCTGGAATTTGGCTGTTTTATGTTCAACACACCTTTGAGGATTCTTATTTTGAAGAAGATAAAGACTGGGAATATGTAAAAGCTGCCGTAGAAGGAAGTTCTTTTTATAAGCTGCCAAAACTGCTGCAATTTCTAACAGGAAACATTGGCTTCCACCATGTACACCATTTAAGCCCAAGGGTTCCTAATTATAAACTTGAAGAAGCGCACAAAAATACACCACCATTACAAAATGTACCGACCATCTCACTTGCAACTAGTTTAAAGTCACTTCGTTTTCGCTTATGGGATGAAGAGAGCAAGAATTTTGTGAGCTTTAAAGAAGTGAAAGCTTTAGCTAAAAGAAGCAGTATTTCCGTTCAAGCAAAACCTGAACTATAACTTCACCATTTTGGCTGGCTCACCTGAAGCTTAGGAGAGCCTCTGCATACAAGCAGAACCAGATAAGGAGACAAAGTATATGATTCGAATTGTAATAGCGGAAGACCAGGAAATGCTGTTAGGTACACTTGGCTCACTGCTTAACTTGGAGGAAGATATGGAAGTGGTCGGGAAGGCTTGCAATGGGGAAGAAGCGTTGATCCTTGCACACCAGCTTCAGCCGGATATTTGTCTCATGGATATCGAAATGCCTGAAAAGTCAGGATTAGATGCAGCAGAAGCATTAATGCCTTATGGATGTAAAGTTATTATTTTAACTACCTTTGCCAGAAATGGATATTTTAATCGAGCAATCAAGGCGGATGTGCGGGGATATTTATTGAAGGATATTCCTAGTGAGGAATTAGCGTGTTCAATTCGAAATATTATGGACGGAAAGAGAATTTACTCCAACGAATTAATTGATGAAGAACAACTGGATGCTCAAGGGATCACCACCCATCAAAATCAACACGATCAAAAAACGGTTAAGAACTATTTTTCAACCTTTATAGAAAAAATGAAGCTGCCAACAGGATAGAGGCTCCATTTCTTAGAAGACGTTAATTAGACGTCTTCTTTTTTTGAATTCAACCAAACCTTGTATATTTAATCTTCTTATTAATATTAACAAATTTTCGGGGTAATCTTAATATATATGCTAAAGTAGGAGGACCAAGAAATGAATGAAATCCCAGAATCAAATAGCAAAACTTATTGTATGAGCGAATATGATACCTTAAATAGAGTCATTCTTTGTCAGCCGCAATATATGATGATTCGTGAGGTGATTAATGAAACCCAGAAGGAGTTCAAAGATGTTGGGATTCATATAGAAAAAGCTCTTGAACAGCATGCTCAGTTCGTAAGTACCTTGAAGGAACATGAGGTAGAGGTAATTTTATTACCCTATCATAAAAAATTTCCTGAGCAGGTCTTTACTCGTGATATAGGATTTACATTAGGACAAACCATATTTGTTGCCAAGATGGCGCATGATGCCAGAAAGGGCGAAGAAGAAGTCCTGAAACAATGGCTGGATGACGAAGAAATATCGTATTACAATTTGCAGGAGGATATGATTGAAGGCGGAGACGTCATAATTGATGGAAATACCATTTATGTAGGGTTAAGCAACCGGACAAATCAGCAGGCAGTGGATCATTTAAGTGGTCTTTTAAATCAGTTTGATGTGAAAGCCATTCCTTTTAAAGCTGAGTATTTGCATTTGGACTGTGTTTTCAACGTAGTATCTCCGGACGTAGCAATCATTTTTCGGGATGCTCTAACAAAGGAAGATATCGAGTTATTTGCTTCCCGCTATGAATTAATTGATGTATCAGAAGAAGAACAATTTACACTGGGAACCAATGTTTTAAGTATTGGGAATAAGAAAATATTGAGCCTGCCGGTAAATAAAAATATAAACAAACAACTTCGTGAAAAGGGCTTTGAAGTCATTGAGGTAGATATTACAGAAATTATTAAATCCGGGGGATCTTTTCGATGTTGCACGCTTCCTCTTTTGCGTGAAAAAACAAATACTAATTAAACAATAATTATATTATGTTAACAATGTAATTTGGAAAAGGCTGCCCAAGCGAAAATAGGCAGCCTTTTCTTAGAAATCACAGACTATTGATTCTGATGATCTCTTAAAGTTTGCTCAGCATAAGCGACAAGACGTTTGGTCATTTCACCGCCGACTGAACCGTTAGCTCGTGCGGTCGTATCAGCACCAAGTTGAACTCCAAACTCGTTGGCGATTTCTTCTTTCATTTGATCCAGAACATTGCCTGCACCAGGTACCAATAGTTTGTTTCTAGCCATGATACATCACTCCCGACGAAGTTTTGAGCAATTGCTAAATTGCTCATTTTATTTTAACCAAGGTAGACTATAAATACTAAAACCATTAACTGGAGATTTATTTTCACTGTTCAAAAGCATTAAGATGGTAAATTTTATAATAATCCATTACCATTTTACTTATAGGAACAGGAAATACTGAATGCATTTGGCAGAAAGGTGAGGGAATATGAAATATAACTTTGACGAGATCGTTAATCGCAGGGGAACTTATTCAGTAAAATGGGATGGCGGAGATCTGATCAAGCAAATGGGTTTGACTACTAGATATGATGAAGAGACCATTCCGTTATTTACAGCTGATATGGATTTACCTGTTCCACAACCGTTAGTTGATGCACTACATAAAACGGTTGAACATCGGATTTTTGGCTATTCAATTTTTCCTAATGAATATTATGAGGCAATTCAGCATTGGTTTAAAAAAAGACATGACTGGCATATCGAAAAGGAAGAAATTGTGTTTAGTCCAGGGACCGTTCATGCCCTAAATATTGCTGTCAAAGCCTTTACTAAACCCGAAGATGGAGTCATCATCCAGCGTCCTGTTTATCCGCCTTTTACTTCATCCATTACAGCAAATGGCCGAAAAGTAATCAATAACGCTTTAATCGCTGATGCTGAAGGCTTTTATCAGATTGATTTTGACGATTTTGAGGCAAAAGCAAAAGAAGAAACAACAAAAATGTTTATTCTTTGTCATCCACACAATCCAACTGGCAGGGTATTTACTAAGGATGAGCTTAGAAGACTAGCAAAAATTTGTGCTGAAAACAATGTATTAATAGTAGCCGATGAAATCCATGGTGATTTAGTTCGTCAAAATCAAACGTTTATCCCGATTGCAAAAGCTGCCGATAGTAATGAGCATATTATTACTTTTACCGCGATCAATAAGACTTTTAATGTGGCAGGTCTGCATTGTACCAATGTCATCATACCAAATCCAGAGCACAGGAAAGCGTTCAGCAGTGTGATGGGATTCCATTTACCCTCACCGTTTACCGTCTCGGCCCTTATTGCAGTCTATAACGAAGGGGAAGATTGGTTAGAACAACTGAAAGAGTATATCGATGGAACGATGGATTGGGTAGTGAACTTCCTAGCAGAAAATATGCCAAAAGTTAGGGTAAGAATACCTGAGGGAACCTATATTATGTGGTTAGACTTTAGCCAGTATGACCTCACACCCGAAGATGTTCACGAACGAATTTATAATAAAGCGAATGTACTCCTCGAAGATGGAAAAATGTTTGGTGAAGAAGGTCTACCATACCAAAGAATATGTATCCCGTCTCCTAGACCCATTATTCAAGAAGCGTTAGAGAGAATAGCTAAAGAATTCGAAGATGTTAAATAACTCACCAAAAAGGCAGCTAAAAGTTTAGTTGCCTCTTTTCATAAAAATGAACTAAAAGCCAAGCTTTAGCATATCTATTAGTAATAGCTCTGTCTACTAGTTCTGTTCCGTCTAAATGTGGTGGTAAAAGGGAAAAAGGGGTTGAAATGAAGTGGAGAAGTTCGCCGTTTTTCGTGCGCCGAAGTCTATTTTTTATGGGAGAAATGCGTTTGAAAATGTCGGAAAGGAAGCAGTAATTCGAGGGAAAAAGGCTCTTATTGTAAGTGATGAAATAATGGGCAAACTCGGTTATGTTAGAAATTGCCAAGCATTACTAGAAAGTCAAGGAGTAGACAGTATAACCTATCTAGGAGTAGCTTCTGAACCAACTGACCAGTATGTCTCAGAATCAGTAATTCTATTTAAACAAGGGGAATGTGATTTAATTATTTCACTCGGTGGCGGAAGTTGTATTGATACCGCGAAAGCAGTAGCCGTCCTAGCTACGAATGGCGGCTACATAGGGGATTATATGCATCAGAGGAAAATTGCAGAAGCTCCCCCCATTCCCCATATTGCCATTCCAACTACAGCAGGAACAGGATCTGAGGCAACTGATGTTACAATTATTACTAATACAACAAACGATGTGAAAATGATGATCAAGCAGCCTGCTTTTATGCCTGATGCAGCGATTGTCGATCCGTTATTAACCCTTTCTTCCCCCGGGCAGGTTACCGCCGCGACAGGAGTAGACGCACTAAGTCATGCCATAGAAGCATATCTTTCAAAAAAATCACACCCTATGACTGACAATCTAGCTTTATCAGCAATGAAACTAATTGTTGGGAATATCTTAACCGCTTACAATGATGGAACAAATGTAGATGCACGTGAAGCGATGTCTTTAGGATCTCTTCAAGCTGGGATGGCATTTTCTAACGCTTCCGTTTGTCTAGTACATGGGATGTCAAGACCAATTGGAGCACTTTTCCATGTTCCCCATGGAATATCAAATGCTATGCTTCTTCCTGCCGTGTTAGAGTTTAGCATGCCTTGCTGTAGGGAAAGGCTGGGGGAAATCGGGCGGATCTTCCAACCTGATAATCACAATCTTTCTACTATAGAAACATCCGAATTGGCTGTACGGTCTATTAAAGAACTTTGTCAAAAACTAGAGATTCCTAATCTAAAAGATTGGGGAATCGAACAACAAGCCTTTACAAATGTCGTAGAAAAAATGGCAAGTGATGCTATCGATAGTGGAAGTCCAAATAATAATCCAAGAGTACCGTCACATAAGGAATTAGTTGAACTTTACCATACTTGTTATGACTATCAGTTTGCGTAGCAAGAATTCCGTATGAATCTATTAAGGGGGAATCCTTTGATGAACAATATATCAACAAAAGTGCTGCAAAATTTTATTAATGGCCAGTGGGTAGATGCCAAAACCACTAAGTTTGATTGTGTACCCAATCCAGCAACCGGTCAAGAACTTGCTAGTGTGCCCATTTCATCTCGTGAGGACCTAAATCATGCTGTTGCAGCAGCAAAGCAAGCTTTCAAAACCTGGAGTAAAACACCTGTACCCAAGCGGTCCCGCATCCTGTTTACATATCATCAGCTATTAGTGAAGCATTGGGATGAGCTCGCCACTCTGATTACAAAGGAAAACGGAAAAAGCTATAAGGAGGCCTATGGAGAAGTTCAGCGTGGTATAGAGTGTGTTGAATTTGCTGCAGGTGCACCTTCCTTAATGATGGGTAAACAGCTCCCTGATATTGCAACAAATATAGAATCCGGAATGTACCGCTATCCAGTGGGTGTTGTGGGAGGTATCACACCTTTTAATTTCCCAATGATGGTGCCTTGCTGGATGTTCCCGCTCGCCATTGCTTGTGGTAACACCTTTGTGTTAAAACCTTCTGAAAGAACGCCAATTCTTGCTAATCGCTTAGCTGAATTATTAAAGGAAGCTGGTCTTCCAGATGGTGTATTGAACATTGTTCATGGTGCACATGAAATCGTGAATGGCCTGCTAGAGCATAAAGATGTCCCTGCAATCTCTTTTGTTGGTTCTCAACCGGTGGCTGAGTATATTTACCGGACAGCAGCAGCTAACGGAAAACGTGTCCAGGCCTTGGCAGGAGCGAAAAACCATTCCATTGTTATGCCGGATGCCGATTTAGATTCAGCCGTTAGAGAAATTATTGCTGCAGCTTATGGTTCGGCAGGAGAAAGGTGTATGGCCTGTTCGGTTGTTGTAGCAGTTGGAGATATTGCAGAACCATTACTTCAAAAGCTAAATGAGAAAGCTGATGAGATAAAAATCGGCAATGGTCTGGAGGAAGATGTTTTCTTAGGGCCCGTAATACGTAATGAAAACAAAGAGAGAACCGCAAAGTATATTGATCTTGGTGAAAAAGAGGGGGCCACATTGGTTCGTGATGGCCGTAAAGATGAAGCCTATCATGAAACTGGCTACTTCATTGGACCTACCATCTTTGACCATGTTAATCCTTCGATGACAATCTGGAAGGAAGAAATTTTTGCACCAGTTCTTTCCATTGTCCGTGTTGGCAGTCTTGAAGAAGCGATCGAGTTAACGAATCAATCAGACTTTGGAAATGGTGCGTGTTTGTTTACAGATAGCGGAAGCGCAGTCCGTTATTTCAGAGACAATATCGAAGTCGGGATGTTAGGTGTTAATATTGGAGTTCCAGCACCAATGGCCTTTTTTCCATTCTCTGGCTGGAAAAATTCCTTTTATGGAGATTTGCATGCTAATGGGCCAGATGGAGTAGAATTCTACACAAAAAGGAAAATGCTAACAGCAAGATGGGAGAGATAAGTGAAACTTCCATCAGTGGGTGGTTTACTGTCCGTTAGTGCGGGATAATTATTTATGGTAGCTGCTCACATTGTGGGCGGCTATTTTAGTTCTTAATATTTCATTTTTTTGGTAAAATATAAATAGACAGAAAATTTAAGCAGGAATGGTTAGCTCATAATCGATTGATAAGGAGGAATTAGGATTGGAAAACTATGTGAAAATAGGAAATCTTCAAGTGTCTTCTCCACTCTATGATTTTATTAACCAAGATGCACTGCCAGGAACAGGTGTGGAACAGGGGAAGTTTTGGAATGGAGTAGAAACTCTATTTACAACATTAGCACCGAAAAATAAGACTTTTTTTAAAAAAAGGGAAGAATTGCAGAGTAAAATAAATACTTGGCATCGGGAGCATAAGGAGTTTCAATTTGATGAATATAAAACATTCTTACAAGAGATTGGCTACCTAGAACCTGAGGCAGAAGATTTTAAGATTACGACTGAAAATGTTGATGAGGAATTAGCAGTCCAGGCTGGACCTCAGCTTGTTGTCCCTGTAGACAATGCGAGATATGCGTTAAATGCTGCAAATGCTCGTTGGGGAAGTCTTTACGATGCTTTATATGGTACGGATGTGATTAGTGAAGAAGATGGTGCGAATCGGAGTGGCGGCTATAATCCAATCCGAGGGAAAAAGGTCATAGATTTTGCAAGAGAGTTCCTCAATCAGGCTGCGCCATTAAAAGCATCCCTACATCAGGAATCTGTTCTATATAGAGTTATGGATGGTAAGCTTTCCGTTACACTAAATAACGGGAGCATGACTGAGCTGGTAGATCACTCTCAGTTGGTTGGTTATCAAGGTAACCCTGGAGCACCTTCAGCGATATTGTTGAAGAATAACGGAATTCATTTTGAAATACAGATTGATAGACAGCATCCAATAGGTAATTCTGACCAAGCTGGAATAAAGGACATTTTAATGGAGTCAGCCCTTACAACCATAATGGATTGTGAGGATTCTGTAGCGGCTGTGGATGCTGAAGATAAGGTACTAGTCTATCAGAATTGGCTTGGATTAATGAAGGGTAACTTAACTGCTACCTTTACTAAGGGAGAAAAAGTAGTAACTCGTTCTTTGCATCCAGACCGTATTTATACAATGCCTAATGGAGAACAACTTACATTAAAAGGCCGTTCTCTTATGTTTGTTCGCAACGTAGGTCATTTAATGACAAGTAATGCCATTTTAAATGAAAATGGCGAGGAAATCCCTGAAGGAATTTTGGATGCAATCGTTACTAGTTTAATAGGAAAGCATTCGCTTTTAGAAAATAGTACCTATCAAAATTCGACTAAAGGATCTATCTATATCGTAAAACCAAAAATGCATGGTTCAGAAGAGGTAGCATTTGCTGGAGAAATCTTTGATCGGGTAGAAGATATTCTTGGATTAGACAGATATACATTAAAAATTGGTGTTATGGATGAGGAACGCAGAACTTCACTGAATTTAAAGTCATGTATCCGAGAGGTTAAGGACAGAATTGTCTTTATTAATACAGGTTTCCTAGATCGTACCGGGGATGAAATGCATACTAGCATGGAAATCGGTCCGATGATTCGTAAAAATGAAATGAAAACCTCAAAATGGCTTCAAAGCTATGAAAAATCAAATGTCGCAGTTGGTCTGGCTGCAGGATTTAAGGGACGTGCACAAATTGGAAAAGGGATGTGGGCAATGCCTGATTTAATGGCTGAAATGCTAAAACAAAAAATTGGACACCTACAAGCAGGGGCCACGACCGCCTGGGTTCCATCACCAACGGCAGCAACCTTACATGCACTGCATTATCATCAGCTGGATGTTAGAAGTGTACAAGAGAAATTGACCCAAGAGACAGTAGATTTACGAGATGATATTTTAACGATACCTGTAGCAGTCAATCCTACTTGGACTTCAGAGGAAGTTCAACAAGAGCTTGATAATAATGCACAAGGAATTCTAGGATATGTGGTACGCTGGGTAGAGCAGGGAGTTGGCTGCTCTAAAGTACCGGATATTCACAATGTGGGACTAATGGAAGACAGAGCGACACTGCGAATCTCCAGTCAGCATATTGCGAATTGGCTGCGTCACAGGGTTTGCACAAAGGACCAAGTTCTTGAGACATTAAAGAGGATGGCAAGAGTGGTAGATGAACAAAACGCTGGTGATCCTGCTTATCGACCAATGGCAGGTAACTATGATGAATCAGTTGCCTTTCAGGCTGCCTGTGAGTTAGTTTTCGAGGGATACGACCAGCCGAATGGCTACACAGAACCTATTTTGCATCGCCGAAGGATAGAGGCGAAAGCCAGATCGTAATATATTTTTAGAATACCATGTGGTCGAAAGTGATAACAGCCGCTAAAGTTATGAATTCTAGCAGCTGTTATCCTTTTTAATTTATCCTGATTGTTTTTCGTACTTATTAATAAATAACGGCTTGTCTTTTAACCACTCGGCATATAAAACATCCTTGTAATCGGTAATATTTTGGGATGTTAACTGATCCTTTAACCATGTTTCATCAACGCCTGCTTCTTTTAAGTTTCCATAAATAACTTGTCCATCAATAATGAAGGTAAAAGGCAGGTCAACTGGCTTTGATGGAATGTTAAGATCACTATTTTTGGGTTGATCGTACTCAAACTTTGGGAGTACACTAACGTTTCCATTGGTCTCCATGATGGCATATTCAACTTCCTGGATGGAAAAATGACCTTGTTGTCTAATTAAACTTTGTAATTGATTAACATCCAATTTAATTTTTTTTAATGTATCATATTTAACTTTTCCTTTATGTATAACAATATTGGGCTCTCCCTCAAGGAATTTCCTTGTCTTTCTATATTTTTGCGTAATAAATTCAAGAATATAGATGAGCGATCCCCAGATGAAAATAGCAAAGCCAATTTGCAGTATGTTTATATTATCATCAAAGACTCCATTGCCAACAAGCTCTCCAAGCATTAATGCTGAGATAAAGTCAAAGGGAGTAAGTTGTGAGAATTGAGATTTACCAAGAAGTTTTGTAATGAAAAAAAGAAGTAATAAGCCTGAAAGCAACTCAATACCAATGGAAAAATACTGATTCATTAGATACACACTCCCAAATTGCTCTTGTCTACATTATTGTTACCGCACTAACTTTACCTATACTCAAAAATTCAAACCAATCATAATGACTAATCCTGCTTTGAGATAAAAAAAGTGCAATCATGCACAATCTGTGCTACTATACTATTTATTTGTAGAAACGAAGTAGGTGACAGCGTGGGGGCACAAGCATTAAAAAGTGTATCTGCCGAAAAGGCAAATGGACTTAATTTGTTTTTTCTTACTTGGCCGATTTTTTTAGAAGTATTCCTATTTATGCTGATGGGAATTGCCGATACTATCATGATCAGTGCGATTTCTGACAACGCTGTGGCAGGCGTGGGGGCGGCGAATCAATATCTCCATATTGCGATTTTAATCATGGAGGTAATTGGGAACGGGGCATCGATCGTTGTTGCTCAATATATTGGTTCAAGAAGGTATTTGGAAGCTGCGAAAATTTCGGCCTTAGCGGTAACGCTTAATCTTTTGGCAGGGTTAATTATTAGTGCTGGATTCTTGTTGTTTGCTGATAACCTGCTCCAAGCTCTAAATCTTCAAGGAGAGATATTAGCTTACGCTCAAAGTTATTTATTAATTGTTGGTGGAGCACTATTCTTGCAGGCTATGATTAATTCCCTATCGGCCATTATTCGTGTCCATGGATTTACGAAGGAAGCGATGTTTGTTTCATTAGGGATGAACATTATCCACATTATTGGCAACTACTTATTAATATTTGGTCATTTAGGATTTCCAGAGATGGGAGTCCAAGGGGTTGCTATATCGTCCGTTGTAAGTAGATTCCTTGCACTTCTCGTCTTTTTTTGGCTGTTATATAGGATCTTGGAAGTAGAGGTAAAATTAAAATATTATTTCTCACTCTCAAAAGAGTTTATCGGAAAAATTTTAAGGATAGGAATACCATCGGCTTTTGAACAAGTCACCTATCAAACTTGTCAACTAGTATTCTTATATTATGCCACCTACTTAGGAGCAGAGTCATTAGCGGCAAGACAGTATGCATCTAATATTTCAATGTTTATATTCCTTTTCGCTATTGCCATTGGCATGGGAACCGCAATTATAGTCGGCCGCTTAGTTGGAGCAAATCAAAAGGATGAGGCCTATCAACGTGTATGGAATAGTTTAGGCTGGGCTAGCTCTGTTTCGCTTTTTATGGTGGTCCTAGTTATCATTTTCCGTGAACCGTTAATGGAGGTATTCACTGCGGATCCGGATATTATTGAATTAGGAGCCAAGGTCTTATTCTTCAGCCTAGTTTTAGAGACTGGCAGGACAATGAATATCGTACTGATTAATTCGATAAGGGCGGCAGGAGATGCCAAGTTTCCAGTATGGGTCGGGTTAATATCAATGGTAGGGATGAGTGTACCATTAGGCTATCTTCTTGTTTTTCATTTTGATATGGGATTGGTCGGCATTTGGCTAGCAATCGCTGCTGATGAATGGCTTCGTGCCATTGTTATGTTTTTTCGCTGGAAAAGTAGAGCCTGGGAAAATTATGCTCTTGTTCAACCTGAAGCATCTAAACCCGTTGCAACCCATTAGAAAGAAATTAATAATATTTTCAATAAAAAAATGGCTTCCGGGATACCGGCAGCCATTTATTATTTAAATTAGCTTAGAAAGTTGATATAATTTTCCAAAAGGAAGAAATTGGCGTTTTTAAAAAGCAGATTTTGTTTATGAAGAAACTACAGATATTTAATACAGAAAGATAGGAGATGAGCCTATGAACTTTGTAAGACCTCCTTGTTAATTTAAAGAATTAATTCGTCCACCCCCTTTAAATTTTTGTAAATTAAAAATATTAAGGGGGAAAAGTATGAATTATGATAAAAATGTACTCAGATTATATATTATTGTATTCTTTCATAATCTAATCCCTGCATACGTGATTGAAAGGCTATTCTGGGAAAATAGGGGTATGACCGTTTTAATGGTGGTCTTTTGCGAAATTATCTATGCTGGGACAGTAGTTGTTTTTGAAATACCTTCAGGAATTCTAGCTGATAAGGTCGGCAGAAAGAGATTGCTGGTGATTGGTGCTGTCTTATCGGTTTTGGAGTTTCTCATTTTACTGTTTGCCTTTCACTTTTGGACATTCGCTTTGGTCGTATTTCTAGCGGGGATTAGCAAGGCATGTACTAGCGGTGCTTTAAATGCTCTGCTTTACGATTCACTAAAGGAGTCAAATAAGCAAAATTCTTTTGAAAAGATTATTGGCAGAATGAATTCTCTTGATTTGATTGCATCCCTAATTGCTGCACTCTCAGGTAGTGTAGTTGCAGGGTACTTTGGATTTGAGTTCAATTATATAATTTCTGCGGCCAGCATGCTAATTGCACTGGGCTTTACAATGGTTTTAACAGATCCACCTGGTATTTGGAAGCGCAAGGAAGGGGTGCGTGAAAATAAAAGTACGTTAAATGATCTCTTATCTCAATCAATTGAATTTTATCGGGTAAACCATAGATTGGTGTTAATCATCTTTCACGCTATGGCAGTTATGGCCTGTGTGACCTATTTGGATGAGTTTTGGCAGCTATACTTGAATGAAATCGGAACCATTGTAATGTTTTTTGGGGTATTTTCAGCGATTATTTCGCTCGTACGAATACCAGGGAACTTAATCGCTGCTTGTTTGATAAAACATACTAACGAGGAGATCATTATCCTAGCTGTTCTGGGAATTACCACTCTCGCATTTTTCATTGCTGTTATATTTCCTGGTCCTGTTGGTTTATCCATGATTATTCTCATCTTTTTAGCAAGTGGAGTAGTAGACCCAGTCATTACAGGTTCACTTCATCATAAAGGCAGCTCAGAGATACGGGCCACCATTGACTCAATTAAATCGATGATGGAAAGAGCAATTACATTTATTTTAGGTATAGGTTTTGGGATTATTTCATCTAATAGTTCCGTTATAGCTGGTTTTTTCTTTTTAGGGATCGTTACCTGTTTATTATTTACTTTCTTACTTTTAAAAAAACTACTTCAACAGTAAGTGTGATGAAACGATAGGAAAATGCAAAGGGCTTGGATAAACCAAGCCTTTTTGCATTGAAGTAAATAGTAGGCTCACTTCTTCTTATTGTGATATTCAGTTTGATGGGGCTGCCCATATCGTGGTGGTAAGCATCTACTTCTCCTTTTTGCTTTTGCAACTTTCCCTTCAGATTAACATTTGGAAAGCTGTTTTGATGTTCATTCATAACTTCACCTTCACTAAGATAGTATGTACCATTATTTTTGTTACAAGTTAGTTTAAAAAATCAGAATTTATTGACTACTTATATTGTAAAACTTATAATAGGGATAGAAAACACAAGGTTAAAAAATGAACAAAAGGTTAAATAATGTCAAAGGGGGAAGTAGGGTGAATATATTAATTACTGGTGGGACTAAAGGGATTGGAAAAGCTACAGCGTTGCGGTTTTCAGCTCCTGGAAACCATTTGTTTTTAAATTACTTTCATGATGATGCGGCGGCAGCTAGAGCGAAAGATGAGGTTTCTGGCAAAGGCGGGATTGTACATTTATTAAAATGCAATGTTGGAAATTATCATGAAGTACGTGAGATGGCGGCTATTATTAATAAAGAAGTTGACTCGATTGATGTAATCGTCCATTGTGCAACAGGAATTGTTAGGGGCGATTCATTAGAGATTGACCCCGAAGAGTGGAGAAATGTCGTGGAGGTAAGTAGTTTATCTCTTATTGATATTGTTCGAGAAATTCGTCCACTATTAAAATATGGTTCTAGTATCATTGCGTTATCCAGTAGAGGTGCAAGAAAAGCGACTAAAAAGTATGCTGCATTAGGTTCTACGAAAGCGTTTACAGAATCAATCATTCGCTATATGGCGGTCGAATTAGCTCCACATGGTATTAGAGCAAATGTAGTTTCCGCAGGGGCTCTAGACACGGAAGCGTTTCGCTCCATGTTTGCTGAGAATGCGGACACCATGTTAGAACAAACAGAGAAATTAAATCCTAGCGGGAGAAATCTCTCGTTTGATGACGTAACCGAAACCATTGCCTTCTTAGCAAGCCCTGGAGCACAAATGATACAGGGGGAGGTTATCCATATTGATGGCGGTTTGTCTTTGAAATAAACATTATACAAAAGGCCCAGATTTTAGGGCCTTTTTTTCTTTGGGAATTTATCAATCAATCTAGTATCAAAGCACATAACAATTGAAAAGTGTTGGTTTCAAATTGGACTAAACAGAGACAACTTAGATTAAATAGTAGGAGAAAATAGTTTCCCCCTTAAAAAATTACAATTCCTAAGTCCAAAGAAACAAATTTGTAATAATTGATAAGTTTGTTAATAAGTATGGATAAGAGGAAAGGTAATATAATTTAAGGGGGATTTTCTTTGAAAAAGAAACGTTTTCTTCTTTCTGTAGTCTTTCTATTGGTTTTCTCTATGATACTAGCAGCATGTGGTAATAAGGAAGAGGAAGCAAAAAATGATGAAGGTAAGGGAAGTGGAGAGGCAGTAGAGGATGAAAAGCCAAAATTTATTAGTATTCTTACAGGAGGGACTGGAGGTACCTATTACCCTCTAGGAGGATCTTTTGCAGGAATTATTAAGGATGCAACCGGTATTGAGGCTAATGCCGAAACTAGTGGTGCCTCTGCTGAGAACATGACCACGCTTAAGAACGGGGATGCCGAGATTGCTTTTAGTCAAACAGATATTGCTTCCTATGCAGTTGAAGGAAAATTAATGTTTGCGAATAACAAGGTAGACAATGTAAAAGCTATTGCTACCCTTTATCCAGAAACCATTCAAATCGTCACAACAAAAAAATCAGGTATTAAATCAGTAGAAGATTTAAAAGGAAAAAAAGTATCAGTAGGTGCTCCAGGTTCGGGGACGAACCCTAATGCTGAGCAAATTCTTGAGGTTCACGGTATGACCTTCGATGATATCCAAAAACAAGATTTATCGTTTGACGAATCTACTCAAGGTATACAAGACGGAACTATCGATGCAGCATTTGTTACCGCTGGTACCCCAACGGGCGCTGTTGAAGGCCTGTCAGCAACAGAGGATGTCGTCATCATACCAATTGCTCAGGATAAGATTGAAGCTTTAATTAAAAAATATCCTTATTATATTAAGGATGAAATTTCCTCAGGAACGTACGGTTTAGAATCTGCTGTAACGACCGTAGCTGTCCAAGCGATGCTTGTTGTTAGCAGTGATTTATCCGATGAAGTAGTGTACGACATAACAAAAGCTATATTTGAGAATCTAGATAAAGTGACCCACGCAAAAGGAAAACTAATAAAGGTGGAAAATGCTCTAAATGGTGTTGGCATTGATGTCCATCCAGGAGCACAAAGATACTTTAATGAAAAAGGTGTAAAAGCACAATAAAGTGCACTTTAAAATTAACATTAGAATGACCGGCTGATACTAGCCGGTTTCATTTTCTAGTTTTCTTATTAGGAGGGAACATGAAACAGCTTGTTATCATTCTAGCACTCTTTATATTCATTCCTACAGCCATCTTAGTAACAGTCCCTCACAAGCAATCTATCGTTTTCCAACCCAATCATTCAACTGAACGTTTTGTCTATCTTCCTATAAAAGATGAAAATTCTTTTCATATAAAATACACTCATTCTATTCATTTATCAGATGTTGTTGAAAGCTATAAAATAACACCTAATCAAGAATTACAACAATATGAGTTAATGTATGAGGATTTTGCTATTGGCATGCCAGCGAATGCTGATGATGGAGAAACATTTGAACAAATTAACGGTAAATATTTCATCAGGAATATGAAACGTATTTTTCCATTCTTCCATCTCCGAATTGGACAGGTTCGCGCCAATCACCGTGTAATTTATAAAAGGCATGAGTATGTGTTAACACAATTTTTAAAACCAGGAGCTTCAGTCAAAATTGAAGTCCGCAAATTGAACATTTTTCAACAATGGAAAGGAGTGAATATTCTTGAATTCGAAAGATGATGCTCTTTCTACTGATGAGCAACAGCGGCTGTTGGAAAAATATGACCCTGACGCTGGCACAAGGAAACTAAAAGGCATTGTTGGATGGACAGTTTTTGCAGGACTTTTAGCATTTTCCTTATTTCATCTTTATACAGGTATTTTTGGTATGTTAACGGCTCAACTGCAGCGTTCCATCCATTTAGGATTTGCGTTAGCACTCATTTTTTTGCTATTTCCTGCACGTAAGAAAAATAGAGGAAAGGAACGGAAGGTTGCATGGTACGACTATATTCTCGCAGTGATCTCAATAATTGTAGGTGCATATTGGCCCTTATTAATAGATGATTTAGTTTTAAGAGCCGGGACTGTTACTCAAATCGATTTTTGGGTGGGATTATCAGCAATTCTCTTAGTATTAGAAGCAACTCGACGTACCGTAGGACTTCCCATTACAATTATTGCACTAGTGTTTATGCTCTATGCTATCTTTGGTCAATACATGCCAGGTTTTATTGCCCACCGTGGTCTTTCACTAGATCGGTTAGTGCAAACTATGTTCTTTACAACCGAAGGGATACTGGGTACACCTCTGGGCGTATCCTCCACCTTTATCTTTCTCTTTTTACTATTTGGGTCGTTTTTAATTAAAACAGGGGTGGGGCAGTACTTTAACGATCTTGCAATCGCAATTGCCGGAAAAAGCGTGGGTGGGCCCGCAAAAGTAGCTATTTTCTCGAGTGCTTTGCAAGGAACAATTAGTGGGAGTTCTGTTGCAAATGTTGTTACATCAGGATCCTTTACCATTCCAATGATGAAAAAGATTGGTTATAAAAAGGAGTTTGCCGGTGCTGTAGAAGCCTCAGCCTCTACGGGAGGGCAGTTAATGCCGCCTATTATGGGTGCAGCGGCCTTCTTAATGGTCGAATTTATAGGTGGAGGTATCACATATTGGGAAATTGCCAAAGCGGCTGCTATTCCAGCTGTTTTGTATTTTACTGGAATATGGATCATGACCCATTTTGAAGCAAAACGAATAGGGCTCCGTGGGCTAACAAAAGAGGAAATGCCTGATCGAAAAGAGGTGCTTAAGAAGCTCTATTTATTACTTCCGATCATTGCTGTTATTGTATTATTAATGTCAGGAATGAGTGTTGTACGGGCAGCACTATGGTCAATTGTTATTACAGTTGTAGTGAGCGGAATAAAAAAAGAGACTCGGATAGGCTTTCAAGGTTTAATTGATGCACTAGTTGCTGGGGCGCGTTCGGCCTTGGGAATTGCCGCAGCTACGGCTGCTGCCGGTATTATCGTTGGTGTTGTAACAAAGACAGGTCTTGGATTGAAAATGGCCAACGGCTTAATTGATCTAGCAGGAGGGTATCTGCTTCCAACCCTCTTTTTAACGATGATTGCAGCAATCATACTTGGGATGGGATCACCTACAACAGCAAATTATGTGATTACGTCTACCATTGCAGCTCCTGCTATCATTTTACTTGGTGTTCCTGATTTATCTGCCCATTTATTTGTGTTCTATTTTGGTATTATTGCTGATATAACTCCTCCAGTAGCCTTAGCAGCCTTTGCTGCTTCAGCTATTTCAGGCGGGGAACCTTTTCGGACGGGTGTTAATTCTTCGAAATTGGCCATTTCAGCATTTATCATCCCCTATATGTTTGTCCTATCACCCGAATTGTTAATGATTGATACAACATGGACATATCTGATTTGGGTCGTATTTACGGCATTGTGCGGGATGATTTCAATTGGTGCAGGAGTAATCGGTTTCTGGGTACGTAAGTTATTCTTATTAGAGCGAATTGCAGCCATTATAGCTGGATTATGCTTAATCTATCCGGAAGGCTATAGTGATATCATTGGCATGTTATTATTTGCTCTATTATTCGCCTTACAATTCTTTTATAAAGGCGGTAAGCAAGCCCAAATACAAGAAACATAAAAGGAAGGCCTGTCATTGGGCCCTCCTTTACTACTTTGCATAATATTTTTGAGTGTAATAAGGCTGTGATTGCTCATTAAAAGCTACACCCACACCTAAATACTCGAAATCAGCAGCTAAGATATTTTTGCGATGACCTAATGAGTTCATTAATCCTTCATGCGCATAAATACTGCTCAATTGTCCAGTTGCAAGATTTTCTCCTGCTAATAAAAAGACAATATTATCCTCACTCATACGGTCAAAAGGCGATTTGCCTTGTAGGTTGGTATGGTCAAAATACTGATTCTCCGCCATATCCAAACTATGTTTCCTCGCAGTTTCTCTTACATGATCATCCCAGGTTAGGATTGACAATTCGTGATTAACTCTAGTGGCATTTGTTAAATCGAACATTTGGTATTCGAATCCTTCTTTTAATCCACTGCTTCCCTTTGAATAAAACGTTGGTCGACTATCCTCTAAGTCTTTGCTGATGATTTGCAGTGCCGTAACGGTATCCTCTTCATGCTTGTCATAGAAGATGGTAAGGTAAGTATCTTCATATACAAACAAATCATAGTCACTATTCTCTTGTAGTTGATAAAGAGTAAGCCCCTTCTTTATTTTTGTTTCTGGTTCACCCAATGTATCGCGAATCAGTTGCTTCGGAGAGCCAAGCTTAATCCCATTTGTAGAAGCAATTAAATCTTGGTTTGTAAATAAACCCGCTACTTTATTCTCATCATCATACATAACCATGAAGAAATTCTGATAGTTATCATGGTAGGTATACCATTTCTTATTATATTCGTTTAGGGATGAGCGATTGGCTGCCCCTAATTCATGATCAATAACTTCTTTGCTATCGCCAATTTGAATGTTATGAACAGAGAAAGAGGCTCCTTCAGGTGTATTTAACTCAATCTTTTCCAATTGTGTATTGTCTTTCGTTTCATTTGACTGAGTAAGTTCATCTATGTCAGGGTTAAGCTGACCCAGGATTTGTTGAATCTTAACGAAAAATGTATTTAAAGTTGAAAATAATTCGGGATTATTTTTTAACTCTCCTATTTCTGCCTCAATGGTATCAACAGCCTGATTCATTCCAGGATTATTTATTTGTTTTTCTATAGTAGGCCAAGAAATATTTAATAGAAATATGACTGATAATAGCGTTAATAAACGAATCATAGCTTCTAACCTCCAATTTATTAGAATTGTAGCCAACTTGAAGAAAAAATATAAGTATATTGGCATAGCCAGAGCAGTTTTGACGGGGCAGGAGATGACCAGAGCACTATCCTAATATGAAATAATCTTTGTTAAAATAATAGAAGGGTAAATGGATGTTTTCTATAAGTATGCCATAATTTGAAAAACAATGTGTGTTTCTAGATTCATAACAGTTAACGTGAAAAAAATACCGAACTTTTCTTACATTTTTCTGAAAATTACCTGTTCATATGGTAGAATAAGGAGAAATATTAGTATAATAATCAACGATTCTAAAAATAAAAGTAAGGTATTTAGCCGAAAAATGGATTAATTTGTAGGAGGAAGAAATATGTGGGATTTTGACATGAATATAGATCAAGTAGCTCGTATTAAGGTAATCGGTGTTGGTGGCGGCGGTAATAATGCTGTTAATCGAATGATTGAGGACGGAGTGCAGGGGGTTGAATTTATTGCCGTTAATACGGATGCACAAGCACTAAATTTATCAAAAGCAGCGATCAAAATGCAAATTGGTGCTACTTTAACAAGAGGACTTGGAGCAGGTGCTAACCCAGAAGTGGGCAGAAATGCGGTGGAAGAGAGTAAATCTCAACTTCAAGAAGTTCTAAAAGGTGCAGATATGGTCTTTGTCACAGCAGGCATGGGAGGCGGAACGGGCACAGGAGCGGCACCGGCAATAGCTAAAATTTCTCGTGAACTTGGAGCGCTAACGATTGGAGTGGTTACACGTCCCTTCGGTTTTGAAGGCCGCAAACGGGCCACCAATGCCGCAACAGGTATCGAACAAATGAGGGAAGCTGTTGATACGCTTATTATTGTTCCTAATGATCGCCTGCTTCAAATTGTAGATAAGAAAACACCTATGGTGAAAGCTTTTAGAGAAGCGGATAATGTACTAAGACAGGGTGTACAAGGGATATCTGATTTAATTGCCGTACCAGGTTTAATTAACTTAGACTTTGCTGATGTTAAAACGATAATGAGTAATCAAGGTACTGCATTAATGGGGATTGGCCAAGCAAAGGGTCCAGACAGAGCAGTGGAGGCGGCTAAAAAAGCGATTTCCAGTCCATTGCTTGAAACATCGATTGATGGTGCACAAGGTGTGCTAATGAATATTACAGGCGGCAGTAATTTGAGTTTATTTGAGGTTCAAGAGGCAGCAGATATTGTAGCTTCGGCTGCAGATAAGGAATTAAATATGATTTTTGGATCAATTATTAATGATAATTATAAAGACGAAATCATGATTACCGTGATTGCTACTGGATTTGAGGAAAAAGATGGTTCTACTCCTTCCAGCAGCAGAACAGGGTCATCAGCAAGGCAGCAGGCTCAGGGACAGTCCAGCCGAGATCGTGGGTATCGGGAAGAACTTGCTCGTCCACAAAGCCAGCAAAGACAACAGAATGTTGATTATGGGCAGCCATACACGGAAGAATACCAGAGACTGCAAACTAGAGAATTGAAACAGGAACAAGGTCAGCCTAGACAGCAGGAGGATTCTTTAGACATTCCAACCTTCTTACGTAACCGAAACAAAAGGTTAAGATAACCAACCGATAATAATAAAAAAGCCTCATAATTGAATAAATTATAAAAAACTCGAGCTTTTTATATATAGAAAAGCTCGAGTTTTTTGTTACAATTATTGCAAAGGATATTTTACTACTATATTTACTCACTTTAGATTAAATAGTAAGGAGGTGAAAGATAATTGCTTGATTGTACAGAGAAAAAAACAGGATTTGATTTTCGGCAGATTGTTGAGGCATCATTAACTACTAATTTAATTCTTGAGGATAGAACTGTTGTTTATTCTAATCAGGCGGGAGTCAAATTATTAGGCCTGACAAAAATTGATGATATATTAGGAAAGGATTTCGATGAATTTCTACATCCTGAGTTTCATGAGATTTGTAAGGAACGTTTAAAAACTGTGACAGAAAAAAATGGAATTGCTGAACTTATGGAGCAGAAATTAATTCGCACGGATGGCAGAATCATTGATGTCGAAATTATGGCCATACCATATTATCATCATAATCGTACCACGCTGGCTCAAATTGTCATTAGAGATATTACCGAAAAAAAGAAGGCACAACAGCTTTTAATGCAATCAGAAAAGCTTGCAGTAATAGGAGAATTAGCATCGGGAATTGTTCATGATATTCGCAATCCACTTACGGCTATTAAAGGGTTTTTACAACTGTTGCATTCTGAAATTTCTAGTAATCAATATATTAAAATAATACATAATGAAATAGAACAAATACAAAATATTGCTAATGAACTATTATATTTGGCAAAGCCTAAGGAAACGAACTTTAGTAGAGTGTCTATTGAAGAAATTATGAAGGAAACATTAGATTTATTTAGTACAGAAGCTTTTAAAAGGAAGATAGACATTCAATATTGTAATAATGAAAACTCATCGTTTGACGTTTTGGGTGATAAGATCCAAATAAAACAGGTCTTTATAAACTTAGTAAAGAATGCTCTAGAGGCTATTGATAGAGAAGGCATGATCCGAATAAGTTTGGTAATGGATTTGGATAAGGTAGTTGTATTGGTTGAAGATAATGGGGTAGGTATCCCAAAAGACCAAATCGATCGAATTGGGCAATCCTTTTTTACGAATAAAGAGGAAGGTACCGGACTGGGTTTAATGGTTACATATAACATTATATCTAATCACAATGGAGAAATTAGCATTGATAGTAATGAAGGGGTCGGAACTTCAATTAAAATTAATCTCCCTAGATACAACAGTACAAGTGGAGAATAAGAAGGAATTTCAAATTAAAGCAAATTCACATTAAAGTATCCAATAATTTCAATTGGGTACTTTTTTTTACAATGTTCGTTGTTGATATGTAAGTATCTTAATAAAAATGAGTTGAACTCACTGTATATTTTTATTAACAGTTTAACCTAAAATATGCAAAAATCCCTATTATAACGGAAGAAATTATCATTGCAATATTTGTACTACTGGTATATGATATAGGCTGTGAAACGTGAGTATATATTAATGAACTGAACGTATATAGGGGGAACTTACCATGAATCAGACCAAAAATACGACTGGTCGTCCACCATATGGAATTATTTCCGTTTTAATGGTTGGTGCTTTTATAGCATTTTTAAATAATACATTATTAAATATAGCCTTGCCTTCAATTATGACGGACTTAAAAGTGGATCCATCAACTGTTCAATGGTTAACTACAGGTTTTATGCTGGTAAATGGAATTCTGATTCCGGCAACTGCCTATTTAATTCAAAAATACTCGGTAAGAAACTTATTTTTGGTGGCGATGTGTTTGTTTGCCGCTGGTACTATTCTAGGCGGAACGGCCCATGTATTTTCAATTTTACTAGCTGGTCGGATGATTCAGGCAGCAGGGTCAGCGATCATGATGCCATTGTTAATGAATGTTATGTTAGTCAGCTTTCCAATTGAAAAACGGGGAACGGCTATGGGTGTCTTTGGGTTAATTTTAATGGCAGCACCGGCAATTGGTCCAACTCTGTCTGGTTGGATTATTGAACATTATGACTGGAGAATGCTGTTTCACTTTATTACTCCTATTGCCATATTAGTTGTATTGCTTGGATTCTTTATGTTAAAGGATAAAAAAGAAAAAGTTGACATCCGCTTGGATATCATTTCACTATTGTTTTCGAGTATTGGTTTTGGTGGAATACTTTATGGATTTAGCTCTGCAGGAGGTAAGGGATGGGATAGTCCACTTGTTTACGGTACGATTGCTTTAGGTGCTGTTTCTTTGGTCATTTTCATCTTGCGTCAATTAAAACAAGAACAACCAATGCTAAATTTTAGAATTTATCAATACCCAATGTTTGCATTATCATCTGCGATTACAATCGTGGTCAATATGGCGATGTTTTCTGGGATGTTGTTAATACCTATCTATGTACAGACAATTCGCGGGATTTCCCCAATGGATGCTGGACTTTTGATGCTGCCTGGAGCACTTGCAATGGCTTTCATGTCACCGATTACGGGTAAAATCTTTGATAAAATTGGCGGACGAATTTTAGCACTCACTGGTTTAATTATCATGACAATAACAACCTATTTCTTCAGTAAATTAACACAAGATACATCATATAGTCATTTAATGATATTAAACACAGTGAGAATGTTTGGAATGTCGATGGTTATGATGCCTGTGTCAACGAATGGCCTAAATCAACTACCTCCAAGGGCATATCCACACGGGACTGCCATGAACAATACCATAAATCAGGTTGCAGGTGCTATAGGTACTGCATTATTGGTAACGATTATGTCAAATCGGACCGAATTTGCTGCGAAAGAACTAGGGGAAGCGTCGATGAAGAACCTTACCGAGCAGCCAACTGCAGCCGTACTTGCTGAAATGGAACAACAAATTGCCATGAGTGCCATGTTAGAAGGAATTAACTATTCATTCCTTATTGCAACCTTTATATCATCGATCGCAATTGTACTCGCGGTCTTTATCAAACGTGCAAATGCAAAAGAGGATTCAACGGAAGGCAGCCCTCAAGGTAAAGAAGTTGTAGCGTAAATATGGAACAGGGGAGATCATGTCTACATGGTTTCCCTTTTTCATATAGAAATGTTAATTATTGTTTAATTATATTAAATAAAATATACTATCTAATTAGATAGAAATATCTTAATATTACATAAATGATTGAAATGGGGATGTTAAATGAGAGATGTACTTGTACTAGGGGGGACTCAATACTTTGGAATGAAGCTTGTCCAAAGGCTTATTGAAAATGGAGACCGTGTTTCAATTGCTACGAGAGGAAACAATCTAGATCCATTTGGTGACCAGATCGAACGTTTAGTGATTGATAGAATGGATAAGAACTCAATGATTAATGCCTTTGGTAATGAAAAATGGGACCTAATCTATGATCAGTCCTGCTTATCAGCGAAGGAAGCACTAGATGCAACTGAGGTTTTAAAAGGAAAAGTGAAGAGATATATATTTACCTCTACACAAGCAGTCTATGATTATGGAACACAACATAAAGAGGAAAACTTCAATCCGTCTAACTTCACCTACGAGGTGAAAGAGAGGCAGGAGTATGCTGGCTATGATGGGTATCAAGAAGCGAAACGGGCATCAGAAGCGATCATACATACTAGTGACTCTTTTGAATCTGTCTTAGTAAGAGTCCCAATCGTTATTTCTGAGGATGATTATACAAACCGGTTAAAGTTCCATGTAGATAAAGTAGTTCAAAATAAACCGATTGGAATAAATAATCCAAATGCTCGATATAGTTTCATTCTCGCTGATGAAGCAGCTGATTTTTTATTCCAGATGGGAATGAATAAATTTACTGGTGCGATCAATCCTGGATGTGATACTGATATTTCACTCCATGAACTGGTTGGTTTGATTGGAGAAATGACTGGTAACAAACCAATCATTACAACAGAACTGACTAAAGAGAACGCATCCCCGTTTTCATTACCAGGTTCCTGGTCGATCAATACAGACAAAGCTAAACAATTAGGGTACCATTTTACTGCTTTAGAAGAAGCACTAACAAAATTAATCAACTATTATGTGGAGTGACAGACACCGCATTGAAATTAACGCATAAAAAAATCGGACAGTTTAACGCTGTCCGATTCTTTTTAGATTGGATCTCGATTTAAGAAGGCGGTCATGCAGTGAATGGCACCCCAACCGTTGATGATTTCGTCCATTTCTACTTCAATTACTTCGATTCCATTTTGAATTAACAGATCTTTCGTTAATGGATTACCAGTAGGCATGACTACTTTTCCAGGAGCAATGGCCACGAAGTTTAAACTCATTCCTTGCTTTAATTCATCAATATAGGGCAGTTCAATTAACTCAATTCCTAAATCAAGCAATTGTTTCATACAGTCATATGTGGTGTGCCATGGGAAGATGACCAGTTTATTTTTGTCTGCCATATTCATATAACCGTCCAGGTGAATCGACCCGTAAGGGATTTGAGTCCGAATGACATTCTTTACGCCAATGTTTCTTAACTCTCTTTCAACCTGAAGAGCACCTGATTCGTTTGTACGGCTTCCCGTGCCAATGACAACTGTTTCACGGTTAACCCACATGGCACTTGCGCCTTCAAAAAATCCATCTCCGTTTATCGTTTTTATAATTGGAACTCCAAGAGTTGCCAACGTTCGGGCTACTGCTTTTTCTTCCCCGCGTCTAGCAGGTATTGCAGGGCGGCAGACGATGGCACCCTCTGGTGTCATAAACAATAAATCCCGCATGAACATGGCATTTGGTTTATCATCACGCTGTCCTTCAACATAGTGAACCTCAACACCATGTACACGGTAGATTTCCGCAAGCTGATCCTGCTGTCTGCGTGCCCGAACCGGATTCATAGGTGCACGGAAGCGGAACTCAGCAAAATTTTCTTCTGTTATGCCTTCTATTTCGATACCAGGTCGGTGCATGAGCACGGCTTTTAATCTGCCGACCTCAGAATCACAATACCAGTTACCCCATAGGTCTTTTAATTCGTCAGAAAAACTAGTTTCTGCTGGAAACCAGCGTTCTCCTTGTACCTTAACTTCCATGTTATGTACCTCCAGAGCTTAGTGGTTAAGAACTTTTGATAAAAACTCTTGTGCACGTTCAGTTGATGGGTTAGAAAAGAACTGTTCTGGCGGAGCTACTTCAACAATTTTTCCATCTGCCATAAAGACAATTTGATCACACATTTCTCTAGCAAATCCCATTTCGTGTGTAACAACAATCATCGTCATTCCAGTGCTAGCTAAGTTTCGTATCGCATCTAATACTTCCTTAATCATTTCCGGGTCTAGTGCCGAGGTAGGCTCATCAAAGAGCATGACCTTTGGATCCATCGCCAGTGCCCTTGCGATCGCTACCCGTTGCTGCTGACCTCCAGATAGCTGGGAAGGGTAGGAATCAAATTTAGCTTCAAGACCTAACATAGTGAGCAATTCTTTTCCTCTTTTTTCAGCTTCAGCTTTATTTACTTTTTTGACGTTCACTGGGGCAATCGTAACATTCTGTAAAGCGGTTAAAAATGGATAAAGATTAAAGGACTGAAATACAAATCCTATATCTGTTCTTGCGGTATTAATATTTGTCTTTTTATCATGTATAGAGACACCATCAACAATGATTTCTCCATCATTAATCGGCTCAAGTGCATTAATAGCGCGAATTAGCGTGCTTTTTCCAGCACCACTTGGTCCGATGAGGGCAAAAATTTGTGATTGTGCTATTTCTAGGTTAATATCCTGGAGTACTTTATTGTCTCCAAAGGATTTTTGCACATTTTTAATTGAGATCATTCAGATCACTCCTTTTACATCTCATAACGGTGTATTATTCTGCAACCTGATATTTCTTTTCGAAATAACGGATGATTTGCGATAAGGTAAAGGTCATAATAAAGTAAAGTAAGGCAACGAATGTCCAAACTTCAAGTGAGCGGAAGCTGGTTGCGACTAAATTTTTAGCTATAAGTGTCAGATCAATTACGGAAATAACCGATACGAGAGATGAATCTTTAATTAAAATGATAAATTGCGATGCCATTGGAGGTAATACTTTCCGAAATGCTTGCGGCAGGATAATGAGACGCATTGCTTGTGCGTAGGTCATACCTGAAGAACGAGCAGCTTCCATTTGCCCTCTAGGGACTGATTGAATACCTGCTCTAACAATTTCGGCAATGAAAGCACCAGAGAAGGTAGCTAACCCTAAGATTGCAGACCAATATGAACCAAGTTGGAAAAACCTTCCTAAAACAAAGAAAATCCAAAATAATAGCACAAGAAGAGGAATACCTCTCATAATTTCAACATAAGCAGTTGCTAAAAAAGAAACCCATTTATTTCGTGAAATTCTCAATAAACCCACTATAATCCCTATTGGAATGCTAAAAAGAAGAGCTAACGCTGAAATTTCCAGCGTTAGCCACATTCCTTCTAGGAATAGAGGCAGGTTATTGGGAATGACACTCCAATCTGTTTGATATTGCATATTTTTGCCCCCTAGAATATCTAAATTATTCTGCGTCTTCTACTTCATCCATCCAATCTACGTTCTCAAACCATTTGCTGAAAGACTCTAACTCTGCTGGACTGCCTTTATAGGAATCTAGGAAAGAGTTTAACCATTGAACCGTTTCTAAGTCATTTTTACGAACAGCAATTCCTAAGTTTTCGCTAGAAATTAATTCATATACACCACGTACATTATCAGGATTCATAGCCTCGTATGAACGTACACCAGGTTCGTCATAAATAACTCCATCTGCTTGACCTTGTACGAGTGCCATAGATGCTGCAGGGAAGTCTTCGAAGTCAGCAATTTCAGCATTTTTAAAGATTTGTTTAGCTAAAAGAGCGCCAGTTGTCCCTAAAGAAACAGCGATTTTTTTACCAGGTTGATCAAGGTCTTCCCATGATTTTGTAGCGGAATCACCTTTCGGTACCATTAATACTTGTCCTGTTTGGAAGTATGGATTTGCAAAGCTAACAGAAAGGGCACGGTCGCCACGAATGGTCATTCCTGCAAGAATCATATCAATTTCACCAGTACCTAGTGCTGGAATTAGACCGTCAAAGCCAAATTGTTTGAACTCAACTTTAACACCAAGTGCCTCCCCGATTGCTCTTGCAGTATCCATGTCATAACCAATGAATTCGCCCTTTGTATTTTTCATTTCAAAAGGGAAGTAGCCTGGTGCTGTTCCAACAACCAACTTTTTGTTTTTTAATACATTATCAATGGTAGAAGGTACTTTTTCCGTTGTGGATGTTTCCTTTGTACAGCCTGCCATTATAACTAACATCAAGACTAATAAAACACTAAACATTTTTTTCATATTCTTTTTCCACCCTTCAATTTAGTTGAATTTTATCGGATCTCTTTGCAAAAAGGCAGTCATACAATGAATAGCTCCCCAGCCTTTTAAGATTTCCGTAACATCTGTTTCAATAACGGCAACACCCGCCGCTTCTAATTTTGCCTTCATCTCGGGACAATTTGCCGGCATGACTACCTTTCCAGGTTCTAAAGCAACAAAGTTTATACAAGCATTATTTTTAATTTCCTCTGTATTTGTAGCTTCAATAATCGTAAAATCACGGTCTAGAAGAACTTTGACAACGTCATATGGAACCTGCCAAGGGAAAAGTGCAGCGACTTTCCGGTCTGCTATATTAATTAAACCATCAAGATGGGCATGCCCATATGGAATTTCAAATGGTACTATGTACTTTACACCTAGATTGCGTAATTCAGCTTCCACTTGAGCAGCTCCGTTTTTATTCGCTCTTGCTCCGGTGCCAAGCAGGACTGTTTCACGGTCAATCCACATGGCACATGCTCCATCAAAAATGCCTTCTCCATTAATGGTTTTAATAATTGGAACTCCAATTTCCCCTAGTGCTTTTGCAGCAAACCTTTCTTCACCACGCCGTGCAGCAATCCCCAGCCTGCAAACGATTGCGCCTTCTGGTGTCATAAACACTTGATCTCTCATAAAAAGTGAATTAGGACGATCCAATCTGCCATCTTCGACATAATGAATGGCAACCCCGTGTGAACGATAAATATTCACTAATTGATCATGTTCTGCTCTTGCTTTCTCTACATTCATTGGTGCTTTCCAGCGAAATTGAGAAAAGTTTGCTTCGGTAACCGTTTCAATCTCTTTTCCTGGTCTTCTTACTAGAACTGCCCGTAATTTTCCGATTTCAGAATCGCAATACCAATTACCCCAAAGTGATGGTAATTCAGATCCAAATGTTGCTTCTGAAGGAAACCATCTCTCACCTTGAATTTTAACTAGACTCATTGACCCACCTCCTTGTCTTATAGATATATTAGCATAATTTGAAAAATATTAAAGTATAAAAATTAATCTTTTTTTATTAATATAAATATTAGTATAATAATAATATTCAGTCATCTATATTTAAGCCTTCTAAACCAACAAAATTTATAGTGTAAGGGGATCGTAAAACATGAGAGTGGATTTAATTATTCAAAAAGGATTAATAATGACCATGGAAGGGAAGGGTATAGGTCTAATAGAAGATGGGGCAGTTGCCATAAAGGGGAATACAATCCAAGCGGTTGGGTCAACATTAGAAATTATTAGCAACTACTCTGCTGAAAACGTAATTGATGCACAAAATAAACTTGTCATGCCAGGTTTAATTGATGCCCATATACATACAGGTTTGGCCTTGCTTCGTGGTGTAGCACAGGATATGAATCACTGGATGCAAAAGGGGCTTTGGCCATTTATGAAGCATTTGACCCCTGAAGCGAGTAAGAAGGGCTCAATGGTCAATATTATTGAAGGCATTCAATCGGGTACGACAACTTTTTGTGACTACGACAGCTCGATGAATAGTTTAGTAGAAAATTATATTAAAATCGGTGCGCGTGCTCGGGTAGCGGAACTAGTTAATGAAATTCCAGATAATATTAGTGATATTCCCGTTGGCGAGCTTTATCCTTTTTACTCCGAGATTGGTGAAAGAAAACTGAAAAATAATCTATCTCTAATTGAAAAATACCATGAAAGTGCCGATGGGCGCATTACATGTATTTTAGGTCCTCATGGGCCGGATTTAATGAGTATCGAGTTATTACAAGAAATGCAGCGATTAGCAGAACAATATGATACTAAACTGCATATGCATGTTGCTCAGGGTGATCGTGAAATTGACCAAATGGTAAAGAGATATGGGAAGCGAAGTATTTCATTTTTAGAAGAAATGGGTTATTTGAATGAGAGGTTAATCGCTGTTCATTTAACAGAAGCGACAGATGAGGAGACTGAAATTGTTGCAAAAAGCGGTGCAGGGATGATTTATTGCTCCGGGAGCATCGGGATTATCGACGGTCTCGTTCCGCCTGTACTGAAATTTATGGAAAGTGGCGGTGTGGCTGGTCTAGGCTCTGATCAGGCTCCAGGGAATAATTGTAATAATATGTTTAATGAAATGAAATTTGCAGCGATTCTAAATAAAGTAAAACGCTCGAATCCTGCTGTGTTTCCGGCAGCGATGTCACTTCGGATGGCTACGATTGAAGCGGCAAAGGTGATGGGGATCGATCATGAGGTAGGTTCACTGCGAAAAGGGAAGAAAGCGGATTTAATAATAATCAATTTATTAGAGCCGACACTAAGTCCTCTTTACATCGATCCAATACGAAATATTGTTCCAAATTTAGTGTATTCAGCACGAGGTCATGAAGTAGAAACTAGTATCATAAACGGTAAGATTATCATGGAGAATCGTCAAATCACCACTGTTGATACAAAAGCGGCGGTTTTAGAAGCCCAGCAGGCTGCTAAAGAGCTTAGTCAGCGTGCTAAACAAGACATTCTAAATGCAGATAGTGATATGCTGCGCATGATGAGGGAACACCTTTTATAAATATGTGGATAACAAGATGTTGACTCACTTGTGAACGCTAAAAAAATGAGTAAAATGATAGGAGAGGCAAAACGTGTCTCTCCTATTATTTTTTTGTTAAAGGGAAATGAGGTATGGGAATTGAGTAGATGCGGCTGGGTTAATCAGGATCCGCTATATATCTATTATCATGATTATGAATGGGGCGTCCCAGTATATGATGATCGATTATTATTTGAATATTTAAACTTAGAAGGTGCTCAAGCGGGATTAAGCTGGTATACAATTTTAAAGAAAAGAGATAATTACCGCAAGGCGTTTGATCATTTCGATCCGATGAAGATTATCAAATATGATGATCAAAAGGTTTCGGAACTTTTAAACAATGAAGGAATTGTGCGAAACAAGCTTAAGATAAATGCAGTAATTACAAATGCCCAAGCGTTTTTAAAGGTAGTTGAAGAGTTTGGTTCCTTTAGCCATTATATTTGGTCATTTGTTGATGGAGTGCCCATTCAGAACCACTTTAATGATCTATCAGAAGTTCCTGCAAAAACTGATATAAGTGATAGATTAAGTAAGGATTTAAAGAAAAGAGGATTTAAATTCGTTGGGTCCACCATTTGTTATGCTTTTATGCAAGCGGTTGGAATGGTCAATGACCATATTGTTTTCTGCGAATGTTATGGTAAGGAAAAAAACTTCACTTCTTAAGGGGGATACTGTTGAAAAAACAAGGAGTTATTTCACTTGGGGAAGCTTTTGTCGACTTAATTTCAGCTGATTCTACTAATACAGAGTATCAGCAGTTGCTTGGCGGTGCAACGGTTAACGTTGCCGTAGGTGTAAAAAGACTAGGAATTCCCTCTTATTATTTATGTAAATTAGGCACGAATCAACTTAGTGAATTTGTTGAATTGGAATTATCAAAGGAAAGAATAGATATAACCTTTTGTGTACGTACTTCTGTTAAGGAAATTTGTGTGGTGTATGTTCATCTGGATGAAAATGGTGAACGCTACTTCCACAAGTACATAAATAACACTCCCGATGTAGTCCTAACAGAAAACGAACTAGATATGAAAGTGTTTGCCATGGCACGGATTTTTTACTTTGGTTCTGGTACTTTGTTTCATGAAACTTCGAAAAAAACTACGATGACTGCCTTAACATTTGCCAGAGAAGCTAATACTCTTATTGCGTTTGATGCCAACTTGAGACTAAAGAGATGGGAAAGTGAAAGTCAGTGTCGGAAAACAGTCTGCTCCTACTTAAATCAAGTAGATATCGCTAAGCTTACGGAGGAAGAATTATTTTTCTTAACTGAGACTGATTTGATGGAAGACGGTCTGAACAAAGTTTCAGCTTATAATATCCCTTATTTATTTATAACATTAGGCAGTAAAGGGGCCATCGCGGTTATGAATGGGAGAAAGGTTTATGTACGCTCAATAGAAGTAGACGCGATCGACACCACTGGTGCTGGTGATGCTTTTATGGCTGCACTTTTATACCAATTTCATGAAAAGGGAATGCCAACAGAACTCATACAATTAGAGGAATATACGGCATATGCAAATAGAGTTGCTGCAATGACAACAACTCAACTCGGTTCTTTAACAGCAATGAAACCTAATTAGTTCCTTTAAAAAGGCCAATTCAACAAGAATTGGCCCATTTTTAATCATCAATTTTGCGGGTTGAACAATCTTATAACCGCCTTGTATAGTTCATTTAGTAGAACAGGTAAAATGGCTAGATTTAGGATAAATATCCAGTCCAACAGCGTCAAAGCGTTTATTTCAAAGATATTGTTGAATAGTGGTATGTGTACGATAGCAACCTGAAGAAAAATGCCCAGGAGGATTGAGAATAGTAGAAATTTATTTGTGAAAATACCTACTTTGATTAGGGATTTCTGTTTGCTTCTCAAGTTGAGAGAGTGGAATAGTTGAGAAAGACTTAATGTAATAAATGCCATCGTCTGAGCATGAAGCAAGGCCTCATTTTCTATATGAGAAAAATCGATGGTAAAAATTGAACCAGCTTCAGTATAAACATAGAGTCCCGCAATAAAAGCAAATAGTGTGATTACTCCAATGATGATCCCATTAATGATCGTGAAGGTCCCACTTCCGTGTGAGAATATACTTTCTTTTATAGAGCGGGGTTTTTCTTTCATTACATCATAATCATCAGGGTCTAGACCCAAAGAGATGGCCGGCAAAGTGTCTGTGATTAAGTTAATCCACAAAATTTGAATGGCTGTGAGAGGTGCCGGCCAACCGACCAATATCGCAATGAATAACGTAACAATTTCACCAAGATTACATGATAGTAAAAAAAGAATTGATTTTTTAATATTTTGATAGATATTTCTCCCTTCCTCAACGGCTGAAACAATTGTTGCAAAGTTGTCATCGGTTAAGATTATATCTGCTGCTCCTTTTGCCACATCCGTACCGCTCAAGCCCATTGCTACACCCACATCTGCCTGTTGAAGGGAGGGGGCGTCATTCACACCATCTCCCGTCATCGAAGCAATTTCGCCATTTGCTTTAAGGGCATTGACAATTTTTACTTTATCCTCAGGAGAAACACGAGCAAATACACGAATGTTTTTCACTTTTTCGGCAAACTCTGGCTCACTAAGTTGGTTTAAATCAAAACCTGTCAATGTTTGTTCCTCATAGGATGCAATTCCCAATTCTTTAGCTATAGCAAAAGCTGTTTTTTTGTGGTCGCCTGTGATCATGACGGTCCGAATTCCTGCGTTTTTACATTGTTCAATGGAGGCTTTTACTTCCTCGCGTGGCGGGTCAATCATCCCTGTCAATCCTAGAAGGGTAAGTTCTGTTTCAAGCCCCTCAGTGGAAAAAACATCCATTTTCTTATACGCTATCGAAAGGACTCTTAACGCGTCATCGGACATTTTGTTAGCGATTGTTTTAATTCTCTCACTTTCTATATGGGTCAAATCAACTTGCTCATCGTTGAGCATAACAAAAGACGACGCAGAAAGGATATTTTCTAATGCTCCTTTAACAAAGACATAATAGCTCTGTCCTTTTTGATGGACGGTTGTCATCATTTTTCGTTCCGAATCAAAGGGAATCTCGTATATCCGATTATATTTTCTATCTGCCATTTGTTTATCAATCCCGACTCGCCGAGCTGCTGATACTAGGGCGATTTCTGTAGGATCACCGGTTTGTTCGTTACCAAAGACTACTGCATCATTGCACAAACACATCGCTTCAAAAAAAAGCAGTTCGGTTGGCGATTTTATTTTGTAATCAGTCAGAGAACGATAGGTACCATTTACATCAATTTTTGTAACTGCCATTTTATTTTGAGTGAGTGTTCCTGTCTTATCTGAGCAAATCACACTCACTGCTCCTAGGGTTTCAACAGCAGGTAATTTCCTTACGATTGCGCGGCGTTTGATCATTCTCTGCACGCCAAGTGCAAGAACAATCGTTACAATAGCGGGTAAGCCTTCTGGGATCGCTGCAACGGCAAGACTAATTGAAATAAGTAACATATCTAATACATCTCTTCCTTGAAAAAAACCTATTAAGAAAATGACTGTAGAAATTGTGACTGCACCAATACCGAGAATTTTTCCTAGCTCAGCTAATTTTATTTGCAATGGAGTTAACTCTCGTTTTTGGGTTCCTAGCATTCCAGCAATCTTTCCTATTTCAGACTGCATTCTTGTATTCACGACAACACCGATTCCGCGGCCATATGTCGCGAGCGTCGACATGAACGCCATATGTTGTTCAGCAATTGGCATTTGTCCTTCAGCTATCCAATTAGCATTCTTTTCAATAGGTACTGATTCCCCCGTTAATGAGGATTCCTCAAGCTTAAGGTTAACCGTTTCTATTAAGCGTAAATCAGCTGGTATAATTCGACCTGCATCAATGATTACTATGTCGCCTGGAACCAGTTGCTCTGATGGGATCTCTTTCATAACACCATCTCGTTTGACAACTGCTTTAGGTGTTGTCATTTTATTTAACTCTTCGAGAGCTTTTTCGGCTTTAGTCTCTTGGATGACACCGATTACTGAGTTAAGCAGAACGACTAATACAATAATTGCTGCATCACTATATTCACCAACAAATACAGAGATAAAAGCAGCAGCAATTAGGATGTAAATGAGCAAGCTGTTAATTTGTTCGAAGAAAAGAGTGAGTATTGAGTTTTTTTGGCTTTTCTCAAATTCGTTTTTTCCGACAGCATCAAGACGTTTATTTACTTCCTCACTTGAGAGACCAGTTGTTAGATCAGTGACCAACTCAGCAAGAACATCCTTAATACTTTTGGTAGACCACATGGCTTTCACCTTCCAAATTTATTAAATTGGAAAAAATTTCTTTATACTATCATTTAACCATATTATTTTAAAGAGAGCTGTTCAAAAATAGAAGTATTTCTGAATTCACAAATTGTTCAAATTTTTTAAAATTTGAGAGGTGGGAAATTGTTACAATTAAATTGAGAAGTGTTGTTCCTTTTTACTATTACTCCGATTTTTGTTATTAGAAAACAAATATAAGGGGGTTTTAAGGATGAAAGACCGAATAGTAGTTCCAATTGATGGCTCAATTAACTCTCTTGAAGCATTAAAGGAGGCAGTAAAGCTTGTTGAAGCATTTTCATGTAAGCTCTATTTAGTAAATGTGCAGCCTTCGTTTCATACGGTTCATACAAGATTATTTATTGGAGAAGAGATGATTCGTGAGTATCAGACAGAACTGTTTGAAAAAGCAACCGCATCAGCGATTGAGTATCTTGAAGGCAGGAATATTGATTACATCGTTCTAATGAAAATTGGTGACCCAATTACTCAAATAGCAGGAATGGCAAGGGATTTAAATGCAAAATACATTGTGATGGGATCACGTGGCCTTGGAATAATAAGAGGAACCGTATTAGGAAGTGTATCAACCGGAGTTCTACATGAAGCAAAAATACCAGTATTGATTATCCCCAATAAAGAAGAATAATGAATTTAAGGAAAAAATCTACTTTTCTCTATAAGTAGATTTTTTTGTTTTTATCTGTAAAAAATGGAAATTGATTGACGTTTTAATGATGTTTCAAGTAAACTGGAAGGTAGCTATAACTATCTGAATATACAGAATAGTTTTAAAATATTTTAGAGGAGGAGGAAAGTTTCACTGACACTATTAATCTAAAATATTACAGTAACATAGAGGCGAAGGCCTTGAAATTACCTACACTGAGTATCAATTTCCTTCTAGGAAAAATTTACTCATACACCAAAATGAAAACGCATACATTATGTCCGTATACCTATTTTAAGTAATGTTTTTATTTTAGTTTTATAGGTTAGAAGGAGGATGATGTAGTGAATATTAGTCAAATTCTACTAAAAACAGCTTGTAATTCCCCAAAACAGCCAGCGCTCATTTTTAGGGATGACATGATTACATACGAGGAGTTAGCTGCCCAAGTAAGAGAAAAAGCAGTAGGATTAAGAAAATATGGGGTAAGAAATGGTTCTCATGTTGGTTTGATGATGGCCAATAAACCAGAATATGTAATCGCTTACTTTTCTCTTCTCTCACTCGGTGCAACTGTTGTACCCATTAATCCAACCTTTAAGGAAAATGAAATTAGCTATATTTTAAATGATTCAGAATCTACTGCTCTAATTGTAGATGAGGTAGGGCTTTCAGAGGTTAAAAAAGCTGTGCCTGGATTATCCTCTGTTAAGACGATCTTTTCACTGCCAAAGGATAATTCTTTCGTTTCGTGGGCGGAGGTAAAGGGAGAGGTTGAGGACTTCTTTTTAGTAGACAAGGAACAAGATGATCATGCTCAAATCATCTATACTTCTGGAACTACTGGCAAGCCAAAAGGTGCCCTGATTACACATGGGAATTTGGAGTGGATGTCAAGAACGAGTGCAGAGGTTCTTGAATTGTCCAGAGAAGACCGAGTGCTGCTGGTTCTTCCTCTATTCCATGCATACGCCAAATTACAAGGATTGCTTCAATGTGTTTTAAAAGGATGTACCATTTATTTAGAAGAGCGCTTCATCCCTGATATGATTCTTCAGAAACTATCTGATCACCAGATAACAATCTTTTTAGGTGTACCAACGATGTACACGATGTTTGTCCACTCACCCAAAATCAAAGATGTAGATTTTTCTTCTCTTAGAATTGCTGGTTCTGGCGGGGCGAGTCTTCCACTTGAAATCATTGATAAAGTAAAAGCAGAAATGGGAGTAGAAATCGGAGAAGGCTATGGTCAGACAGAAAGCACGGTGATGATTAGTTGTAACCCGAGTGATATTAAGAAAAAACATGGTTCTGTAGGAGTTCCATTACCAGGGATTGACTTGAAAGTCGTCGATCCGAGCGGGAGAGAAGTTCCGGTAGGAGAGGTTGGCGAAATTATCTTCAAAGGCCCGAATGCCATGAAAGGCTATTATAAAAAGGAAGTAGAAACAAATGAAACGATAAAGGAAGGATGGTTATACACAGGTGACCTTGGCAGGCAAGATGAGGAAGGATACCTCTATATTGTAGATCGAAAGAAAGATATGATTATCCGCGGCGGTTATAATGTCTACCCACGTGAAGTTGAGGAAGTTCTATATACGCATCCTGATATTGTTGAATGTGCAGTTATTGGCGAGTCGGACCCTGTTTTCGGCGAGGAAGTGGCTGCATATGTCGTAACAAAAGTTAGTAGAACACCAGAAGATATCATTAGTTTTTGTAAACTACAGCTAGCACATTATAAAGTACCACGGAAAATATATTTTTTACCTGAGCTTCCCAAAACGACAACGGGGAAAATCTTAAAAACCCCATTAAGAAACAAATAACCTATTAGAAATTAGGAGTGTATACAATGAACAAGGTCTATTTAAAAGAAGAACATGAAATTTTTCGGAGATCTCTTAGAAAGTTTCTCGATCAGGAAGCAGCTCCTTTTTTTGAGGAGTGGGAGCAAGCCAAACAAGTCCCAAAGTCCTTCTGGAAAAAAGCGGGGGAGCAAGGTTTTCTTTGTCCCTGGGTAGAGGAGCAATACGGGGGATTTGGTGCTGATTTTGGATACTCGGTTGTTTTTACTGAGGAATTTGATAGAATCGGTGCCGGCATTGGCGGACTAGGGCTTCATAATGATATCGTTATGCCTTATATAGAAGAATTTGGCTCGGAGGAGCAAAAGCAGAAATGGCTGCCAAAGGCTGTAAGTGGTGAGATGATATCTGCCATTGCGATGACAGAGCCCGGTACAGGATCAGATTTAGCGGCGATCAAAACAACGGCAAGGAAAGAAGGCAGCCATTATATCTTAAACGGTGAAAAAACTTTTATCACAAATGGCTATACCGCTGATTTTGTGATTGTCGTTTGTAAAACAGACCCAAATGCTCAGCCGGCTCATAAGGGGATTAGTTTGCTAGTAGTGGAAGAAGGAACCCTTGGGTTTAAAAGAGGAAAGAAACTCCGTAAAGTTGGACAGCACGCGAATGATACGGCTGAGTTAATCTTTGAAGATGCGAAGATTCCCGAGGAAAACTTACTTGGTGAAGAAGGGATGGGATTCTATTATTTAATGAAGAAGCTGCAGCAGGAGCGTTTAATGCTTGCTATTGGCAGTATTGCTGGCGCGAAAAGAATGCTAGAAATCACGGTTGAATATGTGAAACAGCGTTCAGCTTTTGGAAAACCTATCAGCAAATTTCAAAACACTCAATTTAAAATAGCTGAAATGGCGACCAATATAAAGATAGGCGAAACGTTTGTTGACCAATTAATCGTGGACCATATGGCAAACAAAAATATAGTAAATGAAGTGTCGATGGCAAAATGGTGGCTGACCGATTTAGCAAAACAAGTTGCAACAGATTGTATGCAGCTACATGGCGGGTACGGCTATATGGAAGAATACGAGATTGCCAGAAGATATCGTGATGTAGCAGTAGGATCCATCTATGCTGGGACAAACGAAATCATGAAAACGATCATAGCTAAAAATATATTAGGGTGACAGGCACCGCCTAAACATTTGTCTAATCTAAGGAGGCTTTTGGATGAATCTATTTGAGGGGTTAGAGAGAAATGCTCGAAACAATGCTGATAAATCAGCGATTATTTTTAAGGATAAGGTGTATACGTATGCGGAGTATAATGCCGAAGTAAATCGAATTGCAAATGCCTTACTTGCTTATGGGGTAAAGAGGGGAGATAAGATTGGAATCTTAATGAAGAATTCTGATCAGTTTGCCTTTACTTACTTTGGAATTTTGAAGGCCGGAGCGGTTGCGGTTCCCATTAATTTTAGGTTAACTGCACATGAGATCAGCTACATTTTGAATGATTCAGACTGTATGATTGTTTTTGCTGATGAAGATTTTGCTGAAACATTAGCAAAAGCCGCAGAAGCAAATAATAAGCTAAAGCTTCAGGTTATTGCTGGTGCGAAGAAACAAGAAAACCAGATGCTTATATCTGAGTTCCGCAGTTCTTCTGAAGCAAATCCTACCATATGTGTTTTAGAATCAGATGATGCAGAAATTCTATACACGTCAGGGACAACGGGATTCCCAAAGGGGGTAGTCCTTGATCATCATCGAGTTCTCCATGTTGGAATTGGAATGATGATTATGTTCAAAATGGGTCCTGAAGACCAATTGCTGCATATCGCACCGTTATTCCATTGTGCCCAGCTAAATTTATTTCTAATCCCAGGTACTTCTTTAGGCTGTACTCAAGTCATCCATCAGGACTTTAATCCAGTTCAAACATTAAAAGACATTGATGAATATAAAATTAGTTTATTCTTTGGTGTTCCGACAATGTATAACTTTTTGCTACAGGTTCCAAATAAGGAACAGTATGATGTTTCAAGTGTTACACGTTGTGGGTACGGCGCAGCACCTATGCCGGTGGCTTTAATTGAAGCATCGATGAGAATGTTTGGAACTGACCAATTTTTTAATATGTGCGGGCTAACAGAAGGTGGACCAGGAGGGGTTTACCTATTGCCGGATGAGCATAAAACAAAGCTTGGGGCATCAGGCAAGGCGAATCATTTTACAGATGCAAGGGTTGTTAATGATAATGGCGAGGATGTATCACCGGGCCAGGTTGGTGAATTTATCATCAAGGGTGAATCCATCATGAAGGAATATTATAAAAAGCCAGAGGAAACAAAGAAGGCACTTAAAGATGGCTGGCTTTATACAGGTGATTTAGCAAAAATTGATGAAGATGGTTATTTAACGCTTGTTGACAGAAAAAAGGATATGATTATTTCTGGTGGAGAAAATGTTTATTCCACGGAAGTTGAACAAGTATTATATAAACATCCGGACATTTTAGAGGCTGCGGTTATTGGTATTCCGCATGAGGTGTGGGGTGAAACCGTTGCAGCTATCGTAGTCCCGAAGCAAGGAAAGTATATCAAACAGGAAGAATTGCAGCAGTTCTGCCGTCAACAGCTGGCAGGTTATAAAATTCCGAGAGTGATCTATGAGCTGGATCAATTACCAAGAAATGCCTCTGGCAAGGTGTTGAAATATCAACTGCGTCAAAGTTATCAGGGTGCACCTGCAAGGTAGATTAATGAGGCATCATCCAATAGGATGATGCCTTTCTCAACGGTCAGTATGAGAGACTTTTAAGAGTGCAGTTTGTTATGGTGCTAGTTTCACATAATCTATAATAAATTGTATAAAAAAGGGAGATGAGGTTATGTATCAATTTATTTCTCCAAAGAAGATTTATCATGGTAAGGGTTCACTAAGTAAATTAGAAGATATCCTAACTGAACTTAATATTAAAACTGTCTTTTTACTGACGGATCCCATTTTAGAAGCGCTTGGTGTAATTCTGCCCATACTTGAGATGTTAGAGAAAAAAGAAATTAACGTGTACGTAAACAAAGATGTAGTTCCAGAACCTTCAATAGAAGTTGGGAACCTAGTGGTCGAAGAGGTTAGACAGAACAAACCGGATTTAGTAATTGGGATCGGCGGCGGCAGTGCCCTTGACTTAGCAAAGGCGGCAGCTGTTTTAGCAAACAATGATGGTAATATTGAAGATTATCTAAACTTAAGTGGAAGTATAAAGCTAACCAACAAGGGTCTTCCTAAAGTATTAATCCCGACAACATCGGGTACTGGTGCGGAGGTAACTGACATTGCTGTATTTTCATTAGAAGATACAAAGGACGTCATTACCCATGAGTTTTTACTGGCTGATTATGCAATTATTGATCCGGTATTAACTTACACACTCCCATCTCGTGTTACCGCGGCAAGTGGGATTGACGCTTTCACACATGCTTTGGAATCATATACATCAGTTAATGCCACACCCGTGACAGAAACATTGGCATTAGAGGCGATGAGCAGAATTGTTGGAAGTATCAGACGAGCTGTCTGGAACGGGCAGGATCATGAAGCTAGGGAACAAATGGCATTAGGAAGTTTATTAGCTGGTTTAAGCTTTTATAATGCAGGCGTAGCAGGAGTGCATGGATTAGCCTATCCTTTAGGAGGCTTATTTAAAATACCGCACGGAGAATCCAACGCCGTCCTGATGGCATATGTTTATGATTATATTTGGCCAGCGTGTATTGATAAATTAGTAAAAGTAGCTGAGGTGTTCCAATTACCTACTAACGGAAAAAGTGAACGTGAACTTGCCAAAGCTGTTGTTAAAGGTTTACTAGATTTAGTGAGAGATGTCGGACTGCCCACAACACTTGCTGACTACCCTATCCAACTTGAAGATATACACCGCTTAGCCGAAAATGGGAGTAAGCAAAAAAGATTGCTAGACAGAAGTCCTATGCCATTCACTCTTGAGGCTATTGAAAAAATCTATCGAAATGCCTTCGAAGGAGTATTAGTTAATCAATAGTATAGATACGTGCAGGATGGAGGATTACCGATGTATAAAAAAATAATAGAACCCCGTGTTTCTGAAACAGACGGTGTTGGCCATATTAACAATACGACCGTCCCCATTTGGTTTGAAGCGGCCCGGAATGAAATATTTAAATTATTTACTCCAGACAGTTCATTCGATAATTGGAAGATGATAATTTTAAATATGAATGTGGATTATCTAAAACAAATCTATTTTGGCAGGGATGTAGAGGTTTTTACTTGGGTCAAAAGAATTGGAAATACAAGTTTACAGCTATATGAAGAAATTCATCAAGAAGGTGTGATTTGTGCTAAAAGTACGGTTACGTATGTAAATTTTAATTTACGTACACAAAAGTCTGAACCCATACCAGAAGAAATAAGAAGTATTCTAGAACTACACCTTTATTACGAAAAAAACATTTAGATTATTATAAAAATATTATGTAAACAATTTGATTTTTTTTAAACAAGAAAATTAAATTACTTTACTTATTTGTTTAATAGGTTTAATATTTAGTTAATTTCATAGTTTGATATCTACTAGGGGTGCCCATATACCGGGCTGAGAGAAAATTGGCAAATTTTTAACCCTTTGGACCTGATCTGGGTAATACCAGCGTAGGAAAGTAGTCGAGTGATTTCTTTATTTATTTTTATACTCACTTACACACTAGCCAGGTCCTTTTATGGGATCTGGCTTTTTTGTATTTAAAATGGGAGGAAACAAATGGAAAAATCAATTATCTGTACACTCTTGGAAAAGGTAAGAGCGAAGAATCCGCTAGTACATAATATTACAAATGTTGTGGTGACGAACTTTACGGCAAATGGACTTCTTTCACTCGGGGCTTCTCCTGTAATGGCATATGCGGCTGAGGAAGCGGCAGATATGGCTAAGATCTCGAGAGCGCTTGTTTTAAATATTGGCACCTTAAATCCTGCAACGATTGATTCGATGATATTAGCGGGTAAAACAGCTAATGAACACAATATCCCGGTCGTCTTTGACCCTGTAGGAGCAGGAGCAACACCCTATCGTACTGAAACTGCCCAAAAAATAATGGGGGAATTAAATGTTTCTATTATGAGAGGAAACTCCTCTGAAATTGCAAATGTCTTGGGTGAAAGCTGGGAAATGAAAGGGGTAGATGCGGGTAAAGCAAACGGTGACGTGGTTACATTAGCTGTCAATTCAGCCAAAAAGCTAAACACAGTTGTTGTTATTACAGGAAAAGATGATGTTGTCAGCGATGGAACCAACACATACTTGCTTTCTAATGGGCATCCCATTATGACAAAGGTGACAGGCACCGGTTGCTTATTATCCTCTATCATTGGTGCATTTGCTGGTGTGGAAAAGGATTTATTAGTAGCTTCAGTTGCAGCTGTTTCCTTTTACGGAGTTGCTGCTGAGAAGGCTGCAGAAAAATGTGCGGAACAGGGACCTGGCAGTTTTCAGATTGAGTTCCTTAATCAGCTGGCAAGGGTGACAAGTGAGGATCTAGCCCAGTACGTTTCTTATAAAAAATTGTAAACAAGGAGGAGATATAAATGATAAAGAAAAAAGCATTAACCATTGCAGGCTCTGATAGTGGCGGTGGAGCAGGAATACAAGCCGATTTAAAGACATTTCAAGAACTCGATGTCTTTGGGATGACGGCATTAACGGCAGTTACCGCACAAAATACCCTGGGGGTGCAGGCAGTATACCCAATGACAGCTGAAGCGGTGGTAAAACAAATCGAAGCAATCGGAGACGATCTCGGTGCAGACGCGGTTAAAACAGGAATGCTATTTAGTGCAGAAATAATTGAAGCTGTTTCAGGAAAATTAACACAATACCAGTGGGAAAATATTGTCATAGACCCTGTGATGATTGCCAAAGGTGGGGCTTCTTTATTACAGCAGGAGGCAATTATGGCTTTAAAGAAGTATTTACTGCCACTTGCGACAGTAATTACTCCTAATATTCCAGAGGCAGAGGTTTTAACAGGGATGAAGATTAAAACAATCGAGGAGAAAAAAGAGGCTGCCAAGCGTCTTTGGAATTTTGGTGTGAGTCATGTTGTTATTAAGGGTGGACATGACGAAAACCATTCTGAATCAAAAGATATCCTCTTTGATGGTAAAGATTTTTACAGTTTTACAAGTAAGCGTGTTTTAACTAGCAACACTCATGGAACAGGATGTACTTTTTCAGCAGCTATCACAGCTGAACTTGCAAAAGGTGCTGACGTCTACAAGGCAGTTCTGAAAGCAAAGGATTTTATCCAGGCTGCGATTGAAGATGACTTGCGAATTGGCGGCGGACATGGTCCAACTAATCATTGGGCATATCGAAAAAGAGTTTCAAAGGGGGTACTCAAATGATATTACAGTATCAAGAAAAATTACAAACTGACTTAAAAGTGTACCTTGTTATGGGTAGTCCTAATTGCCTACAATCACCAGCAGATGTATTAAAAGAAGCAATTGCAGGGGGAATTACCCTATTTCAATTTCGCGAAAAGGGAGAGAATGCATTAGAAGGTAATGAAAAATATCTTCTAGCAAAGGAACTCCAGCAGATTTGTAGAGATCATAATATCCCTTTTATCGTCAATGACGACATTGAACTTGCTATTTCACTTGATGCGGATGGAATTCATATCGGGCAAGAGGATGAGCCAATTGAGACAGTCAGAGAGATGATCGGCAATAAAATCTTAGGCGTTTCGGTACATACACTAGATGAAGCAGAAGCGGCCATCCGAGGAGGAGCGGATTACTTTGGAATAGGGCCTGTTTTTACAACAAAAACAAAAAAGGATGCTAGGGAAACACAGGGTACAACATTAATTGAAGCCTTGAGAGAAAAAGGATACACGATTCCAATAGTGGGGATTGGCGGGATATCGATTGAAAATGCTTCCTCTGTAATCAAAGCTGGGGCAGATGGGGTCGCAGTGATTACTGCTATCACTCATGCCGGATCACCATTGGAAGCTGCAAGGAAGTTAAGAAATAGTTAAATAGTTTGGTCAAATGCAAAAATAATGGAGGTAACAAAAATGAAAAAAACACAAAAGCTCACATTAACGGCTATGTTCATTGCCATAGGGACCTTGACTAGCAATCTACTTTTTATCCCAATTGGGGTTACAAAGCTCTTTCCCGTTCAGCACTTTTTAAATGTTTTATCAGCAGTTTTATTAGGACCATATTATGCTGTAGCCCAGGCCTTTGGGGTATCGCTGCTTAGAAACCTTATGGGTACAGGTTCAATTTTTGCTTTTCCTGGAAGCATGGTCGGTGCCTTACTCGCTTCATTATTATTCTTAAAAACAAAAAAATTATCACTAGCCTTTACTGGTGAAGTGATCGGCACAGGTATTTTTGGGGCCATGCTCTCCTATCCAATTGCCACTTTATTTCTTGGAAGGGAAGCTACATTATTTGGGTTTATTCCATTATTTATTTTCAGCTCTTTTGCGGGTGCCCTTATTGGATTTATTATTTTGGTGGTATTCTTTAAAAATCGAGTTTTTTCATTACATTCTAATGGAATCGATCACTATAGGTAGTTATTAATTCATTATTGAGCCTCTCGGGGTCTAAAGGAGCGATAGTATGCTATCGAAAACAATGGAAGAAGCAATTACCAACGAAGTTAAACAAAGGGAAACTGAATTAGTTGCATTGCTAAGTAAACTCATTGCATTCCCTACAGTAAGTCCGCCTGCCCGCAACACAAATGATGTACAGGAATTTATTCAACATTACTTAATGAATTTAGGATTTAAAACAGATAAGTGGGATGTATATCCGAATGACCCAAATGTGGTCGGTACGCTACAAGGCGAATCTCCTCGGGAATATAATAGTTTAATTATTAATGGTCACATCGATGTTGCGGAGGTTGGTGTTGGTGAAGAATGGAGTTCATCACCATTTACTTTAAAGGTCCAAAATCCCTATCTTTATGGCCGTGGCGTTGCTGATATGAAAGGTGGCATTGCCGCATCATTAATCGCTATTAAACTGCTAAAGGAACTAGGTATTACTCTTCAAGGTGATCTTCAATTTCAATCTGTAATTGGCGAGGAGGTTGGAGAAGCAGGAACCCTTGCTTGTATAGAAAGAGGGTATACTGCGGATTATGCCGTTGTTGTCGATACTAGTGATTTACATATTCAAGGTCAAGGTGGTGTCATTACCGGCTGGATTACCATTGAAAGCAAAGAAACATTTCATGATGGGTTACGTAGAACAGGAACGCGTCAGTTAATAAGCTCATATGAAAAAATGTTGAATCAAAGCCCATTTGTCGGAATGTCAGAAACTGTCACAGACGCAGGTTGGCTTGGTAGAGCGGGCATCCCAACCGTTATTTTTGGACCAGGAAAGCTAGAGGATGCCCATGCAGTTAACGAAAAGGTTGAGATTCAACAATTATTGGACTTTACCAAGATACTAGCAGTCTTTATGGCCAAATGGTGCAATACGAAAAAGGAGGAGGTGAAAATATGAAATTTACAGATTCGCTATATAACAAAGTAAATGATATTTGGGAGAAAACCCATAAGCATCCATTTGTAGTCGGAATGGGGAATGGGGATCTTCCAAAAGAATCATTTATCAGATATATGAAACAGGATTATGTTTTTTTAATTGATTATTCAAGACTTTTTGCTCTAGGTTCAGTAAAGGCAAGGGATATCGAAACCATGGCCGCGTTTGCAAAACTCCTACACGAGACACTTCATGGGGAAATGGAATTACATCGTGGGTATGCGTCAAGATTTGGCATAACGACCCAAGAGCTTGAGGAGACAAAACCAGCTCCCATGAATTTAGCTTACACGCGGTACATGCTAAACGTAGCACAAAACGGTTCATTAGCAGAATTAATTTCTGCACTCCTTCCTTGTATGTGGAGCTACTGGGAGATTGGCAAAATGTTAGTTAGGGAGTATCCAGGAGCTGAAGAGCATCCTTTATATGGCGAGTGGGTTACTATGTATTCGTCGGATGAATTCGGTGCGTTGGCAGCTTGGTTAATTGATTTATTAGACGAACTTGCAGATGGGATGTCAGACAAGGAGCTTTCACACTTAGAAGAACATTTTCTGACTACTTCAAAGTTTGAATATATGTTTTGGGATATGGTTTATCAGGGAGGAGATTGGCCTGTTTAACCCTCCAATGCTCACGATTAAAGAAATTACGTATGCATTTGAAAACACTGAAGCAATTCTTAATCAGGTATCTATGGAGATTAGTCAAGGGGAATTTGTTTCAGTGATCGGTGCCAGTGGCTCAGGAAAAAGTACACTTTTTAAGTTAATTACCGGCTTACTCGAACCTGACCAAGGGAAAATAGAAATTGGCACTCAAACATCAGAAAATAGACTCGGAATGGTCGGCTATATGCCACAAAAGGACCTACTATTGCCGTGGAGGACAGTAGTAGAAAACATCGTTATCCCTTTTGAGGCTTCTAAGAAAAACAAACATGTTAAGTTACCTGAAATTCGTGAATGGCTGGTTAGGTTTGGGTTAGAAAAATATGAAAAGTCCTATCCTCATGAATTGTCAGGAGGAATGAGGCAGCGCGTCGCTTTTTTAAGGACACTCATGACCGGAAAAGAATTATTACTCTTAGATGAGCCATTTGGTGCACTTGATTCCTTAACAAAACGTAACATGCATAATTGGTTGTTAGGGTTGTGGGGGGAACTGCAAAAAACAGTATTATTCATCACCCATGATCTTGAGGAAGCAATTCTGTTAAGTGACCGAATTTACCTTCTGCATGCAGAGGGGAAATCCCTCCAAGAAATAAAGGTAACCCTGCCTAGACCAAGAACATCAGAACTGGTTTATCAGTCAGATTTTATTACGATAAGGAAAGAACTGGAGCAGCTAATTCATGGGTAAAGGAATAGTAAAAAAGTTAACAGAAGAGTACGGTTTGTTTTTAATCGTGTCCCTTCTACTAATTAGTCTATGGGAATGGGTCATTACTAAAGGGTGGATTCCGTCGTTTATCTTACCCTCCCCTTCAGCCATATGGATAGCATTAGTGGAACATCGCGAGCTTTTACTGCGAGACCATTTACCGGCTACGCTCAAAGTGGTGTTAATCGGATTTAGCATTTCGCTTATCGGTGGGTTAATGTTAGGGGTTGGAATGCACTTTTCCCATCGTTTAGAAAAGGTTTTGTATCCATTTCTGGTAATTTCTCAAACTATACCTTTGATAGCCCTATCGCCTATCTTTATTATGTGGTTTGGGTACACAATCTGGAGTAAAGTCGCTGTAACGATTTTAATTACTTTTTTTCCAATTGTGGTTAGTACATATGATGGTCTAAAAGCTGGGGGAAATGAGTACCGGGAATTACTGTTGACTATGGGAGCTTCCCGCTGGACTATATTTAAACTGGTTCAGGTCCCGATGGCCTTACCGTCAATATTTTCTGGGCTTAAGATGGCAGTTGTCTATTCAGTTGTCGGAGCAACCATTGGAGAATGGCTTGGCGCCAGTGAAGGTTTAGGCTATTTTAGCCGAAGAATGTCAGGCAATTTGCAGGCAGATGCTGTGTTTGCCGCCATTTTTCTATTGTCGCTGCTTGGAATTGCCCTGTTTATTTGTATAAGTTTAATAGAAAAACAATTACTAAAAAATAATCCTAGATAATTGCAGAGAGGAAGTACTATACAATGAAGAAAAGTTTATTGATGATTACCAGTACGTTAATCATATTGTTGAGTGCGTGCGGTCAGTCAGAAAATGCTTCAACCGACGAGTTGAAAGGTTCGGGGGAGAAATTATTGAAAGTAAGCCTTATGCTCGATTGGTACCCTAATGCTGTCCATTCTTTTCTTTATACAGCGGTTGAGAAAGGCTACTTTTTAGAACAAGGCTTAGAGGTTGATATTCAAATGCCTTCAGACACAAATGACCCTTTAAAGCTGGTAGCGGCTGACAAGGTTGATATGGCAATCAGTTATCAGCCACAAGTGCTAGTAGCACGCGGGGAGGATATACCAGTTGTATCGTTTGCTGCACTTGTTCGCCATCCTCTCAATCAACTAATAGTTCCAATAGATGGAGGCATTCAATCTCCAAAAGACCTAGAGGGTAAGGCAATCGGGTATCCTTCCATACCATTGAACGAAGCGATCATCCAAACCATGATAGAGTCTGATGGAGGAAAGTACGATAAAGTAAAAATGGTTGATGTGGGCTGGGACCTCATTCCTGCCATTGCTACAAAAAATACGGACGCTCTTATTGGTGCATATATCAACCATGAGAAATTAATTCTTGAAAAAGAGGGGCATCCAGTTCGGACGATCGATCCTGTTGATTATGGTGTACCAGACTATTATGAATTAGTTTTGGTTTCAAGCGAAAATGGTCTTAAGGAAAAAGCTGATGTCTTTAAAAAATTTACCGCGGCAATAACCAAGGGGCAGAATTATGTTGTAGAACATCCGAAGGAAGCTCTTTCTATATTATTAAATCACGAAAATCAATCTTCACCGCTAGACGAAGATATTGAAAGAAAGAGTTTAGAAATGCTGATTCCGCTAATGGACTCAAAGAATCAACCCTTTGGGTATCAAGAACCTTCAATTTGGGAGAATGTGGCACAATGGTTATATGAAACTAATATAACAAAAAAGAAAGTAGAAGCTGAAGAAGCATTTACAAATTTTTAAATGTGCAAAGAGCTTTGTAAGAAGGCACCATTCGTATTTGAATGGTGCCTAAATTTTTTTAGTTATTGCTATCATCGTCAGTCCTTACATCCGGTCTAACGGGTGTTAATTCTTCCGATACCTCTGTTTGATATTGTAAAATGCCTCTTTGGCGTGTGCTCTCATTGGTATGGGAGAGGATATTGTTAGCTAAATAGCGGTGAAATAAATATTCAAATAAGGAAACTCCCAGTGCTGCAAATAATGACATAAGGACATGGCCGTCTCCAAAGGTAAGGTTTATACTCATGACCCAAATAATGAAAAATGATAACCCGAAATCCGCAAGAGTAGCAAATAGGTTATTAGTTCTTGGTAATGTAAACAGGTCACCAATTAAGTAAGCTGCAATACCTAGTACCAATGTAATAAGAAAAATGTTACTAAATGCCATATCAAAAAATAATCCAAGTATAATTGTTAAGAGGGCAAGCGTTGAAATGAACTTAATAAGTAGAGCTTTTTCATGCTTCATACAGGCACCTCCATTTTTTGATTATTGTTTGGATTATTGTTTGATATTATGCAGATCTTTTATTCATATGATTGTTCTAATTGATCAATTAACGAGCCGACATATTCGACAGCTTTATGGACAGGTTCAGGTGTGGACATATCAATACCAGCTTGTTTTAATAATTCAAGCGGCTGCATCGTTCCACCTGCACGTAGTACATCAAGCCAGCGGTCAACAACAGGTTGGCCTTCTTTTTGTATTAATTGCGCAACAGCAGTTGATGCCGTTAATCCCGCAGAATAGGTGTATGGATACAATCCCATATAATAATGAGGCTGACGCATCCAGGTTAGGCTTGCACCCTCATCGATTACAACAGTATCACCCCAGAATTCGGTTAGTACGGTTTCTGTAACATCTGATAAAGTTTTGGCAGTAAGAGCCACACCTTTTTCCGCAAGCGCGTAAACCCTGCGCTGATATTCTGCTTCTAATAAATGTGTAACAAAATTATGATAATACGTTCCAAGAAGTTGTATGACAACCCAACGACGCATTTTTTTATCGTCATGCTTTTCAAGCAAATATTGCCCTAGGAGAAGTTCATTCATCGTAGACGGTGCTTCAATGAAATACATAGAAGGGCGGACATTCATAATTCGCTGATTTTTATTTGCTAAGTAAAAATGACCTGCATGGCCAAATTCATGTGCTAAAGTGAAACAGCCGCGCATATTGTCCTGCCAAGTTACCAGAATATACGGATGTGATCCATATGGGCTTGAGCAGAAAGCACCTGTTGATTTGCCAATATTATCAGCAAGGTCAACCCATCTTTCTTTAAAACCTTTTTCAATAATTTCGCTGTATTCTGGGCCCATGATCTTCAATGATTCTAAGATTAATTGACTTGCTTCTTCATAACTAGTTTCCGGGTTAAATTCTGGATCTAAAGGAGCTTTCAAGTCACAAAAACGCATTTCATCGAGCCCTAAAACTCTCTTCTTTAATCGTGCAAATCTGCGCATATGCGGGGCCAATTCTTTAAAGATGATGTCTATTTGATTATGATACATATCGAGAGTTACCTGTTGCGGTTCTAACAGCATTTGTTCCACTGACTTGTATTTTCTAAGGCGAGCAAGAGTAACTTGTTTCTTCACCTCTGTAGCATATGTAGACGCAATGGTATTCTTATAACGTTTTAGAGTTGTAATAAACGATTCGTATGCTTTGCGGCGAATTTCTGTATTTGAGGAAAACTCGTATCGATTTTCAAATAATGCAAAGGATACTGATAATTCATTTCCTTCATTATCATAAATTGGTGCAAAATCCATATCTGCCAGCTTTGCCATATTATATGTTGTGTAAGGGGCACCATGAACTTCTCCTAGTGCGGATAATGTTTCTTCCACTTCTGGTGATAATCTGTGCTTTTTTGATTCTAAAAGCTCTAAAAGATCTTTTTTAAATGCAACAAGTTTCGGTTCTTCTTGTAAATATCTTTCAATTGTACCTTCTTCAAGTGCAAGAATTTCAGAGTTAATAAATGATAAAGCAGCAACCATTTTTGTTCGTAGTGTGGACATTTTTGCTGTATTTGCTTGATTATCGGGGTCTGTTCCATCAGCTGATTGCTTTAAACTGGCAAAAGTTGCTGCAATAACCATCTTCATAGATAGCTGTTCCTGAGCACATAGGCATTCTAATAATGATTTTGAACCGTTATGTAACTTACCTTTATGTATACTAATTTCATTAATATTGTTTTCAATCTCTTCTAATTCTTTTAACCAGGCAGCTTCAGATGAAAACAAATCGTTAAGATTCCAAGTCAATGAATCAGGAATTTCGGCACGTGTAAGTCGCCTTGCTACAGTTTTAACCATTATGAGTCCCCCTAAATATTTCGTGATACTAAATTTTATCATATATTTATAGAAAAATTAAATTAATTTAATAGCAGGTTAACGGACAGAAAAAAGGAAAGGAGTCGCTAACCCTTTCCTTTCCCCTTGGTTATTTTCTCTTTTTCATTCTCTTTCTAAAGGATGTCATATTACAACCATCCCAGACCCGTGTAATAATAAATTGTCCGCTAACCGATTCAAAAGATTTAAATTTTCCACTGTTCGAACTTCCGATAGCTATAAATACCTGATTCTCCGTAGTCTTAGATTGCTCTACATTAGATTCTTCTTCTTTAACATCGCTCTCTATTTTCTCTTCAACTGTATGAAGAGGTCGTGAATTAGGAAACATAAAATCTCCAAACTGAGTCTGGTTTACCTTGTCAATATTACCTGAAACCATTTTAGGATCATCCATCATACCTACTGGCACCCCCTATACTTTTAATGAGAAGGAATACTATTGTTATAAAAGCCCTCTACATGTATTAAAGTACGTTGATCAATACGATTTTGTATAGGCAAGTGCTGAGAGTTACACTTCCCATTAGTGATAATCTCCCATAACCATACAATAGTTCGGGTCCAAATATGTAGGGTCATATATGGTTTATACGTTTTCTGCTGCAATATTTAAGAGGTCAATTACAATCTGGTCAATCATTTGTAATTCATTTTGTCCAAGATTGGCAGAGTTTTGTTTAAGGGTAAGAAGTGCGCTCTCAATTAAGTATTTTCTAGGCGATCTTGTATGAATAATTTCTTCTTGAATAAAATCTAAGAGCTCAGTATATTTTTCCAGGTCCTTTTCATCTTTGATGTTCTTTATATACACACTCTTTAACGAAGATGTGCTTTCATAAAGTTGCTCAATGATTTTACGATTATCTTTTTTACAGCCTGGGAGCCACTTTTCTAACAATTCTGGTTTATGTAACTGGTCCCCATCCATTACAACGTCTTCAACCATTTTAACTAATCTGTTAACGCTGTATCTAACAACATGACTGATCTGTTCTCCTGACTCAAATGCCATTCGGTTGTACTGAAGATTATGTTGAAGTAATCCCGTAAACATAATTGCACAATCTAATAAGTATGGTTTTTTATCTTCACCAAATAAATCAATAAACCGTCCAAATAACCAGTGAAGAGAATTTAACCGGCTTCTTTGGATGTATTGTTTCAGATCAATGTCATTAGAAGCCATGACTTCTTCATAAAGGGTAATAAGTTTATGTTTTCTATTCGTAATCATTTGCATTTCGATTTGCTTTATGAATATCTCAATATCAGAAGGATTTTGACCAATAAGAATTTCATTCCGGTCTTGCTGCAGTTTTTTATATATCGTTTTATAGATTGCAATTAACAGCTCACTCTTAGATGAGAAATAATTATAAAAAGTGCCCTTTGAAATCCCGCTATATTCTAAAATGTCTTGTATAGACGTCGCTTGATATCCTTTTTCGATAAATAACTGGTGTGCCATTTTAATAACATGCTGTTTTCGATCATTCATCAATTATCACCTATTTTCTAGTATACCGCTTGTATAAAAATATACTAACGTAAAGATTCCAGTTTTACAAACGTATACTTCCATT
>JBFNER010000014.1:0-92970 GCA_040797665.1 Neobacillus sp. | reverse complement strand
AGGGTGTAGGTCGGGTAACCGGCGCGAGGGTTCAAATCCCTCCTTCTCCGCCATATGTTTGGCCCCTTGGTCAAGTGGTTAAGACACCTCCCTTTCACGGAGGTAACACGGGTTCGAATCCCGTAGGGGTCATAGAAAAGGAACTGATGACAAATTGTCATCAGTTTTTTTGTGTTTTTTACAGAAAATTTGGAGAATGATAGATGCTGGCTGCTGTATATCTCGTCTCAAGGACACTTAATAGAAGAGCTAGTGTTTTTAGTTAAAAGAATGATCCTAACCTCAGAAATTAGTATTTTAATATAATTTTTAAAATACATCAACTCACATGAATATGCTGATAACGCTTACATTTGCTGACTTTAACAGTAGAATTCCCCCCTAATTAATAAAAAATCAAATAATAATTTTATTATGTTTTTTTTGTGAATTTCAAAGAAAACTTTATATATTTTTGTCGTTTTGCGGTAGATTTCTTGGTATTTTTTGTCGAAATTTGTTGAGTGGTGATTTGTTTTGTAATTTCGTAAAGTTTATTGTCAGAAAAGATAAAAAAGTTTTACATGGCATATGTATAAATAGCACTTATAATAAGACCTTGAAATACATATTTTCATGAGGATGAGGTTATCAATGGCAGTAAATACGTTTTTTCCAACAGATTATCAACTGCACTTATTCCACGAGGGCAATCTTTTTCAAAGTCACGAACTCTTTGGAGCTCATATCTTTAGGGAAGCAGAAAGAGTGTATACACGATTTTGTGTCTGGGCTCCAAATGCAATAAAGGTAAGACTTGTCGGTGATTTCAACAAATGGAATGGAGAGGGTTTCAACTTAGAAAAGGTCAACAATGAAGGTGTTTGGCTTCTCATTGTTAATGAAGACATGTTGGGGAGTGTATACAAATACGAAATCATATCTAGTCAAGGTGAAAGAATTCTAAAAGCTGATCCCTATGCTTTTTGCTCAGAATTAAGACCTAATACGGCTTCAGTTGTCCACTCTTTAAACGATTACAAATGGGGGGACCACCACTGGATGCAGCAGAGGGAAAAAAAGAACCTTTCCGCAGCACCTCAGGTGATATATGAAGTCCACATAGGTTCTTGGAAAAAGCATGAAACAGGAGAATTCTTATCCTATAGAGAACTCGCCTCAGAACTGATCCCTTATGTAAGTGAGCATGGTTTTACCCACATAGAATTATTGCCAATAATAGAGCATCCACTAGATGCATCTTGGGGGTATCAAGGGACAGGATACTTCTCGGTCACATCTCGATATGGAACGCCGCAGGATTTTATGTATTTTATCGATCAATGTCACAGGCAAGGTATTGGAGTTATTTTAGATTGGGTACCTGGACATTTCTGCAAGGATGCACACGGTCTATATCGGTTTGACGGTTCACATATCTACTCCTATAACACTGAGGCAGATAGGGAGAATCAAGTATGGGGAACAGCCAATTTTGACCTTGGAAAAGGTGAAGTTCAAAGTTTTCTTATCTCTAATGCTTTTTACTGGATGGATTATTTCCATATCGATGGATTTAGAATGGATGCTGTCGCAAACATTATCTATTGGCCAAATTCTGAGGAGAAAAGGGTTAATCCCTTTGGAATTGAGTTTTTAAGAAAATTAAATAATGAAATCCACGAATATGACCCCGCTATTTTAATGATTGGAGAGGACTCTACCGACTTTCCGAATGTTACAGCACCGGTACAATATGGTGGTTTAGGATTTGACTATAAATGGAATATGGGTTGGATGAATGACATTTTAGAATATATGGAAACTCCCCCCTTTTCACGCTCAAGCGCCCATTCAAAAGTAACATTCTCACTTCTGTACGCTTTTACAGAAAAGTTTATGTTGCCTCTCTCCCATGATGAAGTAGTTCATGGAAAAAAGTCTCTTCTTGATAAGATGCCGGGGGAATACTGGGAGAAGTTTGCACAGCTCCGTTTACTTCTAGGATTTATGTTTGCGCACCCGGGTAAGAAACTGCTGTTTATGGGATTTGAAATAGGGCAATTTTCTGAGTGGAAAGATAAAGAACAATTGGATTGGAATTTATTAGATTATGAAATGCATGAAAAAGTGAATAACTTTGTTAAACAGTTAACAAAGTTTTATAGAAGATCTAAGGCACTGTATGAACAAGATCATCTGCATGAGGGGTTTGAATGGATTGATGTTCATAATAGCAGCCAATCTGTATTCTCTTTTGTTAGGAAAGGGATTAACGAAGATGATTTCTTAGTTATTCTTTGTAATTTCACTGGAGTTAGTTACCCAGAGTATCAAATTGGTGTTCCGGCACTACGGGAGTACCGTGAGGCATTTAGCAGTGATCTATTAGAGTATGGCGGGTCTGGGCTTGTAAATAAAAGAACGATATTGGCTCTAAATGAGCCGTACCATGGTAGGCCGTATTCAATAAATGTTTGCTTGCCAGCATATGGATTCCAGATTATTAGGCCAGTTAAAAAACGGAAGGAGAGAAAAGGGAATGGTAAAGAAAAAGTGCGTAGCCATGCTGTTGGCAGGAGGGAAAGGAAGTAGGCTGAATTCACTTACTAAGGATTTAGCTAAGCCAGCAGTTCCTTTCGGAGGGAAATATCGAATTATAGATTTTACATTGAGCAACTGTACTAACTCTGGGATTGACACTGTAGGAGTTCTTACACAATATCAGCCATTACTATTAAACTCATATATTGGGATTGGCAGCGCATGGGATCTTGACCGTAAGGATGGCGGTGTTACCGTATTACCGCCATACGCAGAATCATCAGAAGTAAAATGGTATACCGGAACAGCCAGCGCTATTTACCAAAACTTAAATTACTTACAACAATACCAGCCGGATTATGTTTTGATCTTATCAGGTGACCATATTTATAAAATGAATTATGAAAGTATGCTAGAGTATCATATTGAGAAGCGGGCAGACGTGACGATTTCTTTAATTGAAGTACCTTGGGCTGAGGCTAGCCGTTTCGGAATCATGAATACAAATGAAGATTTAAGAATAACAGAATTTGATGAAAAGCCAGCTAATCCGAAAAACAACCTAGCATCTATGGGTATTTATATTTTCAGCTGGAATACATTGAAAGAATATTTGGAGATGGATGCTAGAACACCAGGTTCTAGTCATGATTTTGGCAAAGATGTTATCCCACTATTACTTGAGGAAAATAAGAAGCTTTATGCCTATCCATTTAAAGGGTATTGGAAAGATGTAGGTACGGTGAAAAGCCTTTGGGAGGCAAATATGGACCTTCTAAATGAAGAATGTGATTTAGACCTATTTGATCACGACTGGAGAATCTATTCCGTCAATCCAAATCGTCCTCCGCAGTATATCTCACCAGATGCAGTCGTAAAAGAATCTTTAATTAACGAAGGTTGTACGATTGAGGGAGAAATCGATACCTCTGTTCTTTTTCAAGGTGTAAGTGTAGGAAAAGGGTCGGTCATTAAAGAATCTGTCATAATGCCAGATGCAACCATTGGCAAAAATGTCAAGATTGAGAAAGCTATTGTTCCATGTGATGTCACTATCCCAGACGGAACCGTTATTCGATCATTAGATGATGAAATTATTTTAGTAACAAAAGAAATGTTAAGCGAATTATATCCGGCTGTATAGAAACTGGGAGGGACTAAATTGAAAAGAAAGCTATTAGGGGTTATAGATGCCACAACCTATCATAACGATTTGGAAGAATTATTGTTACACCGTTCCCTTGGTGCCCTGCCCTTTGCAGGACGCTACCGACTGATTGATTTTGTACTTTCAAATATGGTTAACTCAGGAATCCGAAGCGTAGCTATTTTTCCTAAAATGACATACCGCTCATTAATGGATCACCTTGGGTCTGGGAAGAACTGGGATCTGAACCGAAAGAAGGATGGATTATTTTTCTTTCCATCTCCAATTATTGACCATGACCATAATAAAATCGGATCATTTGAACATTTTGCCGCGAATTTAGACTTTTTCTATCGCAGCACACAGGAATACTCCATTATTGCAAACAGTTACACTGTTTTTAATATGAATTTTACCCCTTTATTAGAGTGGCATATTGATTCAGGCTGCGATATTACCGAGATTTACCATCAAGATGGTTCTTCCATGGAAATGTACCTTGTTAAGACATCTTTACTTATTAAACTAATTGAGTCTAGAAATGAAACGGGCTATACATGCATGAAGGATGTTGTTCTTGATTTAGGAAATCTATACTCCATTTGTCGATATGAGTATACCGGCTATAAGCAGATGATTAAATCGATTGAAGACTATTATTCTACCAGTTTGAACCTTTTAAACTCAGATGTTTGGAAACAATTATTCTTAAAAGAACAACCGATTATTACCAAAGTTAAGGATGAGCCGCCAACTCGTTACTTAAAAGGCTCTTCAGTAAATAACGCGATGATTGCGAATGGCTGTTTAATCCAGGGCACAGTGGAGAATAGCATTATCTCAAGAGGTGTTAAGATAGGTAAGGGCGTCGTGATCAAAAATTCAATTATCATGCAAAAATGCCAGATTGAAGATAATTGTTATCTAGATTCCGTCATTTTAGATAAAGATGTAAAAGTGGAAGCTAACACTGTATTAACCGGAACGGCAAGCGCACCATTTGTAGTTCGTAAGGGTACGAAGCAAGGAGCGCTGATGAAATCGTGAAAGTTCTTTTTGCTGTATCTGAATGTGGTCCATTTGCAAAATCAGGAGGCCTTGCAGATGTTGCAGGGTCCCTTCCTAAAGAATTAAAAAGTCTTGGTACTGATATTAGAGTAATCTTACCGAAATACGGAACAATCTCAGAACGTTATAAAAATCAGATGAAAAAAATCAAAGAATTTTCTGTCCCGGTTGGCTGGAGAAATCAGTACTGTGGAATTGAAGAACTTACGTATGAGGGACTTACTTATTATTTCGTTGATAATGAGTATTATTTTAAACGTGACCGGCTGTATGGCTATTATGACGATGGTGAGCGCTTCTCTTATTTTAACCGAGCGGTCCTAGAAGCACTTTCACAGCTAGACTTCTATCCAGATGTCCTGCATTGTCATGATTGGCATACAGCAATGATTCCCTTTCTGTTACGAATGGAATATTACAAGCGCCAGGGCTACGGGTTAATCAAAACAGTTTATACGATTCACAATCTACAATTCCAAGGGATTTTTCCAAAGAGTGTTTTAGGTGATTTGCTTGGGTTAGATGGAAACTCTTTAAGTTACAGATATTTAGAGTTTTACGGAAATATCAACTTCATGAAGGGTGCACTAGTTGCTGCGGACAAAATCACAACTGTTAGCCCAACCTATAAACAGGAAATACAAACGATTGCGTATGGAGAGAAGCTTGAAGGCCTCTTGAAGACGAGAAAAGAGGATTTATACGGAATCCTAAACGGGATAGATGAAGACTTCTATAATCCAAAGGATGACCCATTTATTTATAAAACCTATACAGCAGCTAATCCTAAAAATAAAGCAGTAAATAAGCGGGAGATTCAAAAACACTTTGGACTACCGGAAAAAGAGAAAACCCCTTTAATGGTCATGATTACAAGATTGACGAAACAAAAAGGGCTGGATTTAGTTAAATGTGTTCTTAATGAAATTTTACAGGAAGATATTCAGTTAATTGTTCTAGGGACTGGGGATTTTGAGTACGAAGAATATTCACGGTACGCTGCCAGCGTTCACCCTGAGAAATTAAAAGTGAACATTGGTTTTAATGAGTCGCTTGCTCACAAATTGTATGCAGCAGCAGACCTATTCTTAATGCCTTCTCAATTTGAACCGTGCGGCTTAGGTCAATTGATTGCTATGAAATATGGTGCTGTCCCAATCGTTAGAGAAACAGGCGGGCTGAATGACACGGTCCAATCCTGGAATGAACAGACAAAAGAAGGCAATGGCTTTTCTTTTACCAATTTTAATGCCCACGATATGCTGTATACCATCAGAAGGGCAATTAGTTTTTATCATGATGAAGAAATATGGGGCACGATTATGCAAAAAGCGATGAAAATGGATTATAGCTGGGCTCAGTCAGCCTTTAGATATAATCAGCTATATGCAGAGCTGATTTCAAGGAGTGAAACCCATGTTCTCTAATAAAAAAGAGTTCAAAGAAACCTTTATTAAAAGGGTAGAAATGGTTTGTGGAAAAAGTTTTAGCGAAAGTACTGAGCGTGATTACTACCAGACCCTAGGTGGAATGGTACGTGAGTACGTAAGTAATGACTGGATCAAAACAAACGAACGCTATCTTGCCAATAAAGGTAAGCAAGTATACTACCTCTCAATTGAATATTTATTAGGGAAATTATTAAGACAAAACCTAATAAATCTAGGGATAGAAGGAACTGTTCAAGAAGGGTTAATGGAGCTGGGAATAGACCTCGGAAAAGTGGAGGAATTAGAAGCTGATGCAGGATTAGGAAACGGCGGCTTAGGCAGATTAGCCGCCTGCTTTTTAGATTCTCTTGCCTCACTAAACCTGCCTGGTCATGGCCATGGAATCCGCTACAAACACGGTCTATTTGAACAAAAAATTGTTGATGGCTATCAGGTAGAACTCCCAGAGCAATGGCTAAGAAGCGGCAATGTATGGGAAGTACGCAAAGCAGATTTATCGGTAAAAATCCCTTTTTGGGGGAAAGTTGAATCCAAGTTTGATAACGGCCGGCTGGTATTTCAACATTTAAATGCTGAAACTGTAACCGCCGTGCCGCATGATATGCCAGCCATAGGATACAATTCGGATACGGTAAATACTCTTCGTCTTTGGAATGCTGAACCAGAGCAGTTTCCATTCCATCATGACATCTTAAAATATAAAAGAGAAACGGAGTCAATCGCAGAATTTTTATATCCTGATGATACTCATGATGAAGGAAAAATTTTAAGGCTGAAGCAACAATATTTATTGGTCTCTGCGAGTATTCAATCAATCGTTAAATCATACCGAAAACAACATGCTAATTTAGATCACTTCCATCAGGATGTATGTATCCATATAAATGATACTCATCCAGTTTTAGCGATACCAGAGTTAATGAGAATCTTAATTGATGAAGAAGGCTATGACTGGGAACATGCATGGTATATAACAAGACATACGATTTCTTATACCAATCATACGACTTTAAGTGAAGCATTAGAAAAGTGGCCAACCCGCATCTTTCAACCGCTGCTGCCGAGGATTTATATGATTGTGAATGAAATCAATGAACGGTATTGTAAGGAGCTTTGGGAACAGTTTCCGGGGGATTGGGAATACATTAGAAAGCTTGCGATTATCGCGGATGATTATGTGAAGATGGCACATTTGGCCATTGTGGGGAGCTTTAGTGTTAACGGTGTAGCCAAGCTGCATACTGAAATCCTCAAGAATCGTGAAATGAAGGATTTTTATCAGCTTTACCCAGAGAAATTTAATAATAAGACAAACGGTATTGCCCATCGCCGCTGGCTTTTAAAGGCAAATCCAGCACTGGCGTCATTGATTACTGAAAGTATTGGGCCAAGGTGGGCAAAAGCACCTAATGAATTAATCCAATTACTTAAATATGAGAACGATTCCTCCTTTTTAAACCAGCTGACAAGAATAAAAGGTGAAAACAAGAAGGTGCTAGCGGAAATCATTCAGAGTAAAAACGGAGTGACCGTTGACCCGGGAGCAATATTCGATGTCCAGGTAAAGCGTCTTCATGCCTATAAAAGGCAGCTTTTGAAGGTTTTGCACATCATGTACTTGTATAATCGTTTAAAAGAGGATTCCAGCTTTTCAATTGCCCCAAGGGTGTTTATCTTTGGTGCAAAAGCATCACCCGGATACTATTATGCGAAGAAAATAATCAAACTGATTAACACCGTAGCGGAAAAAGTAAATAATGATCCGAGCATCGCAGATAGAATCAAAGTCATTTTTCTTGAAAATTATCGCGTCTCGTTAGCTGAAAAAATCTTTCCTGCAGCGGATTTAAGTGAACAGATTTCAACTGCAAGCAAAGAGGCATCAGGAACAGGGAACATGAAATTCATGATAAATGGAGCCTTAACGGTTGGAACATTAGATGGAGCAAATGTGGAAATTAGGGAATTAGTTGGCGATTCTAACATCTTTACATTTGGTCTCACAGCTGATCAGGTCCTACACTATACGCAATACGGTGGGTATCGTTCAAAAGAGTATTACCACCACGACAGCCGAATCAAACAGGCAGTTGACCAGCTTGTGAATGGATTTTTTTCGGGAGTGAATAATGAGTTTGAACCAATTTTTGATTCTCTTTTAGAAGAAAATGATCAGTACTTTGTTCTAAAAGATTTTGCCTCATATGCAGATACTCAAAAACATATTGGTGAAACCTTTACTAACCAGCAAACCTGGCAAAAGAAATGCCTGGTCAATATTGCACAGGCTGGGTATTTTTCTAGTGATCGAACCATTCAAGAGTATGCTGACCATATCTGGGGGATAAATAATTAGTAAAAAAAGCTTCTGCCATCATCTGGGCAGAAGCTTTTTTGAAATTAAGAAATAAAATGTCCTAATAATAAGCCAATTGTAAGAAGGAAACCAAAGATTGTATTTGTTTGGGCAGTTGCCTTCATAGCAGGTGCCATCTGAATTGGTAAAGTACCTGCCTTAAAGATCTTTATAGCTTTGAGCGGCTTCGCTAAGCTTAAGAGGACAAAGGCTGTCCAAATCGGAGCAATATCGCTAACAATTAGAGCAAAAATCCAAAGATATGAAAAAGCAAACATCCCTGCTAATAAAATAACAGCATTCTTCTTACCTAAGAGGACCGCTAATGTCTTCCGGCCATTTTCTTTATCGCCTTCACGGTCACGAATATTATTAGATAAGTTAATACCACTGACTAGGACTAGAATAGGAATTGAAACAAGAATACTCTCAGTTGTAACCGTACCGGTTTGAATAAAAAAGGCAATTAATATGATGAACATTCCCATGAATAAACCTGAAAAGAATTCACCAAAAGGTGTATATGAGATCGGGAAAGGACCTCCAGTATATAAGTAACCCACTGCCATACAAACAAGTCCAATGATTGCTAACCACCAGCTTGTATTCATACAAATATAAATTCCTAATAATAACGCAATTCCATAGAAGCTAAAGGCAAGCTGTAAAACGGTTTTTGGCTTAATACCATCACGAACAATCGTACCTCCAATGCCTACTGAATGCTCATTATCGAGTCCCCGTTTGAAATCATAATACTCATTGAACATATTGGTTGCAGCCTGAATCAATAAGCTTGCCACTAACATGGCAAAGAATATAGTAAAGTTAATGGTTTCGTAACCGAGTGCAAGTACAGTACCAAGAATAACCGGAACAAAAGCGGCTGTTAAGGTATGTGGCCTGATCATTTGCCACCACACTTGAAAACCGTGGTTTGACTCGACTGCAGGCTTTGTATTGTGCTGTAAATTTGTCTGCATATCTGTTCTCTCCCTTACAATAAATTATCTATCTATTCATCAAAAATTATATGGACAAAGTGTATTTCCAAACCTAAGTTTATGTAATCTCGTCATGAGTGTCAATGGATTTTTCCTAGTCAAACTAGTAGATAATTCCTGTCTGACTACAACTGGGTATTTGGAGGGAAAATGAAATAAACAAATAATCAAATCAAATTCAAAGCTGACACAGAATTTTTGATATATAATAAGAAAGACCTGAGTATAGGTAGTGACAAGTTTTATTCACTTCTTTACAATGAAAGTAGAATATAGAAATAGAGTAGAAATGAATGGATAACAGTCAATTCGGACTGTTTTGGAGGGATTTTTTTGGTTACCATTCAGGAAACGGAACTAAAGGAGCGGGGGCAGATAGCCGTTAGTCGCGCTAAAAAGCTTAAGAAACCCATTCTTGTTAGTGAAGTTCATAAAGTGGATACGATTAACCCATTATCATTTTTTAATATCGGGAGAGATAACTTTTTGGGAGAAAGGTTTTTTTGGAAGGATCCCAAAGGAGAGATGGTCCTCATAGGACTTGGTATATCAAAACAAATTCAGTCGGATCAGGCTACTGACCGCTTTTTTCATGTTGAAGAAAAGTGGAGAAGTTTTGTAAAGGATAGTATCATCCATAACCCATATAAAGAAACAGGCATTGGTCCTGTAATGTTTGGCGGATTCTCTTTTGACCCCCAAAAATCAAAAACTGAACTATGGTCAAAGTATGCAGATTCCTTATTTCATATCCCAAAATATATGTTAACCATAATTGGGGGACATACATTCTTAACCACAAATATTGTGTGTACACAAAATGATAACCATAGACTATTTGAAAAAGTGATTGTGGAAAGAACACAATTATTGTCAACACTTGATAGTAGGAATGAAATAAAGCCAACGAGACTTATCGAACAAAAGGAAATATTCCCTAATGAGTGGAAGCAAACCGTTGAAAATGTTGTGAGCGATTTAAAGGCAGGTCCATTAAAGAAGGTGGTCCTTGCCCGTGAATTAAGATTGTATTTTGAAAAAGCTATTATGGTTGAGTCAGTACTTGATAACCTCTCGTGCCAGCAGCAGGATAGCTTCATTTTTGTGTTCGAATCAAATGGTGATAGTTTTGTCGGTGCTACCCCTGAAAGGCTGGTAAAAAAGCATGGAGACCAGGTATTCTCAACCTGTCTTGCGGGTTCCATTTCCCGTGGGAAAACAGAGGAAGAAGATCGGATACTGGGACAGTCCTTATTAACAGACCAGAAGAACTTGATCGAGCACAGCTATGTGGTCGAAATGATTAAAGAAGCATTAGAAGAGTCGTGCAGTGAAATGATTCTTCCTGACAGACCTCAACTAATGAAAATTAGAGACATTCAGCATTTATATACTCCGGTTATAGGAAAATGTCATGAGGATGCGTCCTTACTTTTATTAGTTGAAAGGCTTCATCCAACACCAGCTCTTGGAGGTCTTCCTAAGCAGGAGGCTGTTGAGAAAATTAGGCAGGTAGAAAGTCTGGATCGTGGATTTTATGCTTCCCCGCTTGGATGGGTTGATTATCGCGGTAATGGTGAGTTTTCCGTCTCAATTCGTTCGGGATTGATCCAGGGAAAAGAAGCATCTCTTTTCGCGGGGTGTGGGGTCGTAGCTGATTCCGACCCGGAAAGCGAATATTTAGAGACAAGCTTAAAATTTAGACCAATGCTGCGCGCACTTGGAGGGAAATAATATGAATCATCAAGAGTCATTAACAGCTTATTTGGCTGCTTTTGTTGCGGAACTAGTGCAAACAGGAGTTAAGGATGTTGTAGTTAGTCCAGGTTCAAGGTCAACACCTATGGCTATGGTCATGGCTGAACACCCTGAACTGAAACTCCATATTCACATAGATGAACGTTCTGCGGCCTTCTTTGCTTTAGGGATTGCAAAAGTAACCAATATGCCTGTAGCTATTCTTTGTACATCTGGTACGGCAGCTGCGAATTATTTTCCTGCAATCGTTGAAGCGAACTACTCACGCATACCTTTAATTGTTCTAACTGCAGACCGTCCGCATGAGTTAAGAGAGGTCGGAGCACCACAAGCCATAGACCAAATCCATTTGTATGGTAAGCATGTCAAATGGTTTGCTGAAATGGCACTCCCAGAAAAAAGTAATGAAATTATCAGATATGCACGGACCATTTGTGCCAGGGCAGCAGCGCTGGCTATACAAGCCCCAGCAGGACCCGTTCATCTGAACTTTCCGTTCCGAGAGCCGCTAATTCCGAATTTAACAGCTGACATATTCGAATTGTCTGAAAGGCCATTGGGATATGTTAAGGTACGGAATGGTGAGTTAACGGTTAGTGAGGAACTCGTGAAGGCAATCGCCTTAAAGCTAAACGGAAAAGAAAATGGAATAATTGTCTGCGGAGATATTACGGATGATAAGTTTACTTCTGCAGTATCAAAGTTAGCTGATAAATTAAACTACCCAATCCTGGCCGATCCGCTGTCACAGCTTAGAAGCGGTAAGCATAGCCTTGAGTCTGTAGTGGAGGCATATGACACCTTTTTGAGGAATGCAGATGCCAAAATTTCTCTGAAACCAGACATCATTCTTCGTTTCGGAGCAATGCCAATTTCAAAAGCTTTGTCTATTTTCCTAAAAGAGAACCATCAAGCAGAGCAATATGTGGTGGATGGGGCTGGCGGCTGGCGTGATCCGAACGCACTGACCTCGGAAATGCTGTTTTGTAATGAGTCATGGTTTTGTGAAAAGCTCGCAGCTTCTGTTGAAGATAATTTAAAGCGTAATTATTTAGAAAAATGGATGGCAATAAATAACCTAACAAAGGATCAATTCATGCCTATTCGAGATTCAGCTGAATTGAGTGAAGGTAAATTGTTTTATCAACTGGCAGAAATGCTGCCAGAGGGTGCGACTCTCTTTGTTGGAAACAGCATGCCAATTAGAGACTTAGACAGCTTTTTCCTTAAAAATGATAGGTCAATAAAAATCATCGCTAATAGAGGCGCAAATGGTATTGATGGAATTGTTTCAACAGCCCTGGGAGCTGCATTATATTCTAAGCCATTATATCTCGTATTAGGGGATTTAACATTCTTCCATGACTTGAACGGTCTTTTAGCAGCAAAATTATACGGGATCGATATTCATATCATCTTAATTAATAATAACGGCGGGGGCATTTTTTCTTTTCTTCCTCAATCGGAACACCCAAAACACTTTGAACTGCTATTTGGAACACCATTGAATATAGAATTTGAACATGCAGTTCGGATGTTCAATGGGAAGTTTGTGAAGATTAAGAGTTGGGATCATTTACGCTCTGCAATGGAAGATTCACATGAAAATAAAGGAATTAATGTGTACGAAATTGTTACAAGAAGAGACACTAATTTAACAGAGCATCGTGAACTATGGAGGGCTGTTTCCCAGGAAATATCAAAAAATGTCAAAGAGTACGAGAAATGATGGTAAATATCGACAATATTCAGTATCATGTGGAGGTAAGCGGTAGAGGCTTTCCATTAGTACTTCTACATGGGTTTACTGGAGATTTCTCTACCTGGGCACCATTTTTGGAGCATTGGGACAAGCACTCGCAGATAATCACCCCTGATATTATTGGACATGGTAAAACAGATTCCCCTGATCAACTTAATGCCTATAAAATGGAAACAGCAGCAGAACATTTGAAGGTCCTGCTTGATCACTTAGGAGTTCAGCAGGTAGACATCTTGGGCTATTCAATGGGTGGTAGGCTTGCGCTAACCTTTGTAATTTTATATCCAGAACGCGTTCGGAAGCTTATTTTAGAAAGTGCTTCACCAGGGATAAGCGATGAATTACAAAGGCAGGAGCGGCGCATGAAAGATGCTGAACTTGCAGAGCTTATAATTAACAAAGGAATAACGAATTTTGTTGATTACTGGGAGAATATCCCGCTCTTTTCCTCGATGAAGAGTCTCCCATTGGATGTCCAAATGAAGATTAGGAAACAGCGCTTGTCCAACTCCCCGAAAGGTCTGGCTAATAGTCTAAATGGAATGGGAACTGGCTCCCAGCCTTCATGGTGGGAGAGGCTAAATGAAATAGAATCTGAAGTACTTTTGTTAACTGGGATAAAGGATGAAAAATTCTGTTTGATTGCTGAAAAAATGCAAAAAAGCATTAAAAATGTGAATTGGATTGTTTTTTATGAAAGTGGACATACAATTCATGTGGAGGAAGAAGAAAAGTTTGGTACAATAGTAAGTGACTTTGTGTCTATAAATCAGGAGTAATCCTGAGTGAAAAATAAAGGAGGATATCATTTTGACAGTAGAATGGATTGCAGAACGTAAATATGAAGAAATATTATATGAAACATATAATGGTATTGCTAAGATCACCATTAATCGTCCACAGGTACATAATGCTTTTACCCCTAGAACCGTTATGGAATTGATTGATGCATTTGCATATGCACGTGATGATTCTAAGGTTGGGGTTATTGTTCTAACAGGTGCAGGAGATAAAGCGTTTTGCTCTGGCGGTGACCAAAGTGTCCGAGGACATGGGGGCTATGTTGGAGATGACAAAATTCCTCGTCTAAATGTTTTGGATTTACAACGGCTTATCCGTGTAATTCCTAAGCCAGTTGTGGCTATGGTTAAGGGATATGCAATTGGCGGTGGACATGTTCTTCATGTCGTTTGTGATCTAACGATTGCCGCGGATAATGCTGTATTTGGACAAACAGGGCCGAAGGTTGGAAGTTTTGATGCGGGTTATGGTTCGGGTTATCTTGCAAGAATTATTGGACATAAAAAGGCAAGAGAAATCTGGTTCTTATGTCGTCAATATAATGCGCAAGAAGCACTTGATATGGGCTTAGTCAATACAGTTGTTCCATTAGAACAGGTTGAGGAAGAGACCATTAAGTGGTGTGAGGAAATGCTTGAAAAGAGCCCGACTGCTCTGCGCTTCTTAAAGGCTGCTTTCAATGCAGATACTGATGGTTTAGCAGGTATCCAACAGTTTGCAGGAGATGCTACACTTCTTTATTATACAACAGATGAGGCGAAGGAAGGCCGTGACGCCTTTAAAGAAAAGCGTAAGCCTGATTTTGGTCAATTCCCACGTTTTCCTTGATATTGATTTTTCTCAAGCAGCTTGATGGACCCCATCAGGCTGTTTTCTAATATTAAGATAGACCTTTTTAAAGGAGAAACAAAATGGATTCAATGCCTAATTTTTTGCCAAAAAGAGCGTTACTTACACCCGATAGAACTGCTATTTTCTTTAATGAAAAGTCGATTACCTTTAAGGAACTCTACGAATATTCATTAGATACCGCTGCAAGACTCCATGGGCATGGGGTTAAGAAGGATCAACTAGTTGCTGTGCTTTTAAAAAATCACTTAGACACTATAGTGATATTATTTGCTTTGCAATTATTGGGAGCAAGGACTGTGATTTTAAATAACCGCTTAGCTGTATCAGAATTAGCCTGGCAATTAACAGATTCGCAGGCGGAACTTCTAGTGTTGGAATCCGATTTTTCAGAGATGAAGCTTAAACTAGAGGTAACAGGGTTGATAGAAATCACAAAGGATGAATTATTTTCCTCAAAAGCAGCAGCACCTGTCATTCAAGAAGAAATTAATCTAGCTGATACCTGTACGATTATGTATACATCCGGTACAACAGGTAAACCGAAAGGTGTATTGCAAACCTTTGGTAACCATTGGTGGAATGCAGTTGGTTCGGCATTAAATCTCGGGATTACCGACACGGACAGATGGCTCTGCAGCGTTCCTCTCTTTCACATTAGTGGATTTTCAATCTTAATGAGGAGTGTTATTTACGGTATGCCTGTGGTTTTACATGAACATTTTGATGTTCATCAAACCATCCTTGATATTAGAAACAAAAAGGTTACAGTTATGTCAGTTGTTGGAACCATGCTTTCAAGAATTGTTAATAGTCTCGAGGAATCCAAACTGCCAAACTATTTTCGCTGCATGCTTTTAGGAGGAGGTCCCGCCCCTTTGCCTCTATTAGAAGCGTGTATTGAGAAAAAGATTCCTGTTTTTCAAACGTATGGGATGACCGAGACTGCCTCACAAATCGTAACACTTTCGCCTGAATATAGCATTAGTAAACTTGGGGCTGCAGGAAGACCCTTATTTCCTGCCCAGCTTCGAATTGAGACAGAAACAGGTATGAGCGCTTCTGAATATGTAGCGGGTGATATTGTTGTCAAGGGTCCAATTGTAACTTCAGGTTATTATAATCGGCCAGAGGTAAATAACGAGAAGTTCCGTGATGGGTGGTTCTTCACAGGTGATATTGGTTATCTGGACAAAGAGGGATTTTTATATGTTTTAGACCGCCGTTCAGATTTAATTATTTCAGGCGGTGAAAACATATATCCAGCAGAAATTGAATCGGTCCTGCTGGCGCATGACGATATTGCTGAAGCTGGTGTCACAGGTATAGAGGATGAAGAATGGGGCCAGGTTCCTGCTGCTTTTCTTGTGAGAAAAGAAGGTTCAACTGTAACAGCAGAGGAACTTCATCGGTTATGTTTAGCTCGGCTGGCAAAATATAAAGTTCCAAAAAAATATTATTTTACAGACGAGCTTCCGAGGAATGCCTCGAACAAACTGTTAAGAAGAAAACTTCGAGATAAGTTGGAAGAAGGCAGTGACTAATCATGCAGATAGCATACATAAACCTATATGTGATAAAAATGCCGCTAAAAGTTCCATTTCAGACTCACTTAGGAAATGTTGCAGAACGAGAAAGCATCATAATTGAAGCGGTGGATGATGAAGGCACAAGTGGATTCGGTGAATGTGTAGCATTCACGACACCTTGGTACACGGAGGAAACGGTAAAAACCTGTTTTCATATGTTAACGGATATACTAATTCCATTGCTTCAAACAGAGCCAATTAATCATCCAGACGAAGCTGCAAGTCTTTTTAACTCTGTTAGAAGAAATCATATGGCTAAGGCTGGACTAGAAATGGCTTTGTGGGACTTGTTTGCCAAACAGAGTGAAAAATCTTTATCCTCACTTCTTGGCGGGACTCTTGATGCAATACCCTCTGGTGTTGTAGTTGCGTCAAATTCAATCGTTACTGCACTTAAGCAGATTGAAGACTATATAGAAGATGGATATCAGCGGTTTAAAGTAAAGATTAATCCGATGAATGATTATTCTTTCCTATCCGAAATTCGACGCCATTTTCCGGATCTGCCGATGATGGCTGATGCAAATTCCTCCTACAGCTTAAGGCATCTTCATCAACTAAAGGCATTAGATGAGTTAGACCTGCTTATGATCGAGCAGCCATTAGGCTGTGATGATATTATTGAACATGCGGTATTGCAAAAAGAACTTAAAACACCGATTTGCCTGGACGAGAGTATTGTTACATTAGAAGACGCAAGAAAAGCGATAGAACTTGGCAGTTGCAAAATAATTAATATTAAAGCTGGTAGAGTAGGGGGACTGAGCGAGGCCAAGAAAATACATGATTACTGTTATGCTAGAGGAATATCGGTATGGTGTGGTGGAATGATTGAATTTGGTATCAGCAGAGCCCATAATATTGCCCTAGCCTCGCTCCCTGGTTTTTCAATCCCTGGTGATATATCAGCCTCCAGCCGGTTTTGGGAAGAAGATATCATTTCCCCTGAAGTCAAAGTGATCAAAGGTTTTGTCTCCGTCCCCACAAAGCCAGGGATTGGGTTTGAAATAAATAAAAATAGATTGAACCAATGCAAAGAAGTGGAAAAATCAATTGTATTTCGTTAAAAATAAACCAGGCAGCGCAATTGCCTGGTTCATTCATCTTATAGATCGGAGGAAGGTTCAAAGGTTTTACAATCAGTTTGCTTACTGTTCTCTGCCTTTTTTCCATGGTGACTGACAACATAAATCGTGTCAGCGCTGCATTTATTCCCTTTAGCCCAGTATGAGCAATTATTTACTTCACATAATACATCTTGAGCCAATTGTATCACTCCTTTTTTATTGAAGGTACAGAAATAGCATTTGAATCTTTAAAGTAAAACATGCCTGCCACAATAAGGCAGACATGTAAAGATACTAGTTATTTAGCGCAGTTCTTAGCGTTTCAAGGGTTTGATGCATTAAGCTAAAGTAAGTTTCCTCATTCTGAATATTCTCTTCTGTTAAAATTGCCAGATTGTGTATCGGAAGCGCTCGTGCTCCAATCTCTTTTTGGACAATCTCTGCAAGTTTAGATTGGACATTTTGTTCAAATAATATAAAATGAAGTCCTTCATGGTCTGCAAAAGAGATGATCTTCTCAAGTTCTCTTTGAGTTGGTTCGTTGGACGTGGAAAGCCCAGAAATACTGATCTGCTCAATGCCATATCTTGTTTCCCAATAGCCAAAAGCAGCATGAGTAACAATAATATTTTTATGCTTAGCACTATTAATGGTTTCTTCAAAATCTGTATGGAGTTCATCTAATTCTTGTGCCAGCTTAAGGTAATTTTCGTTAAAATACGCTTCATTTTCAGGCATTTCTTTAACTAATGATTCTTTAATTTCTTTTGCCATTTCCTTTGAATAAATTGGGTCTAGCCAAACATGCGGGTTAATATCTCCATGGCTGTGCTCTTCATCTGCATGTTCTTCCTCCGCATGCTCATCTTCATGTCCCTCTTCATGTTCCTCTTCATGTTCCTCTGTATGTTCATCTTCAGCATGCTCTGCGCTATCTTCGAAGGTTAGATGATCTGCAACAGGAAGCATCGTTACATTTTCATTTTTTAATGAACCTTTTGCTTTCTCTACAAATCCCTCTAGTCCTAAACCAATATAGAAAAATAAGTCTGAGTCGGCTAATTTAATCATATCCTTTTGGGATGGCTCAAAGGTATGTTCATCAGAACCAGGAGGATAAATGGTCTTTACGTCTACAAATTCCCCGCCAATTTGTTCTGTAAAGTATTGAAGCGGAAATACTGTTGTATAAATAGTTAATTGATTTTTTTGCTCCTCGGTTTCGTTAACATTATCTGAACATGCAGATAATACAAGACTGATGGGCAGAATAAAGATAAGAAAAATAAGATATTTTTTCATAAGTGCTCCTTCCAAAACGTCATAAATAGGATTTATTACGATTTATTGTTCAAAAATTTTTAGATTTCAAAAAGTACTAAGTGCTTAATACGGAACCATTCCGATTTCTCTATGTATCTTACAAAAAAAAATAGGTAATTGCAAGTATAAAAATTTGGAGTATTGTTCATTAATTTTGTATGCTATTAAAAAGAACAGAAAGGGGTATGTAAAATGAAAGATAGTACATTACTAAACGAAATACTTGATTACAATCAAAAATTTGTTAAAAGTCATGAATATGAAAAATATGAAACTACTAAATTTCCTAATAAAAGGATGGTAATCCTGACTTGTATGGATACAAGATTATTGGAACTTCTCCCAAAGGCGATGAATTTAGGAAATGGCGATGTTAAAACGATTAAGAATGCAGGTGCACTAGTTTCTCATCCGTTCGGGAGTATTATGCGCAGTATCTTGATCGCGGTTTATCAATTACAGGCAGAGGAAGTGCTGGTAATTGCCCATCATGATTGTGGGATGAGCGGTCTAAAGCCGGAGCCAGTAATCGAAAGCATGATGCAAAGAGGGGTAACGGAGGAAACGATGGATATCCTTTCATACTCTGGAATCGACATTAATAAATGGCTGCATGGATTCGAGAGTGTTACTGACAGTGTTGAGCATAGTGTAGAGGTTATTCGAAATCACCCGCTAATGCCAAAGGGAGTCCCTGTTCATGGTTTGGTCATTGATCCTAAGACAGGAAAACTAGATCTTGTTGTGGACGGCTATCAGGGTTAAATATCTTTCTTTTCTGGAACAGGGTCAATTCCGCCGGGATGAAAGGGATGGCATTTTAAAATCCGTTTTAATGTAAGCCATCCGCCTTTTAGTGCACCAAATCTTTGGACTGCCTCCAACCCATAATGGGAACAGGTAGGGTAAAAACGGCATGTGGGCGGCTTTATTGGCGAAATGACCGTTTGGTAAAAACGAATGAGCACAATCATAAACTTCTTTGGCATAAGTATTCACTCCTAACAGCGATTATCTAAAAGATATCATATAAAGATAAAGTCGTCTAAATTGTCACTTAATTTGATGATAAAATCGTATATTTATTGTATGATAAGATTTAGATTTATAAAAGGAGTGTTGATTAATGCCTTCAGTAGAAAGCTTTGAATTAGACCATAATGCCGTTAAAGCCCCATTTGTTAGACACTGTGGAGTACATAAGGTTGGAAGTGACGGCGTTGTTAATAAATTCGATATTCGCTTCTGCCAGCCAAATAAACAAGCGATGAAGCCGGATGCCATTCATACCTTAGAGCACTTGTTAGCATTTAACATTAGGAAGCACTCTGAGAAATATGACCATTTTGATATTATTGACATTTCTCCTATGGGCTGCCAAACTGGTTTTTATTTAGTTATCAGCGGGGACCCAACAGTAGAGGAAATCATCGACCTTTTGGAAGATACGATGAAAGATGCTGTTGAAATCGTTGAAGTTCCAGCAGCAAATGAAAAACAATGCGGACAAGCAAAACTTCACGATTTAGAAGGCGCAAAACGCTTAATGCGTTTCTGGCTAGAACAAAGTAAAGAAGAATTAAGTCAGGTATTTGCTTAATCATACAAAAAATTCCTATTCGTTCTGAATAGGAATTTTTATTTTTGATCATTTTCTTGATTTTCTTTTTGCAGATATGGATTATCTTCTAGGGAATCCACAGTATGTTTGTAAGTATATGCCTTTGAGGTAGTAATGACAGCCAGCAAAAGGACAATAATGATAATAATAATACTTATAACCAGAACAGGATACACATAATTCCCTCCCCTTCTACTATTGTAGCATGATTTAAACCTTTCTTAACAAAAAAAAGAAAACTGAAAGAAGCAGTTTTCTCATTCCTAGTATGTAAAAATCAATGTATATTCCTTGGATAATAAGTAGTGGTGCGCTGCTGGCCATATTCTTCCTGCGCAAACTTTCCTTTTAAGCTTTCAATCAAGTAAAGTCCCATTAAATCGTATAACTCCTGTTTATCCATTTCTTGAATTAAATGTAGAAGATCTTCACGCGACATCTCTTCTAGAAAAGCAAAAGCGAGCATATCAATATCTTCCTCGTCACCCGTTAACTTATTTCGGTACATCTCATATAGTTCATCTACCAATTTCATCCTCATACACCTCCTATAGGTAAGTTTTTTTCCTTAGTTATTGAATTCCCTTAAAACTAAAAAATATCCTTTAATTTTACCGGTAAAAGTTTAAGCGAAGGAGTAAATATTAGTTTTCTTAATATTATGGCAATTATACATGAAACATTTCTAAAAAGAACGTCGAATGATGAAAAAGAATAAAATTTAATTGATTGTGGGAAAGTTTAATTAATGATTTGTAAGGGGTTGAAAATAGTGGATGAACAAAAGAAGACTTATTATATAGATGTCGGTTCAGGAGAAATCACTAGGAGTGCTACTAGTTCAACGTGGAGCTATCAAATTCAGGCAAATGATGAAGAAATAACACAGCTTCGGGAATTATTTGATCAAAATTATTCAACCGAGTGGCAAAACTTTTTTCGAGCTCATGTTCCATATGTACAATATCATCATGATCGTGAAAACGATGCCTATGATAATACCATCCAACAGGTATATGGGATGCTCTATGAGCTTGGTGACGAAGAAGCTAAAAAACATATTGAGTCGATGAATATTTTACCTAAGAGCACTTAATAGTAGGGCGGGAAATCCAATCTTAAAAGAAGGATTTTCCGTCTTTTTTGATTATACTGTATACAACACCACAACTTTTTTTATAAGGCGGATCTTTCATGAAACAATTTTATGATTCTAATGGGAACAGCGTTGAGCTATCTTTTTGTCTTACTTCCTTTAATGAGAAATCAGAACATGTATTTATTATATGTCAATATGAAAATGCTTGGCTTCTGACAAAACATAAGATAAGGGGACTTGAGTTTCCCGGCGGTAAGGTTGAACAAGGTGAAAGTCTAGAGGAGGCAGCAAGAAGAGAAGTCTTTGAGGAAACAGGGGCAACAGTAGGTGAATTAAAACCAATAGCGGTATATAGGGTAAATGATCCAAACGGGGCATTTGTTAAAACCGTTTTTTGGGGTAAGGTTACCTCACTGAATGAATCGGACAACTACCATGAAACCAAAGGTCCGGTAGTGATAGAGGGAGACATTTTAAAGTTAAGGTTTAGGGATGATTTTAGTTTTATTATGCAGGATCAAGTTATTGAAGAGTGCCTTACATTTCTTGAACAGGAAAAGAATAGCAGCAAATCTTAACATAAGCTGCTATTCCTTAATAAGTTTTTTCTCTAGCAGTTCAACTAGCTGATACATAATGGTGGCAAAAACCGCAATGACCATTAAGGATAGGAAGACAAGGGTAAAGTTGAAAACCTGGAAGCCATAAATAATCATGTAACCGAGTCCTTTTGCTGATACAAGAAATTCACCAACAATAACACCTACCCAGGACAAGCCGACATTCACCTTTAACGTTGAAATAATCGTTGGAAAGCTTGCAGGGAGAATTGCTTCCCTAAAGCATTGTGCACGTGATGCACCAAAGGTCTGCAGAACCTTTAAATAATTTGGATCTACTTCTCTGAACGAGGTATAGACTACGATGGTGGTGATGATGACCGATATTATGGCACCCATAGCAATAATAGAGGGATAGCCAGGTCCCAGAGCCACAATCAAAATCGGACCTAAAGCAACTTTCGGCATGGCATTTAGGATCACAAGGTAGGGATCGAAAATCTTCGAGAGCATTGGTGACCACCACAAAACTGCAGCTAAGATGGTACCAGCCAGAGTTCCAATGATAAAGCCCAGAACGGTTTCTGTTAATGTTACACCTAAATTTGATAAAAGGGTTCCATCCTGAACTTTTTCAACGAATAAATCCCATATCTTCGAAGGAGAACTAAATAGAAGCGGGTCAATCCATCTTTTTTGACTTGCTAGTTCCCAGCCTGAAAAAAAGAGCAGGAAGATGATGAGTTGGTAAAATCTAACCCATCGTTTTTCTACGGTTAAGGAATGAATATATTCTTGATGAAGGGCTTTTAGTTTGTTATCTTTCAGGGTCAAGAGACTCCAGCTCCTTCCATATAGTTTGAAAGATATTTGTATAAGCTGGGTGGTTTCTTGCTTCAAAAGGAGTAAGCTGTTTTAATTCTTCAGGCATGCGAAACTCTTTATGGATCCTGCCGGGACTTGGCGAAAATAGAATAATGCGGTCACTCATCGCGATTGCTTCTCCAATATCGTGAGTAACGAGAATAGCGGTTTTTCCAAACTTTTCTAATGTATTGGAAACTAAATCCTCTAATTTTAATTTTGTTTGATAATCGAGGGCAGAAAAGGGTTCATCGAGCATCAGCAGCTTTGGTTCAGTAGCCAAAGTTCTGACAAGGGCCACACGCTGCCTCATACCACCTGAGAGTTGTTTAGGCAGTTGTTTTTCAACACCCTCTAACCCCATTTGTTTTAAAAGGCTTAAAGCCGCCCTTTTAGATGAATCTGTTAGTTGTTTCGAGAGTTTTAAACCGATTAAGCTATTTTCTTCGATGGTTTTCCAGGGGAACAAATAATCCTGCTGCAGCATATAACCAATCTGATTTTCTTTATTTGAAACTCTTTTTCCCTCAAGCAGGACACTGCCTTGTGTAGGCTTTATGAGTCCAGCAATAATTGATAACAAGGTTGTTTTTCCACAGCCGCTAGGACCGAGGAAGGAGATAAATTCGCCTTCCTCAACCTGCAGAGAAATATTGGTGAGGGCCGTGGTCGCTGAGGCTTTTGTAAAGTATGTGTGATGTATGTCTTGAATGTTTAAGAAACTCAAAGGACAGGCCTCCCATTACTCTTATTCATTTAGGACTTTTTCAGCTACTTCTGTATTAACAAGTGTTGTATGTTCAACTGTTTGCGGAAGCTCTCCTGCTTCGTCCATAATATCTTGAAGATTGTTCCACTCTTCCTCATCTAGGATGGGGTCAGTTGCGAACGAACCTTGTTCTTTGTAGCGGTCGACTACCATCTTAATGATCTCAATATCTGTATCCTCGAAATATGGAAGAATGGCTTCTGCAATTTCATCGGCACTATGTGTTTGTACCCATTCTTGTGCTTTGTATAATGCTCTTGTAAATCTTTCAATAATATCTTTATTGTCGTTCATATAGCTTTCTTTGGCCATGAAGGTTGTATATGGAACATGCCCGGATTCTGTACCAAAGCTTGCAATAATATGTCCCTTACCTTCCTTTTCAAAAATGCTTGCTTGCGGCTCAAATAACTGAACAAAGTCACCAGTTCCTGAAGCAAAAGCGCTAGGGATATTGGCAAAGTCGATGTTCTGAATTAAATTTAAATCTTGCTGCGGATCAATTCCATGCTTCTTAAGTACAAATTCACCAACCATTTGCGGCATTCCGCCAGTACGTTGACCTAAGAAGGTAGAGCCTTTTAATAAGTCCCAAGTGAAATGATCAATTTTTTCTCTTGCAACAAGAAAAGTTCCATCTGTCTGGGTTAATTGGGCGAAGTTAATAACTGGGTCATTCGAACCTTGTGCATATACATAAATAGATGTTTCTGATCCGACGAGGGCAATATCTGCTCCTCCTGATAGCAAGGTTGTCATTGTTTTGTCACCGCCAAAAGCAGTAGACAGCTCAACATCTAAGCCTTCTTCTTTAAAAAATCCCTTGGCTATGGCAACATACTCAGGGGCGTAGAAAATAGAGCGTGTTACTTCAACGACACGGACCTTTTCTAATTTTTCATTATCAGCTTTATTTGAATTACAAGCTACTAGTGAAAACATGAGAATGCTAATGAGAGCTGTTGTTAGACTGACTTTCAACCACTTTTTCATCTAAATAACCTCCTTTAATACCTTAACTTTTCTGGGCAATTCGCCTAAGATATCGTATGTAGAGGGTTAAAATGTGTGAATGCCCAGAACAGTAAAAATTTATCAACGCGAAGGAGTGATGAGGTTGCTTGAAATAAACGGGAAAATTATTGCGGTTCAGCGCTTTCCATCTCCCAATCCCCATGTAGACTTACAGGTCATTACCTATCTTTCAAATGGCCTAAGAGTAAAGGGCATGCTGGCTGCCCCAAAAGGAGAGGAGCCTCTGGATGGTTTTTTATATTTGCGCGGAGGTATAAAGAACGTAGGCAAGGTGAGGCCTTCACGAATTGCTCAATTTGCAGCAGAGGGTTTTATTGTTTTTGCACCTTATTATCGAGGAAATCAAGGCGGGGAAGGAAATGAGGATTTTGCCGGTGAAGACCGTGAAGATGCTTTTGCGGGATTCACTTTGTTGAAATCACTTCCCAGGGTGAGAAATATCCATGTATTTGGCTTTTCCCGAGGAGGAGTTATGGCATTGATGACAGCAATTGAATACCCAGAAGCTGCCTCTGTAGTAACCTGGGGTGGGGTTAGTGATATGGAATTGACTTATCTTGAAAGAAATGACCTAAGAAGGATGATGAAAAGAGTGATCGGCGGCCCCCCAACAAAATATCCTGAGCGATATAAAGAGCGTACTCCGCTTTATCAGTTAGACAGACTTGCTGCGCCTGTTCTTATTATTCATGGGGTTAAGGACCAGAATGTGACGGTTGAACATGCCTATCGACTCGAGAGAAGGTTAAAAGAACAAGAGAAAGACGTTGAATCCTGGTACTTTCTCAATTTCACCCACTACTTTCCACCAGCCACGAATAGAAATGTTGTAAAGAATTTATCAATGTGGATGAAAAGCCAATCAAAAAAATGGTAAAATATAATAAATAACTAGTAGAGGGAGCGAATAATATGGGTATGCCTCTTGAGTTAAATACAATGATTGTCACAAAGGGAAGAGAACAGAGACTAGAAGAAAACCTGTTTCTATTAAAGAAAGAGGGGTACAGGCTCTATCCGATTGACATTCCGATTGATGTTAGAAAAACAATTGAAAGCGATTCAAGCGGGACGGCTGTGATCCAAAAAGTGGAATGGCAAAGTAACTCCACAAAAATAAGCTACCAATTAATTTCATTAAATTCAACGAACTAAGCAGGTATAACTATTACCTGCTTTTTCTTTGTGTAAATGTGTAAGAATTGTAAATGATTTTCGTCTTATTTATAGATACTCAAGATTGATAGAGAAACCGCGGAAGGGGGTATCTGGATGGAGTCGACCCATCAAATCGAAGAATGGTTTATCCAATATGAAAGAGATGTTACAAATTATTTGGTTTATTACACAGGAATGGCTGATGTTGAGGATTTGGTTCAGGACACGTTTTTAAGGGCATTTCAGGCCTTTGAAAGATATAGGAATGAGGCGAGTCCGAAAACATGGCTAATCTCTATTGCAAGAAATACAGCTATTGATTCTTTTCGCAAAAAGTCTGTATGGCAGAAGGTTAAGAAACTGTTAGACAAAGAAGCTTCGATTGATACGGCTGTTCATGCAGAAGAAATTTTATTAAAGAAACAAGATTTCGCCATTTTGTACGAAGCTATTAGTAGACTCAAACCTAATTATCGGGATGTGGTTATACTTAAAGGAATTTCAGAGCTTTCCTCCCGAGAGACTGGGCAGGTTCTAGGTTGGAATGAAAACAAAGTGAATGTAACTTTTTATCGGGCAGTAAAGAAATTGAATGAACAATTGAGGGAAGGTGAAACCTTTGAACAATATGTCTGAAAAGGAAGTATTAAAAAAGTTATCAAATTTCCCAAAACATGAATTATCAACTGAAAAAAGGATGGAGATGTTGAGGCTGATCAGAACTCAAGATCATGTGAAAGTGAAACGAAAATTTAATTTCCAGAGAGTCACAGCGGCTGCCGCAATGCTCGTCCTTATGCTGATTGCACCACTGCTGTATTTTACAAGTGAATCAAATGAAGGAGCTCCTAGAACAGGGACTACGGGAGAGGTAGTAGAAAAGGCAGCTGATGGTGTGTACTTTGGTTTAATAGACGAAAATGGCAATCCTTACTATGCCGACAGTAACTTTGGGATTCCTGATAAGGTAAGCTTATTGGCACCAAATGAATGGATTGTAGATGATTACCGTTCGGTTGGTAAAATCATGATTTATTTATGGGGAGAAGCCATAGACTATAACCAACCATTAAAAGAATTAAAAGTTGAAGGTGTCCATGTGAAAACTGGGACTAAAGCACAGCTCGCAACAACGGTCATAACCAAGAGTCCTTTTGGTGGTGCAGAAGGTGTAACGAGTTTCCAGCCATTTACTGAACCGGGTATATGGAATTTACACTTTTCTGTGGGAGATAAGGTAGTGGGCGAATTTGCCATTGAAGTAAAAGAACCTTATATAAAAATAGGAAATGCTACTATTTTAATCTCTAAGCAGGACCTAGTTGCAGGGTCTTATGAAAATGTTTCAATAGAAGTAGAGGGGTCAGATCTTCCTTCAGAAATTGAATTAAAAATAAAGGATTCTGCTAGCGGAGCTGAAACTATGTTTACCTTTACCGATAAAACAGATTATAGCTTGACTGATGGCAGAAAATTGTCAAAGTACTATGGAAGCCTTACTGTTAACCATAGCGGAGAATTTCAATTCGATATACTAGAACAATCTGAAAAGGTAGAAGTAAGACTGCCATGATGTAAAGAGGCCCTTATCACAAAGATAAGAGCCTCTTCTTACGCCAATGGTCCGCCTTTTCTAATAATCTCTTCAGATACGTTGGTGAATTTAGTGAAATTATTTCTAAATTTCTCGGCTAGTTCTTTTGCTTTTTTCTCATAGGCCTGTTGATCTTCCCAGGTTTTACTTGGTTGAAGTATCTCATCTGGAACACCTGCGATGTGAAGAGGAATATTTAATCCGAAAATTTCATCCTTCACAGTCTCAACATGGGTAAGCTCTCCTTCAAGTGCCGCCTGAACCATCGCTCTTGTATAACTTAATTTCATTCGGCTGCCTACCCCATATTCTCCACCTGTCCATCCTGTATTCACAAGATAGACATTCGCGCTATGCTCAAGAATCTTTTCTCCAAGCATTTCAGCATAACGTGTGGCCGGGAGTGGCAGGAATGGGGCACCGAAGCAGGTTGAGAACGTAGCCTCTGGTGATGTTACCCCTCTCTCTGTACCAGCCAGTTTTGAAGTGTAACCACTTAGAAAATGATACATCGCTTGTTCTCTTGTTAATTTTGAGATTGGCGGCAGAACCCCGAATGCATCGGCAGTTAAAAAAACAATTGTATTCGGATGACCTGCGATGCTCGGCTGGACAATATTTTGAATTGCTTCAATCGGATAGGCAGCCCGAGTATTCTCAGTTAATTGGCCATCATCATAATCCGGAACCCTTGATTCAGGATGAAGTGTCACATTCTCGAGGACAGTGCCAAAGCGGATCGCATCGAAAATCTGTGGTTCTTTATCACGAGAAAGATTAATGGTTTTTGCATAGCAGCCGCCTTCAATATTGAAGACTCCATTTGCTGACCATCCGTGTTCATCATCACCAATCAAGCGGCGGTTCTTATCTGCTGATAGTGTTGTTTTTCCCGTGCCCGAAAGTCCAAAGAATAGAGCTACATTACCCTCCACTCCAACATTGGCCGAGCAATGCATGGATAGAATGTTATTTTCCGGTAATAAGTAATTCATAACTGAGAAAATCGATTTCTTCATTTCACCTGCATACTCTGTACCACCAATTAGTACGGTCCGCTGTTTAAATGAAATGATAATGAATGCTTCGGAATTGGTACCGTCAACGACCGGATCAGCCTTGAAATAAGGAACTGAAATGACGGTGAACCCTGGCTGGTGTGAAATTAATTCGTCTTCAGTCGGGCGAATAAATAACTGATGTGCAAACAGGTTATGCCAAGCTAATTCATTAACAACCTGAATGGGCAGCTGTGTTTTTTTATCGGCACCCGCAAATCCCTTAAAGACGAAAACCTCTTCCTTTTGTTTCAAGTAATCTAGCACTTTATGATAAAGGTTTTGAAAAACTTTTTCCGAAATTGGCTGGTTTGTGCCCCAAGCTATTTTTTCTTTGGAGGATTCCTCCATTACAATGAATTTGTCTTGAGGCGATCTGCCGGTATATTTGCCAGTTTCCACACTTATTGCTCCAGTGGAGGTCAGCTTTCCTTCTTTCCGAGAAAGAATTTTCTCAACTAACTGTGGTACAGATAACTGTATCCGCATATGATTATCCGCTAATAATTCGCTTAATTCATTTGGAATATGAACAGAATTCATTTTATGGATCCTTCCTTTACATTTTATTATTACAAATAGTATAACACATTTGTCTAAATAATCTATACTAATGGCTGAAAATGGGAGTCATTAATCACTATATTTTTCTGTTGGACATAGTTATCCTGAAAATTAATAAATTCTAAAAAAATTCATTGACATCGTTCGACATAGTAGGGTATGATTCATCCTTGAACGGATACTCTCTTATCCCGAGCTGGTGGAGGGACAGGCCCAATGAAACCCAGCAACCTGCATTCGAAGATGTTAAACTAATTTTTACTTCGAGCAAAGGTGCTAAACCTGAAGCAAGGCCATTGCCTTGAACGATAAGAGTGAAAGGCGCGGAACAACCTTTCCTCGAGAATTGGAAAGGTTTTTTAATTTTCCGTTGCTCTAAATCGCTGATCTACACTTCCATCATGAGACTTTCAAAGGGGTTTTTTTCAGAAAGATTGTGTTTCTTTCATAAAAATCCTATGTTTATTTCATACTACTAAGGGAATGAGTTCCGTATCAACCCGAGGTTAAACGGCAAGGTATACATAAAAACCCACACAGATAACCTCACTTATTTGACTATATAGGAGGAATTCAGATGTCAACAAAACGTCGCTTGTTCACTTCTGAATCAGTAACTGAAGGTCATCCTGATAAAATTTGTGACCAGATTTCTGATTCAATCTTAGATGCTATTTTGGCAAAGGATGCGAATGCTCGTGTTGCTGCTGAAACATCAGTTACAACTGGTTTAGTGCTTGTTGCTGGTGAGATTACCACTTCTACTTACGTAGACATACCAAAAATTGTTCGTGAAACGATTAAAGGAATTGGATACAATCGCGCAAAATATGGTTTTGACTCCGAGACTTGTGCAGTTTTAACTTCTATCGATGAACAGTCTGCTGACATTGCAATGGGTGTTGACCAAGCGCTAGAAGCTCGTGAAGGACTAATGTCAGACGAGCAAATTGAAGCAATTGGTGCAGGTGACCAAGGTCTAATGTTTGGGTTTGCATGTAATGAAACAAAGGAGCTTATGCCTCTTCCCATTTCTCTTGCCCACAAGCTTGCCCGTCGTCTAACTGAGGTGCGTAAAGAAGAGCTTCTTCCATACCTTCGTCCAGATGGTAAAACACAAGTAACAGTTGAATACGATGAGAACGACAAGCCTGTACGAATTGATACGATTGTTATTTCTACTCAGCACCACCCAGAAGTAACGCTTGAGCAAATTCAACGCAATATTAAAGAGTATGTCATTAATCCGGTTGTACCTGAAGAGTTAATTGATGAAAACACAAAATACTTCATCAATCCAACAGGCCGTTTTGTGATCGGCGGACCTCAAGGCGATGCTGGATTAACAGGCCGTAAGATTATCGTTGATACTTATGGTGGTTATGCTCGTCACGGCGGCGGTGCCTTCTCAGGTAAGGATCCTACAAAAGTTGACCGCTCTGCAGCTTATGCAGCACGTTATGTAGCAAAGAATATTGTTGCTGCAGGACTTGCTGACAAGGTAGAAGTACAGCTAGCGTATGCAATTGGTGTAGCAAGACCAGTTTCCATTTCTGTTGATACTTTCGGTACAGGGAAAGTAAGTGAAGAGGTTCTTGTTGATTTAGTCAGCAAAAACTTTGACCTTCGCCCTGCTGGTATCATCAATATGCTAAATTTACGACGCCCGATTTATAAGCAGACAGCAGCTTACGGACATTTCGGCCGTACAGATGTTGATCTTCCATGGGAGCGTACAGACAAGGCAGATACACTACGTCAACAAGCAGAATAATAAATAAACATAAAAAGAGGAGTTGCATGTTAAAAACATGCAACTCCTCTTTTTTGTTTCACGTCTACTTCTTACAAAGGGGATTAAAGAATAATATGTTTAAGACTACTTAAACAGGTGAAAACTGTAAGATACTTAAAATCTTCGTTATAGATAATTTAGACATGGAGTAGGTGAAATCAAATGTGTGGCTTCATAGGCTGTATCAATGAAAAAAATCGGAAAATAGTAACACAGCAATTTAAGGATATGAATGATATCATTACCCATCGCGGTCCTGACGATGAAGGTTTTTATGAGGATGAGTGGATTCAATTTGGTTTTCGGCGTTTAAGCATTATTGATATCGAAAGTGGCCATCAGCCCTTATCCTACGAAAACGAGCGTTATTGGATCATCTTTAATGGCGAGATTTACAATTATCTTGAACTTCGAGAAGATTTAGAGGACGCGGGCCTAACGTTCTCCACTAATTCCGATACAGAGGTTATTATTGCTCTATATAGTCATGTGAAAGAGAAACTAGTGGAAAAACTGCGGGGAATGTTTGCCTTTGTGATATGGGATAAGGTGGAAAAAACCCTTTATGGAGCTAGAGACCATTTTGGAATAAAGCCGTTCTTTTATTATGAGGAAGAAGACAGAACTTTGTTTGCTTCTGAGAAGAAAAGTATCTTACTGGCGCTTAAAAATGATGCCCTTAACTACAAAGCCCTTCAGCACTATTTTACCTATCAATTTGTTCCTGAGCCAGAAACGTTGTCAGCTGCTATCAAAAAGCTTGAGCCAGGACATTATTTTATCAAAAAACCAGGCATGCCGATGAAAGAATATCAATATTGGAAGGCTAATTTTACGCCAGTAAATAAATTAGAAGAGAACTTTATTAAGGAAATCAGGGAAGTATTGATTGATTCGGTGAAAATTCATATGCGCAGTGACGTCCCAGTAGGTTCTTTTTTATCTGGAGGAATCGATTCGACAATCATTGCCTCGATTGCCAAGGATTTTCATCCTAATATCAAAACCTTTTCTGTTGGATTTGAAAGAGATGGGTTTAGTGAAATTGATGTTGCGAAAGAATCAGCCGACAAACTAGGGGTTGAGAATATTAGCTATGTAATTACCCCAGAAGAGTATATGAAGGAACTCCCGAAAATTATCTGGCACATGGATGACCCGCTCGCTGATCCCGCCTGTGTTCCTCTTTACTTTGTTGCTCGGGAAGCGAGGAAGCATGTCACGGTCGTGCTTTCTGGTGAGGGTGCAGATGAACTTTTTGGAGGCTATAATATTTACCGCGAACCGCAATCGCTAGAAGTTTTTAATAAAATCCCTAGGGCAATAAAGGTATTCCTTAAATGGCTTTCGATCATGCTGCCAGAAGGAACAAAAGGGAAAAGCTTTATTGAACGAGGAGTAACACCACTTGAAGAGCGATACATTGGAAATGCCAAGATGTTTACGGAAGAGGAAAAGAGCAAGCTATTGAATGTTTATGAACATGGAATAAATTACACTGATATTACAAAGCCTCTGTACAAAGAATCAGCGGGGTATGCTTCAGTCGATCAGATGCAATATATTGATATCCATACGTGGATGCGTGGTGATATTTTGCTTAAAGCTGACCGAATGACCATGGCGCACTCTTTGGAATTACGTGTCCCTTTTCTTGATAAAGAGGTATTTAGGATTGCTTCGCAAATACCTGGCAGCTTGAAAACAAGCCATGCTACTACCAAATATATTCTTCGGAAGGCAGTAGAAGGAATCGTGCCAAATCATGTACTCACTCGGAAAAAACTAGGCTTTCCCGTGCCAATACGGCACTGGCTAAAAGACGAAATGAATAGCTGGGCAAAGGGGGTAATCCGTGATAGTAATACCGATTATCTCATTGATAAAAGTTACTTATTAAAACTTCTTGATGACCATTGTCTAGGTAAAATCGATAACAGTCGTAAAATTTGGACGGTACTCATGTTCATGGAATGGCACCAAGTGTTCGTAGAAGGTAAATATGAGTTTCAATCAGAAGGCATAAAAGAACTTCAAGTGATGAAATACTGAAAACAAGCACCCATGTGCCTTTTATGGGTGCTTGTTTTAAATTATTTTTGTATCGATTTATAATACTGTGCTTTTTCAGCATACTCTGTATAGATTCTATCCATTTCTTTCAGATCGTGGGCGTTTAGTTCTCTAATCACTTTTGCCGGTCTCCCAAATGCTAATGTGTTGGGAGGAATCTTTTTTCCTTGCGGTACGAGGCTTCCAGCACCAATAAATGCACCTTCACCGATTTCAGCCTGGTCTAGTACGATGGAGCCCATGCCAATTAAAGCTCTTTTTCTAATGATACAACTGTGCAGGATGACTTGGTGTCCAATTGTTACTTCATCTTCAATAATTAAAGGGTTATTTGGACTTTGGTGAAGGACAGAGTTATCTTGTATATTTACCTTTTTCCCGATGATGGTAGGTGCCACATCTCCTCTAATGACGGAATTAAACCAAACGCTTGATTCCTCACCGATTTCAACATCACCTGTTATTGTGGCATAGTCAGCAATAAATGACGATTCTGCAATTTTTGGGTATTTATTTTTATAAGGATAAATCACTTCATTCCTCTCCTTTGTGTATATTGCCTTCATACAGATTTGAACATATGTAAGGGTGCAGAAGGTGCAGGTGCATGATGAGCATGATAATATATATTATATAGAATTTTTTTCTAGGAGGAAAAAAATATGTGGAAGTGGGAAGCAGAAGGAGAAGCGAAAGCGGTCATTGTTATTATACATGGGGCTATGGAACATCATCGCCGATATGGCTGGCTGATTGAAATGTGGCGTTCATCAGGCTTTCATGTCATTATGGCGGATCTTCCCGGACAAGGCATGACATCGAGATCCCGCAGGGGACATATTGATTCCTTCGATGAGTATATTATAGAAGTAAAGGACTGGATTCACGCAGCCTATCGCTATGAATTGCCAGTTTTCGTGATTGGACATAGTATGGGTGGGTTAATAGCTGTTCGCCTTTTACAGGAAGAGAGATTAAATATTGCTGGCTTAATTCTTTCTTCTCCTTGCTTAGGACTTGTTCATACACCATCGAAATTTTTAAATATGCTTTCTTATCTGTTGAACAGGGTGCTTCCTTCACTCAGGATGGATTCTGGTATATCCGTTCAAATGGCTACGAGAAACGAAGATATCTGGGAAGCAGATTCGAATGATACCCTTTATATTACAAGGGTTTCTATACGCTGGTACCGTGAACTAGCAGATAGCATAAAACTAGCCTTTGAAAGTATGGAAAAGACTCAGGATGTTCCGCTGCTTGTTATGCAGGGGGGCGATGATAAAATTGTTAATAAAGCTTCCGTTAAGGAATGGTTCAACCATGCGCCATTATCTGAGAAAAGATTTAAGGAATGGCCCAAATGCTATCATGAAATCTTTAATGAACCAGAGCGGGAAGATGTATTTGAATATGCTAAAGACTTCGTTACTAGCCAGTTAAAGGCAATAGGCTATATTGTGTAAAAAAGGAGGGATGTAGAATTTATGATGCCCATCAAACTTATGATGAAGGTATACCGACATACCATACCTGCTGTTCACGAGGAACTTGCTTACTGGAAAACACGTGCAGAAAGCATTCCTAATCCAGAGCTAAGAACCCAGGCTCTTGCAAGCATAGAGCATAAAACCTTTCATTGTGAGGGTGGAGGGATTTTATCCCTTACTGCCAACGAAAATTATAAAAAAGCTGTTAAATTTATTGTTGCCTATCAAACGATAAGCGACTATTTAGATAATCTTTGTGATCGGAGTACGTCACTAGACCCAGATGATTTTGCTTCCCTTCATGAGTCAATGAAGGATGCTTTATCGGCAGAAGCAGTGTCCAAAAATTACTACCGTCTCCGGCAAGACCAAGATGATGGAGGTTATCTAAACGAGTTAGCTGAAACCTGTAGAAATGTACTAAAGGAAGTAAAGAATTATCCGATCATTAGAGATTATCTCCTCGAGCTTTGTAATTACTATTGTGATTTACAAATCCATAAGCATGTCATTCACGAGGAGCGTGTTCCTCGATTAGAGAAATGGTTTCATCGGCATCAACGGAATTTGCCTGAGATGGAGTGGTATGAATTTTCGGCTTGTTCGGGTTCAACATTGGGGATTTTTTGTCTAGTTTCTTATGCCATGCGAGAGGATTTTAATGAGCGAGATGCAGATAATATACGTAATGGTTATTTTCCATACATACAGGGGCTTCATATCTTGTTAGACTATTTTATAGACCAGGAAGAAGACAAGGCTGGCGGTGACTTAAATTTTTGTTTTTATTACGAAAATCAAGAAACGCTCTTTAATCGATTGAAGCATTTTGTTAAAGAAGCCGATCGACATACGGAGTATCTGCCTCATAAAAAGTTCCATCAGCTTATTAACCGCGGCTTATTGGGCATTTATTTATCAGATGGAAAGGTCCGGAAACAAAAGAATGTACGCAAGCTTGCAAAAGGAATTATCAAAGCAGGCGGGTCCATCAGTTACTTTTTTTATGTGAATGGACTAGCCTATCGTGCTGTTCAAAAATGGGTCCCAACCGTTGTAACAAGGTTTAAATAAGCAAATAGGCCTGTTGATTTCCGCTCCGGCCACTCGCTTTCCGCGGGGAGGTCCTGAAGCCTCCTCGGCGCTTTAGCGCCTGCGGGGTCTCCAGTGACCTCTATATCCCGCAGGAGTCGAGTGCCCTGCGCTACAATCAACAGACCTATTTGAAGGGCACCATGATAAAACTTTTTCAAAAGCTTGACCAGGCAATTGCCTGGTTTTATCTTTTTTCGATTGCGATTATAAATGGTGGGTTGTTTTGCTGATTTATAAATTGGTACTGTAGTACATGCGCTTCATTTTGGTCGAGCTGCTGGCAAAAGGTAAGTAAAGCATCCCGTTCAATAGCACCTTCAACATGACCGTGGTAGATAACAAGGACGATTATGCCTTCGGGTTTCATAATTCTTAAGAGCTGTTCAATCGCTGAAATGGTTGTCTCAGGTTTTGTTACAATGGTTTTATCGCTTCCAGGCAAATATCCTAGATTAAAGATGGCGCCAGTGACCAAACCGTGTTCTTCAACAGGAATTAATATTTCAATACATTCATGTCCCGCGTGGAAAAGTGTCACTTGGTTGGAGAAACCTTGCTCGGCTAAGCGTTTTTCACTCGCAAGGATGGCTTCTTCTTGCACGTCAAATCCATAGACCCTGCCCTTCTCTCCAACAAGACCGGCTAAAAAAACAGTATCATGGCCATTACCTAATGTAGCGTCTATTACGACGTCTCCGTTAATTACAGCTTTTTCAAGCAGCTGCCTTGCAAAGGGAAGAATACGGGTAATCTTCAAACTTAACTCCCCACTTTACTTTGTTGATAATATTTTCCTTGAAAGCTGTCTCTTCTTTTTAGCTCAGCGTCAATCGAGTTTAGAACTTCCCACTTGTTTACACTCCACATTGGTCCAACCATTAAATCAATAGGACCGTCACCTGTGATACGGTGAACAATCATTTCAGGCGGTAAAATTTCTAGTTGATCACATACTAAGTTTACATAAGCATCAAGAGATAGAAATTCTAGCATCCCTTTTTCATATTGCTTCACCATTGGTGTCCCTTTTAACAAATGGAGTAAATGGATTTTTATTCCCTGAACATCCAATTTTGCTACTTCATGTGCTGTTTTCATCATCATTTCAGGTGTTTCAAGAGGCAAGCCATTAATAATATGAGAGCAAATACGGATTCCATGTTTCCTTAGCTTGTTTACACCGTCAACATAGCATTGAAAATCATGGGCACGGTTTATTAATAACGCTGTTCTCTCGTGCACTGTTTGTAATCCAAGTTCAACCCATAGATACGTTCTTTCGTTTAACTCTGCTAAATATTCGACGACATCATCTGGTAAACAATCCGGTCGGGTAGCAATTGATATCCCGACGACTCCGTCTTGGTTAAGTACTTTTTCGAACTTTTCACGAAGGACTTCTACCGGTGCATGAGTATTTGTATAAGCTTGGAAGTAGGCCATGTATTTGCCTTCCTTCCATTTAGTGTGCATTTTTTCTTTAATTTCTTGAAATTGAAATTCCAGGTCATCTACTTTGTTTCCTGCAAAATCCCCTGAACCTGCAGCACTGCAAAATGTACAACCACCATGTGCTACTGTACCGTCACGGTTTGGACAGTCAAAACCACCATCTAAAGCGACCTTGAAAACTTTATGACCAAACTGCTGGCGCAGGTGATAATTCCACGTATGGTAACGTTTATCATCGGAGGCATATGGAAAAGGGTTGGTCTGATTCATCTAAGGGCGACCTCCTTTAATTTAATGAAAAGTAACAGATTAAATTTTAGCATAAGAGAACAAAATAAGAAATGAAGCGTTGTGCTTCAGATAAATTTGGAATATCGTCATGTCAACATGAAGGGGGTCCCGTGATGGCTACTCGTGATTCAATGGACGAACTAATGCTGCAATGTGAACAGGCAATTGCCTTTGCCGAGGAACAATTTAAAGAAGCCGGTCTTCAGCAGCATTATAACAATGATGACTACACAAGAGCATTGCAAATGTTAGAGGAATCTTATAATGACATTGCAAAAATGGCACATAGCGCAAATTCTCAACAGCGTGATCAACTCCACCGCATGAGGCTGCAGCTGCAGCAACTTCAGAATTCAATGATACTTGAAGGGCAGGATTATCGAGGAGGAGGAGTATATTGAAAAAGCGCTCCAAACAACAAAACCCTGAGCAAAAGACACGCAATGGAATTAATAATCAGGATCTTGAACTTGGGCAAGATGTTGATTTAATAAAGCAATCGAAAAAGAAGTATGAAAATTCTGGAGGCCAGCCTGTCAAATCAAAGTTCCATCAGGAACAGGATCAGTCATCTTAATCGTATTTAAAGACCCTCAACTTTTCGAGTTGAGGGTCTCTCTATTTTGTGGATTTTACATAGAAAACACTGTGAAAATAAGGTTAAAACGCAGTTCACAATATAGTAATAACTTAAGATTAAAGTGTGATGTGCGTCACAGATGATGGTCCTTAATCATGGGATAAATAAGATATGGAAAAGAGAAATCCTCTGACCATTCCCCTTCATTGTTAGAAGACCAAAAGGTAAATGGTTTTCCTAGCAATTTTTTTAAGGACATTTTTTAAAAACTTTAATAAGTTGTACTTAACCCGAAAGGATGTAATTTTTTTGAAAAAATACTCTTTTATTATAACGCTTCTCCTTAGCGTACTCCTACTGACTAATCCTTTAAATTCAAACGCAGAATCTACTGATAATCTCTTGTCGATGGAGGAACTGACGATCCAGGTAATGCCTGAGTTTGCTTATCACCCGAACGATGACAAGAAAGAACATCCTCCATTGTTAATCGGATATCAAGGAACGATGTTAAACCAATCAGATCAGCCGCTAAAAGGACAAATTGAGATACCGCTTCCGATGAATGAAAAAAATTTCCGCATTGGTTATGTAGCAGATTATTCTAGCGATCTATCGAAGGTGTATGATATTGAATACATAATCGACACAGAAAAGAGCACGATTTCATGGGTTACAAGTGAAGATATTCAGCCAAATGAGGTATATAAATTTGTGGTTGAGTTTTATATCGATAGTATTGTTGCTGATAAAAAGAATCGATCGTTATCCTATCAATTTGAAAGCTTTGCCGATATCGGCCTCTTCAATGTTTCATTTGTCCAGCCTCTAAAGGCTGAAAAGATAAAGCTTGACCCAGCACCTGAGGAGAAGAAAACCCACGCTGATGAGGAGGGGATTTTCTCCTATCATTATCAGGGGATAAAGGCAGGGGATGAGAAAAAGTTCTTGCTCGAGTATCAGCGCAGTGAAACTATGACTACCATCGAATTGGTAGAATCCCCTAATAAAGGCATCGATGAATTGAAAGAAAATGAAAGCGCAACTAAGCTTGCGATAGGGGCATTTAGTGGTGTTAGCCTGCTTGCAGCGGGTATCCTAACCCTTCTTATTAGGAGAAGGAAGCAGTCCTAGGTAATAGAGTGTTTTACACTTTGTTATATACATTAAAGAGAGAGATAGGAATATTATGGGAGGTGAAAAAATGAAAAAGATGTTAAAAAAATTACTGGCGATTGATAAAAGAGTGTTAATTGTTGTAGCTCTTTTAGCTGGTATTGGTTTTTCCGTCGGTACTGTTAAAACAATGGCCTATTTGGACTCACCTGGTTTTTGTCAAAATTGCCATACGATGGAGTCAGTATATACGTCATTCATGGATTCAACTCATGCGGCACTGCAGTGTAATGACTGCCACCTACCACATGAGAGTGAGGCAGGTAAGTTATTCTTCAAAGGACGAGCCGGTATGACGCATATCTATTACAACACGTTGGGTACAGAAGATATACCAGACCGAATTTATGCGACGAAACGTACATTAAAGGTAATTAATAAAAATTGTGCAGAATGTCATCAAAGCACAGTTAATAATGTCTCACATGATTCAAAAGATAGCTGTATATCATGTCACAAGACAGTACCACACGGAAAAGACTTTAAAGATGACAGTTATGATAAGCCAGCAAAGTCTGGAGAATTGTTAAATACTAAGGGAGGATTTTAAGAATGAATAGGTTCCGAATTGGGGCATATCTCCTTCTACTAGCATTCGTCCTCATTATTACTGGCTGCAGCAGTGAAAATACCAGTGAGAAGACAGCGGGTGCTAAAGAAAAACAGGAGACAACAGGCCTATCTGAAGATGAAATAAGTAATGAAGCATTTAAGGATTTATATCCGCTACAATATAATAGTTATATGAAAAATGAAAAAATGGAAGACACAAAATACAATGGATCTGTAAAGCGAAGCAAGTATGATCCAGACAAAGAGCCATTACTGCCAGTTCTTTTCAACGGCTATGGGTTCGCAACTGAATATAACGAAGATCGTGGTCACGTTTATGCCAATGAAGATATTAGGAACATTAAACGTATTACTGATAAATCGGTTGGATCATGCTTAACTTGTAAATCAACAGCAGTGCCAGGCTTAATTGAAGAAATGGGCGACGGTTATTGGGGTGCCAATTTCAATGAGGTGATTTGGCCAAAGGCTGAAGCAATGGGACACTCACCTATCGGTTGTTCTGATTGCCATGATCCGCAAACCATGGACTTACGTATTACTCGTCCAAGTTTCTACAAAGCGTTAGAATCACAAGGTATTGACACATCAAACCCAACGAAAAATGATATGAGAAGCTATGTTTGTGGACAGTGTCATGTTGAGTATCATTTTGCCGCTGATAATAGTGAAGTTACTTTCCCATGGGCTAAAGGCTTTAAGCCTGCTGATATGTATGAATACTATAATACCATTGCGAAAGAAAATGGTTTTGCAAAAGACTGGGTTAGTACGATTTCAGGAACACCTATGATTAAAGCACAGCACCCAGAATATGAAACACATGCTGGCGGTACACACGGTAAGGCAAATGTATCATGTGCTGACTGTCATATGCCATATGAGCGTGTAGACGGAAAGAGAAAAATCACTTCTCACTGGTGGACTTCTCCATTAAAAACAATGGATACTTCATGTGGACAATGTCATGATCGTGATCTTGATAAGTTAAAAGACCGCGTTCTTGAAATTCAAGATGCTAATGTTAGTGCATTACATGAAGCACAAGATCTCTCAACATCTGCTCATTACTATGTAAACAAAATGATTACTTCTGGAGTTAGCGAAGACAAAATTAAACAAGCCCAAGAATTTGTCCGTAAAGGCCAATGGTTCTGGGATATCATTGCCGCTGAAAATTCATCAGGCTTCCACGACCCGCAAGGATCTATGGATTCACTTAGAGAATCGATTGTTCAATCGAATAATGCGATTCGTTTAGCAACAGAAGAGCTTGTGAAAAAAGGCGTAAGCATTGAGGAACTAAATAGCGAGATTGAAAAAGTGAAAGAAGCTGTAAAAGCTGAACCTGTTAACGAGAAGAAAAAGGATCATGCTACAAATAGTTATTTCCCTGCTCAAATACCAGCAGTAAAAAAATAGACCCTTTCAAATGAATTCTTATTCGTCCGGCCAAGAAGGAATAAGACTTCGATGAAAGAGCCTTAAAGAATTAGGTTAGAAAACACTGTTTCTTTTATAGAAATGGTGTTTTCTTGTTTTTATTTTGGCAAAATTATTTCCTTGTGTCAATTCACTATAGAAAAGGCAGCCTGTCTACGATGAATTTTGGTCTAAAACTCATCGGCGGTAAATAATTTATATGGAGTATTTAATCCATATGAAATGGAGAGACCCTTATGTTTGTTGTTCATTTTATCGAAAACAAAAATGTCCTTCTGAGCCAGCTGCTTCAGCGTGTTCCAACTGTAGGAGAAAGTATTACTATCAAAGGTAAAAAAGGAAAAGTTTCAAGTGTTTCAGCCATAGATGAAAAACACTTTCATGTGGAGCTAGCTATCGAAAAAGTGATTAATAAAAATAAGGTAGCTGCCCTAGACAACTCCAAAAAGAAGAAAAGGTAACAGATTTGAATGGCTTCCGGTTTTTAAGTCCCTAGTGGACTTTTTTTATTTTGGGAGTGTAGTAGTGACCATTTTGAATCGCAATTCAAACAATAAGGACGCTAATAAACAAAAAGATTGCATGCACCTTGAAATGGGAATACAATATCTCTTGGAAAACGAAATAGTTAAATGGTAAAGGAGCGTTTTTCATGCCTCGTGCCGTATGGCTCTTAATTATTGGAATGGCAGTGAATGTTACAGGCTCTTCTTTTTTATGGCCTTTAAACACAATCTATATTCATGATCACTTAGGGAAATCCCTAACAATGGCCGGTGTGGTATTAATGTTAAACTCTGCAGCAAGTGTTATCGGGAACTTGTTTGGAGGAAATCTTTTTGATAAAATCGGCGGCTATAAATCAATCTTGCTAGGGATATGCATAACGCTGACTGCATTAGTTGGGTTAACCATCTGGCATGGCTGGCCAGAATACATCTTCTTCTTAACCATCATTGGTTTTGGTACTGGAATTGTATTTCCAGCCATGTTTGCAATGGCAGGCTCAGTGTGGAAAGAAGGCGGACGCAGAGCTTTTAATGCCATTTACGTAGCACAAAATCTAGGGGTAGCAGTAGGAGCGGCACTTGGAGGGATTGTCGCAGATTACTCGTTTGAATTAATCTTTCTTGCGAATACGGTTATGTTTGCTATCTTCTTATTAATTGCTGTCTTTGGCTACAAAGGAATATCGACGGCAGAATCGGTTAAACCAGCAAAAGGAATAAAGGAAGCAGCCTTCCGTACAAATCGGAAAAACCTTATTGCCTTATTAATTCTTTGCTCAGGCTATTTACTATGTTGGGTCGCTTACGTGCAATGGTCCACAACGATTGCCTCCTACTCACAAGAAATTAATATAAGCTTAAGCCAATACAGTCTTTTATGGACGATCAATGGAGCATTGATTGTTCTAGGGCAGCCGCTCTTAAACGGCGTCTTAAAACAACTGAATACTACCTTGAAAATTCAAATCTTAATTGGAATTGGAATCTTTATTATTTCATTTATAGTGGCCGGAAATGCAAGTGCATTTACAGGGTTCCTTGTTGCAATGATTGTCCTAACGATCGGGGAAATGTTTATCTGGCCAGCGGTTCCAACCGTTGCCTTCAACCTCGCTCCAAAGGGACGGGAGGGTTTTTACCAAGGAATTGTAACGAGCACAGCGACAGGCGGAAGAATGCTTGGACCACTATTAGGCGGAATACTCGTGGACCTCTACAGCATGTCTGCCTTATTCTACGTCCTGACCGGATTATTCGTAGTCAGCATCTTTACAACATTGTTCTACGACCGCCGTATAAAAGAAACCGAAACAACAGCCACCGCTGCAATATTGTAGCGGTGACAGGCACCGCCCAGATTTTGTCGAAATGTAAGTGTTTAAAAGGGAGGGTATTAGTCTATCCTGAATTTAGGCTTAAGTTTGCTTGCATATTGCCGGGAAATTTAATACAATAACCGTAATACTTTTAAAGTTAAAAACCGTGATTAGGAGTAGTAGTGGTTAGTACCTGTAGTAGAGAGTTGACGGCTGGTGAAAGTCAATCGGGTGCATCATGAACTCGCCTAGGAGTTGCAAACATGAACCATAGTAATGTTTGCCGTCTGCCGCGTTAAGGTCTAATGAAGCGAGTGTTTTAAACACTAATGTGGGTGGTACCGCGGGAAGATACATACATAATCCTCTCGTCCCTTTTTGGGATGAGGGGTTTTTTTATTTTTTTTAGGAGGTAAGAGAGATGAGTTTTGGTCATCAGCAAATTGAAAAGAAGTGGCAAAAGAAATGGGAAGAGGAAAAAACATTTAAAACGAGCGAGGAATATGATAAGAGGAAATTCTACGCTTTAGATATGTTTCCATATCCATCCGGAGCGGGACTGCATGTCGGACACCCTGAAGGTTACACGGCAACTGATATTCTTTCACGCTTAAAGCGGATGCAAGGATATAATGTTCTTCATCCAATGGGCTGGGATGCATTTGGATTACCTGCAGAACAATATGCATTGGATACAGGTAATGATCCTGCGGAGTTTACTGAGCAAAACATTAATACCTTCCGCAGACAAATAAAGGCACTTGGGTTTTCATATGATTGGGATCGTGAAGTAAACACGACCGACCCAGAATACTATAAGTGGACACAATGGATTTTCTTAAAGCTGTTTGAAAAAGGTCTTGCTTATGTAGACGAAGTAGCTGTTAACTGGTGTCCCGCACTTGGAACCGTCTTAGCAAATGAAGAGGTTATTGATGGCAAAAGTGAGCGTGGCGGACATCCGGTTGAACGCCGCCCGATGAAACAGTGGATCTTAAAAATTACAGCCTATGGTGACCGTTTACTTGAAGATTTAGAAGAACTAGACTGGCCTGAAAGTCTAAAAGAAATGCAGCGTAACTGGATTGGCCGCTCAGAAGGTGCTGAAGTAACTTTTAACATCGAAGGTCATGAAGAGACATTTACCGTATTTACCACCCGTCCTGATACGCTTTTTGGTGCAACCTACGCTGTGCTTGCTCCTGAGCATAGCTTTGTTGATAAAATCACAACCGAAGAACAGCGTGCTGCTGTTGAAGCCTATTTAGATAAAGTAAAGACAAAGAGCGATTTAGAACGAACAGATCTTGCGAAAGAGAAAACGGGTGTATTTACCGGAGCATATGCGATTAATCCAGCTAACGGCGAGAAAATGCCAATTTGGATTGCTGATTATGTATTAGTCAGCTATGGAACGGGTGCAATCATGGCTGTTCCAGCACATGATGAGCGAGATTATGAATTTGCAAAAGAGTTCAAGCTTCCGATTAAGCCGGTTGTGGCAGGCGGAGATATTGAAACAGAAGCCTATACAGGTGATGGGGAGCATATTAATTCAGATTTCCTAAATGGTTTAGACAAAACGGAAGCGATCCAAAAAATGATTGCCTGGTTAGAAGAAAAAGGTATTGGAACGAAGAAGGTAACTTTCCGTTTACGTGATTGGTTGTTCAGCCGTCAGCGTTATTGGGGTGAGCCAATTCCAATTATCCATTGGGAAGATGGCACAATGACCGCTGTACCTGAGGATCAGCTTCCGCTAATGCTTCCAAAAACAAAGGATATCAAGCCATCAGGAACCGGTGAATCACCACTTGCAAATATAGAAGACTGGGTAAATGTCGTTGATCCGGAGACAGGTAAAAAAGGCCGTCGTGAAACGAATACGATGCCGCAATGGGCAGGCAGCTGCTGGTACTATTTACGTTATATTGATCCTAAGAACGATCAAGCACTAGCTTCCCCTGAGAAGTTGAATCATTGGCTTCCAGTTGATATCTATATTGGCGGAGCAGAGCATGCCGTACTTCACTTGTTATATGCACGCTTCTGGCACAAATTCCTTTATGATATCGGTGTCGTTCCAACGAAAGAACCTTTCCAAAAGCTTTTCAACCAAGGTATGATCTTAGGTGAAGGCAATGAGAAAATGAGTAAATCAAAAGGAAATGTCGTAAATCCTGATGATATTATTGATAGCCATGGTGCCGATACACTTCGCTTGTATGAAATGTTTATGGGACCACTTGATGCAAGTATCGCTTGGTCGACAAATGGATTGGATGGTTCACGTCGTTTCCTTGATCGTATTTGGCGTTTGTTCGTGGAGGAGAATGGAGACCTAAACCCTAAGATTCAAGCAACTGAAGATTCATCTGCATTAGAGAAGGTTTATCATCAGACAGTTAAAAAGGTGACGGAAGATTACGAAGGCTTACGTTTTAATACCGCGATTTCGCAGATGATGGTATTTATAAATGAAGCTTACAAAGCGACTGTACTTCCTAAAGACTATATTGAAGGCTTTGTTAAAATGCTGGCTCCTGTTTGCCCGCATATTGCTGAAGAACTTTGGGAGAAACTAGGTCACAGTGAAACCATTTCATATGAGGCATGGCCGGCATATGATGAGGCGAAGCTTGTAGATGACGAAGTGGAAATTGTAATCCAAGTTAACGGCAAAGTGAAAACAAAGTTAATGGTTCCAACAGGTGCGAGCAAAGAAGCACTAGAAGGAATCGCAATGGACGACGATCGTGTGAAGGAACAAATAGAAGGCAAAACAATTCGTAAAGTCATCACCGTTCCAGGTAAATTAGTCAATATTGTAGCAAATTAAGTCTTTTTCAAAAGGGGATGTTTAGATGGAAGAGATTCAAATAATCACGACAGAAGAATTAAAGAAAAAGCTTGAGCAAGGGGAAAAGCTTGAACTGGTCGACGTTCGGGAAGACCATGAAGTTGCTCAGGGGATAATCCCTGGTGCAAAGCATATCCGGATGGGAGATATTCCTGCAAACCTTGACTATTTTGATAAGGAAAAAGAATATATCTTTATTTGCCGTTCAAGTGCACGTAGTGGCAATGTTTGTCACTATCTTCAGGAGCAGGGCTACAAAGTCCGTAATATGACTGGCGGTATGCTCGAATGGACCGGAGAGACTAAATAATTTAACAAAAAGACGATTCCCAGTGTGGAATCGTTTTTTTTGCCGAATTTTAATTTTCAGAAAACTTGGAAATACTAGTAGAAAAAGGAAGGGGATATGAGCATGATTCAGGTTAAGCTATTCGACCGTGAGCACGAAAAAGATTTAGAAAAGGAAATGAATCGATTTTTAAAAGGATTAGATGAAAGGAAATTAGTAGATATAAAGTATAATGTGGCAGCCATGTCAGAGGATGAAGAAGAACAAATTTATTGTTTTTCAGCCATGATTATTTATCGTGCCTGACAAAAGTTAGGCCCGATAAAATGCTAACTTTAACACCTAACCCTCTGTTTTACTGCTAGTAATTTTCCAAATGAGCACAGGTCCTATCATGTTTAATCCGAAAGTACTCCCCGCAATTACCCATAAAAACCACGATGTGTTTAGAATATGCTGATAAATCCAACTATGATAAAAATCCACACTTACCCAACTCCATAGATGTTTTATTAAATTAGTTTCGACCATGTACCCTTCTTTCATTCAACTTTTTCGAATAATCCCGTTTGGATTGGAGATAAATAACATTAAAGTTCAATTTATGGAGCGTACCTAATGGAGAAATCTATAGAAGAACTTCTAAAAGAAAATATAGCAGCTAAGTCTGAGGATAATAAAAAAATAATTCAAGAGATTCTCCAAGATAATACGGATTTAAATACGAGAGAATTTTATTTTCATGAGAAGAAAAATATCGCTATCGTCTGTTTCTACATTGATGGTATCGCTAATACTACAGTGATTGATTCTGTCATTAATTCTTTCATCTATCAAGCACCTGAACTTTTGAGAGATACAGACTTTACAACACTACTTAGAAATTTACCTAAGAGAATTATAAAACATATCTTACACCCGCATGCGTTAAAACTAATTTCTAGTATAGAAGAGGCAATTGAAGGTGTTTTATCAGGTGATTCTATTTTTTTTATTGATCAATGTAAACAAGCGATCCTAGTTTCTACTAGAGGCTGGTCTGAGAGGGCTGTGTCAGAACCGCAGACAGAACAAGTTGTAACAGGACCAAGAGATGGATTTACAGAAAATATTCGAACGAATACAGCTCTCGTCAGGCGGAGAATTAAAGACCCATTATTATCAATAAAGTCAACAGTGGTTGGGAAAAGAACAAAAACGATTCTAAACATCGCTTATTTGAGAGGAACCGTTAAAGAAGGTTTAGTAGAAGAAATCATGCAAAGATTAGACAATATTAAGATCGATGGAATTATTGATTCAGGTTATATCGGAGAATTAATTGAGGATTCACCTCTTTCCCCCTTCACAACGGTGCAAAGTACGGAGCGTCCTGATAAGGTGGCTGCCTCCATTCTAGAAGGACGAGCAGCTATTTTTGTTGATAATTCACCACAAGTGATCCTTGTACCGACTTATTTTTGGGAATTTCTTCAAGCTAGTGATGATTATTATTCCAGATTCTATGTGGGCTCATTTTTCCGCTTTATTCGTTATATAGCCTTTGTCATTAGTTTAGTCCTTACATCTGCTTATGTTATGCTAGTGAGCTTTCATCAAGAAATGATTCCCACCTCACTTGCCTTAACCATTGCCTCTGGAAGAGATATTATTCCATTTCCGGTGCTGTTAGAAGCGGTCATTATGGAACTGGCTTTTGAATTGATGAGAGAGGCAGGATTAAGAATGCCAAAGCCTGTTGGTCAGGCTGTTAGTATTGTCGGTTCCTTAGTTGTGGGTCAAGCTGCTGTGCAGGCAGGTCTTGTTTCTCCTTTTATGGTCATTGTCGTTGCAACCACAGGAATTGCCTCTTTTGCTATTCCTAACTATACCGCCTCCTTTTCGATCCGGCTTGTTCGGTTTCCGTTGCTGATTGCCTCAGGCACTCTAGGGCTGCTTGGATTTGCCGTTGTTTTTACTCTTTTAGCCATTCATGCATTATCCTTGAGATCTTTTGGTGAATCGTATTTAGCTCCGGCCTCACCATTTCAGCCTTCTGACCAAAAGGATACAATCATCAGAGCGCCATGGTGGAAAATGGATTACCTTCCTAACCTATCGAAAGGGAAAAAAGAAGCACGAACAAAGCACAATCAAAAACCAGAACCGCCAACTGAAAATTAGAACAGTCATCAGCAACATTTAAGATTACGATGTGAGAAAGTGTGAGAACTAATGCCTCGAAAGATAATATGTATTTTATGTATTTGTTTGACCTGCCTGTTGTTAAGTGGATGTACCATTGGAAAAAGGGAGTTAAGTGATTTAGCGCTTGTAATGGCGGTTGGTCTTGATAAGGGGGAGGAGGAAGGGAAGATAAAAGTTACCGTTCAAATTGTACGACCTGCTGATGCGAGAGGGCAGACAGGCTCCCCATCAGGCCAAACCGGAGATCCTATTTGGTCGGCATCTGCTGAGGGAGAAACCATTTTTGATAGCATACGTAATTTATCCAAATTTTCTTCGAGAAGAGTGTTTTGGGCTCATAATTTCATCATTGTAATCAATGAAGACTTAGCAAAGAACGGAATTAGTGATATCATCGACTTTTTCACAAGGAATCCTGAGCTGCGGATGAGAACTTGGGTTGTTGTGACACCAGATAAAGCAAGTGCAATTGTATCCACGATGACAGGTTTAGAAACTGTTCCAGGAGAAGCAATTGATAAGTTATTTAGATATACCCCCATCTCTGCTCAGGCTCCACGTACACAAATGATTGATTTACAATCTGCCTATCTAAGTGAAAGTAGCCAGCCTGTATTAGCAAGAGTTCGGTTAATTGGACGTGGTGTTTCAAATAAAAAGCCAGGTCAGGCAGGTGCCGTGGAGCAAATTGAACTGGCCGGTGCAGGTGTATTTAAAAACGATAAACTTGTGGGACATATAGCTCCTCCTGAAGTTAGAGGGCTGCTCCCTTTTATTGAACCGGTAGATACAGGGGTTCTAGTATTAACATGTCCCGAGGATTCTAGCAAAAAGATGTCTGTCGAACTTAGAAATCAGAAGTTTAATGTGGAGCCGTCCTATGAAAATGGGAAGCCTTCCTTTCAAATTAGCTACAGTACAGATGGCAGTATAGTAGAATCGGCTTGTCCGTTTACGTTAGAGGATAGGGATAAAGTGAAAGATTTAGAAGATCAAATGAAGAAAGATAAAAAAAAACAATTTGAGCTTATCGTTCATAAAGCAACAAAAGAATTTAAGTCGGACTTTCTTGAGCTTGGAAAAGTGTTTATGAATAAGTATCCGTCAGAATGGAGGAAGATCGGCCCTCGTTGGGAAGAAATATTTCCAACCGTAGCAGTAGACATCGATATTGAAACGAATATAACAGATTCTGTGTTATTAGAGAGACCAACTAAACCAGGTGGAAGTGTGAGGGACTAGCGTGAAAGTTAAAATTTCAAATGGCATGTTCATGGCACTGATTATCAATATTGTTTATGCAAAAGCAATTGGGCTGACTCAAGGTTCTATGGCTCGTGAGGTCGGGGGTGATATGTGGATATCTACGTTGATCTCATCCATACAGGGAGGCTTAATGATGCTCCTTACGGTTTACCTTATTCGCAAGTCGCCAGAGTTAAATGTGTTTGAACAAGGGGAACTATTTCTGGGTAAATGGTTTGGTAAATTAGTAGGTGTTCTAGTATTTATCTTTTTCTTAGCAGCGTCAGGAGTTGTCTTTACCACATTTATCTACCACTTAAAGGATTACTTCTTACCGGAAGCCCCCACTCTCGTATTTGTAGCAGCTGTTTTAATCATAGCGGTTTTTGCTCTTTATCATGGGATTGAAGTAATAGCAAGAATGGCTTTAATCGGTGTGTTTTCAATCTTACTCTTAAATATCCTTATTATTTTGGGATCAATCGGAGAATTTGATATTAGAGAACTAATGCCGATTTTTCGTTATGGAGTGATAGCAGATAGCTGGGCAAGCAGACATCATACAGCAGACTGGTCAATGGCTACGATGATGGCCTTTGTTATTTTGCCAATGGTAAAGGATAAAAAAATATGGGGGAAGTCAGGGACATTTGGGGTCCTGCTAGGGACGATGTTAGTTGTACTCTGGCCCATACTAGAGGCAGGGGTATTAACTGCTGAAGTAACAGGTCAATATATAATTTCCTGTATGCAGATGGCAAGAAGTGCGGAAATCGGCCTTTTTTTGCATCGCTATGAAATGATTATGATTGCATTTTTTGCGCTTTCAGCCCTTACTCAGATCATGATGACCTTTTATTGTGCGGCTATATCCGTCCAGAAGATTATCGGATTAAAAGAGTATAAACGTGTTATTATCCCAGTCTCCCTCATTTTAAGTGGATGGGGCTACTGGGTTGTTCGTGATCATCACCGGGCCATTCATTATATTGAAAACTATTGGGTTATCATCGCACTATCCATCTCCATGGGGCTGCCTCTCCTCTATTTGCTTCTAAGTCTTATTTTTAAAAGAAAGCTGAAGGGACAGAGTTCACCGGGAAGAACTAGGAACCAAATGGTAAACCCTAGTCAATTTGACTAGGGTTTAACTTTCGTATTATGTTTAGAAAAAAGTGCAGCATTTAACCCTGCAAGTCTGCCAGTAACTAGAGCAGAGGTGATATTATATCCGCCTGTGTATCCATGGACATCGAGAATTTCACCACAGAAATAAAGACCATCCATCATTTTCGAGCCCATTGTTTGGGGCTCTATTTCTTTAACGGATACACCTCCACCGGTAACAAATGCTTTCTCTAGCGGCAATGTTCCATTAACCTTTACTAGGAATTGCTTACAGCTTTTCGCAAAGCTCCTGATTTTGTCATTTGAAACGGTTGCACCCTGTTCGGTAGCATCAATCCCATTAAACTCCAAAAGAAATAAAAGATATCGTTCAGGTAGCAGCCCCTTCAAGGTGTTTTTAATACTCTTCTTTGGATCACTTTTTACGAGTTTCACAATTTCTTGAAAGACTTCTTCTTCTTTTTTATCAGGCAGAGCATCAACGCTCATGGTCACTTCATTTAGTTTCCACTTCTTCATCGCCTTTACGACAAATTGGCTGCAGCGTAGTACCGCGGGACCGCTAAGACCAAAGTGAGTAAAAATCATATCCATCCGGTGCGAAATGATCGGCTTTCCCTTTGGATTCAAAACGCTTAATTCAATATCCCTTAAAGATAGTCCCTGCAGTGATTTGTTTTTAATAAATGGTTCATGAGAGGTGACAGGCACCTCTGTAGGAAATAATTCTGTAATCGTGTGCCCTGCTTTCTTGGCCCAAGCGTAACCATCTCCGGTTGAACCAGTATGAGGAACGGATTTTCCTCCAACGGCAATGACGATTGCTTTAGCTGAAATTTTCGTTCCATTTTTTAAAAGCACAGAAGCCACATGCCCATCCTTATATTCAAGATTGGCAACGGGGCTATTGGTATATACTTTAACCCGCAGCTTTTCTAATTGAGTTAACAAGGCATCAACAACAGATTGTGCTTTATCTGAGACGGGGAACATTCTGCCGTGGTCTTCTTCTTTCAATTCGATACCTAATCTTTCAAAGAACTTGATAATATCTTCATTACTAAAAATCGAAAATGCACTATATAGAAACTTACCGTTGCCAGGTAAATGTTTAATAATTTCTTCAACAGGTAAACGATTGGTTACATTGCAGCGGCCGCCGCCTGAGATGGCCAGCTTTCTGCCTAATTTGTCACCCTTATCAATTAATAGTACCTTTGCACCTTTTTCACCTGCAGCGATTGCTGCCATCAAGCCGGAAGGTCCGCCGCCGATCACAATTACATCATAATCCATCTAATACACCAACTTTATATTTAATCATCCTAATTTCCTAACATTTTATTATAAACATATCCACAAATTCTGAAAAGAAAACGAATTGTCAACAATTTTTATTAAATTTACTATCGTTGTTAGTAGCATCGGGGATAAAAGAGATGTAAACTACTAATAGTGTGCAAAAGTAGTTATTTTTTCTTCACTAGGAAGGGATTTTAGAAGTTATGTCGTCAAAGCTTATTAGAGGTACATTCATTTTAACTTTTGGAACCATTTTATCTAAGGTTCTTGGTTTACTCTATGTCATTCCCTTTTACCAAATCGTTGGATCAGAGGGAGCGGCATTGTATCAATACTCTTACATACCCTATACCATTTTTATTAGTATAGCAACTGCTGGGGTACCGCTGGCAGTTTCGAAGTTTATTTCAAAGTATAATGCCTTAGAGGAATATGCGGTCGGAAGGAAATTATTTAAATCCGGGCTATTGGTTATGTTACTGACGGGTTTTGCGTCGTTTTTAATTCTATATTTATCCGCACCCGCTATAGCTGAATGGATTTTTCCTAAGAACGATAAAGAAGTGGCCTCTAGCATTAAGGACATTACAACTGTGATTAGAGCAGTCAGTTTTGCCTTAATTGTCGTTCCGTTTATGAGTCTGATCAGAGGATTCTTCCAAGGACATCAGTCTATGGGACCATCAGCTGTTTCGCAGGTAGTCGAACAAATTGTTCGGATTGTGTTTCTATTGGCTGGAGCCTTTATCGTCATTCAAATTTTAGATGGTAGTATTGTGACCGCAGTGAGTGTAGCCACCTTTGCTGCATTTATTGGCGCGATCGGAAGCTTGGTCATCCTTTTTTGGTATTTATATAAGCGGAAGCCTCACCTTGATGAATTGCTTCGTCAAGATAAAGGGACGGTACAAATATCTCTACGTGAGATCTACAAAGAGATTATTGTCTATGCTGCTCCATTTGTATTTGTCGGGATTGCTGGACCATTATTCCAAGCGATTGACCAATTTACCTTTACTAGAGCGTTAATGGAGATTGGTCAGAGTAAAGAGGCCGCTAGTGCAGCGTTCTCAATTTTAAATTTTGAATCACATAAAATTGTGATTATTCCTGTTTCCTTGGCTACTGGGTTTTCACTAGCACTAGTCCCAAGTATCACGAAAGCCTATGTGGAAAATAATCGAAGGGACTTAAATACACAATTAAATCAGTCCTTTCAAATTATGCTTTTCTTAACCTTACCTGCTGCCGTTGGAATCTCGCTTTTAGCTGAGCCGGTTTATACGGTGTTTTATGAGCATAAAGAGCTCGGTACAGAGGTTTTAAGTGTTTATGCACCGGTTGCCATTCTGTTTGCCTTGTTTTTAATAACAGCATCGATTTTGCAGGGGATCAATGAGCAACGGTTTACCGTGTTAGGCTTGTTAGTTGGATTGTTAATTAAGTTGTCTCTTAACATTCCTTTGATCAATCTGTTAGGTACAAAAGGAGCGGTATTATCAACCGCACTGGGGTATTCAGGTTCAATTTTTATCTATCTATTTGTGATTAAAAAGTTTGCTGGTTATCCGTTCAAGCTCGTGTGGCGGAGAAGTTTATTAATTGTTATTTTTGCAGGCTTAATGTGGCTGGGTACAGGTTTGATTTATCAAATGTTATTATTGTTCCTATCCCCTGAAAGCAAGTTTCAATCGCTTATCATTATTATGATTAGTGCTGGTGTTGGGGCGATTATCTATTTTTACCTTGGATTAAAATCAGGACTTGTTACCAGACTATTTGGTAACAGGGTAGAACGTATCAAGCGGAAATTGGGAATGGGTTCATAACTCCTAAGAATAAGGAGAGAGTTAATGTGAGAATTGACAAAATGCTGGCCAACCTTGGATTTGGCAGCCGTAAAGAAGTGAAGCAGCTTTTAAAAAGCGGATCCGTAAAAGTTGATAATGTGGTTGTAAAAGATGCGAAACAGCATGTGGATACAAATACGCAAACAGTGACATTAAACGGTGAAGTAGTGGAGTACAAAGAGTTTATTTATTTAATGATGAACAAGCCGCCAGGAGTATTGTCTGCTACAGAAGATCAATCAACAGAAACAGTTATTGATTTATTAGAGCTTGAAGATCAAGTCTATGAACCATTTCCTGTAGGCAGGCTCGATAAGGATACGGAGGGGTTACTGCTCATCACCAATGACGGGCAACTTGCACACCGGCTTTTATCGCCTAAAAAGCATGTACCGAAAACCTATTTTGCCGTGATTGAAGGGGAAGTAACAGAGGAAGATGTCAAGGCTTTTGCTGCAGGTGTTACACTCGATGATGGGTATGAAACCAAACCTGGGGAGCTGCACATCTTAAAATCAGGCATTCGCTCTGATATTGAACTGACGATTACTGAAGGGAAATTTCATCAGGTAAAAAGAATGTTTCAGGCTGTAGGGAAAAGAGTGGTTTATTTGAAGCGTATAACCATGGGACCCTTACCGTTAGATGAAACGCTTGAGCTTGGAGAATACAGAGAATTAACAGAAGAAGAAGTAGAGCTATTAAAAGAATATCAAGTGAAATAAGATAACGCATGTGGAATAACTCTCCGCATGCGTTTCTTCTTTTATTAATAGAAATCATACCCGCTGATTTTCTTTATCCATACCTTAGCATTTTTTCCATCTGGATCTGCCATCCATAAATCCCCATCTAAATCTGCGAAATCCTTTTTTCTATACCAAGTTATTTTGTTAGCTGACGGTAGAAAGTTTGGCTGGAAATCACCATAATTTTTTGGTGGATCAGAAATCTGCACCTGCATTTGTGCACCGATTTTAATTAAATATAATGTCGGGTCAGGCCTTTTTTGTGGGTCGTTTGTCCATTCACTTTCTTTTACCCTTGATACAATCAGAGAGTCGTCATTTCTCCATGTAAAACCTAATTCTGCAAAGTTTGCAGGAGTTAGGCTCCTTGACTGGAAGACTGGCATTTCAGTTATGTTCAGTTCCTTGTTTTTAAAGCCGAACACAATTCTTCCTCCACCTGCAATATAACCTAAGAGGTTTTTATTTGGAGCCCATTTCGGATCCTCCAGATGAAGAATGACTTCATCTAGTGCTTCAAACTTTTTCCCATCAGATGAGATGACACAAACCATATCACTGTCCATCGACCAGGATGCTGTTGGACTGACCATAAAGGATATCCATTTACTATCAGGGGAGAATCGGAATTTACTTGCATTTATTGCTAAAAGACTAATATCTCCCTTATTAAGTTCATTGGGAAGGGTATATAAGTGTTTTACATTTTTTGTTAAACTTGTCATCTTATCTAATTCTTTTTCAAGATGAATTTGATAAAGGTTTAGATTTGTCCAGCCATCAGGTCTTAGCAATGATTTAGAGCTGGCAATGAAGGATTGTCCATCTGGAAACCACTCGTAGTCCCCAATCCCTAAGGCAATATTATAAAACTGTTCAAGGTTTGAAACATTCAACACTCCGCCGATCTTAAATGCCACGATATTTTCAACAGGCGACCATTTTGGATTGGTGCCGCCAGTAGCGATAAGCTTATGCTGTTTCGTCTCTAAATTAAAAACCCAAATTTCATTATCATTTGGAGATTTATTTTCAATTTGATAAAGAATATATTTACCATCATAAGACCATTGCGGGTCAAAATGATAGGCAGACGCTTCTGTTGTGATTCGTTCTTCCTTTCCGTTTATCCATGTCCACACATATCCATCTCTAATAAAGGCTACCTTCACTGTCGTTTCAGCTTTTGCAAGTTCTGGTACCAAGGATATAACGAAAACCATCAGCAAACATAACCATTTTTTCATCTCATCACCTCATTATTCACATACGGTTATTTTCCACCAAAAGGAAAAGAATATGTCAATAATTATCAATGGTTGATTATTGGGTGATTTTTTAAAAAAATGGGCAATCTAAAAATATTTACAAGAGAGTTTAACTTGTTAAGGGGGATGCAGACATGGAACTTACACACCAGAACCTCATTGAATTGCATGGATTTAATAATCTGACGAAGTCATTAAGTTTTAATATGTATGATATTTGCTACACACGGACGCGGGAAGAGCGTGAAGCGTACTTACAGTATATTGATAAAGAATATAGCGGGGAAAGATTACAAAAGATCTTAAAGGATGTTGCTCATATCATTGGTGCGCATGTACTGAATGTTGCAGCACAGGATTTTGACCCGCAGGGAGCTAGTGTAACCATGCTGGTATCAGAAGGTCCCGTGACTAACGCACCATCAGAACACTTTGAAGAATCTCCTGGACCGCTGCCAGATTCGATTGTGATGAAGTTAGATAAAAGCCATATTACCGTCCATACATACCCTGAGTATCATCCTGATGAAGGAATCAGTACATTCAGGGCCGACATTGATGTTTCTACATGCGGAGAAATTTCTCCTTTGAAGGCATTACATTATCTCATCCGCTCATTTGAAACAGATGTGATGACGATTGATTATCGTGTCCGTGGTTTTACCCGGGATAAACATGGACATAAGCTGTTTATTGACCATGAAATTAACTCTATTCAAAACTATATTCCAGAGGATCTGGGAGAACTCTTTGATATGATTGATGTAAATGTTTATCAGGAAAATATTTTCCATACGAAGTGCAAACTCAGAGAATTCGATTTGAACAACTACCTATTTGGCTATACAAAGGATAAATTAAACCCCGATGATTTAATTGAGATTACACAACGCTTAAAACTCGAAATGGATGAAATCTTCTACGGGAAAAACATTGTTCAATAATGACCATCTTAATCTTAACATCGATCATCCGATATATAGCCAAAAGAAAGAGGCAGCGCAGCTTTACTAAATAGTAAAGCTGTTTTTTTGTGGAATTGGACGGTAAAATATGCTCCTAAGGAAGTACATTCAAGTTGAATAAAAATAGCATGCTACCCGCATGCTATTTTTTTAATCTATTCAATTTTTAAAGTTTCAATTAAGAGGATAACTTTACTTTCTTTTCTGTGGTCGTCCATTTCCCGCGGCTTGGGCTTATTACCAAGTCATTATAGGCTAAAACATTTAAATCTCGTTGTATGGTGCGAGGAGTGATACCAAATTCCTCTACAAGTTCTTGCGTCGTGACAGTCCCATTATTACGAATAAACATGTAGATGCATTTGATGCGGTTTAACATCCGGTTAGTCGAAGGTTTCAAAGAACCACTCCCTATCCTTTTTTCAAACCTATGGCAATACCTGCAACCGACAGCCTCTTTGCATATTATGTAATTTTCTTCCGCAGACAACTCCTTTTTGTGAATCGTTGCAGTGGGAACTATGGTGTCTATCATTAACCTTATTGTACCCACAATATCTGAAAATTTCCACCATTACATGTAATATTTCAAATAATCTTCCATTTTTAGCTTTAATTGTTCGGTTTTTCCCCTCCCTTAGCTTTTTCTTACTATAGTCTATGGGCAATAATATGAAGAATATGATAATAAATTGAATTTTTAGTAAATTTTTATTAGGAAATTAATCTTAATTGATTGACGAGAGAATTGCTAATTTATTTGTATAAATGATATTGTTTTATCAGGAACAGCTTTACTAGGAGGTCTAGGTAAATGGAAAAAATCCATTGGCTTGCGGAAGTAGAAAAGAGAAAAGATTCACTGATAAAAGACACCCAGGAACTATTACATATTAAAAGTCTGCTAGATGAGGAACATCCAACACCAGAAGCTCCACTCGGAGAAGGCGTAAAAGAAGCCTTAGACTTTATGTTAAATTTAGGTGAAAAGGATGGATTTACCGCTAAAAATGTTGGGAATTTGGCTGGGCATCTGGAATTTGGACAAGGCGAAGAGCTGCTTGGCATTCTCTGCCACGTCGATGTCGTTCCGGAAGGTGATGGATGGTCTAGTGCTCCATTTGCTGCAGAAATCAGAGAAGGAAAGATTTTTGCCCGAGGTGCCCTTGATGATAAAGGACCTACCATGGCCGCCTATTATGCAATGAAAATTGTAAAGGAAATGGGCTTACCCTTAAAGAAACGTGTCCGAATGATTATCGGTACGGATGAAGAGAGCAATTGGCGCTGTGTAGAACATTATTTTCAGCATGAAGAAATGCCAACCTTGGGATTTGCTCCAGATGCAGATTTTCCTATTATTAATGCTGAAAAAGGAATTGCTGACTTTGATTTGCTTCAACAGAGCTCGGGAACAGAAAGTGAAGACCAAAATGTAATTGTACAAAGCTTTACTTCTGGAAGAAGGTACAATATGGTTCCAGATTTTGCAAAAGCTACAATTAGCGTAAAAGAAAATCAAATGGATATTGTTCAAAGATTTGCAGATTTTATGAAAGGATATGAGTTAGAAAGTCGTTCATATGTTGAAAACGGAGAGTTGATTTTAGAAGTAAAAGGTGTTTCAGCACATGGGATGGAACCGAGAAACGGAAAGAATGCAGGTCTGTTTTTAGGAAAGTTCCTGTCCAATTTAAATCTTGATCAAAAGGCAGCACACTACTTCCAATTTATTTCACGTTATTTTTTCGAGGACTCAAGGGGTATAAATCTAGGAATTGTTTATTCTGATGATATTTCTGGAGAACTAACGATTAATCCAGGAAAGCTAGCCTATGAGAAGCAAACTGGGGGCATAATTGGAAGTACTTGTAGATATCCAGTTACAAATGATATGGATACAACGAAAGCAAAACTTGATCGGCTTTTACAAGAAGAAGGTTTTGTGATTGGACATTTCACGGATTCTAAACCGCATCATGTTAATGAAAAAGAATTTCTTATTCAAACTTTGAAGAGAGTATACGAGGAGCAGACAGGAGAAAAAGCCGAATTAATTGCAATTGGCGGCGGAACGTATGCCCGCTCATTGAAATCTGGAGTGGCATTTGGGCCATTATTTCCGGGGCGGCCTGACATTGCCCATCAAAAGGATGAATATATCTTTATCGAAGACTTAATAAAGGCTACCGCAATCTATGCACAAGCAATCTTTGAGTTAGCTCAAGCTGAATAATAGAAAAGGGGAAATGGGAGCATGGGAATTGCTTTATTAAACGGGGAATTGATAGACCGTTCAGAGGCGAAGATTGACGTCGAAGACAGAGGTTTTCAGTTTGGAGATGGCGTCTATGAGGTAATTCGTGTCTATAACGGGAAGATGTTCACTGCTAAGGAACATTTGGAGCGCTTTGAAAAAAGCGCAGGCAGCATTGGGATCTTGCTTCCATATACCATGGTACAATTAACAGAGATGCTAGAGAATCTTTTGGTGAAAAACAGCCTTGAACAAGGAAATATTTATATGCAAATTACCAGAGGGGCTGCACCCCGAAATCATGTATTTCCTACAACAGAGACTAAGCCTACATTAATTGCTTATACGAATATAGTACCTAGGCCGCTCGAGAGCCTGAAGTCTGGCGTGAAGACGATTTTAACGGAGGATATCCGCTGGCTGCGTTGTGATATTAAAAGTCTTAATTTACTAGGAAACCTATTAGCGAAACAAAAAGCCGCTGAGCAGGGCTGCTATGAAGCGATACAGCATCGGGGTCAAACTGTAACAGAGGGAAGTGCCTCAAATATATTTATCATAAAAAATGGGGCTGTTATCACCCATGAATCAAATCATTTAATCTTAAAAGGCATTACGAAGGATGTTATTTTAGACCTTTGTTTGAAGAATAATATTCCGGTAGAGGAACGTGCTTTTTCACTTGAAGAATTAGAGCAGGCAGATGAAGTGTTTCTATCCAGCACAACTTCAGAGGTAATGCCAGTTATTGAAATCAATAGAAAAAAAATTAAAGATGGCAAACCAGGGATAATCACACAACAGCTTCAAACTCTATTCGTCCAAGAAATCGAACAACAATGCGGCAAACTAACTGACAAGATTATTCTTTAAGATAAAACGTGCGTGCGAAAAAACCTTCGCACGTTTTTTTGTCTGAATTAAGAAATGGTGATAATTGAGTTTAAGATTTTAGCTTATTACATATTAATTTCTACCCTAGTAGTAAAAAATATTATTTAACTGTTTTATGAGCATACATACAATTAACTCAAAATAGTCTAAAATGAGAAAAAGGAATGAACATATTAATGAATCAAACACATTATTTTTTCGCTTTGAAACTGCCGTCGGAAACAAAATTGGTCATAAAAGAACATATGGATAAATTAAAGGAAGTCATGCCCTTTAGCCGTTGGGTTCACCCTCAGGATTTGCATATTACCTTAGCCTTCCTAGGGCGTGCCACTCTTGAACAATTAGAGAGTGCTGTTCGCAATGTAGAGGAAGCGATTCAAGGAGCAAATTCGGTAAAATTGCAGATCAATCACCTCGGCACTTTCGGTTCTATAACTTCTCCCCGGATATTTTGGGCTGGTACAGAGCAAAGTGCTGGGATGCAACTAGTAAGAGAACGGGTTTTTAAAGCATGCTTAGATGCTGGATTTAAGCTTGAAACTAGACCGTTCAAGCCCCATATTACCATAGCAAGGAAATGGGCAGGTGACGAACCATTTAAACAGAACCTGCTGAACATGTGGCAAGCGCTTCAGCCAACCCCGCTTGAGCTTACAGTGCGGGAGGTTGTTCTATATCAAACACACTTACAAAAAACACCTAAATACGAAGAAAAGACAATATTTCCGTTTACTTAAACACATATAAAAATAAAAAAGGTTGGTCGTATGAAGAAACTCTATTTTCTAATCAATCCGAAAGCAAGGAATGGTTATTGTCTTAAAATATGGGAAAGAGTAGAACAAACATTAACGGAGGGGAAGATTTCATTTCAGAAGTTTTTCACTGAGTACCAAGGACATGCCAATATTCTTGCTACTCAAATTGCCTCAAGCACTACTGAGGAAATAGTCATTATTGCAGTCGGCGGCGATGGAACCATGCATGAAGTGGTGAACGGTACTGTACAATATAATAATGTAACTTTAGGTTTTGTACCGGGAGGTTCTGGAAATGATTTCTCCCGAGGTTTTCTCATTCCTGTTGATCCAATGGAGGCATTACAGGTAATTCTTCGACTCGTGAAAAAAGATGCTGCCCATATTGATGTTGGCAAAGTAAACATGAACGATCATTCCGTGCATTACTTTATCAATAATATGGGAGCAGGATTTGACGCCTTAGTATCGCAAGGGGTCAATCAGTCAAGAATGAAAGCCATACTAAATAAACTGTCTTTAGGACGCTTAGTATACGTCTATGTTCTTTTAAAGGAGCTCTTTACCTACAACTGCTCGACAATTAACCTATCAATTGATGAGAAAATACAAATATACGAAAAAACATGGTTTGTAACAGTATCAAACCAACCCTATTATGGAGGGGGCATGAAGATTGCGCCAGAGGCAGTACCAGATGATGGCCTCTTGGATATTACAATTGTCCATAGATTATCAAGAATAAAGCTTTTATTGGTTTTCATCAGTGTTTTTTGGGGAAAACATGTATTATTTAAAGAGGTAAAATCCTTTAGAGGCAGAAAAATTAGTTTACATTCATCATCTCCTTTATATGTACACGCTGACGGGGAGAATATAGGCTATACTCCCCTTAATATTCAAATTCAGACAAGAAAGATTAAGGTACTGAGCAGCAGGGAAAATAAAGGAGAAGTTAATCTGAAAGAGAGGGACTCGAGTGAATGCTAATGAACGAAAATTTCTAGCCTATCTGGATGAAATGAAAATCATAACAATTCTTTTCCCGCTTTCATATCATCAAGGCCAGTCTACTGCCTTCTTTATTCATGACAATGCACAAGAGAAACCATTAAAAATAGTGAAGAAATTAAGTATTGGTGACCACATAAAATATATCTGCCAGTTAACTGACGAAATTAACTTTGAAACCACTTATTGGATTAAAGATGAATATGCTGGTAAAACTGATCTTCAAATTGGCGCAGTAATTAGAACGGCTGAGTTTGATGATAAATTTTATTATGATGGAAGTGACCTTGGGGTAAAATGCACAAACGAAAGTACTAGATTTAAGCTTTGGGCCCCAACTGCAACGCAGGTAAAGGTAAAACTACATCATCCGAATAGTTCGATTTCAGAAATTGTGAAATTAAAACGAGAGGACCGCGGGACTTGGGCAGCGTTGGTTAATCGTGACCTAGAATACTATCAATATACTTTTCTATTGCTAATCAACCAAGAGTGGAGAGAATCGGTCGATCCATATGCAGTTGCTTCAACCGCTAATGGAGAAAAAGGTGTTATCGTAAAGCTTGAAAAAACAAATAGAAAAAGGGTTACACCACCACCCTTGGAACACCCAGTGGATGCGATTATTTATGAAACCCATATTAGAGACTTTACGATCCATCCTAATAGCGGTGTAGAACATAAAGGTCTATATCTGGGGGCAGCTGAACTGGCTACAACAGGTATAAAGGGAGAGCCAACTGCACTTTCGTATGTAAAGAGCCTGGGGGTTACTCATATAGAATTTCTCCCTTTCAACGATTTTGCCGGTGTTGATGAATTAAACCCAAACATACAATACAATTGGGGATATAATCCAATCCACTTTAATGTTCCTGAAGGCAGTTATTCCATTAACCCATTAGATCCTTATTCAAGAATCATAGAGCTTAAGCAGTTAATAGATCAGATTCACGGTCAGGGCCTGCGGGTGATCATGGATGTAGTGTATAACCATGTATATATTCGTGAAAAATCGATTTTTGAAAAAATCGTTCCCGGATATTACTTCCGGCATAACGAGCTAGGATTTCCATCAAATGGAACCGGTGTAGGGAATGATATCGCTTCAGAAAGAAAGATGGTGAGGAAATATATTATTGATTCGGTCCGATTTTGGCTTGAAGAATATCATGTAGATGGGTTTCGATTCGATTTAATGGGTATTTTAGACATTGAAACCATGCAAGAGGTAAGAAAAGCTTGTGATCGATTTGCTGAAGGAACAATCATTATAGGAGAGGGCTGGAATCTAAATACACCGCTTCCAATTGAGCAAAAAGCGATTATTAAGAATCAAGACCAACTCCCTGACATTGGTCAATTTAATGATAAATTTCGTGATATCATAAAAGGGAACACCTTTAACTTATATGATAAAGGCTATTGTTTTGGGAATGAACACTATTACGAACAAGCAATTGATGTGATAGCAGGCAGTATTGGACTAGGAAAAAGACCCATTGGACTTTTCAATGAACCGTCTCAATCTGTTAATTATGTTGAATGTCATGATAACCATACTCTATGGGATAAGCTCTTAGCCTGTTATCCCGATATGGAGGAGCTGCTGCGGTTCAAATATCACAGGCTTGCAACAGGAATCACTGTGCTTTCACAGGGAATTCCCTTTCTTCATAGCGGCCAGGAATTTTTTCGAACAAAGGCTGGCGATGGAAATAGCTATCGCAGTCCAGATAAAATTAACCAGCTAGATTGGGATAGGTGCAATCAATATAAAAATAATACAGCGTATGTTCAGGGGTTAATTCAAATCAGAAAAACACTCCCTTGTTTTCGAATGAAGTCAACTGCAGAGATACGAGCCAATATGCAACTTTTGCCTCTCACTCGTCCCATCATTGGATTTTCTTTTCAAAATCAAACAAATGAATATCAAGAAGTGCTCTTGCTCATCAATCCAACGAATAAAAAGCATTCTATTCATGTTTCGAAAGGTGAATGGTCTCTTCTTGCCGATGCTGATTTTGCGGGAATTTCTCCCAGAAAGATGACAGCAGGAAGAGAACTATTGATAGAACCAGTCTCTCTTAATGTTTTTGCAAAAAAATAGTTTATTTAGATGTACTTGACGACAAAAGCATATTGGGGATAAAATTTATTAAGATGGCTATTGTGTGTAATGGTTCAATAGCTTTTTTTGTTTTACTAAAATAAGAGCTGTTGAAGTAATCATTGGATGTAACCTTCTGGCAGCGTATTGCTTACAACCTCTGTAACTAGATGGGGAGTTTAGCCCATTAGAACGGTATAAATTGAAGGTGAACAATTTTGGAACATATATTAGGACAAGAATGGGAAATTGTCCCTGCGGGAGGCGCAACTGGTGAAGCCTTTTTTGCGAGCCATAAAGACCAGCGACTGTTTCTGAAACGGAACTCCTCTCCATTTCTCGCGGTATTATCAGCAGAAGGCATCGTCCCAAAGCTTGTTTGGACAAAAAGGCTGGAAAATGGCGATGTTATTACAGCACAGCAATGGCTCCCAGGTCGAGAACTTAAGCCGCCCGATATGAATCAGGAGCTCGTTGCGAGGATGCTTAAAAAGATTCACCGCTCAGAGCCGATGCTTGGTATGCTCAGCCGCTTAGAAAAGCTGCCAATCGATCCTGAGACTATTTTTCAAACGATAATTGAAGAACTGGATGAGGAAGTTCAAGCATTACCGGTTGTGAATAAAATTATAGGGTTTTTAATTGAGGAAGCACCGAATGTGTATTGTGAAGAGAAAGTGGTTTGCCACGGTGATATCAATCATAACAACTGGCTGCTAACAGAAGACAACCAGTTGTATTTAATTGACTGGGATGGAGCCATGATTGCTGACCCGGCGATTGACCTTGGTATGCTTCTTTACATGTATATCCCAGAGGAAAACTGGCAAAGCTGGCTGGTCATGTATGGGAAACCTCTAACAGACCATCTAAGACTGCGAATGAAATGGTACGTTGCTCTTCAAACGTTATCTACCATTCAATGGTACAAAAACAAAGAACGTTTTCAAGAAATGGAAAAATGGATAGGCTTTTTAGATGAGCTTTTGTAACTAGGAAAAAGAATCAATATCATGTACCCATTGTGATAAATGATCTTGATTGGATTGAATATGCTGATCTAAATCGGCTGAATATGCACCGTGCTGGCTATAATTATATACCTCTTGTAAAATGTTTTTAACATTTTGGTCAACCTGTGAGTTAACCATTAAAGATTTCACTAACCGTTCCAATTGTTCACATTCAGCGACGGACCCACAGCAATCTGTTTGATGATTGTTTAGGATGTCCTTAAGTAAGGTTACTTGGTCTTGATGACTTAACGGCATGTTCGCACACCCTTTCAAGTGAAAATAAAAAAGAATTCACAGTTAGGTTGTGAATTCTTTTTTTGTTTATGCATTAATGCATTTACCAATAATAAAATTAATAGAAATTATAGGAGTGTCAAAATGAGACTTAGACATAAACCCTGGGCAAGGGAAAGAATTGAGCAGCATCCACAGTATATAGTCGCGAGCCCTGAATCGTACAAGGGTAAATGGCATGAAGTTTTTAATAATAATCACCCGATTCATATCGAGGTAGGGACGGGTAAAGGCCGCTTTATTACTGAGATGGCAAAGGCGCATCCAGAAGTAAATTATATGGGAATTGAGCTTTATGACAGTGTCATTGTTGCTGCTTTAGACAGGTTAATTGAAGCGGACCTGCCTAATTTAAGGCTTTTAAATGTTAACGCTGCAGATCTAAATAAATATTTCGAGAAGAATGATGTGGACCGGGTATACTTGAATTTTTCCGATCCATGGCCAAAGGTCCGCCACGAAAAGCGACGTTTAACCTACAAGGACTTTTTAAAGCTATACGAAGACATCTTGGTCGATAAAGGTGAAATTCATTTTAAAACAGACAACCAAGGCTTATTTGAATACTCATTAAAAAGTTTTTCTGAATACGGCTTATTATTAACCTTCTTAAGCCTCGACCTGCACAAAAGTGAATATGAAGGAAACATCATGACTGAATACGAGCAAAAGTTTTCAGAAATGGGAAACCGCATCTATCGCTGTGAAGTAAAATATCAAAACTAAATACTCTTAGGACAGTTGAATGCAGCTGTCCTTTTATTTTTGTATATAATCAAAAAATGTTAAAATGTAGAAAAGGGCTAAGGAGGCTGGAGATGGAGACTTTAAGAATCGGTAATGTTCAAATGACTTGGTTAAAAGGCGGGGTAACGAATCTTGATGGCGGGGCGATGTTTGGTGTCGTACCAAAGCCATTATGGTCTAAAAAGTATCCTTTTAATGAAAAAAACCAAATAGAATTAGCTACGGATCCCATTCTTGTTCAATACGATGGAAGGAATTTCTTAATTGAGTCTGGACTGGGCTTCGGCAAATTGTCAGACAAGCAGAAAAGGAATTTTGGAGTTACAGAAGAAAGAGACGTAAATAGCTCCTTACAACAGTTGGATTTAGGTCCGGAGGATATCGATTATGTCTTAATGACGCATCTCCATTTTGATCACGCGGGGGGGCTTACAAAGCTTGTTGAAGGAAATCTTGTTAGCACTTTCCCAAATGCGAAAATCATCACGTCCCAAATCGAATGGGATGAAATGAGGAACCCAAATATCCGTTCAAAAAGTACATACTGGAAAGAAAATTGGGAGGCTGTTGAACATCAGGTATTTCCGTTTGATGAGAAGTGGAGCTTTGGCCCTATCAGTATGTTCCATACGGGGGGACATAGTAATGGTCACTCCATTATAACGATAGAAGATGGCGGGGAAATGGCCATCCACATGGCTGATATTATGGGGACACATGCCCATTTTAATTCACTATGGGTCATGGCGTATGATGACTATCCAATGGATTCCATTGCAGCAAAGGAAAAATGGATCCCGTATGCAATCGAGAAAAAGGCTTGGTTTACTTTTTATCATGATGCCTTTTACCGTGCAGTTAAATGGGGAACGGATGGTCAGATTGTAGAGAGCATAAAGCGAGAAAAATAGGTGAAAAATAAATTAGCCGTATACGATACGGCTAATTTTTTTACAAGACGGGCTCGGGAGTTAATGTTTTTACATCTAAAAGCGTGCCGGTAGAAGCATCGGCGATAAATTCGTATTGTTTATTGCTGCCATCATGGCTTTTCGAAATTCCGCCCTTATAAACCTGGTATTGAATATGCTGCTTTTCATAGGGCTCGGCTTCCATATGTATCCAGGAACCGCTAATCGGCCCATCTTGACCAAATTGTTTCTTTACGTTCTCTAACACTTTTTCAGGTGATACATATGTTTTTTGTGAAATAATCTCCTTTACAGCATAACCGCTAATCATACCGACCGCAGCACCAAGGATAAATGATTTCCAGTTCATATTACACCTCCAATAAGTTTTGTTGGGATTCTATTTCCAGTATATCGCATTTAGCTTTGAGAAGATAACATAACGATGAAACAAATTAAATAATTGGTAAGTGCCATAAAACTTCAGTAAAATATAATTATACATAGTAAAAAAGTTGAGGAGGAAGACCTGTTGAATGAACAAACGTTAAAGCTATTTAAAACTCTGACAGAACTGCCAGGTGCACCAGGGAATGAACATTTAGTAAGAAGCTTTATGCGTGAGCAGCTCTCGCAGTATTCAGATGAAATCATTCAGGACAATTTGGGCAGTATTTTTGGTGTGAAAAGAGGCAACAATCAAGGACCAACCATTATGGTTGCAGGTCATATGGATGAAGTTGGCTTTATGGTTACAAGCATTACCGATAATGGTATGCTTCGTTTTCAAACGTTAGGAGGCTGGTGGAGCCAGGTTCTCTTAGCACAACGGGTACAAATTATCACAAACAATGGACCAGTAATCGGTGTCATCGGTTCTATTCCTCCACATTTGTTGGATGAAGCAAAGCGGAGCAAGCCAATGGATATTAAAAATATGTTAATTGATATTGGAGCAGATAATCGTGAAGATGCCATCCGGATTGGCATTAAACCAGGTCAGCAAATTTTGCCGATTTGCCCGTTCACACCAATGGCAAATGAAAAGAAAATTCTTGCCAAGGCATGGGACAATCGCTATGGCTGCGGTCTAGCTATCGAATTGCTGCAGGAATTAAAGGATGATACCTTACCTAATACTTTGTATTCCGGTGCAACAGTACAAGAAGAGGTAGGTCTCCGTGGTGCCCAAACAGCAGCTAACATGATCAATCCTGATCTGTTCTTTGCCCTTGATGCCAGCCCTGCTAATGACATGACAGGTGATAAATCAGAATTCGGTCAGTTAGGAAAGGGTGCTCTTCTTCGAATCCTTGATCGATCGATGGTAACACATCGAGGTATGAGAGAATTTGTTCTTGATACGGCAGAAACACACGATATTCCCTATCAGTATTTCGTATCCCAAGGTGGAACAGATGCAGGACGTGTTCATTTGTCCAATGAGGGTGTTCCAAGTGCTGTCATTGGCATATGTTCTCGGTACATTCATACCCATGCTTCGATGGTGCATGTTGATGATTATGCTGCGGCTAAGGAACTATTAGTGAAGCTGGTTAAAGCATGTGATCAAACAACTGTCGATACAATAAAAGCAAACAGCTAATTTTGAAGGGGCATTCAATATGCTCCTTTTTTGATACATTTTAATCAAAGGAGAAGGTAAGATGAAAGTTATCATTGGTTCCACAAACCCAGCAAAGGTTGCAGCAGTAAAAAATGCTTTTACATACACGTATTCAGAGTACATTTCTTTAAGTATTTCATCAGGTGTAAGTGATCAGCCATTCTCTGACGATGAAACCATTAAGGGAGCGGTGAACAGAGCTGTAGGGGCAATGCAGCAAGGAAATGGAGATATAGGTGTCGGACTTGAAGGCGGAGTGCAAGAAACGGAGTTAGGTCTGATGATCTGTAACTGGGGTGCTCTTGCTTCAAGCAGCATGGAACCGATTATTGCAGGTGGAGCTAGGTTTTTACTTCCTGAGGAGATCGCTGTAAGACTTCGGGCGGGTGAGGAACTGGGTCCGGTGATGGATGATTATGCAAAAAAAAGCAATGTACGGAAAAATGAAGGGGCTGTCGGGATTTTCACGAACAACTTAATGAACAGATCCGAAATGTTTACACATATCATGTCACTATTAATCGGCCAATACCATTATAAGAAAGACTTACTACAGCAAGAATAGAGAGATATGAGAAAAAACTTCTTTTTTCGACACGAAAAATCGACAAAAAGACTTGTCTTTTGAATATTATGGAAGGTATCATAAAGATAGTCGTATTTTCAGAAAAGGAGGAGAGAGAAACTGAAGTTCTTTAAAGCTATTATTATTTTTACACTTTTAGTTTTGGTATTAAGTGCTTGTGGCAAGTCTTCTTTTAAAAATGAAAGTAAAGAGGCAACGACATCTGTTGAAACCACTCTAACCGAAGAAGTGAAAAAGCCCAATAAGAAAAGCGAAGAAATTCAATTCTATTTACCATTTGGTTTTGAGATAAAAGACGAATCCCCAAATAACATTATTTTAAAAAATGGTTCAAAAACATATATATTGTTCAATAATCCTCAAGAAAACGAAGAAAGTGACGTAGTATATAAAGCTACTGCTGCACAGTACGAAGACCTCGATGTAAAGAAGGAATTCAAGCAAGATAAAAAACTGGGCTTCATTATCATCAAACAAATGGATGAGGGTATAAACGAACTAACTGTAGGTATTGGCGGAACAAAAATAACAACACAAGTCAAAACAAGCAGTCTGAAAAACGAAGCAAAAGTAATGACCCAAATCGTCTCATCAGTAGAAAATAACAATTAAAAACGAAGGGAAACCTTCGTTTTTTATTTTAGTCATCAGGCTCTTAAACAAAATGTTAATTTTCGAGAGTTTTCGCAAAAATCTCGATTTAAGATTGAATGATTTGAAAGTAATTAAGCATGTTGGTAATATGTTAATACATATAGGAGGCGTTTGATGTGAAAAACTTAGAATCTTTCGAGCAATTTGAACAACTGAGAGATCATGGAAAAACTATATTTATGTTTTCGGCGAATTGGTGCCCAGACTGTCGAGTAATTGAGCCAGTACTCCCTGAAATAGAGTCAAAGTTTAGCGAGTTTACTTTCATACATGTAGACCGAGACCAGTTTATAGAAGTGTGCCAGCAGTTAGATGTTTTTGGTATTCCTAGCTTTATTGCCTATGAGAATGGGAAAGAACTTGGACGTTTTGTAAGTAAGGATAGGAAAACACAAGATGAAATTGAAGAGTTCATCTTGAATTTGAAGTTTTAGCATAATCCTCCGTCTTCATAGGACGGGGGATTATGATTGAACGGTAGAAGGCAGGAGGGCTGCAGATGAAAATGGATAGCAAAAAAATGAGGAAAGAACTAGAAGCGCGGCTAGCGGCTAAGGACCGATTTATATCCTATAATCGGGAAAAAGACCAACTCCGAATCGAAAGTGAAACCACTGGGAAAGGGATTACGGTATCCCTTCCGGGCATCGTGGCAAAATGGCATACGGAACAGGATAAAGCAATTGATGAAGTGGTTTATTATGTGGAAGAAGGACTACGTGCCATGGCGGACAGAGTCCAGTTGACTGACCATGAAAAGAAGATTTTTCCAGTCATTCGCTCGACATCTTTTCCAGCCGAAGCGGAGGAGGGTGTTCCGTTTTTAACCGATGAACATACAGCTGAAACAAGAATATATTATGCCTACGATATGGGCAAAACCTATCGGTTAATTGATACACGTATTATGGAAAAAGAGGGATGGGACGCTAGGAGAATAAGGGAAATAGCCCTATTTAATGTAAGGTCTTTAGAGATTAAGCTGAAGGAAGATCAGGTTGCTGGAAATACATTTTATTTTTTAAATACAAATGATGGGTACGATGCCAGTAGAATCTTAAATAAAGGATTCCTAAACGATATGGCAAAAAAAGTATCTGGGACCATGGTCATGTCCCTTCCACATCAAGATGTGTTAATTATTGCTGATGTCCGCAATAATACGGGATATGATATTTTGGCCCAAATGGCCATGAGTTTCTTCGCAAGTGGACGGGTACCTATTACAGCCTTGTCATTTCTATATGAAAATGGCGAGCTGGAGCCGATTTTTATTATGGGGAAAAATAAGAATGTATAAGTAAAAAAGATCACCATGACGTGATCTTTTTTTTCTATGTCTAGTAAATGGTTCCAAACATAGGGAATTTCGACCCATTCTGCGATTTTTTGTCGAATTCTTTTAAAATACTGTTAAAATAGATTGATAGAAGAAATTAGAAAGAGTGATTGTTTTGAGCTGGATCCAAAGCTTTTTTCAAAGAATTAAGAAAGATAAGGAAGTAGAATCTTCTGATTTTGACCTACATAGATATAGGCAGGAAAGAGATCTGCCCCCAAGGATAAATGAAGGTAGCAAAGAGTTAAATACAAGAATCTCTTACCAATATCCAAAAGGAATCCTTAAAGATTTAGGCATTATAGAAAAGCCTGTAGTTAAGAAGGAAAAGCCTGCCATTAAGAATGATATACCACAAGAGCGGAAATTAAGAGCTCATCGGAAGAATGATCAGAAGAAGGCAGAAACATTTGAGGAACACGGCTACAGCAAAGTGGAAAAAAGGAAGGAGCCTGTTCCTAAACGGACTCGACCATTTCAGCCAACGGAAATTCCCTCACCTGTTCATGGCTTTAACCGCCCCCAAAATAAAGCTTCCATTGTGGAACATGAATTAAGCCATTTTTTAGGTGATGAAATAGAAAATCAAGTGGTCACTACAGCCCCTGCTTTAGAAAACCTGCTAGTTGAAACTTCCCAAACTAGCCCAATTAGCCCAATTCATCCGGAATTAGCTGACAATAATGCCCATTTAGAAGCTCTTCAGGAGGAGCTTGTTACATTGGAGGTTATCCAAGATTCTGTTTTACATGAAAGTGAAACTAGCACTGTTGAATCCATGGAATGTCTAGATGAGAGTGATATGGTATTTGAGAGCTTAGAATCTAGCTCTGTATTTGACGATTCAACTTCAGAGCCAACTTTAGAACCAGCTGTAACCATAAAAGAAGTAGCAGATGATGAAGCTGCAGCGGAACAATTGGAGGAACCAAGACCTAAACGTTCACATCTTCCTTTTAACGTCATGATGCTAAAACAGGATAAGCTCAAGTGGGAAGAAAGCAAAAGAAGAAGGGGCATCGAGGTAAAAGCTGAAGAAACACCAATTATTACCTCCCCAGAGCCTGAACCCATAGACCAACCAGTAAAGTTGGAAGAGGAAGTAAAGAAAACTGAACCTGAGGTAGTTCAATTAGAAGAGTTGACTGAGGTGCCCCTAGAGCCAGAGCATAACAGCACTACTAACCTGTCAAACGAAATAGCGTTATATGATTTTCCCCGCTCAGAGCTATTAACCCCACCTGTTCATGAGGAAATGGATACAGAGTGGATTAGTTATCAGGAAGGCTTATTGAATCAAACATTAACTAATTTTAATGTGGGGGCAAAGGTTGTCAATGTCACACAAGGACCAGCTGTCACTCGCTTTGAAGTTCAACCGGAGCCAGGCGTAAAGGTAAATAAAATCACAAATCTTAGTGATGATATTAAATTAAGTCTTGCTGCCAGGGATATTCGGATTGAGGCACCAATTCCAGGCAAGCATACGATTGGAATTGAGGTACCAAATCAAAAATCACGCCCTGTGTTTATCAATGAAATTATTCAAAGTACTGTTTTCAATGAATCAACTTCACCTTTAACGGCGGTACTAGGGTTAGATATATCAGGGAAGCCAATTGTTACCGATTTGAAGAAAATGCCTCACGGGCTCATTGCTGGTGCAACAGGGTCTGGGAAAAGTGTATGTATTAACACCATTTTAGTAAGCTTATTATTTAAAGCGAGCCCTGAGGATTTAAAACTGCTCCTAATTGATCCGAAAATGGTTGAACTCGCTCCATACAATCGGATTCCACACCTTGTCAGCCCTGTGATTACCGATGTTAAGGCAGCAACGGCTGCACTGAAATGGGCTGTTGATGAAATGGAGAGGCGCTATGAATTGTTTGCACACGCAGGCGTCCGAGATATCAACCGCTTTAATGAACTAGCGTTGCAGCATAAAAGGTATTCTGAAAAGCTTCCGTTTCTAGTCATCATAATTGATGAATTAGCAGACTTGATGATGATGTCACCTGCAGATGTTGAAGAAGCGATCTGCAGAATTGCACAAAAAGCCAGAGCTTGTGGTATCCATTTAATTGTAGCTACCCAAAGACCTTCTGTTGATGTTATAACTGGACTAATTAAGGCCAATATCCCGACAAGGATTGCCTTTTCTGTATCGTCCCAAGTAGATTCCCGGACCATTATTGATATTAGTGGTGCAGAAAAATTACTTGGCCGCGGTGATATGCTTTTCTTAGAGAATGGATCTTCCAAACCAGTCCGCTTGCAGGGAACCTTTGTATCAGATGATGAGATTGATTTGGTCGTTTCCCATGTTAGGGAGCAGCGTGCGCCTGAATATTTATTTGAGCAGGAAGAACTTTTAAAAAAGACACAAGTAACAGAAGAGGAAGATGAACTCTTTTATGAAGCGTGTGAATTTATTATTGAACAAGGTGTAGCTTCGACCTCTAGTCTTCAGAGACGCTTTAAAATTGGTTATAACCGTGCAGCGAGGCTGATGGATATGCTCGAAAACAATGGTTTTATTACGAGTGCAAATGGAAGTAAACCTCGTGATGTTTTAATTAATGGAGCTGATTTGGAGTCATTTCAGGATGCTGGTACAATAAAATAATCCCTTGTATTCTTTGGTGACTTGAACAAATAATAAAATGTAGAGAAGAATGAAAAATAGTTTTTGCGTATGAACAATGTTATAATACGTTAATATGATGATAACAGCATTACATATGCAGTTATGTTCAAATTAGCAAATTTAAATAGATGTCATATACTGTTTTACATATAGACGTTGGTTGGAGGTTCTTTATATGACTATTTACCATTTTGTAGGTATTAAGGGGTCAGGAATGAGTGCATTAGCACAAGTTCTCCATGATATGAAATTTGAGGTGCAAGGTTCCGATGTCGAAAAGCGCTTTTTTACTCAGGTGGCCCTTGAACAATCAGGAATAAAGATCTTCCCCTTTCAAAAGGAGAATATCAAGCCGGGCATGACCATTATTGCTGGCAATGCCTATCCAGACACGCATGAGGAAATTCAAGAGGCGATGAAGCTCGGGCTTCCTATCATCCGCTATCACCGCTTTTTAGGTGATTTTATGCAGAACTTTACCAGCGTCGCAATTACTGGTGCACACGGTAAAACTTCTACTACTGGCCTGCTGGCACATGTCATAAAGGGAGCTAAGCCTACCTCCTTTTTAATTGGTGACGGCACAGGGAAAGGTGAAGAAGGTGCGCAATACTTTGTATTTGAAGCTTGTGAGTACAGAAGACACTTTTTATCCTATTTTCCTGACTATGCCATCATGACAAATATTGATTTTGATCACCCAGATTACTTTGCCAATATTGATGATGTTTTTTCTGCTTTCCAAGAGATGGCGGTTCAAGTGAAAAAGGGTATCTTCGCTTACGGAGACGACGAACAGCTTCAGAAGATCCAAGCAAAGGTACCAGTATTATTTTACGGTTTTAGTGAAGAAAATGATTATCAGGCAAAGAACTTAATTAAAACAACAACTGGCACAACCTTTGATGTATTTATCCGGAATAATTTCTACGATACCTTTTCAATTCCGACCTTTGGTGAACATAGTGTCCTCAATGCACTAGCCGTAATTGCCCTCTGTCATTATGAGGAAATTGATGTTTCCATTGTGAAGGAACAATTGACTTCATTTCAGGGAGTAAAAAGGAGATTTTCCGAGAAATCCATTGGGTCGCAAATTCTTATTGATGACTACGCACATCATCCAACAGAGATTAAGGCGACAATCGATGCCGCAAATCAGAAATACCCGGACCGTGAAATTGTGGCAGTATTCCAGCCTCATACTTTCTCGAGAACGCAGGCTTTTCTTGATGATTTTGCAAAAAGTTTGAGTTTAGCGGATAAAACCTACTTATGCGAAATTTTTGGGTCAGCCAGAGAAAACCATGGAAAACTAACCATTAACGATTTACAGTCAAGAATTGAAGGATCAGAAGTTCTATCAGAGGAAACAACCTCTTTGCTAGAGAAACACAAAAATAGTGTCATTATCTTTATGGGTGCAGGGGATATCCAAAAATTCCAGGATTCTTATGAAAAACAATTGACCTTATAAAAAAGGATGCCAGTAATAATTCTGGCATCTTTTTTGTTCCTTTATTTTAAATGATCTGGATTTAAACCTTCTAATTCAGGTAACACAAACAAGCCATCTTTTCGAACGAGGACATCATCAAAATAGATTTCTCCCCCGCCATATTCAGGTCGCTGGATATTTACCATATCCCAGTGAATATTAGAATGATTGCCGTTAAATGCATCATCGTAGCATTGTCCAGGTGTAAAGTGGAAGCTTCCGGCAATCTTCTCATCAAATAAGATGTCCTGCATCGGAGTTAATATATACGGGTTCACACCAATTGCAAATTCCCCTACATAACGTGCCCCTTCATCTGTATCAAAAATCTTATTAATTCTTTCTGTGTCGTTTGCTACTGCTTCGACAATTTTACCATCTTTAAAGGTGAGTTTAACATTTTCAAAAGTAAAACCATGATAAGGGGATGGTGTATTGTATGTAATGACACCATTGACTGAATCACGGACCGGAGCGCTGTATACTTCACCGTCTGGGATGTTTAATTGCCCTGCACACTTTATAGCAGGGATATCTTTAATGGAGAAGCTAAGATCCGTTCCTGGACCTGTGATTCTTACTTTATCAGTCTTGTTCATAAGCGATACAAGGCTGTCCATTGCTTTGTCCATTTTGCCGTAGTCTAAATTACAAACATCGAAATAGAAGTCTTCGAATGCCTCTGTGCTCATTTTAGCCAGTTGGGCCATTGAAGAGGTTGGGTAGCGAAGAACAACCCATTTTGTTTTTGGGACCCTGATATCACGATGAACCTTCTTACCAATTGTACTGCCATGAATTTTCATCTTATCATCTGGTACATCAGCTTGTTCATTGATGTTATCACCCGAGCGTAGACCTATGTATGCATCCATTTTGCTCATTACATTGGCTTCAAATTCTGCCATCATATTGAATTGCTCTTCTTGGGCTCCTAAGAGCAAGGAGCGGTCAACTTGGTGGTCTTTTAGTAGGACAAAAGGATACCCCCCAGCTAGATATGCTTCTTTTACAAGTGCTGTTACAAGTTCACGCTGCAAACCGAAGTTTTCAATTAAGACCTTTTCTCCTTTTTGAAGCCGGACTGAATAGTTGATTAAATTATTTGCGAGTTTTTGAATACGTGGATCTTTCATGATTTGCCCCCTAAAGGAATTGTAAATTACATTCTCTATTGTACCCGATTGTGGTTGAAAGTTGATAATATTAACTTTTTCGCTTCAATGAATTGTAATTATTAGCAGGAAAATGAGACAATAGTCTTGAAGTAGTTAAGTAATGCTTTAAGGTTTAGTCCCGCATAAGATGGGTTATACATAATGGTAAATAACGGAGGTAAAAAAACAGATGGAAATTATTCTTTACTTAAGCGTCGCGTTAATTGCGATTGCGTTTTTAGTACTTGTGATCTATGTTGCGAAAACATTGAATTCACTTAAGGAGACTCTCTCTAGTGTTTCAAAAACATTAACGGGGCTAGAAAAACAGCTCGATGGTGTCACTGCTGAAACGACGGTGCTGCTGCAAAAGACAAATGCTCTTGCAGATGATATTCAGGCAAAATCAGAAAAATTGAACAGTGTGGTAAATTCGGTTAAAGATGTTGGTACAACCGTTACCAAGTTTAACGGAACCCTTAAGAATTTAACCGATTCCTTTGATATCCAAGTGGAACAAAATAAAGAAAAAATATCACAGATTGTTCAATGGGGCAATGTATTCCTAGAACTGAAAGAAAAGTGGAATGCCAGAAAGTCAGCACCCAAAAGTGATACACAAGCAAATGAAGTTCAGAGAGTTAGGTCAAGATAGTTTAAATATTTTAAGGGAGGAATGTACCATGACTACTCGCGAGCAGGAAACGAGAGAACATACTCAAGGAGAGAATGCAGAGTCAGCAAGCAGTTTTTTGGTAGGAGCGATCATTGGGGGAATCGTGGGTGCCGCAGCTGCGATGCTCTTAGCCCCTAAAACTGGACGAGAAATCCGGAGTACCCTGGGCAGCCAGGCCGGGACATTAAAGGAAAAAACAGTACTTTTAAGGGAAAATGTCATGAGTAAAGGCAACGAACTGGTGGCAAAAACAACCACATTATCTCAAGGCATCGTTCAGCAATCTTCAGAGCTATTGAACAAGAAAAAGAATCAATCAAACCTTGAAAAAGGCGAAACAGAAGAAGTCAAATACATCCCTATAGGCGGGGAACCAACCAAAAAAGAAGAGCCATCCCCAGCCGAAATAGACATTCGAAAAAAACTAGAAGAAGCCCAAAAAGCCTTCGACGAAGAAGAGTATAAAATCACACATTAATCTAAATAATTTGTAAGAACAAAGGTGAAGTGATAGAATTACTTCACCTTTTATAATTCTGGAGGTCTTACTAATGTTAAAAAAAATCGACACATTGGAACAATTTGAAGAAGTACTAAAAAGAGAAGAAAAATTCATGCTCATGAAGCATAGTTTAACCTGTCCGATCAGCCATGCTGCCTATCAGGAATATCAAAAATTCGCAGAAAAAAATCAGGATTTTCCCACCTATTTCCTAGCTGTTCAAGAGGCGCGCACGTTATCCAACAGCATTGCAGAAAATTTCCAAGTAAAGCATGAATCGCCACAAGCACTCCTATTCTCGAAAGGTGAACATGTTTGGAATACATCGCATTGGAAGATTACGGTCCGCTCCTTAGATAGTGCCATTTCAGAATAAGTGGAAACATTTTTGAAAATCCACATATAATGATTTAATACGAAATACTTTAGTGCTTAAAAGCGTTTAATTGTTAAAGAAAAAGTTCGTGACAAAAAAAGGTATATCCGATATAATTAAGCCTAATTATTGAATGATAAAAATACTTACTAGTTGGATGTATGAGGATTGGCACAGTAAAATTTTTCTTAGCTAAATTGAAGGGGCGGGACGAATCATGGGCAAAAATGAATTAGATCAATTAAGAACAAGAGTCGATGAACTGAACTTGGAATTGTTGAGGCTTATCAATGAGAGAGCTCAGCTCGTCCAAGAGATTGGACGGGTAAAAGAGCATCAGGGAGTTTACCGGTACGATCCAGTCCGGGAAAGAAAAATGCTTGATATTATCAAAGAACATAATGATGGACCGTTTGAAAATTCAACCATCGACCACATCTTTAAAGAGATTTTTAAGGCTGGTTTAGATCTACAAAAAGATGACCATGAGAAAGCGTTATTAGTTTCTAGAAAGAAACAACCTGAAAATACAATTGTCACATTAAAAGGAGAAACAGTAGGGGATGGTAAGCCGCATTTCGTTTTCGGTCCTTGTGCTGTTGAGTCCTATGAGCAGGTTGCAACAGTTGCGCAAGCGATGAAAGAAAAAGGCTTAAAACTGCTGCGTGGTGGTGCATATAAGCCTAGAACCTCGCCTTATGACTTCCAAGGATTAGGGGTAGAGGGCCTAAAAATTCTAAAACGTGTTGCAGATGAATACGATATGGCGGTTATTAGTGAGATTGTAAATCCATCAGATATTGAAATGGCTGTAGATTACATTGATGTAATTCAAATCGGCGCTCGAAATATGCAAAACTTCGAATTATTAAAAGCAGCGGGTGCAGTTAATAAACCAGTATTACTGAAAAGAGGGATTGCAGCAACCATCGAAGAGTTTATTAATGCAGCTGAATACATTATGGCGCAAGGAAATGGACAAATCATTCTTTGTGAACGTGGAATTAGAACCTACGAACGTGCTACAAGGAATACGCTCGACATTTCTGCCGTACCAATCCTTAAACAAGAAACACATTTACCAGTGTTCGTTGACGTAACTCATTCAACAGGCAGAAGAGATCTGTTGCTCCCAGCAGCTAAAGCAGCACTTGCCATTGGTGCAGATGGTGTAATGGCCGAGGTACATCCAGACCCTGCAGTAGCACTTTCAGATGCACAGCAGCAAATGGATCTTAACCAATTTGATAAATTCTACAGTGAATTACTTTCTTCAAACTTCGTTAAAATCTAATTAAAGCATCCAAAAAACCTTCTGCAAAAAAATGCAGGAGGTTTTTTATAAGTTGATTTTTGCAAAAATCTTCAATCTAAAAATATTTAATGAAAATATAGTGAAAATGAGGACAAATTCAATTGCGGCATTAATTTTATTATCGTATTATTAAATACATATGATAAAGATTGTTTACTATCTCACAATCAATATAAAAGAAAAATGACTAGTAATCATGAATAAGATATAAAATAAAGAAAATAACGTACGTGTTAAGGAGAGTGTAAAACGTGAATATAACTATCTATGATGTTGCTCGTGAAGCTAATGTTTCAATGGCAACTGTTTCACGTGTAGTAAATGGAAATCCAAATGTAAAGCCGGTAACTCGTAAGAAGGTTTTAGAAGTCATTGAAAGACTTGGCTACCGTCCGAATGCAGTAGCAAGAGGATTGGCAAGCAAAAAGACAACGACTGTTGGGGTTATTATCCCTGATATCTCAAACATCTTTTTTGCAGAATTAGCTCGAGGAATTGAAGATATCGCAACGATGTATAAATACAATATCATCTTAAGCAACTCTGACCAAAACCTGGACAAAGAGTTACATTTATTAAACACCATGTTAGGTAAACAAGTAGACGGTATCGTATTTATGGGTGGAAATATTACTCAAGAACATGTAGGGGAGTTCGAGAAGTCTCCTGTACCAATCGTTCTGGCAGGTTCTATTGAAGAATCTGAAAAGATTCCTTCTGTTAATATCGATTATGAAAAAGCCGTTTTTGACTCAGTTTCTGGATTTGTTGCTAACGGTCACAAACAAATTGCTTTTGTTGTTGGGCCTCTTCATGAGCCAAGGAATGTCGAGAAGAAACTCAAAGGCTATAAGAGAGCGTTAGAAGAAGCAGGGATTCCATTTAATGAAGAGCTTGTCATTGAAGGTGACTACACATATGATTCTGGACTTGAAGCCTTTGACAAATTATTGGAGGCAGTTCAAAGGCCAAGTGCCATTTTAGTTGGTTCTGATGAAATGGCACTTGGTGTCGTTCATGGTGCACAGGATAAAGGGTTTAGTATCCCTGATGACTTTGAAGTGATTACGTCTGATAATACAAGACTTTCGCTCATGGTTCGTCCGCAGTTAACAACCATCGTCCAGCCTTTATACGACTTAGGTGCCGTTGCCATGCGTTTATTGACAAAGTTAATGAATAAGGAAGAGGTCGAGGAACATATTGTCGTTCTTCCACATCGAATCGAGCATCGTAAATCAACAAAATAATATAAAAAACAGTGTCAAGATACCGGAGTATTTTGACACTGTTTTTAATTTTTAATCTTCCATTGTAGAAAGGTCGCCAGTTGGTAAATCAAGTTCCCATGCTTTTAAGACACGTCTCATAATTTTACCGCTTCGGGTCTTTGGAAGCTTTTCGCGGAATTCAATTTCTCTAGGAGCAGCATGCGCAGCAAGACCGCGTTTAACGAAAAGTTTTATTTCTTCTTTTAGCTCATCATTAGCCTCATAGCCGTCCCTTAATGCTACGAACGCTTTAATAATTTCACCCCGAACAGGATCAGGCTTCCCGATAACGCCGGCCTCTGCAATGGCAGGATGCTCTACAAGCTTGCTTTCCACTTCAAATGGACCAACGCGCTCACCGGAAGTCATAATAACATCATCGACCCTGCCTTGGAACCAGAAGTAGCCATCTTCATCCATATAGGCAGAATCCCCTGAGAAATACCAGCCGCTTGGCATAAAGTATGACTCATATTTCTCTGTATTATTCCAAATGGTATGCATCATGGATGGCCAGCCCTTTTTAACCGCAAGATTCCCCATGCGGTAAGGAGGAAGTTCATTGCCTTGGTCATCTACAATAGCCGCGACGACCCCAGGAATTGGTTTACCCATAGAACCAGGTTTAATCTCCATACAAGGGTAATTACTAATAAGCTGTGCACCAGTTTCTGTCATCCACCAGTTGTCATGAATTCTTTTGTTAAAGACCTTAGCTCCCCATTTTACGACTTCAGGATTTAATGGCTCCCCAACACTTAAAACATGACGGAGACTGCTTAAATTATATTTCTTAACGATTTCATCGCCTGCACCCATTAGCATTCTAAAGGCTGTAGGGGCACTATACCATACAGTCACGCCGAAATCTTCAATCATTTTATACCAATTATCAGGGCTGAATCGGCCTCCTACAATCACATTAGAGGTTCCTGTTAACCATGGACCAAAGATTCCATATGAGGTACCAGTAACCCAGCCTGGGTCAGCCGTACACCAATACACATCGTCTTCTTTCAGGTCAAGGACCCATTTAGCAGTCTGATAATGCTGAATCATGGCATTATGTACATGCAATACTCCTTTTGGTTTGCCGGTCGATCCAGAAGTGTAGTGAAGGATGAGACCGTCTTTCCGATCAACCCACTCGATTCGAAGATCTGAGCTTGCTTCTTCGAATTTCTTCTTAAAGTTTAAATAAGGACCTTGCTCGTCAATATTTTCACCTACAAGGAAAATATGTTTCAGTGCAGGTAGTTCATCCACAGGTACACGCTCTAATAGATCAGGTGTCGTAACCAGAACTTTAGCTTCACTGTCTTGTAAACGATCTCTAACAGCGCCTTCCATAAAGGCCTCAAACAACGGACCAACAATTGCACCAAGCTTAATTGCACCGAGTACAGTGAAATATAATTCCGGGGAACGAGGCATAAAAATAAATACGCGGTCACCCTTCTCAACATCACCGTAGGATTTCAAAACATTTCCAGCTTTGTTTGAAAGCTCTTTCATTTCTTTGAATGTGAACTTTTCATTTCTTGAGCCGTCTCGGTAGTATAATGCAACCTTATTTTTACGGAAGGTATTCGCATGCCGATCAATCGCCTCATATGCCATATTTACAAGACCCGTCTCATGCCAAGTGAATTCTTTTTCTGTTTCTTTCCAGTCGAAATTCTTATATGTTTCTTCATAGCTTTTTAAATTATGCTCCCCTTGCATAACCGGCAAAGTTTCCACTTTCATTCCAATTCCCCCTCGTGTCTAATATGAAATTAATTATAGTACAAATAGTGAGTATTCTCAATTTTTAAAATAATAATTTATTTTTTATTACTTAATATTTATTTTTCGACTAAACAGAAAATTTTGTGAAGTGCCTATAAATCTATAAAAATTATGTATAATAGAAGGTATAATTGAAGAATATTTTCAAGGTGGTGAAGGAATGGAACATAAAAAAACTTACAATGCAAAGGAACTTAAAACTCCACATGGAACCTTAATTATTGAAGGACCTATTCATTCGGATAAAATAGCAGGATATGAATTTCATGAACATCTAACAGCGTTTCGTCCACCAGCTCAGCAGCATCAAGCATTAATCGGTATTGCTAAACTTGAAGAGGGCAGAATTATAATCGCCAGACACCACCATACAATCGTTGGATATGTTACATATCTTTATCCAGACCCCCTTGAGCGGTGGTCAGAAGGTAAAATTGATAACTTAATAGAACTTGGGGCAATTGAAGTCATTCCCCAATTTAGAGGTTGTGCAGTAGGGAAAAACCTCTTAAAGGTTTCAATGATGGATGATGCTATGGAGGATTATCTAATCATTACAACTGAGTATTATTGGCATTGGGATTTAAAAGGAACTGGTCTAAACGTCTGGGAATATCGAAAGATAATGGAAAAAATGATGAACGCAGGCGGCCTTGAATGGTATGCAACTGATGACCCTGAAATATGCTCTCATCCCGCCAATTGCTTAATGGCAAGAGTGGGTACTAGGGTTGATATGGAAACTGTTCAACAGTTTGACCGTCTCCGGTTCATGAATCGTTTTATGTATTAAAAAGCGGCTTCACCTGGAATTTCGGTTAATTGAGGGGGATTTCTAATGATCGTAGAAGAGATTATGAAAAAAGAGGTTATTACTATATTACCGACAGATACCATTATGCATGCCATGCAGGTGATGGAATCAAAGAAAATTCGTCACATCCCTGTCGTCAATAATGACAAACAATTGATTGGAATTGTAACCCTGTCAGATATTAGGGATGCGGCTCCATCTATTTTCCGTGCAGATGAACATCTAGAGGATTTACAAAGACCTGTGGACTCTATTATGAAAAAGGATGTCCTAACTGGACATCCCCTTGATTTTGTTGAAGAAATTGCTGCAGTTTTTTATGAACATAAAATCGGCTGTATTCCCATCACTAATAACAACAAACTTGTTGGAATTGTTACCGAAACGGATATGCTTAGTACCTTAGTTGAATTAACTGGTGCACATCAGCCAGGTTCGCAAATTGAAATTAGGGTCCCTAATCTAGCGGGCAAGCTCAGTGATATTACTAGTATTATAAAAGTAAGAAAGGCTAATATTTTGAGTGTTTTAGTTTATCCTGATAAAACAGATGATAAATTTAAAATTTTGGTAATAAGGGTCCAGACAATGAATCCAACCTTGTTAATCCAAGATTTAAAACAAGCTGGCTATCATGTTTTATGGCCAAATATGCCGGGTGTTTCACTATGAAGGATCGGTGTTCGTTTGTTTTCTCAGAGGATTTGCTGAACTATAAATTCAGCAGTCATCATCCCTTTAACCAATTTAGGTTAAAGTTGACGGTAGATTTGCTGCATAAATTGAATGCCTTGGATGATAATCAAATCATTGCACCGAGAATGGCAACGGATGAAGAATTATATCTAATCCATGACCCCAGTTTCGTAGATGCTGTTAAGATGGCAGGGCAGGGACAGCTTCCAAAGGAAATTGCTGAAAACTATGGTCTGGGCACTGAAGATACACCAATATTTCCTAATATGCATGAGGCAAGCTCCCTATTGGTGGGTGGAACCTTAACGGCAGTCGATCAGGTTATGACAGGACAGGCGCTGCATGCCCTTCATCTTGGCGGAGGTCTCCACCATGGTTTCCGGGGGAAAGCATCTGGATTTTGCATCTATAATGACAGCTCCGTAGCGATTAAATATTTGCAAAAGAAATACAATGCACGTGTCCTCTATGTTGATACAGATGCTCATCATGGGGATGGAGTGCAATGGTCATTTTATGATGATCCGACAGTTTGTACCCTGTCCATTCATGAAACAGGGCGTTATTTATTTCCTGGAACCGGTAATGTTAATGAAAGGGGACAGGGAAAAGGATACGGTTTTTCATTTAATATTCCAGTTGATGCTTTTACAGAGGATGAATCATGGTTAAATGCCTATTCTACGTCATTACGGGAAATTGCTGAGTTTTTTAAACCGGATGTGATTCTCACTCAAAATGGAGCAGATTCACATTATTACGATCCTTTAACACACTTATCCGCAACAATGAACATTTATCGCGAAATTCCAAAGCTTGCTCATGAAATCGCTCACCAATATTGTGGGGGCAGATGGATTGCTGTAGGCGGAGGCGGCTATGATATATGGCGGGTTGTTCCCAGAGCCTGGTCTCTTATTTGGCTCGAAATGACTGAAGATTCAAACGTATATGGGAGTTTACCATCAGAGTGGATTGAAAACTGGCAGAAAAAAGCTCCTGTGCCCTTGCCCTTAGAATGGGACGACCCAGCTGATATGTACAAACCCATTCCAAGAAAAGGTGAAATTACTGAAAAAAACTTACTCACTTTGGAAAAAGCACTATACCCGATTAGAAATCATCAAAAAAGTGAATCAAAATGAACAAAAAAAGAGGAGCCATTAGCTCCTCCTTTTTCTTATTCTTCTTCCTCATCTTCTTCACTTTTACCACCGATTTCGATTTTATTCGATGGTGCTGATTCATTCCCTGCAATATCTACAGCCGTTACATAAAAAGTACCAGTTGTACCTGCAAAGGAAAGCGGTGAGCCAGTTCGGATGCTTCCCACTTTGGCTGTACCGTTATAAACGCGGTAACCAACAATATCATTATCACCAGGCGGGTTCCATGTGATGGTTGATCCAGTTAAAGTAATATTTACGCTATCCGGTCGTTTACCGTTATCTACCATCTTATCATCTGGAACTAGAATATTAGCCCAGCGAGCTTTTTTAGGAATCAACTGACTAGTGTTTGAGAAATTCTTTCCAACCATTCTGTCAATAAAGTCTGGATTTAAGATTAATCCTTGCTGAGCAAATTCTGCCGGGGTACTTTCAAGTGCAAGATATTTTTTGTCCCCAATTTGCACATATTTCCCTTCGATCAAGCTATCATCATACTTGGTAGGAACGTTACTAACACTAAAGTAATCACTTTCAACTAAACCTGCTTTTGAACATGCCTCCGAAGGCAGTAAACCTGAAACAGCACAGTAAGAACGTTTAACAATTCCCTCCGGCATTTGGAATGATTCTGCAGGGTTGATTAATTCGGGTTTAATGTCATAAGCAGCATTAACTAACGCAGCCCAAAGGTTATTGGTTCTTTGTGCATATCCTGCATTCAATGATTTTGGTGTATCATACCCCGTCCAAATTCCCATTGTAATATTTGGATTCGTTGCAACGAACCAGGAATCAAAAAAGTCAACACCTGTACCTGTCTTTCCAGCCCAGTCAGCGTTAAATTTTAATCTTCTTTCCAGCCCATTTGCGGTTCCCATGCTTAGGACATCACGCATCATATCTAATGTTAGGTACGCTGTTTGTGGCTTAAAGACCTCCACCGGCTGCACTTCATGCTGATAGATAATTTTGCCTTTTTTATCAACAATTTTATCAATCATATAGGCATCTACGAATTTCCCGCCATTTGCAAAAGTACTATAGGCATTTGTATTCTCTTCGATTGACACCCCGACTTCCAATGAGCCAATGGATGTAGAAAGGTTTTCAAAGTCAGGCTTTAGGAGACTAGTGAAACCCATTTTTTCCAAATAAGCTGCTGGTCGCTGATTTACAATATCCTTATAAAGTTTAACCGCTGGAACGTTATATGACCAAGCAAGCGCATATCTTGCTGACACCAAACCGCTATATCTTAAATCATAGTTGTATGGCCATGGTCTATTTCTGCTTGGGTCAAGTCTTAAGGCAACGTCCGGTAGGATTGTTCCAGGCGATGCTACACCTAAATCAATCGCCGGTCCATAGACAAGGAGCGGTTTCATAGTTGACCCGTTTTGTCGTTTTGCGTTTGTAGCGTGATTTAACTGTTCTCGTTTATGATCTCTGCCACCGACAAAGCTGATAATTTTCCCTGTTTTATTTTCAATGAGCATTGCCCCGACTTCAACAGGTTCCATTACATTTACCGTTTCTCCGGTTTCTAGGTCCTTTTTTTCCTGCGGCTTATCAGGTCCATAATTTGTATAATTATTTTTTACGGCCTGCATGGCATCATAGATATTCTTATCAATAGTTGTGTGGATTTCATAACCATTCTGACGTAAATTTTGACTTGCGAGTGTACGGTACTTATAGAAAAGGGCATCGTCATCCTCTAAATCCTTTTCCTCATAGCCGTCTTTTTCAGCTAATACTTTAGTCAATACCTTTATGGCACGATCTTCGATTTCAAAGGTTAAATATGGATATTTTTCAATTGGATTATCTCCTGCAGGGATAAAATCCTTAGTAATATCATATACAAGGGCTTCATCATACTGCTTTTGATCAATGTAGCCGGCATCGTACATTCTTTTTAAGACTGTCTTCATTCGATTTAGTCCCGGATCAAGCACATTTTTAACTGTACCCTCACGTGTAAATGGTGTATATCCAAACGGACTCTGCGGCAAACCTGCAATAAAGGCTGCTTGTGGTAAAGTCAATTCACTAGCTTTAACACCGAAAATTCCTTTAGCTGCAGCTTGAACTCCGCCAATATTTTTACCAGAGGAATTTCTCCCAAACGTAGAAACGTTTAAGTAAGCTTCAAGAATTTCCTTCTTGGTAAAGAATTTCTCTAAACGAAGAGCAAGCAGGATTTCGTTTGCTTTTCGCTGGAAGCTGACTTCATTGGTTAAAATTTGGTTCTTAATCAACTGCTGTGTTAAGGTACTTCCGCCTGTCTGAATGGCAGAGTTTGTGACCTCTTGAAACAGAGCACGAAAAACAGCTTTCGGAACGACGCCCTTATGCTCATAGAAATATTCGTCCTCGGTAGCAATAACTGCTTTAATTACATAATCAGACACATCATCAAGCTTTACCTCTTCACGCTCCAAGTCAGTACGAAGCTTTCCTAGATAAACATTATCAGCAAAAAATAAGTCCGATGTTTCAGTATAATTGTAAATATCTTTTTTCATACTGTTGTATGAGCGAACTGGTTCGTCCTTTACAAGTGAGGCAAAATAGCCAGCACCCACACCAGTTGCGAAAGCTCCCCCAAGAATGACGACGGTCAAAAACAGAAGTAAAAGGTTCCAAAATACCTGGTATGTAATTCTGGCGCTTTTTACTGCTCTTTTATGGGTAAGCAAGTTGACAGTGGATTTTAATTTATTCATCCACGCTTGCATTTTTTCATTCATAGAATCACCTCTTTATAAATCAGATATATTATAGCATATACATAGGACTTAGAATGACAAAGTTCTACATTTTTCTGATTTTTCCAGTTCGAGTTTGACATTAGGATTGAACTATGATAAAAAAACTATAAGTTAAATTTTATATTAAAAGCTGTGAAGAGAATCAACGGTAGTTCTTCAATCCCTGTTAATAGAGAGTCAGCGGTCGGTGGGAGCTGATACAAATTGAAGGATGAATTACGTCTCAGAGCTTTCACCGTGAAAATTTAGAGTAGCGGAGAACGGCCAAAAACCGTTAACTTTTCGAGTTGGAGGGAATTTCTCTCAAGCTGGGTGGTACCGCGCATATAGCGTCCCTGCATTTTTTGCAGGGGCGTTTTTTATTTTTACTTGAGAATTAGGAGGAGTACAGGAATGGATTTATTACAAGATTTAGCATGGCGAGGACTCATATACCAACAAACAGACGAAGAAGCTTTGAGAAATGTAATGAGCAGCGAAAAAATATCTTTATACTGTGGGGCAGATCCAACAGCAGACAGCCTGCATATTGGTCATTTGGTCCCGTTTTTAACATTACGAAGATTTCAACAGCATGGACATCGTCCTATTGTTTTGGTTGGCGGTGCAACAGGGTTAATTGGTGATCCAAGCGGAAAGAGCGAAGAACGTAATCTTCAAACGCTGGAAGCTGTACAAAAAAATGTGGAAGGTATTCAAAAACAGCTTGCTGCTATCTTTGATTTTGATGGTGAAAATGGTGCAGTTATGGTAAATAACTATGATTGGGCCGGCTCGATGGATATTGTTACGTTTTTACGTGATATCGGAAAGCATATTGGTGTAAACTACATGCTGGCTAAGGACACGATTGCATCTAGACTAGAAACAGGTATTTCCTTTACAGAATTTACCTATACGATTCTTCAAGCAATGGATTTCAATCATTTATATGAAAGCCATAATTGTAAATTGCAGATTGGTGGAAGTGACCAGTGGGGGAATATTACCTCTGGATTAGAATTAATTCGTAAAATGCAGCCAGAAGGTTCAAAGGCTTTTGGATTAACAATTCCACTTGTGACAAAGGCTGACGGTACAAAGTTTGGTAAAACAGAAGGCGGAGCAGTATGGCTGGATCCGGCAAAAACTTCTCCATACGAATTCTACCAGTTCTGGATTAACACGGCAGATGCTGATGTCATTAAATACTTGAAGTACTTTACGTTCCTTTCCCACGAGGAAATCGAGCAGTTAGAGAAAGCAGTACAAGAGGAACCACACCTTAGGAAAGCACAAAAAACATTAGCTGAAGAAATGACTCGTCTGATTCATGGCGAAGCATCACTACAGCAAGCTATTAAAATTACTCAAGCGTTATTTAGCGGTGATGTACGCAATCTTTCTGCAGAAGAGATCAAGCAAGGCTTTAAAGATGTTCCGACTTATGAATCAGCAGGTGAGGAAAATTTAGTGGATCTATTAGTTGCCGCAAAAATCTCGCCATCAAAGCGCCAGGCACGTGAAGATATTACAAATGGTGCTGTTTCTGTAAACGGAGAACGGATCACGGATTCCAATTATGTATTGGCAGACACAGACCGGATTGAAGGTCAGTTTACCATTATCAGAAGAGGAAAGAAAAAATACACATTAATTAAATTCTAAACAAAGATAAAAGGGTTACCGACTGAGGTGACCCTTTTTGAATGGATTAGCATGAGAATAGGTTCATGACGCCCGAAAACCAAAGAGAACCGCCAACCCGGTCCTCATGAAGTAAATCAGTATCGAAGAACACTTTGGATGTAACAGTCCTCATTGATTTTCCGTCATATAGGTAAAAGGAAAAAACAGGAGGTGAGTTTTTGAAAATTTTAGTTCATGCTTTGTTTATACTTCTGCTATTACTCGTTACCTTCTTTGGCTTAGGGCCTGTCATACTTGCGGATGGTGTCATCGAAGAACGGATCTGGACTTTAGTTATCGTGATTATTTTCTATTTCATTTTAGCCTTTGTCTATTCAAGAGCCATTCAATGGACGCATAAAAAATAAAAAACCCAGACAAATGTCTGGGTTCTTACTATTAACGAGAGTAGAACTCAATAGTAATATCATCCCTTGATATGACAGGGTGTAGGGGCTTATCTCTAAGAATTGGCCCCACTTTTGGCCCCACTTTCCATTAAACTTTCACTAAAGAGAGCCACAGATTCTTCTTCTAGTTCTTCAAAGACATGACCATAAATATCCCAAATCATTGCAGGTGTGTTACCTAGACGCTCCGCAATGACTTTTACATTAACACCTTTACCAATTAAGATTGTTGCGTGAGTGTGTCTTAGTCCATGAGGTGTTATATATTTAAGGGAAGATTTATCTAATAAACGTCTTAAGGCATAAAGGATTGTACCATCTGTAATGGGTTTTCCAGTCTGATAAGATATAAAAATAAAATCATCATCCTTTAAATGCTTACCAAAAGACAACAATGTTTCTTTGCACCATTTACGATAACGTTTTAACTGTTCAATAACTATATTATCAATTAAAATGGTTCTATAGCTGTTTTTCGTTTTTGGGGGGCGTACACCTTTATTATCCCGTGTACGTGCCACCGTTAGTTTCTTTTCCTCAAAGTTGATATCATTCCACTTTAAACCGCAGCCTTCACCACGTCTTAATCCAGTATAGGATAACAATAGAAAAAGCGAATAGTTTGTAATATTTTCGTATTTTTTACTCGCTTCAAGAAGGGTATTTAAATCTCTAGCGGTTAAAAAGTTATCTCCAATATTTTCTTCAGGATCTGTATCTTTATTACTAATTGTAATTTTTGTGAAGCGGTTTCTAGATAAAATTTCGTCATCAACAGCTGCATTGATTCCAATTTTGAATAAACGATGAAACAATTCAACTGTGGACTTTTGATAACCCATCATTAGAAGTTTATTAATAAATACCTTCCTATAGGTCGTTTTATCGAGTTTTTGAAGCTTATAATGACCTATTAATGGTTTAAGTTGCTTCCGAATAAACACTTCTCTTTGTTTACGTGTAGAGACTGACCATTCGTTTTCATGTGTCTCATACCAGATATCAAACCAACTACCTATAGAAATATTAGAGTAATCGACTTGCTTTATTTCTCCATTAATTGTTGCTGCTTTGACTTCTAATAAAGCGCGGTAAGCTTCTTTTTCAGTTTTAAATGTTCGCTTTTTCTTTTCTTTGCGATTTCCTAAGCTATCATAATATCTATGGCGATAAGCCCATAATTTCTCATTTTTAGCATTATAATAATAATATAATTCTGGATCTTTGTTAGATTTAATTAATTTACTCATTTTCCCTTCCCTTTCTTTCGCGTGGCAGGCGTATATTAGGGTAGGTTTTTTTTGTTGAGCACCTCCTTAAAGGAAATATAAAATTGTTAAAAAAAGTCATTATTACTTCATAATTCGCTAGGGATTTTTTCTCTTATAATTCAAACTACTAAGTTAATTTCCTTGATATCGAAACATCACTCTTTATCTAAATAAACTTCAAAAAGCTTAATTAGTTTTCTAATTTCTTCATGAGACGAACTCGTAAAGTATTCCACCAACTGAGTGAAGTAATTGTTATTTGGCTGGTCTAATGATGCATATAAACATATGAGATCATTCAGGTTATCTCTATCCAAAGTCTTGCTGGAAGACAATAGTTCTAATAATGTTAGCATTAACATTTTATCTTTATCTGTTAATGTATATCCATTAACGTGAAGATCAATATCACTATCAATCAGTTGATATACATTAATATTTTCATCTGTTAAGAAAACTTTACCATCAATCAATTCAAAAATGGTCCTAGTTTCACCACCAAGTTTCTGAATGTTTGTGTCATTATGTGCATAAAGAGGATAGTTTGTATTATTGATAAACCAATCATATAAATTATCAATCCCTAATGATTTACCTAATTTAATTAAATCCCTTTTTGACGGTTCCATTTCAAACCCGTATTCAATATTCATTAAATCTCTAACCGAAAATCCAGAATCCTCACTTAGTTCCTCAATGGTTTTGCCGCATTTTAGTCTAAGCTCTTGAATGTAAGATCCAAATGGTCTTACTTTCCCACTTTTCAAATCACTTAAATATTTTCTGAAATTATCTGATTCACTTAAGTTATCCGGTAAGTAACCAGCTTCTGAAAGTAATTCATAATAATTGATACCTAACCCTTTTGAGAGTCTTTTTATCATTTCAGGTTTTGGGATGTTTCGTTTTCCGTTTTCTATTTGTGAAATATACGGGTGGGATATTCCGCTTCTTTTGGATAATTCTTTTAGTGATAATTCCTTTCGGGTTCTTACATTTTTAATATATTGGCCGAAATGAGAAATAATCGACACCTCCTTTAGCTTCTTTAAACATAGTGTATTATTATATTGTTGCAAAGGCAACACTTTCAAATAAAAAAATGTTGCAAATGATAACCTATTAATTTATACTCTAAATTAAGAAATAAAAAGTGAGGTGATTAAATGATTAACATTACTTTAAAAAGTGAATCAAACCTTAGGTTATTAATTGGTCAAAGTGGTCACAACATAAGTGGGTTTGCCAAAGAGGTAGGTATTTCCCATTCATATTTGTCCCAAATATTAAATGGGAAGAGAAATCCTTCACCTAAAGTTGCTGCTAATATAGCAAAGAATTTAAGTAGTAATCTAGAGGATATTTTTTTGCTCAGTGTTGTTGCAAAAGATAACCTTAAACTCGAAACTTTCAACTAAATTAAGCAACACTGAAATTGGGCTTACCAATGAGGTCCAAAACTGGATTTACTCTATTCTAATATTAAAAGAGGTGATAAAAATGATTCCCGCTTCAGTCAAAGTAGATATTAATGAAAAGGAAATACTGAGTTATATTCAATCTAAAATAGATGAGGCAATTCACGAAGCTCTAATTATGTGGGATCTGGATCTGATGAGCAAAAAAATGTGCTTATCGAAGAGATTTATTGAAGATACTTTTCTAAGAGATCCTCGAATGAGACAACTTGAAAGAAGAAAAGAACGAGGAAAAAGAATCTGGTTTTATAAGGAGTCATTAGAAGTTATTAAACAAATCATGGACGAAGAAATGTAAAAGCGCGTGGCAGGCGTATTTATTGTTTTATGTGTAAGAACAACAAAATAGGTTAGAAAAAAAATAAATAAAAAATTGCCGTTGCTCATAACAACGGACATTAAATAAATTACTAGTATAAGTATATCACTTTTCAGTGTTTTATGCTTGTCAAATAAGGAAAAAGGTGAAATCTACATGGCGAGGCCTCAAAAAGAAGGGATGGATTACTTTCCCCATGATACTGATGCAGTAAATGATGAAAAAATCGAGGCTTTAAGGCTTTTATATGGTAATGATGGATATGC